>NZ_CP042425.1:4800000-6000000 GCF_008254045.1 Limnoglobus roseus | reverse complement strand
AACGCGGCATTCAGAGCGGAGAGTGAAATCTGGCCGGGCTTGGGGAACGGCTGAAAATCGGCCCCCCCGGTCGCGATCAACTTCCCGACGATCCACGCAAGCCAGATCGTTGCCCCTAACCCGAGTCCCCATCGACGGCCGAGCGCGGCACACGGGATCAACGCGAGCGAGAGAAAGACCTCGTAAACCAGCGTCCACTCGATGCCGAGACTGTAGGCCGCGCGGTTCGGTCCCCCTGGCCAGAGTGTGAATGCGTACCAGAGGCCGCGGTTGTCGAAGGCGATTTGATTCCCCGCCAAGCCCCGGACGGTCAGCACGGTGCCCGCGGCGACCCAGTACGCGGGGTACAGGCGGAGAAGCCGCGACCACAGGAACCTGCGGAGGGTGGCGGTTTGAAGACCGTGGGCGAGAACGAAGCCGGACAGGGCGAAGAAGAAGATGATCGACGTGCGGAACCAGTACGCCGGGACGGGTTCGATCAGGACGGTTTCGAGGCCGAGTTGGGCGTGTCCATGACCGGCGACGTGAAACACCAAGACCGCCGCCGCCGCGGCAAATCGCCCCGCTTGTAGGTTGGTGTACCGCATGCCGAACCCCCGCGACTGTTTCGTCACGAAGGGGGCAAAACTTGAGGGCAGAAATGTTCAACCGCCGGGAACGGGAGATCCTTCTCCATCCCACGGCGGTGGAAGTTGGGCTGACCGGCGGCTTACGATTCTCGCTTCGCCTCGGCCAACCGGCGGATGCGCTCCGACAGCAGGGCCACGTCGAACGGCTTCTTGAAGACTTCGTTGAACCCGTACTCGTTGAGCTTCTCGGGGGAAGCTTCGTCCTCACCGGCAAGGCCGATGATGAGCGTGGTCGTGTACGAGTCGTTCTTGCGAAGGTTCGAGGCGATCTGCATCGACTCGCTGCGGCCGAGGCCGAGGTCGATGATGATCGTGTCCGGGTGGAAGCTCTGGGCGAGCGTGCCGGCTTCGAACCCGCTCTGGGCGAGTTCGTACTTGAAGTCGTCGACTTCCGGCAGCAGTTCCTTCATCCGGTCGTTGAACAGCTTCTCGGTGCCGATGAGCAGCACCTTGTGCCATTCTTCCTCTTCCAGTTCCCCCAAGGGCATCCCGTGCTCTTTGAGGAAGCGGATGAGCTGTTCGCGGGGGATGCGGCGGTCCTGGCTACCGGGGATGCGGTAGCCCTTCAGCCGACCACTGTCGAACCACTTGGACACCGTCCGGGGAGCCACCTTACAGATTTTGGCAACCTGACCAGTGGTAAACACCTTTTTCATCGGGGGCACTCCATTTTCAACGCACTCACGGCTAGCCACGCTTGTTCAGCACAGCGGCAAGCCCGAGGGGCAGGACGACTACGCGGCGAAGCGCGTCACCTGGCGGGGGCATCCGTTCACAACCTCACCCAACGTCACGGAGCGGACGACCGAGTCGGGGTGCCGTGTGGGGCTTGGCACACCGATGGCGACTGCGTGAATTTCATCGGCAGCCGCGCTCCACGAAGATTAACCTGGGTTTGCGAACTTCTTCAGGTTGGTGAGTTTGGCGAACTCGGTAAACCCGCCATTGTCCTGTCAGGCATTGCGGCCGTCGCACCGACCCATTCCGGTACGACCTCGGCTAACCGCAGAACTACTAGGAACCATCGACAGGGTGTGGCGCGACGCAGAGTGAATTGTGCGGATCGCATGGTAGATCATCCCCATGTCCGTTCAGGGAGTGCCGGTTGGTCCGGTTGTGACGCCGGGCCGCAGCATTCTACGCACTCAAATGCCCGCCCGGGTGTGGATGGTGCCGCATGCGAAAGGTATCCGGCGTCACGCCGGGGCCGAGGTGAGTTTCTTCGAAAAGATGACCTTGTCATCGCCGTCGTGATAGAAGTCCGCGACCTGGGCCGCAAGCCGATAGCCGTTCTTGAGGTAGAACTGCCGCGTCGGTTGATAGTGCGGCAGCGAACTGGTTTCGATCAACAACAATCGCCCCCTGCGGGCTCGAATGTCTTCCTCCGTGGCTTCGAGCATTTGCTTTCCGAACCCACGGCCCTGTTGTCCTTTCTCAACGGCGATCCACCACACCTCCCACGTATTGTCCGTCATGGCCACCGGGGCGAAGTAAACGAACCCCTCGACGCGGTCGGCGACGACGTACGTGCGACTAACATGCCCTTCCCCTTCATTCACGGCGTGGTAATCGTCGAGAACTTCGCGGAGGGCCACGATTTCGTGCGGTTGGAACACGCCCGTGCGGTCGGCCAAATCCACGAGAATATCGGTATCGTCCGGCCGCGTGGGCCGTAGTGTCACGTTCATAAGTTCCTGTTCTTGTTCAGTTTGTGCGAAGAATCACGCTCTAACGGCAGGGATCAGCGGTTGGAGATTGGAATACCGATCCCCGCCCCACTTGCCAACGGGTTCGAAGGCGGTAGCATTTTCTCAATCGGATGAAGAGTTTAGTTACGACTCAATGAAAGTGAATCATGCCGCGTAAAGCTAAAGTCTCGGCCTCGGGTCAGCGTCTCATTCGGGTCCGCAACCGCAACAAGCGGACGATGTCCGGCGCTCCGGCCGGTTACGAACCGCGCCCGATGTTCATCGACTACAAGGATGTCAACACGCTCAAGAAGTTCGTGACGGGCCAGGGCAAGCTCATGTCCCGCAAGCGGACCGGTCTTTCCGCAGCCGCACAACGCTGCCTGTCGAAGGCGATCAAGCGGGCCCGCTTCATGGCGCTCCTGCCCTACGTCGGCGACTGAGTCGGCTTGCACACCGCCAAAAGCAAAACCGAGTTCCTCAAGGAACTCGGTTTGCGTTGGTACGGATGGTCAATTTGGGTTACGATCGCGTCAGGGGAATCTCATCCACCGTGACGCCCAACTTCGTGCCCTCGACTTTGATGACCTTCTGCTCGATCTGTCCGTTCGACCCATCCACGTATTCCACGGTCACTTCTTTCTTATCACCACTCAGCGAGTCCCGTAATTCATCGAACTTTTGTGTTCGCTTGCCGTCCACGGCAAGGATCACGTCCCCCCGTCGCAATCCGGCGGCCTTGGCCGTGCCGTCGGCCTTCAAGTCGGAGATGCGTAGCCCCGTTTCCGTCGCCGCCGAGGGAGCCGGAGTCGGTGTCACAGACGACTGAACGGTCGTGGGCGTACTGGGCACAATGATCGTACTCGGAGTCGAATACGTCGGGGGGATTACAACGGTAGGGGAACTGTAATAAGTCGGCGAATTGTAATAACCGCTGCCGTATCCACCACCGTAGTAGCCGCCAAGGCCACCCCCGTACCCGTAGCCACCTCCATAGCCACCCAACCCGTAGCCGAGACCGCCGTAACCGTAGTTGCCGTAACCGAAACCCAACCCGCCAATGCCGATCCCGAAACTACTGTACCCGCCCCGGTAGCCGCCGTAATACCCCCCGCCGTAGCTAGGGTGGACGACTCCTCCGCCGTGGTAGGCTCCGCCACTGTGATACGCTCCACCGCTGACGTGCCCGCCCCCACCTCCCATATGCGCACCGCCGCCGCCGGCATGACCGCCCCCGCCGTGACCGCCGCCATGCTGAGCCATCGCGGGTAACGACGTTAGTACCAACGCCGTTCCCACGGAGAAAAGCTGTAGAAGTCGCATGATCGTCCATCCCCAGATGTGAAGAAGAGGGTGTCAAAAAGGGCGGAGGATTTTTCGACAGGAACCGTAAGTTCTCAACAAATTGTACGGTCTCAAGCGCCCGCCTGATTGGGCGGTCCGTTAGATTTTGCGGGGAATTCCACTCACTGAGACTGAACTTTCCGTTCAAACCCAACAGCAGAAGCTCGTCTAAACGGGCGTGGAGGCAAACCGGTCACGGATGAGGGTTGAGCAAGAAACGAAACGGCCAGGAACGTCGTCCGCTGGGACCAGCGGACGAGGCGAGAAGGAGAAAGTGTTCGCGACAGTGCAGCCGTTACGAGCGGCGCTTCTTGCCCCCGCGGGTTGGGATGACCAGCGAGACGGCTTGAACGAGAGCGGGTGACAGCCGCAGGACGTTACTCGCCCGGTCGAACTGAACCGCGAGTGTGTGGTCCGTTGGGTGAACCAGGATGTCCGAGAAGGCGTCCTTCCACACCCACCCCCGCTCCAACATGGCCATGACCTGTTGCCCGGCGTCGAGTCGAGTCGGCATGTTCGTTACTCCTGATGAAGAGAAGCGAAACGGTAGCGCGTCGATTGGGCCAGAAATGCAGCGTTCTCGCGAGGGCGATCGGTCCGGCAGCGGGAGATGGCACCGGCTAGAGCGGCGGCCATTGCTTCTCGATGCCTTCTCGTTCGATGGCTTTGACATCTTCAACCGTGACGCCGAACTGGCGGGCCGCTTCCGTTCGGGATTGGGCCACAAGTGTGCCGGCGTCTTGAGCCTCGATGATGGCCCGGAAGATTGCCTGCCGTTGCTCGTCGTTGGTCGTCGTTGTCATGTCGCGAGATCCTGTGCGAAGGTCTGCGGGTTCATGATACAACCCGCGGACGGCGATAGTGTCACAAATCGCCCGACTCTCGTCGTGGTCAGCGCCGTCTTGACTTCATAAGTCGTAAGGAATACCCTCTCGAACCCGTCGTTGACCTCACTGGTTTCATCATGGATGTTGTCGCATCGGCCGTCGAGGGCGTTCGGCCGACTTGGTATCGGGTTCTGCGCATCGCCTTGTCTCTCGCCCCCCTGATTACAGTCCATTTGGCCCTCGTGGCAACGTTCTACGTCCCGGTCACGCTGATCAGTCTGGTAATCCTGTTCGTGATGACCCGAATCAGTGGCCTCGGCATCACCGTCGGGTTCCACCGCTACCTCTCGCACCACGCCTTCAAAACCTCGCGGTGGTTTCAATTCGTCATGTCCGTCGCCGGCTGCACGGCCCTTCAGAAAGGGCCGCTCTGGTGGGTCGTTCACCACCGCGAGCACCACATGCACTCCGACACCGCAGGCGACGTCCACTCGCCCGTGGTCGACGGTTTCTGGTACGGGCACTGCGGCTGGCTGTTCGCCCGCGACCTGATGAACCCGGACCACGGCAACGTCCGTGATTTGCTGAAGTTCCCGGAACTCGTCTGGCTCGACCGGCTGTGGATGATCCCCGGCATCCTCGCTGCCGCGGCATGCTACACGATCGACGGGTGGAGCGGCCTCATCTACGGATACTGCCTCAGCACGGTCCTCGTGTTCCAGGTTACGTTCGCGGTCAACTCGGTCGGCCACCTGTGGGGTCGGCAGCGGTTCGACACCGGCGAAGGGAGTCGCAACAACTGGCTATTGGGCTACTTGGCCATGGGGGACGGGTGGCACAACAACCACCACCGCGCCCCGACCTCGGCCCGGCACGGGTTCGCGTGGTATGAACTCGACTTGAGTTACCTTGCCATCCGCATGCTTCGCCGAATGCGGGTCGTATGGGCCGTCCGCCAGCCCTCGGCTCGCGTGTTGGCCGGCCTGACATCGGCGTCGATCCCGACCGTGATCCCGCCGCTCCACCACGAACAACACGAGTAAATGGCCACCACGCCGAACCGCCCGTATCACATTTGGCACCGGCGTCGCCTTATCCTAAACCGAACATCCAAGCGACGCGAGCCGGGCACGGGGAGGCACGACATGACGCGGAAAATCGACGAACTCACGCTCGACGACCTGCTCGAACCGTGCGATCGCTGCAAGGACGCGAAATCATCGGCCGAACTGTCCAAAGAAGCGGTCGCCGACCTCAGCGCCACGAAGGTGTTCTCGCTGAGTGATTCGGTGAATTGTCCCCTTTGCCACGGGTCGAAGCGGATGCTCAACAAGCTCGGCCTGCAAATCCGGCGGTTGGCCCTGCAACTCCGAGACAAAGGCTTCCTGCGGCCCTGAGACGCGATCCTTCAGCCCGCTGTAACGGACAGCCGCAGCTTCAGATTATCAGTTCTTGACGGCCCTTGGGGTGTGCACATCCCCCTGAGATTCGCCCAATCGGTACGTTCCGAAGAATCCCTCGACCGAAGTTATCGAATTCTGAGGAATTTCTACAGCCCGCGCCGTACTGTGTACCCGGCCACTCTATCTCCTAAACTTTACGGAGTGATGTCTTTATGCGTCCGCCTGTCAGGAAATGGCTCGTCGAGAGCCTCGAAGAACGTGACATGTGTGCCGTGTTCGCTGTCGCACCGTCCGGGGACGACAACAGCGGCTTGGGCACGGCGTTGGCCCCGTACCGCACCATCCAGAAGGCGGCCAACGTGGCCGGGAGCGGAGACTCGATCCTCGTCGCTGGCGGGACGTACACCTACGACCCGTCGCAAGACACCGTGCCAATTCAGCAACTCGCCACAAAACAAGTCGTCACCATCTTCAACAAGGTGCTCAACATCCTGGGTGGGTTCACCACGGCCGACGGTTTCAAGGCCTCGAACCCGCTAGCCAACCCGGTCATCATCGACGGGCAAAACCAGGTTCGAGGACTGCAGATCGTCGGGATCAACCAACCGACCGGCGGCACGATTCAAGGCATTACCTTCCAGAACGGCCTCGCCACCCCTCTGACCGTCGGCACGTCGACGGACAAGACGTTCTCGTTCGGGGGCGGTGCGTTCGTGAACATGGGCACGTCGCAACAGGACACCACGCCCATCGTCTTCCAAGACGTCACGTTCCAGAACAACAAGGCGATCGGGTTGACCGGCATCGCCTCCGACCCGACCGCGAACTTCGGCGGTGGCGGGGCGGGCGGCGGTCTGGAGATCCGGTTCGCGAATAACGTCCAACTCACGAACGTCGTCTTCCGCAATAACCTCGCCCAAGGGGGCGTTGGGAACGAACGCGGCGGGGTGGCCCCTGGCGGCGCGCTCCACCTGGACAACAGCAAGGTGACCGCGAACGGTGTCGTGTTCGACGGCAACCAGGCTCTCGCAGGGAACGCGGCCGGTCCAAACGCACCGGGCGTCGCGAGCGCCGTGGGCAACCAGTTCAGTGCCGACGCGACCGGCGGGGCGGTCGCGGTCCAAATCAACAGTACGTTTGACGCCACGAACATCGTCGCCACCAATAACGTCGCCATTGGCGGCAACGCCGACCGCAACGCGGGCGACGCCTACGGCGGGGCCATCTTCGCGGAAATCTCGACGGTGACCGTCCGCGACGGCATTTTCATCAACAACATCGCCCGCGGCGGGGTCGGCGACGACGGGTCGTCCGGCGGCGGGGCCATCCACACCGACCGCGGCAACACCACGATCGACCGCGTCAAGTTCCTGAACAACCTGTCCGCGGCAGGCGATCTCAGCCCCACGGGCGGGATCGGCACCCTCGGGGCGGCCGGCGGCGGGGCCATCCGCACCACGACGAGCACCACCCAACCCGACCGCAACACGGTCATCCGCAACTCGGTCATCGCGAACAACTCCGTTATGGCCGGGCCGAGCGCCCCGGCGGGGGCCCCTGGGGGGGCCGCCGCCGTCTGGCTCCAGGGCGTGAACGCGACCATCGATCAAACGACCATCGCGAACAACTCCCTCGACCCGAAGTTGTCCTTCGGTGAAGCGATCTTGCTGTTGAACGACGGGGCCGTCACCCAGGCGGTCCTGAACATGAGTTACAGCACGTTGACCGGCCACAACTTGGCGGGGTCCGACATCACACTCTTCCGCGGGACGACGGTCAACCTGAACAAAAACCTGTTTAACAACGTCTCGACAAACGGTGACACGTTCTCGGAACCGCTCGGCGGCGGGCCGTCCAACGCCCTCGGCGTCGTGAACGGGTTGAACACGACCATCCGCGGGGCGGACCCGAAATATAAGTCGCCGAACAGTCCGAACTTCAATTACAGCATTGCCACCGGTTCGCCGCTCATCGACGGGGCAACCGGCAGTACGATCGCCGTAGACATCTCCAACGCGGCCCGTCAGGGGACGCCGGACATCGGGGCATTCGAGTTCGGAACGAGCGGGGCTGCTCCGCTTTTGGCACAGGCCGTCGGTGCGGCCGTGACAGTCGGCCCAACGGTGCCGAACGTCCCGCCCCCGCCGCCACCACCACCCCCGCCCCCGCCGCCCCCGCCGGGAACGGTCAAGCCGGTGCTCGTGGGCTACCCGCAGTTCGCCGTCGGGACGGATACGGGCCGGGGCACGGCCACCCTGTACAACGCTGACCAGTCCGTTCGGTACACTGTGACGCCGTTCGCGGGGTTCACTGGGGGCATCCGGACGGCGGCCGCCGACTTCAACGGGGACGGCATCGCCGATCTCGTGGTGGGGACCGGCCCCGGTGCCGCAACGCAGGTGCGCGTTCTGGACGGTACAACCCAGGCCGTGTTGTTCTCCGTGGCCCCGTTCGAGGCGGCCTTCACCGGCGGCGTCTACGTGTCGGTGGGCGACGTGACGGGCGACGGCGTCCCGGACCTCGCGATCACGCCGGACGAAGGCGGCGGCCCGCGGGTCGACCTGTACAGCGGTGCGGTTGGGTTCCCCAAGCTCATCAGCTTCTTCGGCATCGACGACCCCAACTTCCGCGGCGGCGCCCGGTCGAGCATCGCAGACATGAACGGGGACGGGACCGGCGACCTGATCGTCGCCGCCGGGTTCGGCGGCGGGCCGCGCGTCGCGGGCTTCGACGGCAAATCGCTGGCCGGCACGCCGACCAAGATTTTCGGCGACTTCTTCGCCTTCGAGCAAGCACTCCGTAACGGCATCTTCGTGACGGCCGGGGACATCAACGGCGACGGGTTTGCGGACCTCATCGCCGGTGGCGGACCGGGCGGCGGGCCGCGCGTGTTGGCCTTGAGCGGCAAAGACTTGATCACCAACACGTACACTACCCTAGCGAACTTCTTCGGCGGTGACGTCAACAGCCGCGGCGGCATCCGCGTGACGGTGAAGAACTTGGACGGCGACGCCAAGGGCGACCTCGTCGTCGGGTCGGGCAACTCGGCCGGCAGTCGCGTCACGGCGTACTTGGGCGCGAACATCTCGGCCAGCGGAACGCCCTCGACCCGGCTCGACTTCGACGCCGTTTCCGGGTTCACCGGTGGTGTGTTCGTCGGGTAACGCAAGGTTCTCTTCGATCACTTCCGGGCCGTGAGGGTCATCCCTCGCGGCCCGATTGCATTTCTCCCTTACTTTCCACATTCGATCGCCGCAATTCCGTTTAAACCGCCTGTACCGGAAATGCCGATTGGAGACATTGGGCCAGCGGCGGCGCACCCTTGCCGTTTCGATCCCGATTCTCCGAGACGCCATGAAAGAGTTAGCGAAACTCGCCGTGCCGATTCCGACCGGCGGCCGCGCCGCGCCGCACTCACAGTCCATGTCCGCCGTCCGGGTGGCGGTCTTCGTGACGTTTACGGTGTTCGCTCTGGTCTTCGCATTCCGGCCGCACACCGCAGAACTGGACCTCGTGGCGAGTTGGTCCGCACCGATCCCGAAGGGCGACGTGATTTGCAATTGGGACACGGGCGGCGGCTTCAACCAACAAGAGTGGCTGCGGAGTCCGCTGGTGCCGGACGGCACGGGCCAGGCATTCGGCTTGAAGCTGCCCAACCACAAAATCCACCAAGTACGGTTGAGGACGTTCTTCGTCGGGCAGACCGTACCACGGCCCGATCGGGTATCGGCTGCGCAGGGGAAGCAGCAAAGCCCCCTCACGCCCTCGGCAGAGCCGAGCCGCGAGCGTGCCGACCGCCAGTTGCAAGCGGCCGAGTTCGACGGCAAGGGCAGCCGCGTCGCGTTCCCGGACCCGTTGCGCGCCGATGCCTCGGAATCCTTCTCCGTGTCCCTCTGGTTTCGGCGGACCGCTCAGCCTTACGGCGTTCAGGAACTCATCAGCACCTGGACCCCCCAATCGCAGGCGAACGCCTTCTTCCTGGGGTGGACGCCCGACGGCAGTTGGCGGTTGTCCTCAAAGTGCCAAGGGATTTCCGTTGGCCCGACCGAGCCCGATCGATGGTATCACGTGGCCGTCACGCACACCCCCCGGCGGACGCGCCTGTATCTGAACGCGACGCCGATGGCGGAGATGCAAGACCTCGTCCTCGACACCACTGGGCCGCTCGTCCTGGGCCGCCAGGGTGCTCTCGCGGCCGAACAGTTCTCGGGGGCGATGGGGCCGCTCGTCGTTCACCACCGCGAGTTGAGCGAAGACGAGATCGCGACACAGTTTTACTCCGCCCCGGAAGCCGACGGCGGGCAGCGGTGGGACGCTTTGGCGGACGGGACGAACCGCACGACCGACGGCGAACGACACGATGTCGGCAAGAAGCCGTTGTCTGCGGCTGACCTCCCTCGGCTTGCCGATTCCATCTGCCCGGTCGATGCCGGAAGCCAAACCACGCGGGGCAATCGGTTTCACCTGCTCGCTCAGGGAACCCTGGCCGTCTTGGCCGGCCTGTTCGCGGGGTTCGCTGTATCCCTCGGTCGCGGGTACACCTGGAACGCCCGGTCCCTGGTCAACCCGCTCGCCTGGTCGCCGTCGGTCCAGCACTTCGCGACGTACTTCCTGCTCTGCACGGGGCCGTCGTTTGCGGTTCTGGCGGCCTTCTTCCCCGGCTTCTTCAACAACGACGCCGTCGAATGCTGGAGCGAGGCCAGCGGCGGGATGATGAACGACATTCACCCCACGGTCTATCACCTCCACACGAAAATCCTGAAGCTCCTCTGGGACTCGCCGGCCGTGATGACGGTGTTCCAGACCGCCATGATGGGCGCCGCGTTGGCCGCTTCCTTGGCTTACGCCCGTGCCGCCAGGGTTAACAAATATCTGGTCGCCCTTGCGGCCGTCGGCCTGGGTTGCGCACCCGCCCTGGTCGTCTACAACTGCTACCCGCAGAAAGATGTGCTGTCGTCGGCTCTGTGCCTGGTGTGGGCACTGACCGCCTACCACTTGCACCGGAGCAAGGTTCTCCACGGGGTGCGGGCCTACCCCCGCGAGATCGTGTTCGCGTTTGGGGTGCTGCTCGGGCTGTTCGCGACGATCCGGTACAACAACAATCTCAGCCTCCTCGCGATCCCCTTGATCTTCGGCGCGTTACGCCTCTTGCGCTGGCGGCAACTCTTCTCGCTGACGGCCGTGGCGGTGTTGACGTTCGTCGCCGTGCAAATCGGGCTGCCCCGCGCCTTGAACGTGACCCGCGTCAACCCGAACTTCTTTAACGGGATGGCGATGACGAACCCGTTGGCCGCGCTCGTGCGACACACGAGTGCGGGGATCGAAGGGACGTTGTCTCCCGAAGATCAGACGCGGTTGCAGGCCGTCCTGGGGCTGCCGTTGGAGGCGTTCCGCGACGGGTACCAATCGCTCGACGCGAACTACCTGTTCTATCGCCCGGACTGCCGGATCGGCTCTCTCGAATCACCGGAGGATCGGGCGTGGCTCACACGGTTCTACATCCGGCAGTTGGGCCTGAAGTACCCGCACGTGTTCATGGCCGACCGCACGGTGATGTTCACGAGTGCGATCTGGGCTCCCCTCTACACGACCTTCGACTTCCGGCCGCAGTTCCATCTGATCCGTGGCGGCGTCGGCATCAACGGCTACGGCTTCCGCGACGCCTCGCTGCTCCCCAACTTGCAGCCCCGAATTGGGCGGCTCCTTCAAGCGACCGAACGGCAAAAACCCATCTGGTGGAACAGCGGCTTCAGTTTGCTGGCCCTTGTTCTCGCGCTCCTGCTCAACCGTTGGGTGCCGTCGTCCGCGGTCTTCGCCTTAATCGTCCTGGCCCAAGTTCCCGTGCTATTTGCGGGCCTGCCGATGTCGTACTTCAAGTACGTTCACTTTCTTTACCCGATGGGTTTGATCGTTTCGTTGTTGGCCTACCTGGAAGCAACAACCCGCGGTTCGGTCCGCCCGCCAACACCCGCACCCTCCTGATGAATGCCAACCGAACAGCTGCCGTTGTGGCCGCGGACTGAGATTTCCGCCGCGGCCGATATGCATCCTCTGCAACTTGTTTAACAAATATAATTACAATTGTTAATTTGTTAATTAATAAATATTAACAACTTTTACTATTGTACCGACTGTCGCATATATAGCTCTCAGTCAGTGACGTCCACTGACGGCTTTCCACTGTTTGCGATGAGAGGATTTCACGATGTTTCGCCGAGTTGTTTGCGCAATGGCGGTTTTGCTGGGCCTTTCAGCCCTCACCGCGTCGGCTCAGCCGATCGGTAACTACACGGTTTTAAGCGAGACGCTGGTCTTGACGTCCGACTACGTCGAAGTGGACGGCGACTTCCCGACGAGTGCCCACGAGGGCGGCGGGTGGATGTCGGCCATTTGGGTGACGGAATACGTCGATGAGTTCGACAATTACGGGACGTTCATCGAGAACAAGTCGCCCTACGCGACCTTCTCGGTGGACGACACGGACGTGTACTACGTCGAGACGGGGACGACCCTCCAACCGGACGGCTTGGTCGTCGCCCCCCTGTACGTGGACTGTATCGAGGGGTACACGGAAGTGACGGTGTCTTACGGCGGTCAGACGGTCTACGGGTATATCGTCGTTCGCGGGCCGGACTGGAAGCCGCCCATCGAAGATGAACGGTAAGCGGTCGGAATTCAGAAGGGCCGACGGAGTTCGACTCCGGCCGGCCCTTCGATTACTTCGCCAGGGAGTAGCACATCAACTGCTCGTCGTTCCGCACGAACACGCACTTGTCCGCGAACGCGGGGTGCATCCAGACCACCTTCCGCCCGCGAGCCATGGTGTTCGTCGGGTCGATCAAGTGTGCCCGACTCAGTTCCTCGTAGCCGGTCGGACTCAACTTCGCGAAGATCAAATCGCCCTGCTCGTTGAACAGAACATATCGGTCGGCCTGCTTGACGATGAAGGCATGCCCCCAGCGCTCGGACTGTGTGTTCGGCTCCGGGTTCTCGGCGACCGCGGCCGGCGTGCGCTTCCCCCTCGTCGCCTGCATCGTGGTCCACTTCCGCTCGCCGGTTGCCGTCACGAGTCCGCGTAACTCGCCGTGACTGCAGACGCCGAAGGTGTAATCTCCGTCGATCACCGGCGTACACATGATGGCACTCAGGTCGCGCGTCTGGTTCGGCATCTCCCCCTTCGCGGCACTCTTCCAGACTACTCTGCCGATGCCGTCCGTGATTTTGAGGAACATCGAGCCGTGATAAAAGGACGTAACGAACAGCCCGTCGTCGCCGACCTTGCGCGGCATCGGCACGTTGAGCGATGCCTTCAGATCCCACGGCACGCCCCAGAGCTTGGTTCCGTCCTTCGGGTCGAGGCCGAGCAGAGCGCGGGCATGCCAGACGATCAGCTGCCGCTTGCCGCCGAACTCGTAGATCACCGGCGGGCAATAGCCGAAATCGCCCTCGCAACTCTGCTTCGCCCAGTTGACCTTGCCGGTGTTCTTGTCGAAGGCAATGACGAGGCGGTTGTCCGAACCCCCGGCCACACAGATAAGGTTATCTCCGTCCACCAGCGGATGGCACGCGAAGCCCCAGACCGGCACCCGCGCATCGAAGTCGGTCACGAAGTTCTTCTTCCAGACGAGCGTACCCTTCCCCGCGTCCAAGCAGGTAAGGTCGCCCATCGCGCCGAGGGCGTAGACTTTGTCGCCGTCCACCGTCGGAGTGCAGCGCGGCCCGGCCGCGTAGCTGATTTGGTAGGTACAGGGGTACTCGTACTTCCAGAGTTGGTCGCCCGTCTTGGCGTCGAGGCACAGTACGCGCTCGCTGCCGCCCACCCTGCTCTGGCGGTCGAACGGGTTGGTCGGGTTCGCCACGCCGTCGCCGAGAACGCGGTCCATGAGGAACAGCTTCCCGCCCGCCACCGCCGGCCCGCCGTAGCCGATGCCGACCGGCTTCTCCCAAAGCTTCTTCGGCCCGTCCGCCGGGAAGGTATCGATGAGGCCGTCCTCGCGCCACACGCCGTCACGCTTCGGACCCAGCCACTGTGGCCAATCGTCCGCCCGCGCGATGCCCCCACCCAGCAGAATCAGACTCAGGAGTGCGGTGCGCATGGGGCCGTTCCTTCCGAAAACGAGATTCCACCGCGCGGCCGTCCGGTTGATGGTCACGCGCGTTTATCTTACAGTGATGGTTGATGGCGTACGCGCCACGAGACGATTTCCACCCGGCAAGGTGACGCATGTTCGAAGGGATTACCCGCGGCCTCTCCGATGCTTTCAAGAAACTCCGCGGCCGCGGCCGACTGACGGCGGAGAACATCAAGGAAGGTCTTCGCGAGGTCCGGCGGGCGCTGCTCGAAGCCGACGTGAACCTGACCGTTGTCACCGAGTTCATCGCGCGGGTCGAAGCGAAGTCGGTCGGCCAGGACGTTTTGGAACGGGTCGACCCGTCCGAACAGATCATCAAGATCGTCTACGAGGAACTCGTCGGCCTCATGGGGCCGGTCGACCACAAGATTCCGCAGCGCGGCGACCGACCGGCCGTCCTCATGCTCTGCGGCTTGCAGGGGTCCGGCAAAACGACGACCGCCGCGAAGCTCGCCCTGACGCTGAAATCCCAGGGCCGCAAGCCGTTGCTCGCCGCCGCCGACTTGCAGCGCCCGGGGGCCGTCGAGCAACTTCAGACGCTCGGCCAGCAGATCGGCGTGCCGGTCTACAGCGAGAAGACGAGCCCGGTGGACGTGTGCAAGAACGCCGTCGCCCAGGCGAAGAAGACGCTCTGCGACACCGTCATCCTCGACACCGCCGGCCGGTTGCAAATCGACGAAGAGTTGATGAGCGAGTTGAAGTCGATCGACAAGCTCGTGAAGCCGGACGAAGTGTACCTCGTCGTTGACGCGATGATCGGGCAGGAAGCGGTCAACGTCTCGAAGACCTTCAACGACGCCCTCGAACTGAACGCCGTCATCCTCACGAAGCTCGACGGCGACGCCCGCGGCGGGGCGGCCCTCTCCATCAAGCACGTCACCGGCGTGCCGATCAAGTTCGTGGGGATGGGCGAGAAGGTCGATAAGCTCGAAGAGTTCCACCCGGAGCGCATGGCCGGCCGGATTCTCGGCCAGGGCGACATGATGGGCGTGGTCGAGAAGATCGCGGCCATCCAGAAGGAGATGTCGGAAGAAGATCTGAAGAAGCAGCAAGAGAAGCTGTCGAAGGGGAACTTCACGCTCAACGACTTCCGCAAGCAGTTCGAGATGATCGCGAAGATGGGGATGAAAGACCTCATCAGCCGGATGCCGGGGATGTCCGAGATGATCCCGCCGGGCGAGGACCCGGAGCAGGCGTTAAAGCGCGTGCAGGGGATGATCGACTCGATGTCGAAGAAGGAGAAGGCCGACCCCGACCTGATCGACCAGAGCCGCCGCCGCCGCATCGCCGCCGGGGCGGGTGTCGAACCGCAGGAGGTGAAGCAGTTCCTGACACAGTTCGATCAGGTGCGGGCGTTGATGAAACAGATGAGCGAGATGTCGATCTTCCAGAAGATGAAGATGATGTCCGGCCTCGGCAAAGCCGGGGCATTCATGCCCGGCGGGATGGCCGGCATCAAGACGAAGGGCGACACCGGCCACCGCAAGAGCGCGAAGGAGCGGGCCGAAGATCGCAAGAAGAAGAAACGGGGCCGATGATCGTTTAGGCGCGACGCGGAGGCTCTGCGCGGTGGAGCGCGGGCCAGTGGGATCAACCCGAGAGAAAAGTCATGTCCACAGTCCTCACGCCAACTCTATCGGCGGTCCGACAAGTTCCGCCCAAGAAATGGACGGTGAAAGAATTCCATGCCCTGGGCTCGACCGGCAAGTTCGAGGGGCGACGTCTCATCCTTTTACGCGGTGTCATTCTGGAGCAGGGCATGATGAAACCGCCCCATGCCGTGGCCGTTGGCGTAGTTCTGGAGGCCCTGGGTTTCCTCCTTCCTCTGGGCTTCTGCGTTCGGGTCCAGTTGCCATTAGTCTTGTCGCTCGACACCGACCCAATGCCGGACATTGCCGTTGTCCCGGGCAAGCAGCGCGATTACGTGATTGACCACCCCACAAAATCCCCACTCGTCATCGAAATTAGCGATACCACTTTCGACACGGACGTGACAGACAAGGCCGAGTTGTACGCCACCGCCGGTATTGCCGATTACTGGGTACTCGATTTTGAATCACGGCAGTTGCTCGTCTTCCGCGATCCCGTTCCTTTGCCGGCCGGCCTCGGTGCGACGGCGTATCGCGATCGATCAACCTACGGTCCAACCGATCCCGTCGCCCCACTCCACTTCCCGGCCGTGAGTATCCGGGTCGCCGATCTGCTGCCGTGATCGATTTTTGTAAGCTCTGTGGCCGACAATTCCTTCCGTTCCTACACTAACGCATCTGAGAATACTGCGCCTCCGCCGAGGATTTTGACCGTGGCTGTTGTGATTCGCATGAAACAAATGGGCCGCACGCACCGTCACTACTACCGCATCGTGGCCATCGACAAGCGGCAGCCGCGTGACGGGAAGGCTATCGAAGAATTGGGCACCTACGACCCGCACGTGACCGAAAAGGAAAAGCGCGTCACCCTCGTCCCGTCCCGCATCAAGTACTGGCAGAGCGTCGGCGCGATCGCGTCGGAGCAGTGCCAGGCGATCTTCAAGAACTTCTTGAAGAAATGGGAAGGCCTTGAAGCCGAGGCTGCCGCCAAGAAGGCTGCTACCGCGGCCGCACCAGCCCCCGCCGCGAGCTAAGTTCCTCCCGTGAACGCCGTCGGGCCGTCGAAGATGATTCGCTTCGACGTACTCACGCTCTTCCCGGACATCTTCGCCAGCTATACCGGCCAGAGTCTCCTCAAACTGGCGATTCAGGCCGGGTTGGTACAGATCAACCTGTGGAACATCCGGGACTGGACGGCGGACAAACACCACCGCGTGGACGACCGACCATACGGCGGCGGCCCCGGAATGGTGATGATGGCCCAACCCGTCATCGACGCGGTTGATGCCGTGCAGATGAAGGCCGAGACGCCGGGCCGATTGGTGATGATGACGCCGACCGGCCGACGACTAACACAGCGAGTGGTGGAAGAACTCGCCACCGAGCCGCGTTTGTTGTTACTGTGCGGGCGGTACGAAGGGTTCGACGACCGCATCCGACAGATTTTGCAGCCGACGGAACTGTCCGTCGGCGACTTCGTCTGCAACGGCGGGGAAGTGCCGGCGATGGTCGTGATCGACACGGTCATTCGCCTCATCCCCGGCGTACTGGGTGACGAGCAGAGTGCGGCCGACGACAGCCACAACGAAACCGGACGGCTGGAGTTTCCGCAGTACACCCGCCCGCGAAACTTCCGCGGTCTGGACGTGCCCGAGGTGTTGCTAGGCGGCAACCATCAGGCCATCGCCAAATGGCGTGACGAACAATCGAGACAACGAAGCCACGAAGAGACGAAATAAGGGAAACTAGCCATGCAAAACCGACTCATTGCCCTCATCGAAGACGCCCACAAAAAGAACGACATCCCCGACTTCCGCATCGGCGACACGGTGGACGTTCACCAGAAGTTGCTCGACGGCGTGAAGGAACGGACCCAAGTCTTCAGCGGCACCGTCATCTCCCGCAGCGGCAGCGGCGCGAAGGAAACCTTCACGGTCCGCCGCCTCGTGCAGAGCGAAGGCGTCGAGCGGATCTTCTTGGTTCACTCGCCGCGGATCGCCAAGATCGAAGTGAAGAAGGCGGGTATGGTCCGCCGGGCGAAACTGTACTACCTCCGCGACCGCGTCGGCAAGGCGACGAAGATCAAGGACGACGCCAAGCGTCAGGTCGTGATCGACAAGGCCATCAAGGCCGCGGCGGAAGCCGAAACAAAGGCCGCACAGGAAGCCGCCGCCAAGGCGAAGACCGAGGGCGGCACCAGCAAGCGGCAAGCGAAGAAGGCCGCCGCGAAGGAAGCCGCCAAGACCGCGAAGAAGTAACTTCCGCGACTTATCATGAGTCACGAGCCGCCACCACCTGTCAGCTTTAGTCGCTGGCCGTGGTGGCGGCGGTGGTTCGGAGACCGCTCCGAGCGAGCCGCCGCCACGTTTCTAGCGAAGTCCGGCCTACAAATCCTGGCCCGCAACATTTCCGACCGGCACGGCGAACTCGACATCATCGCGTGGGACCGCCGGACGCAAGAAATCGTCATCGTAGAGGTCCGCTCGACCGCTTCGAACGATCTGCACCGGCCCCTCGATAGCGTGAACTTCACCAAGCAAAAGAAGCTCACCGAGGCCGCCGTTCGATATCTCGCCCGCCGCAGATTGCTGGGTAAGGTGAACGCCCGCTTCGACGTGCTAGCGATCAGTTGGCCGCCGGCCGCGAGTGAACCCGTCTATCATCACGTCCGTCATGCCTTCGAGGCCGTCGGTCGGCATCAGATGTGGCATTGAAATCGTCTTCACGGCAGATCAACGCCGAGAAACGCAGACCGATCCGAAAACCATAGAATTGAGTCTTCTTCCGATCTGCGTACATCCGCGTCGATCTGCGGCTAGAAGTGTGGGGAAGTCATGTCGAGTTTTCGTCCGGTCGAGGAACAGCTTTCGATCCTACTCCGTGGGGCGTCGCACGTCGAGAAGTCGGCCGAACTGCGGCAGAAGTTGGAGCGCAGCTTCAAGACCGGCAAACCCCTGCGGGTGAAGTACGGCATCGACCCGACCGGCTTCGACGTTCACCTCGGCCACACCGTTCCGTTGCGGAAGCTGCGACAGTTCCAGGAACTCGGCCACACGGCCGTGCTCATCATCGGCACCGCAACAGCAATGGTCGGCGACCCGTCCGGCCGCGACGAGTCCCGCAAGGGGTTGGACGCCGCCCGCATCGAGCAAAACGCCGAGAACTACCTGACGCAGATCGCGAAAGTCGTGGACACGACGAAGGCCGAAGTCGTGCGGAACGACTGCTGGTTCGGGAAGTGGACATTCGCCGACATGCTGCGGTTGCTCGGCCGGGCGACGGTACAGCAGTTACTCGCCCGCGAAGACTTCAGCAATCGCTTTCGGGCCGAACCGTCGGTGCCGATCTACCTGCACGAGTGCCTCTACCCGCTGCTGCAAGGGTGGGACAGCGTCGAAATCCAGGCCGACGTGGAACTCGGTGGCACCGAACAACTCTTCAACCTGATGGTCGGCCGCGACCTGCAACGGGAAGTCGGCCAGGAACCGCAGGTCTGCCTAACTCTGCCGATCCTCCGCGGCACCGATGGCGTGAAGAAGATGGGGAAGAGTGTCGGCAACTACATCGGCGTCGGCGAAACGGCGAAGGAGCAGTTCGGCAAGACGATGCGCATCCCCGACGACCTCATGCGGGAGTGGTTTGAGTTACTGACCGATGTTACATCGGTAGAACTGCAAACGATTCTGGACGGGAAGCCGAACGAGGCAAAGAAGCGGCTCGGGGCGGAAGTCGTGAAGTTCTACTACGGCGATTCGGGGGCCGAGCACGTCTTGGCCGAATGGAAACGTCAGTTCGAGACGGGCGGCGATCCAGAGCAGATTCCCGACGTGAGCCTGAAAGCGTCGGACATCGTCGATGGGGCCATGCCCGCGATCAAACTGATCGTGATGTGCGGTTTCTGCAAAAGTAACAACGAAGCTCGGCAGAAGATCAAGGAGGGCGCGTTTAACTATGGCCCCGACCGCGCAAAACCCGTTGACGAGAAAGCCACCGTACCGGTTGCGGATGGATTGATAGCAAGATTGGGTCGGAAGCTTGTTCGAGTGAAGTTAGTATGAAATGACAAAACCGGCTCGCTAACGGCCTCTCCCTCCGTTAGCGAACCGGCTTAGACTAACGAAATAGATAATTGCAGCCCGCGTGCCAATTTTTCGGGCTGCAAAGTACATCTTCTGCAAGTCTATTATCGGCAGATATTTACAGTGGATGAATTGTTCTTTTCACAGATCGGGACCAGTCGCATCTTGCACAGTTTCTAGGCAATTCGTGCACACGATCTAGACACCAATTCGCCCCACGCCCGAAAACGGCCTAGCGACCACGCAAAAAGAGTCTGTTCCTGTGCTCTTCGAAGTGACTTTGCTGCCAGTACTCCCAAGTGGCGTGGCAGGTGAAGCCAAAGTTGTTGCCCGCGGGTGTTCCGCCAGAAAACGAGTTCCTCATTCCGTGACTGCATCTCGATCACCCGACGACTTGGCCGACGACCGTAACTCGCCGAGACGCGATGCCAGACGACGGCGGTCGGTTCGTAACAAATCTGATAGCCGCGATTGCGGATGCGAAACGACAGGTCCACGTCGTCGAAGTACGCCCCGAACGATTCGGGGAATCCGCCCGCTTCGACGAGTGCCTGTCGGCGATAAAACCCGGCGGCTGCGGAGACGCCCCAGACCGGCCGGGGTAGCGAATACGGGCCGCCCGGGTGAAATGGCTCGTTGTGGCCGCGTTTGATGGCGTAGCCGCCGGGATCGTACTCGTCGCCGGCGGTGTCGATCCGTGGGGGAAGCCCGAGTTCGCGGCGCGCGGGTTCGTTCTGCAAAACCAGCGGAGCCACGGCCCCGATCTTCGGATCGGCGAACCACCGCAGCGCAGCCTCGGCCCAACCGGCCGTCACTTCCGTGTCGTCGTTGAGCATTTCGACCACGTCGCCGGTCGCGGCGGCGATGCCCCGATTTGCAGCGACGCAGAAGCCTTGTGACTTTTCGTGTCGGACGACCCTGACGAACGGGAAGTCTTCCGCCGTACTAGAGACGATCGCGCCAGGGGAGCCGTCATCGACCACGATAACCTGCGTGCCCGGCGGGGCGTGATCTTGAAGGGAATCAAGGCAAAGGCGTAACAGGTCGGCACGCTTGTGCGACGGGATCACGATGGAAAATGTGAGGCTCATGGCTCGGAAGGGGTGTCCTGGGCGGCCGCGATCGGCCGGAGGAATTGGGCCACGAAGGAGACGTCGGCCGGGTGGGCCTTTTTTCGCGACGTTTGCAGCCGGAGTTCGCGGTAGCACGCGGCCGCGACGGAATCTCCACGCCACCGGGCCACTCCTTCCCGTGCCCTCGCCTCGGCGTGAACGAGGCGACGGAGGGCCGCGCGTTGCCACGGCTTCCAGTGCCGGCCGGCGAAGGTGAGCAGGGCGTGCCGGGTAATGAACCGCAGTGGGGCCGGAACGGTCCGCTTGTGTAACGGCCAGTGGTGCGTCACGGCCACGCGCGGGTCGTACCAGACGGTCCGGCCGAACTGCTGGACGCGCCGGCAGAAATCGACGTCCTCGTAGTAGAGGAAGAATCGCTCGTCGAGGCCGCCGAGTTCCTGGAAGCAATCCCGCCGCACCAACAGGCAACCGCCCGTGACCCATTGGACTTGGCGGCGGTCCTGGCTCGATTGGTGATGGCACTTCCGCCGCGAGCGGGGGAGGAACAAGCCCTTCAGGGTGGACGCGAACGTCGGGAAGTGGCCGGCCGAGGCCTGGTCGGTTCCATCGGCGTTCAGCAGGCGGAAGCCGATGACCCCGGTCGCCGAGTCGTGCTTCACGGCCGCGTCCACCGCGACGAGCACTTCGTCGAGAAAGCCGTCTTCGACCGTCACGTCAGGATTGAGTAGGAGCACCCACTCGGATGGGCCGACCCGAACACCGCGGTTCACAGCCGCCGCGAAGCCGAGGTTGGCGGAGTTGAGTTCCACCTTGACGCCGCGGAGGCCACGGAGGTTTTTCATCACCTGTTCGGCGGGCGAGCCGTTGTCGACGATGACGACGTTGGCCTCGCCGGCGCGGACGGCGTCGGAGTGGCGAAGTTGCCGGGTCAGCCGGGCGGTGTTCTGCCACTGGCAAAAGTTGACGACCACCACGCTCAGACGCGGAACCGCGACTTCCGAAGGCGCCGCTTGGGTCGGGCGCGTTCGGAGGGCCGGGTCGGTCGTTTCGTCGGCTGGCGGAAAGGCCAGGGCCATGCGGGTTCCTTCCCAGTGGCACGGCGAGTTTGGTGACAGAAGTGAAGGACTATACGCAGCCGGGGAAAACGACGCAACATCAAGTCCCGATGGGGTGCTCCCGGCGGTCAGGCCGGGGCCATCGGATTACTTCTGCTTGCACTTCGGCGGGCCGAGGACCTCGTTCAAAACGACGGCGAGGGGAAGCGATTGTTTGTCGCCCAACATCTCAAGCAGGCTGCGGCCGAATTGCGTTTTGCCAACAGGTTTCGGAGCGCGGGAAACGGACGGGGCGTCGTCCGGTTGCGGGGCCGATTGGCTGATCGGCGACGGTTCACTGCTCGGAAGTGGGGGCGTCGGTAGGACGGTCGCGGCCGGCAAGCGGTCCACCCGTTGCGACGGCGCAATCGTGGGCACGCCGTCCGACCGCTTCGGCCGTTTGACGGGGGCAACCGTTGGCACGGCCTTCCCGCCGCGGCCGTTCTTGGCGGGCTTCTTCGACTCTTCGCCGCCGGGCCGCTTCCGCAGTTTCTCGATCTCCTGTAGGAAGCGGTCCATGTCGCTGGACCCGGTCTTCACGCCGCCCGCGTTCGAACGGTTCGGCCGGCGACGCGGGGGCGGCGGTTGGTTGTCCTGCTGCTTCTTGATCGTCTGCGCAATCGCACTCACCACCGCGACGACGACGATGAAAACGACGAGGGCCCACGGCATCGCAGTCTCCCGGAAGTCCGCCCTACAGGCGGCTTAGTTCGTGCGGCCTGTACCCTCGGCGTTCCCGCCGCCGGACAGGGCGGAAATGCTGTTCCGCATCGACGTGTCGGATTGCAGGTTCCGCATGTTGTAGTAGTCCATGACGCCAATCTTCCCTTCGCGGAAGGCGGCGGCAATCGCCATCGGCACCTGGGCCTCGCTCTCGACGACCTTCGCCCGGAACTCTTCCACGCGGGCTTTCATTTCCTGCTCGAGTGCGACAGCCGCGGCCCGGCGCTTTTCGGCTTCCGCTTGGGCCACGCGAAGGTCGGACCCGGCTTGGTCAGCGGCCAGTTTCGCCCCGATGTTGTCGCCCGGCTCGAGGTTGGCAATGTCGATGGACACGATCTCGAACGCCGTCTGGGCGTCCAAACCAGACTTGAGCACTTCCTCGGAAATCATGCCGGGGTTCGCGAGGACTTCCTTGTGGTCGTGGGCCGAGCCGATGGCCTTCACGATCCCCTGCCCCACGCGGGCGATGATGGTTTCTTCCGTCGCCCCACCGACGAGGCGTTCGAGCTTCGTGCGAACCGTCACCCGCGCCTTCGCCAGCAGTTGAATGCCGTTCTTGCACACGGCGTCGAGGAACTGCTTGCCCTTCGCCGGGTCGGGGCAGTCGATGACCTTCGGGTTCACGCTCGTCCGCACAGCTTCCAGCACGTCGCGGCCGGCGAGGTCAATCGCCGCAGCCGTCCGCCAGGGGAGGTCGAGACCGGCCTTGTGGGCCGCAATGACGGCGGCGGCCGTCTTCGGCACGTTGCCGCGGGCGAGGTAGTGGCTTTCCAGGTCACCCGTTGTCACCTTCACGCCGGCCTGCACGAGGGCGATCTTCTGCTTCACAATCAGACCGTAATCGACGTTCCGCAACTTCATCCCGATCAGCGTGCCGATGCCAATGTTGGCCCCGGTCAGCAGGCTCTGGATCCAGAGCCGGACGAAGCTGAAGAAGATGAACAGGAATACGACGAACATCAAAACCGCGATGGCCGCGACGACGAACCAGACGGTCGACATGTCGTTGACCGGGCGGTTTTGAGCGAAGAGTACGGCCGAGTTGACGGATGGCACGATCGTTTCCTTTCCAGGAGGGGTTGTCACAAGTGTAACACCGCTCGACAGTCACGGCGACTAATATACCGGCAATTCGTGACACGGCGGCGGTTATTTCAAGTCGTCGAGGTCGAAATCGTTCAAGTCCGGCGGCTTCGCGATCTGCCGCACGACGACGCGACTGCCGCGAACCTCCAGGCATTTCACCCATACGCCGACGTCGATCATCATCCCTTCCGTCACCACGTCCACCCGGCGGCCGTCGAACACGGCGGCCCCGGACGGCCGGAGCGGGGTCACGGTCTTCCCGATCTTGCCGACGAGTTTGTCCCCTTCGCGTTCGGGTTCGTTGAGGGAATTGCCGTCGTCCCCTTCCAGCGCGCGCAGGGCCATGCGCCGGCCCCAGACCGACATGCCGGCGATCACGAAGATCGGCTCGCCGATGCACAGGACGACGACGGCGGCCACCGTCTCGCGGTAGTCCTCCGCGTTGGCGGCGACGACGGCCACGGCGGCGAGCGAAACCAGGAAGCCGGCGACGATGAGAATGCCGCCGGTCGGCAGGAAGTACTCTGCCATAAAGAGAATGAGGCCAATGGCCGCGAGGACGATGGCGATGGACAGGTACGACACGCTTCGGGCTTCCCGCAAAAGGTAGGGTTACACTTCCTTCACGACGATGCGATTGCCTTCGACCTCGACGACCTGCACGCGAACGCCGGCGCTGATGAACCCGCCCTCGGTCACGACGTCCACGTACTGCTCGCCGAACTGGGCCATGCCCGCCGGGCGGAGGGGCGTCGCCGCCGTGCCGATCGCGCCGAGCAGCGCGGCGGCGGCAACTGCGCCGGGCAGGTCGGCCATCGGGTCCGCGTTCGGGTCATCGGATGGCGGCAGGAGGACCATGCGGTTCGCAAACGGAATCTGCGGCAGGAAGCGGGCGATGAAGAACGCCACGATCATCCCGCCGGCCATCGCACCGACGTACATCGTGATGCGAGCGCCGAACTCGGTCCAGTCTTCGACGGTCACGGGGATGCGGTCGAAGGTTGCCAACCCGATTCCGGCGAGCAGGAAGAGCACGCCGAGCAACCCCGTGACGCCGAAGCCGGGGATGACGAACACTTCCAGCAACAACAGCAGCAGGCCGAGTAAGAAGATCAGCCCGCCGAGGATCGCCGTCTGGCCGCTGAACTGCGAGTGCGCCCAGAAGATCAGGATGAAGCACAGGGCCGCGATGATGCCGGGGACCGTGACGCCGGGGACCTTGATCTCCAAGATCAGGCCCGCGAAGCCGATGACCACGAGCAACACGGTGACCGCCGGGATGCGAAGGTAGTTCGCGAACCGGTCGAGCCAGCCGGGCGTCGCCTCGCGAACCTTCCCCGACTCGACGCCGTAGAGGTTGTACACTTCGTTCAGGTCCGAGTGATCGACGGCGAAGCGGGCGATGCCCAGTTCGACCGCCCGCGTCGCGTTCAATTTCAGGTACTGGCCCTTACTCTTGACGGTGCCGACGGAATCCCAGTCCTTCTTGGACGCCTCGAACTCGGCCTCGGTCATCAGCCGACGGCGGTTGCGGTCCACCCGGCCGACCGCGTTGACGATCACGAGCTCGCGGTCCACCATCCCTTCCAGAAGCAGAACCGGGTAGCCCCGTTGGCTCGCGAGGTCGATCAAGTTTTTCTTGAGAAGTTCCTTCCGGGCCGGGTCGCGGAGGACGCTTTCGAAGTCGCCGAACACGGCCTCCGGCTCTTCCCCACCAGCGGCCTTGACGTCCTTCTGCTTGCTCATCACGATCTCGCTGCACCCCAGGGCGATCAGCGCGGCAGTGTCGGGAGCGGCCACGGGGATGAAGGCGACGACGAGCAAACCCTTTTCCTTCTGGGTCGTGATGAGTTGGTCCGCGATGTCGCGGGCGGCCGAGATGTCGCCGCCGGAGCAACGTAGTTCCAAGAAGAGGACGTTCCCCTTTCGACCGATGACGTCATCGACGGTCCGCTTGACCGCCTCGCGGACGCCGCCATCGACCTGCCCGTGCAGGGTCAGTTTGAACGCCACCGGCGTCTGGTTGTTGAGCGGGTCGTCCCGGAGACTGCTCGACGAAAGGGAATAAAGCTCGGCCACTTCCGCCCGCGTTTCGGCCGTGGCGGTGACGAGGCCGAGTTGTTTCAAGCGGTCGGCCGGGAACTGACCGGCCGACCCCGATCCCGCGAACGGCAGAGGCGTCGGGTCGGGAACCTTCCCCCCGGCCTTCCGAAAGGCGTCCGCGTCGCGGAGGTCGATGTAATAAGCAAGTCCGTTCTTCTCGCCGCGACCGAGCGACACGCCACGGTCGTACATCTTCTTCACGACGGCGGCGAAGCCCTCGCGACTCTTGCCCGGGATTTCCGCGTAGGCCGCGATGACGGCCTGCTTGAGCGTCTCCCCTGGCGGCACGATCTCGCCGAGGACGCCGGCCTTCGCCATGACGATTTCCTTGCACGCCAGCACCGGCAGTACCGTGTGGCCGCTGACCGCGTTCGAGACGAAGCCGATGGTCGTCAGGTCGTGGAGCTGGCTGATGTAGCTCGCGAGTTCGTAGCACGCGCCGAAATCGGTCGTATTCGCCTCTTTGGCGTCGGGGTTAAAGTCAAAGACGGCCTTGTGGATCGGCCGGTTCGGGTTCGTCCGCCCCGCCTCGATGCGGTTCTTGACGCGCGTAACCCCCTCGCTGGTGAGGGGATTTGGGACGTTGATAAACAAACCCTCGTCGACCAGGGCATTAGCCGCCGCCACCCGGCCGCCTTGAACGCCCAGGAGCACGGTCAGGAGAAGTCCCAAGATTCGGGAAATACCCGCGATCGGGCGTTCGGGAGCCATCAAGATCGTCCTCGAGATCGGGCCTATCCGGTGTGCGTGATTCTAGCGAATTATAAGCAACCGTCAGAAGTGGAGCAAAACGTATCTCCAGCCTACCGCACGTTATTTGATCTTTCGCCACCACCCGCGCCGGATTTGCAATTCTTCGCCGTCTACGCTCCCACGTCCAACCTCATTCGCACCCGAATTGCTGGTTGAAGTGCCAAAACACTCCTGCGTGGCGAGCCTGCAAGGAAGAAAATTCAATCATCAAAATATCACCCTCGACCGCCGGGCATGCCAGAAATAGCGGATATGCCGTAGGGAGATGCCGAAACAGAGTAGCTTCCGCAGTTCAGGGGGATTGCATCAGGAATCCCAATGGAATAAAAATGTGCAATCTGGCAAAGATGGGCGATTAGAGGGGTTACTAATCGTATCTCGACCAGGATCGAACACGTGACCCAACTCGGGATTCGGTAGGACGCCGCTGCGGTTCGATGATGTGGCAGCGCCGCAGGTCATGATGAACTGTGTGTGCGTGTGGGGTGGCACGCCATGCGTAGGGTTGTGATAACCGGTATCGGAGTCGTGGCTCCGAACGGGGTGGGGAAGTCGTCGTTTTGGGACGCCTGTAAGCAGGGTGTTTCCGGCATCGGCCCGATTACGTCCTTCGATCCGAGCAACCACCCGGTCAAGGTGGCGGGTGAAGTCAAAGATTTCGACCCCGAACCGTACATTCCGGTTCAGGCGCGAAAATCGTTGAAGGTCATGGGCCGGGCCGCGAAGTTCGGACTGGGTGGAGCCGGTTTGGCGATTCAGGACAGTGGCCTGAATCTCGCGACCGAGAACCCGGAGCGGATGGGCGTGGTCATGGGGGGCGGCGTCGTGCCCGTCGATCTCGCGGAACTCGCCCCGATGCTCGCGCGGGCCTGTCAAGAGAACGGGGCGTTCGACGAGCGGCAACTCTCGACCGACGGCAACTCGCCGCTCTTCCCGCTCTGGTTGTTGAAGTACCTGCCGAACATGGCAGCCGCGCACATCAGTATGGCGTTCAATTGCCAGGGGCCGAACAACACGGTAGTCACGGCCTGCGTCGCCGGGACGCAGGCCGTGGGTGAAGCCTACCGCCTCATCGACCGCGGAGAGGCCGACGTGATGCTCGCCGGCGGGGCAGACAGCCGGATCGATCCGCTCATGCTGCTCGCGTACACGGCCCTCGGGACGTTGAGCCGGTCCGCCCGGCCGGCCGGCGAGATGTCGCGTCCGTTCGACCGCCTTCGGGACGGGTTCGTGATTAGCGAAGGGGCGGCCGTTCTGGTCCTCGAAGAATACGAGCGGGCCAAGGCCCGGAATGCCAACATCTACGCCGAAATCCGCGGCTTCGGCAGTACGTTCGATGCGTACTCTGTCACAAAGCCCGACCCGGATGGGAAAGGCGGCGCACGGGCGATTCAGGCGGCGCTCAAGGAAGGCAGCGTCGACTACCGCGACATCGGCTACATCAACGCCCACGGCACCAGTACGCGGCTGAACGACGCGATGGAAACGGCGGCCGTGAAGCGGGTGTTCGGCGAGAGTTCCCGCGACGTGCAACTCTCCAGCATCAAGTCGATGATCGGCCACAGCATCGGGGCGAGCGGGGCCATTGAGGCGGCGGCCCTGGCCATGAGCCTGCAATCGCAAGTGTACCCGCCGACGATTAACCTGACGAACCCCGACCCGCAGTGCGACCTCGATTACATTCCGAACACGGCCCGAGAGAAGAAGGTGAAGTACGGGCTTTCCACCAGTTTTGGCTTCGGCGGCCAAAACGGCGCGCTGGTGATGGCCGCGGTCTAATCTCCGTTCAGACCCCAAAAGCCCAGGCACGGTCGTGCCTGGGCTTTTTGTTTGCAAACTTGCTCTTGCACGCCCGCCACATTTTGGTTCACAATCACACTCCCCACGGATTGGGGATCGCAGATCAGCCGAGAGACACGGATGTCGAACACCACGACGAAGCCACTATTCCTGTTCGGAACGGTCGCCGCGCTATTGGCGTGGGCGTACTGGCCGACGCTTGCGTTCCTCTACGAGAAGTGGATCGGCGACCCGCAGTATTCACACGGGTTCCTAGTCCCGCTTTTCTCGGCGTACCTCATCAATCAGAACCGCGACCGCTTCCGGTTGCAGGACTTCAACCCCTGGCCGATCCTCGGCGGCGGTGTGCTGGTCCTCGCCGGACTCATGCGTGTCCTGGCGGGCGGGCTACTGTTCCACCAACTCGATGCGATCTCGCTCTTGCTGGCCTTGGCCGGTGCGGCCCTCGCCTTCGGTGGGAAGCGGTTGCTCTTGCTGACGGCCCCAGCGATCTTGTTCCTCGCCTTCGCGATTCCCCTGCCGTTCGAAGTGGAGCGAAACGTCGGCGGGCCGTTGAAGAAGTCCGCGACGATTGCGACCACCTACCTGTTGCAGGCAATCGGCTTCCCGGCCATTGCGGAAGGCAACCTCATCCTGATTGACGAAGTCCGCCTCGGCGTCGTGGACGCCTGTAGCGGCCTCAAGATGCTCATGACGTTCGCGGCGTTCTCCATCGGTGCAGTCCTGCTCAACCAGCGGTCGTGGTTCGAACGGGGCATGGTCATCCTCGGCATCGTGCCGGTGGCGATGCTCACGAACATCCTCCGCATCGCGGCGACCGGCGTGTCGCACACCTTCGTCCACGACAAGGCGACCAACGCCCTGCTGCACGACGTGTACGGCTGGTTTATGATGCCTGTCGGCCTGGGATTGCTCGCTCTCGAACTCTGGATTCTGAAGCGACTGGTGGTAGCCGAACCCCGCCGAGGAGTCGATCAATGACCGCTACCACGACAACGACGACGGCACGAACCGCGACACCGGCACGTCCGGCCCCGCCGCGGTCCACCGCGAAGGCCGACGCAGACGCCACCGCCGCCATGACCGGCCGCCTGCTCGCGTGGCTGCGGTTGTACTGGCTGACGATCCTCTTCTGCGGCGGCCTGCTCGGGGCGGGGTTGGCGTACGTCGCGTGGGCGCTGCTCGCGTCGAAGTACGAGTCCTACGCCCTGCTGCGCGTGGCCTCGTCGCCGTTCAGCGTTTCCAGCAACCGCGACCCGAACCGTTCGCGGACCGACTTCACGACGTACCTCAAGACGAATTCGAACATGATCAAAAACGAATTCGTCTTCAACAAGGCATTGAACCTCGAAATCGACGGCGTCCGTGTTAGCGACCTGGGCACCATCAAAGAGCAGAAAAATCCGTTTCAGTTCCTCGAAGACGAGCTCGTCGTGAGCAGTCGGGAGGGGGACGAAATGATCCGAATTTCGATGAAGGGTCACAACCCCGATGACGTTCGGCGGATCGTCAACGCGGTGCAGATGGCGTTCATGCAGGAAGTCGTTGAGAAGGAACTCGAAGACCGTAAGGAGTTCCTCCGAGTTCTCGACCGGATTCTCGTCAGCAGCCAGAACACGCTCAACGAGAAGACTGGGAAGAAGGACACCGCTCCTCCGCCGGTCGATGTTAAGTCGCCGGGGGCCCTGCCCTCCACCCTGCTGCCGGTCGGCGGCGTGCCCGTGAACGGCCCGCCCGAGTTGGTGAAAAAGCAAATGGCCACCGGTCTCATCACTCGATGGCTCGCGTTACGGGAGGAGGTGAACAACGACCTGCCGATCATGATCTCCTCGCAGAAAGCCCGCATCGAGATGTTCAAGAAGCAGCTCGGAAGCCTCCAAACCCCGGCCGCGGCGACACCGGACAGCGGGCCGACGGCTGAGATGCTGTCGGCGGCCGTGGAACGCGATCCGGACGTGAAGGCGATGGAGCAGGACGAGAAACGGCTCCGCCGCGAGTCGACCCTGGAGCGCGAACGCTACTCGAACCCCAATGCACCGAGCATCGTCGCCAAGCTCGAACGCGCCAACCAACTCACGGCCGAGTTGGCGGAATTGAAGAAAAAGAAGCTGGCGCTCTACGCCCAGATGAAGGTCGGCCCGACGGGAACGCTCACCACCCCGGCCCAACCGAGTGTTAACCCAAAGATTGCCGAGTACGACGCCGCCGTCCTTCGGTTGGTGGAGTTGGAGACCCGGTACGAAAGCTCCAAGGTTCGCCTGAAGGAATACGTAGAAGAGATCGCGAAGCTTCCGCCGGACGCCGATCCGATCAAGCCGGTGGACTACCGCGTCAAGGAGACCGACAAGAAGACAGTCAGCCCCGACGCCTCCCTCGCCGAAGCGGAGGACACGATCTTCCGCAGCCTCGCACAGAACACCGCGGCCCTCCGCCTCGACCTGAGTTCGCCGGAACGAGTCACGGTTCGGCAAAAGGCCTCGACGCCGATGCAAAAGGACACGAAGAAGCAACTCCTCGGCACGGCCTTCGCCGGGTTGCTCGGCTTCGCCTTCGTCGGCCTGCTTGCCGTCGGCTACGAGATGAGCATGAAGAAAACCTGTGGCCTTGCGGACGTGAAGGCGACCGTCGGCACGCCGGTCGTCGGCGTCGTCCCGTGGCAGAACGCCGCGTCGATGAGGGAGCCCGTTCGCCGGGCCGAGGTGAACGAGGCCATCGACAAGCTTCGCGCCTACGTCACGCAGTCGTGCCTGCCGCGCGGGGCCGCGACCGTGACCGTGACCAGCCCGCACACCGACGAGGGGAAGTCCTACGCGGCCTTCGCCCTCGCCAACAGCCTCGCGGACGCCGGTTACAAGACGCTGCTCATCGACTTCGACCTGCGGACGCCGACCCTACACACGCTCGCCGGCCTTGAGAACCGCGCCGGCGTCTGCGAACTGCTCCGCGGCGAGGCGGACTTCAAGAACACGATCAAGGTTCTCCCGAACGAACTCCACCTGCTGACAGCCGGCGCGTGGACCGACGACGCCCGCCGCGCGGCCGGGAGCGGCCGGTTGGAGCAGTTGCTCACCTGCCTGAAGGAGCCGTTCGACTGCGTCATCCTCCACAGCCACCCACTGTTGACGGCGGCCGAGTCGATCGAGGTCGCCCGCCGCAGTGAGGTCGTGCTGCTCTGCACGCTCTGCCGCGAGACGACGCTGCCGCTGCTCAAGAAGGCCACGGATCGGCTCACCACGATGGAAGTACCGTTCACCGGCATCGTCTACCTCGGCGCGACGCCCAAGGAGGCCCTGTGTTGAAATCCAAGATTCCGCTCTACGTCGTGGTCGCGTTGGTCCTCGGCGCGGCCGTCGTCCACGGGGCGATCACGCAACGGTGGTCGGTCTTCACGCCGGACGCCGCCCGCACCGACCGGATGCACGCCCTCCGCATCTCGGTGCCGGATTGCGACGTGTCGGATATCGAGTCCGACGTGCCGTTGAAGGAGCGCAGCGTCGCCACCTCGCGGCGGTATCAGCCGCAAGACCAAGAGTACGTCGCGCTCGTGTCGATCATCTCCGGGGTGCCGGGGGCGGTTTCGACGCACACGCCGGACGTGTGCTATCAGGCCAGCGGCTACCGCATGATGCGCGGCATCAAGCGGGAGACGGTGAAGTTGACGAACGGCGAGACCGCGACGTTCTTCGTCACCGACTTCGAGAAGAAGAAGGAAACCACGGTCGAGCGGCTGCGAATCCGCTGGTCGTGGACGACGAACGGCACGTGGGAAGCCCCGGACTACGCCCGCTTCCACTACATGAAGGCGGCCGAGTTGTACAAGTTGTACGTCGCCACGCCGTTGCCCGAGGCGGACGGGAAGGCCGCCGAAGACCCGGCCGCCGTGCAGCAGTTCGTCCGCGCCGCCTTCGAACAGTATGCGGCCGCATTCCGCTGATTGCCACCACCTGGGACGTCGCCCGCTACTTCAAGGATGAATCGGACTGATGGAAAAGACATTACCCTCGAAATCCTCGAAACCGAAGTCGCTTCCCGTGTTCCACGTCAAGGCCATCGCCCTCGAAACCGTGGCACTCCCCACCCCGCTCCGCCGGCCGATGCTGGTGCGCGACTTATTCCACGGGGCGGTCGCGGCGGCGCTGTTCGTGTTGGCGCTGCCGGTCATGATCCTGGCAATGCTCGTGGTAAAGATGACCTCGCGGGGCCCGGCGATCTACCAACAAACGCGGTCAGGCCGCGGCGGCGTGCCGTTCACGATCTACAAGATTCGCACGATGCGCAGCGACGCCGAGAAGGACGGCCGGCCGCAGTGGTCCACCCGCGGCGACAGCCGCATCACCCTCGTCGGCCGATTCCTGCGGGCAACGCACATCGACGAACTCCCGCAACTGTGGAACGTGCTATCCGGTGAGATGAGCCTCGTCGGTCCGCGGCCGGAACGGCCGGAGATCATCGCCGTTCTGCGGCAGGAAATCGCCGGCTACGACCGCCGCCTCGCGGTGAAGCCCGGCATCACCGGCTTCGCGCAGATTCACCTGCCGCCGGACGAGACGACCAACTGCGTGCGGCGGAAGCTGACTTACGATCTCTTCTACATCCACCGGGCGGGGATCGTGTTCGACTTCGGCATCCTCGTCTGCACGGCGCTAAAGGTCGTCGGTCTGAAGGCCGTGTACCGGCGCAAGTAGGTCGGCCTGCCACGGCAACGGCGAGCGGCCCGGCGTAAGCGGGCCGTGTCTGGATAAGCTCGCACAAGACACGGCCCGCTTACGCCGGGTCGCTCGCCATCGACACGACAATCAGTCGCAGAGGAGGCACGGATGCCGCCGGTCAACGTGAGCGTGATCGTTCCCGTGCGGAACGAGTCGCGGTCGATCCGACAGACGCTCGTTTCGCTCTTGTCGCAGGACTTCCCCGCCGATCAATTCGAGGTGATCGTCGCGGACGGGTTCTCGACCGACGACACCGTGCCGATCGTCCGGGAACTCCAGAACGAGCACCCGAACCTGAAGCTCGTCTACAACCCGCACCGCTGGTCGAGTGCCGGGCGGAACCTCGGCCTGCGGCAGATGCGGGGGAAGGTCGCCGTCATCGTGGACGGGCACTGCCACGTCCCGGACCGCAACTACCTGCGGAACGTCGTGGACGCTTTCGCGGAAAGCGGGGCCGACAGCCTCGGCCGGCCGCAACCCCTCGACGCCCCGAACCCGACGCCGTTCCAGGCGGCCGTGTCGGTCGCCCGCTCCAGCCGCCTCGGGCACAACCCCGAGTCGGACATCTTTTCGGACGAGGCGAAGTTCGTGCCGCCCCAGAGCACGGCGGTCGCGTACCGGAAGGACGTGTTCGAAACCATCGGCCTCTTCGACGAGCAGTTCGACGCCTGCGAAGACGTGGAGTTCAACCAGCGCGTCCACGACGCGGCCCTCACCTGTTTCTTCGCGCCGACGATCAAGATCGTCTACGACCCGCGGATGACGCTCGGCGGCCTGTTCAAGCAACTCGGCCGTTACGGGGCCGGTCGCGCCCGTCTCGCGGCCAAGCACCCGCGGTCGCTCTCGCTGCCGGCGATCGTCCCGCCGGCGTGGTGCGTGTGGCTCGTCGTCGGTGCTGCCCTCGCGTTCTTACACCCGCTGCTGCTCGCCGCTTACCTCGGGTCCATCGCTCTGTACGGGAGCGTCATCACGGCCGCATCGGCGTGGCTCGGCCGGAAGCAACCGGCCCGCATCGCGGCCCGCATTCCGCTTGTGTTCCTCGCGATCCACTTCGGGTTCGCGTGGGGATTCCTCCGGGAAGTTGGTCGGCAGGTCCGCGGTCTGCTACGATCCTCGGTATGACGACCGGCAACACCGTTCCCGATTTCAGCTTCCAACGGCCCGACGGCTCGACCGTCGCCCTGTCGGAGCTGTTGCACGCGGACTGCACGTACTTGCTGTTCATGCGGCACTTTGCCTGTATGCCGTGCGTGGTGCAGGTGAAGGAAATCTCCCGGAACTACGAGCGGCTTCAGGAAGCCGGCATTCACGTTCTCGGCGTAGGTCATGCCCCGCCGCCGGTGGTGACGCAATTCCTGGAACGCAACCCCATCCCCTTCCCAGTTGTGACCGATGTCAGCCGCGAGAGTTACAAGGCGATGGGTTTGCCCCGCGTCCCGCTGCGGCACTTCCTCCGGCCGCGGATTCTGCTCGACTTCTTCCGCCTACTGTTCAAGGGCGAAAAAATCCTCCGCCTCACGCACACCGAAGACATCCAACAGCTCGGAGGCGACTACCTGATCGGCCGCGACCGGAAAATTCTCTACGTCTACCCGAGCCGGGACGCGACCGATCGTGTGAGCGTGGAAACGCTCCTGCGGTGGCAGGCCGAGCATCTTCCCATTGCGACAGCCGCCGCCCGTTGACTCCCGGCCGCTTCGCACCTACCGATGATAGTAGAACCCCGCCGATTCTCACATCCGCCGAAAGGATACCCTGACGATGAATCGCTGGCTTTACGCCTTCGTGCTCGGTTTGGGCACTCTCCCCGCCATCGCCGCCGAGCCGCTCGACGTGCTCCTGCCGAACGAGTCGATCAAGATTCCGTTCAAGGACGACGTGCCGATCGTCTACGTCACCCGCAACAGCGGCCTCGCCGAGTGGAACAAGCTGCCGGGTTTCTGGAGCGAGGGCACGCAGCCGGCCGTTGATCCCGCCACCGGAACGACGGTGACGCGGAAGGTCATCAAGATCAAGGTTCCGCTCGGCCTGTCCACGGCCCCGCCGGTACCGACCGAGAACCCGATGACCCTCGCGAAGTGGAACCTCGGCAAGAAACTGTTCTTCGAAAACAAGCTCTCGTCCAACGCGAAAGTGTCGTGCGCGACCTGTCACCACCCGGCGAAGGGGTACACGGATCAATCGCAGTTCTCTTCCGGGATCAACAACCTGATCGGCGGGGCGAACGCCCCGACGGTCTACAACTCTGCGTATAACCGCTTCCAGTTCTGGGACGGCCGGGGCAGTTCGCTCGAAGACCAGTCGCAGGGGCCAGTCGGCAACGCGAAGGAGATGTTCGCCGGCTCCGGCCAACCGTGGGACGAGGCGGTGCTGCGTCTCCGGGCGAATCCGGAGTACGTGAAGGCGTTCGGCCAAGTCTTCGGCCACGCCCCGACCCGGGACGGGGCCGCGAAGGCCATCGCGGCCTACGAGCGGACGGTCCTCATCGGCAACAGCATCTACGACCGTGCCGAGGTCGCCATGAAGAAGCGGCTTGCCGACGACGACACCGGCGGCAAGCCGGAACTGAAGGCCGAAGACTTCACCGCCGTCCTCAAGGACGCAATTACGAAGAAGGATACGCCGGCTCTGTCGGTTCTCGGCGGTGAAGTCGACGCCGACGCAATGAGCAAGCGGCTCGTGAACGGCCGCAACCTCTTTTTCGGCAAGGCCCGCTGCACGAACTGCCACGTCGGGGACAACTTCACCGACGGCCTGTTCCATAACCTCGGCGTGGGGGCGATCAATGGTGTACTGCCGAAGGAAGACCTCGGCCGCTACGGGGCCCTGCCGACCGGCCACAAAGACCCCACACTCGTCGGGGCGTATAAGACGCCGGGCCTCCGCGGACTGGCCGACACCGCCCCGTACTTGCACGACGGCAGCGAGAAGACGCTGGAAGCGGTGATCGAGTTCTACGACCGCGGCGGGAACGTCAACTCGTTCCTCGACGAGAAAATGCGGGACACGACCGCGGAACTGGCGTACCTGAAGGCGAAGGCGGCCGGCCAACCGCTCGACCCGACCGTGAAAGTGTTCACGCCGAACGGCGCGCCGATCATCCCGTTCAAGCTGAATCTCACGAAGGAGGAGAAGGCCGACTTGGTCCTCTTCATGAAGGCGCTTCAGGGCGACCCGGTCGATCCGATTGTCGCCGACCCGACGAAATTCGTCGGGTCGTAATCCCGACCGAATGGCCGTTCCGGCCCCGGCCGTCTACAAGAGAGCCTACCGCGTTGCTGACGCGGCAGGCTCTCTTCCATTTCTGGAGGTTCAGGCATGTCCAACGAAGCCCCCGCCCCGCCGGAGCCGGAAGTGTGGCCGCCCCTGTCGATCCTCGACCGCCGGGTACTCGGCGTCCTGATCGAGAAGCAGAAGACCTCCAAGTCGCCCGACGCTTACCCGATGTCGATCAACGCGATCACCACCGGGTGCAATCAGAAGTCGAACCGCGACCCGGTGCTGGACCTAGACGAAGACGACGTGGAAACGACCCTGACGCAGTTGCAGGGCGGCGGATGGGTGTCGAAAATCACCGGCGGGCGAGTCGAACGCTGGCGGCACCTGCTCTACGAGAACTGGCGGGTTGGCAAGGTCGAGCTCTCGATCCTTGCGGAACTATTGTTGCGCGGCCCGCAGTCCGAAGGCGACCTCCGCGGGCGAGTCGGTCGGATGGACGACATCGCCGACCTCGACCTGCTCAAGACGCTGTTGAAACCCTTGGCCGATCGCGGGCTGGTCGTCTACCTGACACCGCCGGACCGCCGCGGATGCGTGTTGACCCACGGCTTCCACCCGCCGGAAGAGTTGGAAGCCGCCCGGGCGACGTTCGGCAACGCGGCGGGCGGGCCGTCGCCGACATCTCGCGGGGCGAGCGTCGGGGCCGATCAGTTGGCGGCCGTTCAAGAACGGCTGGGTCAGGCGTTCGAAGACATTGCCCGGCTCCGGTCCGAAGTCGCGGCCCTTCGAGAGCAACTCGCGGAGCTTCGATTAAATCGTTGAATCGATCAACGGGGAAACGAAAATGCCCGCGGACCGATGTCCGCGGGCATTGTTGTTGACGGCTAGAACTTACTTGCACTTCTTGCCGAAGAGGCCCTTCAGGAAGCCACCGTGGGACGAACCGCAGGTCGCGGCCGGAGCGGAGCAGCTGGAGGTAGCGGCGGCCTCACAGCCACCGCAGGACGGGGCGACGGTGCCACACGGGGAAGCGACCGGCACTTCGATCGTCTCTTGGTACGGGATACACTCGTTGTAGGTTTCCGTCTTCACTTCCTTGACGGTTTCCCACGTCGAAACCTTGCGGGTGCCTTCCTTCGTCTCGGCCTTCCAGGTCGTCACGGGGACCGTGACTTCCTTCTCTTCCGCGACGACCTTGCACACCTTTCGGGTGGCGTTGACCGTTTCGGTGACGAGCTTGTTAACGGCAACGGTGACTTGCTTCGTCTCGGCGACGACCTTGCACACCTTCCGCGTGCCCGTTTCCGTCTTCGTCGTCCACGTCGTCACCGGGACCGTGATCTCCTTCGTTTCCGCGACGACCTTGCACACCTTCCGCGTGCCCGTCTTGGTTTCGGTCTTGCACGTCGTCACCGGGACCGTGATTTCCTTCGTCTCGGCGACGACCTTGCATACCTTCCGCGTGCCCGATTCCGTCTTCGTCGTCCACGTCGTCACCGGGACCGTGATCTCCTTCGTTTCCGCGACGACCTTGCACACCTTCCGCGTACCGGTCTTGGTTTCGGTCGTGCACGTCGTGTGGGGGACGCGAACGGTGTACGATTCGGCGTGTTGCGTGTAGACGGTCTTCGTGACGGACTTCATTTCCGTCACCGTCTGGCAGGCGTACGTCGGGGCCGCCGTGGCCGCGCACCCGCCGCAGTGGGCCGCCGCGCCGCACGGGGAGCAGGACGGGGCACAAGCCGGGGCTGCGGAGCCGCAACCCGATCCCACGAGCACCCGCACCGTGTGCGTGTACGGCACGCACTCGGTCACGGTTTGCGGCACGCAAACGGTCTTCGTGCGGACTTCGTCCGTGTACGTCGTGACCGGCACTTGAACGGTGTAGGAATACGGCTCGTCAACCCAGACGGTCTTATTTTCCGTCACCGTCCGCTTCTCGCTCGTCGTCACCGGCACGTTCACCGTGTACGTGTACGGCTCGTCGACCCACACCGCCTTGTTCTCCGTCACCGTCCGCTTCTCGCTCGTCGTCACCGGCACGTTCACCGTGTACGTGTACGGCTCGTCGACCCACACCGCCTTGTTCTCCGTCACCGTCCGCTTCTCGCTCGTCGTCACCGGCACGTTCACCGTGTACGTGTACGGCTCGTCGACCCACACCGCCTTGTTCTCCGTCACCGTGCGGGGCTCGTTGACCGTCACGCACTTGCTGACTTGGTAGGAGTACGGCTCGTCGGCCCAAACTTGCTTGTGTTCGGTGACCTTGTGCTTTTCGTTCGTCGTGACCGGCACTTGAACGGTGTACGTGTACTTCTCGTCCTTCCACACTTCCTTCTTGTACTCGACCGGCACTTGGCGGGTGCGGGCTTCCACCTTGTACTTCGTGACGACTTGGGTCGTCGTGGCCGGGGCGCAGGGCGCGGCCGGGGCAGCCGGGGCGGCACAAGGAGCCGTGATGACCGCATCGCTGCAACCACCGCAAGCCGCTGGAGCCGGGGCGCATTCGGTCACGGCCGGGCTCGCGCAGACGGCCTTTCGCTTACCACCGAAAGCGAACGACTGGGTTGGGGTCGAGGCCAGCCAGGCGGCTGCACCCATCACCGCAGCCACATAAACTCGACGCTTCATCTGAATACTCCAGGAAACGAGGGGGAAGAAGGGACTGGGTCGTATTACACACGGGTCTGGGCGATAGAAAATCGTATTCCTGTCATCCCTGACGACCTAACCGGTCTATCTTTCCCACACTGTGCAGAATTTCCAGTTCACGAGAAGCTTAGCCAATCCCCCAATGACCGACAACGTAAACTCGGTTGGTTCTGAGGATTTTTCCAAGATCACGCCTTCCGGTTGTGCGGAGTTTAGGAATTGATTCTGGCAACTCGGATACCGCCACATACGATTTCAGAGATTCGACTCAAGCACTGAACGGTCCCCCCGTTCGATCACCTCTCTGGGAGTAGGCACGATGTTGAGCATTCGAAAAATTTTCCTCGGCGTAAGCGCCGTCCTGGGCGTTTCATTCGCTCAACCGGCCGTCGCCGACGATAAGAAAGCGGATGACGGTTGGGTCCAGCTTTTCAACGGCAAGGACTTTACCGGTTGGAAGATGGTCAACCCGCCGAGCGGCGAATTCGAATCAGTGACTGAGCAGAAGAACTCCGAAGGCAAGGTGATCGCGTTCGTCGGTAAGACCAAGACGAAGAAGGCGAAGGACGGCACCGAAACGCCGGGCAAGGAAGTCACCCTCTGGCAGATCAAGGACGGCACGATCCTCGGCGGCGGCCCGGCCAGCCACCTGTTCAGCGAGCGCGGCGACTACACCGACTTCCAGTACCGCATCGAAGCGAAGATCAACGACAAGGGGAACAGCGGCCAGTACATCCGCACCGAATTCGGCCCCGGCTTCCCGAAGGGCTACGAAATTCAGATCAACGCTACCCACAGCGACCCTGTGAAGTCCGGCAGCCTGTACCCCGCCAGCGGCATTGACCGGGACGAGAAGCACCTCGTCCGCAAGGCCAACCACAACCCTGACGAGTGGTTCACGCAAGAAGTCATCGCGGTCGGGCCGAAGATCACGATCCTGACCAACGGCAAGACGATGGTCGATTACACGATTCCTGGCGACAAGTTCTTCACGAAGGGCCACTTCGCCCTGCAAGGCCACGACCCCGGCTCGGTCATGTCCTTCAAGAAGATCGAAGTGAAAGAGCTCAAGAAGTAAGGGCGTCTACCCGGCAATTCGAAGGCCCGCGGACGTTCGCCCGCGGGCTTTCTCGTTTCTGGCGCGGCGATCCGTAAAACGAGAACAGCATGAAAATCAACATCCTCGTCATCGGTAAGGGCGGCCGCGAGCACGCCATCATCTGGAAACTGGCCCAATCGCCGCGGGCCGGCAAAATCTTCTGCGCCCCGGGGAACGCCGGGACCGCCCTCGACGCGATCAACATTCCCATCGACGCCACCGACCCGAACCTCTGGGACCGCGTCGCCCGCACGGCCGCGAAGGAAGGCGTGTCGCTGGTAGTGATCGGCCCGGAAGACCCGCTGGCGAACGGCTGTGCCGACTTCTTCCGCGGCCGCGGGTTCAAGGTCTTCGGCCCGTCGAAGGAAGCGGCCCGCATCGAAGCGAGTAAGGTCTTCGCGAAGGAAATCATGCGGCACGCCGACGTGCCGACGGCCGAGTTCCGCGTCTTCGACCACCCGGCCGCCGCTCGCACGTACATCGAGACCCGCGATTACCCGGTCGTGGTGAAGGCCGACGGCCTCGCGGCCGGCAAGGGCGTGGTGGTGTGTAAGGACATGAACGAGGCCCTCAAGGCCGTCGACCGGATCATGGTGAAGGAAGAGTTCGGCCCGAAGGCCGGGCGGCGGATCGTGGTCGAGAAACGAATCGACGGCGAAGAACTGTCCATGCTGGCCCTCGTGGCCGGGCGGACGATCCTCCCGCTGCCGCCGACGCAGGACCATAAGCCCGCCTTCGACGGCGACAAAGGGCCGAACACCGGCGGCATGGGCACGTACTGCCCCGCCCCGATCGGCACGCCGGAACTGGTGGCCGAGGCGGAAGCGAGTGTCTTCGTCCCGACGGTCCACGCGATGAAGCGCGGGTTCAAGAACGAACGTTTCCCGTTCAACGGTGTCCTGTTCGCTGGGCTGATGCTCACGAACCAGGGGCCGCGGGTCCTGGAGTACAACTGCCGGTTCGGCGACCCCGAAGCGCAGGTGATCCTCATGCGGCTTAAGACGGACCTGCTCGATTTGCTGGAAGCGGTCGCCGACGAAAACCTCACCGACTTCGAGGACGGCAAACTGGAATTCGACCCGCGGCCGGCCGTGTGCGTGGTGATGTGCAGCGGCGGCTACCCCGGCAAGTACGACACCGGCAAGTTAATCCTCGGCCTCGACGAAGCGGCCGAACTGAAGGACGTAAAGGTGTTCCACGCCGGCACGACGCTGAAGAACGAGCGGGTCGTGACCGACGGCGGCCGCGTACTGGCCGTCACCGCCCTCGGCGACGATCTCGCGGCCGCAAAGGCGCGGGCCTACGAGGCGGTAAAGCTCATCACGTTCCCCGGCGCGCACTACCGGACGGACATCGCGGACAAGGCCCTTCGGAAGAAGTAACCCATGAACGGCTTCTTGGTGATCGACAAGCCCGCCGGCATGACCTCGCGGAGCGTGGTGAACCGCGCCCAGCAGTGGTTCGCTCGCGGCACGAAGATCGGCCACGCCGGCACGCTCGACCCGCTGGCGACCGGCGTGCTGGTGCTGTGCGTCGGAGCGGCGACGAAACTCGTCGAACGTGTGCAGGCGATGGGCAAGACCTACCGCACCCGCGTGCTGCTCGGCTTCACGAGCACGACCGACGACGCCGACGGCACCCTAACACCGTCACCGGCGGGTGAAGTTCCCACCGAGGCGCAGATTCGCGACCTACTGACGCGGTTCGTCGGCGAAATTCAGCAAGTGCCACCAGCCGTCTCCGCGTTGAAGATCGACGGACAGCGGGCTTACGACCTCGCCCGTCGCGGTGCGGAGGTGAAGATGGTCGCCCGGCCGGTGCGCGTGGACGCGGTCCACCTGCTCGGCTACGAGTGGCCGCACCTGGACTTGGAGATCGACTGCGGGAAAGGCACGTACATCCGCAGCATTGCCCGCGATGTGGGCGAGGCTCTGAAGTGCGGCGGCCTGGTGCAGACACTTCAACGAACCCGGACGGGCGTATTCCGCGTCGAGAACGCACTGCCGTTAGACGTGAACTTCCAAAAGGCGCAGTCCGCGTTGCTACCGCTGAGTGTGATAGACTGAGGGGCGAAAGCCCACCCGTCGCGACGGGTGGGCTTTGATTGTCACCAGGGGAACCGTGACCGCGGCATGCGCTTCTGGCTCATCAATTGTCGTCCCTTCGGCGTAACCGTGAAGACGATCGGGTCGGCTTGGCCGTTCTCGTCGAGATGATTCGGATCGTACTGGTATGGGTTTCCCCACGGATCGAGCAACGTGTTCAGTCCGCCGTCGAGCAGCGGACTGCGGCCATCCGTGGGGGCCACGAGTTCTCGCAAGGAAGTAGGCAGCGAGCCACGCTTGTGCAGGTACGCCTTGCACTGAGCTTCCATCATCGTGCAGATATTGATTGCGTCATCAGTCTTGTTTGAACCACCCGCGTAGGGATCGAAGAAGTAACCGAAAACACCTACAACCACCGCGCAGCCAATCACAAATCCGCAAGCTCGTGCCCGGAATCGGGAGATTTGTTCCGGGGGACAGTCATCGTCTGGCGGTGGTTGCAGCATGGACCCCTCACACGGCTTTTAGCTCCGCCTCGTTCGCGGCCATCGTTCGAATCTGCGACTCCAATTCCGCGGCCTTGTCGCGCGTCTCCTGCACCTGCTCCGGGGCGGCTTTCGCCAGGAAGCCAGCGTTGTTCAGCTTCCCCTGGATGCTGTCGAGCATCTTCTTCTTGTCGGCGATCTGCTTCTCCAGCCGCTTCAGCTCGGCCGGCACGTCGATCAACCCGGCGAGGTTCACGTAGCCCTCGAACTGCGCGTGCAGGATCGACCCGGCTTGCTTCGGCTTCGCTGCCGTCGGGCCGCAGGTGAAGTTCGTGATACCGCCGAGCAACTTGATGAACGGGGCCAGCGCATTCAAGTCGGCCACCGTCGCGTCGCTGCACTTCACGCTCAGGTCGAGCGGGGCTTTGTCGAGCATGTAGCGATTGCGAATCTCACGCACGCCGCGGACCAACTCTTGCATCCGCGCGATGCTGCCCTCTGTCGTGTCGTCGATCAGCGAGTCCAAATCGCCCGGCCACGGTGCCACGGCCACGCTCTCGCCGGCCGGTTCCGCTTTCAGCAATCCCCGGATCGGGGCGGCTTCGTTGAGCGCGTGCCACAGCGACTCGGCCAGGAACGGCATCACCGGGTGGATCAGCCGCACGATGCCGTCGAGCACGCCGACGAGCACCCGCTGGCACACCGGGTCGGTGCGACGGCCCTTGCTCATCTCGATGTACCAATCGCAGAACTCGTTCCACGCGAAGTCGTAGACGAGCCGCGCCACTTCGCTGAAGCGGTAGCCCTCCAGGGCTTCCGTCACCGCCTTCGCGGTCGTCGCCAGGCGGCTGAGAATCCAGCGGTCTTCCGTCGGCAGCGCATTCGGGTCCAGCGGGGCGGCGGAATAGCCTTCGAGGTTCATCAGGATGAACCGCGTCGCGTTCCAGAGCTTGTTGGCGAAGTTGCGGCCCGTCTCGAAACGCTCGGACGCCCCCTTCGCGGTCGGCAGTTCGGGGTCTTCTTCGAGCCACGGGCCGCTCGGCCGGAACGGCTTGCCGCACACGACGCCGGCCGCCTTGTCGCCGGGGCAGACGATCTGCCGCGTCTTACCGCTCTGGTGTTCCCGCTTCTGCGGGATCAGCGTGCCGCAGTGCGGGCACACGTTCGACACCGGCATCCGGCTGTCCTGCGTCTCCGTGGCCAGCGACACCACGCCGAACCGCATCGCGTCGGCCCCGTACAGGTCGATGATGTCGAGCGGGTCGACGCCGTTGCCCTTCGACTTGCTCATGCCTTCGCCGAAGCCGTCCATGATCTTCGGGTGAATGACCACGTGGCGGAACGGCACCTCGCCGGTGTTGTACAGCCCGGTCATCACCATGCGGGCCACCCACAGCGTGATGATGTCGCGGCTCGTCACCAGCGTGCTGGTCGGGTAGTACCGCTTCAAATCCGGCGTCGCCTCCGGCCAGCCGAGCGTGCTGTGCGGCCAGAGGGCAGACGAGAACCACGTGTCGAGAACGTCGGGGTCTTGCGCGAAGCCGAGTTTCGCTAGCTCGGCTTCAAGTGAAGCCGCATCCGCTCCAGTGCAGACCAAAAACGTCACCGTTGAGATGTTGCCCTCGTCGGGTTCAGTGGTTTCGATGCGCCAGCAAATCCGTTCGGGACTCGCGTTTGCGATTTGATCGAGCTGGCCTTCAATTCCGTTCGATTCATCTTCATTCATCTGAACCGGGCCGAGCCGCCACACCGGGATGCGGTGGCCCCACCAGAGTTGCCGGCTCACGCACCAGTCGCGCTTCTCGCCGAGCCAGTCGAGGTAGGAGTTCTCGTACCGCTTCGGGAAGAACTGCACACGGCCGTCCGTCACGGCATCCATCGCCGTCTGCGCGAGGCCCGGCTTGCCGTCGTCGCGGTCGGTCATCTTCACGAACCACTGGTCGCTCAGGTACGGCTCGATCGGCGTCTTGCTGCGGTCGCTGTATTTCAGCGGGATGACGCGGTCTTCCTTACCCTCGAACAGCCCGAGTTCCTCCATCGCCTGCACCACGGCCTCGCGCACCTTCGCCCGCGGTTGGCCGCTGTACGGGCCGCCGTTGGCGTTGATCGTGCCGTCCGGGTTGAGGATGTTGATGATGCCAATCTGCGGATTGCGGGTCCAGCAGGCGTAGTCGTTCGGGTCGTGGGCCGGCGTCACCTTCACGCAGCCGGTGCCGAGCGTCGGGTCGGCCAGCAGGGCGTCGGCGATGATCGGGATCTCCCGGTTCACCAGCGGTTGCAGAACCATCTTGCCCACGAGGGCCTTGTATCGTTCGTCGCTCGGGTGGACGCAGAGGGCCGTATCGCCGAGCATCGTCTCCGGCCGTGTCGTGCTGAACCGGATGAACGTGTCCGGCTGACCCACCACGGCGTACTTGAACGTCCAGAACCCGCCTTTCGTGTCCTCGGTGTACGTCTCGTCGTCGGCCACGCTCGTTTGCAGTTGGGCGTCCCAGTTCACCAGCCGCTTGCCGCGGTAGATGTACCCGTCGCGGAACATGCGGAAGAACGTCTCGCGCACAGCCTTCGCGCATGTCTCGTCGAGTGTGAACCGGGTGCGCTGCCAGTCGCAACTCGCCCCCATCTCTTGCAGTTGGCCGAGAATTCGCTTCTCGTACTTGTCCTTCCACTCCCAAATCTTCGCCACCAGCGCCTCGCGGCCGAGGTCGTGCCGGGTCTTCTTCTCGGTGTTGAAGATCAGCCGTTCCACCACCGCCTGCGTGGCGATGCCGGCGTGGTCGGTGCCCGGCATCCAGAGCGTGTTGCGGCCCTGCATCCGCCGCCAGCGGATGAGCACGTCTTGCAGCGTGTTGTTGAGCGCGTGCCCCATGTGCAGCGCCCCCGTCACGTTCGGCGGCGGGATGACGATGGTGTACGGCTCGCCCGACTTCGCCGGGTCCGCGTGGAAGTACTCTTTCGCGGCCCAGAACTTCAGCCACTTCCCCTGGGCGGCTTTCGGTTCGTAGGCCTTCGGGAGTTCAGTTGCCATTTTTGGTCGTCCCTTCCTCGTCCTTGAACAGCTTGTACTCGATGGCGTCGCTCAGCGCGAGCCAGGATGCTTCCACAATGTTTTCGCTGACGCCGACGGTGCCCCACACGTCTTGGTGGTCGCGCGACTCGATGACCACGCGCACGCGGGCGGCCGTGCCTTCTTTCGGGTTCACGACGCGCACCTTGTAATCGACCAACTGCATCTCGTCGAGCCGCGGGAAGTACTGCACGAGCGCCTTCCGCAAAGCGGCATCGAGGGCGTTCACCGGACCGTCGCCCTCGCTGACGGTGTGTTCCGTGGAACCGCCGACGCTCAGCTTCACCGTCGCCTCGGTAATCGGCTTGCCGGTCGCGGGCTGTTCGATGTTCACCCGGTACGCCAGCCGCTGGAACCACGGCTTGTACGTGCCGACGGCCTTCTTCACGATGATGTCGAAAGACCCTTCCGCGGCCTCGAACTCATAGCCGACGTTCTCCAGGTCTTGCACCTGGTTCAGAATCTTCGCCATCGTCGCCTTGTCGTGGGCGATCTGATACTTCTGCGTCTTCGACAAGATCGTCGATTGGCCGGACAGTTCGCTCACCAGGATGCGCCGCTCGTTGCCGACGAGGGCGGGGTCGATGTGCTCGTAGCTGGCCGGGTTCTTCGCGACGGCGTGCGTGTGCATTCCCCCCTTGTGGGCGAAGGCGCTCAGGCCGACGAACGGCTGGCCGCTGCGGAAGTTCATGTTCGCGAGTTCGTAGGCGTACCGCGACACCTCCGTCAGCCGTTGCAGGCTGCCCGGCTTGAGAACCTCGTAGTCGTACTTGATGGCGAGGTTGGCGATCGCACTGACGAGGTCCACGTTGCCGCAGCGCTCGCCGAAGCCGTTCATGGTGCCCTGCACCTGCGTCGCCCCGGCTCGCACGGCCGCCAGCGTGTTCGCCACGGCCAACTCGCAGTCGTTGTGGCAGTGGATGCCGATGTCGGCTTTCAGTTCGCGCCGGGCCACGGCCACGACTTCCGCGACGCGCTCCGGCATTGTGCCGCCGTTGGTATCGCAGAGGATGATGCACGTCGCCCCGCCCGCTTCCGCGGCCTTCAGTGTTTGCAGGGCGTACTCGGGGTTTAACTTGTACCCGTCGAAGAAGTGCTCCGCGTCGTAGAACACTTCCACGCCCTGACCACGGCAGTAGGCGACTGAGTCGCCGATCATCTTCACGTTCTCTTCGAGCGTCGTGCCGATGATCTCCGTCACCTGGAAGGCCGACGTTTTGCCCACGATCGTGACGATCGGGGTCTTCCCTTCCAGCAATGCCTTCAGGCCACCGTCGGACTCGGCCGAACCGTTCTTGCGGCGGGTCATGCCGAAGGCCACGACCTTCGCGTGCTTCAGTGGCAGGTCGCGAACCGCGCGGAAGTACTCGGCGTCCTTCGGGTTCGAGAGCGGGTAGCCGCCTTCGATATAATCGACGCCGAGGTCGTCGAGTCGCTTGGTGAGGAGGAGTTTGTCCTGCAACGAGAAGTTCACCCCTTCGCCCTGACTGCCGTCGCGGAGGGTGGTATCGTAGATGGCCACGCGCGTCATGTGGTGTCGACCTGAGTCTTTGTGGGAATGAAAAACCCCGAAGCGTTCCGGCCCCGGGGTGCGAAGGTGTTTTCGAACGCCCAGAGGTTAAGCCGTGCCGACGACGCGCACTCCCTGCGCAGCGGTAATCGCAATCGCGACAACCCGAGGCAGGAAGGAATCGGTCACGGGAACTCCAGAAACGGTTCGTCTGAGAGGAAATGTATCCCTATTCGGGACAAAGTCAACGCCCGCCGGGTTCGGCCCTTGCTTGTTTCGGGCGGCCACTTCCGGTATCTTCCAGACTATTCCCCCGAGGCGATCATGGCCGACGACGAACTCGAAATCGCCCTGACTCACGCCGCCGAGGCACTGCGGCACGCCTCGAAAGTGGCGGTCCTAACCGGCGCGGGCGTGTCGGCCGAGAGCGGCGTACCGACCTTCCGCGCGTCCGACGGGCTATGGGAGGGCCACCGCATCGAAGATGTGGCCACGCCGTCCGGTTTCGAGCGCGACCCCGGCCTCGTGTGGAAGTTCTACAACGCCCGGCGGGCCAACGTAAAAACCGTATCGCCGAACGCCGGCCACCTTGCCCTGGCCGCGATGGAACGGCACTGGGGCGAGAACTTCAGCATCGCCACCCAGAACGTGGACGGCCTCCATCAAGCCGCCGGCAGTCAGCGCGTCTTCGAAATCCACGGCAGCCTCCGCCGGACCCGTTGCACCGCCTGCGGGGAGATTCAGGACCGCGGCGTCGAACCGCTCGCCGACATGCCCGAGTGCGGGCCGTGCGGCGGCCGGCTCCGCCCCGACATCGTCTGGTTCCACGAAGCCTTGCCGGATGACGTGTGGTGGAACGCCCAGCAAGCGGCCGGCGAGTGCGACGTGCTGCTCGTCGTCGGCACGTCGGCCGTTGTCTACCCGGCCGCGAGCCTGATCCCGATCGCGAAGCGATCGAAGTCGCCCGGCGCGACGGTCATCGAGTGCAACTTGACCCGCACGGAAGCCAGCACGATGGCCGACATCGGCCTCTACGGCCCCTCCGGCGTGACTTTGCCGAAACTATGCGAGAAACTGGGAATCGACCTGTAGGCCAACGAGAACACGATGACCGCGAACCGACTGGACGGGAAAGCCCTTGCCCAAGAGATGCGCCGGGAAATGGCGAAGGAAGTCTCCGACCGCGTGGCCGCCGGGAAGCGGCCGCCTGGGTTGGCGGCCGTACTCGTCGGCGAGAACCCGTCGAGCCACACCTACGTCCGCAACAAGCGGAAGTCGTGCGACGAAATCGGCATGGCGAACTGGCTGTACCACCTGCCGGGCGATACTTCTGAACAAGAACTCCTCTCCCTGATCGACACCCTCAACGCCGACCCGGCGGTTCACGGGATTCTCGTGCAGTTGCCGCTGCCGAAGCAGATCCGCGAAGAGGCCGTGATCCACGCGGTCACGCCGTTGAAGGACGTCGATTGCTTCCACCCCGAAAACGTCGGCCGCGTAACGACCGGCCACCCCCGATACTACCCTTGCACCCCGCACGGCGTCGTGCAGTTGGTTTCGCGGAACGGTCTCGAATGGTCCGGCAAGCAGGTCGTGGTCCTGGGCCGGAGTAACATCGTGGGCAAGCCGCTGGCGCTCATGCTCATGCAGAAGGCGACCAAAGCGAACCCGGCCGGCGGCGACGCGACCGTGACCGTCGCCCACACACGGACGGCGAACCTCGCGGCCGTTTGCCGCGGTGCGGATGTCCTGATCGCGGCCGTGGGGCAACCGGGCTGCGTCACCGCCGACATGGTGAAGCCGGGGGCGGTGGTCGTCGACGTGGGGACGACGGTGGTGGACGGTAAACTCCGCGGCGACGTGGACCCGAAAGTAACCGACGTGGCCGGTTGGCTGTCGCCGGTGCCGGGCGGGGTTGGCCCGATGACCATTACCATGTTACTCTACAACACTCTCCGAGCGGCCGAACGAATCGACGGTTCCCCGAGTGAGCCCACATGAACCTGAATCTCACCGCCTTCACGCGATACGGCCTGAACGCCCTCGGCCTCCTGGGAGTATCGGTCGCGCTCTACTTCGGCTCGTCGATCTTCATCCCGCTGACCCTCTCGGCGTTGCTCGCCGCCCTGCTCTACCCGCTGGCGTGCTGGCTGCACACGAAGATCCGGCTGCCGTGGTTCGTGTCCTGCTTCACATCGATCTTCATCCTCATCCTCATGGCCGGCGTCGTGTTCAGCGTCGCGGCCATTTCCATCCCGAAATTCGTCAACAGTCTGCCGACGACTGAGGACGGACCGAGCGGGTGGAAGCAGCGGTATGAAGATTTGGCCCAGAACCTGAACTCGTTCCTGCCCGGCAACATGGCGACCGTCATGCCGCCAAAGGCCGACGACTCGAACATCTACAAGAGCATCAAGGAACTGTTCACGCCGAAGAACGTGGGCGACACCATCAAGGAGATCGCGGCTGTCGGCCTCCGGCAAATGACCGAACTGCTGCTCATCCTGTTCATCGTGCTCTTCCTGCTGATGGAGGCCGAGATCCTCGCGAAGAAAGTGCGGGCCATTTTCGGTACCGGCGGCGACACCCAGGTTCGCGTGACGAAGGCCCTGGCCGCCATCGCCGAGTCAATTCGAACGTACCTGTATTGGCGGACGGCCGTGAACCTGGGACTGTCCTTGGCACTCGCCGTTTTTTACCGCTCGCTCGGCCTGGAACAGTACGCCCTTTGGGGCGTGGTGACATTCGTCTTTACCTACGTCCCGTACATCGGCACCGTGGCCGCGGGCACGCTGCCGATCCTGGAAGCCCTGATCCTCGGGCAGCCGGTGGTCGCCCTCTTCATCATGATCGTGTACGCCTGCGTGGTGACATTCGAGGGGTACATCATCGTGCCGTGGGTGATGGGCCGGAGTATGGACCTGAACGCGACGACGGTGATGATCGCGTGCCTCTACTGGAACCTCGTCTGGGGCATCGCCGGCCTGTTCCTGGCCATGCCGCTGATGGCAATTCTGAAGGCCGTGTTGCTGCACGTCGAAGGGTGGCAGCCTTACGGCGACCTGCTCAGTTCGGAGGAAGCGTCCTCCGGCTACCCCGCCTCGGCGACGGTGCCGGCGAGCGAAACTGTGCCGAATCCCTTGAAAGCGTTCGACGGAGATGCCACGATAGTAATGGAGAGCCCGGCCGAGAAATCGGCCACCACCCCCGTCAACCCGAACGTCTAACGCACGGAGGCACAATGCGACGACGACCCTGGGTTGAGGAGTGGCCGGTCGTTCAGCGATGGCAAGGCGTCCCGCGGCCGAGCGAGCCGGACGGCAACGAGTTCGACCGCCCCGACCGCACGAAGGTCGCCCTCGCCCTCGGCATCGTCTCCCTGCTGTTCGGCCCGTTGGGCTTAGTTGCGTGGCTAGTGGGGGCGGACTGCCTGAAGGCTATCGAGGAAGGCCGCATGGACCCGACCGGCGAGTCGAACGCCCGCGTCGGCCGGTTGCTCGGCATCGTGGCTCTGTGCATGTTCACGGTAAAAGTAAGCGTGCTAACCGTCCTGTTCACGGTGTTCTTCGACTTGCCGCGATTCTGAGCCGGCCCGGCGTCAAGTCGGCTGATCCTTCAATCGGTCCATCGCCTGCTTCGCGTCCCAGTACTTCGGGTGTTCTTCGTAGGCCGTCACGGCCTCGTAGAATTTGATCGCGTTGCGAGTCTCGTTCATGCCCTCGTAACAGCGGGCGATGTTGAAGAGTGTGTCGGCCCCGCTCTTGGAGTAGTCGCGGTAGTCGAGGAAACAATGGACCGCAAGGTCCGGCCGGTTGAGTTCGTTCAGGTACAGGTTGCCGAGGGTGCGGGTCGCGTCGTACCAGGCATCCTCGTCGGTCGCCCCGCTAACCTTCTGCTCGCGAATGTTTTCCAATTCGAACAGCGCGGCATCGCGGTCGCCCTGCCGTAGCAGGCACCGGGCTTCGGCCAGCCGCACGGCCGTGTCCTGAGGCTTCATCACCTTCGCCAACCGGACGAGGTGCAACGCCCAATCCAGAGAATCAGCGTCCACGTCCCGCTGGTCGAGGATGAGTTTCGCCTTCCGCGAACAGTAATCTACGTCGAAGAACCGCTCGACTTTGTCCTTCATCTCGCGGAGGTTCTCAACACCGACGTTGAAGTAATACTTGTCCTTCCGGGCCAGGAAGTCGCGGTCAGTCGCGTTATAGATCAGCCCCGTCTCGGTCATGAGCAGAGCGTTGAGGATCGCGTTCGGAGCATCCTTGTTCTTCTCGTACAGGTCGGCGAGCTTGCGGTAACCTTCGAGGGCATTCTTGCCACTTTCCTGGTAGAGTCGCAGGTCGCCGATGGCGTTCTCGTAGTCCCCGCGGGCCTCGGCGTCGGCCGACAGTTGTCGAAGTGTGGTGAAGTAAATCGCCCGCTGATCCTCGGTCAGCGCCTTCGGCCCTGCGAGGACGCCGCTGCGCTTGACTTGTTCGAGGTAGCCGCGGGCTTCGTCGGTTCGACCGGCGGCAGTCGCGATGTCGGCGAGTTTCTTGAAGATGGTCGGCCCGCGTTGAGGCAGCCCCCGGCCGGCAATTCGCAGGAACGCCGAGCCGCGGTCTTGCTGAACCGCGTCCGCCTGATCGACAAGCGCGAGGCCGAGTTGTTCGGCGTAGTCGTAGTTGAACTCGGTCGGCAAGCCCGAGGCGGCGTCGGCAACAAACTCGGCCTCGGTGAGTGAGGCGTAGAGGATCGCCTTCATCTCGGCCGCGGTCGCGTCGTTCGGCTCGGCGGCCAGTTGGCGTTCCGTCGCGGCAATCGCCTCCATCCGCCGGCCGGGCTTCGCCAATTCCTCCCCCCCCAGCCGTTTCACCAGTTCCGGGTGCAGCCGCAGCGCCAGATCCCACGCCGGGAACAGAACGCCCTGGCGGACCGCTGCTTCGTAAGGCGTTTCCGGGCTGAGGAGGCGACCCAACAGGCCGGCCGCTTCATCGAACTGTTTCGCGTGGGCCAACGACACAATCCGCAGGTAATCGACCCGTGCGGCCAACCGGGGCGACTGCTGTTCGACGAGCGCTAGCAATCGGTCGGCTTTCGCGCGTTCCACCGGCGACGGCGCACGCCCACCGATCAGGTAGGCGGTCGCTTGATCGAGGCAGAAGCCGTAATCGAGGTGCTTGAGAATTTCCGAATCGGGCGGCAGTTTCGTGACATCGACCTGGTGGTGCAACGTCAACATGCCCTGTCGGGCCAGGTCGTTCCGCGAGTCGAGCCGGAGGGCTTGCTTGAACCACAGCAGGGCGCTCAGGTGGTCGCCGATCTGGATGGCCGAGTAGCCGCGGAGGGTATGTTTGAAGATTCGCAACCCCGGCAGGATGCGCGTGGCGTACACGAAATAAACGATGAGCGGCGCGAGCAGGATCAGCTTGCCAGCGAGTTGTTCCAGGCCCGACTCCAGGCCGAACAGGTAGAGGCCAATGCCGAGGGCGGCACAGATGGCCGCGATCTCGACCTCCGACTCCTCCGCCTCGCCGCAGAACGTCAGCAGGTAGAAGAACGGCAGCCCGGCGAGCAGGACGATCGAGAAATTCCTCTTCGCCACGTTGCCGGTGAGGCCGCCCAGAAGCGGCTCAAGGTAGTCGATGGCGAGGTAGACGAGAATCGCCCCGATGACCGCCCCGAACAGGAACCGCCACAACCATTCCTTGACCTGACGGAGTTGGAAGAAGCCGTAACCGAGGATCGCCCCGCCAACGACGAAGTACGCCAGCCAGCCGGTGATCGGTTCTTCGGAACGGACCTCGACCATGCTGACTAGCCCGACCGCCAGGCCGAGGATGAGGCCGGCGTAAATCCAGTACGGGCTTTCGAGGAGTACCACAAGCGGGAAGGCCGCCGGATTGGCCGACGGCCTCAGGCCGCGGCGAACTTGGACCGCCGCCCCTGCGATCAGGCCGAGCGCCAGCCCGCCGCCGGCGAAGGCGAGGACGACGCCGAACCGCGACCAGTCGGGGTTACTCGGAGGGAGTACGAGAGCGAGGTAAGCCCACAGGGCGAGGAAGACGCCTTTGAGCAGGTATTCACGGAGGATCGGCGGCATGGCCAACGGTACCAAGTCTTGGAGGGATTGCAGTTGAGGATAGGGAAGCGGCACGGACCGAGAAAGGTGCGGCGACCGTGCGGCGGGTCGATTCGGCCGGGGCGGGGCGGGCCGGCAGATTAAAACGAGCCAAATTTCGTTTCCCCGCGGTTTCAGGAGGGAATATAGTTTTCCTTGCTGAACGTGCGGTGGTCGCACCGTTCGCACGGACTAGATACCTGTTTCGAGGATTCGGAATGACGAGCGTTCGACGGTTGGTGGCCTGCCTGAGCATCACGGCCTTCGCAATGACCTTCAGCACGTACGCGGCGGACGACAAGGACAAGAAGACGCCGACGACCAAGGAGATCATGAAGAAGGTTCCGGGCAAGAACGGGCTAGTCGCCAAGACCTCGACGGCCGCCAAAGACGGCAATTGGGACGAGGCCCAAAAGGACGGCAAAGAACTCAAGACCTACAGCGAAGCTCTCTCCAAGAACGTGGCCAAGAAGGGTGACAAGGAGTCGTGGGAGAAGCACACCAAGGGGTTCTCGGAGATCGTGACCGAGATCGCCGACGGGGCCGACAAGAAGGATAACGCCGCCGTCCAGGCCGGCGTCAAGAAGTTCGGCGCGACCTGCAAGGGTTGCCACGACGCCCACAAGTAACGTACCCACCGACAACCAACGGCCGATCCTGTGGATCGGCCGTTCTCGTTTTTGGAGACGCGATATGAACCGACGCGACGCCCTCCGCACGGCCGCGTGGACCGCGGCGGCTACCTTCGTCCCTCGGCTCGCGGCCGCCGACGCCAAGCCGAAGCGAATCGCGTCCGTCAACAGCGTCTACCACAAGCTCTCGCACGCCTACCACATCGCCGGGCGGTTCCTCTCCGGCTACACGCTCAAGGGCCAACACCACCAGCCGCCGTTCCAACTCGTGCGGATGTTCAACGACCAGTACCACGCCGACGGCGCGCGGAAAGACCTGTCCCGCGACCTCGCCAAGAAGAAGAACTTCGAGATCGCCGACACCATCACGGCCGCCCTCGGCGGCAAGGGCAAGCTCGACGTGGAAGGTGTGATGCTCATCTGCGAGCACGGCGACTACCCGCGGAACAAGCTCGGCCAGATCCTCTACCCGCGGTACGAGTTCTTCGAACAGATCGTCGAGGTCTTCAAAACCAGCGGCCGCAGCGTGCCGGTCTTCGTGGACAAGCACCTGTCCTACGACCACGTGAAGGCCCGTAAGATGTACGACACCGCGAAGGCGATGGGCTTCGGCCTGATGGCCGGGTCGTCGCTGCCGGTAACGTGGCGGCAGCCGGAGTGGGAGCCGCCCTTCGGGGCGAAGGTTCAAGAGGCCGTCGTCTGCTTCGCGTCGGACCTGGAAGTCTACGGCTTCCACGCGCTGGAGGTGTTGCAAAACGTCCTCGAACGGCGGGCCGGCGGCGAGACGGGCGTGAAGAGCATCGCCACGATTCAGGGCGACGCCGTCTGGAAGGCGTGGGACCGAGGCGACTGGGATAAGGACGTGGCCGAGGCCGCCCTGCGGCGGAGCGGCAGCCGCGACTACGGTTCGCCGCGCGACCACGTCGAGAAGCCGAGCGCCTTCCGTGTGGAGTACATCGACGGCACCCGTGCGACGCTGTTGCACCTGCCGGGCTACGTGGCCGACTTCACCATCGGCGTGAAGTTCGCCGGCGACCCGAAGCCACAGGCCACCGGCTTCTATCTGCCACTGCCACCGGGGGCGCGGTTCTTCGACCCGCTGACATACTACATCGAGCAGTTCTTCACCACCGGCAAGTCGCCCTACCCCGTCGAGCGAACGCTACTGACGAGCACGATGCTGGATTTCGCCCACCGCTCGCTGGCCGACGGCAGTAAGCCGATGACCGGGGAAGCCTTGAAAATCGTCTACCAGCCCGCGAACGAATCGTACTTCTTCCGCGGGCCGTTCAGCGACGACTGACTGTTACTTGTCGAGGATCAGTATCTCGACCTTGCGGAACTCGACCGGGTGGCTCTCAGCCTGGAGCGAGATGTACCCCTCGGAGAGCAGCAGGTTCTTCTCGTCCTTAATGAGCTTGCGGCCGTCCATGTCCTTCGGGTCGAGTTGCGGCTTCTCGTACTCGATCACCGTCTGGCCCTCAACGATGTGTTTGATTGTGCCGCTGCCGTGGACCTCCATCTCAATCGTCACCCACTGGTCGCCGTTGTAGGTCTTCGACTTCGAGTTGATGCAGTGGGTCGTGATGAGCTTGCCGTTCATGACGACGTTGGTGCCCGGCGAACACATGCTGCCCGTCGGCCGTTCGCCCTTGCCGAGGCCGCCGAGGAACTGTGCCTCGATCGACACGGGGAAGAGTTGGTCCTTGCCCATCGTCTTCGGGTCCTGGCAGTGCAACATCGCGCCGCTGTTGCGCTGTGCCCAACCGGGGCCGCCCTTGACCTGCTGGCCGGTGAAGCGGTACTCAACCCGCAGGCGGTAGTTCGAGAACTTGTCCTTGTAAAAGAGGTGGCCGTAGTTCTCGTCGAACTTCGTGTACTTGTCGTAATTGGCCTGAATGACGCCGTCGACGACGCGGAAGGTGTCGTTGTAGTTGTCGCCGTATTCGAACCCCTTGATCTTCGGCGTCCAGCCGTCGAGGTTCTTGCCGTTGAAGAGCTGCTTCCACTCTTCCTTCTTTGCCGGGTCGTCGGCCCGGGCAGTCAGCGCAGGGGTCAGCACGAGAATCGACAACATGAACAAACGCGAAAATAGCTTCACGGGAGGGTTCCTCGACACGGGGACACGGTGATGCCCAGTGTAGTCGAAACGCCCCCGATCGGTCACGGATTAGCGGGAAGGCCGAGTACTTCCACCGGAACCGGCCCCGCCGGCGTCATCGCTTCGAGTTGTAGCCCAACGTCTTGATGACCGCGACGCAGATAGCCGAGCGCGACCGGCCCGCCGAAACGCGGCGAGACGGCCGACGACGTCACGACACCGACTTCCTGCCCGTCGCGGAGAAGTTTCGTGCCCGCGGGCAACGGTTCGCCGCCCCGCACCTTCACCATCGAGAACGCTCGGTTGACGAAGCCCGCCCGGTCGCGAGCCATGATAATCGGTTCCTGACCGATGAAGCAGCCCTTCGCGTAGTTGACCGCCCGTTCGACGCGGGCGATCTCCATGACGAACCGGCCCTCGTCGATGTCCACGCCGTAGACCGGCGTGGCAGCTTCGATTCGCAACGTCTCGAAAGTGTTCAGACCCGCGGCCGTCGCGCCGGCGGCGGTGAGCATCTGCCAAATGCCGCCGGCGTGCACCGACCGGCAGACAAGATCCCACCCCGGAAGGCCGAGCCGGTCGTGTCGGCGAATCGAGCAGTTCCCGGTGCGGCCGAACGATCGTTCCAGGTGCTGGAACTCGGCTAAGTCGGGCAACGCCTCGCCAAGGGCTGCGTCGAGGACGTTCTTCGCCTTCGGGCCGGCGAGGTGGAATTGCGCGAATTGCTCGGTCACATCGGCCAACTCGACGGCCTCAGAGATAAGGTAGCGGTCGAGGTGTTTGAAGAACTTCGCCCCGCGGCCGGCGGTCGTCTCCAGCCAGATGGCGTGTTTCGCCCCTTCCACCAGAACGTGGTAGGCCCAGGCCGCGAAGAGCGTCTTCGCCTTGTGGTCGAGGAAGTACGTCTCGCACCCGCCACCAAGGGGGAGGTCGCGCAGGTCGTTAGTGCTGAGGTTCGTCAGGAACTTCGGTGCGTCCGGGCCGCTGACTTCGAGTTTGCCGGCGTGCGACGTGTCGAAGAGCGCGGCCGCCGTGGTGGCGGCCCGGTACTCTGCCGTCGGATCACCAAAGTCGGCGGGCAGGCGCGAGCCGGCGAAGTCGCTGAAGTTCGCCCCGCGCTCGGCGTGCAATTCCTGAAGGGTCGTCATTCGGGTGACTCGGAAGAGAGTTCGACGCGGGACCGGTGCCCGTTCGGAAGGATCAACACCCGCTCGGACGTTTCGACCAACCGTTGCAGTTCCCGCTCGTTGCCGACGCGGGTGCTGAAGAGTTCTTCGGCCGTGTCGTCGGCGACATTCGCCACGTAGAGTTTGGCCCGCGATGCGGCCGTCGCCCACTGGCGACAGGCGGTCGCGTCGGCCGGCTTGGCCTGCGAGACGAACTTGAGGGCTTCACGCGGGTCCACACAGTGCCGGAGGAGCGTGAGGCCCTCGCCCACCAAGTCCACGGGCGGCGCGAGGACGGCAACTTTCCCGCCGCGGGCCACGGCCCGCGAGGCGTGGTGGACCGCCAGTGCCATCTCGGCGAACGTCGCCCGGCCGTCCACGAACGTAATGACCGTGTCCGGCTTCTCGTCGATCCGCACGCCCCAGAATTCGTCCTGCCGCCGAATGCCCTCGGCCGTGCTGGTCGGCAGTCCCGCGACCACGTCCAGTACGCGATCACCGTCCTCGATGATTTGCACGAAGAACGGCGTGCCGAGCAGGTACGCCGCCTCGGCCGGTTCGCCACGACTCTCCTTCGCCGCGTCCCCCTGGAACGCGGTCCGCGTCTCGTCATCGCTCAGGGTCGGGAACAACAGCGATTCGCCGCCGGCGTACCCGTGGTGCGGATCGTACCTGCGGCCCGACACGACCACGGTAAATTCCGCTTCCACGAGCGTGCGGTTGAGGTAGAGCCGCCGGCCGCCCTTGCTGGTGGCGAGGTACGCGAGTTTCTTCCGGTCGGCCGGGTCGTGGACCTCGGTTCGCACGTCCGCGAACTCGTCCGGGAGGTCGTCGAGCCAGTTCCCGCCGACCGATTTCGGCGGCGTCAGCAGCGTGACGGCTTCGGGCGTGACACCCGCGGTGCCAAGGTGTTGAAGCACGGCTGTGACGATCTCAGCGAGGGCTGGCAACGATTCGTCCACGACGACGACGACGTGGTCGTCCGGCGTCAGTGCCCGGCGGAGGGGTTCGAAGTCGAACGGCTTCTCCAGCGCGGCCCGCACCTGTTCCGCGGCCGACGCAGTCGATGCGACACAACCGGCCCGATGCGCGGTCACCCGCTTCTCGGCCGGCAGTTCTAAATGCCAGGTTTCGGTCCCGAACGCGATTTCGATTGGCAAACTCATCCCACCCACTCTCGCGGTATTCCGGCGAACAGTGGGATTATACGGCCGCCGGCAACTCAGGCTTTCACCGGCTCCGGGATCGCGTGCGAGCCGTAGCCGAGTGGTACGGGCGCGGCCGGCAGTTTCGGCTGCGTGTACCGGAGGTAAACCTCCAGTAGCACGCCGATCGCGAAGATCAGAATGCTGATCCACTGCGACAACGTCAGGCCGAACCGGTAGGTCGGCTCGATGCGGATGGCTTCGTTCAGGAAGCGGTGGACCGCGTAGCCGAGCATGAGTAGCACGATCACCTGCCCGTCGTGGCGGCGGAACGGCTGGTACGCGAGCAGGAGCAACGTCAGCAAGACCATGCTGATCGTCTCGTAAAGTTGCGTCGGGAAGAATGTTACCGTTCGCGGCGTGAACGTGACCGGCACGCGCTCCCCCTTGCGCTCGACCACGAGCGCGAGTTCCGTCTGGCCGAGTGCCCCGTTGCGGGTTAACTCATAGAGGCTGTCGTGCGGCGAGAGGATGAGTTGCTCCCGCAAGGGCGTGAGCTTCGCTTGGACAACAGTGAACGCGGCGGGATCGGCGGTTTCGACGATTAGTGCTTTCTCGTCCTTCGCCAAGTCGATGGACTTGACCGTGACGTTGTCGATGTTGGCCCGCTCCTGCGCACCGGCGAGAACCTTGGCGGGTCCGTTGATTTCCAGGATCATCTGATTGGGCCGGCCGTTCACCTCGACGACCTTGTCCCCAGGTTGCAAGCCGGATCTTTCCGCGGCCGTGCCGGGTTCGATGGCGGCCACGACCGACCGCGGGTCGGACGGCGGCAGTTCGCCGGGTGCGACGATGGTGAAGCCGGTGGTCGTTTGCAGTCCGTGAATCTGCGGCAGGCGGGACTGATACGGGGGCAGTGTCACCTGCTTGCGGGCGTGCGACGGGATCAGGGGGAACTGGCCGAGTTCCGGCGGCAGTGGCATCGGCTGACACTCCGCACAGGCCACCTGCCCCCAACAGCAGCCGTTCAGGTAGCACCCGATTCGCCCGAGGGCCATGCCGATCGCCAGCATCGGGGCGACGGCGTCGGCCAACTGCCAGCCGTTGATATTGAGCCGCTTCAGCACGAATCGGCGATAAAAGTAGTAGCTGAGCATTCCGCCGAAGATCGAGCCGTAGAACACGATCCCGCCGTCCCAGATCGAAACGAAGCCGATCAACAACCCGAGCGCCGACTTGTCGGGGAACTGGTCGGAGTACTGAATCATGTACAAGACCCGCGCGCCGCCGATGCCGGTCAGCAGTAGCAGCATCGCCATGTCCTGAAACCGCTCCCACGACAGCCCGACCTTCGGGGTCCGCCACTTGCTCCAGGCGATGACGGTGAAGAACGCCAACAACAACATCAGCCCGAAGCCGTAGAGCGGGAAGCCGACGAACGGGAAATGGAAAATCACCTGCTGCATCAGTCGCCCACCCAGGAACGCGATTCGGGGATGTCAGAACATGTTACGCACGGCCCTCCCGAAATGCACGACCAGTTCGGGCCGCCGCGGTGTGGATAAAATGGGGGCATGCGCGACCTCATCCTCGGCACGGCCGGGCACATCGACCACGGCAAGACGGCACTCGTGAAGGCCCTCACCGGCATCGACTGTGACCGCCTGCCCGAAGAAAAGCGGCGGGGCATCACCATCGACATCGGTTTCGCTCAACTGAGCCTCGGGGGGTTCGACCTCGGCGTGGTGGACGTGCCCGGCCACGAGAAATTCGTGAAGAACATGCTGGCCGGGGCGACGGGGATCGACCTCGCGCTGCTCGTCGTGGCGGCGGACGACGCTGTCATGCCGCAGACGCGCGAACACCTCGCGATCTTGAACGCCCTCGGCGTCGAGCGGGGCGTGATCGCGCTAACGAAGGCCGACCTCGTGGACGACACCGCCCGCGAACTCGCGATCCTGGACGTTCGGGAACTGGTCCGCGGCTCATTCCTGCAAGACGCCCCGATCATCCCCACCTCGGCCGTCGCCGGAACTGGGGTCAGGGAATTGAAGGCCGCAATCGCGGCCGCGTGCGAAAAACTCCCGCCGCGGCCGGACGCGGGGTGGTTCCGGCTCGCGATCGACCGCTCTTTCGTGGTGCAAGGACACGGAACCGTCGTGACCGGCTCGGCGACCGCCGGTTCCGTCCGCGTCGGCGACGAGTTGGATTGGCACAAGGGGGACGGCACGTCCGAGCGGGTTCGCGTTCGCGGCTTGAACCGCCACAACCAATCCACCGACGAACTCCACCGCGGCCAGCGGGCAGCCCTCAACTTGGCCGGCGTGCCGCACGACGCGGTCCAGCGGGGTCAGGAACTCGCCACGCCCGGCATCCTGGTGCCGAGCAAAGTGCTGACAGTGCGGTTGCAGAACCTCACCCTCCCGGAACGGCCTCTCAAGCACCGCCTGCCGGTGCGGTTGCACGTCGGCACCGCCGACGTGCCCGCTACCCTCTCGCTCCTCGACACCAACCTCGTGCGGCCGGGAGAATGGGTCTTCGCGCAACTCTTCCTCGACGAGTCCGTCACGGCCGTTTGGGGGCAGCCGTTCGTCCTCCGGGATTCCTCGGCCGAGCACACGCTCGGCGGCGGCCAGGTTCTTCAACCGACCGGGAAGAAACTCCGCCGACGGCACGTCGAATCGCTCGAACGGGTCGAGCAACTCGCGACGGACGAGCCCCTCCACCGGACCACCGCGGCCGCGTGGTTCGCCGGCTTCCAGGGGTTTGAGGCGAACGATCTGGTGCGGATGGCGGCGTTACCCTGCAGCGAAATCGAGCCGACGATCCTGAAACTTCTCGCTGACGATGCGCTCGTAGAAATGACTCTGGGCCTGAATCGGAAGCATTTCCTGCACCGTGATCGCGTGCGCGAGTTAGGTGAACTCATCCTGGACGTGCTCCGCGATCTTCATGCTGCTCACCCGCTTCATACCAACCATGCCCGCCCGATGGTCCTCGCCCGGTTGGACTACGTCGGTAACGAATCGCTCGTGCAAGCGGTCACGGACCGGATGATCGGTTCGAAGCAAATCGTCGGAGACTCCAAGCGAATCGCGCGTGCGGACTTCAAGCCGCGGTTGAGCGTCAACCAGCGGAAGCTCAAGGACAAGATCGTCGATGACCACCGCCGGGGCGGCTGCTCACCCCCGGACCCGGCGAGCTTCGCGAACGCCGCCGGCGGCAATGCGGGCGCGTTGAAAGAGATTTTTGAGGTCGCGGTGGCCGAAGGGCATTTGGTCCGGATCGCCGCAGACTTTTTCCTGCACGCGGACGAGGAAGCGAAAGCGCGGCAGGTGGTGGCCGACGGGCTTCGAACGTCCGAGGGGTTGACCCTCGCCGAGATTCGAGACTTGCTCGGCACGACGCGGAAATATGCCGTGCCGTTGTGTGAGTACCTCGACCGTGCCGGCGTGACCCGGCGGCAAGGCGACTTGCGGATGTTGGCCGGCCAGACGGCGGAATGAAAAACCCGACCGCCGTCGGCCGGGTCGGATGTTGTTTTCGCGCTCAGTAGCCGCCGCCACCGTAACCAGCGCCGCCACCCCCACGACGACCACCGCCACCGCCATATCCACCACCCCCACCCCCACCACCGCCGTAGCCGCCCCCGCCGCGACGACCACCGCCACCGCCGTAGCCGCCACCACCGCCGCCGCCACCGCTGCGGGGGCGTTCTTCGCGGGGCTTGGCCTCGTTGACCGTGAGCCGTCGGCCCTGGAATTCCGCCCCGTTGAGCGCCTCGATGGCCGCCTGGTGGCCGTCGCTCATTTCCACGAACCCGAAGCCGCGGGAGCGGCCGGTTTCCCGGTCCTGAAGGACCTGGGCTTTGACAACAGTTCCGTAAGCGCTGAAGGCCTCGGTGAGGTCTTCGTTCGTCGTCGAAAAGGGCAGGTTGCCCACGTACAGATTCACCGCCATGACGTTACCCTTCGGAGCACGGGCGGACCGCGTCCGCCCCAAGAAACGACCAACTCGGCGACCGCCGCACGGCGACACCGGGACGAGGATGAAACGCGGCGCGCGACCGCACCCGCTCGGTTGTGCTGAGGGACATTCGGGTCGGATTGGGGTTCAATCGTCGCACGGTCGTTCGCCACAGACAAACACCAACGGGCCACCAGCTCGACGACGACGGAGCACTCGGAAGGGATAAGCTCAGAGCGGGTCCGCTAACGAAAAGCTAGAAGTGCACCACCACCGGTTCGTCCTATTCCTACCGAACGGGGCCACCCCGTTCGCGCATGAAGGATCGTAGCAACGTTCGGGTAAAATGCCAGTCCAATTTCAGCCGCTCGGAAGAAAAATCGACCCGTCCGGGGAGAACGCGATTCTCCCCGACTTCCAGGGGAGGAAGCCCACGACCCCGCCCTCGAAAGCCGTCAGCATCGCGGCAGCGAGGTTGGTCCCGGCCAGTGCCCGCAGGCCGACGTAGGAAGTCGTCAGGCGCGGATTGATTTCAATGGCACGATCTCCCGAACCGTCGGCCGCGTCGCCGAGAATGAGATCGACACCGACGAACCCACCCAGCCCCGTCACGGACTCCACCGCACGGGTGCCGATCGCGGTCGCTCGCTCAGCCAACTCTTGCGGGATTGGGAGTTCGCCGCCGAGGTATTGGAAGCGGCCGTCGGTGCTCAGGGTTTGGAACGTCGGTGGAAGGGCGAGTGTCTGATTCGGCCCAACGAGAAACGCCACGCTCGCCGGTCGGCCCGGGGCAAAGTCCTGGGCGATCATCGGCGGGCCGGCCGCCATCCGTTCGATCACCCGCCGCCGGAAGGTCGCGTCGTCCGCACACAGGTACGTCTCGCACGAACCCGCCCCGTCGCGCGGCTTGAGCACAGCCGGCACGCGGGTTGAAGGCCAATCGGCCGCGGACGCCGTGAAGGGCGTCGGGACGCCGTACCGTTGCCAGTGGTCCGCGAGGGCGAGTTTGTCGCCGGTCAGGGCGAGGGCCGACAGACTCGACGCGATCAGCCGGTGGGTGGCCTGAAAGTGTTGGACGCGCTCTTCGAGAACGCCGCCGGTTTCCGGGGCGATGACGATGCCGAACTCCGCGTCGTCCGGCCCCACGACGGCGACATCCGCCATCGCCTCCAGATCGGCGACGACGGCATTGCGCATCGCCTGGCCTTCGCGGTACATGCCGTGGTCCGGCGAGTCCGGGTCGCGGCCGATGCCGTGGACGGTGAGGTGCTCGTAAACGAAGATGCGCATCACGTCGCGGCGGCCGCCGCGAGGTCGTGGAGGTGCTTCGTGGCCGCCGTCGCACCTTCTTTCGCGCCGAAGATGGCCGTGCCCGCGACGAAGACGTTCGCCCCGGCCGCCGAGGCCTCGCCGATGGTGCGGGCGTCGATGCCGCCGTCCACTTCGAGTTCGCAGGCCGGGTTCAACTCGCGAATCCACTGCCGAATCTGACGGATGCGGGCCGTACTCTCGGGAATGTACTTCTGCCCGCCGAAACCGGGGAACACGGTCATGCACAGGGCCAGGTCGATCTCGGGGATGTACCGCTTCAACTTTTCGATCGCGAAGTTCGGATTGACCGCGAGGCCGACCTTTTTGCCCAGCGAGCGGATGTGTTGAATCATCTCCGTCGGCTCCGGTTCGACTTCCAGGTGGAAGATGAACGAGTCGGCCCCGGACTTCACGAAGTCGTCGAGGAACTTGGCCGGCGCTTCGACCATGAGGTGGACTTCGAGCGGCATCTTCGTGACCGGGCGGAGCCCCTTGCAGACGATCGACCCCATGCTGAGGTTCGGCACGAAGTGCCCGTCCATCACGTCCACGTGAACGCGGTTGGCCCCGCCGGCCTCGGTGAGCTTGACCTGCTCGCCGAGTTGCGAGAAATCGGCCGCCAAAATCGAGGGTGCAATCGCGGGCATCCCGTCACTCCTTCGGTAGTGGAAGTGCTGTTAAGATACGACAATCCGTCGTACCCGATCAGCCGCCCTCACTTCCCTTCGGCCGCGTTCAGGAAGACTTCCATCTGCTGTCCGACGTAGAGCGCCAGATCGGCCGACTCGATGCGGTAGATGACTTGCAACACCCGCGTGTCGACGCGCTCGGTGTTCAAGCCGGTCAACGACTTCTTCGGGATCACGTAGGGCTCGACCCGCACGAACGAGATCGGGAACTTGACGTGCGGGTTGCCCCGCGGCTGCGCAAAGCCCGGCAGGTTCGGGCGGAAGCGGCCGATGTCGTTCTCGTCAATGTCCACTCGGACGTGCAACTTACCGATGTAGCCGAGGACGATGAGCGCCTGCCCCTGCACCGTGCCGACGAATTCGCCCGGTCGCACATTTACCTGGAGCACCTTGTACTCGGTCGCATCCGAGGCCGAGTTCGTGGCGTCCCACTTCAACTGCGGGGCCTTCACCGTCAGCCGCGTGAGTTCGATGCCGGTCTGCTCGACCTGTGCTTGCGCCTGCTTCACTGCGGATTGGGAAACGAGGCGGTCGAACTTCCATGACCCAGCTTCTTGTAACGCGAGGTCCGCCTTCGCACGTTCGAGTTGGGCCTTCGCGACCGCCACGCCGGCCTCGCGACGGGTCAGTTCGTCCTCGGATGCGGCCGCCCCGAGCCGTTGCAGGCGGGTTAGTTGTTTCGTCTGGTCGTCGAGGTTCGCGACCATCTCTGCAACCTTCGCCCGCAACGGCGGCAGTTCCTCCGGCCGCGGCGCGTTGTTCAACTTCTCCAGCGTCGCCTGGGCGTTTTCGAGGAAAGCTTTTCGCACGACCAACTCGGCGTTCAACTGCCGGTCGTCCAGGCGAAACAGTGGCACGCCGGGCCGGACCATGTCGCCGACCTTCACGTTGACCCGCTCGACGATGCCGGGCAGGTTCGTGCCGATGGAGATGTTCTCCGTCTCCGGTTCGATGATGCCCGATCCGGCCAGTTGCTTCGCGAACGGCGACTTCGCCGGCTCGACCGGCGGGACGGCCGGCGGCGTTTTCTGTTGGGCCTGGGTCATCTGCTGGACGGCGAACGCGAACGCGATCAGCCCCAACAGCGGGAGTATGTAACGGGTGAGCATGGTCGAACTCCTGTTATTCGTGCGGCCGTTGGCCCTTGCCGAGCACTTCCACCACGCGGCCGTCGGCCATCGACACGATCTTGTCGCCGAAGTCGTACACTCGGCTGTCGTGCGTCACCACCACGACCGCCCGGTCGGGCTGCACGGCCACCTGTTTGATGAGTTGCATCACCGTTCGGCCGGACGCAGCGTCGAGAGCGGCCGTCGGTTCATCGCAGACAAGGAGGCGCGGCTCGTGGACCAACGCCCGCGCGATGGCCACCCGCTGTTGCTGGCCGCCCGAGAGTTGCGAGGGGAACGCCTTCAACCGGTTGCCGAGTCCGACGGCCGTGAGAATTTCCGCCGCCTTCGCGATGGCCTTCGCCCGGTTCCAGCCCGCGATCAAGAGCGGCACGCAAGCGTTCTCGACCGCCGACAATGCTGGCAACAGGTTGTATTGCTGGAAGACAAAGCCGATGTTCTCGCCGCGGAAGCGGACCTTGCGGTTCGCCCCCATCTTCGTGAGGTTCTGGCCGAGGACGACGACCTCGCCCTCCGAAGGGTTGAGCAGTCCCGCCGCGATCGAGATGAGCGTGGTCTTGCCGCAGCCTGACGGGCCGACGAGCAGCACCATCTCCCCGTAGGGCAGCGCGAGTTCGATATTGTCGAGGGCAGTGACTTTCGTTTCCGCGGTGCCGAAGAATTTCGACAAGCCACGGAACTGAATGGCCGCCATCGGCGGGGCGGATACGGTTGCGGTCATCGCTTCCTCTCACTCGCCGACACCGAACTCTTACCCTCTCCCCCGGCTTTGAGGGGGAGAGGGCAGGGTGAGGGGGAACAACTGCATTCAACAGAAACTCGCTTCACCTGGAGGAAGGTACTCCCCCTCACCCCGGCCCTCTCCCCCTCAAAGCCGGGGGAGAGGGAAGAATAAAAGTCACGGCGTGTGGTTTTCATCGGAACACCACCCCCGCTTCGAGGAACAACACGCGCCGCATACTCAGCAGGCTGGCGGCCAACGAGATCACGACCACCGCCGCGGCCGTCCCGACCAGGATTTGCCAGCCGAAGTAGAACGCCGGCGGCGTCGAGGTCATCGCCCTCTGGAAAACGAACCCGAACAGCGCCGCTCCGCCGATGCCGAGGCCGTAGCCGATGAGCGCGACGATCACGGCTTGCAGCAGGATCATGCCGACGAGGCGGAGATTACTCACGCCCATCGCCTTCAACGCCCCCCACTGCTTCAGGTTCTCCAGCGTGAACAGGTAGAACGTCTGGCCCGCGATGGCACAGCCGACGACGAAGCCGAGCATGACCGTGATGCCGAAGTTGATCGGGATGCCGGTCCGCTGCATGTAGTACTGGATCGTCGTCCAGAAGAACTGGTCGTTGGTCTGTGCCCGCAGGCCGGTTTGGTCTTCGATGGCCTTGCAGACCTGTTCCTTCGGCAGATCGTCGTTGCCCTTCGCCAGAATGAAGGTGAGCGTCTTCCGCTCCTGCGGCAAGAACTGCACGGCTTGCGAGTAGGTGCAGTAGAGGATCGGGAAGGTCTGGAACGTCGGGTTGCATTTGCACATGCCGACGATCACCGCTCGCTTGTCGTTCATCTCCAGAGTCTTGCCGGGTTGGAACGGCTCCTTGCCGAAGAGATATCGCCAGCCGAACTCGTCCACGAAGACGGCGTTCGGCTGCCGCAGGTCGCCGAGTTCGCCGTGGACGATGCGGTCCGGCCGCGGCGCTCCAACGAGGGTCGCGTCGTCGAGACCGATCAGAATCATCTGTTGGAAGTTGCCGTCGTCGAGTCGTGCCCGGCCGATCCCCTTGTAGAGCCGGACCGCCCACGACACACCCTCGACGCCGCGGACCCGGAGCAACTCGTTTTCGCTCATCGGCTTCACATCATCGACGAATTGCACGTTCTGGTCCATCACCCAGATGTCCGCCCCTTCGATGTCGCGGATCTGGCTCGTCGTGTTCCGCATCAGGCCGCAGAAAATGCTCAACTGCTGGCCCATCAGCAGGGCGGCGAAGGCAACGCCGAAGATGATGCCGAGGTACTTCGCCCGGTCGCCGGTCAGCATTCGCAGGGCAACCCAGTTCATGACGGCCTCCCGTTGACCGGCGGACCCTGACCGAGCGCGGCCAGGGTAAACTGCGTGATGTGTTCGATCACCGACTCCGTCTCGAGCGCCGCGACCGGTTCCTTGCCGAAGATCAACTCTGCGACCCGACGGTTCTGCTTGTAGAAGAGAATCTGGCCCATGATGCTGAACCCGATCATGAGGCACCGGCCTTCCTCGATCCCGGGAAACAACTCTTCCACGATGGCCCGTAGGCGGAAACCTGTTGGTTGAATCGACTCCCGGACGATTTCCCTCGCCGCTGCCGTGGGGTGCAACATCTCGCGCATCACCAACTGGACCGAACTCGGCCGGGCAATGGCGTTTGTCCAGGTCGCCATCATGCGGATGAACAGCCGCAGTTTTTCCACCGGCGTGGCGTCCGGCGAGGATTCGGGCTGCGGCAGGCCCTTCCAACTGCACTGATGGGCGTACTTCACCGCTTCGATGTAAAGGCGTTCCTTGTCCCCGAAGTAGTAGTTCACCGCCGCGATGTTGACGTTCGCTCGATTAATGATCTCGCGGATCGTCGCCGCGTTAAACCCTTTATCCGCAAAGACTTCTTCCGCGGCATCCAGGAGTCGTTCTTTCGCATCCAACGCAAAATCCATGTTTCAAACTCTTGTTTCAATTGATTGTTTATCACTCTACCCAACGCTCGGGGAAATGCAAGAGTTTTCTTTCCGGTTGCCGTCACTCAAGCGGCGAACTAACTCATCTCCATGACGGACCGTCCCCGCTACTCCTTCCCCATCGCCCGGCGACTCCTGAGCTTCGCCGGGCGTGCGCGGCAGAACTGGCTCACCCGCCATCGGAACAACTTCAACTTCGCGATTCACATGGTCGGCATTCCGCTGGCCCTGTTGGTCGCACCAATTTTGCTCTTCGTGTTGCCGTGGTGGTGGGCCCTCGCGGCTTTCATCCTCGGCTACCTCTTGCAGTGGATCGGCCATCAAGTTGAAGGCAACGACGTGGGCGAGTTCATCCCGGTGAAGCGAATGATGGGCCTTCCAGTAACGGCCCTGGCCCCGCGTTATGCCTTGCCTGTCCCGCCCGCCTCGCCCGGAGTCGGCACGTTGCCAGATTGACTTGTTTGCGAACTTCAGCCAATCCCCCTCCCTTCTCAAAAAAACTTCCCGACGCGCCGGCACACGCGACAAATGCCGTAGAGTTTTCCCGGCTTATCGCCGATAGCAGTGGAGGATGCCCACCAGAGTGAGGCACGTCAGCGATGGGGGGGATGCGCGTGACGAAGAGAATGCAACGGGTTGGACGCTGGAAAGCTCGGATTGTCGCGGGATTGCTTTCCGTCATTCCGATGAGCGGCTGCAAGCACCAACTCTTCTTGGAGCCCAGCGACCACAAGTCGGCGCTGTCGGGGGGGCTGGAATACCTGGAGAAGCAGCCTCACTCGCCGATCCCGCCGTCGCTCGTCGATAAGGGGGGTGCCCCGGCGACGGCGCTCGACCCGACGCGGCCGGCGCGGAACGTGACACTCAAGGAATGCATCGCCATCGGCATCGAGAAGGGGAACCTGGGGATTCAGGGCGGGGTCTTGAACGCCGGCTTGCCGTCAGACAGCTTGCCGCTCTCCTTCTCCGGTCAAACCGTCGGCGGTACCGACTCGATTCGCGCCCTCGTCATCGACCCGGCGATCGTCGGGGCGAACATCGAGCGGTCGCTGTCGAAGTTCGACGCCCGCTGGATCACGAGCCTGACGTGGGCGAAGAACGACCAGCCGGTCGTGAACTTCCAACAGCAACTCACGAACGGCGACTCCGCAACGCTGAGTTCGACCTTCGCGAAGCCCCTGCCCACCGGGGGCGTCGCCGGCATCACGTTCAGCACCGACTACCGGAAGTTCAACCAGACCAGTGGGGCGTTCAACTCGCAGCTCAACCCCGCCTACACGCCGCGGGTTCAGTTCTTGTTCGAACAGCCGTTGTTGCAAGGCTTCGGCATCGAGATTAACCAACTCGCCCAGAGTCACCCCGGTAGCCTGCTCATCAGCGGCCTCCGACCGAGCGGTGGCACGACGACAGAAGGTATCCTCGTCACGCGCATCCGGTACGACCAACAGCGGGCGGAATTCGACCGCCAGTTAAATCAGATGCTGTTTAACATCGAGACGGCGTACTGGAACCTCTACGCGGCGTACTACAACCTGTACGCCCAGGAAGAGACGTTGAAGCAAGCCTTCGAACTGTACACCGTCATCAAGAAGCGGTTCGAGGTCGGGACGGTTCGGCAGCAGGAACTGACGCAGACGGAATCGCAATACTGGACCTTCCGCCGGAACGTGCTGGAAGCCCGGAACCAAATTCTCGACGCCGAGCGGAACCTCCGCGGGCTGCTCGGGGAAACGTCGTTCGCCGATGGGATGCGGCTTGTGCCGATCGACGAGCCGACGCTCGCCCCGTACATGCCGGACTACTACGAACAGGCGAACGAGGCCCTGGCAACGCGGCCGGAACTGATCATCGCCCGCCACGACCTGAAGTTCCGCCAACTCGACCTGATCCTGCAAAAGAACCAGCGGCGCCCGGACCTACGGTTCTTTGCGTCGCAAGACATCGCGGGCATCGGCACGCGGTTGGACGGGTCCGACGAGGTCACCACGAGCACGACCGGAACCCAGCAGATCGTCCGGCAGAACGCGCTCGCGAACTTCGCGAACAACGACGCGAACAGCTGGCAGCTCGGCCTCCGCATGGACGTGCCGCTCGGCTTCCGCGACGCGAACGCCGCCGTCCGCCAGTCGCAGTTGGCCATGCTCCGCAGCTACTACCAGTTGCACGACGCCGAGCGGAAGATTCTGGAAAACGTCGTCCGCCAGTACCGCAACGTGATCTACCGGCACCAGGACATCATCCTCCGCCGGCAGACGCGGGTCGCACTCGAACAGACGTTGGCCCTGAACCAGAAGCTCATCACCGGCGGGGCGTGGGACACGAACACGCTGTTCAACGTGCTGCAAGTTCAGCAGAACTTCGCGACCAACCTCGCGGCCGAGTTCCAGTCGATCGCCCAGTACAACACGACGCTGGCGGCCCTGGAATTCGAGAAGGGAACGATCCAGCGGTACAACAACGTGTCCGTCGGGGACGGCCCACTGCCGCAGCACGTCGGGAAGAAAGCGTCCGATCACTTCAGTGCCCGGAACGCGGCTCTGAAGCTGCGGGAGCGGTCGGACGAGTTGCCGCTGCAATCGCTGTCGGCCCCGTGGGACCCGTCCCTGGAGAAACTGCCGGCCCCGAACGCGGGCGGCAACATCTCCCTGCCCGGGATGCCGTACGCCGTCCCGGCCACCGGGATGCCGTTGCCGAGTGGTCCCGGCATGACGATGCCGACGGCGCCCTCCACCCCGACGACGCCGATGTCTCCCGCGATGCCCGTGGCGGGTGGGTCCATGATGCCGACGTCGCAACCGCTGCCGGTCTTCACGGAAGCGAACCAACTGCCGAGTGTCCGGCCGTGGCCGGGGGCACAAGACGCCCAGGCCCCGCCGGCCGTGTTCACGCCGATCGGCACGGCCCACATTCCGACGCGGGCCAAGTCGGGTGGCTCGACGCCGGTCGAGATTCCGCCGAGTCTGCCGATCTCGACTCAGCAGAACTGATCGGCGAGATGACGAAACGCAACCGGCCGCGTTCGAAGTTCGAACGCGGCCGGTTGCGTTTCGTCCGTCCGACTCAGATCTTCACGACCTTGGTGTTCTCGTCGATGCTGATCGACGCCAATTCGCCGCTGTCCTTGGTGAAGTGGACCGTCGGGACGATGACATCGTCCTCGGGCACGCGGTCCACCGTGACGCCGGTCGACAGGTAGCTGAGGCCGCGGAACACGCCCGCCGCTTCGGCCGGCCACGTCCGGCCGCCGACGCGGACGGTCTGCGTGATCTTGATCCGCTCGCCCGGTGTCAGGCCCTTCAACAGATCGACGAACGCTGGATCGAGGCGGCGGGTGGGGAGCACAATGTTTGGGGTCATTCGTCGTCCCTCGGCTTGACCGCGCCGCGGGTCAGGGCGATGCGGCCGGTTCGGGCGAGTTCGATAATACCGTAGGGCCGCATGAGGTCGACGAACGCCTCGACCTTGCCCTCCGTGCCGCTGACTTCGATCATCACGTTTTCGTGTTGAATGTCGACGACGCGGCCGCGGAACGACTCGACGAGCTGGAAGATTTCCGCCCGCTTCGCGCCTGAGCAACTCACCTTGAGCAGCATCAGGTCACGTTCAACAAAGTTCTCGGCCGAGATGTCGTCGACGCGGACGACGGTGACGATCTTGTCGAGTTGCTTGCGGACTTGATCGCAGACGTTGTCGGCCGCGTTGATGACGAAGGTCATCCGCGACATGTCATGTTGTTCGGTCTCGCCGACGGCAAGACTGTCGATGTTGAACCCGCGGGAGGCCAACATGCCTGAGATGTGCGCGAGCACCCCCGGCTGATTCTGAACGAGTGCGGAGAGCACGTGACGCATCAAAAGTTCCTACGGTGGTGGGTTCCGAGATTCTAGGGACCGCCGCCCACCGGGACAGTAGTCGCCGGTTCCCCACCCCCGGACACCGCTCCCGAGCGTCCGGTTCGGTCGCGCACGTTCCTCACCAGGACCAACAACGCCAGCAGGGCATAATTCGGCAGAGAAGCGAGCGTTAGGTTTTGCCCCGCCGATATCTGACTCGTACCGAGCAAGTACATCATCATCCCCCGTTCCGCCCCGAGCACGAGCGAGGGGAAGTAATAATTCGGCAACCAGAGCAAAACAAAAACGACCCAGAACAGGATTCGCCACCCGATTCCGCGGACGTACTGCCATGCCAACGCGAGTGGGAGGGCCAACATTAAGAAGTAGTGCGGCCAAGTGATCGGCGAGGCGAGCATCATGCCGACAACGCACGCGGCGAAAGCCCGATCGTGTTCGAACTTCGACCGTGCCCCGACCGCTAGACGAACGAGCACTAGGACCACGATCAAGCGGGAGACGTAGGAGAACGCCAGCCCCGTCACGGGCGACACGGCCAAGGCATCGACGTGCTCGTTGGGGTGCGGGTTAAAGATTCGAAGCCAGAACCCCGCCAGCGACACGTTCTGTCGACTCGACTCGTAATTCACGATGCTGGGCACGACCTGCTCGACGTACGTGCGACAGTCGTCCACCCCGAGCACCAACAAGGCTACCCCTTGCAGTGCCACGAAGACGATCGTGCCGGCGGCGAGCGCCCGCCATCGACGGGAGGCCAGAAAGTACAGGAAGAGGAAGGCCGGGAACAGTTTCACCGCGACCGCGGCCCCGATCGCCGCACCCGCCCAGCCGAAATCGCGCCGGCCGTCGAAGTGCCACCCGAGGGTGATGAGGGTCATCAGAATGATGTTTAACTGTGCGTGCTGGAACTGAGAATAAATCGGGTGACAGGCCAACGTCAGGGCGGCGGTTGGGAGAACGGAGGTGGCCGAAAACGGCATCCCAATTCCCCGAACGATCAGAACCAGACTGAGAACGAACAGCGGCACATTTGCCAGGTTCCACACCAGTTGCGCGTCGCGAAAGCTCAGCGTTCCGAGGGGCAAGGCCAGCAAAACGGAGACGGGCGGGTGGGCATTCCAGGGAAGCAGTCGTGCGGCCTCTTCGGCTGGTATCCCGAGGTGTTCTTGAGCGATGTCTCGTTGCGGGGCGTACGCTCGACCGCCGTGGGCAAAGTTGCGGGCGGAGAGCCACTCCTGATGAAAGTCGCCGAGTTTATTTGGTGGCGGGCGGAAGGCTTCGAGGTAGTGTGGGCCGTAGGCGGCTACACAGATCAACAAAAAAAGAAACCAGCGAAGGATTCGCCACTCGGACCAGGTCCGAGTGGCGGGGGTTAGCGGGGCGAGATCTTCGCTCATGTTACTTCCGCTCTTGCACGAAGACGTGGACGCCCTTCTTGTTAGATGTGATCACGTCGAGCAGCCCGTCGCCGTTGAGGTCCGTCACCTCGAACTGCGTGCCGATGCCGGAGTTGTCGTCGATGACGTTCGGCGTCAGGGTCACGAGGCCGTCGGCCCCCTTCGTGTTCTTGAACCAGTAGAGCATCGCCGGGCCGTTCGCCCCCGGTTCGGCCCCGCCGTGGCTACCGAACCGCTTGCCGGTGATGAGGTCCGGGCGGCCGTCGCCGTCGATGTCCTGGAAGTGGGCCGCGTGCGTCTCGCTGACCAGCTTCGGGAACAGGTCCATCTTCTGGAACGCCGGGGACTCGCTGCCACTCGCCGGCCGCTGCTTGTGCCACCAAATGCCGAACTTGTGGGCCGACGTGCTGAGGACGTCGGCCTTGCCGTCGCCGTCCATGTCCACGGCGTACATGTCGGCGGCGGCTTCGCCGAGGTTGGCGGGGTGGAACGCCCACGGCTTGCCGGCCCCGTCGAGGGACTGCGGTTGCTCCCACCAACCGCCGGTGCAGATCACGTCTTTCTTGCCGTCGCCGTTGATGTCGCCGACGCCGAGGCCGTGACTGTACCGCATCGTGCCGGGGATCGGCTTGCCGGGTGCGCTCGCCTCGCTGATCGGGTGGACGTCCCACGGGGCATTCGGATCCTTCTCGTTCGGCGTGAAGTAGGCCATCTGCCCCTCGTTGCCGTCGACCTTCTTGTTCTTCGGCTGGAAGCCCATGATGAGGACACGCTTGCCGGTGCCGAACAGGTCGGTGTACAGCGGCGTCTCGTTACACGCGCTGTGGCCGATGACGTGCTTGGCCCAGTGGCCGTCCTTGCCCTTCGGGTTCTCCAGCCAGTGGCACGGCTCGCCCGGGAAGTCGATCACGATCAGGTCGGGGTAGCCGTCGCCGTTGAAGTCGTCCGCCCAACAGGCGAACGAGTGGCTGTAGTTGTTCCCCTTGCCGTCTTTGCCGAGGCCCATGTAGTACTCGCCCGGCTTCTGCATCTCGTGCGGCTTCCAGTCGGGGGCTTCGTACCAGAACTCGCCGTTGAGAACGTCCTTCTTGCCGTCCTTGTTCACGTCGGCAACCGCCACGCCTTCCGCGCGGAACTTGGCGTCGAGGACGGTTTTCTTCCAGGTGATCTTGGGTTCGTCGGCCGCGTGAGCGCCGCCGAGGGCGGCGACCGCGACCAGCGTGGAGAGCAGGAAGCGCATGAGGATGATCCTGTGAAAAGGAAGTGGGGCGGGGTTGGGAGTGATTATGGTTGTTTCGACCGGCGGAAGCAAGCATCCGGTTCGAAGTTTGACAGGGGCCGTTCCGCGGCATACCCTCCGGTATGGCGTCTCGGCGGCAACAGTGGTGGCCTTACCTCGTCGTGTTCCTTCTGGCGGCACTCCCGGCCGCGAACACGCTGATTCCGACCGTCGAGCACGACACGTGGTGGCACCTCCGCATCGGGAAGTTCATCGCGGACACCGGCACGGTCCCGCAAACCGACCCGATCTCGCGCATTGGTCAAGACGAGAACGTCCCCTGGCGGGCGTACAGTTGGCTCTATGAATGGGCCATCTATCAGGTTCACGCCGTCGGCGGCGTCACCGGCATCATGTGGTTCCGCACGCTCCTCGCGGCCGGGTCCACGGGCGCGGTCTTCGCCTTCATCTTCCGTCGGTCCGGGCTAACGCCGACGGGGCTGATGGTGGCGGCGGGCGTCGTCGTCCTCGTCATGCCAATGGCCCCGGAACGGCCGTGGCACGTCACGATTGCGTTCACCACGATGACCCTGTGGGCAACCATTGCTCTCCGCGACGGAATGCCTGCCCGCCGCGCGTGGTGGCTGATTCCGCTGTTCGCGCTCTGGGCGAACCTGCACATTCAGTACGTCCTCGGTTGGGGAGTCCTCGGTCTGGCGTGCCTCTTCCCCGGGCAGGCGAGTCGGCGGCAGTTATCCGTGCTGCTCGTTGGCACCGTGTTGGCCACGATTGCCAACCCGTACCACGTCCATCTCTTCGAGGTCATCTGGGAATACGCCACGCAAGCCGCACCGCGGTCGCTCGTGCAGGAGTTATCGGCCCCCGATCTCGCGAGCCGATGGACGGTGGCCGTTGCGTCATTGATTGTGTGGGCGGTGGTGAAGTGGTTCGGCCGCCGGCCGGTCGATGGGTTCGAATTGGGTCTGCTGCTCGCCGGGGCGTTCCTCGCCAGCCGGATGTACCGCGACCTGTGGTTCGGTGCCCTCGCCGCAGCCGCCGTCATTCGCGACGCGGGTGAAGAGTCCGTCCCTCGGCCCCGGACGCGAACCATTGTCGGCATCGTGTTCGCGGCGTTCTTGCTGTTGCGAATCCTGAACTCCGTCGGTCTGCTCGCCGACACCGATTATGCCGCGGCCCACGCGAAGAAGTACCCCGTTCACGCCGCCGCGTTCCTCCGCGAGACGCGGCCGCCGGGGCCGATCTTCAACGACTTCGACTGGGGCGGGTATCTCGCGTGGGAACTGCCGGAGTACCCCGTCTCGTTCGACGGGCGGACCAACCTCTACGGCAACGAGCGAATGACGCAGTCCTATCAGACGTGGTCCGTCGAAGACGGCTGGAAGACCGACCCCGACCTGCGGGTCGCCAATGTCGTGCTGGCCCAGAAGGGGCGGTTGTTCGAAACGACTCTTCGCGAACAGTCGGACCGCTGGAGGCTGATCTTCGAGGACGACATCAGCACCGTGTTCCAGCGGACCGCCCCGTAAATCAGTTCCCGAAAATCCACGCACCGGCCTGCTGAACCGCGTTCGGGGCCGGCACGACGGCGGCCTGACCGCTCTTCACGACCGCGTCCCACTTCTGCGGGTCGTTCGGCAGCGATTGCCCCGTGAGGTTGACCAACCCCTCGTGAGCGCGGTCCGCCAACGCCGGGTCGCGGGTCTTCTCGGCCGTCAGCACGCCTGAGAGGGCCGCGACCGATTCCGGCGTTCGCAGTTGTTTGAGGCCGCGGACGGCCGCGAGGCGGGTGTCGCGGTCGCCCCCGCCGGTCTTTTCCGTGCCCGCCGCCACCTGCGTGAGAAGCCCGACGGCTTCCGGCTTGCCCGTGTTTGCCAGGGCTTCCACCGCTCGACTGCGGATGACACTGGCCACGTCCGGGGCGAAACCGGACGGTCCGGACAGCGACGCCGATCGGTCCATGGAACCGAGTTCGCGGCCGCCGGACGTCAGTTGCAACCCCGTAAGAGGGGCGTCCGTTTTGGGAGCAGATGTCCCGCCCGACTGGTAGTACGCGGCGGTCAGACTCTTGACCGCCCGCACGTCCTGGAACCGGCCGAGGGCGTCGATAGCGGCCACGCGAACAACCGGGCTTGGGTCATTGATGGCCGCGTCGGTCAGCAATTTCAACGCTTCCTCTTGTTCGTCGGCCGAACGCCCGTTGGCAGCCGGCTCCTTCAGCTTCTTCATAGCCCCCGCACGGTCGTCGCCTTCGGGACTGGTCCGCATGACCGTCAGCGGGTCGCGGCGGTCGAACATCACGTCATACGGGTGGTCGCGAAACTTCCGGCTGCTCATTTTGTCCCAGGCGCCGGTACAGCCGCTCAGGCTCAGGCCGACGGCGAAAAGCACGAAATTTAGGACTCGCCGTGGCATGGGCCGCTCTCCGCACTGGTCCGTCCGAGTAACAAGTGGCCGGGGAATAACGTCGGACCTTAAGGGAGTCAACCGGAACCCAGTCCCGATCTGCCGCATCTGCCGGTCGTACCGTTACCAGACGCGGCTATTTGGTACCCACCTCTGATTGCGTCGGGGTGCGAACCTGCTAAATTATGATGGTTGTGCAAACCCCGATCCTGGCTGCCGCGAGTGGAGTTTGGAATGTCCGCGCCAACCGATGCCGCCGAATTCGCGCAACTCGTCGTCCGCGTCGGCATCGTCGATGACAACGCGGCCAAGGAGTGCCTCTACGAACTCGAAGACCGCACGCGGCCGCCGGTGGACATGGCGAAGCTCCTGGAGCGCAAGGGCCTCATCACGCCCTTCCAAAGCTCGAAGCTCGTCAAGGGCGACATGGACGGCTACATCCTGGGCGGCTTCCGGTTGCTGTACAAGATCGCGTCCGGCAGCTTCGGCCGCGTCTACCGTGGCGACGACCCGCGAACCGGGCAGATCGTGGCCGTGAAGGTTCTGCGGCGGCGGTGGACCGAAGACAAGAAGCGGGTGGAAATGTTCGAGCGGGAAGGCCGCATCGGTCAGACGATGCAGCACCCGAACATCGTGCAAATCCTCGCCGTGAGCAAGGACCAGACGACAGGCCAGTACTTCATCGTCATGGAATTCGTCGAGGGGGGCAACCTCCGCGACATCCTCTCGATCCGCAAAAAGTTGGAACCGGCCGAGGCCCTGCACGTCATTGAGGAGTGCGCCGCCGGCCTCGCCTACGCCCAGACCCGCGGGCTGACGCACCGCGACATCAAGCCGACGAACATCCTTATTTCCACTGACAAGATCGCGAAGCTCGTGGACTTCGGGTTGGCGGAAATTAGTCAGGGTGCGGCCCTGATGACCAGCAAGGAACCGGGCCACGGCGACGACGAAGTCGATCGCACGGTCGATTACGCGGGCCTGGAAAAGCTCACCGGCAGCAAGAAGGGCGACCCCCGCAGCGACATTTACTTCCTCGGCATCGTCCTGTTCGAGATTATGACCGGTCACGCACTGTTGCCGCGGACCCGCGACAAGCAGGTGATGCAGATGCGGACTCGGTACGAACTCGACGACACGATCCGCAAACTCGGCATCGAGTACGACCTGCCCGGCAACGTCATCAGCCTGATCCTGCGGATGTGCGCCTTCGAGCCGAGCGCCCGATATCAAACCCCAGCGATGATGCACGAGGGGGTCAAGACCGTCGAGGCCGAGCTGAAGGGTGGGTCGGCGGGAACCCGTTCGCACCAGGCGAGCGGGCCGCTGACGATCTTCATCGCGGAAGACCACCAGAAGTTGCAGGACGTCTTCCGCCAGCAATTCAAGAAGCTCGGTTTCCGCGTCCTCATCTCGATCGACCCGAGCCAGGCCCTCACCCGCTTCAAGCAACAACCCTACCACGCCCTGATTATCGACGTGGGAACCGTCGGCCGCGAGGGGATCGAGTCTTACGAGAAGGTGTTGCGCGAGGCGGACTTGTTGCACCTAGACTTCGCGGCCGTCTTGATCTTCAACGAAGACCAGAAGGGCTTCGCATCGAGCGTTCGGGAACACCGCAACGGCGTCGTGTTCGTGCGGCCGGTGACGATGAAGCAACTCTCGGCCGCCATCCGCGACCGCTTGAACGTGGACGGAGAGAACCACGACGAAGAGGGGGAGGCCGAGTAGCCGTTACTTCTTCGGCACCTCGCGGCCGATTTGCTTGAGCATGAGTTTCATGTCCTCCCAGCATTCGAGCTTCGCCTTCCGTTCCGCTTCCCCCTGCCCTTCCAGCCGCATGATGTACGATGGGTGGTACGTGCAGACCACCGGCACGCCGTTGTACTTGTAGACCTGCCCCCGCATCCTCGTGATGCCGGTCGCGGTGTTGAGCAGGTTCTTCGTCGGCACGTTGCCCAGGCAGAGAATCACCTTCGGCTGCAACAGCTCGAGTTGCCGGTCGAGATACGGCCGGCAGTTCTTGCACTCGTCAACCGCCGGCGTGCGGTTGTTCGGCGGCCGGCACTTCAGCACGTTGCAGATGTAGATCTCTTCCCGCTTCAACCCGGCCGCGGTGATGATGCGGTTGAGTAGTTGCCCGGCCTTGCCGACGAACGGCTCGCCCTGTCGGTCCTCGTCCGCACCGGGGGCTTCCCCGATGAAGCAAATATCGGGACGATCCGGCCCGACGCCGAAGACCGTCTGCGTGCGGGTGGCGAAGAGTTCCGGGCACTTCTTGCACCCGCGAATCTCGTCGGCCAACATCGTGAGTTGCCGCCGCGTATCATCGACGCCAACGGAGGCCGTCGTGACATCGTCGAACAGTGAGGTCGAAACAGGTTCGGTCGTGGCAAACGGGTTTTGTTCGAGGCGAATGGGAGTGGGCGCGATCGCCGGCAGGAATTCGATTCCCGCCGCCGCGAGTGCGTCCAGGCGCTGTTTCAACTGCTTTTGAAGTGGCGAGAGGTCCATAGTGGGTAGCCGAAAGCCTCGGCACGATGGTGCCGGGGCTTTCGCGTTTTGTTACTTCAACACCGGCCCGACCAACTCTTGCAGCCGGTTCAGGCCCAAGCGGTAGCAGAAGTCGCCGAACAGTTCGCCGTCCTGCCGCTCGGCCTTGAATGCCTTGAAGATGTTGCCGAGTTTGGCCGGGATCTGATCAATCGGCACACTGTCTTGCAGCTCGAAGTTCAGCCGCCGGCCAAAACTATCACCGCCGATGTACATGGTGTACTTCGGCCCGGCCCGGCCCACGAGGCCGATCTCACTCTGGAACGGCCGGGCACACCCGTTCGGGCAGCCGGTCATCCGCACGCTGATTTGCTCGTCGGCGAGGCCGAGTTCCGTCAGGATCGGTTCGAGCTGATCGACCAAACCCGGCAGCGACCGCTCGCTCTCGCTGATCGCGAGGCCGCACGTCGGGATCGCCGGGCAGGCCATGCTCCACTTCTGAACCATCGACAGGTTTTCCGGCTTCGGGATGCCGTACTCGTTCAACAGGCTGTCGATGGCGGACTTGTTTGCCCCGTCGATTTCGCCGAGCAGAATGTCCTGCTGCGTGCTGATGCGGACGAGACAGTCGAACTTGCTCACGATGGCCCGCAAGCCGCTACGGAGGCGGTAGTTGCCCTCGTCCTTGATACGACCGTTCTCGACCGAGATGCCGAGAAAGAACTTGCCGTTGGCCTGCTTGTGCCAGCCGAGGTGGAGGTCGACGTTCGCGATCTGCGCTTCCCGCACCGGCTTCAACGGCTTCTTCCAGTAGTCGCGCTCGAACACCTCGCGGAACTTCTCGATGCCCCAATCGTGGACGACGTACTTGAACCGTGCCCGCTTGCGGTCCGAACGGTTGCCGTGGTCGCGGTACAACCGCACAACCGCCTCGGCCGCCTCGACGACTTCGTCGGGCGTCAGGAAGCACGCCGCTTGCCCGATCAGCGGGTAGGTGTCCGGCTTCGCGTTCGAGTTCCCCTGCCCGCCGCCGACGTACATGTTGTACCCGATCGGTTGGCCGTTCTCGCGGATGGCGAGGAAGCCGAGGCACTGCGCCAAGATGTCGATGCAATTGTCGTCCGGCAAGGCGAAGCCGATCTTGAACTTCCGTGGCAGGTAGATGTTGCCGTAAATCGGCTCGGCCACTTCCGGTTCGGGAAGGGTTTCTTGCTTCTCGCCGTTGAGCCAGATTTCGTGGTACGACCCACCGCCGGCCCGCGGCGCGAGGTGAGCGGCGACCTTGTCGGCGAGTTCCTGCATCTGCACGCGCGTCGCGTCGCCGGTCGGTGCCGGGCAACAGACGACGTTGCGGTTCACGTCGCCGCACGCCCCGAGTGTAGAAACGAAGGCCGCGTTCATCTCGGCGATGGAGTTCTTCAGGTTCCCCATCAAGATGCCGTGGAACTGAATGCTCTGCCGCGTCGTCAGTCGCAGGGTGCCGTTGGCGAACTTGCCGCAGATGTCGTCCATCGCGAGGTACTGCGCCGACGTCAACTTCCCGCCCGGCAGTTTGAGCCGGATCATGAACATGTACGCCTTGCTGCCGGCCGGCTTGTCACGCTTCTTGCGGGCGTCCCGGTCTTCTTGCTGATAGCTGCCGTGGAACTTCAGCAATTGCATCGACTCGTTCGAGAAGTGGTCGGCCCCACTCACGAGTTCCTCGGCGAGTGTGCCCCGCAGGAACCGGCTACTCGTCTTGATGCCTTCGACCGGGGAAGGCTTGGGTACGTTGTCGTTCGACATTGCAGGAGGTATCCATCCAGCCGAGGCTGGGTTAGCGAACAGTGGCCCCGTTAGGGTCAACCTATCATCGTCGGCAAATGCTGACAACACGGATCAGTATATTCTACCAATCCGATCGGCATGATTAGGTAGAGGCTCGCCGATTGTGAAGATGGGTAAATGATCCGGACTGCCGTAACAAAAAATGAGACGGCTGCCCTGTCAGGCTAAGGGGTGCTGAAGGTCTGGGCAGTCTCCCTCCGATGGTAGACGAGTAGCATCAACAACACGATGGCCGACTATGGGGATCGACTACCGTGACGGACCGCGCAACACCGACGAACTTGACACTTGGATTCCTGACCGTCCTGACGGAAGCGGGCGGTTACCTCGGCGGCTATCTGGTGACAAACGCCTGGGGTCGGCCGCTCGAATTCCGGCTGACGACCAGCGTGCAGCCGAACCGGGTGCAGGAAATCCTCTACGGGGCCACACTCAGTGAGTACATCCTCGCCGACCTGATCGGCAAGACGCTCATTGAGAAGACGGCCACGCAACCGAGCCTGATCGTGGCCGACACGGCGGCGCTGCTGCCGCTGCGGGCGCGGATCGACGTGCCGGTGATCGCCCTGCCGAACGACAAGAAAACGCACGCCGACGCACTGAGTCTGAAACACTCCCGCGCTAAACAGCCCATTCTGTACCCGGTGAAGTTCTCCGACGACGGCCCCCGGATCCAGCAGTTGCTCGACGCCGTCGATCAAGCCGTGGAACTGAGCGAGCCGTTCACGCGCGTCCGGGAGGCGATCACGGAAGCCCGCAAGATGGGGGTGACTAGCCGTGCCGCCTGAAGGACTCGGACCGCTGACGTTGCAATCGCTCGCGCTGCCGGCGCTGGAGGGCGGGGAGTCGTTTCAAACGATTCCCGTGAACCTCGACCTGACGCCGGACGTGGTGCCGGTGCCGAAGTTCAGCGAGCAGATCACGGCCAACGTCAAGGAAGCCCGGTTGCTCTCGCACACGCCGTGGGTGCGGCCGATCGGCAAGTTAGAGATCACGGTCCAGACGGACGGGTGGAAGTTCCCCCGGCCGGCGGTCGAGTATTCGACGTTAGCCAAGCCGGCTCGCGAACACCCGGACCGACCCGCCGGGCGACAGGTCGTGAATCTGGCGAAGGCCGACGACCCGAACGCCCGCGTTCGTACCCGGCCGACGGCCGACCACGTTCTCTTCAAAGACCGCCTACTGTACTTGTTGCAACCGCCCCTGGATGGGCTTTTCGACGGCCGCCAACTCGAAGTGCCGTTCGAACCGTTCCCGTACCAATTGGAAGGCATCGCGTTCCTGATGCCCCGCCACTCGGCCTTACTCGCCGACGAGATGGGCTTGGGCAAAACCGCCCAGGCCATCCTGGCGATGCGGCTCATGTTCCACCAAGGGCTGCTGAACAATGCCCTGATCGTCGCGCCGAAGCCGCTGATTCACAATTGGTGTCGCGAGTTGAAACTGTGGGCACCCGACATCCCGCACGAGTGCTTCGGCGGCGACACTGAAGAACGCAGACGCATGTGGACCGTGTCGAACTGCCCGCTCAAGATCATCAATTACGAAACGCTCACCCGCGACTGGGAGATCGTCGCCGATCCAAAATTGATCTTCGACCTCGTGGTCTTGGACGAGGCCCAGCGGATCAAAAACCGCGGGTCGAAGACCGCGCAGATCGTGTGCAGCATCAACCGCCGTCGCAGTTGGGCGATGACCGGCACGCCGATCGAGAACCACCCAGACGACCTCGTGAACCTCTTCGAGTTCATCGACTCCGGCCGCGTACCGCCCGATTGCCCGCCGAAGCAACTCCCCGGCCTGACGAGCGACACGATCCTGCGTCGGACGAAGGACGACGTACAGTCGGACATGCCGCCGAAGATGATCAAGGACGTGGAAGTCGATTTGACGCCGGCCCAGCGGGAGGCCTACGACCGGGCGGAGAACGACGGCGTCATCCAACTGAACGAGCTCGGCGACACGCTGACGGTGCAGCACGTCTTCCAACTCGTGATGCGGCTGAAGCAGATTTGTAACTTCGACCCGCTCACCGGCGAGAGCGCGAAGCTCGAACAACTGGTCCACGACATGGAAGAAGTCGCCGAGAACGGCCGGAAGGCGATCATCTTCTCTCAGTGGGTCGAACCGCTGTTGGTGATCGCCGACGCCCTGAAACCCTACGGTCCGCTTCAGTACCACGGCCGCATCCCGCAACAGGAGCGGACGCCGATCCTCGACCGCTTCAAGAACGATCCGGACAGCCACGTCATCCTCATGAGCTACGGCACCGGCAGCGTCGGGCTGAACCTCCAGTTCACGAACTACGTGTTCCTGTTCGACCGCTGGTGGAACCCGGCCGTCGAGGATCAGGCGATTAACCGTGCCCACCGCGTCGGCCAACGGCACCCGGTCACGGTGACGCGGTTCCTGACCGAGAACACCATCGAGAAGCGAATCGCCGGCGTGCTGGACGCGAAGCGGAAAGTGTTCAACGACGTGCTCGGCCAAGCAGACAAGCCCGCCTCGCTCGGACTGACCGAGGGGGAAATCTTCGGCCTGTTCGACATCCAATCGCGGCCGAAAAGGGGTTAGCACGACCTCGCGGGATGAGATTTTGCATTTCGGCCGCCGGTTCTGCAAACGGCCCGGTTGACGGACACGCCCCTCGGTCCTATTTTTGTTCCTTCTTCAGTCACACAGTCATTCGAGGAGGTTTTTGACGATGAAGTTTGAGGAGGCTGTGGCAGAGTTGCAGGCCAAGTACCCGAAGGCCGACCTGAGTCCGTCCGTCAAGCACGGGAACGGCTTCAAGCGGGCGACCCGGGTCGATTTCAAAAAGGGTAAGGGCTGGATGTACACCGGCCAAGACGGCGATGGGACGGAAGTGCTGGTGTATTACAACGACAACGACCGCGTGATTTCTTGCACCGAGATCGGACCCGACGAGGACTGAGCTAAAAGGCCGGGTTCTGCCGGCCCGCTCACCGCGAGTGGGTCGGCTAGATCTCGGGCGGGATGCCCAAAATGCCCAAGGCGTACTGACTGATGAAGCCGCAGTGCGTGCAGGCCACCACGACCGTGGGAAGGATTGCGCCCTCGGCCTGAATGACGATGTTCGCTTCCGCCACGATCTCGAAGTGCTGGAACTCACATCGGGCGCACGGTTTCGTTGCCCCCTTCGCAATCAAGGCGCTGATCAATTGTTCCCGCCGATCCTGGTCCATGTCGAATTCCCTCCGGCCCGAATTTGCCTGGCGGTGGCATTGTCGGGTCCGTTCGTTTTACGACCCGCGGAAGCATGTGCCAGATAGACCGCCTACCCAACCCGTCCCCATGCCAGCCGGTGGTGCGAATCTCCACACCGAGTCTGCCGGCAAGGTTCGTTGTCGGCCAAGTGTCTCGGCGTCGACGGCTTCCCCGTGTCGAGTAGCGCCTCGCCCCGCCGTGCCAATTCGCCTTAGCATCGAACGAGTATCACGTAGGCCAGCGCCGCCAGGAGTGCTCCGCACGGGACGGTGCTGACCCAGGCGAACAAGATTTCCGCCACCTTGCGCCAGCGGGCTTGCCGGGAGGCCATACCCATCCCCAGGAGCGAGCCGACACTGACGTGGGTCGTGCTCACCGGCAGGCTGTGAAGGCTCGCCGTCGTGACCAACCCGGCGGTGACCAGACTGGCGGCAAAACCCTGACCGGGGTTCATGCCCGTGATTTTCTTGCCGAGCGTTTCCGCGACCCGGTCGATGTCGAGAAGTCCGCCCATCGCGATTGCCACGGCGACAATTACGAATGCCCAGTGGACTCCCAGCCCCGGCACGGCGAGCAGGAGTGCGACCATCTTCGGCGTGTCGTTCAGGCCGCGGGCGAAGCTCGCGGCCCCGGCGCTCAGGAAGTGCAAGGTGTCCAACAGTGGCGTGCGGTGATCGGGGGCAAGGCGGAGCGATTTCAAGGTCAGGTAGACCACGGCCCCGGCCACAGCGGCCACGGCCGGGCTGAAGAAGAGTGGGTAGAGAAAGTTCGAACCCAGAGCTGCGAATCGCACCTCGCCATTGCCGGCCAACCCCGCCCCGAGCAACGCCCCGACCAAGGCGTGCGTCGTGGAGACCGGGAACCCGAAGCGGGTGGCCAGGAAACTGGTTAGCGCCCCGCCGATGGCCACAGCACACACGAATTCCGGCGAAGCGACCAATTCGTCCGGGACGATCCCCCGACCCCGGAATGCGATGAGCAAACCACTCGTGAGAAACAACGCGGCGAGGGAACCGGCGAACGTCGTCGCCGTTCCCCACAGTGCGGCCTGACGGAGCGTCGTCGTGCCACTGCCGTAGAGCGACGCCACGCCCTTGAAGTTCGCGTTGGCACCGTTGGTGAACGCGACAAAGAACGCGGCGAGGCAAAGGATGACGAGGATCATGGGAGGGCTTACTTCGCCTTGTTTTCCTTCGTCTCGGCCGGGTGTTGCTTGAGCGAGGCGTATTCCTTCCACGACCCTTCGTAGAGGCGGACGTTCGGGTACTTCGCCACGTGCTTCAAATAGAACCGCAGCAGGCTGCCCTCGCGCGAGGTGCCGCAATACACGAGGATTTCTTTGTCCGTCGTCAAACCAGCGGCGGCGAGTTCGTTCTTCGTCTTCTCGAACGGCTTGAACTCGTGCGTGTTGTCCGTCGCCATCAGCCGCGCCCAGTGGAAACTGATCGCGCCGGGGATGTGCCCCTTCCGCAGCCAGATTTCGTCGTCGCCCAGGTACTCGTTGTGCGGCCGGGCATCGACCAGGACCGCCGTCGGCTTGCGGGTGAGGACGTCATCGACGTTAAGCGCGATCTCCGGCTTGCCCTTCTCCGGGAGCGTGCCGGTCGGGTTACCGAAATACTCTTGCGTCACCGGCAACTTCGCCGCCTTCCAGCCTGGCAGACCGCCGTCCACGATGCGGATGTTCTCGACGCCGAACTTTTCCAAGACGTAGGCGACCATGCTCGCGCTCAGGATTTCGTCGTTCGGCAGTTTCTCGCCGGTCGCGTAGATCAGGTGCATCCGGTTCTTGTCGATCCCGGCGCGGACGAGCAGCGCCTTGGTCAGGTCGTCCGGCAGGTACTGCACAGGAACGCCCTTATCAGTGCCGCGGAGCGTGTCGAAGTTCAGGTGGTGGGCGGTCGGCAGGTGACCGCGGAAGTAGTCCTTGTACCCGCCGCGGGTGTCCAGCACGATCGGCCGCTTGGCCGGATCGGTGGATTCGATTAACTTCTGGGCTTCGGCCGGCGAGATGATGTCGATGTCCGCCCGCGCGGTCGATCCGAACATCGCGAACGCCAGCATCAGAAACAGCGAGCAGATTGTGAATCGCAACGATTGCATTGGAGAGCGAACTCCGGCCAGTGGTAATTCTTGCCCAGGCGTTAAGATATTTCCTCGCCGCCTCCTGGACACGGAACTGTCAGAGAGTGGCACGGAATTCTCTCCCTGCTTGCGTTTAGAACTCCAGTTGCAACCGGCCGAACACCTCCCACAGCGTCGCTTCTTTCGCCGCGTTCGGGGCGGGACGGTAGAAGTCGCCAGTGAACAGCACGGCCGAACCCGTGTCGAGTTTCATACCTCCACCGAAGTCGATGGTGAACATTTCCCCGATTTCGGTGCCGATGTCCCGCGAACCGTTCGCTGGATTGCGGACGGCCGACTGCAGGCACCCGGCGGTGGTCGTACTCAGCAACCGTTTCGCCAGCGGGTACTCGAACTTGCCTTGTGCGGTCAGCAGACCGAGGCCGCGGTTTTGAAGGCTCACGCCGAGGTCGGCCACGTCGCCGGGACCGTTCGGGCTGGTAAGTTGCAGGTAGCTCCAGTAACCCTGTGCCCCGAAGTTATCCCGGTACGACTGGGCGACGGTGCGGAACTCCCCCGACCGGCCGTTGCCGGGGTCACTGTCCCCGCTGGCGTAAAGAATCTGTGTGCTGAGCTTCCCTTCGCCGATCTTCAGCGGGCCGGCTTGCAGCCAACTCGCCCACCCGGTGTTCCGGAACCCGGTCGGCCCGAAGTCTGCCCGCCGGCCGGTGTTTGCCAAAACGAACCCAGCGAGCGGCAGCGTTTCGCTGTCCCACTTCGCCCGGAGTCCGAACCACGATTCGACCGAGTATCGGTAGGCCGCGACGGTCGGGAAGGAGTACCCCCCACGGTCGTACAGGACGTAGGCACTGGCCCCCACACTGAACTTATCCGTCAGCGGTTGGTCGGCATCAAACGCATACAGGACCGCGGAGTGCGTTCCCGCCGACGGGGCGGGGTTCGAGGTTGCGAATGCTTGATCGGACAGCAACAAGGTGGCCGCCGACAATCGGAGGCCGTTCAAAGCCGGCGCGACCCTCACCCAGTCAATGCCCGCGACGTTGAAGTCGTAGTTGGAACTGGCGAGCGTGTCGTTGAACGAGTCGTGCCAGTCCAGGAAGCCGACGCGGACCTTGCCGAGGTCTTCGTCCTTGTAAGCCAGCCACGCCCGCCGCAGTTCGATGCCCACCCGGTCGCCGACCACGGAAGTAAAGTTGCCGATGAAGTTCTTGTTGAAGTCGTAGTTCGTCCCCCAGTTGATGCCGCCGACCTGCATCTGGGCGTAGCCCTCAACGTGCTCATTCGGCGAGTACGTGAGCCAGAGACGGTATCGCTGGTTCACGAACGCCCGACTCGGTTGCTCCGGCAACAGCGACGTGGGGTGAAACGGGAAGTTGTTCGCGTCCCCTTCGATCCGGAACTGACCGCCCAGGCGAAACTGATTCCAGTCATACGGCGTCGAGAGTGGCTGGCCGATCGAGACGGCCGGGGGTGGTTGGCGGACCGAGGACGGAAACTGAACCGACGGGTCGGCATCTGTCCGTTGCGACGGTTCGGCTAGCAACGGACTACCCACGCCGATCGGTGCCGGTGTGGTTCGCGGCACCAGCGGAGTTGTCGGTTCTAGCACCGAACCCGACTGTGCGATTGCACTCGGGGCTAACGCCACCAGAATGATTGCAGCGGACAACAGCGGGCGCATACGATCCCCTTTGATTCGCCTCTCCCTTTCCCCCGGGGCGGCCATATCCACGACCGCAAAACAATACAAGGCGAAGCCTTGTCACGCGGGCAGTTATCATTTTCCGCTGGCAGGCACGATCCTCGGTGACCGCCGGCGGGCAAATTTTTCCAGGAACTGTGGCTTTTCACGGGCGTTGATGTTATCGTAATTGTGTTAATCCTGCCTGCCGCTTCTCTCCCGCCTGATTCCTCCCGCCTGTTCTCTTTCGGTGAGTACCCGAAATGTCCTGGCCCCGTACCGTGTTGGCACTTCTCGTTGCGCCCCTCTTCGCCGACCGATTGACCGCCGCGGACGACCCGAAAGCGGTGGAGTTTTTCGAGGCGAAGATTCGCCCCGTTCTCGTCGAGAAATGCTACAAGTGCCACTCGGAGAAGGCGGCCAAGGCCGATAAGTTGCGTGGCGGACTCCTGCTCGACACTGTCGCCGGGTGGCAGAAGGGTGGCGACACCGGCAAGGCCATTGTGCCCGGCAAGCCGGCCGAGGGGACGTTCCTCAAGTCGCTCCGGCACGAGGGCGAAATCCAGATGCCACCGGACGGTAAACTGCCGGCCGCGGTCGTGGCGGATTTCGAGAAGTGGATCAAGGACGGCGCGGTCGATCCCCGCACCGACACGACAACCACGGTCAAAGCCGCCGGCCTCGATCTGGAGAAGGGCCGGCAGTTCTGGTCACTTCAATCGCCGAAGCCGCAGACGGTGCCGACGAATGCCGAGCAATCAAGCATCGACCGCTTCGTTCGCGCGAAATGGGACGAGAAGGGGCTTCGACCCGTTCCCCAGGCGGATCTGCGGACGCTGGTCCGTCGCGTCACGTTCGACCTGACGGGGTTGCCGCCGACGCCGGAAGAAGTCGAGGCGTTCGTTGCCGACCAATCCCCGAAAGCGTGGGAGAAGTTGATCAACCGCCTGTTGAAGTCTCCGCGGTACGGCGAGCGGTGGGGCCGGTACTGGCTGGACGTGGCCCGCTACGCGGAAGACCAGGCGCACACGTTCGGCGTCACGCCGAAGAAGAACGCCTACCTCTACCGCGACTGGGTGATCCAGGCGTTCAACGACGACATGCCCTACGACCAGTTCGTGCGCTTGCAGGTCGCCGGCGATCTGATGGCCGAACCGAAGGACGACCTCTTCAAGCGGCTGGCGGGTATGGGCTTCCTGGGCCTCGGAGCAGAGTACTACAAGAACACCGCCCGCGAGCAAGCGATTGCCGAGGAACTCGACGACCGCGTGGACACGCTCACCCGTGGTTTCCTCGGCCTGACCGTGAGTTGTGCCCGCTGCCACGACCACAAGTTCGACCCGATCCCGACCCGCGATTACTACTCGATCGCCGGCATCTACTACGGCTCCAATCTCACGCAATCGCCCCTCGCCAAGCCCGACGAGTTGAAAAAGTACAACGACGCGCAGGCGAAAGTGACCGCGGCCGAGGAACTCGTGAACCACTTCCTGGGTGACGCCGGGAAGGCGGCAGCGAAAGAAGCGGCGGCGCTGACAGCGAAGTACCTCGAAGCGGCCCACAAGATTCGCACCGCGAAGGCGAGGCCGCAGGAGTTCGTCTCGAAGGATGGATTGAACCGCTACTTCCTCGACCGTTGGGTGAAGTTCCTCGACCCGGCGAACGCCTCGAAAGCGCCGGCCGTTTTCAAGGACTGGTTCGCGCTGAAGGCCGACGCGAAGCCGGAGGAAGTCGGCACCGCGGCCGCAGCGGTTCAATCGAAACTCGTGTCGGTTGACGTGCCCGACATCGTCCCGGTCAAGAACAAGAAGTCGGCCGGGAAGACCTCCGATCCGCTGACGAAGGCGATGTTCCTCGACGCGACCGCTCCGCTGTTCGTCGCGCCGGCCGACGCGGAAAAAATGTTCGTGACCGCGGACGTGAAGCCGAAGCTCGCCGAACTCCGTGGCGAGGTGGAGAAGCAGAAGAAGGCATCCCCCGTCGCCCCGCTGACGGCCCACATCGTGTCCGGCGGCGAGCAAGGCATGAAGGTCTACATCCGCGGCAACCCGGCCACGAAAGGTGAGGACGCGCCGAAGGGCTTCCTCCAGGTACTGTCGAAGACCGACGCGAAGCCGGCGGCCAAGCCGTTCACGCGGCTCGACCTCGCGAACGCGATTGCCAGCCCCGACAACCCGCTAACCGCCCGCGTCATCGTCAACCGCGTTTGGGCGTGGCACTTCGGCCGCGGACTGGTGAACACGCCGAGCAACTTCGGTTCGCTCGGCGACCGGCCGAGCCACCCCGAATTGCTCGACCACCTCGCCGTCGAGTTCGTCAAGAACGGCTCGTCGTTGAAGTGGCTCCACAAGCAAATCCTGCTCACCAACGTGTACCGCCTCGCGGCCGAGCCGAACGCGGACAACAACAAGACCGACGGCGGCAACGTCTACCTCTGGCGCGGCACCCGCAAGCGGCTTGACGTGGAAGCGTGGCGGGATTCCCTCCTCGGCGTCAGCGGCAATCTCGACGAAACACTCGGCGGCCCGACGTTCGACCTGCGGGACGCGAACGCGAAGCGGCGGACGGTGTACGCCAAGATCAGCCGCCACGAACTCGACGGCCTCCTGCGGCTGTTCGACTTCCCCGACGCGAACGTCACGGCCGACCGCCGGAACGTCACAACCGTACCGCAGCAGCAACTCTTCGCCCTGAACAGCGAGTTCATGATCGCCCAGGCGAAGGCCTTCGCGAATCGGCTGGAAAAGCTCGGGAAGACCGACGCCGACCGCGTGACGGCCGCGTACCACCTCGCCTTCAACCGCCCGCCGGAAGCGAAGGAACGGGAGTTGGCCGTCGCGTTCCTCAAGATGCCCGCCAAGCCCTCGGACACCCTCACCCGCTGGCAGCAGTACGCTCAGGCGTTGCTCGCCAGCAACGAGTTCCTGTACGTCGACTAACCACCCAACGCGGAACGGACCGATGAATTTCCAGATGCCTTTCACCCGCCGCGAATTACTCGCCCGCACCGGTACGGGGTTGGGCGCGCTCGGCCTCGCGAGCTTGCTCGCTCAGGACGCGACGGCCGAAGCGGCGAGCCCGCTCGCCCCGAAGGTGGCCCACTTCCCGGCGAAGGCGAAGCACGTCATCCACTTGTTCATGAACGGCGGGCCGAGCCAGGTCGATACGTTCGACCCGAAGCCGGCCCTCAAGAAGTTCCACGGCCAACAGCCGACGACCGCCGGGCTGAAGACCGAGCGCAAAACCGGCGGCCTCTACCAGTCGCCGTTCGCGTTCAAGAAGTGCGGCAAGTCCGGGATCGAGGTCAGCGAGATCTTCCCCGAGATCGGCAAGTGCATCGACGACATCTGCGTCATCCGGTCGATGCACACGAACATCCCGAACCACGAGCCGGGGTTGCTGCTGATGACGTGCGGCAACACCCAGCCGATCCGCCCGAGCATGGGCAGCTGGCTCCTGTACGGCCTCGGCACCGAGAACCAAAACCTGCCGGGCTTCGTCGTCCTCTGCCCCGGCAAGCCGGTCGTCGGCCCGGCCCTGTGGAACAACAGCTTCCTGCCCGGCGTCTACCAGGGCTGCCACATCGCGAACCTCGACCCGAAGCGGGTGATCGACCACATCCGCAACAAGAACCTCACGCCCGAGACCCAGCGGGAGCAACTCGACCTGCTGAACGGCCTGAACAAGATGCACGCCGACAAGCGAGCCGGCGACGACCAACTCGACGCGCGGATTCAATCGCTGGAGATGGCCTTCCGGATGCAAACCGAGGCGACCGACGCCTTCGACGTGAGCAAGGAGGCGACCAAGACCCGCGAGGAGTACGGCAAGGGGTACTTCGCCGACGCCTGCCTGACCGCCCGCCGGTTGGTCGAGCGCGGCGTGCGAATGGTCCAGGTCTTCTACGGCAGCGGCCAGCCGTGGGACGACCACGGCGACATCGAGAAGGGCCACCGCACCAAAGCGGCCGACAGTGACAAGGCCGTGGCCGCGCTGTTGCGAGACTTGAAGCGGAGCGGGCTACTCGAAGAGACGCTCGTCCTGTGGGGCGGCGAGTTCGGCCGCACGCCGACGAGCGAAGGGTCGAACGGCCGCGACCATAACCATCACGGGTTCAGCGTCTTCCTCGCCGGCGGCGGGGTCAAGGGCGGCATGGCCTACGGCAGCACCGACGAGTTCGGTTTCTCCGCCGTCGAGAAGAAGGTCCACGTTCACGACCTGCACGCCACGATCCTGCACCAGATGGGGATCAACCACGAGAAACTGACCTACCGCTACAGCGGCCGCGACTTCCGCCTGACGGACGTTCACGGCGTGGTTGTGAAAGACATCCTGGCCTGAGTCGATAACAAACCGCCAAGAGGCGAGCGGGTGGCGTAAGCCCCCTGATTCTGGGTGGGATACGCACCAGAATCAGGGGGCTTACGCCACCCGCTCGCCTCGTTTTCTACCATCCCTTACTCGACTTCCGCAGTTGGCTTTGGGAATCTCCCCCTCTGTGGGAGTTGCCATCCTCGTCGACTGGGTTCTTCAAAAGCACAGTTGGCCCGCCACTTGTTAGGGGAGAATCCGAGACACTTTGCACCCCGTGCCGAGGGCATGGTCGCCGGGTAAAGTGGGCAGACCGCACGCAATCGCAGCATTTGCGCTGGCCCGGTTGAAACCAGAGTGGTCGATTTCGAGCCAGACTTGGGCCATCGTGATCCCGTTCGGCCCGTGCGGATTGCGTAAAACGATCAACACCGAAGGGGCTGAGGAGTGGGTATGCTCGGTCTGCGGATGCGATACCTCGGGCCGGTGACGCTCATCAGCTTGTGCCTGATGACGCTCTGCGCGTTTACCGCCATCTCCCTGTTCACACAGCAAGCGACCATCACTCGTGTGCTTCGAGAAAATGTCGAGAGTCAGCGAGTCGCCATCGAACTGGAGCAGTGCCTTCAAGATCTGATCGTTCTTGAGGACGACCGGGTCGAAACCGTGCGATCCCTCCACGATCGGGTCCGCGGCCTGCTGGCGAGCCTGCTCTTGGCGGCCGATCAACCGGAAGAAATGGAACTCTATACCCAAATCGTCTCGTCCTACGAAAAGTACCTCGAACAGTGGCGCGGACTTCCCCCGCCGATTGACGCGGGCCACGAGGAGGCCCGCCGCCTCGCGACCCGCCGTCTGGAAACCGACGTGCTCAAGCGGTGCGAGGAATTCGAACACTACAACAGCGGGCGGGTAGAGCAGTCGGCCGAACACCACGAGCGCGTCCTCCGGCAGCTCGCCTGGGGTATGGGCGGCGTCGGCGGCCTAGGTGGCGTGGCCGGGTTGATCCTCGGCTTCGGCGTCGCCCGCAGCCTCAGCCGGTCGATCCGACGGCTGCAAATTCAGTTGCAAGACGCGGCGGGGAAGCTCGGCCCGGACCTGCCGGAAATCGTCCTGACGGAAGAAGGGGATTTCCAACACCTGCACGCCGAGGTCGACCGCCTCAGCGAGCGGATCGAGCAAGTCGTCCGCGACCTTCAGCAGCGGGAACACGAAATCTTGCGGGCCGAGCAGTTGGCAGCCGTCGGTCAATTGGCGGCGGGGGTGGCCCACGAAATTCGGAACCCGCTCACGTCGATCAAGATGCTCGTGCAGGCGAGCCTGGAAGACGACGAATCGATGTCGCGGGAAGACTTCCGCGTCGTGGAGGCGGAGGTCCGCCGGATGGAACGGTCGTTGCAAACGTTCCTCGACTTCGCCCGACCGCCGAAGCCGCAACGGAAGACGATCGCCCTCCAACCGCTGATCGAAGACGTCTTCGAACTGGTCCGCCCGCGGGCGGAAAAACAAAAGATCCGCCTTGAGAAAGCGTTGGAGAACCCCACACTGGTCGGTGACGCCGAGCAGTTGCGGCAAGTGCTGGTCAACCTATTTCTGAACGCGCTCGACGCGATGCCCAACGGTGGCACACTGAAAGTCTCCGTTCAGTCGAACCTGCCGCACGTGGAGATCGAAGTCGCGGACACCGGCCCCGGCATCCCGAAAGCGATCTTCCCGCGGCTGTTCGAACCGTTCGCCAGCACGAAGGACACGGGTCTGGGCTTAGGCCTGGTGATCTCGAAGCGCATCATCGAAGATCACGGCGGGGTAGTGAACGCCGCGAACCGCCAGGGCGGTGGGGCCAGCATCTTCATCCGACTGCCGGGGGTGGTCAATGGCCAACATTCTTCTCGTTGACGACGAAGCATCGATCCAACACGCCTTCCGCCGCGCGTTTCGTGACGCCGACGTAACGCTGACCACCGCGTCCACGTCGGGCGAAGCCGCCGCGGCCTTCGAAGCAAACCGGCCGGACGTGGTCGTACTCGACATTCACCTCCCCGACTCGACGGGTCTGGACACCTTCCACCGGTTGCACGCCATCGACGCGCGGATTCCGATCGTCCTCATCACAGGGCACGGCACGACGGAACTGGCCATCGCCGCGATGAAGGAAGGAGCGTTCGACTTCCTTCTCAAGCCACTGGAGTTGGCAGACGTGCGGGAGTTGGTGAACCGGGCCATCCGGTCGAGCCAACTCATGCGTGTACCGGCTTCGCTGCCAGAAATCGAGTCGCGCTCGACTCAGGGCGATTTGCTGTTGGGCCGGTGCCCCGCGATGCAGGACGTGTATAAGGCCATCGGCCGGGTCGCGGCAACCGACGCCACTTCGCTCATCCTCGGCGAGAGCGGGACCGGGAAGGAACTGGTCGCCCGCGCCATCTACCAGCACTCGCGGCGGAGTCAGCAGCCGTTCCTCGCCGTGAATTGCGGAGCCATCCCGGAAAACCTGCTGGAAAGTGAACTCTTCGGCCACGAGCGGGGGGCGTTCACCGGGGCCGACCGGAAGCGAATCGGCAAGTTCGAGCAAGCCAGCGGCGGCACAATCTTCCTCGACGAAGTCGGGGAACTGCCGCTCATCGCCCAGGTCAAAATGCTCCGCGTCCTCCAGGAGCAGCGGTTCGAGCGCGTCGGCGGCAACGAACTCGTCCAAACCGACGTGCGGGTCATCGCGGCCACGAACGTGGACCTGGAGAAATCCGTTCAAGAGGGACGCTTCAGGAAGGACTTATTTTTCCGCCTAAACGTCTTTTCCATCACACTCCCGCCGCTGCGGGACCGCGGGGACGACCTCCCGTTGTTGGTCGAGTATTACATCCACCGCTACGCCGCCAGCCTCGGCAGTCCGGTGCAACAGGTCACCCCGGAAGCCCTGGAGGTCCTGCGGGCTTACCCGTGGCCGGGGAACGTGCGAGAACTCCAAAGCATCTTAAAGCAAGCCCTGCTCCATGCACGGGGTCCGGTGTTATTGGCTGACTTTTTGCCGGCCCAAGTGCTGACTCGCCCGGCGGCCACAAGCGGGGGCGGGGCGCGGTTCGACTGGGATACGTTCGTCAACGAGCGGATTGCGGCCGGCTCCGAAACGCTGTACGCGGAAAGCTTGGCGAGGATGGAGCGGGAAATCTTGATCCGCATCCTCCAACACACGAACGGGAACCAACTTCAGGCGGCCCGAATCCTCGGTATTACACGGGGGAGCCTGCGGAACAAAATCCGCTTACTCGGCATCAACATTGGCCGGGAAGTGTGGTCGGCGAACGACCAACCTGATTCGTGATCGACCGAAAGTTAGAGCTACTGTTCGCTGTCTGGGCTGGATTTCCAGTGCTTCCGACGAAATTTCCCCTCTGGCACTCCCCTTGCTTTCGTTTGCTTCCGCCGAACGTCACTGACGTTGGTTGAGTCCCCGCCGTATTGCCGATTTCTTCGTCACTTGAGCTTGGTCTGGGCGGATGTCGAGCTGGGTGACAGGCAAAAAGCGTACGACGGGGACTCAACTAACCTCGGTGGCATCCGCCAAATCGGATTCATATTCCGGGATCTACGCTTGAACAAATCCGCGAAGGTCGCCCCTGGGAGCGATGTCGCTCCAGGCTTTTTTGGCAACATTCGCTTCGACGCGATTGCTGGTTTCCTCGTCTTTCTGATCGCCATGCCGTTGTGCCTTGCCATCGCACGGGCCAGCGGTTTCCCGCCGATTTCGGGCATCTGGACGGCGGTCATCGGCGGCATCCTGACCTCCCTCATTAGCAACTCGCAATTGACGATCAAAGGCCCCGCCGCCGGGCTGATCGTGATCGTGTACGGTGCCGTAACAGAACTCGGGGCCGAATTCGGGGCCGGGCTTTCCGAAACGGACCGGGCGTACCTGGGTTACAAACTCACGCTCGGCATCGGCGTGACGGCGGGCGTCGTTCAGATTCTCTTCGGCTTGATCCGGGCCGGGCGGTTGGTAGACGTGTTCCCCCTCACGCCTGTTCACGGCATGTTGGCGAGCATCGGCATTAGCATCATCGCCAAGCAGGTGTACGAGGTTTGCGGCACGACTCCGACGAAGGGTGCCGGCCCGCTCACCCTGATCTCGGAATTTCCCGAGAAGGTTCGCGGTTTCAATCCCGAGATCGCATTCATCGGAGTGATCGGGCTAGTCATTCTGTTCGGACTGCCCTTTCTTGCGAAGCGAGCGAAGGCAAAGGCGATCAAGAAGGTTCCCGGCCAGCTCATTGTGTTGATCGTCGCGATTGCCTTCAGTGCGTACTTCGACCTGGAACACCAGCACACGTACCTCTTCCCGAACAAGTTCTTCGACAGTGAACACCCCGCGGTGCACGAGGTCGGTCCGCGGTTCCTGGTCGACATGCCGGAAGTCTTGAAGAACCCGAAAGCGGCCTTCGCCTTCCCCGATTTCAGCGGCCTGGCGACCGCCACCGGCCTGACGTACTTGTTGCTCTTCTCGCTCATCGGCAGTTTAGAGTCGCTCCTCAGTGCGAAGGCCATCGAACTGATCGACCCGTGGCGGCGGAAGACCAGCTTCGACCGTGACCTCCTGGCCGTGGGATTCGCAAATACGCTCGCGGCCGCCGTTGGTGGCATGCCGATGATTTCCGAGATCGTCCGCAGCAAGGCGAACATCGACAACGGTGCCCGATCGCGGGCGGCCAACCTCGTTCACGGGTGCTGCCTGCTCGCGTTCGTACTCGCATTCCCGAATGTCATCCACCAGATTCCGCTAGCCGCCCTCGGGGCGATTTTGGTCTTCACCGGCTTCCGCCTCGCGTCGCCGAAGGAATTCGTGCGAACCTACAAGGTCGGGAGCGAACAGTTCGTCGTCTTCGTCGGGACGATCATCGCAACCCTGGCCACCGACCTGCTCATCGGCATCGCGATCGGGGTCGCCCTCGAAATCCTCTTCCACCTGTGGAACGGTGCCCCGGTCACCGGCTTCCTCAAGTCGGACATCGAGGTGGTGCCGGAAGGGGATGCCCTCGTGATCTTGGTCGTCAAGCAGGCGGCGGTCTTCAGCAATTGGCTCGCCCTGCGGAAGGCGATTGTCACACAGGCGGCGGGGCGGGATGAGGTCGTCATCGACCTGTCTCACACGCGGTTGGTGGACCACAGCGTGATGGAGAAACTGCAGGAACTGGAGTCCGAACTCCAGGCCACCGGGAAGGAACTCCGATTGATCGGCCTCGACGAACACCAAGCCCTGTCGAGCCACCCGCTCGCTGCGCGGAAGAAGTCGGGCGGCGTGCCGATCGTGCCGACAACTGTGGCGTAAGCCCGGTCGAACCGCTCCTTCGCCACCGCACTTCACCGGAACCCGTCAGCCTTTCACCGGGATCAGCGCCATTCCGACGATGGCCAAGCCCGCACACGACAGCAAACCGAGTAGTAACAACCAAGCCACGGCCGTGCCCGTCAACACGTTGGCGACTTGGCCGCGTGGACGATCCGGGTCGTCGTCCCACTCTTTTTTCGGCTTCCGGGTCGGTAAAGGCTCGTCTTCGTCATCCCTTCGCTCGTCGGGTTCTTCGCGCTTCGGCCGCGGCCGCGCCACGGGAAGAGGTGGCGGATCAAGCGCGGCCGGCACGTCGACGATCGCTTCACAGTCGGCACAGCGAATTTTCTGACCCGCGAACTCGTCCGGGGCCGGCAGCACGGCCCCGCACGTCGGGCATTTGACTTCGATTGCCATGACGGTCTCCGGGAGGTTCTTCGGGGCGGCAATCACGGAAGGTTGGGTGGCGCGACGGGCATCACTCGGTCCGGTTGCGGGGCGGGTGGCACTTCTGCGGGGATGAAGGCCGTTCCGTCATTCTTTCGCGAAGCCCCCCACCCGGCGTACGCCAAGACTCCGAGTCCCACCGTCCCGGTCACGAGGAACAGAGACAGCCACTTGAACGCCGTGGGTGTCAGCACCGATTCCCGCCGTCGTTTGGCAATCGGGCGGCGTTTCGCCGAAGTTCGGGCCTTCGGTTCGTCGTCCGGTTCCGCGTCATCCTCTTCGCGAGCCTTCCGCGCCTTGGGAACGGGCACTTCGGGCTTGGGTGCCGGCCGTTCTTTCGCCGCAACGGGGACGGCAACGGGCCGGGCACGCGGGGCCTTCGCTACGGGCACGTTAGGGGCCGCCTCCGCCCGCGCGGGCACGTTCACCACCCCTTGGCAGCCGCCGCATCGCACCGATTTTCCCGCATATTCGTCCGGGACGGGCAGAGTAGCCCCGCACTGTTGGCAGGTCGCGTTGATCGGCATGAATCGGCTACTCCGGGGCGACACTATCGCTCGATATTGTAACTCACCTTCTCCGATTCCGCTTCCCGAAACTCTCGGCCAACGAAGGGTGCCCTCGTCAGTTTCGAACGGTGACGGTTCGCGGTTGGAGTGTGCCTCCCCCGCCCCGCGCGGTATCCTGAACGACACCGAATTTGAGGACTCCCGATGCGTAAAACCTCCGCTCTCCTTTTCCTGGCCTTGTCGGTCGGCGCCGGGCGTGGGCAACCCGTACCGGCCCCAGCCGCCCCGGCCGCGGTCAAGCCCCACGAATGGCCGAAGGAGGTCGGCGGGAAGGACTTGAAGGGCTGGCTCGCAGAGCTGAAAGACTCTCCAGACGGGGCGATGCGCGAGACGGCGATCAAGGCGATCCCGCTGTTCGGCCCGCCCGCGCGGAAAGAGTCGTTGCTGCCGCTGATGACCGCCGTGCGAAAGGAAACAGACCCCGGCGTGAAGGTCAGTTTGCTCGTCGTCCTCAGCAGCATCGGGGCAGAGACGTCCGACGAGGGCAAGAAGCTGGTGGACCTCCTTAAAGTGATCCTCAACACGTCGCCGCAGGGCAGTCCGTACAAGCTCCAAACCGCTCGCGGACTGGCGAACTATGCCATTTACGCGAACGATGCCCTGTCGGAACTGAGCAACGCGATGGAGGATCCGTCGTGGGAAACCCGCCGGGCCGTAGCGCAAACGATGGGGCTGATCGGCCGGCCGAACGAAAAAAAAACGTCCCCCAGCCGGCAGGCGCTCGACGCCATCTCCAAGCGCATCCGACACGAGAAGTCGGTGCCGGTGCGGTTGGAGTTGGTCCAGGCACTCGTCGTCATGGGGCCGCCGGTGGTGGAGAACCCGACCGAATACCCGACCGTGATCGGCCCGTACTTCCGGGCGGTAAACGACCAATTGAAAGACGAGAAGGATAAGGCGATTCAGGTCTGGCTGAACGTGCTGCTCATGCTGTACGACGGCTCGCAGTTGAACGACGCGACGATCAAGAAAATCGCCGACTTCATCCCGGCGGCGGACGTCGGCGGCCGCATCGCCGCCCTGCGGGCGCTGGCGCTCCTGAACGAGCGGTCGAAGCCGTTCGTGCCGATCATGGTCGACGCGCTCAAGTCCGACGACACCGGCACGGTCGCGGAGGCGATGAACGCCCTGGCGGCCCTGGAAATGCTGGCCCGGCCCGCCCTCCCGGAGTTGGAAAAGATCAAGGCCACGTCGAAGGACGAGGGCTTGAAGGATCTCGCGGGCCAGGCCATCGACATCATCAGCGGCAAGAAGGCGGCCGCCCCCGCGCCGGTCGCCCCACCGCCGGTGAAGAAGCCGTAACCCACCGGCTATTTCTTCATCAGGTTCAGGACGGCCATGCTCATCGTGCGGACGCCGGTGCGGAGGCTCGGTTCCGGGGCCGGGGCGTAGCTGTCCGAGTGCATCGACGGCAGGGGCTTTCCGGCCGGCCGTTCCGACTCCGCGAAGCGATCGTCAGGAATCGTGCCGAGGAAGTACATGAAGATCGGCACCCCTTCGCGACCGTAACGCCCGAAGTCCTCGCCGCCCATGATCGGCGGCCGCTCGATGACGTTCTTGTCGTCGAGGATTTCGCGGAACACCGCGATCGTCTTCCGCGTTAGGGCCACGTCGTTGAGGGTCGAGGGGGTATACTCGTCGAGGTTCACCTTCACGGTCGGGGCCGGTGCCCGCGCCCCGTCGGCGGCGGCCTTGCAGATGCGGTCGATCGCCTTCAAGACGTGATCGCGGACGGTGTCCTTCGTGCTGCGCACCGTGATTTGTAACTTCACCTCGTTCGGGATGATGTTGTGCTTCGTCCCGCCGTGGATCGAGCCGACCGTCACCACGGCCGGGTCGGTCGGGTTCACCTCACGGCTCACGATCGTTTGCAAGTCGAGCACGATCCGCGACGCCAGCACAATCGGGTCAATCGTCGTGTGCGGCGACGCGCCGTGCCCGCCCCGGCCGTAGACGGTCACGTCCACGGTGTCCACGTTGGCGAGGGCCAACCCCTCGCTGTAGCGGACCGTGCCGATCTTCGCGAGCGCGTCCGAGTGCAGAGCCAGGCAATAGTCCGGCTTCGGGAACCGCTTGAACAGGCCGTCTTCTAGCATCGCCCGCGCGCCCGCGCCGATCTCCTCGGCCGGTTGTGCGATCAACATGAGCGTACCGGCCCAGCGGTCCTTCAGCGACGTGAGCACACGGGCCGTGCCGATGAGGTTCGCCATGTGAATGTCGTGCCCGCAGGCGTGCATCACGCCCACGTCGATGCCCTCGCGGTTCTTCGTGCGAACCTTCGACGCATACGGTACGCCGGTCTGCTCTGTCACCGGCAGAGCATCCATGTCGGCCCGCACGAGAACTGTTGGGCCGGGGCCGTTCTTCAAGACGGCAACCACGCCCGTGCCGCCGACCTTCTCCGTGACGGTGAAGCCGAGGCCGCGCAGTTCCTCGGCAATCTTGGCGGCCGACTCCACCTCGTGCAGCGACAACTCGGGGTGCGTATGGAAGTGCGTGTAGAGGCCGATCAGACTCTTGATCTCAGTCTCGACCTTGCCGTCCACGAGGGCCAACAACGGCTTGACGTCGGGCTTCACCGCCTCCGGCTTGGGCGGGTCGGCCGACCCGGGTCGTGTGGCGAGCAAGAGCAGTGAGATGAGCAAGATGTTGCAGCGCGTCATTCGCGTTCCTCGTGGTGGAGAGGGAAGCGTTGACGATACCGGACATTCGAGCGGTGCGAAAGAGTTAAACCGCGGCGAGGACGGGGCCGAAGGTTTTCGCGATCGACTCTGGCGTGAGCACCTCTGCCGGCTTCCCCTCGGAGATGATCCGACCGTTGCGCAGGCACAGGACGCGGTCGGCGAAACGGCTCAGCGTGTTCAGGTCGTGGGAAACGAGGATGATCGTGGTCCCCGACTGATCGTTAATCTCGGCAAGAAGGCTGTTGAAGCTCTCTTGGTCCTTGAAGTCGATCCCAGCGGACGGTTCGTCGAGGAGCAATAATTCCGGCTTCGGTTCCAGGGCGAGCGCTAGCATGACGCGCTGCAACTGCCCGCCGGACAGGCCGTCGATCGGCACGTCCAGCAACCGCGGCGGCACACCGACGCGGTCGAGCATCGGCGTCATCTTGCGAATGACTCGGCTCGATACGCCGAAGAAGATTGGCCAGCGCTGCAGGGTTAACCCGAGAAGGTCGCGAACGGTGATCGGCAGCGACGCCTCGATGCTCAAGCGTTGCGGCACGTAGCCGACGTGGTCCGGCCGCGGCTTCGAGTGATCTTCGCCGCACGCGAACTGAATAGTGCCGGTGTAGCGGAACTCACCGACGAGGGTGCGCAAGAGCGTGGACTTGCCGCACCCGTTCAGACCGACGATGGCGGTGATTTTGCCGCGTGGGATGTCACACGACAAGTCGGAGAGAATCGGCCGGCCGCCGCGGTTGACGCACAATTTGCGAATCGCAACCGTCGGCGGTCCGGTGTCTTCGACCGGCAGGTGGATCGGCATTACTTGAGCGCCTTCGCGAGTGCTTCCAGATTCGCCCGCATCTTGGCCTCGTACCAACCGGCGTTGAACTCGCCCTCGGCCGTCGTCTCAAGCGGGTCCACAACGATCATCTGCACGTCGCTCAAGCCCTTCACCTTCAGGGCGTCGGCGACGGCCTTCGCCGACGTACCCGAGCCGTACTGCGGTTCGATGGCGATGACGCGGATTTTCTTCTTCTCGCAGCGATCCATCAAGGATGTCAACTGCTTCTGCGTCGGCTCTTGGCCTGGCACGAGTTGGATCACTTCGGGGGCCTTCAGGCCAAAGTTCTTCGCGAAATAGGACAGGGAATCGTGGAAGCTGATGAACTGCTTCTCCGACTTGTCCTTCATCATCGCCTGCCCGTCGGCCTTCACGTTATTGAGCTTCGCGATGTAGGCGGTCGCACGGGTGGCGTAATTGTCGGCGTGTGCCGGGTCGCGTTTCTGGAGATCGTCGCGGATCGCTTCGACCATTTTCACGGCCTGGTCGATCCCGAGCCAGACGTGCGGGTCGAAATCGCCGTGCTCGTGGTCGTGCTCCCCTTCCTTGCCGTCCTCGTCCTTGCAGCAGTCACACCCGCCCATCAGTCGCATGTTTTCGGGCAGCAGGTCGCCGAGAGCGACGACGGGCACTTGCTTGCTCGTCGCCTTCTGTATCGTCTTCACGTTCCGCGTCTCAAGGCCGAGACCGTTGGTATAAACCACGTCCGCGCCGGCGAAGAGTTTGACGTGGCCGGGGTTGTCCTTGATGTGGTGCGGCCCCTCGTCGCCGAAGAGGACTTGCACGTTCGCGTCGTCGCCGGCCACGTTCATCACGAGGCATTGAATCGGGGCGAACGAGGCCAAAACTTTCAGTCCCGGCTTCGCCGGCCACGCCGGTGATTGGTCCGCGGGCGAACACCCGACGGTAACGGCGGTGAGCAACGCAGACACGACGAAGAAGGCCGCGGCAATCGGACGACGTGACATGGTAAGCCAACCTGTTATCGGGGCTAACGAGGTAATACCAGAGATATGATACCTACGCCGAACCACGCCTGCAAGTTCGCGCGGAGAATTCTTTTCGAGGCCGGAAGCACTCGCCGGGCAGTTACGCGGGCACCGGCACGGCCAGCCGACCGGCTTCTTTCACCAGTAGTTGCCACGTCCCGTCCGGGATCGTGATGCCGGTCGCGAGCCGGGTTCGCTTCGTGTCACGTTCGGGATCGCCGGGCAACGTGATCCGGTCCACGCCGTCCGCCCGGGGGCAATCGCGGACGTAGGTCGTCAGGCCGGTCGTTGCGTTCAGGAAGTGTTCCGCACCACCGAACAGGGCCGGGTTCAGTACCACGAACACGAGCGTGTTGCCGATGCCCGCGAGGGGTGCCCCCGGATTGCTGCACGCCCCGCCGGAGAGACCGCCCGCGAGCAGGTCGAGCAAGAGGCCGAGGCCGAATCCCTTGTACGCCTGCGAGCCGCCGAACGGCAGGATTGTGCCGCGCGGGTCTTGATACAGCACGGCCGGGTTGGTCGTCGGCTGACCCTCGGCGTCGATCAGCCAGCCGGCGGGAGCGGGTTCGTTCTTTTGGAAGTGAACACGAACCTTCCCCTCCGCGGCCACGCTCGTCCCGAAGTCGAGGACGACGGGGTCGGTCGCGGTCGGCACGCCCATGCAAATCGGATTCGTGCTGATCCGCCCTTCCCGCCCGCCCGGCGGCGCGACTCGCCGGCCGGCCCCGTGAGAGTTCACCGCGGCGATGAGCGCTAGCCCCTTCGCGGCGACCGTCTCGGCGTACTCACCCAGTCGCCCGACGTGGCCGCTGTTGCGGAGCGTGCCGGAGGCAACGCCGAGGGTTTCCGCCTTCCCCGCCAGTTTCGCAAGGAGCCGGTGCGCCTGAACTTGTCCCAGGCCCCAGTTCGCATCGGCGGCAACGACGGCCGGGGTTTCGTTCAGGACGTCGAGTGGGACGTTCGCCCGGTACTTGCCCTCGTTCAAGAACTGGAGATATTGCGGGACGCGCATCACGCCGTGTGAGTCGTGGCCACAGAGGTTCGCATCGACGAGGTGGCGACTGACGACCCTCGCGTCGTCGGCCGGCACGCCGGCGGCAACGAAGAGTGACTCGGCGAAAGCCGTCAATGGTTCTGCTTGGAAGGTCGGCATACAACACCGGGAGAGCGTGGAAGGGTAGAGCCAAGTTACGACCTGCCCTTGCCCGCGGCATCGCACCCGCACCCCCGAGGAAGACCGATGGCCTTCAACATCACGACGGCCGAAGTTCAGGCCGGCGACCGCAAGGGAACAGCCTACGTCCTGGCCGACGCCACCGGCTGCGTGCGGGCAGAGGTGTGGCCGACACACGGCTTCAACTGCCTGCGGTGGCAGGTGCGGGCCGATGGCGGACCGATGGAAGACATCCTGTTCACGGCCCCCGACTGGGACCAAAACCCCGTGCCGACGCGGAGCGGGCACCCGGTGCTGTTCCCCTTCCCCAACCGGATGCGGGCAGGCTGCTTCACGTTCCAGGGGAAGGAGTACCAACTCCCGCTGAACGAATCGAGCGGCAAGCACGCCATCCACGGCTTCACGCCGCGGATTCCGTGGCGGGTCGTCGATCACGGTTGTTCGGCCGATTCGGCCTTCGTGACGGGGGAGTTTCAAATTTCGAAGGACGCCCCGCAGGCGGTGGACTACTGGCCCGCCGATGCCCGCTTACGGTTGACCTACCGCCTGAGCGCGAAGACTTTGCGAGTGGAAGCCGTCGTGGACGCGGCCGATGGGAAGGACCTGCCCTTCGGGATCGGCTACCATCCGTACTTCCGCGCCCCCGGTGGGGTCGAAGGAATCGCGGATTGGGTCGTCACGGCTCACGCCTCGACCGTCTGGGTATTGGAAGAGGGCCTCCCGACCGGGCAGAAAATTCCGGCCCCGGAACAGTTGGACTTCCAGTCCGCCCGGTCCGTTGACGGCGTGGTGCTCGACACCCTTTACGGCACGCTCTCGCCAAAGAAAACGGGCAACGATCCCCTCGAAGAAGTCGCCCGGCTGGAAGCCGCTGCGGGTTCGACGCGGCTCGTCGTGGCCGTGGACCCGGTCTTCCGCGAACTGTTGCTGTTCACGCCCGCGCACCGCAAGGCAGTCGCCATCGAGCCGTACACTTGCGCGAACGATGCCGCCAACCTTGAGGCGAACGGCACCGACGCGGGGTGGCGAGTTCTGCCCGCAGGCGAAGTCTTTCGTGCGAGCGTGGAGTACCGATTGGAGCCGCGAAATAGTTCCGCTTCGTAACACACGTTAACATCACTTTGCGCCGGATTCGACTGAATCCGAAAACTTACAACGCTCGGGGCCACGGGCCGCGGTGTTGGCTTGCTCGGGTTGTGTCTCCGACCTACGGTTCGGTACGCCCGATGTAAGACCACGACCGCGACCGTAGGCAGGCCCCGATGGGTTGGCTCAATAAGTCGAAACGCACCCCGACCTCGATTCCGCCGACGCGGCAGAGCATCATCGGCCACCGCGTCCTCGGCCACTTCGAGCTGCTCCAACTGATCGGCGAGGGGAGCAACGGCGAGGTCTACCTCGCCCGGCCGACGGAGTTCGCGGACCAACAGGTCGTGGTGAAGCGGATCAAACCGCACCTCGTCGCGAACCCGCGGTTCCGTCAGTTCTTCGACAGCGAAGTCGTGTCGATGACGCGGTTCAACCACCCCTACGTCGTACAGCTCTTCGACGCCTCGCTCGACGACCCGATCGGCCCGTGCCTCGTTCTCGAATACGTTCACGGCACCACCCTCGAAGACCTGATTCAACAGTACCCGCGGTGGCACCCGCGGCGGATCGCGAAACTCGTCGGTCAACTCTGCCACGCGCTCCAGGCGGCCCACGACGCCGGCATCATGCACCGCGACTTGAAGCCGGCGAACATCATGGTGACGGGGTTCAATACGCCCAACGAAGGCGTGAAGGTGATGGACTTCGGCTTCGCCGGGTTCACCGAGCGGCCGCACATCCCCATGTCGGAGTTGACCGACGACGGCACGGTCAGCGCGCTCGGCACGCCGGCCTACGTCAGCCCCGAGATGGTCCGCGGCGACAGCGTCGACCACCGCGCCGACCTCTACGCCGTCGGTGTGATGCTGTTCGAGATGTTCACCGGCCGCCTGCCGTTCGACTACCCGACCATCAGCCAGATTGTCCTCGCCCACGCCCAGCAACCACCGCCACGGTTCTCGCGATTGGACGTCCGCGACGTGTCGCCCGCCGTCGAGGGCGTCGTCCAATGCGCTCTGAGTAAGTTCGCCAGCGAACGGCACCCGACGGCCCGCGAATTGGCCCGCCACTTCGGGCAGGCGGTCGGGCAAGAGATTTGGCACGAAACGGCCCCGGCCGATCAATCGACGTTCTGCCCCGGCCAGCAGACGCTCTCCATGACCATCGTCGACAAGACGATGGTGGACATCCCCGCCCCCGGTTCGCTGGAAGACCAGTTCACGTTCTTCGACAAGTTCGAGGCAATGCTCTCGCCGAAACTCGCGGCCATGAAGATCAAGGGGTTCGTCGCCGAAGTGAACGGCACCGTCCTAGACAGCCAGCCGGGCCACGTCAAGATGCACCTCGGCCTGCCGCCCGACTGGAACGGCAAGCCGACGCGAAGCGGCGTGATCGGCTGGCTCACGCGGCGGACTCAAGGCGTGCAGCGCGGCGAAGAGCCGATGGAAGTGAACTTGCAGATGCAAAACACCGACGCCAACCGGGTGGCGGTGTGCGTCTCGTTCCACCCGATCAAGGACTTCATGCCGGACGATCTGGCCGTCTGGCAAGAGCGGTGCGAGGACATCTACAACGTCCTCCGCATGTTCCTGATGGCCGTGTAATCCTCGGCAGGCGTTGACGCGGCCGTAGACTAACGGGATGAGTGACAAGCCACCCACCGCCCTACCGACCGTTCGCCTCAAGATCGAACGCCGATCGTCACACCCGTGGATTTTCCAAAAGATGGTGGAGAAGCCGCACACGCGGTTACTCGGCGGCACCATCGTGGACATCGAAGACCGCGGCGGCCAGTGGGTCGCCCGCGGGTTCTACAACGGCCACTCCCGCATCTCCGTCCGCGTCCTCACGAGCAACCGCGACGAGCAGATTGACGCCGACTTCTTCCGCAAGAAGATTCGCGCCGCCGTCGCCTTGCGGAAGGACATGCTTCAACTCGACCGTGTGACGAACGCTTACCGGCTCGTCCACTCGGAGGCCGACGACCTGAGCGGCCTCGTGGTCGACAAGTTCGGCTCGACCATCGTCGTCGAGTTCTTCGCCGCCGGCATGTTCCGCGTGCGACAAATCATCATCGACACGCTCGCGGCCGAGTTCCCCGACTCGAAGTTCTACTGGTTCGCGGAAGAGCACGTCGGCAAGCAGGAATCGTTCGACTGCCGCAGCCCGGAGCCGCCGCCGCCGGAGGTGATCCACGAACACGGGTTGAAGTTCCGCGTCGCGCCGGGGACGAAGCACAAGACTGGGTTCTTCCTCGACCAGCGAGACAACCGCAAGTTCCTGAGCGAGTTCTGCGGCGGGAAGCGCGTCCTCGACATTTGTTGCAACACCGGCGGATTTGCCGTGTACGCGAAGGCGGCCGGCGGTGCGAGCGAGTCCATCGGCCTCGACCTTGACGAGCAGGTCATCGAGTTGGCGAAGCAGAACGCGAAGTTGAACGGCGTGTCCGTGCGGTTCATTCAGTCCGACCTGTTCCCGTGGCTGCGCGACGCCATCCCGAACGGCGAGCGGTTCGACGTGGTCGTCCTCGACCCGGCCAAGCTCACGCGCGACCGTGAAGACGTGGAGGGGGCACTGCGGAAATACACCGACATGAACCGCCTCGCGATGCAGGTCGTCTCACCGGGCGGCGTGTTCCTGTCCTGCTCGTGTACCGGCCTCGTGAGCGAGCCGGACTTCCTAGAAATGCTCCGTCGGGCGGCCTGGCAGGCCGGGCGGCACTTACAGATTTTCCGGGTCAGCGGCGCGGGGGCCGACCACCCGTTCCTGGCCCACGTCCAAGAGGGCCGGTACCTCAAGGCCGTCTTCGCCCGCGTGTCATGATTCCACCCCTTTCGCGTCGCCGTCACTCGCCTTCTGCGGGAACCCGTAGGGGCAGTGGCGGCAGCGGTTCTCGCAACAGTACCCGCGTTCTCGCAAGAACAACGCGGTGAAAACCCACTTCCCGTTTTCCAGGTAATAGTCACGGTTCTCAACGAGCGGGCGGGGCGTCGGCTTTTCGTCCATCGCTGGCCCGCTCCGTATCATGAGCGGAAGAGAAAGGACTTCTTCCATGCTCGTGCGATCATCCGGACTGTTGCTCCACCCGACCAGTTTACCCAGCCCGTTCGGTGTCGGCGACATCGGGCCGACCGCGTACCGGTGGGTGGACACGCTCGCGGCCATGAAGCAGTCGTGGTGGCAAATCCTGCCCCTCGGGCCGACCGGGTTCGGCGACTCGCCGTACCAGTCGTTCTCGGCGTTCGCGGGGAACGTCAACCTCCTCAGCCCGGAACTGCTCGAGCGCGACGGACTGCTCCCGGCGAGTGCGTGGTCCGGCCGGTGGTTCCCCGACGAACACTTCGACTCGGTCAACGTCGTGCCGTTCAAGGCCGGCCTGTTGCAGCAAGCGTGGCAGCACTTCCACGCCGGGCACGCGCCGAAGTTGCGGACGCTCTTTGAAGAATACTGCCACCGCGAGCAGCAGTGGCTCGACGATTACGCGCTGTTCATGGCCGTCCGCACGGAGTTGAAAGCCGTGCCGCTCGTGAAGTGGCCCGCGGACTTGATCCGGCGGGAGCCGAAAGTCCTTCAGGCGGCGAAGGCAAAGCTGCGGAACGAGATCGAACTGCACCAGTTCTGTCAGTTCCTCTTCGACCGCCAGTGGACCGCCTTGAGGGCCTACGCCGCGGCCAAGAAGATTCGGATCATCGGCGACATCCCGATCTTCGTCTCGGGCGACTCGGCCGACGTGTGGGCGAACCCGAAGCTCTTCCTCGTGGACGGCCTCTGCAAGCCGTCGGTGGTCGCGGGCGTGCCGCCGGACTACTTCAGCGCCGACGGCCAGCACTGGGGGAACCCGATCTACGACTGGAAGGCGATGCACGCCGAGGGTTACGCCTGGTGGATCGCCCGCGTGCGGCAAACGCTCAAGCAAGTCGACTTGATCCGCCTCGACCACTTCCGCGGTTTCGCCCAGGCGTGGCACATCCCGGCGGCCGACACAAACGCCCGCAACGGCAAGTGGGTGGACGGCCCCGGGCGTAAGCTGTTCGACGCGATCCAAGCCCGCCTCGGTTCGCTGCCGTTCATTGCCGAAGACCTTGGCGTCATCACGCCGGACGTGGACAGCCTTCGCGAGTCGCTCGGCCTGCCGGGGATGCGGGTGCTCCAGTTCGCGCTCGACACGCCGAAGAACCAATACCTGCCTTGCAACTACGTGCCGGACACGATCGCGTACACCGGCACGCACGACAACGACACCACCGTCGGCTGGTGGCGGACGCTCAACGGCCACGACCAGACGATGGTCGGCGAGTACATAGGCCACTGGGTTCACGAACCGGCCTGGGAGATGATGCGACTGGCGTGGGGGTCGGTCGCGAAGATCGCCGTTGCGCCGGTGCAAGACGTGATCGCCGTGGGCAGCGAGGGCCGGATGAACGTGCCCGGCAAGGCCGCCGGCAACTGGAAGTGGCGGATGCGGTGGGCCGACCTCCCGTTCGGCTCGGTGGACCGCGTGGCCGACCTGACAATGCGGTTCAACCGCGTCCCGGCGGAGCCGAAGTTGTCGAAGGTCTGAAATCGGCGGGAATAAATTCCCGCCTCGCACGTCGTTCTGTTGGACACTTTCTCCCTTCGATTCCGGGTGTCGTCATGTTGCACCGATCCGCGTGCGTCATCGCGCTTTTCGTCGTGACTTTCGCTTCGGGCTGTAGCGGGCCACCCGGCAACAGTCCCGCCGCGGCGAAGAAAGCGCCGGCACTGGACGAAATGAAGGTCGCGCCGCCGGCCGCCCCACCGGCGGCCGGCGGCGCCGGCAACCCGGGCCCGGCGAACGAGGTCGCTGCCGAGCGGAAAATCATCTTCAGTGGCACGCTCGACGTAGAGGTGAAAGACTTCGGCACCGCCCAGCGGGAACTGGCGGGCCTGATGCAGAAGCACAAGGCGTACTTCGCGAAAACGGAAATCCGCGGCGATTCCGGGCAGAAGCGGGTCGGCACGTTCACGATCAAGGTTCCGGTCGAGAGCTTTCAGCCGCTCGTCGAATCGCTCGCGGCCCTCGGCAACCCGCTTCGCAACACCACCGATTCTCAGGACGTGACGGAAGAGTACGTGGATGTCGAAGCCCGCGTGAAGAATCTGAAGGCCGAGGAAGAGGTGATGAACAAGTTGCTGAAAGAGGTCGGCTCACGGCTGGACGACATCTTCAAGATTCGCGAACAGATCCGCACGAACCGTGAGCAGATCGAACGGGCCGAGGCCCGGCTGCAAGCCCTCGGCAAGCTCACGTCGCTCTCAACGATCTCGCTCACGCTTCGCGACAAGGAGGAGTACGTCGCGCCGACCGCGGCAAAGGTCAGTGAGCCGCCGTCGTTCGGGGAGCGGGCGACCGGCACGTTCGCCACCTCGTTCGGCATGCTCCGGTCGTTCGGCGAGACGGTCTGCCTGTTCGCGATTGCCGTCTTCCCGTGGCTGCCACTGATCTTGGCACTCGGCGGGGCCGCGTGGTACGCCCGGCGACGGGTTCTGCGGACCGCCCCGGCCGCCGGCTGAGGGTCAGTCGCCGTACTCGTCCTTCCACTCTTCGTACCACGCCATCTGGATCGCTTCGAGAACTTTCTCGTTCGACTTCGACGGCTCACCGACAAAGTCTTCGAGGTCGAGAATCCACTTGTGCATGTCGGTGAACCGCACTTTGAGCGGGTCGAGGGTGTCGTACTTCTCGAACAGCAGTTCCCCGATCTCGCGGGGTTGGTCCCAATTCAGTGACATCGCGTCGCGTCCTCACTTCGAAGGCGGCTCCGTGGAAATCTCGTCTTCTCGCTTGCCTGCCCACATCTGATTCAGGTTGGCATTCCACTGCACTTCCGCCAGCGGTCGCGTTGCATCGCCGAATCGTGCAACCGCCTGTTGTAACGCTTGGTGATCCTTCCCCGCCATCGCCGCCTTAAGGTCTGCGGTCGCCTGCGCGATGCCGGTGCGTACCATCTCGTCGAGGGCTTGGCCGACTCGTTCCAACGCCTTTTCTGTGTGGCGAAGGTCTCCCTCGGCCTTGTTCCTGAAGTCGATGAACTGACGGGCCGCGTAATCTTCGTGGGCGTGTTCGACACTCTCCAGCACCAACTCTTCCACCTCCTGCGGCGTCAGCCCGAAGGCGGCTCGGACTTCGACCGACGCCTGCTTGCCGCTGCGCTTCTCGACGGCCGTCACCTTCAACATCGCGTTGGCGTCGAGCATGAACGTGATGTCGACCTGCGGCAGTTGGGCTGGCATCGGCGGGATGCCGCCGAGCTTGAATTGCCCGAGCAGTCGGCAGTCCTTCGTCAGTTCGCGCTCACCCTGGTAGATGTTGACGAGGATTGCTGTCTGATTGTCCTTCGCCGTGGAGTACCGGACGGTTTCGAGGCACGGTACGGTGCTGTTGCGGTGAATGACCTTGTCCACGACGCCGCCGAGCGTTTCAATGCCGAGCGACAGTGGCACCACGTCCAACAACAGTACGTCGGTGCGGCGTCCGGCGAGGATGTCGGCTTGAACCGCGGCCCCGAGGGCGACGACCTCGTCCGGGTTGAAGTCGGTGTGCGGCTTGCGGCCGAAAAACTCCTCGACACGCTTCCGCACCAGCGGCACCCGCGACGACCCGCCGACGAGGACGACTTCGTCCACGCTCGTCTTTCCGGCGTCCTTCATCGCATCACGGCACTTCGCCAGGGTGCGATCGACCAACGGCGCGATCATCGTCTCGAACTCGCCGCGGTTGAAGGTCGTGCGAAACGGCCGACCGGGGAGGTCGACAACACACTCGGCCACTTCCTGCGCCGAAAGTGCGATCTTCGTCTTCTCGGCCGCGTCGCGGAGGTGTTGCAGCAGTTCCGGGTCTTTCTGCGAGAGTTCAACGCCCATCCGCCCGGCGACGGCTTCCATGAGGGCGTGGTCGAAGTCGTCACCGCCGAGGAAGGTGTCACCGTTGGTGGCCAGCACGCGGAAGACGCCGTCGGTGACCTGTAAGATTGAGCAGTCGAAGGTTCCGCCGCCAAGGTCGTAGACCGCAATCAGGCCGGCGTCGCGCTTGTCGAGGCCGTAGGCCAGAGCCGCAGCCGTCGGCTCGTTAACGATCCGCAGCACGTCGAGGCCGGCGATGCGGCCTGCATCGCGGGTGGCCTGCCGCTGGGCGTCGTCGAAGTACGCCGGCACGGTGATGACGGCCTTCATCGGGTTGCCGGCCCGCTTGCGGACTTCCTTGAGGAGCATCGCGGAGAGTTCTTGCGGCGTGTACGCCTTGCCGCCGATCTCCACCATCAGCACCTTCCGCCCGCCCTCGGATTCCCGCTCGACGATCTGGTGCGGAATGAGCTTTAGCTCTTCGCGCAACTCCGCGAGCGTCCGGCCCATCAACCGTTTGGCGCTGAAGATCGTGTGCGTGGGGTCGGAGAGTGCGCGTTCCTTTGCGGCCGAGCCGACGAGGACTGTGCCGTCGTCGTGGAAGCTGATGCACGAGGGCACGAGTGCCGCCCCCTGCTCGTCGCGCACGACCTGTGGCCGACCGTCTTCGACGAACGCGGCGAGGCTGAACGTGGTACCAAGGTCGATGCCGACGACAGAGCTACGGGTGGTCATGAAGATATGATAGGCGAATGATTGGCGGGCCGAGCGGCGTAAGCCGCCGGGTGAATGGCATTCACCCGGCGGCTTACGCCGCTCGGCCCGCCGTGCTTCTTGTTACAGAATCCCCGGCGCGGCCACCTTGATGCCCTTGAGGGCCATCTTGAGTTGCTCGGGGTTCGGGGCGAACTCCAAGGCGGTCGCCTTGTCGATGTCGCCACGGTCGACGAGCTGCCGCAGGTTCTCGGTGAAGTCGACCATCCCTTCCTGGAAGCCGATGCGGATGGCGTCGAGGATCTTGTCGTCCTTGCTCTTCAAGATCAGGTCGCGGATCGTCGGGTTCATAATCATGATCTCGTTCGTCGGCGTCCGCGACTTCTTGAGGGCCGGTACGAGCTTTTGCGCGACGACCGCCTTGAGGTTGAAGGCCAGCGACTGCCGGACGGCGTGGTGCTGGGTCGGCGGGAACAGGTCGAGAATCCGGCTGATCGTACTCGCCGCGGTCGAGGCGTGAATGGTTCCGAAGACCACGTGGCCCGTTTCGGCCGCGTGCACGCCGGCCTCGAACGTCTCCTGGTCCCGCATTTCGCCCACGAGAATGATGTCCGGGTCTTCCCGCACCGCGTGCTTGAGGGCAACGTGCCAGTCCACCACGTCCAGGTACACCTCCCGCTGGTTCATGACGCTCATCTTGTCAACGAAGACGAACTCGATCGGGTCTTCGATCGTCAGGATGTGCAGCGCCTCGTTCTGGTTGATGTACTCCAACATCGACGCGATGGTCGTCGACTTCCCCGACCCGGTCACGCCGGCGAGGATGATCATCCCCTGGTCGTAGTGGCAGAGCTTCTCGATACTCGGCGGCAGGCCGAGGTTCGCGAACGTCGGGATGCTCGTGTTTACGCGGCGGGCGACCATGGCCAGCTTGCCGCGCTGCTTCATCATGTTCACGCGGAACCGGCACTCGTCGTCGCCGACGACGTGGGCGAAGTCGGCCCCGCCGTCGTTGTCCATCTGCTTGTGGGCCTTGTCGTTCATGATGCCCTGGAACAACTTCCACATCAGGTCGTTGCCGATCGGCGGCGTGTTCATCCGCTGGATGACGTTCCGCAGGCGCATCATGCCGGGCAGGCCGGACTTCAAGTGCAAGTCGGAGCCTTCGTGCAACATCACCGTGCGGAAGAGTTGATTGATCTTCGGCTCGCCCGGCACCTCTTCGGCGATCCGCAGGCCGCCGAGTTCGTTGATGTAGTACGGCCCGGTCTTGCTCGTCCCGTCCTTGATGCCGGGCTTCGGCGAGAGCGGGAAAAGCTCGTTGTGATACCCACTACCCAAGGGAATGATGCCGGGTTGGTCAGCTCGGGGGACGTTTGGTTGCCCGGCACCCTGTCCGGCGATCGGGGCGGCCGGCGGCGCGGCGACCGGCGTGACCGCGATGGGTTTCGCGGGGGCGACGGCCGCCGGTTTCGCCGGGCCAGCGACCGGAGGTTTCGGGGCGTGCTTCGCAGCATGAGGTTGCTGTTCGGACATCAATCACCTCGTGAGATAGCTGATTTAATATCGTAACGGCGAAGTCAACCGGACGGGAATGTTCTGCTTCGCGAGATACTCTTTCGTCGCCGGGATCGAGTACTCATCGTAGTGGAAAATGCTCGCCGCGAGGGCGGCGTCGGCCCCCACCTCGAACGCCTGCCGCAAGTGTTCCGGGCTGCCCGCCCCGCCGCTGGCGACAACGGGGATGCCCACGGCGGTCGTCACCGCTCTCAACATCGGCAGGTCATACCCGTTCTTCGTGCCGTCCGCGTCCATCGAGGTCAACACGATTTCGCCGGCCCCGAGACGCTCGACTTCCTTCGCCCACGCGACGGCGTCGAGGCCGGTCGGAACCCGCCCGCCGTTGATGTGAACTTCCCAAACTTCTTGCCCGTTGCGGGTCACGCGACGAGGGTCGATGTTCACTACGGTGGCGCAGCGGCCGAACTTGCGGGAGACTTCGGACACGATCGCGGGGTTCTTCACGGCCGCCGAATTGATGCTGACCTTCTCCGCACCCGCCTGAATGAGCTGCGTGGCGTCTTCCAGCGTACGGATGCCACCACCAACCGTGAACGGCATGAACAACTGCTCGGCCACCTTTCGCACCATGTCCAGCAAGATCGCACGGCCCTCGTGGCTCGCGGAAATGTCGAGGAACACCAACTCGTCTGCCCCCTGCTGTTCGTACCGCCGTGCGACTTCGACCGGGTCGCCGGCGTCGCGGAGGCTGATGAAGTGGATACCCTTGACCACCCGACCGTCTTTGACGTCGAGGCACGGAATGATGCGTTTCGTGAGCATACCGTAGATGATACGAGTCTGGGGCGAACGCCACAGGAGAGTCTACCAGGATCGTAACGGGCCGAGTGGGAATGGTCAACGGCGTAAAAAAACCCAGGGCCGTTCGGCTCTGGGTTGAAGCGAGGTCGATCTCATTCGAGACGACTAAGAGTTCCGATTGGCGGCGACCCACAGCATGTACGCGACGCGCTCATTGACGGCCGACCGCTGTTGGTGCCGGGGCGTATACCCGTCGCGCCAAGTATAGTACAGGGCTGCGACGGCGAGAACGCTGGCGTAGCCGACGAAGATTTGAAACATACTTTCATGACCCCATTTACAATGTGAGGGCGACCGCCATAACCATCCCAGGCCGACGATTCGAACCAAGTTGTTAACTTCCCCTGATGCGGAAAGACTAATTCACGCAACTTCGGGGGGCAAACATTCGATGTAGGATTCTTGGGAATCACCGTCGGGATTTCCGAAGTTCGGGGTTGTGGCGAAGAAGTGAATTCGGGCCGAAATGCGCTAGGAAGTGGCAACGACCTCACCCCGAAGACCCGCTAACCCCTCACTGCCGAGGCGGAGCAACCGCGGGCCGATCTGCACTTCGAAGATGTCGTCCAAGGGCTGATAACTCAGGATTTCGACGACTGCGCCGGGGACGAGGCCGTGGTCTCGCCAGTGGCGAAGACGCAGCGGGTTGTCGTCCTGCGCTTCTCGCACCACAACGGTCTGCCCGGCTTGGAATTCATTCAACCGGTACAAGATTCGTCGGTGAAGCTCACCCGCGGACGTCGGAATTGGGTGGCCGTGCGGGTCTTCCCGCGGTTCGCCGAGGTAGTCGGCGATGGCCTGCTCCAAGCGGGGCGAAATCGCGTGTTCGAGGGCCTCGGCCTCGGCGTCCACTTCGCTCCAGTCGAGGCCGAGAACCTGCGTGAGAAACAATTCGATCAGACGGTGCCGGCGGATCACCCGCCGGGCTTCCTTCACGCCCGCTTCGGACAACATGGCCCCGTCGCCGGGCGTGTACGCAATCCAGCCGGCCTCCGCGAGTCGTTTCAGCATCCCCGTCACGGACGGAGCCTTGACCGCCAACGACGCCGCAAGGTCGGCAGCCTTAATGACGTGGTCCGCCCCGCCGAGGCTGTGGATGGCCTTCAAGTAATCTTGCACGGCTTCCGAGGGCTGTGCAGACATGGCTGGTCTCACGCGAGGGCGGTGGAATTGATGATAAGGGGAACCGTCGCCTTGTCGCGAGAGCGAACCCGCAAAAATCAGGCCGCTGTCACTTCCGCAACCGAGGACGACTGGATTCGATCTACGACGAACTCCGCGGCCCGCTGACACGCGCCCGGGATCGCGACCCGTTCGCGGAGTGCCGCCAACTTCGCGACTGATCGGGCGTAGTCAACGGGATCGTTCAGCCATTGGAGCAGCCGATCCGCGATCGGTGCCGAATCGTCGCGGTACGTTAGGAACTCCGGGAAAATCTCTTCCTCGGCCAGCAAGTTCACGAGGCTGATGTACGGGCAGGTGATGAACTGCTTGCTGACCATGCGGGCGAGGCGCGAGTATTTGTAAACGATCACACTCGGCTTCTGACGGTACATCAGTTCCAGACCAACGGACCCGGAGACCGCTAGGCATACGTCAGCCGATTCGATGATTTCGGGTGTCTTGCCGATGTGAACGTCGAGCGGAAGGTCACAACCTTGCAGGAGGTGTTTCGCGGCATTCGCCTGCCGCTCGTTGAAGGCCGCTACGAGGAAACGGGTGTCCGGCCGGGCGGCGTGAATTTTCTTCGCCGTCGCCAGCATGATCGGGATGTTGCCCGTCACCTCTTGACCGCGCGAGCCGGGAAGAATTGCCACGACGGGCTGCTTCGGTTGTCGCTGCTCCCGGACGAAGTTCATGTCCGGCCGTTGCTTATCCAACTCGTCGAAGTACGGGTGGCCGATGTAGTACGTGTTCAAGCCCTTTCGCTTGAACCATTTGTCCTCGAACGGCAACGCGGTGAGGATCGTGTCGAAATTCTTGCGCATCTTGCGCGTCCGCCACCCGCCCCACGCCCAGAGTTGTGGCGGGACGAAGTAGTAGACGGGGATGCCGATGGCCTTCGCCCGCTTGGCGAGGTGCCAGTGGAAACCGGGACAGTCGATCATCACGATCGCGTCGGGCTTTTCCCGCCGGAAGTACCGCTCCGCTTCGTCGAGGAGTTTGAAATATCGCGGTAATCGAATGATCGACCGACTGAACCACATGATCGAGAATTGGGCCAAGGGAAAATGCAAATCGACTCCGGCGGCCGACATTTTGTCGCCGCCGAAGCCGCTGAGTTCAATTCCCGGATAGACGGCCTGAATCGCCCGGGCGAAATTCGAGCCGTGCAAATCACCGCTCGGTTCGCCCGCCGAAAGAAATACGCGCATTGTCCGGCATCCGTGCCACTAAGGATGAATGAGTACGCGAGTATTCTACTGCCAGTGGATGCGCCCGGACAATGCGAGGTTGTCAATCGGCGGCAACGGGTGCCTGTTCGGGTCGCTTTGCACCGGGTAGATCCGTCGGTTCGGCCACCTTACGGTAGCCGAGCGCGCGGAGGACTTCCAACACTTCGCTCCACGTCGGGAACGGGCGTCGGTTCTCCCGCTTGTAGCGGTCCATCGCCTTCATGAAGATCGTCTCTTCATCGTTGTAATCGCGCTCGCAGGTGGTCGGGTCGATCAGCCGGCGGCGCTCGCTCGTGCGCCGCTTCTCGGCGGCGTTGTTAGCCCGTCGACGGTCCGTCGCAACCGGAATGTTCCGTTTGCGTCGGTCGTTGGCGAAGCCGGCGTCCGCCTGCGCAGGGATTTCGGCGGGCGGAACGCTCATACTATTGGTCGTTGTCATCAGAACGCATCCTCTCAGCCATGTTGGGGTGGGCTGGGAATGCCAAGCTAGGGAAGCGGCGTCCTACGGCTGCCCACACAAATCCTCGGGGATGGACGGTAACTTTAACCTAACCGGTGAGAATTTTGTGTCAATGAGAATTCGCGCTTGGCCTCTTCCGCGTTGACAGTTCGTTGCGGAAACCACTCATTTACGTTAAAGATTCACACCCGAACAAAGCAACTGAACCTCAATCAAAATCAAAAAAACAGCGGCCGGCTCAAACGGGATAACCGGAACAGTTCCGCGAGATTTTCTGAACCCGCTAGTGTGACATTGTCGATACGCGCGATTGAGGATTCCATTTCCCGCCCCTCGGACTGCCCGGTAAACCCTTGAATGACTCTGGCATCCGCGAACCTCATTCGCGTCTTCGACTTCTACCTCGCGGCCATGCTCGTCCTCGGACTCATGCGCCGATGGACGGTCTACCGCGACACGTTCTTCATTCTCGTGGCCGTGCGGGGCCGGTGGCCAAAATTACTCGAACGGATGGCGGGCAACAAAAACGCCCTTCTCAACTGGCCCACGCTCCGGCCGGCCGTGCTGGTCTTGACCCTGATGGTGGTGCAGATGATCGCCTCCCGCGGCATCTGGCCGCAGGCGCGAATCCTGGTCAGCGAACTTCCCGAGCCGTGGTGGCAACTGATTCCCTTCGTGCTCACCCTCGGGCCAATGCTGGCCGTGGACGCCTATTTCCTTCTCGTCGTCGGGCGGTTCGACCGGGGCGAAACCGAGAAATACTTCGATTACGCCGAAAAGTGGGCGGGCAGTCGGCGGGCACGGGCCATCCGCGTGCTGACGTTCGGCAAGATCGACCCCGATCAGCGCGTCAACGACGAGGTGAAGCGCGGCCTGACCGAACTCGGCCAAACACTGAGTTGGGCCATGTGGTGGGTTTCGATTCAGATGGGCTGCCGCCTGCTCTTCGGGCTGACGATCTGGTTTCTGTGGGCCTTGCGTTAGCGTTGAAAATCGACCTGCCGTTCGCCCCGCGTTCTGTGGTACAGTCGGGAATGACTCTCCTGGCTCGATCCTCGGCGTGGGAGTTGAACCGTGCGACGATTCCATTTTCTCGTACTCGCCGTCGTCCTGATTAGTCCCCTCATTTACCTGTTGGCCGCCGACCCGCCGAAGGCCGTCGAGAAGAAGCCGGACGCCGAGCAACTCGTTCGCGACCTCGGCAGCCCGGTCTTCGCAGTCCGCGACCGCGCGTCGCGCGACCTCTGGAAGCTCGGCGAGCCAGCCCGCACCGCCGTGGAAGCCGCGACGAAGAGCGACGACCCGGAAATCGCTCAGCGCGCCAGCGACATCCTCGAGAAATTCAACTGGGGCATCTTCCCCGACACGCCCGTGGACGTGCTGAAGCAGATCAAGGAGTTCCGGTCGGACGATCCGCAGCGGCAGAAAGCCGCGATTACCGCCCTCGCCCACCACGACGAGCGCGGCTTGCGGACACTTCGGCTCATCCTGTCCCACGAGTTCGAACCGCCTTTGCGGGAAGCACTTTTCGAGGGATTGCTCTCTGCCACCCGCGACGCGGTCCCACCGCTGCTGTTCGACTGCAAACTCAAACTGGCCGAACAGGCTCTGGAGTTGGGGACACTCGGCCCGAACCTGGAAGCGTGGCTCGACTACGCCGTCTTCGTGGAGCAGCACGGCCGTTCACCGGAGGCGATTCGGGCGTTGGAGAAGGCGGCCGGTGGAAGCAACTCTCAAGCACACGCAGCCGAAGGTGCACTCGCAGTGCTTCTCCACCTGAACGGGCAAAGTGCGGCCGCGCGCAAACGCCTTCGCGGTCAGCCCCAGGACAAACTGCCCCCGCGCTTCCTGGCATCGTTCCTGGAAGACCTCGGGGAATGGGATTCGTTGATCGGTCTGGGCGACACCAACGACCTGCCGAACCCCGGCTTGCAACTGTTTCGGGCACGGCGGGCGCGAAACAAAGACAAGGTCTCGGAATTGACGGCCGAACTCAAGAAGGCGGCTACCAACGGCGACGAGTCGGCGGTCGAAGTCGGCATTGCCCTGTTCCTCAACGAACGCCCGCTCGATGCCACTGCCATTCTGCGAGAAAAAAACGCGGGGCCGCGTATGCTCGCGGACGTCATGGCGGAAAGGTTGCTGTTTCCCGAAGTCCTCGGCCTCCTCGGCGATGGAGCCGCTTCGAAACCGACCGAAGGCGAAGACGAGAGCTTTCAGCCACGCCTCTACTACGACATGCGCCGCGCCCGCATCCTGGCGCAGCTCGGCCGGAAGGACGACTCGGTCCAACTCTTCAACCAGATCGGCGAGCAGGTGCAGCATCGCAACACGTATCTGATGCGCGAATTCCTCCGGGCGTCGCTGCGGTCCGGCCACTACGACCTGTCGGCCGAACACGCCGGAAAGTTCGTCGCGCATCTCGAACGCCGGAGCGAGGACGCCATCTACAACGCACTCCCCGATCCCTACGAACTGCTGTTCGACGAGGATGCGGAAGCGGCAAAGGGGTGGTGGAAGGCGTTCCGCCACAGCGGCGAACACCGCGAGGGCGACTCGGGCGAGACGATGCGGCGAGTCCGCGAACTCCTGGCCGGGACCGGCAGCCCCGATCGTTTGAAGACGGCGAATCAGCTCCTGGACAACTGGCTTGGTGCCAACGAGAACCGAAAGCCAGAAGGTTCGATCATCGACCGCGTCCGCGGTCACCGCGCGCGGGCGGCGACGGCCCGGTTGGCGGGCGATCTCGACCGCGTTGAGGGCGAGATGCGGAAGGCCGTGCGGGAGTGGGGATTCGACGAAGCCGACAAGTTGCGGAGTGCGGCGTTCATTCGCGAACTGTCTTCGGCCAACCCGGACAAAGGCCCGCGGTCGTGGATGTACGACACCAACGAGAGCTTCAAGGTCTGGCTCGACCTCGGCGACCTCCTGGCCGAGCGCGGCAAGCCCGCAGAGGCGGCCAAAGTCTTCGAGCAAGGGTGGCGGCAGTACCCGAACAACCCGATCCTGCTCTATCTCTCCGGCAAGAGTTTGCGGGCGAGCGGTGACAGTGTCGAAGGCGACCGGCGGATCAAACTGTCTCACACGATCACGCTCGGTGACGCGCAAGTGCGCGGCCGGTTCCTGCACGAACTGACGGAACGCGGTGAGTTAGCCGATGTGAAGACGGAAAGTGAATGGACGCGGAAGTGCGTCTGGTTCTGGTCCCCGTACCGCGGCAACGTCTGGAACCAACTCTCGCGATCCGCCGAAGTCCTCGGGGACTACGAGACCGCCGCCGTGGCCACCGAGCGGAACCTTCACTTCCTGCTCCTGACGCCGAACATCGTCTTCTGCGACGGCGGCGGGTACATCCGCGTGCCGGCGAACATCCGCGCTTATCGCGCCCGGGTGACTCTGGCGGCCGGCAACGTGGCGGGAGCGTTCGCGGCGTCGAAAGAAGTGCTCCAACTCTTGCCGGCCCACACCGAATTCCTGACCGGCATCGTCCCCGAATTCGACCGGCTGAAGCACGCCACGGAAGCCGACGCCCTGTTCCAGATCACTTGGGCGGCCCTTCAAAAGCTAATCCGCGAAAACCCCGACAGTGCCTGGTCGCACGCCACCGCCGCGCAAGCCGCGGCCGGGTGTCGCCGGGAACTCGACGCCGCCCTGCGATCGGCCCAACGGGCGGTCAAACTCGCCCCAGCCGTGAAATGGCACCAGGAGGTGTTGGCCGAGGTTCACTTCCGCCGGAACGACCGCGAGGCGGCCCTGAAGGTGATGGAGTCTCTGCGGCGGAGAGACGCCCGCAGTCCGTACTACAAACGCCTCGTGGAGCGGTACAAGACGGCAGACATCACGAGTCCGGCGTTACTCGCCCCGGAGGTCGATTGACGGTCGCTACTCGGGCGGCGTCAGGACGTAAACGTCACTGCCACCGTCGCGGGTCGAGATGAACGCGAGCCGCTTCCCGTCCGGCGACCACGTCGGAGAAGTGTCCTGGGCTTCGTGGTCAGTCAGGTTTCGCGCGTCCTTGCCGTCCGCCTTCATCAGCCAAATGTCGTAGTTGCCGGCACGGTTGGAGACGAACGCAATCCGCTTCCCGTCCGGCGACCAGACCGGCCACGAGTCGAGGTGATCGCCCTCGGTCAACCGCTTCAGGTCACTGCCGTCGGGCTTCATCGTGTAAATCTTCTGCCGCCCGTTCCGCGCACTGCTGAACGCGATCCGCTTGCCGTCGGGCGACCACGCGGGTTGCAGGTCGTAGGCGACTTCGCTCGTGAGCCGCTTGATCCCCTTCCCGTCCGCGTTGACCGTGTAAATCTCCGGGTTGCCGTCCCGCGTGCTGACCCACGCCACCTGCTTGCCGTCCGGCGAGAATCGGGGCGACTCTTCGAACGCCTTGTGCGGCACAACGACCTTGTCGTCCGAGCCGTCGGCGGCACACACATTGATTTGGAGCTTGCCGTCCGTGTTCTGCAAAGTGTCGTAGACGTAAACGATTCGCTTGCTGTCGGCCGACCAACTGCCGTCGAAGTGCGGCATCGCGTGGACCGGCAGGAGGCGGGTCAGGTCGGTGCCGTCGGCGGCCATCGTCCAGAGGGCCATCTTCCCTTCGTGGATGCGGGTGAGCAAAAACCGCTTCCCGTCCGGCGACCACTGCAAGTGCTGCTTGAACGAACCGTCTTTCGTCACGCGCACCGGGTCCGCCGCGGCAGCACTGCCGACGGTCATCAGCAGCACGAGGCAACCGTATCGGCACGCGGTCATGTTCGCCCCCGGAGTTTTTCGTACAACGCCTGCGACCGCCACGGGTCCACCATCATTCGCACCGGAGACGCCGGCCATGTTCAAGGTGTTCGAGTTTATTCTCAGCTTTTTCAGCGCGGGGATGAAGCAAAAAATCATGGCCGCGATTCAGGAGAAACTCCTCGGCAAGTCCGGCGACGGCGGCTCCGATGACAGTCCTCTCGGTTCGTTGATGAAGCAGTTCCAGGAGAAGGGCCTCGGCAACATCTTCAACTCGTGGGTCGGTGCGGGGAAGAATCAGGCCATCAGCCCGGAGGAAGTTCAGGCCGGCGTCGGAGCGGAGAAGATGCAGGAAATGTCCCAGAAAACCGGGCTCTCAGTTTCCGACCTGGCTAAGGAACTCTCGAAATACTTGCCGACGGTCATCGATAAGATGACGCCGAACGGCAAACTCCCCGGCAAATAGTGGTGTTCGCGGTCCACCTTCCCGACGGCGTTCTCGCGGGTTCCTGGCTGGCAGTCGGGTGGGTCGCGGCGGTCGGCCTCGTCGGCGTCGGGTTGCCGCGTGTTTCGGAAGATCAGGTGCCGCGAATCGGCCTGCTGACGGCCGCACTGTTCGTCGCGTCGCAGCTTCACGTCCCCATTCCGGTCGGAAGCGTTCACCTGCTGCTGAATGCCATCGCGGGGATATTGCTCGGCCGGTTCGTCGGCATCGCGATCTTCATCGCTCTAACATTTCAGGCGTTCCTGTTCGCACACGGCGGGTTCAACAGCCTCGGCATCAACACCACCGTCATCGGCCTGCCGGCCCTCGGCGGGTTCGCCCTTTACCGACTGTTGCGGCCCATGCTGGCCCGAAAACCGAGACTGACCTTCCCCGCCGGCGCGATCCTCGGCGGTCTCGTCAGCACGGCCACAGTTCTTGGCAATGGATTCGTCGTTGTGTTCGGCATGGCCGAAGGCGGAAAGGCGGCGGCGATCACCGTGGTGCTGTTCCACCTGCCGGTGATTGCCGTGGAGAGCATCGGAACCGGGGTTCTGCTCGCGTACCTGGCGGTCGTGAAACCCGAATGGATCGGCTTGGCGAAGGATCAGTCGGCGACGGGCGTGACTTCCGCGAACGGCACTTCCCACTGACCGAGGCCGAGTGTGACCGTGATGATCTGCTTCTTCGCGTCCACCCGCACGACCTTACCAACGGCGTCGAACCGAGACACGTGAACCCGGTCGTTCGCCTTCAGCCGCTCGCGCTGGGCGTTCAGCGCCTCGGCCTCTTGCTGTTCGCGTTCGAGAGCCGTTGCCTTGCGCTCGTACTCGGCCTTCTGCTGGTCCGCCTCGTGTTGAGCGGCGAGCGCGTCGAGTTTCGCCTTCTCCGCCTCGGCCCGCAGTTCCTGAAGGCGGGCGAGTTCGCCGGTCTTCCCCTTCCGCCGCTTCAGGTAGCGGTGCGCCCGCTTCAGCAACTCCTTCGGCAACTTCAACCGCCGGGCGATCTTCAGGGCGTTGCTCATCCCGTACTGACCGATGTGCAACTTGTAGGTCGGCCGGAGCGTCTCATCGTCGAACTCGACGGCCCCGTTCTCGGCCCGCTCGTTGTTGAAGGCGTAGGTTTTCAGATCCCCGAGGTGGGTCGTCACGATGGCCCGCGCGCTGATGCTGTCGAGTTGGTCGAGGATGGCCCGCCCGAGTGCGGCCCCTTCGACCGGGTCGGTGCCGGCCCCGAGTTCGTCGAGGAGGATGAGGCTGCGGTCGTCGGCGAGTTCGAAGACTTTGGCGATCCGCGAGATGTGCGAACTGAACGTGCTGAGGGACTGTTCGAGGCTCTGTTCGTCGCCGATGTCGGAGAGTATCTGCCGGAAGATGGGCACCGTGCTCCCCTCGCCGGCCGGGACGTGCATCCCACATTGGGCCATGAGGCAGAGCAGGCCGGTGGTTTTCAGGGTAACGGTTTTGCCGCCGGTGTTCGGGCCGGTGATGATGAGCAGGTTGAAGCCGAGGCCGAGGCGGAGGTCGAGGGGCACGACTTTGCGGGGTGGGGTGCCGTCGGGGCGGGATTCGTTGCGGAAGATGTTTTCGAGGACCGGGTGGCGGGCGTTGCGGAGCCAGAGTTTGCCGTCATCGTTGATGAGCGGGGCGAACATGCTGAAGTCGCGGCTGTAGCGGGCCTTCGCGGTAATCAGGTCGAGCTTGGCGAGGATTTCGAGCGAATAGCAGAGCGGTTTCGACACGCGGCCGACTTCCTGACTGAGCCGCCGGAGGATGCGTTTCACCTCGCGGTCTTCCTCGGCCTTCAGCGTGATGCGCTCGGCACTCAGTCGGGCAATCGACGCCGGTTCGACGAACACCGTCTCGCCGGTGCCGCTGACGCGGTGAATAATCCCCTCGACTTTGTGCCGGTGGTTGACGGCGACGGGCAAAACGTAGTGGTCGCCGTTGACCGTGGCGTTCGGATAGCTCAGAATCTTCCGCAACTCCGGGTCGCGGAGCAACCGCCGCACCTCGGCCTTTACCTTCTCTTCGAGTTCAAACAACTTCTGCCGAACGACGCCGAGTTCCCGACTGGCCATGTCGAGAACGTGAGCGCGACCGTCGATACACCCGCTGATCGTCTTGGCCACCGCCCCGTGATCTTCGACCGCCGTGAGCAGGTCGATCAGCCCGCCGTGCCGTTCGTTCAGTTTCGCCCGGTAACGGTACATCGCGCCGGTGACATTGAGCGTCTCCCCCACTTCGAGCAGTTGCTCGGCCGTCAGCGCCGTCCCAATCGCGGCCCGGCGGACGAGGAGGCGCACGTCGTGCAACCCGCTGAACGGGGGTGCTTGCCCGTCGATCAACGCTTCGACCATCTCGGAAACGAGCGCGAGTTCGCCGCGAATCTTCTCGGCGATCGTGCCCGGTTCGAGTTGCTTTGCCAGGTCGCGGCCCAGCGAGGACGCGGCGTACCCGGCGAGCAAGTCGCGGACCTTGTCGAACTCCAACAGGTCGAGCGTGTGCGAATCCATTTTCGGTTGGTTCTTCGTCGCGAGCATAGCGGCAGGACACCCGGTTGGCGACCCAGGTTCACAGCCGGCGGTATCAGCGGACATTCTACGACCGCCCGAGTGTGCCGGGTGCGCGACCGGACTCGTATAACGCACGTATGGCGAACGGCCCCGACATTCTGGTCATCGGCGGCGGCATAATCGGCCTGACGTGCGCGATCCGCCTGCGGGAAGCCGGCGCGACGGTGGCCGTCTACGACCGCGGAGACCTCGGCCGCGAGGCGTCCTGGGCCGGGGCGGGAATTATCCCGCCGGGCAACCCGGACCGCGCCGCCACGCCACTCGACAAACTGCGGGCCATCGGTTCCGCGACTCTGCCGGATGTCTCCGCAGAGTTGGCCAACGCGACCGGCATCGACAACGGCTACCGCATCAACGGCGGGCTGGAATTCCTGACGCCGGCGGACGAGTACGCGGTCGAACTCTGGCGGGCCGAAGGGGTTGCGTTCGAACGATGGGACGGCCCCCGCTTGCGGGACGAAGAGCCGGGTCTTTCTCCCCCGCACTCGACGTGTTATCACTTGTCCGGCATGGGTCAGGTCCGCAACCCCTGGCACCTTCGGGCGTTGATCGCACACGCTCGCGACCTCGGCATCGCACTGAGCCCGCACACCGGGGTCGAAGGCTGGTGCGTCGAAAACGGCCGCGTGCGCGGGGTGCAACTCGCGTCCGGAAACCGCGTCACGGCCGACCGCTTTCTGTTGGCCGCCGGACCGTGGAGCGAGCGCCACCTGAACGATCTGAACTGCCGGCCAACAGTCCGCCCCATTCGCGGGCAGATCTTGCTGCTGAAAACCGAGGCCGCCCTGCTCCGCCGAACGCTGATCGACGACAAGCGATACCTCGTCCCACGGGGCGACGGCCGTATCCTCGTCGGCTCGACGGAGGAGCCGGAAGCGGGGTTCGAGAAGCGAACCACCGAAGTAGGACTCGCGAACCTTCACGCCTTCGCTCGCACGATCGTCCCGGCACTCGCCAACGCGAAAGTCGAAGCGAGTTGGGCCGGGCTGCGACCGGGCAGCCCGGATGGGATGCCGTTCATCGGCCGCGTGCCCGGCCATGACAATGTCCTCGCGGCGACCGGCCATTCGCGCGCGGGAATTCAGTTATCCCTCGGCACGGCCCAACTCGTGACGGAGTTGATCTTCGACCGCCCGACATGCGTCCCGAAAGATGCCTTCGCCCTCGCTCGCCGGCCGGATTTGCAGGCGAAGCCGGCGTTTCGGTCGTGAGTCTTCGTGAAATGAGGTTGGCCGCCCTCTCCCCTGTTGCTGAAATGCGATCATGACCGAACCCGACAGCCCGCGGACGAGACTCGCTCAACTCGTCGCGGATTACGACTGGCTGGAAGAGCACTGCCGCAAGCAGCCCGACCTCGCCCGGCACGCCGGCCACCTGCGGCTCGCCGCCGCGCTGACGCGGAACGTCGTGAGCGGCGCAATCGAGCGCCAGCCGGTCCCACCGTTGCACATCGCCGTCGTCGGCGGCGCGGGTTCCGGCAAGAGTACCGTCTCGAACTTCCTCGCCGGCGGCGTCGTGGCCGAGGCGAACCCGCAGGCCGGCTACACCCGTCACCCCACGGCCTACGTCTCAGCGGCCCAGACTCTGGCGTGGCCGTCGTACCTCGGCTTCCTCGGGCCACTGCGGAAGATCACGGAGAAAAGCCCGTCGAACCGGGACGAGGACGTTTACCAGATCCACCGCGTCTCGCCGTCGGAGGCCGCGGACCCGCTCACCGACTTCGTCATCTGGGACTGCCCGGACATGACGACGTGGGCGTCGCAAGGGTACGTCACGCGGCTCATCGAGGTCTCGGCCCTCGCGGACGTGATCGTCTACGTCGCCTCGGACGAGCGGTACAACGACAAGGTTCCGACGCAGTTCTTGCAGATGCTCGTGGAAGCGGGCAAGGCCGTGGTCGTCGTGCTGACGAAGATGAAGGAGGCCGACGCGCCTTCGCTGGTCGCGCACTTCCGGCAGGAGGTGCTGCCGCGAATCAACGGCCAGGCGGAGATTCCGCCCATCCCGGTCGTCGTCATTCCGTTCTTGAACGAGGCCGAGCGGACCGACCCCGGCAAGGCGGGGGCCAAGTACCGCGTGCCGCTGCTGAACCAAATCCTGGCCCTCTGCCCGTCGCCAAAAGAAGTCCGCGAGCGCACCGTGCGGAACGCCGTGAAGTACCTCGAAACCTCGGCCGCGGGATTGTTGGAGGTCGCGCGGAAGGACTTGACGGAACTGGAAGCCTGGAGCGCGACCGTGGCGGGCGGGCGGCGGACCTTCGAGGAGCGTTACCGCAAGGAATACCTCGTCGGCGAACCGTTCCGCCGGTTCGACCGCACGCGGCAACAACTCATCGACATGCTCCGGCTCCCCGGTCCCGCTCGCTACGCCGACCAGGCCTTCGCGATCCTCCGCACGCCCTTCACCTACGCCCGCGATTTCGTGGTCAAGCTCGGCGGGCCGGTTGAGGTGCCGAACCTCCCGGAACAGACGGTGCTGACGAACGCCATGACCGGCTGGATTGAGGCGATTCAGGCCGAGAGCCTCCGCCGCACCGGCACGCACAGCATCTGGAAGGAAGTCGCCCGGTCGTTCGATTCGGGCTTGAAGCAACAGGCGATGGACCGCTTCCAGGTGGTCGCCCGGCAGTTCGAACTCAAGGAGGGCGACGAACTCGAACAAGCCGGCCGGTCGCTGACGGAAAGCCTTCAAGCCCACCCCGGCACGCTCGGGGCATTGCGGTTCGGCATGCTCGGCGTCGACGTGGCGGCGGTGGTCACGGCGCTCTGGCTGACGTGGCCGCCGGAGTGGTACCACCTGCTCTTGCTGCCGGTCGCGGCGGCGGTCGGCCACACGGCGGCGGAGCTCGCCATCCGACTGAGAGTCGATGCGGCACGGTCGTCCGCGCGGGCCAAGCGCGAAGCCTTGTTGAGCGAGGTCGTCACGAAGCCGATGGCCCGGTGGCTGGAAGATCTGCCCGCGAGTGGCGGCAGTTCGGTCGAGCGATTGCAGCTCGCCCTCCGCCGTGTGCCCGAGGCCGTTCGCGAACTGGCCGCCCTGACAACCGCGACACCACCGGCGAACCCCGCATGAGTCAGACGCCCTCCGACGCCCCGTTCCTTCGTACGCTGGCCCCGCTCCTCCGCGGCCTGGAGAGGCGGCTCCGCGCGTGGCTGGACGGCCAACACTTCTACCCCGTGCCGGTCGTCCGGCGGGCCGAAACCGAAGGGCTGACGGACGACCTGAAGCGGAAGGCCGACGCCCTCGACGTGGACCACCCGCTGCTCGTCGTCATGCTCATGGGCGGCACCGGCGTCGGCAAGTCCACGCTGATGAACGCCCTCGCCGGGGCGGCCGTGGCCCAGGCGTCCCCGACTCGGCCCACAACACGCGACCCGGTGGTGTACTTCCACAACTCGGTCAACCCCGACAAACTCGACCCCTCCCTGCGGCACTGCCGACTGATCCGCCACGACCGCGAGAGCCTGGCCCACAAGGTCATCGTGGACACGCCGGACGTGGACAGCAACGACGAGGAGAACGGTCGCAAACTCCTGTCGCTGTTGCCGGTCGCCGACGTGGTGCTCTACGTCGGGTCGCAGGAAAAGTACCACGACCAGTTCACACTGGAACTCCTCAAGCAGCAACGGCAACGACGCGGGTTCGCGTTCATCCTGAACAAGTGGGACCGCTGCCTCCAGTCGTTCAAGTCCGGCGTTCGCCCCGACGAGGACTGGCTCGCGGACCTGAAAGCCGAGGGGTTCATGAACCCGCGATTCTTCCGCACCAGTGCCGATCGGTGGGTGGAGGGGGCGACTCCGACGGCGGGGAAACTGGACGGCGAACAGTTCGCGGAACTGAAGGAGTGGCTGGAACTCGGACTGACGCGGTTGGAGATCGAAGCAGTTAAGGCCCGGGGCGTCGGCCTGTTGCTCGACCACGTTGCGACCGCGGCGGAAGCCGTGCTCCCGCCCGATTTGACGGCCGAGGCAGAGAAGGTTTCCGCGTCGTGGTCCGGCCACCTGACAGACGAGGCCGGCGTCTCGACCGAGGTTCTCGTCGCGTCGCTCGACCCGCACCGAACCGAAATCGAACAACAGTTCAACGTCCGCGGCCAACACCGTTTCCGCGGCATCATGGCGGCGTACCTGCGGCTGACGACGATGTCGCACGCCTGGCGGCCGATACGCAGTCGCCTTCCGTTGGCTGGCGGTTCGCAACCCGGCCCACCGGAAGACATCGACCTGACGGAATTCGCCCACGGGTGCGCCCGCTCGGCCGGCGACCGAGTTCTGGACCAACGTGGCCTCGCGCTCGTGAACAAGCTCCTGGTAGACGCCGACCAGCAAGGCTTCCCCGTGAACCTGCTGAACGAGCCGACGGCTCAGGTCTCGAAGATGGACTGGGACGAGCGATTCACGCGGGCCGTCGTGGACAGCTTGACCGAAGTGGAGCGCGAGTTCACAACTCCGACGGGCGGGATGGCGTACCTCCAGGCCGCCGTGCGAACCCTCGCCAACTACTTGCCGGAAGGGGTTCTGATCGCCACCATCTTCGTCCTGCTATGGCGGTTCTTTGTCGAGGACTTCACGCCGTCGTTCTTCCACGTCTTGCTGCCATTCTTCGTCACGCTCGGCACGTTGATCCTCTTACACGTCCTCGTGTCGCTCGTCTTCCCCGTCCGCTGGCCGGCTATTCGTGGCGAGTTCGAACGGAAACTGCGGGGGCGGTTGGAGGCCGAGTACCTCCGCGCCTATCAGTCGGTTCCGAAGGAGTCGGCCGCGAACGTGCTGCAAGACCGTCAGCAGGTCGAATCGGTGATTCGCGAAACCGGGGAGATCACGGAATGGCTGACCGCCCGGGAGTCCGCCACGCACGTCGGCGAGTTGTATGGAGCGTGACAGCAGCAGAACCATAAAAAGACCGTACAACCGATAAATTACCCATCTTCACCCATCAACTAGGGTATACTAGGGTGGGGAATCCCGTCATGGATGCCGAGCTTTGTTGTGAATTGGCTTTATGGGGTTCGTCCTCGGTGCCATTGCAGTTCAAACAATTGGTACGGGCCTGGTTGCATTTTTCTTGTGGCAACTCGGCCGGGCGATGCAGGTTCGTTTCTTGACATCGTGGGCCGCCTCGTCAGTCGCCTTTGTCCTGGCTCTCGCCTGCCTGTCGTTCACGTTTCAAACCGACACCTCGAGTTGGTACAACCGCGGTTGTTTCATGGCGTACTGTTTGGGCAGTTACGTCACCGTCTTCCTGCTCTGGTCCGGCCTCCGCGAGTACACCGTCGGCATGGCGTTCGACTTCCACGACCTCTGGCGACTCGCCCCCTTTTTTATGTTCGGTGTAGTCGCCCCATGGGTCGTGCCCAGTTTCCGCTACGCCGTGCCTTACCACTTCTTCGGCATGGCCATGCTGTTCGCGGCGGCGCACTCGGCGACCCACTTCCGCACCCCGCCGCCCCGCCCTTCCCTCGGCATGCCGATCGTGCGGGTCGGGCTGTGGGCGGTGGTCGGCCTCATGACACTCCACGGGTTGATTCTGTTCCGCACGCGGGACGCCGGCGACGTCGAGTTGCAGGTCCATTGGTTGGCCGTAATCTTCGACTCACTGGCAGAGTTGTTGATGGTCCTGGGGCTAGTCATCCTCGCCTGCGAGCGGATCCGCGATCAAATGCACGCGAACAACCAAATGCTCGCGGAAGCCCAGGCGGAACTTGAGAAGGTCGCCCGCACGGACGGTCTGACCGGGTTGCTCAATCGCCGTGCGTACGAAGAGTGGGTCGCGGGCCGCGGACACGAGAGCGGGGCGGGGTGCTTGGCGGTCATCGACTTGAACGATCTGAAGCAACTCAACGACAACTACCTGCACGCCGCCGGCGATGCGGCCTTGAAGCTCGTTTCGCGAGCGTTGGTCGGAAAGTTCCGCGTCACAGATCCGATCTTCCGCATCGGCGGCGACGAGTTCATCGTGGTGATGCCCGGCGGCCACGCGGAGGAAATGGAATCGCGGCTCTCCGCGATCGATTCCGAGTTACTCAGCCAGCGGTTGCCCGGCCTACCCCAGCCGTATAACCTCGTTGTGGCGTGGGGCACCGCCACGTTCGCCGACGGTGACGACACGAAGACCGCTTACCAGAAGGCGGACAGCGCCATGTACGCCCAGAAACATCGGCGGAAACTGTACCCGCGATACCCCGATCGGAACGGGTCGAACTGACGTGGAACAAATCTCTTTCGACCACCGCAGGCAGAACCGCCGTTACCTGATCTTCCGCCCGCCCGCCGTCGTCGAAGCGCCGGCGGTAGTCGTCTTCCTGCCTGGCACGGGCGGCACGGCCGAGTGGACGGCTCATGAGACGAAGCTCCCGGCGTTCGCGGCCGAGCAAGGTTTCGTGCTGGTCGTGCCCGAGGCGTTGCGGCCGCGGCCCGATCAACCGCCCAAGTTCTTGACCAACCCACCCCGGTGGAACGACGGCTCACCAGCGGCAAACGCCGAACTCCAGACGGACGCCGACGACGTGGATTTCCTGACCCACGTGTTCACCGACGCGATCAATCGCACGGGGGCAGACCCGCGAAGAATCTCCCTGACGGGGTTCTCGAACGGCGCGGGGATGACGTTCCGGTTCGCCGCGGAGCGGCCAGATCTTGTAGCGGCCATCGCCCCGGTGGCCGGGCACTGTTGGGTCCCCCCGCAAGTCATATCGAAGCCGGTGCCCACGCTCTACATCATCGGCTCCCAAGACCCGCTCTTGCCGTACCGCGGCGGAACGGTCGAACTGCCGTGGGGGAACAAACTGATTCAACGGCCGCCAGTCGTCCGTACGCTCGAACGATGGGCGGCGGTTAACTCGTGTTCAACGGCGTCGGTCCTCGATGTTGACGCGGCCGGCATACGCGAAGAGGTTTTCCCTGGCCCCGTCGAGTTCCGGTCGATTACAGTTGACGGTCTCGGCCACCACTGGCCCGGCGGCGAGGGGCAATTCAACCGCCGCATCGGCGGCCCGCCCTCCGACCGCCTCGACGCGAACCGCCGTATCTGGGACTTTTTCCAACGCTACTCGCTGTGACCCCATGACGCGACCGCTGCTGGCCCTCTTTGCCACCGTACTCTTCCTTGCCACCACCCGCGCGCTCGAACCCGCCGAGATCGTCGTCCTCGTCAACCGCAAGGTCGCGGCGTCGCGAGAGGTCGCCGATCACTACGTCGCAAAGCGCGGCGTGCCGAAGGAGAACGTCGTCGAGTTGAATCTGCCAACGGGCGAGGACATCAGTCGTGCCGAGTACGACCGGCTCGTCCTCCCCGTTTTGCGAGAAGCCCTCGGCGAGCGGAAGGACAAGGTGAAGTGTCTGCTCGCGACTTACGGAATCCCCCTCCGCGTCGGCGGCCAAGAGCCGACACGGGACGAGAAGCAAGAACTCGAAACACTGAAGCCGAAACTTCAGCAAGCGAAAGACGACCTCGCCGCGTTGGAGAAGGCCGAGAAGAAGGATGCCGTCGAACTGACAGCCGCGCGGGCCAACTTGAAGCGGCTCGAAGAGAAGCAGGCGGCCCTCTCGCACAAGCAAAGCGAGGCGGCCTTCGACAGCGAGCTCATGCTGCTGTGGCAGAAAGAGTATCGCCTCGTCCGGTGGCAGCCGAACCCCCTTCACTGGCAGTTCCCCGTGGATCAGAAGGCAAAGCTACCGCCCGTGTTAATGACGTGCCGCCTCGACGGACCCACACCGGAAATCGCGAAACGGCTGATCGACGACGCGGTGGAGGTGGAAGCCGTTGGGTTGACCGGCAAGGTCTACGTCGACGCCCGCGGGATCGGTTTCGACCCGAAGAAGCCGGGCGACAGCCTCGGTTACGGCGGCTACGACGAATCCTTCCGGGAGATGGCCGCTCTCTTTCAGTCGGCGAAGTTCGACGTGACGCTCGACAACAAGAACGAAACCTTCGCGGCCGACAGTTGCCCGGACGCGGCCCTGTACGCCGGGTGGTACGCGCACGGCAACTACCAGCCGTGCTGCCGGTTCGTGAAAGGAGCCATCGCGTGGCACCTCGCGAGTAGCGAGGCCGTGACGCTGCGGAAACCAGATTCGAAGGTGTGGTGTCCGAACCTGCTGAAAGCCGGCGTGGCCGCGACTCTCGGCCCCGTCGCGGAGCCGTACACCATCGGCTTCCCCAAGCCGGCCGAGTTCTTCGGCTTCCTCGCGACCGGCAAGTACACGCTCGTCGAGGCGTACGCCCGGACGGTCTATTTCACGAGTTGGATGACCGTCCTCGTCGGCGACCCGCTCTACAATCCGTACAAGAAAACTCCGAAGCTCGACGAGACGCAAGTCGTCCCCAGCCCCAAGGGTGGGGCCGCGATGTTCAAGTAACGACAAGGGAACTTATGCTGCCGCTGCTGTTGCTCACGGTGCCGCTCATGCCAACCGCCGACCCGACCGGCGAAGACGCAAAACTCGCCGCCGCCTTTCAGGCGTATCTCACCGACGAGTTTCACCGCCACCCCGCGTTCGCGACTTCGCAGGGCAACCACGAGTACGACGACCGCCTCGACGACCTCTCGCCACGGGCACGGTCCGAGGACGTGGATCGCACGAAAAAGCTCCTCACCGACCTCGCGGCGAAGATCGACGCCAAAAAGCTGACGCGATCGGCTCAGATCGACCTCGAAATCTGGACGCACGCGCTGAAGTATTCGCTCTGGCAGGCGGAACACGATTCTCGCTTCGCGAACGACCCGCGGGTGTTCGGCGAGTACGTCTCGGACAGCGTGTTCTCGCTGTTCACGCAATCGACGCTGCCGAAGGAGCGGAACACGGCGAACGCTGCCAAGCGGATTACGTACATCCCGAAGGTCATCGCCGACGCGAAGGAGTCGCTCAAGGCCCCGCCGAAGGTGTTAACCGAGATCGCCATTAAGCGGAACCTCGGGGCCATCGCCTTCTACGAGAAAGACATCTTCGGCCTCGCCGGCACGACGCCGGGGGCGAGCGAACTCACCGGACCGTGCAAAGCGGCCGTCACCACACTCAAGGAATACCAGACGTTCTTGGAGAAAGACCTGCTCCCGCGATCGTCCGGCGACTGGCGGCTTGGGCAGGACCGCTTCGCCAAGAAGCTCGAACTCGAACTCGACGCCGGCCTGTCCGCCGCCGACGTGATTCGCGAAGCCGAGGCGGAGGCCGACCGCGTCGAGCGCGAGATGTACAACGTCGCGAAGCAACTCTGGTCGAAGACCTTCCCCGGCAAGGCCCTCCCCCCCGACGACGCAGCCGGCCGACGGGCGACGGTGAAGGCCGTCCTCGACGAACTTGGCAAGCAGCACAGCACGCCGGAGGGCTTGGTCGATGACGCCCGTAAGGGGGTCGAGAAGATCAAGCAGTTCATCCGCGAGAAGCGCATCCTGACGCTGCCCGACCCGGACCGCTGCAAGATCATCGAGATGCCGGAATTCCAGCGTGGCTTCTCGGCGGCGTACCTGAACCCGGCCCCGACGTTCGACCCGAAGGCGGACAGCCTCTACGCGATCTCGCCGCCGCCGTCAGACTGGCCGGCCGCGCGACAGGAAGCGTTCTTCCGCGAGTACAACCGCTCGATGCTGCAAATCCTTACGATCCACGAGGCGTACCCCGGCCACTACGTGCAGTTGGAGTACGGCAACCGCCACCCGTCGCTGATCCGCAAGGTGCTCTACTCCGGCGTGTTTGCGGAAGGGTGGGCGGTATACACCGAACAGATGATGCTCGATCAGGGTTACGGGGACGGCGATCTTGCGTTGCGGTTGCACCAGTTGAAGTTCTACATCCGGGCCGTGCTGAACGCGATCCTCGACCACCGGATGCACTGCTCGAACATGACCGACGAGGAAGCCCTCCGACTGCTCATCGACCGCGGCTTCCAAACCGAGGGCGAGGCGGTCGGCAAGGTGCAACGAGCGAAACAGAGTTCCTGCCAACTCTCGACGTACTTCGTCGGGCGCACCGCCTTCTACCGGCTGCGGCAGAAGGTCCAGCGCGAGCAAGGCGACAAATTCGATCTCGGGAAGTACCACGAGGCCGCGCTGAGCCACGGCACACTGCCGGTGAAGTACCTGCCGGAGCTAGTCAAATAGCATGGCCGGGCCGAAGTGTTCGTGCAACTCCTCCCTGACGCGCGGGGGGAGGGACGGGTTGCCACGGAGGTCGAGTGTGGTCAGTTCCGGCGGTCGTGGTACGGTCAGCAGATGGCCCGCGGCCAAATCCGTCAGGGCGTTCTCGCTGAGATCGAGTTCGACGAGGTTCGGCCAGCACGGTGCTTGAACGAGTTGCCGCAGGAAGACTTCGTCGAGTGTAATGCCGCCGAGGCCGAGCGAGCGGAGCGTCCGTAGCGACTTCACGCAGACGCCATGGAGGTGGTTCCGCAGGCCGTAACTGCCGGTCAGGTCCAACCGCTTCAGCGTGCGGAATTTCTTCAGGCCGGCCAGCCCCGAAAGCTGGGCGCGGTTCCGCGGCCGGTACCCCATGTTGCGAAACGTGAGCGCGTCCAAACCCGTCGCCGCACTCCGCAGGATCAGGTCGAACTGGGCCGCACTGAAGAACATGTTCCGAAAGGTCAACTCGCGGAGCGTTTCCAGGACCGGCGAACGTGAGAACCGTTCCGTGGCGAGCAAATCCAACCCCATGTTGTCGAACGCTAGGCGTTCGAGGTTCGTCGGGCCGCCGGCTTCGAACGCCTCGATCAAGTCGAGTTGCGAGCCATCGCCGACGCGGAATGAGAGTTCCCGCAGTTGCCGGCCGAGTGGAGACTGGAACAGACCTTCGACCAAAAACGACATCCCCGGACTGCTCGCCTTCTCGAAGTGGATGGCCTGCACGCCGGTCGAAAGCGGGGAGGCACAGAGCGCTCGGACCGGCTCCGTGGGCGTTACGCTCAGCCAGAATCGCACACTTCGCACGTGAGGAAGCCACGGTTGGGCTGCGAACTCGCGGTACTCCATCATGTCGCCGCCCGGCAGATGCAATTCACCAAGCGGGGCCGAGGCGAACAATTGCTCGCCGAATTCGATGAGATGGCGGACGGCCGTCGTCTTGACGGCGTAACCGAAGCCGCGGCGAAAGGGGAACCGCGGGTTCCAGCCGTCGGCCCACGGCAGACTGGAGCGAAAACGGTCGCCCGCTTGCGTCGGGAGGTCTGCCCGCCGGTAGCGTACGGCCAACGGTTCCCAGTCGGGCACGCGGGCCAGTTCAATTTGTTCGCGAATGAACGCGGCCCGCTCGGGTTCGCCGGCTTCTTCGATGAAGTCGGCGTAAACCAGGCGGGCCGTGTCGTCGTCGGGTTCGGAGATGATCGCGTTCAGCAGGGCGTCATGATCGGTCATCGGACCGACATTGTAGGCGGCGAAAGTGGCCCCGGTCTACTTTGCCCCGGCGGTTCGGGCCGCGTCGAGTACGGCCTTGAAATCCTCGCGGGCCAGAACCCCCTTCATGTCATTGTCCTGGTCGATGATTGCAAAGTCGCGGTAGCCGTCGCGGAGGCACTGGCGGAAGTAGCCGAGTGATTTCTCGGTATCGCCGCTGACTCGCTCCGATGTCATGGCGTACACGCACGCGGCCTGATAGATGATTTCCGGATCGCTCGCGAAAAACAATGCCTTCTCGATCTCGGTGTGGGCCTGCTCCCGCTGTTCCAAGCGTGCAAGGTAGATCGCCTTCGCCGCCCGGCTCGGGGCGAAGTTCGGGGCGAGGTCAACCACCTTCGCGATCGTTTCCAGCGCCCCCGTTGTGTCTTTGAGTGTCTCGGCCTGGTAATGGGCCTTGTTGTGCCAAGAGGGAATGTGGTTCGGGTTCATCTCGATCGCGCGGTCGTAGTTCTCAAGGGCTTTCGCCGGGTCGGAAGCTCGGAAGTAGGTCGCCCGGGCGGCGAAGTCTTCGACCGTCTGGGCCGTCAACCCGCTCGCCGTTTCGCGGTCCCGGCGGGCCTCGGTCGGACGGTTCATCTGTTCGTAAGCGTCGGCCCGGTTGAGGTACAGGCCGATGGCAGTGCCGCCGCTCCGGAGGGCCAGCGAGAAGTCTTCGACCGCCCCCGCCGGGTTCTGGCGTTTGAGGCGGATGAGGCCCCGCTGGTGGAGCGAGGGCACGTGCTTCGGCGCGACCGACAATGCCTGTGTAAATTCGCCTTCCGCAGCCTCGAACTTGGCCCACCGCTGCATGAGCAAGCCACAGTTGTAGGCGGCCCGCGGGTCGGTCGGGGCGAGCGGCTTGGCGATCTTGTACCGTTCCAACGCCTGGTACGGCTGGCCGGTCGCCTGGTACGACATGGCGAGCAGAAGGTGGCCCGCGTAGTGTGCCGGTTGCCGTTCGGTCAGGGCGGACAGAGTGTTGACGGCCCCGTGGCAATCACTGTTACTGATCTCGGTCGCGGCTTGAAAGAAAAGGTCGAGGTCGGTTCGGTCGCGCGGCAACTCGGCCGGGACCGACGCGACGAGGTCGTCCTGGCCGAAACTCTTCGCGAGTTCCTGGCGCTGGAGCCAAACGCACGCCGGGACCGTCGTGCCGAAGCTCTCTTCCGCAACGCGGTTCCACTTCACGGCCTGTCGCACGGTCTCGTTCTTGTGGGTCGAAACCGCCGTGCGGGCGTCCAGCATGGCCGCGTGAGCCAGCAACAGTGCGGACTCGCCAATGTCGCTCAGAACGGCATTCCGTTGAGCCTCGTCAAGAGTGCGGGTGAATTCGCCGTTGATCCAGCTGGCCTGTTCGCCCGCATGGTACTTGGTCAGCCAGTTGGTCATTGCCTGAGCGCCCTGGCCGCGGGCGAGGGCGTCGGTGGGAGAGCTTAAGTCGATCCGCGCGCTGGACAGCGCGGCCTTCATTCCCGCGGCCTGCACGAGCGACTCGGTGTGGGAGCGATCGCGGCGAACGCTCAGGAACCAGAAGACGCCCATCACGACCGTCGTCACCGCCATGACACCGGCCAACCGGCTCATCATGTTCGGGTTGCGCTTCTTCCATTTCTGGAGGCGCTCGAGCGGGTTCCGGTCGGCGGCGTATAGCAGGGGCAGGTGTTCTTGTTGCCGCTGCAAGTCTTGCCGCAGTTGGTCCACCGTCTGGTAGCGGTCGGCCGGCTTCGGCGAGAGGAGCTTCCGGATGATCGATTCGACCGCGTGCGGCACGTCTGGGTTGAAATCGCGGATGGGCGGCGCGCCCTTTTCTCGCTCCTCGACGGCGGTCACCAGGTCTTCCGGCACCCGGCGGATCGTCGCGAACGGCAGCCGGCAGGTGAGGAGTTCGAAGAAGATGACGCCCAGTGCGTAAAGATCCGTTCGCTCGTCGGGCGTTTCGTCCGAGAGTTTGGCGAAGGCGCGGATCGTCTCGGGGGCCATGTACGGCCACGTCCCGCCGACGCGCTTGCGGTCGTCCGTCGTGCGGTCAGCGGAAAGGTTGAAGTCGAGCAGCATGGGCTGCCCGTCGTCGCTGAACAGGACGTTCTGCGGCTTCAAGTCGAGGTGCAGGATGTTGCGGTGGTGGGCGTGAGCCAGCCCGTCCGCGAGCCGCCGCAGGATGGCGAGAACTGCCTCCGTGTACGGCATCCCGGTGAGCAAGTTCCGCAGCGGGTGAACGTCGGTGATTTCCGCCGCCGACTCGACGGCGACTCCGTCCTCAGTGGAGATCCGCGGCGGGGCGAACGGCTGGACGCCGGAATCCACCTTCGACGAATCGTGCCGGGTGTTCCGCTGGGTGCTGGCCTTCGCGACGGTCGTGAAAACGTCGCCGCTGACTTGCGGGAAGCAACTATCGGTGCGGACGTGGCTAATCACATCGGCGAGAGTTTGCCGGCCGAAGTACGGCATCTGGACGACGTGGTACGGCCCGCGGCGGAAGGCATTTTGAATTGGAACAATGTTCGTGTGCTGGAGCCGGGCGAGGCGGTGCTGTTCGTTGTTCGCCTTCAGCGTGACCTTGAGCACAACCGGCCGGTTCGAGAGTTGGCGCTCGAGGGCCAAGTACACGCGGCCGAACGCCCCGCGGCCGAGTTCGTCGACGAGCTCGAAGCCGAAGAAATCGTCGCCCGGATTCGGGAACGGGTCACCCGCCCTCGGGTCGATCTCGGCATGTTGGAAGGAGTGTATGTCGGTCGCGATCGTACCCAGGGTGCCCCCGGGCAACGGCGTTCGTGCGAGGTCGACGCCGAAGTCGTGCGTACCGTCGTGCAAATCCAGCAATGGGGCAAGTCGGGACATTGTGGGGAACACGCGAGTTCGGGACTCGAAGCGGGTCAGTTTGTCACGCACCGTTCTTCCTTGAATGCGTGAACGGCCAGCGGTCGAGAGGGCGATCCGATCAGCCGAATTCAGGTTACCGGGACTATGGCATAGGCCCGGGGATGTTGCAAAAGAGAGTAGACTAATTCCTGATTTTCATTTCCTGCGGGTGGAAGATTCTCGTCGCGGGACAAAACCCCTCAAGCAATCTGTTCGCTCGCGGCAACAATATCGGTTCAACCCTTGCGGGTTCGTCCCCTAGTTGGAAGAATATCCACAGAGCTGCCTGGACTTTGCCCCTTTTGGTTGTGCCGATGCGATTCTCTCCCTGGCTCATCCTCGCGTGCGTTCTCGTTCCGGGTTCCGTGATCGCGGAGGAGCGGGCCGTTGACTTCTCGCGGGACATCCGCCCGATCCTTTCCAACACCTGTTTCAAGTGCCACGGCCCCGGTACGGCGAAGGCGAAGTTGCGGCTCGATGACCGTGCCAAAGCCCTCGAAAAAGAAGCCATCGTGCCGGGCAAGCCGGACGAAAGCCCGCTGTTCCAGCGGTTGATCGCGAAGGACGACGACGGCCGCATGCCGCCGCCCGAAAGTGGCGACCCGCTCACGCCGGAGCAAATCGCCAAACTCAAGGCGTGGATCGCCGCCGGCGCGGAGTACACGCCGCACTGGGCGTTCGTGGCCCCGAAGCGGCCAGAGATCAGAGGTCAGAAATCAGAGACCAGCCCGATCGACCACTTCATCCGCGCACGGCTAGCGAAGGAGGGCATCGCCCCGTCCCCGGAAGCCGACCGCCCGACGCTGATCCGCCGGGCATCGCTCGACTTGATCGGGCTGCTGCCCACGCCGAAAGAAGTGGAGGACTTCGTCAACGACACTTCTCCGGACGCCTACGAGAAGGTGATCGACCGCCTCCTGGCATCCCCGCACTACGGCGAGCGGCAAGCCCGCCACTGGCTGGACATGGCCCGGTACGCCGACAGCAACGGGTACACGATCGACGGCGCGCGGATCATCTGGCCGTGGCGGGACTGGGTCGTGAAGGCGTACAACGCCGATATGCCGTTCGACCGATTCACGATTGAACAACTCGCGGGCGACCTCCTGCCCAAGGCGACGGTTGACCAAAAGATCGCGACCGGCTTCCACCGCAACACGTCGTTCAACGAGGAAGGCGGGACCGACGCCGAGCAATTCCGCGTCGAGCGGACGGTGGACCGGGCCAACACCACCGCGGCCGTCTGGCTCGGCCTCACGATGGGCTGTGCGCAGTGCCACGACCACAAGTACGACCCGGTGTCGCAGAAAGACTACTACCGCCTCTACGCCTACTTCAACAGTTGCGACGAACCCACGGTCACGATCGGCGGTTCGCCAGAGTTGGAACAGAAGATCGCGGACCTCAACGCTCAGATCGCCGAGATTCAAAAGAAGGACGGCGACCTGAAAGCCATCGACAAGCTGAAGGCCCAGATCAAGAAGACCCAAGGCGCGATCCCGTCGAGTTTGGTCCTGAAGGAGCGTGCCAAGCCGCGGCCAACTCACGTGCAAATCCGCGGCGACTTCCTTCGGCCCGGGGACGAAGTCACACCGGCCGCGCCCACGGCGTTACCGAAGGCCGGCGGCAAGTCCCGACTCGACCTCGCGAAATGGCTCGTGTCACGCGACAACCCGCTAACGGCCCGCGTTGTGGTGAACCGCTACTGGCAACAGTTCTTCGGCAAGGGGTTGGTCGAAACCGAGAACGACTTCGGCATGCAAGGGAGTTCACCCACTCACCCCGAAATCCTCGACTGGCTCGCAGTCGAGTTCATGGAACCGACGGTCGGCAAGGCGTGGTCCACGAAGCAGATTCAGAAGTTGATCGTCCTCTCGGCCACGTACCGACAGGCGTCCCACGCCCGCCCGGAACTCCGCGACAAGGACGCCCGCAACTTGCTCTTGGCCCGGCAGAACCGGTTACGGCTCGAAGCCGAGTCGATCCGCGACGCCGCCCTGTGCGCCAGCGGCCTACTCTCACAGAAGGTCGGCGGTGCGCCCGTTTACCCGCCGCAACCGCCGGAAGTGTTCAGTTTCACGCAGAGCAAGCACCCGTGGCCGGAGAGCAAGGGCGAAGACCGCTACCGCCGAGCCATCTACACCTACATCTGGCGACAGAGCCAGCACCCGCTGCTCACGACCTTCGACGGGGCCGACGCCCAGACCGCCTGCACGAAGCGAAACCGGAGCAACACGCCGCTGCAAGCCCTGCACCTCGCGAACGATCCCGCCTTCCTGGAGTTCGCCGACGGACTCGGGAAGCGAATCGTCAGCGCCGGGCCGACCGACGACGCGGGGCGGATCGACTTCGCCTACCGCCTCTGCTTCGGACGATTGCCGGGCGACGCGGAGCGGTCCCGCGTGCTCAAGTACGCCGCCGGCATCGCGGAAGCCCAGCGGTGGTCAGCGGTCGGCCGCGTCCTCATGAACCTCGACGAATTCATCACGCGAGAATAGCGCATGGAACCCTACGCTCTCCCCGATTCCGCGACGCGACGCGGCTTCTTCCGCGATTGCGGCCTCGGCGTCGGCACGATGGCCCTCGCGTCGCTATTGGACCGTGATGCCGCCGCGGCCGTGCCGAAGCGCAAAGACCCGCTCGCCCCGCGGAAGCCGCACTTCCCCGGCAAGGCGAAGGCCGTCATCCTGTTGTTCATGGCCGGTGGGCCGTCGCAGTTGGAACTGTTCACGCCGAAGCCGACGTTGAACAAACTCGGCGGGCAGAAGGTGCCCGACTCGTTCACGATGGGCAAGCGGTTCGCCTTCATCAAGGGCGATGCGAAGCTGCTCGCGTGCGCCCGGAAGTTCGGCAAGTACGGCCAGTGCGGCATGGACCTGAGCGAGTTGGTCCCGCACCACCGCGACATCGTGGACGACGTCTGTTGGCTCCGCGGCATGAAGACGGACGTGTTCAACCACGGCCCGGCCAAGGTGTTCTTCAGCACCGGGTCGCCGCAGTTCGGCCGGCCGGGCATGGGCGCGTGGGTCACTTACGGCCTCGGCTCCGAGTCCGACAGCCTACCGGGGTACGTCGTGCTGCAATCGGGGCCGCGTGGCCCGCGCGGCGGGGCGGCCATCTGGTCGAACGGCTTCCTGCCCAGTCTGTACCAAGGCGTCCCGTTCCTGAAGGGGGAGAACCCGATCCTCGACCTCGCTTCGCCGAAGGGCGTGGACCGCAAGCAGCAGGGCAACTTCATCGACGCGGTCGGCGATTTAAACAAGCTCCGGCAGTCGGCCGTCGGCGACCCGGAAATCGAGACGCGAATCGCGGCCTACGAGATGGCCTTCCGCATGCAGACGGCCGCCCCGGAGTTGATGGACCTGAAGACCGAGACGAAGGAAACGCTGGCCCTCTACGGGGCGGAACCCGGCAAGGCGTCGTTCGCGAACAACTGCCTGCTCGCCCGGCGGTTGGTCGAGCGGGGCGTGCGGTTCATCCAACTCTTCCACACCGACTGGGACCACCACGGCGGGGCCATCGACCTGGGCAAGTCCCTCGACAACATCTGCAAGGAAATCGACCAGCCGTGCGCCGCGCTGGTGAAAGACCTGAAGCGCACGGGGTTGCTCGACAGCACGATGGTCGTCTGGGGCGGGGAGTTCGGCCGCACGCCGATGGGAGAAACCCGCGAGACGGTCGGCCGCGACCACCACATCGACGCCTACACGATGTGGGTGGCCGGCGGCGGCGTGAAGCCGGGGATCATTCACGGCCAGACCGACGAGATCGGGTACAACGTGACCGAGAAGCACGTCCACGTCCACGACTTGCAGGCGACGATCCTCAACCAACTCGGCCTCGACCACACGAAGCTGACGTACCGCTTCCAGGGCCGCGACTACCGCCTCACCGACGTTCACGGCGAGGTCGTGCGGGACATCCTCGCGTAGACCTCAGTCGAGAACGGTCACGACGCCCGCGTTGCCGTCCACGCGAACCCGCTGCCCCGTTTGCAGTTGCCGGGTGGCGTCCGGCAAGCCGGCCACCGCGGGCAGGCCGAACTCGCGGGCCACGATGGCCCCGTGCGACAGCAAGCCGCCCGTTTCCATGACGAGGGCCGTTGCCCGCGCGAACAGCGGCACCCAAGCCGGGTCGGTGGACGGACAGACGAGGACGAACCCGTCGGCCGCCTCTTCCGACGAAGTCGGCTCACGGAGTACGAGCGCAGGTCCCTCGGCGACACCAAACGAGAGTGCGGTCCCCGACAAGACCTTCGCCCCTTCCGGAGGTGGCGATAGTCGCCCGATGGCGTCGAGGTCGTCACTGAACAGAACATGCGGGACCGCCAGGGCGAGTTCGCGCTGCCGTCGTTTTCGACGCGCCGCGATCACCGGCCTCACGTCTCTGCCTTGGAGTAGTCCCGGCAACTCGTCCGGGAGCAAGTCGAAGATTCCGCCGTCCAGTTTGTATCGCCCGTCCAATTCCACGAGTGCCCGCCGGATGACCGCGTACCCCAGCAGCAGGTAATGCTTGGCAGATTCGCGCAGGCCGAGATACGTGCGAAGCTGCCCCGCCTGTTTGCGAAGTTGCTCGGCCGTGGCCGCGGACAGTTTGGCTTCTTCGAGAATTGTTTCGAGCGGGTCGGTCTTGGGTGGTGTGGCGCGTGAGGGCATGACCGGGAGTGCTCCCGGCGTCTCGCTCCACCGCGGTGCGGCCAGTTCCATCTCGTTCGCGGTTCGGTGGCCGAACCTTTCGAGAAACTCGGCTCGGTCGATCCGCCCCACCGCGAGGTCGTAGAAGGCCGCCGGCAGATCCGTGCCCGGGTCGGGCTTCGCGCCGAGGGCCAACTCGCCCACCGCGGTCCGCGCCCGCTCATCCCCGAGTTTCGGCTTCAACAGTTCGATGAGGCCATTCCAGGCGTTCTCGGCCAGAAAGGTCGGTTTCAGACTGTGGCGGGCGAAGTCCGTCAGGGTTCTCGGGACCCACTGTTGGAACAACCCCAGCACGGCGGATGAATCGAGTTGCGACCACTTCTGCCGCATCGCGGCCTTTGCGTCGGCCGCGAACGGCGGCACGATCACCGTGCGGAACTCCCCGGCGAACGATTCGGACTGTTCGCGAACCGTGGCCGCCATCCGCGACAGTCGCCGCATCAATCCGGGCAGGCGAAAGAGGCCTTTAAAGACGCCGTCCTTCAGCGGGTTGACGCTCGGCTTCGGGTCGAGGGCCAACCGTGGGTCGGCCCGAAATTGGGCCAACGGGTACTCGAACGGCGACGGCGAAAACTGAAGCCGGGGCATTCGCGACAAGTTCGCCATCGGCCGACCGGCGACGAGGTCGAACGCCCCCACGCCGTTCAAGGCAGGATCGGGGTTCCCGCCGAAGTCGCAGTTCATCCGACCGACGCCGCCGTCGGCCGCCATGAAGTGCTGCACGACGGCCCACGTCATCGGCGTCGGCCGTGGCAGAATCTCGCTGAGGTTGTACCGCACCCAGACGGTGCCGCGGGGATCAGCCAGGGACTTCATCCGGTCGATGACTTCCGCGCGGACGTCGCCACCGTCTTCGGCGCGTGTGGTGATAGGCCGCGCCTGGAGCAAAAAGATTTGCCCGCCTGCGACCGCCCACTCGATGTCGCGGGGATCGCCGTAGTGCGCCTCGACTGCCCGCCCGAGCTCGGCGAGTTGCGCGAGGGCCGCATCCGAGATGCAGAACGTTTTCTGCAACTCGGGGGGGACGGGTTCTTCCCGGCCATCGACCACGCGAATCGTCTTCCGGCCGAGGGTTCGCTCGATGACTTTTCCGGTCCGACGGTCGAGAGCGAATCGGTCCGGCGTGACCTTGCCCGAAACCACGGCTTCACCCAGGCCGAACGATGCCTCCACGATCATCTGATCGGAATTCGGCGTCGTGGGGTCGTGCGTGAACAAAACGCCCGCCGACTCGGCGGGGATCAATTTCTGAACGACCACCGCCATCGCCACCTTGTCGTCGGCGATGCCCTGCTTTTGGCGGTAGGCTTTCGCCCGATCCGAATGGAGCGAGTTCCAGCACCGCTCCACCGCCGCCAGCAATTCCTCGCCCGTGTGTACGCCGAGGATCGTCTCTTGCTGCCCGGCGAAACTCGCGGCCGAGCCGTCCTCGTCGGTCGCGGACGATCGCACCGCGACACCGCCGCCGAGTTTTTGAAAGCAGTCGATCAGGAGGTTCGCCAACGCTGGTTCACTGCGGAGGCCACTGTTCCACAACCGCCGGTAGACATCGGTCGTGATCACGAAGCCGGTGGGAACCGGCAGACCCGCCTTCGCCATCTCTGCAAGACTCGCGCCCTTCCCCCCAATGCGGGGAGCGTCTTCAGCGGTGACGGCTTCGAACGAAAGGATCTCGGCCATGAAGTGCTCTCGAACCCTGAGGCAGTGGGAGCGGTCAACGCTTCTTGAGAACGTCGCCCTCTTCCAAAATGGACCAGAGTTGTTCCCAGACCATCGCCGGGGGAGGGTTCTTCGGCCCGTGGGCGGCCCACGCCTCGGCGGCGGCTTGCAGGCATTCCACGGCGTCATCGCGGACGCGCTCGTCGCCCACTACTTGCGCCGGTTTGACAACTGAGGGCCGCGGTGGAGTGGCGGTCGATTCGACGTAGACCTCGCCGCGGCGGCGCGGCCGGCCGTCCATCGCCTCGTTGCAAAGGAAGTCGGCCCGCTTGTTTTGCTCACGCCGAACGTGTGACAGCGTCACGCTTCGGAACCGCTGGCGAAGTTCGCCGGCCTGCCGGAAGAGTCCTTGCAGGTCCGCGTTCTTCACCCGGTACTCGCCGTTCATTTGCTTGACGAGTAACTCGCTGTCGCTCAGCACGGTCAACTGCTGAACGCCCTGCCCCGCCGCGACTTCCAGCCCGCGGACGAGGGCGGTGTATTCCGCGACGTTGTTGGTGGCGGTGCCGATGGTTTCGGCTTCCTCGATGACGGTTCGGCCGCCCTGCGATAACACAACAGCGTAGGACGCCGGTCCGGGGTTGCCCCGCGAACCGCCGTCGATGTTCAAGGTCGCCTCGGCAATCATGGCGTCTGCGTCCGGTGGGGCCGACTTCTGCGCGTGAACGCGATTCTATTCACGGGTTCCCGATGAGCGAGTGGCGATTGATTCTGGAAACCTCGGGCCGCATCGGAAACGTCGGGTTGGCCCGCGGAAACGAGTTGATCCACGCGGCCAAGTTGGACGAGAACTGCAGGCACGCCCGCGATTTGATGGCGACCGTGCAACGGTTCTTGACGGCCGAGTCACTTCGGGTCGGCGACTTGGGGGCGATTTTGGTCGGCATTGGCCCCGGCGGGTACACCGGGCTAAGGGTTGGTTTGACAACGGCGAAGGTGCTGGCTTACGCGAGCGGCGTACCCCTTATCGCGGTGCCGACGTTCAACGCGGTCGCCCAGCAAGCCCCACCGGAGGCTGTCCGGCTCTGGGTGATCGCCGACGCCCTTCAGGGTACGCTGTACTTCCAACGCTTCGAAACAAATGACGGCTTCCGCGAACCGACGGAGCCGCTGCAAATTGTCTCCGCAGGCGAGTGGTTGCCGTGGGCGAACAAGGAATTGTGGCTCATGGGTCCGGGCGTGGCGGTGTACGGAAACCAACTTCCGTGTGACGCGCGAGTCGTCGATCCTCTCGCGTGTGAACCGCAGTTGGAGGGGATGTTGCGAGCGGCCGAGAGGTTGACGCCCCTCGGCCGCGAAGAACTGTTTCGAATCGAACCGCTCTACCTCCGCGGTAGCTCTGCGGAAGAAAAGGCCAAGCGGGACGATCTTGCGAACCGCGGGGCCGGTGTTACTTGATCCCCGCGACCTGTCCGCCCGCAGTCGGGTAGCCGGCCATCGGGTAACCACCGCCCATCGGATACGCCCCCACGGGCGTCGAACCGGGCGCCACCCCGTAACCGGGAACGACCGGCACGCCGGCACCGGCCGTGGGATACGGCATGGCGGGATTCGACGAACAACTCGAACACCCACTCGCGGGCGGTCCCATCACCGGACCGTGGCCGGCATCAACAATCGGAGTCGAATAACTCGGGGACACGACGCCCCCGTCTCCGCAGCACCCCCCGGCGTAACCGCCGTAAGCGGGGTAGCAACCGTTGCAATTCCGGATGCGGTAGACGAAGTTGCGGAACACGCCGCAACAGCCGGTCGTCGAAAGCGCGACGGCAACAAACACGGCGGCGAAAACGATTCGGCGAATCATGGTGTTCAGACCTCCCTTTCGTGACACGGCTTGAGCGGAACAACCCAGAACCCGGTGGCGCTGGACCGTCTGCATTCGGCATGACTGATCGATTCGCGGGCTCATCTGGCACCCGCGGCCGTGCGTCGGCTGTTCCTGGCCGTCAGTGAGAGTATGCGCCGGTTGGTGGAATGGGCAAATCGAGATGGGTTCGTTTCAAGCCGCAAGAGGGTTAAGCGACGGGGACTGTTCGGACTGCTGAAATGGCTTCAGAAATGACGGGCGTACTTGTCAGGTCGAAGGGTGGGGTGGTTTCATGAAGCGGCCCTGAGACTAAAGTCCCAGGGCCGCGGAGAATTCGGAATGCCGGGGTTTCAAGGGTTCGGACAGTAGCCCGAGGCCGGCGGCGGCGGGAGGTCTGCTCGCGAGGTCGAGCCACAGCAGTCGCCCCGCAAAAAGCGGCCGCAACACCCGGTGGCCATCGCGACATTCGCAAGGGCGAGGATCAAGAGAATCGTTCGCATCCGCATGGTGAAACCCGATGATAAGAGGCAGTTGATGCACGCGGCCAATACACGCAGCCGCGATCGGATCGCTGCGACTGATACCAGTGTAACCAAGACTAGAATTGCCCTTGCACGCGGGCAAAATTACATTCAAGGGAAATGAGTTGAAGGTTTAAGATTGATGACGGTCGTAGGAATTGGCGAAGGGAGTAAAACTGTACGGATTGTCACGATTCCGAAGACTGTGACGAGGCTTCCGCTTCCTCGTTCGCCTTCCATTCGAATTCCGGCAGGGGCGGCAGGCCGAGTTGAAGTCTCGCCTGGGACACCTGATTCATTAATGTGAGGCGCGTTTGGAGGTGGTGTTGGAGAATTTCCGGCGTGACGCACTGCGCGGGGGCCAAACCCACCGTGATCGGACGGCGGAATTCGTTCTTCTTGTTTTTGGTGGGCGGGCCGTTCCAGTAAGAGGCGTAACTGCCCCACCCGCCCTCGATCCAGCCGGCGACCACCGGCGTCTGGGGGCGGGATTTGAGGATTTCCCACACGCCCCGACCGAACCGGCGGAGCGGAATCTCTTCCTTCCGCCGGAGGTACCCTTCCGGGAAGATCACGACACACTTCCCTTGATCCAGGGCTTGAATCGCTTCCTGAATTTCGGGAGCTTCCCGCCGAATGTGGACGTCCGCCACGCGGATCGTTTGGAACACGTACACCATCAACGGCCGGAGGAACCAGCGGTCGTAGAACGCGGAGGTCATCATCGGCGTGATCGGACGCGGCAACACCTTGGCCAGAAACAACGGGTCCCACCAGCAGGCGTGGTTCGCGATGACGAGAACCGGACCTTGACGGGGAAACTCGCTCAATCCGCTCCCCCGCGGCGCGATCCGATAGCCCCGCCACACAACGGCTTCCACGCACAGTTCAAAGAACGGCCGAAAGAGCCGGACCCAACAAAAAGCAAGAAGGGCTAGGTCGAAGACTGACAGGGATGACCGGACCGTTTGAGCGGTGAGTTGTGGGTAGTACCCTTGCAACCCGACGAGCGTGGCCGCCATCACAACGAGGGCCAACCAGTCGCCCGTCGGGATCGTTCGTGACACCAAACCGACTCCGGTGGCCTGCCATTCGTACCGCAGGTAGGCACCGATCACGACGCCCCCTGCAAAACTGGCCACGACGAGCGCCCAGAACGGCCACACGTCCAGGAACCACGCCGAGAGAACGGAGATCGAAAGGAGCAAGATCGCCGGGGGGCACAAGCCTAAAACGCGGAACCGGTGAAGGAATAGTAGTGAGAGGATCGCCCCGATCGGGATGGCGAGTAGGTGATACAAATTGTTGGGAAACGACACCGACAGGCTCTCGGATGCCCGAACCACGACAAACAAGTTGAGCACCACGCCGAACACGCAGACCCGGGCCGCGCCGAGGAATCGGTCTGCGGTTCGCTGTGATTTATGGCCCTCTGACGGGGTGACGGCGTCCATCCGATCTCTCTCGTTCCTGCGGTGCCTTGATTCTACCAAACCGAACCCGCATCGCGCGTCCCCGAACGCGCTCATCGGGAGAACGTCATGCCTGTTGGGTCGCCAAATCTTCCGCGACGGCCTGCGCGGCCCGAAAGCCGGAGGTCATGGCCCCGTCGATGGACGCCTGGTCGCGCGAATCGCCGCAGATGTAAAGCCCCGGCCGGAGTCGCACGGACCGCTGCCAGAGGTCGAGTTGCCCGGCCGACTGGTCGGGGAGAGCGTGGGGGATGCGGTCCACTCGGAGCAATTCCCATGCAGTAACAACCTCCCCGAACCACGACCGCAACTGATCGCGGACTTGGCGGTCGAGGTCAGGGTCGCTTGCGTTCGGAATGCCGAGTACCGACGCGGAAATCAGTGCCCGCCCCGCCGGGGCGTAGGTGTGGGCGGCGTCGGACAGGACGGCCACGTGGTTCACGACGCCCTGCCCTTCCCCGTTGAGCATGAGGATGGGTTCCCGTTGCGGCGACCGGGCCGCCGAGTAGTAGAGTGTGGTGCCGCCGTGAAAGGAGACGGGCGGCACGTCCTCCCCGAGAAGTTGGCCGGCAACCCGGCCGTCAGTCGCGACCACGACGGCACGGGCACGGATCGCTTCACCACCCGCCAGTCGCACCTCGCCACTGCGGACGAATTCCGCCGGGGAGTTCAAGAGGATCGCCCCCGGGGACAGCCCCGATGCAATCTCTTCGGGAATGGCGGCCATTCCCCGCGCGGGGAGTGCGGCCCCGCCCGCCGCGAACGCCCGGAACACGAACCGGAAAAACCGACTCGATGTCGTCAGGCTGTTGTCGAGGAAGATGCCGCCGAGCCAGGGGCGAAAGAACCGTTCGATCATCTTCGCCGAGAACCGGTTCACCCGCAACTCGTCGAGTGTCAGACCGTTGTCACTGGTCAACAGCTTTTCCCAGGAGGAACCCAGAAGGCGGGCTTTCAGCCGCGCGACGCGGAGTTTGTCGAGGGGCGTGCCGATCGGGTTGAAAAGTCCCATCGCGGCCCCGAACACTCCTTCGCTCGGGTCGGTGACGCGGCGGAACCGGCCGCGGTACCAGACCAGCGCCCCCTTCTTGAACGGCCGCAGGTCGAGGGCCGGCAAGTCCAACACCCGCTGGCCTTCGGGGTAGGCGGGCAAGTAAACCTGGAACCCACGGTCAAGGCGGAAGCCGTTGACCACGTCCGTTCGGACCCGGCCGCCCACGCCATCAGACGCCTCAAGAATCTGAGCCGAGATTCCGCACTGCTGGAGGCGTCGGGCACAGCACAGCCCGGCCAGCCCGGCTCCCACGATAAGAACGTCCGCCTGGGACATACGTGATCCGTTCCGGGTGGAAGTCGAACTCATCAGCCGCGGCTGAAAACCCGCACCTGTACCTGTTACCTCTGCACCTTCTTCTTCTCGATGGGCTTCCACTTATACACGTACCGAACGAATGCGAAGGAGCCGAGTTTCCAGATCACGGCCAGCGACATCACCACGAACGGCATCGTGCACGCGCCCGGGGGGAAGTCGTAGTCCTTTTTCTTCGTGATCGGGTTCTCCTTATCGCTCTGCAGTCCGATTTCCGTGAACAATTCCCCCATGTAGAGGATCGCAAGTACGATCAGCGTGATGAAAAGGATCACGCCGATCGTGGCCGCAAACGTCGACATGTGGTACTTGAGGTAGTCGCCGGTCGAAAGGGCGTAAACCTTCTTGCTCTCGTGCCGCCGCCGCTGGACGAGGTCGTAGCCGCAGTTCAGGCAAATCAGCGTGTCCGGCGGGTCAAGTTCCTTGGCGCAGAACGGGCACCGCGCGATGTCGAGGTCGTCCTTCTGGGCGGCGTACGGGTTCGCGTCTTCGTCGTCATCGTCGGCGGGCTTGGGGGCCGGCGGGGGCGGGGGGCTGGGCTGAGCAGCCAGCTTGGCCGCAGGCTTGGGGGCGGGTTTCGCCGCCGGCTTGGCGGCCGGTTTCGCAGCAGCGGCCGGCGATGCCGCCTTCCCAGGAATGGTGATGACGGTCTCACAATCCTTGCAACGAATCTTCTTCCCGGCCATCGCAGCGGGAGCCTGCATCTTCTTCTTGCACCCGGGGCAGGTTATCGGGATTGTATCAGCCATGCGCGGACCCCGTCGAGCGTCAGAAGGATTGGAAGTACGACGAATGATGATGGAGTTGATATGGTAGCAAATGCGATTCGTGTTGCCATTCACGCACCCTGACGGACACCACTGACACGCCGATGACCACCGAACCTCGTTTGCTCGTCTCCATCGCAACCTACAACGAAGCGGGCAATCTCGAACGCCTGATCGGCGAAATTCACAAGTTCGCCCCGGGGGCCGACGTGCTCGTCGTGGACGACAACTCGCCCGACGGGACCGGGAAGATTGCCGACGGGCTGGCGGCCGCCGACCCGCGCATCCGCGTGATCCACCGTCCGGGCAAACTCGGCCTCGGCACGGCAACGCTGACGGCCATGCGGTACGCCATCGAGCACGACTACGACCTTCTCCAGAACATGGACGCCGACTTCAGCCACCCGCCGCGGTATTTGCCCGGCATCCTCGCCGGCATGGACAAGCACGACGTGATGATCGGCTCGCGGTACGTGGCCGGCGGGGCGACCGAGAACTGGCCGCTGAAACGCCGCATTCTGAGTCAGGGCGTCAATTTCTTGGTCCGGTTCCTACTGCGGATGCCCGTGAAGGACGCGAGCGGGGCGTACCGGTGCTACCGCGTCAGCAAGCTCCGCGAGACACGGCTCGACTTGGTCCGCAGTCGGGGGTACTCGTTCCAGCAGGAGATTCTCTTCCGCTGTCACAAGGCCGGTGCCCGGCTCGGCGAGTACCCGATCCTGTTCGAGAACCGCCGGTCCGGGTCGAGCAAGGTCAACGGCAAGGAAGCCGTGCGGTCGATCAGCATGATCATCCTGCTCGGTGTGCGGAACTTCCTGGGCTTCGAGCGGCCGACGCGGGCACTTGTCACTTCGTAAAGATGACGTTCCCCGGCCCGAGAATCTGCTCTAGCTCATCGACGATGACCTTGTTCGGGTCGATCATGTAGTCGGTCGCGAGTTTCATCTCGGCGACTTTCCCCGCCTTGTCGCGGACCGAGAGGTGAACCGGGCAGTTGCCGCGTGCTCGTTGGAGGACGCCGCGTAGGCCCTCGAACTTCCGCACCGTTTCCGCGTCCTCGGCGTAGTTCATGCGAAGCAACATCACCCGCGTCATCTCGCGGCGGGCTTGATCCACGTCTAACAGCCGCTTCACGATCACGTCGCCGGTGCTGGCCCCGTCGCGCCACTCGACCGCCCCCTCAAAGAGCACGATCGCGTCGTCGACCACCTTGTCCTTGAACTGCGCGTAAACCTCGCTCCACAGGATGCACTTTGCCTGCCCGGTGAAGTCTTCAAGGAAGAGCATCGCCCACCGCTTGCCGTTCTTCTGAACCGTCCGCTGTTGCAACCCGGTAATCATGCCAGCGAGCAGAACGGTCGATCCTTGCGGCAACTTCACCACTTCGGCGGCCGTGTGGGTGCGGAACCGCCGCAGTTGGTCGTCGTACTGCGCGAGCGGGTGGGACGAGATGTAAAAGTCGAGGGCTTCTTTCTCGTACTTCAGTCGCTCGACCTCCGGCCACTCGGCCACGTCCGGCAGACCGTGGCTGCCGGGGTTCGTGGCCCCCGTCGCGGGTTCGTCGCCGCCGTCGAACAGGTCGAAGAAGTTCTTCTGCCCACGCTTCTTGTCCGCGATGCGCTGCTCCGCCGACGAGAAGGCCTTATCGACGGCCAATGTCAGGGCGGACCGGCGGCCGAACACGTCCATCGCCCCCCCCTTGATGAGCTTCTCGACGGCCGCCCGCGTAACGAGCCGGGTATCCACCCTCTCGCAGAAGTCGAACAGGTCCTTGAACCGACCGCCGGCCGTGCGGGCCTTCACGATCTCCTCCGCCGCCCCGCGGCCGAGGCCCTTGATCGCCGTGAGGCCGAAGGTGATCTGCCCGTTGTACACGTCGAAGTCGGGCCAGCCGGTGTTGATGTCCGGTGGCAGCACGTCCACACCAAGTTTCTTCGCGTCGGCGATGTGATCGACCATTACGAGCCGCTTGTTGCCGTCGTCGATTTCGCTCGACAGCAGGGCCGCCATGAACTCGGCGGTGTAGTGCGTCTTCAGGTACGCGGTCTGATACCCGATCTGCGCGTAGGCCGCCGTGTGGCTCTTGTTGAAGCCGTAGGAGCCGAACTTTTCGATCATGCCGAAGATTTCCGCGGCCGTCTCCGCCTTCACCCCGCGCTCGACGGCCCCGGCCACGAACCCCGCTCGGCTGGCCTCGATCACGTCCATCTTCTTCTTGCTGATCGCCTTGATGGCCGCATATGCTTTCGACAGTTCGATGCCGCCGAGGCGGTTGAGGACGCGCATCACCTGCTCTTGGTACACCTGCACGCCGTAGGTTTCGTCGAGGATGTCCTTCATGACCGGGTGCGGGTAGTCCCACGTCTCGCGGCCGTGCTTGCGGTTCACATACGCATCGACCATGCCGCCACCGAGCGGGCCGGGGCGGTAGAGCGCCAGCACCGCGATCAGGTCGCGGATGTTGTCCGGCTTCATCCGCTGAAGGAGGCCACGGATGCCCTCGCTTTCGAGCTGGAACACGCCCTTCGCGTCGCCGCGCTGGAGCAGCGCGTAGGTCGGCTTGTCGTCGAGCGGGAACGCCATCGGGTCGACTTTGACGCCGCGGGTCTTTTCGATGAGCTTGACCGTGTTGTCGAGAACCGTGAGGTTCCGCAACCCGAGGAAGTCCATCTTGAGCATCCCGACCTTTTCGATGATGCCCATTTCCCACTGCGTGGTGACGACGACTTCCTTCGCGTCGCCCTTCTCGCCGGTCTTGTCGTCGCTCTTGCGGACGACCCGCTGCACGGGCACGTAATCAGTAATCGCCCCGTTGGCGATGACCACGCCGGCGGCGTGCGTGCCGACGTTGCGGTTCATCCCTTCGAGCTTCATCGCCACGTCCACGAGCTTCCGCACCTGGCCGTCGGTGTCGTACTCGCGGCGGAAGTCGGGCGACTCCATTGCGTCGGCCAAGTCGAGCGAGATCGCCCCCTTCATCGGCACGAGCTTACACAGGAAGTTCACCCGATCCAGCGGCACGTCGAGCGCCCGGCCAACGTCTTTCAAGGCCGCCTTCGCCGCGAGCGTGCCGAACGTACCGATCTGGGCGACGCTGTCGTGGCCGTACTTCTTCTTCACGTAGTCGATGACCAACTCCCGCCGCTCCTGGCAGAAGTCGATGTCGATGTCCGGCGGTTCCGTCCGACTCGGGTCGAGGAACCGCTCGAACAGCAAGTCGTATTCCAACGGGCAGACGTGGCTCATGTAGAGCGCGTAGGCCACGATCGCGCCACAGCCGGAGCCGCGGGCCGTACACGGGATACCCTGCTCGCGGGCGAACCGGACGAAGTCCCAGACGATGAGGAAGTAGGCCGAGTAACGCATCCGCGCGATGATGTTCAACTCGTGAGCGAGGCGGTCCCACACGGCCTGCGACGGGTTTTCGCCGTACCGCTCCCGGACGCCCTGTTCGCAGAGTTGGCGGAGGTAGCCGTCTTCCGACAATTGGTTCGGCGTCTTAAAAACCGGGAAGTGCCGCTTCTTGAAGTCGAGTTGTAGGTCGACCTTGTCGGCGATCTGCTGCGACATGCCGACCGCTTCCGTGTGCTTCGGGAAGAGGGTGTACATCTCCTCCGGGCTGCGGATGAAGTACGGATTCGGCATCCGCCCTTCCGGGTAGAGCCGCTTGTTCGGGTTGTGCTTCCGCTCGGTGTTGATGCAGAAGAGGATGTCGTGAGCTTCCGCGTCGTGGGCGCAGAGGTAGTGCGCATCGGCCGTCGCCACCATCGGGATGCCGACCTTGTTCGCCAGATCGGTCACGGCCACCGTACACTGGTCCTGCAAGTCGAGGCCGTTGTTCTGAATCTCGAGATAGAAGTCGTCGCCGAAGACTTTCGAGTACCACTTGATGAGGCTGATCGCCTCCTTCGTGCGGTCCTTCAGAATGTTGTCGCTCAGTTCGCCGGCGAGGCATCCGCTGAGGACGATCAGCCCTTCCTTGTGCTGTTCCAGTGTCTCCTTGTCGATCCGCGGGTGGTAGTAAAAGCCTTCGAGAAACGCCAGGCTAGACAGTTTGATGAGGTTCTTCCAGCCGACGTTGTTCTTCGCCAACAGTGTCAGGTGGAAGTAGTTGTTGCCGTCGATCTTCTTCCGCTCGCGGCGGTCACCGGGGGCGATGTACGCCTCGTAGCCGATGATCGGCTTGATGCCTTCGTCGGTGCACTTCGTGTAGAACTCGATCGCGCCGTAGAGGTTGCCGTGGTCGGTGATCGCGCAGGAGTTCATCCCGAGTTTCTTCGTCTGCTTCACCAGGTCCGGGATGCGGTTAAATCCGTCGAGGAGGCTGTAGTGCGTGTGGCAGTGGAGGTGGCAGAACGAGCGTGCGGCCATCGGCGGGGCTTCCCCAGGTGGACAAACGAATACAGGCGTCAATGGAGAATAGACGAGCCGGGCAATCGGCGGAAGAGGACTTTGGGAATCTGGAGAACCTCGCTTTCGTATTCGCCTTGATTCGTCCGCCGAACGGGTTTATACGGCCCGGCCCGCGCGAATTTCGTGCGGCCTGCGAGAGGTGCGGATGACGTTGTCTCGCCTGCCATCGATCGGGTTGAAGTTTCTGTTGGTCGCGGCCCTGGGGTCACTCCCCGCGTGCTCGCTGCCGCAGTTCCTTCAGAGGGACGCGGTCAAACCGGCCCTGCCCGCCGCTCCGGCTCCCGGCAGCGATTTCAAAGTCCTCCAGCCGGGCCAGCGAATTCCGAAGGTGGAAACGGTCGTCCTCGCCCCGAAGGCGAGTTTGTTGCCGCCGAACGAACCGGTGAACCCGATCGTGCCCCCGGACCCCGTGCCGGCGTCGGCGACCGTACCGAACCACCTGCCGGATTCCGGACTCTTGGAACCCCGCGAACGCGGCCCCCGCCCCGACGGGCCGCTCGTCCTGGCGTTGCGAGCCCACCTCGATAACCAGTACGGGGCGGCCGTCAATCACCTCGGCAGTTTCGAAAAGCCGAATCAAGAATTGCTGCTCTTGTTGCTCCCGCTTCTGGACACGGCGCGAACGACCGACCTGACCGGCCGCGATCCCAAGGGCGTAGCCGACCTCGCCCGGCAGTTGGACGCCGTCGGCGAACTCGTCGCCAAGACCGCCCCGCTCGAAATCAAGACGACAGCGTTCGTGTACAAGGTGGTGCAATACGGCGTTTACGACCCGCTGCCGGCCGGCTACCGCTTCCTGCCCGGGGGCATCGGCCTGCTGTACGCCGAGATCGACCGGGCATCGGCCCCGCCGGCCGTGCAGTCGAACGGCGAAGCCGGTTACGTCACCAAGCTGGAGGGCAGCATCCAACTCAAGGACGCCACCGGACAGATCGTGAACCTGTACGACATCGAGAAGGGGAAGATGGTCCCGGAACTGCCGTTCAAGCGGGCCGACTTCACGCGCAGTCCGGTGCGAGACTTCTTCCTGAAGGTCGAGTTCCCGGTGCCAGAAAAGGCGGGGAAGTATTCGCTGATCCTCGACATCCGTGACTCGGAACCGGACACGCCCCGCCGCTCGCGGAAGGTCGTCGAGTTCCAGGTCGGCGGTTGAGCGGGCCAGACACTTCCGGGCGGTTTCCGTATCAATTCTTGACCGTTCCCGAGCTTTGAGACCCCATGTCCGACAGCAAGCCGACCCAGATTTTCCACCACGAGGGCACCGTCACCCGCGACGACCGGAAGACGCTTCTGAAGCAAACCGGGGCGACGATCTGGTTCACCGGCCTGTCCGGGTCGGGCAAGAGCACACTGGCCGCGGCGCTCGAGCAGGTACTAATCCAGCACGGGCATGCCGCCTACCGGCTCGACGGCGACAACATCCGTTTCGGCCTGAACGCCACGCCGAAGATTCTCACGGACACCCGCGGGGCGACCGAGGCGACCGCCAATCGGTTCGGCCTGACCTTCGCGGCCGAGGATCGCGAGGAGAACATTCGCCGGATCGGCGAAGTCGCGAAACTGTTCGCCGACGCCGGGCTGTTCGCCCTGACGAGTTTCATCAGCCCGTATCGCAAAGACCGCGACGCAGCCCGGAAGATTCACGCCGAGAACAAGACTGGCGCGATCCCGTTCCTCGAAGTATTCGTGAACACGCCGATCGACACCTGCGAGCAACGCGACCCGAAGGGGCTTTACAAGCGAGCCCGCGCGGCCGTCGCTGGCGGCAAGGGGATGGGCTTCACGGGCGTCGATGACCCTTACGAGGCCCCGCTCAACCCGGAGCTGACCTTCGACGCCGCGACCCAGAGCGTGCAAGACGGCGTGGCAATGATTCTGAACTACCTGCAAGAGAAGAAGCTGATCGTGTAGTTCCGCCCGGCTTCGCGGGAGGCAGTCAATCGCCCAGCTCGTATCAGCGTCAGGCGGCTCACTTCACCCAATCTTCTCGCCTGCCTTCTCCCGGAACGTAGACATTTGCTCTCGTGCCGATACGATTAACTCGTGCCTCTTTCTCCGTGCGCCGGTGAACTTGTGTTTTTCAATCGGTGTCACGAATAATGGCTTCTCACTGAAGTCGGGGTGCGAATAATATCACGCCCCTTTCCCGGACCGAGGTCGTGCGATCCCGGCGGGTGTTTGTTTCCTCGTTCGAAGGGAGCCGGACCAGATCAGGCCGGCCGATGACGATGCTCGATAAAGTACGCAATATCGGAATCATGGCGCACGTAGACGCGGGCAAAACGACGACGACCGAGCGGATTTTATACTACAGCGGGACCAAGCACAAAGTCGGCGACGTGGACGACGGGGACACGACCACGGACTTCGACCCCCTCGAACGGCAGAAGGGCATCACGATCAACTCGGCGGCCGTGTCGATCGACTGGCAGGACCACGCCGGTAACGACATCGCCATTAACATCATCGACACCCCCGGCCACGTGGACTTCACGGCCGAGGTCGAACGGTCGCTGCGCGTCCTCGACGGTGCGGTCGGCGTGTTCTGCGCCAAGGGCGGCGTCGAAGTGCAGTCCGAAACCGTGTGGCGGCAGGCGACCAAGTACAAGGTCCCCCGGTTGGCCTACGTCAACAAGCTTGACCGCATGGGCGCGGATTTCTGGGCCTGCGTCGAGCAGATGAAGACGAAGTTGCACGCTAACCCCGTGGTCGTCACCATCCCGGCCGGTCAGGACGAAGCCCTGGAAGGGATCATCGACCTGATCCGGATGAAACTGGTCACCCGCGACCTGACGGACAAGACCCACCGGAAGTTCAACACGACCGACATCCCGGAAAAGTATCTGGCGGAGGCCCAAAAGCGCCGCGAGCAGATGCTCGACGGCGTTTCGGCCGCATCCGACGAGATCATGGAATTGGTCCTCGAAGGCAAGGACGTGTCCATCGACATGATCCTGAAGGCGCTCCGCAAGGGTACGCTGGACAACACGTTCACGCCCGTCCACTGCGGTAGCAGCAAGATGTTCCACGGCGTGCAGCAACTGCTCGACCTCGTGGTCGATTGCCTGCCGAACCCAACGGAACGGCCGCCGATCCAGGCCATCCACCCGAAGACGAAGGAAGTCGTCGTCCGCACCCCGGACGCATCACAACCGCTGTCGGCTCTGGCCTTCAAGACGGTCGCCGAGTCGAACGGCGACCTCGTGTACATTCGCGTGTACTCGGGCGAACTGAAGCCGGGTGAGAACTACGTGAACACGACGACGGGCAAGAAGGAGCGGATCGCCCGCTTCTACCGCATGATGGGCGACAAGCGGATCTCACTCGAGAAGGCCGGCCCCGGCGACATCGTCGCGGCGATGGGTTTGGCCGACACGTTCACCGGGAACACGCTCAGCGACCCGGACAGCCCGGTCGCGCTCGAAGCGATCCAGTTCCCGAAGCCGGTGATCGCGCAATCGCTGGCGTTCGCCAAGACGCTGGACGCGGGCAAGGTCGGCGAGGCACTCAACCGTCTCGTCCGTGACGACCCGACTTTGAAGACGCACACGGACGAGGAAACCAAGGAAACGATCCTCAGCGGGATGGGCGAACTCCACCTGGAAATCTCCATCGAAAAGCTGAAGCGGGCCGTTGGCATCCGGCAGGAAGACACCGAGTCGGTGAGGCTCGGCCGGCCGCGGGTGGCGTACCGCCAGTGCTTCGCCCGCTCGGTGGACTTCGAGTACAAGTTCCAGAAGCAAACCGGCGGCCGTGGGAAGTTCGCCGTGATCTCGGTGAAATACTCACCGCTGACGCCGGAACAGGTGGCAGAGAAGATCAAGGAGATCGAGGAACTCAACGACCCGAAGGTCAAGCCGGACCCGAACAACGTCTACTTCGTGAACAGCATCACGCAGGGGGCGATCGACAAGCAGTACATCCCGAGCGTGGAGGAAGGCCTCCGCGAGGCGTCGAAGAAGGGGTACAAATTCCCCTTCCCGTTCGTCGATCTCGAGTTCGACCTGCACTTCGGGAAGATGCACGACGTCGACTCGTCGCAAGACGCTTTCTACCTGTGCGCCCTCGAATCGTTCCGCGAGGCCGAGACGAAGGCCGGCATCCAGTTGCTGGAGCCGATCATGAAGGTGGTCGTGGTGTCGCCGAAGGACTACCAGGGCCAGATCAGCGGTAACATCGCCTCGAAGCGGGGCATCATCGAAGAGACGAGCGAAGACAAGGGCGTCGCCCAGGTGATGGCGAAGATTCCGCTGGCAAACCTGTTCGGGTACACCAGCGACCTCCGCAGTGCGACGAAGGGCCAGGCGAGCTTCAGCATGGAGTTCAGCCACTACGCCCCGGTGTCGGTGGACCTGGCCGACCTGCCCCCGACGGTCGTGAAGAAGTAACTGAGTTTCGCAAGAGACGAATCCCCGCGGCCGAACGCCGCGGGGATTTTTTTACGCCATCACCGCCCGCAGGGGCCACTTCTCGCAGCGGCGGCAAATATAGATTTGATACGCCGCCGCGTCGGATCGCCCGAGTCGAAGTCCGGCTGCACATCGGTAGCCGTCTTCGTCCGGGTCTTCCGCCGGCTTCCATCTCGCCTTGGTCACGGCTGTCCACTCGCACGAATCGACCGTGAGCAGGTAGTCCATCGGCCGCACGCACGTCAGGCACGTCGCCGTCACGTCTGCACGGGCAGGCCAACCGCCGGCCTTCGTGCCGGGGGCCGTACTCAGGTGTGTGGCGTAATCGACCGGTGGCTTCCAGACTTCGACCTTGGTCCGCATCTGAGCCGGCATGAGTTCCACCGGCGGAAATTCCGCGACCCGCTCGATGAAGAACCGACACGGGAGGGGAACGTAGCCGAGGTCCGCCCCGTCCGTCACCGGCGGTGGTGCGAGGGGGCCAATTGCAGGAGGAATCTTTCGCCAGATGGCCGTGAGGTGGGGCGGCCCGACATTCTTCGTTGCCTTCGGCGTCCAGAACAGTTGGAAGAGATCGGTCTTCGGCCGAAACGGGAAGTGTGCTGGCGCGTTCTCTAACCGCAGTTGCAGGAGGGGTTGCATCGGGATTTGATATTCCGGGCAGCGCGGCCACTCCTCCCCGGCCGGCCAGAGGAACTGCCCGCCAAGTTTCGACTCGGTCGGGGTTGGTTCGTCGCCAAAGCGCGGGTGCAGTCGCACGGCCACTTTCAACAGCGCCTTCAGTTCCGGAAACTGTTCCACGACATCGACGGGCGCCTTCGGTGTCGTCCGCACTGCACTCGACGGGACGCGGAAGGCCGCGGCTCGAGCCAGGCGGGTCTGCGAATCCTCAACAGACGGCGGAGCGAGAGCGGCCGGTCGGGTATCGCGGCACCCGCCGAGCAGGAACGGGGCCGACGCAAGGAAGAGGCGGCGGTTCATGGCCAAAGTCACTTTCTCGCCAACGCCCAGATGACCATTGGGAACTCTGGCTCGTTCTTCAGGGAGTGCAGCCACTCCTGGTAGATCACCCACCGCGGGCGGAGATTGGCCTTCACGCAGTCGCGGTTGCCCCAGGACGCGGTGACGATGTTTTCGAGCGGGAAGCCGCACTCGGCGAGGAAGTGCTTCATGCCGAGTTCCGTCCACCGCGAGCAATCGACGGGGTGGTTGTGAATCTTCACCAGGAACGGCGTGGTGACGAGGAAGTACCCGCCGGGGTTGAGCATCTGGTAGACGTTCCGACCCGCCCGGTACGGCCAGAGCAAGTGTTCAAAAACTTGCTCGGCGATGACGAGGTCGAACGTGTCCGGGTATACGGCCGTGCAGACGTCATACTCCGGGTAATCGAGGGCCTTGTGCTCCCGAAAGTAGCCGGGTTGCTCCCAACTGTGTCCCGAGATCTCCAGGGCTTTCAGTGAGCCGGGGTTCAAGCCGTCGACGAGCTTTCGCGTCTCGCGATTCATGACGACGCGCAGCCATTGGCTGTGCTCGTCGCCGGACCAAACGAACGGACCGATGAGCCGATTGAGCCACTGCCACCGTGGACTAACGAGGGTGCGCTGGAGGTAATTCATGGAGAAATGATACGTTTTTACCGCTGGAAGCGTGTCACCTTCGTCGCGCCGTTTTCGAGGGCAAAGCGGTAGCCGTCGGAAAATGCCTCAGCGAACTCTTCCTGGTGGCTGACGAGCAAAATGCAGTGCAGGTGGCCCCGGAGGTTCTGGAGTTCCTGGATCATGACCTGCCGCCCCTGACGATCGAGGCAGCCGAAGCCCTCGTCGATAATAACGCTCTCGATCGGCCGGTGCTGCCGGCTGGCGTACTGGCCGATGCCGAGGGCGAGGCTGACGGCCACGCGGAACTTCTGACTGCCCGACAAAAACATCACGTTGATCGGCGCGCCGCCGGTCGTGCGGTTGTAGCACTCCAGGTCGAGCGCGCGGTCGGTACCCGCCCCCTCTTCCCCACCGACGAGTTTGAGGAAAAGTTGGCCGCCCGACAGCCGATCGAGGACAGCGTTGCCGTAGTCCACGATTTGCCGTTCCGCCTGCCGGACGAGGTGCCGCTGCAAGCGGTCGCGGCCGAGAAGTTCTGCGAGAATCTTGTACCGGTTGTGCTCGCCATCCGCGAGCTTGTACTGGTCACCGAGCCGCGACCGCTGCTCGCGGTGGCCGTCGAAAACGGTCTTCTGCCGCGCCGCCTTTTGCAGATCGCGGTCCTTCTCCTCCAGCAATTGTCGGCTGGTCAAGATTTGCTTCTGCACGTCCTCCGGGCGCTGGCGGGCGTCCTCCGGGAAGGTCTCGGCATAGGCCTGGTGGTCGCGAATCTCGGTGCGGATCGTCTCCAAACTGCCGCGGGCCATTTCGAGCTTGCGGTACGTCACCTCGGTGTCGTCCGCGATGAGCGTGTCGAGTTCGGCCTTCCAGGCGTACCAGCCGTTCATGCCGGCCTTCTCAACCTGCGTCTGCCACTCGGACGACAGCTTCTTCATCTCGCGGTCGATGGTCTCGCGGCAGTGCTGCCGCGTCACGTCTTCGGTCTGAAGTTTGCCGACGATCTCGGTCAAGGTCGTGACGGCCGTGTGCGACTCGCGGCCGTGCTTGTCGATCTCGGTTTCAACGCTGCCGAGGTTAGCCTTCGTGGACCGGATCGCGTTCTGAAGGCTCGTTTCGCTCGCTTGCAGATTCCCGAACTCCTGTCGGAGTTCGACGAGCTCACCCTTCGGCAAACCGCCCTTCAGTTTCGTCAGCGTCTGTTTCGCGGATTCCAACTCGGTGCGGAGTTGCTTCCAGCGGTCGAGAATGTCTGTGGCCGTGCGAAGCTGGCGTTTCGCCGCGTCCAGACCGGCGGCCTCGTGCGTCAGCTTCGAGAGTTCGTCGCGAGCGGGAAAGGTGGTCGCCGTCCAGTCGGCCGGTTCGCTCGGGGCGATTCGGGTCGCGTACTCGGGCGGCAACTCGGCGTAAGTCAACTTCAGAGTCCGCAGGTGCCGTGTGATGTCGGCCGTGGCCTGCTTCCGCTCGGTGTCTGCATCCTTGTACCCTTCCCGGAGGCGGTCGAGTTCCGCCTTTGCTTCCGCCTCCGTCTCCGATAATTGCCGCTCGCGGGCAGTTGCGCTCCGCTGGGCCGCGAGGGCGTCGTGGGCCTTCTTCTCGGCCGCCTTGAGTTCGTCGTGGCGACGTTTCTTCTCTTGCTCGAAGTGTGCTCGCGTCAGCGGTTGGCCGCACGCCCGGCACATTTTCTCGCCGGCCAACGTGTCGAACTCTGCGAGCAGTTCCCGCGCCTGATTCGCCAGCACGGTCGTCCCGGCGACCTGTTCGTCGGCGACCGCCCGCGCCGCCTTCGCCGCCGAGAGATCGGCGACGATTTGCTTCATCGTGTCGCGCTTGGTTTCGCCGGTCGCCTTGATCTCCTCGGCCCGGCGTTGCGACTGCTGCTGGCGTTGCAGTGCGCCTTTTAACTCCGTGCGCTCGTCCTGGACCCGCTGCAAAACCGGCAGCACCCGGCCGAGTTCGGAGAGTCGGTCGAACTCGGCCTGCGTAGTCCGCACGTCGAGTTGCGGGTCGGCCGAGAACTTCGCTCGGTCGGAGTCCAGTTGCCGTACCCGCGATTCTTGGTCTTCGACAAGTTCGACCGACTTCAGCACACCCGCGAGTTCACGCAAGCGGCTTGTCGCGGTGCCGAGTTTCTGTTCGTTCTGCTCCTGCTGCCGCCGGAGCGTCTCCCGCTTCTGCTTGGCCGTCGTCAGGGCGTGGTCGGCGTGTACGCGGCGCTCCGTTGCCGCATCGCGTTCCTTCTGGAATCGCTCCGTCCGCCGTTCGGATTCGAGTTGCTTCGACCGCGTGTTCACGACCGCCTGCACGGCCGGCAGCGCCTCTTTCAACTCGGTCAGCCGAACGTGGGCCTTCTCGATCTTCACTGCCGCGCCCATCAGGTACTCGGCCTGCTTCAACTTCTCGCGGGCGGCCGTTAGCCGCCCTTGGGCGTCGGTCCAGTTGCGGGCCTGGGTTTCCAGTTCGCGGAGCGTGTCGAGTTGCTTTTGCAACTGCTGCCGGTCGTCTTCGATCTGTTCGATCGCGAGAACGGCCGCGGTGTACTCGAACTCCGTCACCTCGGGGATCGCACTCTGCTGGTGCGACAGGGCTTCGAGTTGCCCCTTCAGCGCGAGTTTCTTCTGGTTCGCGCGGTCGTAGAGCCGCTGATACCGCTCCAGGTCCACGATGCCGGCTAGCACTTCCGCTCGGCCGCTCGGCTTGCTGTCGAGAAGTTTCTCAGCCTTGCCCTGGAGCAACAGCACCGACGACGTGAACGTCTCGTAGTTCAGGCCGATCTGTTCGTGAATCCAGGCGTCGAAGTCGACCTTCTTGTTCGTGTCCTCGACCGCCTCCCACTCGTCCCCTTCCCCGAGGCGGCGGAAAACTTGTTGCGTGCCGGTCGCCGAGCCACGGGCGGACCGCTTGAGGGTGCGGCGGATACGGTGGGTGACGCCGTCGAGCGAAAAGTCGAACTCGACGGCTAGGGCGGTCGAGTCTTTGTTGATGAGTTCGATCGCATTCTGGCTGCCGCCGCGGTGGTGGCCGAAGAGGGCGTAGGTGACGGCGTCGAAGATGGACGACTTGCCGGACCCGTTCGTGCCGGCGAGCATCCAGATGGACGCGCCGTCGAACGGGATTTCCTGCTCGTCCTTGTATGACAAGAAGCCGGAGAGTTTGACGCGCTGCGGGATCACGGGTTATTCCATCTCCTTGAGCAGTTCGTCGAGCCGGCTCACGAGTTCCAGCCGGTCGGCGTCGTCGTGGTTCATCAGTTCGTGTTCGACGTAGCCGCGGACCGTGTCGGAAAAGCTCAGGCCGCGGTCGGTCTCGCCCACCGACAGCGACGGCCCGAGTTGGGTCGTCTCGGTCCAGTCGCGGGCGTACCACCGCGGGAAGATCTGTTCGAGTTCGCGCAGGACTTCTTCCAGGTTGTGCTGGCCGGCCGTGTAGGTGATGTGCAGGTTCACGAGATCGTTTGCCGTGTCGGACCCCTCGGCCCGCAGGCGGGGGATGTCCTCGTCGGGATTGGTAATCGCGACTTCGTAAACCGGCGTCGACGGCAACGGCAGCGTGACGATCTCGCCGACGCGGCCGGTCGCGGCGAGTTCAAAGAGCACCACGCCCTTCGTGTCGTGCTGCTCGCCGAGGTCCATCTTCTCGATGCTGCCGCTGTACCGGACGTGTTCGTGCCCGCCGAGGAATTGCGGCTTGTGGATGTGGCCGAGGGCGACGTACTCGTACTGCTCGGCCATCTGCGCGTCGTTCACCTGCACATCGTCGTCGAGTTGCAGGCGGAACAGGGTCGACCCGATATTCGCGCCGCGGACCGTGGCGTGGGCACTCAGGACCGTCGGCGTCGTGCGGTAGCGTTCGTGGTGCCGGAAGTCGGCGAGCGTGCGTTCAAACGCGGCGATGAGCAACTTGTTCTTCTCGTCGTGCGACGTGTACTTCTGATTGCTCTCGCCCTTGAGATACCGCGTCGGCGTCGGGTACGGCATCAGCACGAACTGCACGTCAAACGTGTTGGTGCGGTCGCGCAGGTTCAAGAACGTCGGCTCGGCAGCGAGGTAAAGCCGGCCGGGCGGAACGTGGTCGCCGGGCTTGCCGACACTCGGCGCGGCGAGCGACATGGCGTGGCGGAGCGTCTGGCAGAAGTTCTCGTTGTCGTGATTGCCGGTCAGTGTGAGGATCGTGCCGCCGTTGCCGAGGAAGTCGGCGAACACGTCCTGCCAGTGGCGGATCGTCTCCCGGAGGGCGTCAGGCCGCGAGAGTTCGCTGAACAGGTCGCCGGCCACGAGAAGGACATCCGCCTTCGCCTCGCGGCAGTGAACGGCGATGCGTTCGACCGCCCGGCGCAGGTCGTCGGTGCGGTCGATCCGGCCGAGTCGGTCGCCGAGGTGCCAGTCTGCCGTATGAAGTATTCTCATTCACTCCATATTTTGCCGACGACGGCAGACGGCGCGAAGGTCAGATGGCAGAACGCGGCCGACGGCCTTACTTTTCCGTCCACACCGCCGGCGGGGCGATGGCGTCCGTGGGCCGCTTGCCCGCGTCGGCCCGGCCACTACCGGCCAGCCGGCTGATGACCCGCACGCTCATGTCGTGGTCGCACGCGATCTGGCAACTGAGGCGAATGCCGCTCAAGCCCTTCGCGGCCAGCAAGTTCTTTTCCGCCTCGGTGATCTTCGTCGGCTCGCCCGACACGAACTCTACGCGGCAGGTCGTGCAGCGGGCATTGCCGCCGCAGGCGTGAAGTTGGTCCACCTTCGCGTCGTCGGTCAGGGCCAAGATCAATCGCTTGTCGGCGGCGATGTCAAATTCTCCGACGCTTTCAACAGTCAACTTCGGCATGGAACGCCCTCTCTGGAGGCCAATCGGGGAGAAAAAGTCGAGCGAGACGCAATTCGTAGGCTTTCCCAGCGAACCTCGTATCACAGGAGTTATACACGGTCCGGGGAGAGTACCTGATGTCGGGGCAAGAACCGGTCATTGTCACGGAACAACTTCAGAAGAGTTACGGGGAAGTCGAAGCCCTCAAGCGGGTGTCGTTGACGGTGAACCGCGGCGAGATTTTCGGCTTGCTCGGCCAGAACGGTGCAGGCAAATCGACCCTGATCAAAATTCTGCTCGGCATCGTCCGCAAGACTGAGGGTTCCGCAACACTTCTGGGCGAACCGGCCGGTCGTTCGGACGTCCGGCGACGGGTTGGATACCTGCCAGAAGACCACCAGTTCCCGCAGTACCACACGGGTGCGAGCCTCCTACACTTCTACGGCCAACTCTACGGCATGAGCCGGGACGACCGCCGCCGCAAGATTCCCGAGGTGCTGGAAACGGTCGGCATTCGCAAGCGGATGGACTCTAAACTCCGCACCTACTCGAAGGGGATGAAGCAACGCCTCGGGATCGCCCAAGCGATCTTTCACGACCCTGACGTGATCTTCCTCGACGAACCGACCGACGGCGTCGACCCGGTCGGCCGGAAGGAACTGCGCGAGTTGTTCGAGAAACTCCGCGACCAGGGGCGGACGCTGTTCGTCAACTCGCACCTCCTGCAAGAAGTCGAACTCGTTTGCACGCGAGTCGCCATCCTTCAGCGCGGCGAAATCGTCCGCCTCGGCACCGTCGCGGACCTGACGCGCCAGGAAGGGCGGTTCGTCATCGGCCTCGCGCCGGGGCAGGAACTACCGGCCGATGAAGTCATCCGCCTGGGGTATCGGCTCGAAAAGGCGGGTGCGTTCTGGGAGGTCGTTGTGAATGACCCCACAGACATCGACCGCGTTCTGGAGTTAGTCTCGGCCCGCGGCCTGAAGTTGCGGCACCTCGTCGAGAAGAAACAATCGCTCGAAGACGTGTTCGTTCGGGAGACGGACCAGAACGCCCCGGGCACGGACGAACGAAGCCGCAAACAACGCGGAGGTCGGTGATGCAATTCCTGGCGTTTCTGAAGGATTCCCTGCGTGAAGCCCGCAACGGCTGGGTGCTGCAGGCGATGCTGGTCCTTTCGGCGATTTTGGTTCTGTTCGTGGGAAGCATTTCCTTCACTCCCACCACGGTGGCAGAGGTGTTCGACACACCCTTAAGCCTCATGAACTGGGGGTTCCGAAACGATCCCAACTTCACAGGGACGAAATTGTCGATTGAGCATCTCGAATCGACTAACGCTCAAGAGCCTTGGAAGGCCGACTACCAGTTCGATTTCGTTATCTCCGCAGCTAAGCCGGAACAAATCGCTCGATTGGAGGAGAAGCCCGCTTTCCCGGCCAACCGCGGCCGGGTCGAAAAGTTTGTTCGGCAGGCGGCCCCGTTCTTGGAGAACGTCAAGGCGAAGCTGATTGAGAACACGCCCGCCAACGAACGTCGTTTTCACGTCACAAGCCAGGGGACAAAGGCCGCAGACGTGACCGCGTGGCCGCACGTCGCAAAGGTTTTCTTCGCGCTCGAAATTCCGTTGACTCTCTCCCTCCGGGCCGGTGTCTACACGATCGAGAATTACATCGTCGGCGGTGCCGGGGCGTGGATCATCCTGTTCATCAGCGTCATCATGACGTCCGGCTTTATCCCCAATTTACTCCAAAAAGGGTCGGTCGATCTTGCGATCTCGAAGCCGATCTCTCGTTGGCGACTACTTGTCTACAAGTACCTCGGCGGGCTGAGTTTCACCGCCATCTTGACGACTTTCACCGTCGGTGGGTCTTGGCTCGTCATTGGACTTCGAACGGGGATGTGGAATAACAACTTTCTCCTCGCGATCCCCCTCATTCTGGCCTACTTCTCGATCCTGTATGCGGTTTCCACGTTCGTCGCCGTCTTCACCCGGAGCGCCATCGTTGCGATCCTGGCAACTTTCCTCGCGTGGGGTTTGTTCTTCGCCATCGGGCGGGTGAACCGCGACATCGAGAAACGCGAGCAGACCGTGGCCGAGCAAGCCGCGAACCCCACCGGCCCGGGCAATCTGAAACAACCCCAGAACCTGGACGACCTCGACGAAGTCATGGCACGGATTGACCCGGACGCACCGCTCTACCGCTTCTTCCCCAAGTCGCTTTTCGGGGTGGCGAAGGCGGTTCACACGATCTCGCCGCGGAGTTACCAAATCGACCTCTGGCTCGACCGACTCATCGCGCAGGGGATTTTGACCGACGAAGAACTCAAGGAATCGAAATCCAACACGTCGGTGTTGGCGGGATGGCTTGAAATCTCTGGCGTCACGCTCGGATTCTTGATCGTCATCCTGGGTCTCGCGTGCTGGCGGTTTGAAACGCGGAGTTATTAGTTGCCCGCGGTGGCAGTGTACATACACTCAATCCTGCGGCACGCCGAGGTGGTCTCGGTCGCCGTCACGTCTTTCGGAAGGAGTTCCGTCATGAAGTCGGTTCGTACCCTGGCGTTCGCTGCGTTGGTGGCGTTGGTTCTGCCACTCGCGGCCGAGGATAAGAAGGAAGCGAAGTTCGACGCCGAGAAAATGTCCGGTGACTGGACGGTTACCGCCGGGAAAAAGGCTGGTCAGGCCATCGGCGACGACGCGAAGAAGGGCGCTTACACGATCACGAAGGACAAGATCACGCTGAAGGAAGGCGACAAGACGCTGTTCGTCTTCTCGTACACCCTCGACACGAAGGCCTCGCCCGTCGCCATCGATATGGAAATTGCCGAGTCGGCCATCGATGGGATCAAGGGCACGAAGGCGAAAGGGATCGTCGAGCTGACCGGCGACGAACTGAAGTTGACGTACGACGCGATGGGCGGTGATCGGCCCAAGAAGTTCGATGACGACAAGGCGTTCGTGTTCACCCTGAAGAAGAAAAAGTAACCGCTCCCACTGTACTGCCAAACGCAACGCCGGGTGTTCCACCCGGCGTTTTTTCATCCCCTTCGAGACACAGATAGTCATCAATCAGACGACTCGCCCCGCCCGTGTTCGCGGCATTGGAGTTGCCAATGAACGTCAGCATCTCTTCCTGAAGCCGGGCACTCGGCTTCATCACTGTCCGGGAGCATCCAATGACGACGCGAAAAATGGGCGGGATCGGTCTGACGGTCTGCGTATTGGCCTTCGTAGTAATGGCCGGGTTTGCTCGGTTCGGCCAGTCCGAGGACAATAAACCACCCGCCACCGCCGCCCACCCCCACGACGATGCAATGATGACCTGCGCGAAGGCTTGCTCGGATTGCCAGCGAGCCTGCGACAGTTGCGCGGCGCACTGCGGGCACAAGCTGCACGAGGGGATGAAAGAACACCATGCGTCTCTGGTGTCCTGCCAAGACTGCGCGACGGTGTGTGCGGCCGCGTCACAAATTGTGGCCCGCAGCGGCCCGTACTCGATGGCGATTTGTACGGCGTGTGCGGACGTCTGCGGGAAGTGCGCCGTCGAGTGTGAGAAGTTCCCGAACGACGCCCACATGAAGGCGTGTGCGGAAGAATGCCGGAAGTGCGAAAAAGCGTGTCAGGCCATGGCGAAGCACCACTAATCGGTAAGGCGACTGCTCACCTTTGAGCACGGCCGTTCGTGGTCACGCCGTACCGCCGGATCGACGATCCGACGGCACGGCGTTTCTCGGTTACAGACTCGGCACTGCGTCGTGCGAAACATTGTCGGTCGGCTTGAGCCGGTCCCGGTCTTGGCGGGCGGTGACACGGTTAATCAGGTCGAGGTAGGCCAAGGCACTAGCCTCAACGATGTCCGTGGACACCGCCCGCGTCGTCACTTTTTTGCCGGCGTATTCCGCTTCGATGAAGGCTTCGCCCTGAGCGTCGCCCCCGAAGGTCACGGCCCGGACGCGGTAATCCACGACCTTCAGCGTGATCCCGGTGATGCGATCGATGGTGTTGAATACGGCGTCGATCGGCCCGTCGCCGAGGGCGGCATCGCGGTGGATCTTGCCGTCGTTCCGTTCGAGTGAGACGGCCGCCGACGGCAGCGTGCCCGTCCCGGCATTGCAAGTGAACGCCTGGAGTTTCCAGACCTTCTGCACCGACTCGTGAATCTGCGTATCGGCCAGCGCCTCAATGTCGGCGTCGTAAATGTCCTTCTTGCGGTCGGCCAGAACCTTGAACGACTCGAAGACCTTGTTCAACTGCTCGTCCGACAGGTGATAGCCGAGGTCCGAGATCTTCTGCCGCAGGGCGTGCCGGCCGCTGTGCTTGCCCAGCACCAGTTCCGTTCGCGACAGCCCGATGTCTTCGGGCCGCATGATCTCGTAGGTGTTGGGGTTCTTCAGCATCCCGTCCTGGTGAATGCCGGCCTCGTGGGCGAAGGCGTTCTGCCCGACGATGGCCTTGTTCCGCTGAACCTGCATCCCGGTCGCGTGCGAAAGTTTCCGGCTGAGCGGGAGCAACAGTCGCGAGTTAATTCCGGTCGTCAGGCCGTAGTAGTCCTGCCGCGTGCGCAGGGCCATCACGACTTCTTCGAGGGCCGTGTTCCCGGCCCGCTCGCCGATGCCGTTGATCGTACACTCGACTTGCCGGGCACCTTCCTTCAGGGCCGCCAGGCTGTTCGCCACGGCCAGGCCGAGGTCGTTATGGCAGTGGACGCTGAGGACGCACTTGTCGATGCCGCGGACGGTTTTCTTCAGGTGCCGGATGATGTCCGCATAGTGGGTCGGCACAGCGTAGCCGACGGTGTCGGGAATGTTGAGCGTGGTCGCCCCGGCTTCCACGGCCCGTTCGACGACTTCCGCCAAGAAGTCGAGTTCCGTCCGCGAGGCGTCTTCCGGCGAGAACTCGACGTCCGCGATCTGGTCGCGGGCGCGCTTGACGCCGTCGATGGCCCGCTTCAAGATTTCCTCGCGGCTCATCCGCAACTTGAATTCGCGGTGAATCGCGCTCGTGGCCAGGAAAACGTGGATGCGCGGCCGGCGGGCGTGCTTGACGGCATCGGCGGCGCGGTCGATGTCGGCCGTGTTGCACCGCGCCAGCCCGCAGATGATCGGGCCATCGACCTGCCGGGCGATTTCCTGCACGCTCTCGAAGTCGCCGGGCGAAGCGATGGGAAAGCCGGCTTCGATGACGTCCACGCCGAGGTCTTTGAGGCCGTGTGCGATCTCGAGCTTTTCGTTCAGGTTCATGCTGCACCCGGGGCTTTGCTCCCCGTCTCGCAGCGTGGTGTCGAACACGATCACGCGGTTCGGATCGTTCGGCGTCGTCATCGTCGGCTCCTGAAGAAAATGGCTCGGTAACGCAAACGGCCCCGGACAATCGTCCGGGGCCGTATGAGTCTCGTGCGTCACGTTATGACAGTCGACACGAGGGAACGGCCCCGGCATCCCGGAGTTCAAGCAGCTCAAGGAGAAGCAACTTGACGAACATTACGGCCCTCGTGTTAAGAAAGTCTACCGTGACGCCCCAGAAAGTGCAACAGAAAGTCGCAAATTCTCCGCGGCCGGGTCACCGGTCCAGGTAGAATCGCCCGTTCGCAGGTGAAGCGGCCGTGCCCCATTTTTCGACGACCGGGATCATCGCGTCGATCACTTTTTGCACGCTCGTGCTTCTGAAATCGAGGCGGACTTCCAACGCGACTTTGCCCTCTAACTTGGTCACCCGTCCCGTCAGCGGCGGCAACGGGCCGAACGCGGCCGCCAGTTCTTGGTCAGTGTAGAGTGGTTGCTGGTTCAGGACGTTCGGAGGCAGGTTGTCGATCAGAAGCTCCGGCCCGCTGCTTCGCGGCACGAAGCGGTTCAGGAGTTTCCCGTTGCCCCACTGATCCGACAGCGCCATTCCTAGCGGCAGAATCGCGGCGTAGGCGGCGGTCGAAGCATCGGGAACGAGTACCTTCCGACCGGCGAATTCCGTTGCGAGATTCTTCCCCGTGCCGGCCGAACAGACCGCCACGCGGTTGCGATCCCGCCCGAGGATGATCGTGGTTTGGGAACGGGCGAAGTGAAGCGGTCCGCCAACGTCCGCGACCGACGAGACTTTCACCCCCGAAACCGTTTCGGTAGAAGGGCGGGAAGGAACTGCGTCTCGCAAAGCTGCGATCAGGGCGGGGATGGCCGCCGCCGCATCCTCGGCATTCGCCTCGGACTCGAAGTGCAACGCGATAAGCGGAATCACCTCGACTTTCGGCGGCAGTTCTTGCTTCGGTGGCAGCAGGAGCGAGATGGCCCGAACGGAGGAGAGCAATTGATCCCGAATCGGGCGTTTCGTCTTCTGCTCGAATTCGGCGAGCCAGTCGGACGGGAGTTTCCCCACCTCGCCGTCGGCCTGCGCGACGGCGTCGGCCAATCGGAGACACGCACTCGCCCGCTGCACCTTCGGTAGCGCGAGCGTACAGACGGCGGCGAGATCGCTGGGACAAACATCCAGAACGGTCGGTGCGAGGCCGCCGTCCAACATGTCGAGCAAAGGGCTGGGCCGGGTGGCATCGCGGGTGATGGTGATTGTGAGTGCCAACCCCTCCGCGCCGACGGTGAACTGACCCGCGAGCGTCGGGGCTGCCGTGCCGCTGAGAACGAGCTTGAGGTACGCGAGCAGGGTCGGGTCCAGCACGTCCTTGTTGGACTTCTTCGCTTTGTCCGCGACCGTTACAAGCTCCCTCAAGCGGACGCAAAAGGTGACTCCCGGCTTCCGAAGGTCGGTCAGACTCTTGTAGCCCTCGCTCGTGGCGAACGATTCCAACGGCTTCTCACGGTGACGGGCGAGAACGTCGGCGACAGCTTCCTTGTTAGACCCGATTACGAACAACCCCGGCAGGTAGGCGTAGGTCAATTCCTGCGGTCCCTCCGTGGCCTTTGCCGGTTCCGGCACGATCGGCTTGCCGGAATTCGGGTCGTAAGTGACGCTGGGGGAGGCCCGGGACTGAAAGATCGGCACACCGTCGAGCGTGTCCACCCGGCGGAACGTGGCCTCATTCGCGAGGAAGGTTTTCGCGATCAGCCCGGCGGCGGTGCTGTCCCCGAACAGGACGACACCGACGAACTTCGGCTCGTAGCTTTTCGTGAAGCCGGTCCACCCGACGGCCGCCCCGCGGAACTTTCGGAACTCGGCGAAGAACTCCGGCGAAGTGACCGTTGCGAGGAACGAGAGGGCGGGTTGGCCGTTGAAGAGCCGCGGGTCTTTGTTGGCGTCGCGACGGTCGTGGATCAGTTTCAACCCGTCTTCGAGGGCCGAGCCTTTGACCATCGCGGCGACGGCGTCGGCGAGAGCCGCGGGGTCGTCGATCTCGGCATACGCGAGGGTCGCAGGCGGGAAGAGTTCTGCCGGTTTTCGGGGTTGCGCGTCCGCGATGGTGCCGCTCGTCACCAGGAGAAACGCCGACAGGACGGATCGCAGCACGGCACACCCCGCGGAAGGAATCGAATAGCGATAGTGTACCCGCGCCCTGAGCGGGTCGTTCATTTCTTCGGCGGTTCCGATCGGAGGTAGGCGAACAGGTCGCGGATTTGTGGTTCGCTCAGGCCGTCGAGCAGTTTGTCCGGCATCATCGACACCGCGGACGGCTTCAGGTCTTCCAGGTCGTTGCGGGCGAGCGTCGTCTTCTTGTTCTGGGCGTCGAGGATCGTCACCGTTTGCGGTGTCGTCTCGACCACGAGGCCGGTGATCTTTCGGCCGTCGGTGGTGTTGGCCTCGTGCTGCACGTACTCGGTACGGATGTAGGAACTCGGATCGACGATGTTCGCGATTAACGACGCCGTGTTCTTCCGGTCGGCGGTCGTCAGGTCGGGGCCGATCTTGTTCCCTTCGCCGAAGAGTTGGTGACAGGCAGCGCAGTTCTTCGTGAAAACCGCCTTGCCCGCCGTTGGGTCGCCCTTCTGCGCGTTCAGGATGAGGCCAACGCCGCCGATGCGGGCTTGCTTCTCGCCGGGCGTGGCCGGGCCGATCTTGCCGTAGAGTTTCTCGATGCGGACCGACAACTCCTTGTCCGAGAACTGAAGCAGCGGTCGGAGTTCGTTCAAGGAAACCTCGGTCGGCGGTAACTGCTTCTCCTCGACGAGCTTCAAGTATCGCGACGCCGTGGCCGGCCGGGAAAACAGCGCCCGCCGAACCGCAGTGCGGTCCCCTGCGGTTGCGGCTGCCAGCCACTTTGAATCGAGAAGGAAATCGTCGATCTTGGGGTCGGAATACACCGCCATCGCCGCGAGAATCGCTTCGCGAAGTTTCGCGTCCTTCGTCCGCGGGTAGACGGCGACTAGCTCCGCCGGCAACTCCAAGCGACGCACTTCCGCCAGGATTTGCAAGGCGGCCGACCGGTTGGGTGCGCCTTCGGTTCGGAAGGTTTCCAACATCTTCTGAATCGACTTCGCCTCGCCGAACCGGACCGCGAGGCGGATGACATCGCTATCCTCCGGGTCGAGTTTCAGAAGCTGTTGCAGCGCCTCGGCCATCGGCTTCGGCGGCTGCTCGAACGACTGGCCGCTGATGGCCGCGTTGATGCCCTTTACTACTCTCACACGTTCGGCCCGCCCCGGGGCTTCGCGCAGGAGTCGAGGGAGGAGTTCGTGACCGGCGTTCAAACTCGCGAGGCGCTGGGCGATGCGTTCGAGCAGGTATTTTGCCATCATCGGCCGCCGCCAACTGTCCGGCGTCGGCAACAAGAGAGAGTAAGCGGTGGCCGACAACCCTTTCGCGTCGCTCATGTGCCGTTCCATCGCCCACCACGTCAGCAAGGGCAGGAATGGGTCGGCGGCGTTTTCGTCTCTCGCGATCAGGCGAACGATGACCGGCCACGCCGAATCCGCGGGCATCCGCTTCGCCGAACAGGCCAACTGCGCCAGCACGACCGCCGACGTTTCCTTCCCGGCAAAGTCGGCGAGCAGAGCGAACAGTTCCGCACGGTTCTGATCCACGATCAGCCGCACCGCCCAGGCGCGAACGTGTTCGTCGGAGTGTTTCAGCAGTTCCGTGGCGTGCTCCACGGTCAGCCCGTCGGACATCTGGGCCAGCGTCCAGAGGGCTTCGAGAGCCACTTGCGTTCGCTCGCCGGTCAGTTTCCGCAGCACCGGCACGGCTGCAGCGTCGCTGCGTTCCACCAACAACCGCCGGGCTTCCCGCCGCCACCAACCGTTTACATGACTGAGCAAGCCAATGAGGGCGGCCGTCGATTTCGCGCGGAGGTCGAAGGCGGGCAGTTTCGGTGTGCCGGCGTACTCCAACTTGAAGACGCGGCCGTTCGTCTTGTCCCAGGTGTCGAGCGGGTCGAGGTGGGCGGCCCGCTTGTCGTACCAGTCGGCCACGAAGACCGACCCGTCCGGGCTGAGGATCACGTCCACCGGCCGGTGCCAGGTGTCGTTGGCGAGCATCAGGTCGCCGCCGTGGGCGGCCTTGAAAGTCGAGCCGTCGCGGGTCAACTTGTGCCAGTAGACGGCGTTCGACAGCAGGTTGGCCGCGATGTACTGGTCGTGCATCTCCGTGGGGAACGTGTCGCCCTGGTAGACGATGCCGCCGCAGGTGACGTGGCCGCCCTTGAAGTCCTTGTACGGGACGTGTTCGAAGAAGCCGTAGGTGTGGGGGTTGTGTAGCGGGCCGTGCTTCGCGAACCCCTTCCGGTAGTACGCCCCCTGCACCTGGTGCAGCATCGCGAGACCGCCGTAGTTCGTGCCGGCGATCACCTGACCGTGGCGGTCGAAGTCGAGGCCGTACGTGTTGCCACCGCCCTCGCTGAAGAGTTCGAACTGCCGCGTCTTCGGGTGATACCGCCAGATGCCTTGTTGGAACTCGACGATCTCTCGGGGGTTCGCCGGGTTCGCGATCTTGCTGGTACTGGTGCTGCCGGCCGCTCCGTAAAGCCAGCCGTCCGGTCCCCATTGCAGGCTGTTCGCCAGCGAGTGCGTGTCGTCGAGGCCGAAGCCCTTTAGCAAAACCTCCGGGTCGCCGTCGGGCACGTCGTCGCCGTTCTTGTCGGCGTAGTAGAGCAGGTACGGCGGCTGCGCGACGTACACGCCGCCGTTGCCGAGGCAGAAGCCGCTCGCGAGGTTAAGTCCCGTGACGAAGTCCTTCGACTGCCGGTACACGCCCTTCTCGTCGGGGTCGAAGCAGATCGTGAGTCGGTCCAACCCCTTCACCCCGTGCGGCGGCGGATCGGGCACCTTGTCCCAGACGGTGCGGAGGTACTGGTCCTGTGTCACCGCCTTCAGCCCGGCCGGGTTCGGGTATTGCAGGTATTGCAGCACCCATAAACGACCGCGGTCGTCGAAGGACAGGCTGAGCGGCTGGCGAATCATCGGCTCGTGAGCGACGACGCGGGCCGTAAACCCCGCCGGAACCGTCATCCGCTTCTCGGCTTCCTCCGGCGAAAAGCCCTGCCCCACAGCGAACGGCGACAGGAGCAGCAAGACGACGAGGGGAAGTAATCGCATGAGGTGTTCCGTCAGCGGCGGTGGGGTTGGATTGAAGATACGGCCTACCCGCCCTTCGGTACAAGTGGCCAGATGGCGGGCCCGTGTCATCCGTCGGTCGACTGTGCGGCGGCATCGAGACAAGAACCAGCCGAGTTCCGGGAAGATGGTTGGGGAGTGGGTTCAGACAAGAAATGGGCGGGGTGCGCTCCGGTTCGGCTGAATTTGAATATACCTGTCCGCACGACCAGTCACAGCAACGATACCGACCCGCACCCCTCCCCCGTTTGCGAAGGTCTAACCCCGGCATGAAAAGTCGCATCCTCTTCTGGTCGATCACGTCGGCCCTCGCGGGCTTCCTCTTCGGGTTCGACACCGTCGTCATCTCCGGGGCTGAGAAGCGCATCCAGTCCCTCTGGAACCTCAGCCCCGAGATGCACGGCTTTGCCATCGCGTCGGCCCTGTACGGTACTGTGTTCGGCTCGCTGTTCGGCGGGTGGCCGACTGACCGCTTCGGCCGCAAGCCGACACTGATTGGCGTCGGCCTGCTGTACATCGTCTCGGCCGTCGGGTGCGGGCTAGCGTGGGACGTGTACTCGCTCATCGCCTTCCGCCTCCTCGGCGGCATCGGCATCGGCGTCTCTACCGTGGCCGCCCCACTGTACATCTCGGAGATCTCGCCGCCCGCCTACCGCGGTCGCCTCGCGGGCATGTTCCAGTTCAACATCGTCTTCGGCATCATCGTCGCCTTCCTGTCGAACTACCTGCTCGAAGGCATCGGCGAGAATGCCTGGCGCTGGATGCTCGGCGTCGCGGCCTTCCCGTCGCTCGTGTACACTGTGATGTGTCTGGCCATCCCGGAAAGTCTACGGTGGCTGCTCAGTCGCAAGCGGGACCGCGAGGCGGGACTGCGAGTGCTCCGTCTCATCCAACCCGAAGCCTCGCCGGCGGAACTGGAAGCTGTTGCCGACGAGATTCAGGCCGCCTCGCCGGCCGCGGCCGAAGGCAAGAGCTTCTGGACGCGGCGGCTCCGCTTCCCGATCGTGCTGGCGTTCCTCGTCGCATTCTTCAACCAACTCTCGGGCATCAACGCCATCCTGTACTTCGCCCCGCGCATCTTCGGCCTCACCGGTCTGGAAGAGAAGGCCGCCCTGTTGCAGTCGGTCGGCATCGGCGTCACGAACCTCGTGTTCACGTTCGTCGGCCTGTGGCTGATCGACCGCCTCGGCCGCCGCACGCTGCTGTACATCGGCTCGTTCGGGTACATCGCCTCACTGGGCTTGTGCGCGTGGGCGTTTTTCAACTGGGCGCCGCAGTTCCATGCCGCGTCAACCGCGCTCGGGGTGAAAGACGCGGTCGCCGCCGTCCAGGGAGCAACCGCGGCGAACCGGGGTGAGAGTGAGAATCGTCTGACGGAACGAACCAAGGCCCTCGAAGCAGCGTCTCGGACCGAAGGGGCGGGAACGACACCCATTTCATTCCCGCCCTCGGCGTCCCACGAGAACATGCTGCAAGTGGCCGACACGGCATTGAAGCAAGCATCAGCCGCGAGCGGCTCGGGCGGGCTATTGGTACTTGCGTGCATCTTCGCGTTCATCGCCGCCCACGCCATCGGGCAGGGTGCGGTCATCTGGGTGTTCATCTCGGAAATCTTCCCGAACCGCCACCGGGCCGCCGGGCAGACGCTCGGCAGTTCCACGCACTGGGTGTTCGCCGCCCTCCTGACGACGGTATTCCCGGTCATGCTGAACGCGATGCCGCCGGGCTTCATCTTCCTGTTCTTCTGCGGCATGATGGTGCTGCAACTCCTCTGGGTGGCGGTCATGGTCCCGGAGACGAAGGGCGTGCCGCTGGAAGAACTCGAACGCCGGCTCACCGGCGGCCCGGAAGGAGTGCGGTCATGACGCCGAAAGTCGTGGGCATCGGCGAAGTGTTGTGGGACTTACTGCCGGGCGGCCGGCAGATGGGCGGCGCGCCGGCGAACTTCACGTTCCACGCCCGCCAACTCGGGGCCGACGCACGGCCGGTCACGCGGGTGGGCCGAGACGCCCTCGGCCAAGACATCCTCGCCCGCCTCCGCGAACTCGGCGTGCCGACCGATTGCGTCGAACTCGACGACGCCCGGCCGACGGGCACGGTGACGGTCGAACTCGGAACCGACGGAGAGCCGCACTACACGATCCACGAAGGCGTCGCGTGGGACCACCTCCGGGGAGAAGCACCCGGGCGGCGGGCGGTCGCGGCGGCCGACGCGGTTTGCTTCGGCACTCTCGCGCAACGACACGACGATTCCCGCCACGCGATTCGCACGCTGCTCGGCGACGTGCCGCCGACGGCCCTGCGCGTCTTCGACGTGAACCTGCGTCAGTCGTACTTCTCCCGGCCGGTCGTCGAGGACTCGTTGAGGTTGGCGAACGTCCTCAAGTTGAACGAAACCGAGTTGCCGCGATTGGCCGAACTGTTCGGGATCGAAGGGGACGAGCCGTCGCGAATCGAGCAACTCGCCCAGCAGTTCCATCTTCAAGCCGTCGCCTTCACACGCGGCGGGCGGGGCAGTTTGCTGCACCGCGACGGGAAATGGTCCGACCATCCCGGCGTGCCGGTGAAGGTACAAGACACCATCGGGGCGGGCGATTCCTTCACCGCTGCGATGACCCTCGGCCTGCTCGCGGGGTGGGAACTCGACACGATCAACCAACGGGCGAACGAGATCGCCGCTCACGTCGCGTCCCGCGCGGGCGGCACGCCACCACTTCCCGAGTCTTTGTGCCGACCTTTCCAGGTGGCGTGGGCAGAATCGTAGCGGCACGCGACGGCCCGTTCATCGGAACAGCGCGTACCCGTAGACGCCCGTGAAGAACAGGAACAGTACGGTGAGGAGGTGGTACCCAGCCGCCAGCCACCACGCCGTGAGGTGCGATTTCACATCGAAGACGGCTTGGAGCAGCAGTCGCACGCCCCAGAACAGGAACCCGTACAAACAGAATGCTTGTGCCAGCCGCGACCCCGCGGCCAACTCATCCGCGCAGAACAGGCTCGTGCCCCCAAGGGTGATGATCCCCAGCACCACATAACCGCCGTAGGTCCAGTACATCTGGCGGTGCAACACTGGCAGCCCCGCGAGGTCGCGCTTCCAGTTCAGCCGCAACGGCACGAGGGACGAGGCGACGAGGACGGACAACTGACCGAGGCCGGCTAGGCGGATCCAATCGGCGAGCGGGATTTCCACGAGCAGACTCCTGTCAGGATGCGCCGAGCACTTGGAGGAAGGGGAGCACCACGCGGAGGACGAACGGCGGGTGGAACAACATTAAGGCGGGGCCGATGACGACCAGCGCCGTGAACGCCCGGCCCCGCCACCCGCCGCCGAGGCCGAGCGATTTGCCGAGGCGCGACCGCTCCCCGACGAGGGCCAACCCCTGGAAGGCGAAGTACAGCGTCGGCCCGCCGTAACCGCCGCCGGCCGGCAGTGAGATGACGAAGTCGTGGATGACACCACTGAACAGGAAGCCGGCCGCGAGGCCACCCCGCGGGCCGAGCCGTCGGGACAAGGGGCGGAACAGGAAGCGGTGGGTCAGGTCGCGGAAGGCGGTGTTCCACCGCCGGCCCCAGAAGTCGGTCACGCTCTCCGCGAGAATCGGCCAGTTCATCAACGGCCGGGCATCGACGCCACCCGTCCGCCAGGCGCAACTCATCAGGTGGAACGTGCCGAAGTGCAGGAGGAAGACCAGCCCTGCCATCCCAACCCACCCGCGCAGGATTGGTGCGTCGGCCGGCACAAGCGGAACCGCGCCCCAGATGAGGGCCATTCCCAGGCCGAGTTTTGCCGCCGCGAACGCCCACTCGCCGCCCTTCGGCTTCTGGTCCGGCGGGAGGGGCCGAGGATCGAGGAACGCTTTCGCGTCGAGCCCGGGCCAGCCGAACAGGTACGCCAACTGCCGTCCAACGGACGCCGACTGTCTCTCAGTCTTCGCCCAGGTGAGGAGCTTACACGCCGCGAAGAGCGCGGCGGCCAGCGCCCACATCACGCCCCAAGGTGGCCAGTCGAACGGCAAGATCGTTCCCCCTGGGAGCATAGACCGTCAACGACGAGCGTTCACAACGCCTCGCGGAGTTTACCCGACCTTGGCCGCCCGTGCGTGCTCCCGCTCAGGCTGAAGTTCTGTTTCCCGAGCACCGCCGCGCCCGCTTCGCTCGAAAACTCGTGATCCTGAACCCGTACCCGTTCATGAGATTCCTTTCAGGAGCCGCCCATGTCGAAGCAAACGAGCCGAGAAGACCGCGAGTGGACCCGCCGGGAGATGTTCATCAAGTCGGCCTACGCGACGTTCTTCGCGACGGGCTTACTCAAGCCCGGCATCGTGTTCGCCGCCAGCAACCTGACGCAAACGCCCGGCGTCACCGAGGGGCCGTACTGGGTGGACAGCATGCCGAATCGGTCCGACGTGCGGGCCAACTCGACCGCCGGCAGCACGGCCTTTGACGGGTACAAGACGAACCTGGCCATTAGCGTGTCCCGGCTGGCGAACAACACCGTCACGCCGATTGCGAACGCCAAAGTAGACATCTGGCACACCAACGGGGCCGGCAAGTACTCGGCCATCGCGTCCGAGGGGACGACGGGGCAGAACTTCTGCCGCGGCTACCAACTGACCGACAAGCGCGGCGGGTCGTCGTTTACGACCATCTTCCCCGGGTGGTATAGTGGTCGGACGCCGCACATCCACTTCCGCGTGCGGCTCTACAGCGGCACCACGGTGACGTACAACTTCGTCTCGCAACTGTTCTCGGCCGAGGCGTTCACGAACCAGGTCTACGCCACCACCCCGTACAGTTCACGGCCGAACCGGGACACGACGAACAGCACGGACATGGTGTACAAGGGCGCGTCGCAGGGCGTCGGGGCCACCGTCTCCAGCGAAGTCGGCCAATACCTGTTGATGCGGCAGGGCAAGAACAGCACTCAGATTACCGCCTCGTTTAACGTCGTCCTCGTGGCGTGACATGCCGCGATACGCCATGAGGACGAAGCTGCCTTGTGCCGGTCGATTCCTCGAACCCCCTGTCGCCGACGCGGGCTTTGATCCGTTTAGCAGTAGGCCGGCCAACGGAGCATCCGTCGGTTCTGCCGCAGGCTTCTTCACGGAGTTCGAACGATGCGTGAATCCTTCTTCAACCGGCGGGCCTTCCTCCGCGGGGGAGCGGCCCTCGGCGCGGCCGCCCTGTGGACGCCGGGCGTGTTCGCGGAGCAACTGCTGCGCACGCCGTCGTTAACCGAGGGGCCGTTCTACCCCGACAAGCTGCCGCTCGACACCGATAACGACCTGCTCGTTATCAACGACTCGATCACCCCGGCCGTCGGCGAGATCACTCATCTGACGGGGAAAGTCCTCGGGCCGACCGGCAGCCCGATCAAGGACGCCGTCGTCGAAATCTGGCAGTGCGACGCCAAGCAGGTCTACCTGCACACGTCAGACAGCGGCCCGAAGGCGAAACAGCAGGACAAGAACTTCCAGGGGTTCGGCCGCTTCACCACCGGATCGACCGGCGAGTACCGATTCCGCACGATCAAGCCGGTCGCCTACCCCGGCCGACCGGCTCCGCACATCCACGTGAAGGTGAAGAAGGGCGATCGAGAACTGTTGACGACGCAGTTCATGGTCCGCGGCCACGCCGGGAACGCCCGCGACGGCGTCTTCAACGGCACCCGCGACCTGATCGACCGAGAGCTGATCCTCGTCGACTTCAAGCCGATCAAGGAGTCGAAGGTCGGCGAACTGTCGGCCAACTTCGTCATCGTACTCGGCCGCACGCCGGACGACCGCGACACCCAACCCACGCGCACCCGCGGCCGATAACCGGAGGAACACCATGCGACTGACGAGCGCTTTCTTACTGACACTCGGCCTGTTCCTGACACTCTCGCAGACCGACGCCCACCCCCCGCCGGGAAAGAAGGGCGGTGGCGGCCCGCCGGGCAGTGGGGGCAAGGCCGCGTCGGTGGACGACATGGTCCAGCGGTTGATGGCCTTCGACGCGAACAAGGACGGCAAACTGACGAAGGAGGAGTTGGGCGACGAGCGACTGAACGCCCTCTTCGACCGAGCGGACGCCCAGAAGCACGGGTACGTGACGAAGGACGAACTCGCGGCGCTGCTCACGAAAGAAGCGGCCGCCGTGAGCACCGGCGGTGGGCCGGGCGGAGGCGGGCCAAGTGGTGGTGGGCCACCGGGTGGTCGGCCTCGTCCCCAGCCGGGGCAGGTTCTTTCCAGCGGCCTTCAGGACGAACTCCAACTCACGGCCGTTCAGAAAAAGGAACTCGCTCAGATTCAAAAGACCGTGGACGATGCGCTGGGCAAAATCCTGACGGCAGAGCAGAAGTCGCAGCTCGAAGGAATGCAACGCGGGCCGGGTAACGGCGGGCCGCCGCCGAGGTGAGGCTCCGGCCCGTCGCAGCGTCAAGGCCTACCGCTGGCAACAGCGGGGCAAGAAGCGAGTTTTTAGGACGCCCATTACGAACCCGCCGAACAGCCCCCGCGCGACCCACGAGCCGAAGACCGCCATCGCGTTGAAGACGATGAACAGGAGGAAGCCGTGGACGGCCACGGTCAGCCACCGCGGGCGGCGGGCGTATCTGCGGGGGGCCAGACAGAGCCAAGTCGCGTCGAGAAGCCAGACTGCCGTGAACAAGTAGTTGACGTACACCCCCTCCCCGATGCCGCCGACTTGCCGCGTGTGTTCGAAGGCGGCTGCGTGCGACCAACCGTGGGTCGCGTGGAAAGCAATCGCCACGTGAAGGATCTGCAAGCCGCACCCGACGGCCCACAGCCGTGCGGCCCCGGCACCACGGGCCAGCACCGCCGTCGCACCAACGTACCAACCGATCATGGCCAGCCACGCGGACAGGAAAATCGCGGGGTTCGACGGATCGGAGCCGGGGTCGATGGCGAACACGGACAGCAGCGGAAGCGAGAGAACGATCGCGACGAAGGGGAACAGCCGGTTCATGTCGCAGCCGGGTGCCAGACCAGAATTTCGCCCTTGCCCAGCCCGGTCAGGTCGCCGGCGTACCGCTGGTAGACGCCGCCCGAGACAGGAAGTTCAAGCCCGTGCGGCCGGAAGTGCTTCGCGTACAGGCGCACGAACGACGGCACGATGTCACAGCCGAAAGCAAAGGTTGGCACCAGTTCCAGCGACCGCAGGGAGATGATCGTGCCGCGGGCCATCCACGCGCCCGTGCGCTGCTCGGCCCCGCTCATCAGAATGATCGTGCCGCCCTTCATTTGCAGGCCGGCGAAGTCTCGGGCGGGACCGCGAACGGCGATGGTGCCCCGCTTCATCCTCATGCCGAGTTCGTCGCCAGCCGTGCCGTCGATGAGGATAGTGCCGCCGCTCATGCCGGACGCCGCCCCGCGGTAGGCCGCCCCCGCCTGCCCGCCGACGTTGCCGCGGACGCGGATCAGCCCGCCGCTCATCTCCGCGCCAAGCCAGTCGCTTGCGTCGCCTTCGACTTCGATGGTGCCGCCTTTCATGTGCGCGCCGAGGTGCATTCCGACGGGACCGACAATGCGCAGCCGGCCGCGGCTCATCCCGCGGCCGATCCACTTCACTTTCGTCAGTTCGCCTCGGAGTTCGATCTCGTCGCCGGGCGAGCCTTCCACGGTGAAAAGGTCGTCGAGCGGCAGTTGCCGTTTACCGAGGAACACAGGGCGGGAACGGATTTCGTCGAGAGACAGTGAAGCCAACACATCCGGCGAGATGGCCTCTGCTTCGAGGGGCACCAACGGCGGGCTTTTGAGTGAAAGTGTGAGCATGTCGCGATGCAGCCTGAGCCCGGCGGACGTTCGGCCGCCTGTCGAGAGGTTGTATCGCTCAGCGAGATCGGGGGGCAATCAAAAAGGACAACGGCGGCGGGGATTCGTTGCGAAGAATCCCCGCCGCCGACATCATCTCACGTCCCAGACCAACTCCGGTGTCTTCCGCCGGTGAATCGCCGAGGCGACTTCCGAACGAATCCAGCCGCTGACCCGGTGTAAGTGAGACAGCACAGTTACCCGATCCACCGCGTCTGCCGTCGAGGGGACGGCGACTGCGATTTGAAGCCGACCCGTGTGAGGGGCCGGCAGGACCGCAAGAACTTGCAAATCCCGCACCACGTCGTCGGCACACACCGCAAGTATGCCATGAAGTGAGGTCTTCACTTGCTCGCACAGCTGAAGGGCCTTGCGTCCCACTTGGCGAGACTGGTCGTACTGCGTTCGTCGGTCAAAGAACTGTTTCGGGTCTTGGCCGTCGTCGGGGGTCAGTTCATCCGTCAGATCGGCCGGCTTCCCGCGTTGTGATCGTTTCCCGCTCATGAGGGGATACTTCTCCGAGGTAAGAAAGCTTGCACACGACGCCCGAATTTTTTCGCGAATCAATCGGTCGCACGGCACACCTCCCTTCCCGGCGATGAGTTCCTCTGTAGACAGGCACCGCCCGGCGGGGTTCGCGGCGTTCTTGACATCACCGACGGATTCCGCACGATGGCTGGAGCGGGGCACGTCTGGCGAAGGGTCCGAGGGTCGGCACTTGAATTCTCAAATGGTGATCGCGCTACTGCTCGCTTTGCCGCTGATGTTGCTCGGCCTCGTCTCGGGGTGGCAGCAGGTCCGCGGTCTGAAAGCGCTCTACGCCCGTAAGCTCGTGCCGAGTGACGAATTTGCCTACCTCCGCGGCCGGTACCGCCGGCGGCTGGTCGTCGGCTTGCTCCTCGTCCTGATCGGTGGGATGATCGCCGGGGCGTTTGTCTCGGGCATGGAAGCACGGGCCGACGAGATGGGCGAGAAGAAGCCGACCGACGCCGACGGCGAGAAACCGCCGATCACGCCGACCGAGAAACAGTTCCTCCGCTGGTACGGCATCTACTGGATGGGCGTGATGGCGCTGACGTTCTTCGTCATCGGGCTGGCAATGGCCGACGGGATCGCCACCCGCCGGTACTGGCTGAAGATTTACCGTGAGATGCGCGAGGAACACAACTCGCAACTCCGCCGCGACCTAGCCGTGTACCGGCAACAGAAGGAGCAGAACCGCGGGTCCGGCGGCAATGGCGGGAGTAACGAAGGCTACGGCGGTCGCCTCGGCAGCGGGCCGCATTGAACGGCTCCCAGTTCTCGCGACGATCGTCCGCCAAAATTCGCTAAGCTAACTTTCCGCTATCGGTCGTTGTTGCACCTCCCTTGCCACGAGGATCATCTCATGAAGACGGCATTGCCGTGTTCCCTCGCCTTCGTGTTGGCCGCACTCTCCGTGACGGCGTTGGCCCAAGTCCCGGACAAGAAAGACGAGAAGAAGGCAGAGCCGAAGTCGCCGGCCGCCGCGAATCCGAATTCGCAGTACCGCCTGGGGCCGGACTCGCTGCCGCAAGACGGCGTGCCGAAGGGAGAAGTCCGCGGGCCGTTCACGCTCCCGAGCAAGGCGTACCCCGGCACTCAGCACACCTACTGGGTGTACGTACCGACGCAATACGACCCGAAGGTTCCGGCGGCCCTCATGGTCTACCAGGACGGGCAGGCGTTCAAGGACGAGAAAGGGGACATTCGCGCCCAGAACGTGATGGACAACCTCATCTACCGCCGGGAGATTCCGGTGATGCTCGGCGTATTCATCAACCCCGGCCGCAAGCCCGAACAGCCGGAACCGACGCCGTCGAACTGGGGCGACCGCGATACCAATCGCCCGACGGAGTACAACTCGCTCGACGACCGCTACGCCCGCGTGATCACCGAGGAACTGCTGCCGGAGTTGGCGAAGACTTACAACATCTCCAAAGACCCCGAAATGCGAGGCATCGGCGGGTCGAGTTCCGGGGCGATCGCCGCGTTCACGGTCGCGTGGGAACGGCCGGACCACTTCCGCAAGGTGCTGAGCAACGTCGGCAGCTTCGTGAACCTCCGCGGCGGCCACGTCTACGCGGACAAGGTCCTCGCCGCCGAGAAGAAGCCGATCCGCGTCTACCTGTGCGACGGCCGCAACGACAACCGTGGCATCCGCGGCAACGGCAACTACGACGAGAAGATGGACTGGTTCCACCAAAACGTCCGGTTGATGAAGGCGTTGACCCAGAAGGGGTACGACGTGAACTACTCGTGGGGCATGAACGCCCACGGCCAGAAGTTCGGCGGCGCGATCATGCCAGAGATGATGCGATGGCTGTGGCGCGACGGCCCAGTGTCCACCGATGCGAAGGACCAAATCGAACGCGGGTTCCGTCAACCGGTGGCCAAGCCATGAACGCCCTCGGCCCCGGCCAGCGCCGGGAAGTGAGCCGTCGCCGCCACGAATGCTGGTAACGGCGGATTCGGACGGTATGCTATTGGGACCACTTTCAATCCTCGGATGAACGATGGACCCGATAATCGGCATCGACCTCGGCACGACCAATTCCGCCGTCGCCTACCTCACGGACAACGGGCCGGAGATCATTCCGAACGCCCTCGGCGGCCGGCTCACGCCGTCGGTCGTCGGACTCGACGAGAACGGCACCGTCCTCGTCGGTGCGGCCGCGAAGGAGTTCCAGGTCGTTCGCCCGGACCGCTGCACGTCGCTCTTCAAACGGCTGATGGGGTCGGACCGCACCGTCACGCTCGGCGGGAAGACGTTCACGGCGGAAGACCTCTCGGGGTTCGTCCTGCGGTCCCTCAAGGCCGACGCCGAGGAGTACTTCGAGCAACCCGTCACGCGGGCCGTCATCACCGTGCCGGCGTACTTCAACGACCAACAGCGGAAGGCCACGATCGCGGCCGGGCGAATCGCCGGGCTGACGGTCGAGCGCATCCTGAACGAGCCGACGGCCGCCGCTATTGCCTACGGCTTTCAGGGGGCCGACGAGAACAAAATCGTCCTCGTCTTCGACCTCGGCGGCGGCACCTTCGACGTGTCCGTCGTCGAGCAGTTCGACGGCACGCTGGAAGTCCGCTCGTCGGCCGGCGAAACCTCGCTCGGCGGGGAAGATTTCACCCGCACCCTGGCCGCCCGCGTGTTGGAATCGGTCGGGCTGCCGTTCGAACGGGCCGAAGCCACCCTGCCCCTCGTCGTGTCCCGTGTGATCCAACAGTGCGAACGGGCCAAGTGCCAACTCTCCCGCGAAACGTCCACGACCGTCAAGGTTCCCGACGCCGGCGGTGACGTGGCAGCGGGCAAGGAAGTGACCGTCACTCGCGAGCAACTTCAAACCTGGGTGACGCCGATCCTCGGCCGGATCGAGTTGCCCATCCGCCGGGTGCTGACCGACGCCCGCCTGACCCGCGACAAAATCAACGAGATCATTCTCGTTGGCGGGGCGACGCGGATACCGCTCGTGGTGCAGCGGGTTCGCGACCTCTTCGGCAAGGAACCGCACGGGCGACTAAATCCCGACGAGGTCGTGGCGCTCGGGGCGGCCGTGCAAGCCGGGCTGGTGCAGCAGAACGCGGCCGTCAACGACATGGTCGTGACCGACGTGTCGCCGTTCACCCTCGGCGTCGAGGTGAGCAAGGAGTACGGGCAGGAAGTAAAAAGCGGCTTCTTCGACCCGATCATCGACCGGAACACCGTCATCCCCGTCAGCCGGGTGAAGCACTACTCCACGATGCAGCCGAACCAGACCACCATCTGCATCAAGATTTACCAGGGCGAGAGCCGGAAGACGCAGGAAAATCTACTCCTCGGCGAGTTCGACGTGGCCGGCATCCCGCCGGGGCCGAAGGGCCAGGACGTGGCCGTTCGCTTTACCTACGACCTGAACGGCGTTCTCGAAGTCGAGGCGACCATCGTCGCGACGAAGAAGACCGTCTCGCACATCATCGCCCGGCACGCGAAGGGGCTGAACGAGGCGGCCATCCGCAAGGCCGTCCGCGACATGGAGAAGCTCAAGACCCACCCCCGCGACGAGGCTAAGAACCATTACATCCTGACGCGGGCCGAGCGGCTGTACAAGGAACTCTCCGCCGACCTGCGCCGCCACTTGGGTGCGTTGATCGACGGCTTCGAGGCCGCGCTGGAATCGCGCGAACCTGAGGCCATCGACCGGCATCGTGAAGTGATCGAAGAGTTCCTGGCCGAGTTCGACGCCGCGAACGACGACCCCACGGGGAATTCGGATGAGTGACCCCTCCCGCAAGCAAGCGGCCGCGGCCCTGGACGTTCCCGCCGACGCCGACGAGGCGGCGGTGCGTGCCGCCTTCTTCAAGAAGCTGGCCGCGAACAACTTCGTGCCGCCGGAATCGGGCACGGCTGCCCTCAACCTCCTCAACCACGGCAAACTGCCGCTGTCCATCGAAGGCCAGCTCGAAGCGGGCCGGTACGAGAAGGCAGACCTCGAAGCCTTGATGGAAAAATTCTGGCAGTTCGGCCCCGCCCACCGAGCCAAGTTGTGGGGCGTACTCGACCGCCGGTGCTCCGATCCCGCCGTTCGCGAGACGCTGACCCGACTGAAGCCGGGGCTGGACGTGACCGTCGTCCGCCGCGAAGACTGGGAGCTGGACAAGATGGCGCAGTTCATCCGGGAGAGTTTTCTGCTCCCGCCGCGGGAGCGGTCCGTCAAGCGGATGGAGTGGCTGGCGGAACAGACATTCGGCCCGACGCTCGCCGCGCGGGCCAAGTGGCTTCGGGACAACGATCCCGCCACGACCGCCCTCGACCCGCACCTGTGCAAGACCTGCTACTGCCCCAAGCGACGCCGTTGAACGTCCCCCCGTTGAGCCAACAAAAGTTGGACAAACTCGCGGCGAAGGAGCAGCGGAAGGCGGAAATCGCCGCGCGGAGAGCTACCGAGCAACCCGCCAGCAGCGAAGGTTCCGGCAGTGGGTGGGGATTCTCGTGGCACTGGATTTGGGCCTTGGCCATCATTGGCCGGCTAGCCGTGGCCCTCGGCGGTCGCGGGAACAGTACGCCACCGCCGACGTACCGACCCGCCTACACGCCGCCGGTCAATACCTCTCGGATTCCGGGGTTTCCACAAGCTGGAAATAAGACGCCACAAGAGGCGGCCAAAGAGTTGAACGACTTGCGGGAGAAGGCCGACCGGCTCCTCAAGCAGAAATCATCCGCGGCGCCCTAAGCCTCCCGTACCATCCGCTCCGCCCCCACACTACGGTAGCCCGATGACGCCGCCCGACCTGCCGGACGATCCCCGTGAGTGGCCGAAGGACCCGTTCGCCCTCCTCGGCGTCGAGCGCGGCGCGGAAGACATCACCATCCGCCGCGCGTACACGCAACTCATCCGGCGGTTCAAGCCGGAACACCACCCGGAACAGTTCTGCAAGATTCGCGAGGCTTACGAAACTTGTCAGCAACAGGCGGGCTGGTTTCGTTCCGCCCCTCGCGAAGTGCCGACGGAAGACGACAAGGCCGACGCCGCCCTCCCCCGCTGGTCCACGCCGGTAGTGGATGTCCAGCCGAGTGCGGCCGACAAGTTCTGGGCGACGGCCACGGCCGGGCAGTTGGACGAAGCCTATCGCGGGCTGGTGTCACTGTCTCTCAACGAGAACGACTCGGCGGACGTGGCCCTTCGACTGTACTGGCTGCTGGCCGTCGATCCCAAATTGGACATGAAGCGGACCCGGCACGACTGGCTGTTCGGCGCGCTCACGCAATCGAAACTCGACCGCCCCGCCGTGGAGTTGTACCGCCGCGAACTGGAGGCCGACGCGCAGATCGCCCTCGCCGATCCTTACGTCGAGTTGCTGAACGCCGACGCCGAGTGGCCGCAGTTGCTCGAAGTGGCCCAACTGCGGTTGGCGGCGGCCGGACGATTGGGACGCTATTCGCTCATCGAGTTCGACTTGAAGCAACTCAAGAAGCACGTCGGCCTCGAAAATGACGCGGCGTGGTTGGGCCTACTCGTGGCGGCGATGGATTGGGCGGCGTGGAACCAGCCGAATCTGATCGTCTCGTTCTGCCAGGACGAATTGCAATCGCTAAAACACCTGGAACTGCACCACAGCTATTACTTCGACCGCGTCGATCAAACCCTCTATTGGGGTGGTGAAGGGTCGGCCGTTCAGGGGCCACTGCTGGAAGAGTTTATCCGCTTACTCGGGACCGTCTGGGCGACGCACGGGCCGGTATTGCGGTCCGATATCGTCGAGGGGCTGAAACCCTTGGCGGCGCAGCCGCTTCGTTGTCTGGGCTGCCTGGACGACCTCTTTGCGGATCGCGGCCCGAACCTCGGAATTCTCGCCGTCGGGTTGCTCGGTCGCTACGTTCCGGATTCCGAACATACCTTCTCGGCAGACGTCCTCCGCGGGTACGCCCGTCGGGTTCCCGGAATCGGCACGCAACCCTGGCACATCCTCCGCGGCCGCCTTCTCGACGTGTTCATTCAGCACAACATCCGCCCCGAAGAACTCGCTGAAGCCTGCGCCGCCGACCCTGAGCCGCGCTTCCGCGAAGTGTCAGGCGCGATCCTCGCCGACCTCAGCCTCCGCCTCGCGTGGCTCGCATCGTGCCTCGGCCCCGTGAAGACCGAGGCGTAACGCAATCACGGCTTGCCGAACGGCAGTTTGCCCTCGCCGCGCGGCTTTGCCCGGCCGGGGCCGCCGACCTTGTCGTAGACGCGGACGTAATCGACCACCATCTCGGCCGGGAAGACCGTGTTCTTGTCCGGGTTGCCGAGGAACTTGCCGCCGACGGCCACGTTCAGCACGATGTAGAACGGGTGGTCGAACGGGGCCGGCCATGGGTTCAGGTCGGATTCTTGCGTCGGGTTCGCCCCCTTTGTGCCGTCGGTCTTGCCGCTGCTCCACCAAAACGAGTGCGTTGCCGACGGGAGATCGTCCACGAAGAAGCGCATCTCACCCGGCTCCCACTCCATCGTGTACGTGTGGAAGTCCGCGATCGTGCCCCCCTTCGGCAGCACGTAGTCCTTGGGGATGTGCGTGTTGGCCGGCCACTTCGAGCCGAAGTGGAGGGTGCTGAGGACTTTCGTCGGCTCCTGCCCGCGGGCTTCCATGATGTCGATCTCGCCGGAGGAAGGCCACGTGCCGTAGGTCTCCTTCTGCGGCAGCATCCAGATGGCCGGCCAGACGCCCTTGCCGGTCGGAAGTTTCGCCCGGAACTCGAACTTGCCGTAAAGTTTGTTGAAGAGTTCGCCGCCGTCCTTCTTCCGCGTCTTCAGCCGGGCCGACGTGTAACCACAGCCGAGGTACGATTCCTTGATCGCCTTGATGTGCAACATCCCGTCCTTCACGAAGGCGTTGTCGGCCTCCTTCGTGTAGTACTGTAACTCACTGTTGCCCCACCCGCCGATCCAGGTGTTAGTGCCGTAGTCGAAGAAGCCGTTGCCGGTGTCGTAGTCCCACTTCGCCTTGTCGATCTCGGTGCCTGCGAACTCGTCACTCCAGACCATCTTCCACTCGGCCGCCGTGTCGGCCGCCCGCGGAGAGCGCGTCGGCCAAAGGGCGACCGCCAGGGCGATCAGGGGGATCACGGCCAAACAACAGCGGCTCGTCATGGGAGGGGCCTCCGGGTGTTGGTTTGTCACACTCAGTCTATGGCTGGTAGAAGGCGGCGATGTCCTTCTTCAACTTCAACCGCGACGGCTTGTGGGCGTACATCATGTGCCCAGCCTCGTAGTAGGCCATCGTCACGCGGTCGCGGAGTTTGCGATCGCCACCGAGGTGGTTGACGGTGTACTGCGTCGCGAAGTACGGCGTGGCGAGGTCGTAGTACCCGTTCGCCACGAAGACCCGCAGGTCGGCGTTTTGGGCCATCGCTGTCTTCAGCGACGGGGCGACGTTCAGGTAGCGGTTCGTCGCGGTCCCGTAGTTCCACGGCTGCACGCGGCCGGTGAGAATCTCGTAGGGCATATCGCTCTCGTACTTCAATTCACCGCGGAGGTAGGCGTTGAACGACTCGGTGAACGTCCCCTGCACGGACGCATAGCTCGGGTCGTAGTCCGGGCGTTCCGCGGCGTCGTTGAAGTCTTTGCCGAGTATCCGGCTGTCGTAGCGACCGGTGATTCGGCCTTGATCTCGCAACAGTTCGCGCATAAACCGCTGCCCCTCCACGCGAAGGTCCGCACGAAGGACGAACGCCTTCGACAGTCCGGTGAAGTGGGCGATCTTCACCGCAACGTCGTCTCGTTCGCTCTCCGACAGGTCCAATCCCTTCTGGAGCGCGAGGGTGTACTCGCCGGCGGCGAACTTCTCGGCCTCGGCCAGCGTCTTCGGCAGGTCGGCCTGCTGTTCGGCGCTCAGCTTCTTGTGATACCACGCCGTCGCGGCGTAGCTCGGCAGGTACAGGATGAACGGCAGATCGTTCCCCTCGTCGAAGCGGATCGTGCCAAAGTTCAGCACAGCCGAGATGAGCAGGACGCCGTTTAGCCGCATCCCGAGGCGGCCTTGCAGGTGATTGGACAACCCCGCGGCCCGCGTCGTGCCGTAGCTTTCGCCGGCGACGTACTTGGGCGACGGCCAGCGGTCGTTCTGCGTCGTGTAGAGGCGGATGAACTCGCCGACGCTTTGCACGTCTTCTTGGACGCCGTGGAACTGCTTGGCGTTCTTCTCGTCGGCCGCCCGGCTGAAGCCGGTACTCACCGGGTCGATGAACACGAGGTCGGTCAGGTCGAGTAGTGACTCCTCGTTCTCAACCAACTTTGCGGGCGGGGGCAAGGCTTCGCCTTCGTCGGATAACGTCACCCGCCGCGGGCCGAATGTGCCGAGGTGTAACCACACGGACGACGACCCCGGCCCGCCGTTGAAGCAGAACGTCAGCGGCCGCTTCTTCGCGTCTTCCTTCGACTTGGTGTAGGCGATGTAAAAGATGTTCGCCGTCGCCTTCCCCTCGTCGTCCTTCAGTTGCATCCGGCCGGCCGTGGCCTCGTACTCGATGAGCTTGCCGCCGATGGTAACGGTGTGTTTCGTGCGGGTGAGCGCGTCCTTGCGGTCGGCGGCCTTCGGCGGTTCTTGGGCCGCGGCCGATGACGCAGCCAACAGAGTCGTGGTGATGACAAAGAGTCGGAACATTGAGAACTCGGTGTGAGTCGGTGGGAACGAGAGGGATGCAAGCATGGTAAAAGTCGCCCCGCCGGAAGCAACCCCCGCGGCCCGGCGAGTTGTCGTACAATCAAGTCAGGTTGCGAGGCTTCACCTTCCAGGAGGCGGTTCGATGCGGCAAGATTTGACGGACATCACCGTGGTCATGGACCGCAGCGGTTCGATGCAGGCGTGCCAAGCCGACGCCGAGGGCGGGCTGAATCGCTTCGTGGAAGATCAGAAGAAATTGCCGGGCGAGGCGACGTTCACCCTCGTGCAGTTCGATCACGAGTACGAGTTCGTTCACAAGGCAATCCCGATTCGCACCGTGCCGTATTGCCGCCTCGTGCCGCGCGGCAACACGGCCCTCCTCGACGCCGTCGGGCGGGCCATCGTCGAGACGGGCGAGCGGTTGGCGAAGACCCCCGAGGCGGATCGGCCGGCCCTGGTAGTGTTCGTGATTACGACCGACGGCCAGGAAAACGCCAGCCGCGAGTACACGAAGGCGAAGGTGCAAGAGATGATTTCGCACCAGACAGACGTGTACAAGTGGCAGTTCACCTACCTCGGGGCAAACCAGGACTCGTTTGGTGAGGCCGGGGCGATGGGCATTCCCATGAGCGGCACGGCCAACTTCACGGCCGCGACCGCCCGGGTGGCCTACGCCTCGGCGTCGGCCCAGGTCGGACGGATGCGGACGCAGGCGAAGTCGAGCCAGCCGATCGACAACGCCTTCACGACGACCGAGATCGAAGACATGGAAGGCAAGAAGGGTAGCAAGTAACCGCGAAAGAAGGTTCTCGATGTTCGTCACTGCACTGCTCTTCGCCAATCTCGCCAGCACGCCGACCGCCGCCCCGGAAGGGAAGACGGTCCGCGTGCTGACCTACAACCTGCATCACTGCGAAGGGACCGACGGTAAGCTCGACTTGGAGCGGATCGCGAAAGTCATCACCGACGTGAAGCCGGACGTGGTCGCCCTTCAGGAAGTGGACCGTAACACGACGCGCACGAAGAAAGTCGATCAGGCCGCCGAACTCGGCAAACTCACGAAGCTGAAAGTCGCCTTCGGGAAGGCCATCGACCTACAAGGCGGCGAGTACGGGCAGGCGATCCTGTCGCGCTCGGAGTTGACTGGCATGAAAGTTCACACGCTGCCCGCCAAGAAGGGCCAAGAGACGCGAATCGTCCTGGAAACCCATGTCGAACTCGGCGGCGGACTGCCGCCACTGACGTTCCTCGGCACCCACTTCCAGCACGACAACGCCGCCACCCGCGAGGAACAGGCGGCGAAGGTCAACGAACTCTTCGGTGCCCTCAACGGCCCCGCCCTGCTCGCCGGCGACTTGAACGCCCCGCCCGACAGCCCGCCGCTCCAAACGCTCGGCCAAAAGTGGACCGTCGCCACGGTCGCCGGCCAGAAGTTCCCGACGATCCCGTCCGACGTGCCCCGGCAGCAAATCGACTTCGTCCTATTCCGTCCGGCAACGCAGTTCAAAGTGGTGGAAGTGAAGGTGATCGAGGAAAAGATCGCATCCGACCACCGCCCCGTGTTGGTGGTGCTGGAGTGGGTCGGGAAGAAGTAACTCACGCCCCGACGCCCGCACTTTCGACGCTCCGCCAGAAGGCTTGCAGCGTCTTGATGGCCTCCACGGCCGGCAGCGGTTGGGTCGAGTAAAGTGTTCGCACGTAGAGGTTCGCCAGCTTCCGGCCGTCCTCGTCGAAGTCGGCGTACTTTCCGCCGATGCGGGCCGCGAATTCGTTCGGCGTTTCGTCCGGCGTCCGGCCCATGTCCTGTTCCCAGGCCCACGATTCGAAGGCCGAGAAGCTGTACTCGATGAGTTGCGTCAGTGTCATCCGCTTCGCGCTGCCGTCGTCGAACGGGTTCGGGAACTCGCTGAACGGCGGCGGCCGATCCTCGACCTCGGCGACGGCTTCTTCCTGCCGCTTGTTCGCCGTCCGCACCCGCTCCTTTCGGGCGAACAGCCCGCGTAGCCAGTCAAGAAGCCCTTGTGCCCAGGCCGTGAACGGGGCGAGATACTTGAGGAAGAAAACGAACAGCCCGACAACGACCAGCACCGCGATCACAATCCAGACGACCCACTTGATGAACGAGCCGACCGCTTGCATGGCCTTCGAGACGGCACCCGACGAAGACTCATTCCCGCCGTCCGAGCGGTCGCGGTCCTCGGCCTTCCCGTCGGCGTTCTTCGCCTCGCGATCGCCTTCGGCTTTGTTGTCCTTCTGATCGCCCGGCTTGCCGTCCTGCTTGTCGGGATTGTCCTGCTGTTTCGCGTTGTTGCCTTGCGCGTTGTTCTGCTGTTCGCCGTTCTTGTCGTCGCCCTTCTCCTTGCCACCTTTGTCCTTTCCCTTGCCGCCACCGTCGCCCTTCTCACCCGCGTTGCCGCCCTTTTCGCCGTTCTTGCCCGACTGTTTCGCGTCGGCCCCGGCTTCTTGCTTTTGACCGGCCTTCCCCTCGCCCTTGCCAGCGGACCCGTCGTCGGTCTTCTGGGCGTACTTCGACGCGCCGCGGTCGTCTTTCCCGGCCCGCGGCAAGTTGATGAGCGGCGTCTCCGAGTGCGGCCGCGGCAGTACCGCCCCGACCACGAGGAACATCGCGATCAGTGCCGCCCCCAGGCCGAGCCAGCCCATCGTCATCGCGGGTGGAATGTTCGCGTTGCGCTCGCGGAGGTACTTTCGCAGGCCGAGAAGGCTCGTCGTGACGAGGAGCATCAGGCCACTGCCGACGTACACGGCCATTTGCAGGAAGGTCGCCCGCCGTCTCGCGACGTCGTCGGCTGGGATGAGCGATTGCCCGAGGCCGAAGAGCGGGAACGCGGCGAGCGAGAAGTAGACGATCCACGTCCCCGGCGTGTGCGGCTTCTTCCGCTGGGTTTCGCGGAAGCGGTCCCACCGGGCCATCCAACCGAGGACGCCGACGGGGTCTTTCTTCCGCTTCTTGGCCTCCGCCTTGACGTCCGCCTCGTCATCTCCGTCCGTCTCGCCCTGCTTCTCCCTGGCCCGCGACTCGGCGGCGTTCGTCGGAGTCGGTCCGTCCAACCCAGCGGCCACGAGAATGCCGCGACCGCTGGACTTGCGGTCTTCGTCCAGGTGGGTGCAGTCCCAGGTCAACTTGTTCGCCGACCACCAGACGATGGCGATGAGGAAGAGGTTGATGACCGGGGAGATAAACTGCGTTCCCTTCGGATACGACACGAACGTCTGTAAGGCGATGAACGTCGCGAGGCCAAGACCGAGGCCGTACATGCGGGCCTTCATCGAACCCTGCTCGATGCTGATGCGGGCGATCAGCACCGCCCCGATGACGAAGAAGAACAGCGTGTAGAGCAGTCGGTCGCTGTACTGCCCGGCATACAGCACCTCGACGAGGAAGAAGACGAGGCTGCCGACCATCAGCATCACGAGGGCCGGGCTGAGCGCAATCACCACCCAATCGACCAGAGTCGGAGCTTTGGTTTCTGCGGGCATGTGCGGGACTCGCGGACGGGGTGGGGCACTCGGACAAGGACTGTTTTATCTTGACGCTACCGAACGGGGATCGCAAGAACAGAGAAGACGAATCCCGATCTGTAACCCGGCAGGTGTGTGTGCCCGCGATCCTCGGCTCTCCGCCGGCCTTCCCCGACGGCCCGCCCCCGTGGCCGCCGCCGAATGAGAACGTGGCGGCCGCCGTGCAGGTGGCGCTAGCGTCCGGCAGATGGGGGCAGTATCACGGTCCGTGCGTCGCCACCCTCGAAACGCAACTCACGGCAACCTTCGGCGTGCCGCACGCAATCACTTGCGCGAGTGGCACGCTCGCAGTCGAAGCGGCCCTGCGAAGCGTCGGAGTTGCGGCGGGCGACGAGGTGATTCTCGCGGCCTACGAGTACGAGTCGAACTTTCTCACCCTGCACGCACTCGGGGCGAAGCCTGTTCTGGTGGACGTGTCACCGGGAAACTGGAACCTTGACCCGGCCCAACTTGCCACCGCGATCGGCCCGAAAACGAAGGCGATTCTCGTGTCGCACCTCCACAGCGGTCTCGTGCCGATGAACGCGGTCTTGGCGGTGGCCGACGCGCACGGCATCGCGGTCGTCGAAGACGCAGCCCAGTGCCCCGGCGCGACGATTGGCCCGCGGCAGTGCGGCAGTTTCGGTTCCGTCGGCACGCTCAGTTTCGGCGGGTCGAAGTTGCTCTCGGCGGGCCGCGGCGGGGCGTTACTCTTCCGCGAAAGCCGGGCGTACCAGCGGGCGAAGCTCTGGCTCAACCGGGGTGTTCAACCGTGGGCACCACTGAGCGAACTGCAAGCGACGGTGGTACTGCCACAACTCGCGAACCTGGACGCCGACACGCAACGCCGACTCGCCTCCGTGCAGTTTCTTCGCGAACGACCGGTTCCGGGCCTTCAAGTATTCGACAACGGTTCAGCCGTGCAGACGCCCGCGTTCTACAAGGCTGGGTTCCGCTACGACCCGGCCGCGTTCGGCTTACCGCGGGAACTCTTCTGCCGGGCGATGCGGGCAGAAGGGATCGCGTTCGACGTGGGATTCAAAGCCCTGCATCTCGGCCGATCGCCGTCGCGGTTCCGGGCCGTCGGCGATCTCGCGGAGGCCACCCGTGCGAGCGAGAACTGCGTGAAGTTGCACCACCCCGTCCTGCTGCACCCGCCCGATGTCCTCGAACGAGTTGCCCGCACGATCGAAAACGTCTACCGTAATGCGGTGCGGATTCGTGCCGCGTTCCCACCGTCCTGAAAGGACTTCGCATGTCCCGGTTCTTTGCCAGTGTGGCCCTCGTGATCGCGCTGGCCGCCCCCACCCCGGCCGCCGATCCGCCCGCCGGGTCGTGGAAGCTCACCTTCCGCCTGAACGAGCGGCCGGTCATGCTCCTACTCACGTTCGCACAGGCCGACGGCAAGTGGACCGGCGAGATCGCCGACGCGACGGTGCAGTTCAACAAAGACCCGAAGTTCGACAGCGTCGCCGTCGCCGGCAACACGCTCAAGTTCACCCTCAGCGTGGACAAGCAGCCGTTCGTGACGTTCGACGGCGTCGTCCTCAAGGACGGCAAGAAGATCAACGGTTCGCTCAGTATCGGCGGCGCTCCGCTCGAACTGACAGACTTGCGGCCGAGCACTCTCAAGAAGCTGGCCGACCCGTTCGAGGTGATGAAGGAGACGCTCTCGCAGTCCGACGATGCGCAAACCGTGTTCGACTCGTCAATCATCATTCTCGGCCAGGCGACGGGCAAGAAGATGAAGCCGGAGGAAGCCCGGGGCATCGTGGACCGCGCGACGAAGATGGCCGCCGACTACGGCCCCCGGTGGGAGCGCACCGCCGCCCTGCGGTTCGCGACCGTGCTGGCCGACCAGGCGGGATTCGCGGACATCGCCCTCGCACAAGCCCGCAAGGCCGAGCGGCTACTGACCGACGAAGACGAGGCGACCGTGCGAATCGAGGTGCTGGAAACACTCATGCGGACGCTGACGAAGGCCAGCAAGCCCGAGGACGCGAAGAAGTACGAGGTGCAAATTCAGCGGCTCGAAGCCCGCGACTACCAGGACTACGGCAAGACGTTCCCGCCGTTCAAGGCAGACGAGTTCAAGGGCCGCAAGGCGAAGACCGACCGCGTCGCGCTGGTCGAAATCTTCAGCTCGACGGAACTCCCGCCGACGGCCGCGTTCGAGTCCGCCCGTGACGCCCTGCTGAAGTCGTACAAGCCGACGGACGTGATCGTGCTGACGTACCACATCAACATCTCGGCCGGCCTCGACGTGATGGCAAACAAGGGGTCGCAGGACCGCCTGGAGTTTTACGCGAACGCGATCCAGCGCGGCACGTTGTCCTTCGTCGACGGCAAGCGGGCCGTGGCACTGCAAAAGGAAACCACCGTCGCCGCGTCGAAGGCCATCTTCGACGCGCTGAAGGAGAAGATCGACGACGACCTGGAGAAGCCGGCCGGCGCGAAACTGACACTGGCCGTCACGCCCGGTGAGAAGGGGTTCACCGGGAAAGCAACCGTCGCCGACCTAGAGAAGCCGGGCGAACAGACGTTCTTACGGTTCGCCGTCGTCGAGGACCGCGTCCGCTACACGGCCAGCAACGGCGTCCGCTACCACCACAACGTCGTCCGAGCGATGCCGGGCGGCAAGGGTTTCGTCCTGAAGAACAAGACAGCCGAGCAAACGGTCACGGTCGATCCGGTCGAACTTCGTGAGTCGATCACGAAGTTCCTGGACGAGTTGACGAAGGATGCCGAATCGCCCCACGGCGACCGTCCGCTGGCGCTGAAGAACCTCAAGCTCGTCGCGTTCATCCAGAACGACTCGACCGGCGACATCGTCGCCGCGACGCAAGTCGAGCTTGCGGCGACGAAGAAAGAATAGTGCCCGTGATCGTGGGTCGGCCATTCGCGGAGTGGCCGACCCCTTCCGTCTACTCTTGACAATTCACCCGTCCGGTCGATATTCCCGGCCCTCATTCGGACCACCACGCCATGAGGGTATCTCCGTGCTCATCACCCGTCGTCACGCGATTGCCAGTCTGGTCAGCCTCGCCGCCCTCCGCTCGCGCTCAGCCGCCGAAGAAGGGTCTGTCCATCTCGGCGAAAACCCGAAAGTCGGCGACACCTTCCTGTGCGACCTGCAACTAACAGTTAGCGGCAAACTGAAAGTCGAACGCGACGGCAAGCCGGACACGATCCCCCTGGAAGCAAAGGCGAAGCACCAGTTGTTGGAGCGGGTCGAGGCCGTCACCGACGGCGGAATTCAGAAGGCGGTCCGCCACTACCGCGAGGCCGGGTCAGATCGCGTGACCGGCGTGGACCGCGGCAAACAGTTGCTCGCCGACGACCGCCGCGGCATCGTCGTGCAGCGGACCGCCACGGGGCCGGTCCACTACAGCCCGGCCGGGCCGCTGACCCGTGACGACTTGGAACTCGTCTCCGAACACTTCGAAACGCTGGCGATTCCGGGCCTCCTGCCGAACAAGCCGGTGAAGGTCGGCGAGAGCTGGGCCGTCTCGAACGACACCGCCCAGGCGGTCTGCCTCTTCGACGGCCTCGTCAAAAACGACCTCGTCGGCAAGTTCACCGGCGTGAAGGACGGCAACGCCCTGTTCACGATCGAGGGCAAGGCCGAGGGGATCGAACAAGGGGCGAAGGTCAAGCTGACCGTGGCGGCTCAGGGCACCTTCGATACCGCGAAACACGTAGTTGTCGCGATCCGGTGGGAGCAGACCGACGAGCGTGATCAGGGGCCGGTCAGCCCCGCCCTGGAAGCGAAGGCGACGATCGTCCTCACGCGGACCGCTCAAGCGGTGGACTCAAAGGAACTCGCGGAAGTCCACGCGAAGCTGCCGGCCGACGGGAAGGTTCCCGAAGTGCTGACGCAACTCCGGCACGCCGACGCGGCTTACGAGATGCTCTACCCCCGTGACTGGTACATCGTCGTCAAGAACGACAAGCACCTCGTCCTGCGGTTGCTCAACCGCGGCGAGTTCCTCGCGCAAGCGACCATCGCGACGTGGAAGCCGAGTGCGGCCAACGCGGACGCGAAGGCGGCCCTGACGGAATTCGTGGACGCCACCAAGAAGCAGCCCGGGTGGGAGCCGGAGAAGGTTCTCGAAAACGGCCTGCTGCAAGCCGAGATGGGCCGGCAACTCTACCGCCTCTCGGCCAGCGGCAAGCAAGACGGCCTCGACGTGGTGCAGTCGTTCTACCTGCTCACCGGGCCGGCGGGCCAACACGTGGCGGTGGCGAACGTGTGCGGATCGGCTAACCTCACGAAGGTCGGCACGCAAGACGTGGCCCTCGTCACGGCCATCGACTTCCCGGCGAAGAAGTAACACCCCGCGCCACCCGCCCGGCCGGGGGAAGCCGACTTCGGCTTCCGATCTTCGTCGTCCCCTATCCCCGACGCGGTGTGTTATTGTAAATCGTAAGGGTGGGGTTTCGCGGTACTGAGAGGGGCGGGGGCGACATGCGGATCGGCGTTATCAGCGACACGCACGACCGGCACGAGGTTGTCGCCGACGCCGTCCGCCTCCTCGCGGAGCAACAGGTCGAGTTGGTCCTGCACTGCGGCGACATCGAGACCCCCGACACCATTGCCCTGTTCAAGCCCCTGCCCACGCACTTCGTCTTCGGCAACTGGGACAAGGACAAGGTGAAGCTCATCACGGCCATCCGCGACATCGGCGGCCAAAGTCACGACTCCTTCGGTGCGATCGAACTGGCAGGCAAGCGGGTCGCGTGGGTCCACTCCCACGACCGGCACCAGTTCTACGAACTCGAACACTGCAACTACTTCGACTACCTCTTCTACGGCCACACCCACGTCCGCGAGCAGCACCGCACCGGCAAGACGCTTGTGGCGAACCCCGGCGCGCTGTTCCGGGCGAACCCCAAAACGTGCGTCGTCCTCGACCTGGTCTCGGGCGAGTTGAAGCCGATCATCATTCCCACCACGGCGAAGCCGGGGGACTCGATCCACATCATGCCGGGGATGGCCAACCGCTCGATCCCCAGCTTGCCCTCCCTTCCCACCTCCGACGAACCGCCGCAAGAATAACCGACCGGAATTTTTTCGGCGCACTGCCCCACCCGACTGCCCAGCCCTCGATTCGCCTTGTTTCAGCCCTGTTGCGGCACGAGCCCACCTCGACTTGACACAAAATCTCCCACGGGCCATAAGTTTTGTCGCTCGGTCCCGATGAGCGGGGACGGCGGTGGACGTTGAGGCGTCTCGGCGGTCCGCACCCCGTTCTCACGCACCGTGGTTTCGCACGGAGGAGAGAATAATGATCCGTCTATCTCGCGCGATTTTGCTCGCGGCGGTTTGCGCCCTCGGCCTGCTTGGCTCCACGACTGCCCGCGCCGGTCTGCTGCCTGTCAACGTCAGCGTCAACCCGGAAGGTGACAACTACCGGTGGACTTACAACATCGTGCTGCCGACCGATTCGCAACTCCGGTCGGGTGACTACTTCACGATCTACGACTTTGGCGGCCTCGTCTCGACGAGCAACGTCCAGCCGGACAACTGGACGTTCAGCACCTCGCAGACAGGTCCCGTGCCGGACGGCGTGAACCCGACCGACCGCGCCGACCTGCCGAACCTGACGTGGAAGTACACCGGCCCGACGATCGGTAGCGGTCAGACCGGCCTCGGGAACTTCTGGGCCGTGTCGCTGTACCAGGAATCGACCGACTCGTTCTTCACGGCCACCACGCACCGCACCACCGACGGCAAGGTGGACAACAACATCACCGACACGACCGTGCCCGTCCCGGTGGCGACGCCCGGCGAGCCGAACCTCGTGCCGGAACCGGCCACGCTGTTGATGGCCGGCCTCGGCCTGCCGTTGATCGGTTTGGCCCGCTTGACCCGTCGGAAGGTCGCGGTCTGAACTTGAGCGAATCTTGAACTGTAGTTGACAGAATTTTTCGGGCCGCCTATGGTGGCCCGCCTAACCCGCCCGAAGCTCGCACTCGGGCACCGCGAACACTCTCAGCATCCGGAGGTTGGTTCTCATGCAACTGCGAAAATGGTTCTCGAAGCTGTTCCTGGCCGCCGCCGCAACGCTGGCGGCGAACGCCACCGCGACCGCCGGCCTGCTGCCGGTGTCCGTCACCGTGCTGCCCGAGGCGGACAACTTCCGGTGGACTTACGCCATCGTGCTGCCGACGGACAGCAAGCTCCAGTCGGGCAACTACTTCACCATCTACGACTTCCAGGGCTACGTGCCGGGCGGCGAGTCGGCCCCGGACGGCTGGACCTTCTCGGCTTCGAAGGTCGGCCCCACGCCGAACCTGCTCAAGCCGAACGACGACCCGGATCTGTACAACCTGACCTGGAAGTACACGGGGGATACGATCCCGAGCGGCCAGATCGGCCTCGGTAACTTCTGGGCGTTCTCGACGATCCAGGACGTGGCGTCCGACTCGTTTACGGCCCAGACTAACCGGACCTCGGACGGCCTGGTCGACAACAACATCACGGAAACTGACGTGCCGAAAGGTACGGCGCCGGTCGATCCGACGCTGACGCCGGAACCGACGACGCTGGTCCTGGCCGGCCTCGGCCTGCCGCTCCTCGGCCTCGCCCGCGTGCGCCGCAAGAAGGCCTGAGTCGCGTGATGAAATGAAACAAGCCGGCCCGATCGGGCCGGCTTGTTCTCTTTACACTTCGGCCCGCAGCATCTCGAACGCGAACTGCGACCAAGTTTCGAACTCTCCGCGCTCGTCCCACAATTGCGATTCCGATGCGAACCCGGTCTCGGTCAGTGCGTCCTCGTTCGACCTCGCGGCCGCAGCATCCAGTTCCAGCAAGTGAACGACGCCGAGGTGAACGCTGCCGACGAAGGTACGGTCGTCGTTGATGAAGCCGAGGAGCCGCTCCGTGAAGTGGCAGTCGATGGTTACCTCTTCGGCCAACTCGCGGCGCATGCCGTTCGTGTATAGGTCGGCCGGCCCCGCGGCGTCGTCTTCCGAGATGTGCCCGCCGATGCCGACGGAGCGGAGGGCTTGCAACCGCTTCTCGTTGCCGCTCGCGCCGCGGCGGTAGTGGAAGAGTTGATCGCCGCACCGGAGGATCACGTAGGGAATCAGCTGCTTGAACGCCGGGTCCGTTTCGACCACCGACCGGGGTTGGAACGAAAACACCCGCAGGTCGAGCAGGCTTCGCCGAAACGATTCATCTGCCCGGCGATAGCCCTGAAACGATCCGACCGCCTGAAAGTGGGCCGTCGGGATCACCAGCACGCGCTCATCGGTTGGCATTCGGTGGCTCACAGAAACTTGAGGACGGCGGCGACGGCGAAGGCGAACAAGATCATCGCCACGGCGAGCCGTAGCATTTCCGCCGACGGCCGCCGCGCGAGGAGGCGGTCGAGTTCGGCCTGATCACTCGTCTCGATGGCAACCTGAATCGCGGACTCGTACCGGCCTTCCGGGTAGTCCTTCGTTTGTTCTTCCGACAGGTGGCCCGGCACCGCAGTTGGCGTGACGGCGACGTGAAAGTTCAAGTCGCCGCCGAAGGCGAATGTCGTCGGCCACAGGTCACACCGGATGCGATCGGGGATCATCTGCCACAGGCCGCGAACGCGGGCCGGTTCCGGGGCAAGACGCTCCAGCGAGACGTGCGCACCGTCGAGCAGGGCTTGAGTGGCCCCGAGCAGCCATTGCGAATCGCCGGCCTTCAGCATCGCTCGCAACTCGACGACACTCCGCCGCGGCAGCGGTTCCGGCGGCCACGCCAGTTGCGCGAGCGACCCGCGGGCGTCGAAGTTGGCCGGGTAGCGGTCGGCGATGGCGAACGGGTCGCCAAGTTCGGCGTAGACTTTCCGCGACAGCAGCAGGAAGTGGAACGCGAGCGGCGGGTCGTCACTGCCGTCGGTGCGATCCGCGACTTGAACGACGGCCACGCGGTTGCGGTCGATCCCGTAGGCGAAAACCGCCGCCGGACACGCGACCCCGGCGGGTCGGCGGCCGAACTTCACGGCGATGCTGAAAATGGCTTCCTCGGCCGCGAAGTCGATCTCGGCCGACCGGGCCACGATCTTCGGCGACATCGCCATGCGGACGACGACGGCCTGCTCCATCGTGAGATCGGCGTCGGTCATCGGCCATCTCGCAACATTTCGCGGGCCGCGTTCCACCCGGCTGCCCCCATCACGCCGCCACCGGGGTGGGCGGCCGCGCCGCAGAGGTACAGCCCCGCGATCGGCGTTCGGTAGTTCGCGAAGCCCGCGACCGGCCGGAAGCTAAACAGGTTCGACAGCGACATCGCCCCTTGCATGATGTTGCCGCCGGTGATGCCCCACTCGCGTTCCATGTCCGGCGGGGCGTAGATACGACGGTCTATGACGCTCCGCTTGAAGTTCGGGGCGTACTCGTTGAGGATGTCGAAACAGCGGTCGGCGAACTTGTCCCGCTCCGCGTCCCAGGTCGTGCCTTTGAGCGTGTACGGGGCGTACTGCACGAACATGCTGAGGATATGCTTGCCCGCCGGTGCGAGCGTGGCATCGAGGGCGGTGGCCATCGTGCATTCGAGGATCGGGTTCGCCGCGGGTTTGCCGTACTTCGCGTCGTCGTAAGCCCGCTCGATGTAGTCCAAGTCCGGGCAGACGTGCATCGTACCGTGGTGCTGCGGGCCAACACCGGCCGTCGGCAGGCAGGAGAACCGCGGCGGTTCGCTGAGGGCGACGTTGATCTTCACCGTGGCCGACGAGTAGTCGATCGTCTTCACGGAAGCCACAAAGTCGGCGGGAAGGTCTTTCGCGTCCATCAGTTTCAGGAACGTCACGTTGGCGTCGGCACACGACGCGACGGCACTCGCGTGGAACTCCGTGCCGTCCTGAAGGGCGACGCCGGTGGCACGGCCGTCCTTCACGAGAATGCGGGCGACCGGCGAGTTCGGGCGAATCTCCGCGCCGTGCCGCTTCGCCGCGGACGCGATACTGTTGCTGATGGTCCCCATGCCGCCGCGGACGTAGCCCCACACGCCGCGGACGCCGTCGCACTCGCCCATAACGTGGTGGAACAGGACGTAGGCGGTGCCGGGGTGCGATGGCGGGGCGAACGCCCCGATGACGGCGTCGGTCGCGAGCGTGGCCTTCAGTTGTTGCGACTCGAACCAGCGGTCGAGGATCGGCGTGGCCGCCCCAGTCAGCACTTCGACGGCTTCGGCGGCGGCGTTCCGGCCCATGCCGCGGAAACGGTAGCCGAGTTTGCCGAGTTCCCAGAGGTTACCGAGGCCGGCGAACGGGTCGGGCGGCGTCTGCACCAGCATCGGTTCGAGGAAGTCGGCGACACGGGTGAGCATCGCTTCGTACTTCGGGTACTGCTCCGCGTCGCGCGGCGAGAACTTCGCGATCTCGCGGTGGGTTATTTCCTTGTCCGGCCCCATCATCAAATAGCGACCGTCGGGGAACGGCGTGAACGACGACGGCGACCGCGGGATCATCTCGAAGCCGTACTTCTTCAGTTCGAGGTCGCGGATGATCTCCGGCCGCAGCAGGCTGTTAACGTAGGCCGCGCTCGACACCTTGTAGCCGGGCCAGACTTCCTCCGTGATGCAGCACCCGCCGAGAATCTCCCGGCGTTCCAGAACCAGCACGCGGCGGCCCGCTTTCGCGAGGTAGGCGGCGGTGACGAGGCCGTTATGGCCGGCCCCGATGATGATTGCGTCGTAGCGAGATGGCATGAGGACTGAGATAGGCCGGGGCACGAAAAAACCCACCCTCGCGGGTGGGTCGTTGGGTCACTTCTTGGCTTTCACTTCTCGCGGCTTGGGGGCGACCTGCCGTTCCGGCTGAGCGATCGGCTCTTTCGGCTTCGGCTTGTCCGGCGTGGTCGGTGCGGGCGTCGGCTGGGGCTTGGGTGTCGTGGGTTGTTCGACCTTCGGGGCGGGCTTCGGCACCTCGACCTTCGGTGTCGGCCGCGGTTCGACCTTCGGCGGGGCGGGTTTGGGCCGCTCCACCGCCGGCACGACCGGCTTCACTTCGGGTTCCTCGACCGCGACCGGCTTCTTGAACGTGTCAGCGACCATCATGTCCACCGTGTAGGTGGAACCGACGGTCAGGTCGAGCTGCTTTCGCTTGTGGATCTCCTCGCCGTTCCACGTAAATGTCGCCTCAAAGATGTAGCGGTACTTTGCCCCGACCGGGAGTTCCGGCGTCACGAAGTATCGCGTGCCCGTCATTTGTCCCGTCGGGTGGCCGTTGATCGACAAGGTCGCCCCGACCGGCACTTTCAAAGTCACGGAGGCCGTTGCCGTTTGCGGAGCGGCGGTTGCACGGAGAGAGGACAACAGGAGAATCGCGGCGAGTGGAACGGCTATCAGGCTGCGGGTCATTGGTGAGTCTCGGGGGGCAGTGGAAGCAGTTCAGCTTCACTCCCTTTGATTATCCCCGATGGCCGAATCGGCGACGAGCGAATTGTGCATTCACCCCCGATCCCGCAGGCGGAATCTTCGGTGGAATCGCTACCGTCGGCCGAACCGATACCCCACCAGGGAGAGAACCGTTCCGAGCATGGCCCCGACGTGGAAATCTTGGATCGGCTCGACGCTCGGGATCGCGGCCAACTTGTGGGCGAAGACCGTCACGGCCGCGCCGAGGAGGACTAGCACCGACATCCACGGCCCACGGTAGAACAGTGAGGTGATCAGCAAGATGCCCGCCCAGCCGACGGTGGCCGTGTCGATCCAGATAGTCGCTTCGAGGGGAACCCCGGCGATCATCAACGGCATAGCCCCCACGCCATCTGCGGGCGTGAAGACATGATTCTGTACCGCCCACGTCACGCACCCAGCAAGACAGATCGTGCCGAATACAACCCGGACGTGCGGCCCGCACACGAGCCAGATCGCCCAGCCGAGGTAATCGACCGGCTCGGCCGACACGTTCGCCGACGAGCCGTGGATTAGCCGGCGGACCACTTCGACGGTGCCGGACGTTCCGGTCGGGTCGCCGCTCATGCCCTTCATCCGTCGGGCGAGTTCGGCGTCGCGGATGGCGTTCACGCTTTGCAGCATCTCGTCGGCCGACTGCTCCGCGTGGTGGCGGGCCGCGCGGGCGACCATGCCAGTGGCGAGAAGTCGCTTCGTTTCAATTTGGATGAACAGGTTCCGCTCGCGGTCGTGTTGTCGTGATTGTTCAACGGAGTCGATCAACTGCACGATCGGCTCCCGCCACACGGCGAAGCGTTCGCGTTGCCCGGCACACTCGCCCCGCAGCAGTTGCGTGCGTGCGGTCAACTTCGACTCGTACCCGAAGAGTTCCTCGTAGAGTTCCTCCCAGAAGCGGCCGGCGTACTTCGCCACGAACAGGTGGAGTTGATCCTCGTTCAACCCCTCGGACCGCATCCGCTTCAGGATGAGCTCGCACTCGTCGAGGATCGGGTTGCGTTCCGCTTCGACGGCCCGGTCGAGGCCGTACCGGAGGGCGAACGCCAACGCGACGCCGATGAGGCCGAAGCCGGTCCAAATCCAGAAGAGTTTGAGCATCCAGAGGAAGATCACGCAGAGAACGACCCCGCCGCCGAACACGAGCCAGTCGCCGACGGAGCAGCCCAGCACGAGTTGGCGGACGCGGCGGAAGAGGTACGTTCGCCGGGCGACGCCGTTCACCACGAAGTACACGCTCGCCGCCTGCAACACCATCCCCGCCAGGCCGAACGCCCAATCGAGGCGGCCGACGAATGTCAGGACGAGGGCCGAGACGAGGCACGACGCCAGAAAGCCGGTCAGGATGCGCGAGCGGCGGAGGTTCGTGGGGGAGTAGTGGAACTGATCGACCGCGACTTCGAATTTCGCGATCACGTCCTCGCGGGCCGACACCCGCGTGGTGGTGTGAATGCCGAGCCACTGTTCCAGCGTGCGGACGACTTCGCCCATCGTCTGGAACCGCTCGCCGGGGTGCTTGGCCATCATCTTTTGGATGACCGATGACAACTCCTTCGGCACGCGGTTGGCAATCTCGTCGGGCGGGACGAGCGGCTTGTAAGCGTGGGCCGTCATCAGTTCGACGGCCGTGTCTCCCTCGAACGGCTGGCGGCCCGTGACCATCACGTACAGCGTGCAACCGAGGGAATAAATGTCGGCCCGGTGGTCCACGGTGGCGGCGTCCCGGCACTGTTCCGGCGACATGTACGCCGGGGTGCCGAGGGCCATGCGCGTGCCGGTCATGTCGGCCGGGATCGTGTACAGGCCGCTGAGCGAACTCGCGTTCGAATCGACCTTGTCCGCGTCGTGGCTCATGTCCGGCGTTTTGACCAGACCCAGGTCGGCGACCTTGACCAGCCCTTGAATGTCGAGAAGCAGGTTATCCGGCTTGATGTCGCGGTGGATCATGCCGCGGTCGTGGGCCAGTTTCAGCCCGCGGGCCGCCTGGAGGATGTAGCCGACGGCCGTCTCGGGGTCGAACTTCCCGTCATTGCGAAGGATGTCGCAGATCGACCGCCCGGCGACGTACTCCATGCTGAAGAACTTGGTGCTCTCGACCTCGCCGATGTCGTACACCTGCACCAGATTCGGGTGGTTCAACTGCGCGGCGGCGTAGGCCTCCCGCGTGAAGCGGGCCACGAAAATCGGGTCGTTCGCCCACCGACGGCTCATCACCTTCAGGGCAACGGGCCGGTCGAGCGAGAGTTGACGGGCGAGGTAAACCGTGCCCATGCCACCGCGGCCGAGGATGCGCTCGATTCGGTAGCCGGGCACGATGGGGTGAGTCCGCGGCCCCGGAGTCTGCGAAGGCGAAAAGTCGTCGGCCGTGTCCTGGGCGGGAATGGCCGCCCTCGGCAACGGCATCGGCGTTCGCACGGCCGGATCGGCGACCGCGACTTGTGAAGTACCGTTGGCCTGGAACCGCGAGTCGGCTTCCAGCGATTCGGCCGGCCAAAGTTGAGCACGGCTGGCCGACGGGAAGAAGCGGTTGCACGCCGGGCAGCGGTGGAACGGCAGCCCGTGCGTGGACAGTTGTTCGTGGTGATTCGCCTGACAGAATGGGCAAACGGTCGGCACGTCGGCATCCCCAGCGTCGGGCGCGGATCTGTCCCGGGAATCCAGCAACGGCCGTCGAAAGACTGCCTCCGTTGCTCTCGTCGGCCGAAGCTTAGAGCGCGGCTCGCGGGTTGCGCCGATTTTCCACTGCGGGCCGGTCGACGGGATTGTTTCAGTGTCTGAAATACCGTCTGGCGAGTGAGAGGCGTGCCCTCCCGTAAGGAGAGCGAAGATGGTGAAAGCCTGCGGGCGAGTGAGGAGCGTAAACTTCGCCTTCCGCCATTTTCTTCGTTCTGCTACAAGTTCTCCGACACCATAAACTCGCTCGCCACGGACGCGGCCATGTATAAGTTCCTGCTCTGCCTCAAATACCTGCGGACACGCTACCTCGCGTTCGTCTGCATCGTGAGCATCATGCTGGGCGTGGCTACTCTGATCGTCGTCAACAGCGTGATGAGTGGGTTCTCGAACAAGCTGAAAGACCGCCTCAAGGGCGTCCTCGCCGACGTGATCGTGGAGACCGACAACTTTGCCGGCTTCCAGATGCACCCTGATCTGCTCGCCGACAAGATTCAGCACTCGCCGGCCGGAAAGTATGTGGACACGGTCGCCCCGACGGTCGAAGTCGTCGGCACCGTGCAGTTCAGCTTCCGCGGCATGAACATCGTCAAGCCGATCAAGCTGACGGGCGTGGACCCGGCCAAGCAGGTCAAAGTCGGCGGTTTCGGGCAGTACCTCGAACGGCAGAAGAACGTCGCCGTCCCGTCGTTCGACCTCTCACCGGAAGCCCTGGCCCAGCACGAAAAGAATGTCCAACTCGAAGCCCTGATGACCGAGCCGATGCCGCAGCCGGTGCGCGACGAGCCGGACTTCCTCGGCAAAGGGCCGGACCTGAAGGCCGATGGTATCCCGCTGCCGCCGGTTCCGATGCCGGAGTTGCCGGCCATCGTGCCGCCGAAGCCGATCGGCATCGTGGTCGGCCATTCGCTCGCGCACTTCCGCTACAAGCACCCCGAGACGGGGCAAATGGTGGAGGAAGCGACCCTCCGCATCGGCGACACGGTGATGATCGCCACCCTCGCGGCCAACGAGATGCGGCCGGTGTGGGGTACATACGTCGTCGTCGATTACTTCAAGTCGGAGATGAGCGAGTACGACAGCCAGTTCATCTACATGAACCTGCCGGACATCCAGCGGCTCCGGCACATGGACGAGCGCGTCACCCACTTGCAGGTCAAACTGAAGGACGACTGCCCGAAGGGGTACACCTTCGTGAAGGGGAACGTCGCGAACGAAATCCAGAAGCTCTTCGGGCGGTACGAAGGGCGGGCCGCGACGTGGGAAGATCACCAGGGGCCGCTCCTGTCCGCCATCGACATCGAGCGGGCCATCCTGAACCTGCTGCTGTTCATGATCGTCGGCGTCGCGGGGTTCAGCATCCTGGCCATCTTCACGATGATCGTCTCCGAGAAAATCCGCGACATCGGCATCCTGAAGTCGCTCGGCGCGTCCAACCGCGGTGTGATGGGCATTTTCGTCTGGTACGCCTTCCTGCTGGGCGTCGTCGGCTGCACGGCCGGCACGATCGCCGGCCTCGGCATCACGAACAACATCAACGAGATCGAGGCGTTCATCAACACGCTCACCGGGCAGCAACTCTTCGACCGCTCGGTCTACTACTTCGACAGGATTCCCACGAACGTCGAGCCAGCGACGGTCCTGCTCGTGAACACTGGGGCGATGCTGGTCGCCGTCTTCTCCAGCTTTTTGCCCGCCTACCGGGCGGCCCGCCTGCGGCCGATCCAAGCCCTGCGGTTCGAGTAACACCACACGCGCGTCAGTGTCCGCGAACGGGAGTGACCATGCTTACGGCCGAGAATTTGACGAAGACCTACCGCCGCAACGTGGACGTGGTGAAGGTGCTCAACGGCGTATCGTTCACGGTGCGCGACGGCGAGTTCGTCAGCATCGTCGGCGCGTCGGGGTCCGGTAAGAGCACCCTGCTCCACCTGCTCGGCACGCTCGACTCACCCGATTCGGGCGTCATCAGTCTCGACGGCAAGCGTGTGGACAACCTGCCGAAGCGCGACCAGGACATGATCCGCAATCGCACCTTCGGCTACGTCTTCCAGTTCTACCACCTGCTGCCGGAACTGTCGGCCTACGACAACATCCTGATGCCGGCGTACATCTCGAACTCGCTCTTGGGCTGGTGGAAGACGCGGAAGGAGTGGCGGAAGCGAGCGGACGAGTTGATCGAGCGCGTCGGCCTGTCGCACCGCAAGAAGCACAAGCCGCGGGAACTGTCCGGCGGCGAAATGCAGCGGACGGCCATCGCGCGGGCCCTCTTGCAGCGCCCGCGCGTGCTGCTCGCCGATGAACCGACCGGGAACCTCGACGCCGAAAAGGGGAACGAAATCCTCGGCCTGCTCCACGACCTGAACCGCACCGACGGCGTGACAATCGTCATGGTCACGCACAACCTGGAAATGGCCGGTACGACCGACCGCGTGGTGCGGTTGTCCGGCGGCCGCGTGGTCGAGGAGAAGGGTCCGGCTTTTCGCCCCCGGTTGATGCCGGCCGCGGTCTGATATAATTCCGGGGTACGTTTCGCACCGTTCCCGGAGTTTCGGATGTCCACGCGCGTTTGGATCAACGGCCAACTCTTCGACAAGTACGAGGCGAAGGTCAGCGTTTACGACCACGGCTTCCTCTACGGCGACGGCGTGTTCGAGGGCATCCGCATCTACGCCGGCAAGGTGTTCAAGCACAAAGAACACATCGACCGCCTCTACGAATCGGCGAAGGCCATCGCGCTGACGATCCCGTTGACGCCGGAACAAGTCATGCAGGCCGTCGAGGAGACGGTGGCCGCGAACAAAAAGGTGGACGGGTACATCCGGCTCATCGTCTCGCGCGGGGCCGGCAGCCTCGGCCTCGACCCGCGGAAGTGCGAGCCGAACGTCATCGTCATCGTGGACGATATCAGCATCTACCCGAAGGAACTGTACGAGAACGGCCTGGAGATCATCACGTCGTCGTACATGCGGAACCACCCGAACGTGGTCAGCCCGCGCGTGAAGTCGATGAACTACCTGAACAACATCCTCGCCAAGATGGAGGCGATCCGCGCGAACTGCCTCGAAGCGATCATGCTCAACCACAAGGGTGAAGTCGCCGAGTGTACGGCCGACAACCTCTTCATCGTCCGGCACGGCGTCCTGAAGACGCCACCGACCGACGCGGGCATCCTCGAAGGCATCACGCGCAACCTCGTCATCGACCTCGCGAAGGAAGCGAACATCCCGTTCACAGAAGCGACGCTGACGCGACACGACGTGTACATCGCCGACGAAGTCTTCCTCACCGGCACGGCGGCCGAGGTGATCGCCGTTACGAAAATCGACGGCCGCACGATCGGCAGCGGCAAACAGGGGCCGATCACGAAACAATTGCGCGAACTGTTCACGGCGAGCATTCGAGGGTAGGTCCATTCGCCAACAGAGCCGTTCCCGGAATCCCGGGAACGGTTATAGTAAACTCCATGTCTCCCGAACTCGAAGTCAAGCGCGACGACCTTCTACACCGCCTCGGCCGATTCCCGGCTGTGGCCGTGGCGTTCAGTGGCGGCGTGGATAGCACCGTCGTCGCGAAAGCTGCGTTCCTCGCGATCGGCGAGCGGGCCGTTGCCGTTACTGCCGACAGTCCGAGCGTTGCCCGGGCGGAACTCGCCGACGCCGAAAGACTCGCGGCGATGATCGGCATTCGCCACGTCGTCGTGCGGACGGCAGAGTTCGACGACCCGGCTTACGCCGCCAACGACGGCACGCGGTGCTACCACTGCAAGAGCGAACTCTACACCCGCATTGAATCGCTCCTGCCGGAACTCGGCGTGAACGTGATTTGCTCCGGGGCCAACCTCGACGACAACGGCGACTACCGCCCTGGTCTGACCGCGGCCGCCGAACACGCGGTCAAACACCCACTCCAGGAAGCCGGCTTCACGAAAGCCGACGTCCGCGAGTTAGCGAAGTTCTGGGACTTACCGGTGTGGGACAAACCCGCGTCACCGTGCCTGTCGAGCCGCCTCGTGCCGGGCTTGGCGGTCACGCCGGAACGGACGCTGCGCGTCGAGCGAGGGGAAGCGGTCCTGCACTCGCTCGGCCTGCGGACCTGCCGCGTGCGGTATCACGAAGGCGATCTCGCCCGCATCGAAGTGCCGGTCGAAAGCCTCGACCGTTTCGGCGACCCGGACATGCGTGACGCGGTAACAGCCCGGTTCCGCGAACTCGGCTTCCGGTTCGTGACGCTCGACCTGGCCGGTTTCCGCTCCGGGGGTCTGAACGACCTGATCTCGCTCGATGTCAAAACGCGGTTCGCCCGCCCGAAGTAGGACCACCATGAAACCCCTCCCCGCGGCAGAAGCCCTGGACCGCTACTTTCTCGAAGCCCGCAGTCGCCTGCTCGACCTGGCCGCCATCCTGGACCGCATCGACCGCGGCGAAGGCGGGGTGCCCGCGGGGCAAGACCCCCGTATGGCCCGCATCCACGAGGCCCTCGACGTCCTGCACGTCCTCCCGAAGGACCGGGCGGAACGGATTCAGCAGTTATTCTCACTCGCTTACGACCCGAACTGGAAGCGGCCGGAACCGCGATAGGGCTTGCTGGCGGACGGGGTCGTGAGTACAAGTTGCCTTACACCGCCGTCTTTCCGATTCAGAGCGTGCGCGGGCTTTGCCCGTGCCGGATCGAGGTATCCAGCCCATGCCGATCAAGGTCACGTGTTCTCAGTGCGGGGGGATTCTCCACGCCCCGGACGACTCCGCCGGGAAGCGGGGGCGGTGCCCGACCTGCGGGACCGTGCTAACGATCAGTGGCGAGACCGTGCCCCCGCCGAGCCAGTTCGGGTCGCCGGTGCCTGCGACCAACCCGCCGCGTTCGACGCCGCCAGCGTCCAACCCGTGGGGGAGTTTGCCGGGCGGACCGGAAGAGAAGTACTCGGCCGCGCCCGTCGGGCCGGCGGCCGCGAAGCCGACCTACGAACTCGCGAAGGAATCCCCGCCCCGCCCTGCCCCGCTTCCCTCGCCGGAACCGATCCCGCCGAGCCACGGCAGCCGCGTGCCGCCCGACCCGCGGAAGTATTCGGTCGCCGACCCGTTCGCGAAGCCCGGCCGGCCGAAGGACGAACAAGCGGTCACGAACCGCAAATGGCGGCGCGTCCGTAGCGGCCTCGGCTGGCTCCGCGTCGGCGTGTTCTTCTTGCTGCTGAGTGTCGTCGGCTATGCCGTCGTCCCCGTACTTCAAACGTTCAACGTCACCCTGCCGAACGAATCGCCGGGCTTTTTGAAGATCGAAGGCTATTCTCAGACGGAAGAAATCCGCCTCTTTGCGAGCGTCGGCCCGCTTGTTCTGGGCCTCTTGTTGTTTATCATCGGCCGCATGGGCGTCTCGGCGGCACCGGCCGCATCCCACGCCCGCGGGCCGGCGGCCTTCTCGTCACTTGCGACAGTCATCGCGTTCGGCGGCTTCCTGGCGTGCGCGGCCATCACCGGCTTGGCCATGAAAGATGGCAAGGTGATTCCGCAGTTCACTCCCGACCTGAGCAAGCCGAGCCCGTCGGCCAAGCTGAGCGCGAAAGCGACCGAATGGGCGGAGCACCTGTTCTTGCTGGTCGATGAGCCGACCGGCCAGATTCAGGGTTTCGGCGCTGTCGCATTCGTGGCGTTCTGGCTGCTCGCCGAGGTCTGGTTCGTCGCCGCCCTGGGTCGGATGGCGGCGTCCCTGCACAGTCCCAAGGCGGCCGGGCGGGTCAATCGGTTCGTGATCCTCGTCGGGGTGCTGATGGTCGTGAAAGTGCTGGTCCTCGTGGCGACCCAGATTTACTTTAAGGGTTGGTACGAGGCGAACGTCTGGGCAAAATGGACGGCTCTCGACCCGAAGTGGCAGACCGTGGGCGTTTCGGGGGCACTAGTTTTGGGTGGATTCATCTTGGCCGTGCTCTACTGGCGGATGATCGGGGGCGTCCGGCACGCCATCCTTGAGGGCGTGGATCCGAACGGGTGAGACGGGGTGGTCATGCGTCTGAGTCTACGCGGCCGACTGCTCATCCCGCCCATCCTTCTGCTCCTCGGCACGGTCGGGGCCACCGCGTGGGCCGCCTCCCACGCGGCATCGACCGTCGAACGACAAGTCGCCGACAAGATTCGGGCCGTCGAACAATCAGTGGTCGGCCCGCCCACGTTCCGGCTGACCGACCCCATCCTTCGCCAGATTCGCGCCCTCACCGGCGTCGAACTTCTCCTGGTAACCCCCTCCGGCGAACGAATCGCCACCGCGGGCGACTTGCAACCGGCGGGCGACAGTTCGCCGCCGGGGAGCGTCGTCCGCTTCGGCGAAATCGACTACCGCCCGGTGCGTTTCCCCGTCCGCCCACCGCACCCGAACGAGGGGGCGACGCTTTACCTTTTTTACCCGGAGGCGCAGCGCCTCGCCGCGATCCGCGAGGCGGTCTGGCCGGCGCTCTGGCTCGGCAGCGTCGGCGGGCTGGTTTCGTTTGCCCTGGCGGTCGTCACGGCCCGCCGGCTCGTCTCCCGGATTCGTCGCGTGGAGTTGCGGACCCGCGACATTGCCGCCGGCCGCTTCGACCCCATTCCCCTTCCGAAGACCGATGACGAAGTCCGCGACTTGGTGGTGTCGGTCAACGAGATGTCGCGGAAGCTGGCCGAGTACCAGACCGCCCTGCAACAAACCGAGCGGCTGCGCATCCTGGGGCAGTTCTCCGGCGGCCTCGCCCACCAACTCCGCAACGCCGCCGCCGGTGCGAAGCTCGCGGTGCAGTTGTTCTTGAACGAAGACCGGCCCAGTGACGTGGAACCGCTACGGGTCGCGCTTCGCCAACTGGCCCGCATGGAAACGAACCTCCGCCAGTTCCTCGACCTCGGCCGACCGGACCAACACCGTCAGGAGAAACTGAACTTCATCACGATCCTCGACCAGTCGGTCGAGTCGCTGCTGCCGCAGGCCCGGCACACGGGCACGACACTCGTGTGGCAGAATGCGATCCCGTCACTCGATCTGGTCGGCGACGGCATCCAACTCGGCCACCTCCTGACCAACCTTCTCAGCAACGCCGTTGAGGCAGCCGGGCCGGGCGGAACGGTGGAGATGACGCTGGACGCAATGCCCGAGCACATTCGCGTGACGGTCACGGACAGCGGCCCCGGCCCGCCGTCGGCCATCGCGGGGCGACTGTTCGAGCCGTTCGTCACCGGAAAGGATCAGGGCGTCGGTTTGGGTCTCGCGGTGGCCAAACAAGCGGTCGATTCGCATCACGGCCAACTTTTGTGGGAACGGCAGAACGGCCTCACCTCGTTCATCATTACACTTCCGCGACAACCACTTTGCTCGGAAAGATGTTAGACGAACCGTTCATCGCGGTATAATTTAGTGTCGCCCTTTGCGTCGATTCAATTTTCGCCCACAAGCGTAACGTCGATTCAACATTTGATCCATCAGTAGGACGATTCCCGCGAAATCCTACAACTGGAATACTTCTTGCTACTCTTTTTGTTGGTTTTGCGTGCTTCGCTTGTTTTGTGATCTAGCGTTGGGCAGAGTACCTCGCGTCACACACCATTGAGTAAGGATGTTCCCATGCTCAGCTTGGCCTTGCTTACAACACTGAGCTTTATCTTGGCCGCAACGGTCGTCCTTTGTGCCGTTGCGACACGCGATTCGGCTCTGATTCCCGCCACGGTGAATCCTTTTGGCCCCGGCGCAATGCCCGCCTCGTCGGCTGACACGCTGCCGGACGCGACCTACGCCACCGCCACCCTGACCGGCGATTGGAATGTCGCAGAAGCTCAAAGTCTGCACCATGTGGAAGACATTCTCGACTGGCTCGAAAACCACAATGTTCGCCACACCGAACTTCAAAACCAGAACGGTAAGCTGATCGTCCGTTGGCGGTAAGTCCGCGTAACCATCACGATCCGCACGACGGCCGGGGATTCCCCGGCCGTTTTTCGTTGCCGGGGGTCGGCCCGCCGCTTACATTCGTGAACAACCCGCCTTCATTTCGGAGCCTGTTCGCGATGCAGATTGATTCCCCCGCCGCAGCCCCAGCCGGTCTGAAGTTCAAACTGGCCGTGATGATGTTCTTCCAGTTCTTCATCTGGGGGGCGTGGTTCGAACTCGGCTTCGATTACATCCCGAAGCTCGGCTTCAACGGCGATTGGCAACTGCCGCTGATTTTCGGCGCGTTCAACATCGGCGCGCTGGTGGCCCTGTTCTTCAGCGCACAGTTCGCGGACCGCAAGTTCGCAGCTGAAAAGTTCTTGGCGATCAGCCACCTCATCGGCGGCTTGGCAATCGGCGGACTGTTCTTCATCCGCCCGGACCCGACGGACAAGGCGGCCGTGGACGCGGCCTTCTGGCCGTTCTTCGGGCTGATGCTCCTGCACTCCGTCTTCTACGTGCCGACCATCTCGATCACGAATTCGATCGCGTTTGCGAACCTGCGAAACCCATCCCAGGAGTTCGGCCCGGTTCGAGTTTGGGGAACAATTGGCTGGATCGCGGCCAGTTGGCCGTTCATCTTCCTGCTCGCCGATTGGGCGCGGGTTCCGGCAATGGGCGAGGTCGGATTCGTCGGCTGGATTGGAAAGGTATTCGGTACGTCGCTCGAAGGCCCTGCGGCATTGGGCATGAAGAGTTACGTCTTCGCTCTGTCCGGCGTTGCCTCACTGTTGCTGGCCGCGTTCAGCCTGACGTTGCCGCACACACCTCCGAAGCCGGCTACCGGTGAAGACTCGCTGGCGTGGCTGAAAGCGATGAAGCTGCTCAAACACCCGTTCGTGTTAATCCTCTTCCTGGTGACATTCATCGACGCGGCCGTGCACCAGAGTTTCTTCTTCTGGAGCTTCACCTTCCTCGGCCCGAAGTCCGACGGCGGGGTGGTGGACATCCCGGCCAACTGGGTCGGGGCCGTGATGAAGATCGGTCAGATCGCGGAAATTCTCACGATGCTCGTCCTCGGCTACGTCCTCAAAAATCTCGGCTGGCGGACGACGATGATCATCGGCGTCCTCGGCCACGGTGCCCGGTTCGCGGTGTTCGCGTTCATGCCCGAACAGATGCCGTGCATCCTCATCAACATCGTGCACGGCATCTGCTACGCCTTCTTCTTTGCCACCGTGTACATCTTCGTAGACGAGTACTTCCCGAAGGACGTGCGGAGTAGCGCCCAAGGCTTGTTCAACGTGCTGATTCTCGGCGTCGGGCCGTTCGTCGCCAACTTTATCTGCGGCCGCCTGAAGGTCGCCAACACCACGCCGTCCGGTGGCGTGGACTACCCCGCGGTCTTCCAGGTTTCGATGATCGCGTCGCTGGTGGGGGCCGTGCTATTACTCCTCTTCTTCCACCCGCCGAAGAAGGAAACGATCGGTTCTTGACCCCGTGACGAGTTTCACGAGCCCCGCCCGTTCGGCGGGGCTCGTTCGCTTCCGCCGCTGTTGTAACTCTTGAGTCGGCGTCGTTTACAAGCCCGACCAAGAGAACCCTTTCGCCGGGCGGGCCAAGTTCTATCAGTTGCGGTACGGCCACTACTTGATCGGCCTGAACACGACGAAGGGCAAAACCTTCGAACTGACGACTCCGCCAGGCTTGTCCGACGCCCCCGACTTGGTCTCGGGCAAAACGCTCCACCTCAATGCCCCGGTCCGGGTCGGCCCGCGGAGCAGCGTCGTGCTCGACCTTGGCAAGTGACTCCCCTCCCCACGATCGCTAGCGGCCTCACTCGGTCATTTCGCCCGGGGTGCGTCGGCCGAAGCGGAGGTAGAGGGGTGGCAGCAGGAACAGGTTCAGGAGGGTGGACGTGACCAGCCCGCCGAGGATGACGACGGCGAGCGGGTACTCGACCTCGTGGCCGGGCCTCTGGCCGCTGAGGATGAGCGGCAGGAGGGCGAGGCCGGTCGCCAGGGCCGTCATCAGAATTGGGGCGAGCCGCTCTTCCGACCCGCGTTGCACCAGCCCCGGGCCGAACCCCTCGCCCTCGCGGTCCTCCAGGTGGCGGTAGTGGCTGACGAGCATGATCCCGTTCCGGGCGGCGATGCCCAGCACGGTGACGAACCCGACGAGCGACCCGAGCGACAGCACGCCGCCGGAGAGCAGCACGCCGACCCCGCCGCCGACCAGGGCGAACGGCAGCGTGAACGCCACGATGATCGTCAGCCGGAGCGAGCCGAAGTCGGAGTAGATCACCAGGACCACGCCCAGGAGGGCGAGCCCGGCGAGCGCGGACAACCGCCGGCTCGACTCGCGGCGGGCGGCTTCCTCGCCGAGGAATTCCGGGTGGTAGCCCGCGTCGAACGGCAGGCCGCGGACCCTCTCCTCCACCTCCGCGGCCACCGCCCCCAGGTCGCGGCCCCGCACGTCGCAGGTGATGTCCAGCCGCCGCGACGCGGCCTCCCGCTTGATCTCGTTCGGCATCGGCACGACCAGCACGTCGGCCACCTCCCGCAGCCGGACCTGCACCCCGGCCGGCGTGTCGATCGGCAGGTCCTGGATCGCCGTCACGTCGTCCCGGCACTCGGGCACGCCCCACACGACCACGTCGAACCGCTTCTGCCCCTCGTACACTTCGCCGACCTTCAGCCCTCGCAGCAGCGTGGTCGTCGCCCGGCGGACGTGGCCGGGCGTCAGGCCGTACCGCTCCGCCGCCTCCGGCCGCAGCCGCACTTCGAGTTGCGGTAACAGCGTCTGCGACTCGACCTTCAGGTTCGTCACCCCGTCGACCGCGGCCATCGCCTTCTCGGCCTCCTTCGCCTTCGTCCGGAGCACGGCCAGATCCGGGCCGAACAGTCGCACGACGATGCTCGCACTCGACCCGGACAGGACTTCCTTGCTCCGCTCCTTCAGGTACGTCTGCACGTCGCAGAACATGCCGGGGTACCCGTCCATCGCGTGCTGGATCTTCTTCACCGTGGCCGGGTAGTCCACGTCCGGGTCGACGCTGATCCACAGTTCCGTGAAGTTCGGGCCGTACACCTCGTCGGCGACCTCCGCCCGGCCGATGTGCGAGCCGAAGTTCCGCACGCCGGGGATCGCCCGCAGTTCCCGGCTGGCGAGGACGGTCATGCGGTCCATCTCCTCGACCGACGCGCCGGGCTTCGTGATGAAGTGCATGAGGAAGTCGGTCTCCTGGAACTCCGGGAGGAACTCCGACCCGAACCGCGTCGCGGCCGCCCCGCTCAGGACGAACGTGGCGAGCACGACCGCGAGGGCCGCCCACGGCCGGCCGATCAGGTGCGGTAGCACCGCCGCGTACGCCCGCCGCAACACCCCGGCGAGCGGGGCTTCCGCGTGCCGGCCGCCGTCGCCCGTCAGCAACAGGTACGACAGGGCCGGCGTGACCGTCAGGGCGACGAACAGCGACGCGAGGATGGCGAGGATGTAGGCCATCGCGAGCGGCCGGAAGAACGACCCGGCGATGCCGTCGAGGAAGAAGATGGGCAGGAAGACGATGATGACGATCGTCGTCGCGTACACGACGGCACTGCGGACCTCGAGCGAGGCGTCGACGACCACCCGGAACGCCGACACGGGGTGGCCCGCGGCCCGGTTCAACCGCAGGCGGCGGACGATGTTCTCCACGTCGATGATGGCGTCGTCCACCACCTCGCCCAGCGCGATCACCAGGCCGGCGATGACCATCGTGTTCAGCGTCACGCCGAACGCCGTGAGGACGACGACGGCCGCGATCAGCGAGAGCGGGATGGCCGTCAGGCTGATGAACGCCGTCCGCCAGTCGAACAGGAACGCGACGAGGATGACGACGACCAGCCCGCACCCGACGAGCAGGGCGTGGGCGAGGTTGCCGACCGACCGCTCGATGAACGTCGCCGGGCGGAAGATCGTCGGGTCCACGTCCAGCCCGGCGAGGCCGGGCTGGAGGTCCTTCAGGGCCGCCTCGACGCGGCGGGTGACTTCGAGCGTGTTCCCCTCGGGCTGCTTCTCGACGATGAGGAGGAGGCCGGGGCCGTCGTTGATGATCGCGTCGCCGATGGCCGGCGGCGAGCCGAACTGCACCCTCGCCACCTCGCCGAGCCGGACCGGGGAATTCGCCTGGAACGCCACGACCGTGCGGGCCAGGTCGTCGGGGTCGCGGACCATCGACCGGTGCCGCACGGCCAACCGCTGGTTCGGCTTGTCGAGGAACCCGCCCGAGTCGAGCACGGTCGCGTCGCCGGCCGCCCGCACGACCTGGTCCAGGGTCACGCCCTCGGCCCGCAGGCGGTCGGGGTTCACGAGCACCTGGTACTGCTTGTCCCGCTGGCCCCAGATGGCGACGTTCGCCACGCCGGGGACGGACATGAGCTTCGGCCGGATCGTCCACAGGGCGAGCACCGTCATGTCCTGCTGGGACATCGTCTTCGACGACACGCCGATCTTCAGCAGCCGACTGAGCGACGAGAGCGGCTGCAAGATGACCGGCGGCCGGGCGACGACGGGCAGCCGCACCGCTTCCGCGGCAACCCGCTCCTGCACGTACTGGCGGACCTTGTGGACGTCTGCCCCTTCCTCGAAGAGCATCACGACCGACGACAGGCCGAGGACCGACTTCGAGCGGATCGTCTTCAGCCCCGGCGTGCCGTTCAGGGCGTTCTCCAGCGGCACGCTGATGAGGCCCTCGACCTCGTCCGTGGACAGGCCGGGGGCCTCCGTCTGGACCTCGACCTTCGGCGGGGCGAACTCCGGGAACACGTCGAGCGGGGCCGTGCGGACGGTGCGGAGGCCGTAGGCGATGAGCAGGCCGCACAGGGCGAGGACGACGACGCGGCCCTTGACCGAGGACGAGATCAGCCCGCTCAGCATGTCGCCCTCACTTGATGAACCCGGTTTCCGCGCCGAAGAGTTCTTGCACGCCCGCGGTCACGACCCTCGTGCCGGCGGCCGGGCCGCCCGCCAGCACGGCGTCCGGGCCGGCCGTGGACCGCACGGCCACGCGGCGGCGGACGAACGTCCGCGCGGCCGCCGGCTCGTACACCCACGTCCCGCCGTGGACGTCGAACACGACCGCCGACCACGGCACGACGGGGGCGTCCTTCGCGCCGGCGAGCGGCACGGTGACGCCGACCCGCTGGCCGGGGGCGAGGTGGCCGTCGGCGTTCGGCAGTTCGTAGTACACGTCGACCGTGGCCGCGAGCGGGTTGGCCGACGGCGGGGCGGCGACGGGCTTGGCCGTCACCTGCGAGGCGGACGACGACGCGGAGAGCTTGCCGACGCGGGCCGGTTCCGTGCGGTCGACGCCGTCGAGGTCGCCGACGGGCAGCGGCACGCGGACCCAGACCGCGGACAGGTCGGCCACCTCGAACAGGGCCGCCCCGCTCGGGACCGTCTGGCCGGGCATCGCCGAGACGACGCGCAAGATGCCGTCCTGGGGGGCGTCGATGGCCACCGGGGCGGCCGTGCCGGCGTCCACGTCGCCCATGACCTTGGCCAAGATCGCCCGGCGGGCGTTCGCCGCGTCGAGCGTCTTCGTGGCCAGGTCCCACGCGGCCTGGGCTTCGTCCACCAGCCGCTGGCTGCCGGCCCCTTCCTTCAGCACCCGCTTCGCCCGCTCCATCGCGAGGCGGGCCAGGTCGAGCTGCGACTTGGCGTTGTTCACCTGCCCCTCGGCGTCGGTGAGCGACGCCGTGAGGGTCGCCCGGCCGTCCGGCGTGAGCAGGGGCGAGAGTTGGAAGATCGGCTGGCCCTTCTTGACCGCCTGCCCGGCAACCACCGCCGTCGCGGGGGCCTTGAGCACGCCGCCGAGCGGGGCGGCCACGAGCACCGTCCGCCCCACTGGGATGGTCACCTCGCCGCCGTAGACCCGCGCCGGGCGGACGGCCTTCGACTCGACCGCGCCGACCGTCAGCCCGAGGCGCTTCTCGGCCTCTTCGGTCAGGGTGATCGTGTTCAGATCGTCTTCCTTCACGACCTTCGCGACGGCGGCCGCCGGGGCCGGCTTGTCGGCCTTCGGCGCGGCCGGCTTGTTCGTGACCAGCCACCACGCGGCGGCCCCCACGGCCGCGGCCGTCGCGAGGGTGAGAACGGTGGTCGCCGCCCCTTGAAGTCGACTCACGGCTTGGCCCCGGTGGAAGTGGTCGTCACGCCCGCGGGCGGGGTACCGCGCTGCAGTCCCAGGACCGCGTAGCACGCGGCGTGGAGGGGCACCGCCCCGGTCGGCCGCGGCGGTCCGCCCGGGCAGGGCGTTCCGAGTCGCTTGCCGACGCTCCGCTCCAACTCGGCCCAGAACCGGCGGAGGTCCGCGACGAGGACCGCCTCCCGGAGGTAACTGTCGAGCAGCTGGCGGGTCGTCTCCAGCACGATGAAGATGGCCACGTTCCCCTCGCGGTACGCCCCCTGGGACCGCTGGATCGCGGCCTCCACCTCGGGGCGGACCTTCGTGCGGAGGGCGGCGAGTTCCGCGCACGCCTGCTGGTACTGGAGGTAGGACCGCTGGACGTCGAGGATGATCTGGTAGGCGACGGTGTGCTGGTTCCGCACGGCCCGCTCGAGTTCCGCGTCGGCCCGGGCGATGCCGCCCTGGTTGCGGTTGAAGATCGGCACCGTGAACCGCAGGGCCGGGCCGAACTCGTGCCCGGTGTTCCGCCCGCTGGTGGCGTCGAGGATGCCGAGGAACCGCACCCACCCGAGCTTGGCGAACTTCACCCGGGCCTGCGCGGCGGCGACCAACTCGGCGGCGGCGAGGGCGTCCGGCCGGGTGGCCATCGCGTCCTGCGCGAGGGCGTCCGGGTCGAACGTCTGGTCCGCCGGCACGGCCGCCGGGTCGAGGGCGAGCGGTGTTCGGAGCGGGCCGACGCCCATCAGGTTCTTCAGCCGCTCCTCGGCGACGGGGACGTCGAAGGCGATCCGCGTCGCGTCCTGTTGGGCCTGGAGGGCGTCGATGCGGGCCGTCGCGGCCTCCTGCGGCGAGATGTCGCCGGCCGTTAGGCGGATCTCCGCGAGTTCGGCGATCCGGCCGCGGAGTTTCACCCCCTCGCCGGCGACCCGCACCCGCTCGCCCGCCAGGACCACGTCGGCGTACGCCTGCCGCACGTCCCGCATCAGGTCCAGCCCGGCCTGCGCGAGCCGGTGGGCGGCGCGGTCGGCGTCGTGCTTGGCCGCCTTGACGCGGATCGGCCGGAGCCAAAGGGATTCGATCGGGAAGTCGAGCAGGTACTTGAGCGGCTTGTCGGCGGCCGGCCAGTAGTAGACGAACTCCGGGTTCGGGAGCAGGCCGGCCTGGATCAAGTCGCCGCGGGCGACGCCGAGGTCGACGAGCAACTCCTGGAAGGCGGCGTTGTTCCAGAGCGCGATCGCGACGGCCTCGTCTTCCGTGACGCCGTCGTCGAACGACGCCCCCGGCGGCAGCGTGACGGGGCCGGCGGTCGTCGGGAGGGCCACCGGCTGGCCGACCCGCTCACCGAGGCGGGCCGCCACCGTGCCCCGGTCCGGGGCCACCGGCGTCCCGTGGCAGCCCACCGACCCCAACGCGCACGCCAGGACGACCAGCGGCGTCAGTTGCGTTTGCAATCGAGGACGTTTCATCCGCTCACATCCGACCGGGTCTGAACGGAAATCCGCCAGAGGGGCGAGACTTCAAGATTCATTATCGGAAAGGCTGGTTGTACTCTTTGCGCGGACTGGGAAGATGAGGAAGAATTTATCTTGAACTTATCTAACGCGGTGTGCAGCTTGTGTGGGGTCCCAGCGGATTCGGCCTGGTGAATTTATCACCCATTACTCCACCGGATGAGCCGTCGCGAACTCTTTGGGGAAGACATCCCCCTTGTTAATCCACCCACGGTCTCTGTTCGACGTCGCTCGATAGTGGTCCAGTTGGGTCAGGTCAGAATCTTGCTCAGCACGTCGCCGGCCACGTCTGTCAGGCGGTATTGGCGGCCGTTGTGGAAGTGGGTCAGTTTCTTGTGCTCGATCCCGAGGAGGTGGAGCATGGTCGCGTGCAGGTCGTGGACGGACGTCCGGTCCGTGACGGCCTTGTGGCCGAACTCATCGGTCTCGCCGTAACTGGTACCGCCCTTGATCCCCGCCCCGGCCATCCAGGTCAGGAAACCGTGCGGGTTGTGGTCGCGGCCGCCGTTCCCCTGCGACACCGGCATTCGCCCGAACTCGCCGCCCCAGATCACCAGCGTCGAGTCCAGTAGCCCGCGGGCCTTCAGGTCCGTCAGCAGGCCGTCGATGGGCGCGTCGGTCGCGGCACAGTGGCCGGCGTGGTTGCCCGCGAGGTCCGAGTGGGCGTCCCACTCGCCATCACTGTAGACTTGAACGAATCGCACGCCCCGTTCGACCAACCGGCGGGCGGTGAGGCACTTGGTCCCGAACGACCGCGCCTTCGCGTCGTCGAGGCCGTACATCTTGCGCGCCGCCGCCGTCTCCTTGGAGAGGTCGAGCAGGTCGGCCGCCTCGCCTTGCATCCGGTAAGCCAACTCGAACGACTCGATGCGGGCCGACAGGTCCGGCTCTCCCGGTCGGTCGCGGAGGTGCGCGCCGTTAAGCGTGGCCATCAGGTCGAGTTGCGCCCGCTGGTCGGCGGTGGCAACGTCCGGCGGCCGGCGCAAGTTCAGGACGGGGTTCCCCTCGGGCCGGAACAGCGTCCCCTGGTGGGTGGACGGAAGGAACCCGGACGACCAGTTGATCGGCCCGCCCTTCACCCCCGAGCGGTTCCCGAGGACGACGAAGCCGGGCAGGTTCTCGTTGACGCTCCCAAGGCCGTAGGTCACCCACGCCCCGGCGGACGGAAAGCCGGGCCGGGGAATTCCGGTGTTGATCTGGTACAAGGCCGGGACGTGATCGTTGGACTCGGTGGACAGGGACTTGACGAACGCCATCTGGTCCACGTGTTTCGCCACGCCAGGGTACTTCTCGCACACCCACATACCGCTCTCGCCGTACCGGCGGAACTTGAACGGCGACTTCATGAGCGGGCCGGGGTTGCCGTTGAACACGTCGATCTTCACCCGCTTCCCGTCGTTCTTGTCCAGGGCCGGCTTCGGGTCGAACAGGTCGACGCCGCTCGGCGCGCCTTCCATGAACAGCCAGATGACCGCCTTCGCCTTGGCGGGGAAGTGGGTCGCCTTCGGCGCGAGTGGGCCGGCCCGGGCCGAGTCGCGGGCCAAGAGGTCGGCCAGCGCGACCATTCCGAATCCGGCTCCGGCCCGGTGCAAGAACCGCCGGCGGTCGAGAAAACTGGTGTCGGTCGCGCGCATGCCTACACTCCGGCGTCAATCGACGTAGAGGAACTCGTTCAGCCCGAACAGGACTTGGCAATAGTCGGTGAGGGCAAGTCGTCGGACTTCGGCGGGCGCAGCCTTTGGCTGACGGGCCGATCGATCCCGTTCTTGCGCCTTCAGGAACTCGACACCGGCCGACCGTTCCGCCCCGGTCGGAGGGCGGCCGAAGGCCAACCCGTACGCGCGGTCGATGCGGTCGGCCGCTGCCGCCCCGGGCTCCTTCTCCAACCGCCCGGCAAAGTCGGAGGCCCGGGCGCGAACGAACGGGTCGTTGAGCAAGGTCAGGGCTTGTGGGACGACGGTGGTAGTCGCCCGCTGGCCGGCACACTGTTGGGCGTCCGGTGCGTCGAACGCCTGGAGCAGTGGGTGGGGGATGACCCGCTTGTGGAACATGTACACGCTCCGCCGCCGAACGGCCGCGGTGTCCGGGATGTCGAGCGGGTAGGGACTCTTCACGTTCCGGGCGACCATCGCGTCGGCCGGGATGGGAGCCTTGAACGCCGGGCCGTACATCTCCGAGTTTAGCGTTCCGCCGACGGCCAACAGGGCGTCTCGGAGCACTTCCGCCTCCAGTCGTCGGGGCCGCACCCGCCACAGGAGCCGGTTGTCCGGATCCGCCTTTGACTTCTCCGGGTCGAACGTACTCCCCTGGCGGTACGTGGCGCTGAGCAGGATCAGGCGGTGGAGCCGTTTGAGTTTCCACCCGTGCGCGACGAAATCATTGGCGAGCCACTCCAGCAACTCCGGGTGTGTGGGGCGGTCGCCGCGGGCCCCGAAGTCGTTCGGCGTCCGAACCAACCCCTCGCCAAAGTGGTGCTGCCAGACTCGGTTCACGATCACGCGGGCTAGCAGCGGCCCGGCCCCGCGATCGGCGTCTGTGACCCAGATGGCAATTGCCCGCCGCTGGTACGTGGTGTCGCCCCGGTCCCCGCCGGCCTTCGCCTCGTTCCAGTAATCGACCGCCGCCTTGCCGCGCGTGAGGACCGTCAAGAACCCCAGTTCGACCGGAATGGTCCGGTCGTGAAAATCGCCCCGCCGGAATAACCAACTCGCGGCCGGCTTCGGACCGAAGTCCTTGAATGCCAGCGCGGACGGACCGGCGGGAGGTTCGTCCTTCTTCAAGTCGGCGAGCCGCCCGGCGAGTTCTTGTTCGTGGCGACGGGCCGCGTCGTCCGCGGCGGCTCGCACCTCGTCGTCCGTGACCGCGATGGCCCGTTCGTGCTTCTTCGCGAGCGCCTTCGCCTCGGGCGAATCGGGGTTGTCTCGGAGAAGTTTCTTGTCCGCGTCTGAAATGGGAAGCGTGTCGAACTTGGCGGCCCGAAGTTTCGGCCCCAGCACCGCCCGTTGGCCTTCCCGCCACGTCTTGAGATCACCCTCCGCATCCTTCCGCTTCTTCTCCCAGGCGGCGCGAACCCGAGTCGTCCGCTCGACCTCGACCCGGGTGCCGAGGAGAACCTCGGCCCGGTTCCCCGAGTGGAGTCCGGCGAGTAACCGGTAATAGTCGCGCGTCGGGATGGGGTCGAACTTGTGATCGTGGCACCGCGCACACCCCACGGTCAGGCCCAGCAGTGCCGCCCCCGTTGTGGACACCATGTCATCGAGTTCGTTGTACCGCAATCGCTGTCGTTCTTCTTCGAGGAGAGTATCGGGCAATGTTTCACCCGGACCGGCCGCCAGGAAACCCGTGGCGGCGACGGCCCGCGGGTCGTCCGGGGCGATCTCGTCGCCGGCCAGTTGTCGCCGGACGAACTCGTCGAACGGCATGTCCTCGTTGAGAGCCTTGATAACGAAGTCGCGGAAGTGGTACGCCTTCGGGCGGTCGGTATCGCTCTCGTATCCGCCGCTGTCGGCGTAGCGTGCGACGTCGAGCCAGTGCCGGCCCCAGCGTTCCCCGTATTGCGGGCTTGCCAGGAGTCGGTCCACGAGGACTTCGTAAGCGGCCTCCTGGTCTCCGGCCCGGACGAACGCCTGGACTTCGTCCGGCGTGGGGGGCAACCCGGTCACGTCGAACGTGACCCGGCGGATGAGTGTCCGGGGGTCCGCCGGCGGACTCGGCGATAGCTTCTTTGCCGCAAGCCCGGCGAGAACAAAAGGGTCGATCGATGTGCGAACCCTGCCGCTGGTCGCTGCAGGGAGTTCGACCTTCGCGAGCGGCTTGAACGCCCAGTGGCGGCGGTCCTCGTCGGTCACGACCAGTTCCGTCTTCGCGGTGGTCGCCGGTGCCGTGCCGTCCTTCGGCCATGCGGCTCCGGCGTCGATCCACTTCCGAAGGGCGTCGATCTCGGCTACGGTCAGCGCCCCGTCGGGCGGCATTCGTTCGTTGACGTCCTTGGCGGTCACCCGGCGGAGGAGCTCGCTCGATGCGGCCTTGCCCGGGGTGATCGCCGGCGACCCCGAATCTCCTTTTGCCACCGCACCATCTCGGGAATCGAGCCGGATCCCGCCCTTCTGTTTGACCGGCCCGTGGCACTTCTGGCAGTTCACGGTCAGGATGGAACGGGCCTCGGCGTCCGGATCCGCCGCCGAAGCGGCCGGCACCGGGCCGAGCACAGCACCGCCGATCGCCGCGAGGGCGAACAGCAGGAAATATGGCGATCGAAGGTGAGGGGTCATGAAAGTTTACGATACCCGGCTTCATCCCCCCGTTCAAGAAATGGCCGGACGAATCCTGATGGCAGCGGGCGACTTTCAGTGCCTGTATGCTTGCTGGTTCTGAGGCCATCAAATCTGATCCCGTGAAGCAATCCGCACCACGACCTTCTAACCCCCGGGCAATCCGGTCACGGTAGCATGAGGTACCGCCAGGCAGGGATTAGGGAAAATCTGTCTTCGGGTTCAGGCGGCTCGGATCGCTTGCTCTCGGGAACGATCACCGGGTGCCGCACATCGCGGTCCACCTCGCCATCGTCACCCCGTCCCGGCGTTTTGTCGTCGCTCATGGTTGCCGACCTCCTCGTATGGGGAACTCGTTCGTGCCTCGTTCAGATCCGGGGGCGTGCCCTCAACTTCTCGGCCGATGCGGCGGGGCCGGAGGGTGAACGCCCCCGCCGCCAGTACCAGCCCACCGGCGACCACCAAGAGCATGGCCCGCGGCAGCCCGACTGCCTCGGCCGTGAACCCGACCAACGGGGGGCCGACCAGGAAGCCAAAGTACCCGACCCCGGTCACCAGCGCCAGCCCGCGGCCGGACGTGTCGCCCATCGCCGCCGCCCGGAACAAGACCGGGACGGCGTTCGCAAGGCCCAGCCCGATGACCCCGCACCCGGCAGCGACCCAACCCGGGGTTCCGCCGAGGAGGGCGATGGCGATGCCGGCCGCGGCGAGCAGCCCTCCGGCCCGGACTACGGCCACGTCCCCGGCCACCGTCGTCAGTCGATCGCCGAGGAACCGCCCCCCGGCCCAGGCGGCCGTGAACGACCCGTAGGCGAGTGGGGCGACGGCCGGACCCGCCCCAAAGGTGACGGCGAGCAGCCCGGCCCAATCGGCCATCGCCCCCTCCAGGAACAGGCAGGCAAACGCTAGCCCGGCCAGGGCGACGACGCGGCGGTCGATTCCCGTCTTCCGGGCCGTTCTTGATTCCACAAGCGGAGGGACGAACCCCCTGACCGGCCGACCGGACAAGAGTAGGGCGGCCGCCAAACCGATCGCCACCGCCGCGTGGCCCAGGGGCGAGAGCCCGGCCGCCAGCGCCGCCACTCCGCCGCCGACGCCGACCACCATGCCGATGCTGAACCACCCGTGGAAGCCCGCCATCACCGGCCGCCCGAGGGCCTTCTCACCGGCGGCCGCCGCGGCGTTCATGGTCACGTCCATCAGCCCGTGGACGGCCCCGAAGCACAACAGGGCCAGGCCGAGGGCGGGGACCGATCCGGCCAACAGGGGCAGCGGCAGGAGCAGAGCGTAGACCCCGCCCGCCGTCCACGCCACCCGCCCGGAACCGAACCGCCCGATCGCCCGGGGTGCGACCGCCATCCCCACGACGGACCCGAGGGCCATGCACAGGAGGGCCAGCCCAAGGGCCCCCGGCGAGGCCCCGAGTTCGGCAGATTGCCGGGGGACGTGGGCCACCCACGAGGCGGTCACGAACCCGTTCATCAGGAACCACTGCGACACCGCCCGCCGCGATTCTGTGTTCATTCCATTCCGTCCCATGTGTGCCTCCGTGCGTTGATCACCGTCCCGCGACGTCGGCCACCGGGCTCTCCCGGATGGTCACTTGGTCGACCTGCTTCTTGTCCCACGCCTGGACCGCCAGCCCGTGCGCCTCGAAGAACGCCCGGACGCGGGCCGTGCCGCCCCACCCGACCACGTCTTCGAGCACCGGCACCAGCACGCTCAGTGCGTTGTCGCTCAGCACCGTCCGCCGAGCAATGGGGGCGATGTGCTCGTTCTCCGACACGGCCACGGTGAACCCGTCCCGGCGGTTAACGTGCAGCATCACGTGGACGTCCGAACTTCCGTCGCCCACGTACACGATCCGGTCCGGGGTGATCTGAAGACGCCGCTGAAGTCCGTCCAGCACGACCACCTTGCCGTAGCCGGCCGGGAGCCGGGCTACCGACCGGATCTCCCCGGTGGTCGGGGCGTATTCGAACTTCGTCCCGTGGACGTTCTCCGGCGGGACGAGGCCGGCGAGGGCCGACCGCACCACTTCTTCGGGGGCGGCCGAGACAACGTGGAAGGCGAACCGGTGGCCCGGGATGCCAGCGTCCAGGATCCTCACCAGGGCCGGGATGTTCGCCTTCAGCCGGATTCGGCGGCCGACTTCTTCCAGGTGTTCCCGGCGGACGCACCGGTACTCCGGGTCGTGGAGCAATAGGTAGGCCAACTCTCCGCCTTGTTGGACCAGGTGGGCGGCAGAAAGCCCGTCAACTTTCGCCCGAAAATCGGGCCGGCCGAGCAACTCGCTCAGCGCCTCGCCCGAGTCGTTGAAGCTCAGAGTCTGGTCGAAGTCGCTGGCCAACAGGTACTGCTTCGCCGGCGGCTCGCCTGCCTTTGGGCCATGCTCCGCACCACTCACGTCGTCGGCCGGCATGGGTGTAAATCGCAGCACGTCATTTCCTCCTTCGAGTACGGCGGGCGGTCCAGATGGGGAGGTTCGCCGCGGCCCGTCGCGGTCCATCTCCGACACTCGAACTATAGACAAGACACGCCACCACGAGTTTACAGGCTGGCAAAGTTGATAAAATACCTGTCATGACTACTGTTCCACCTGTCAAGGGTCGGTTCCGATGCCTTCTGAACCGAAGCACCGGTTGATCTCCCGGGAATTGCTGGCGGAGATCGCCGCCGACAAGTACGCCCCATCCGGTCGGCTGCCGAGCGAGTCCCAGTTGGTCGCACGGTTCGGGGCGTCCCGCCCGACCGTGGCCCGGGCGTTGCGCGACCTGCAAGAGCAAGGCCTCATCGAGCGGCGGGCAGGGTCCGGTAGTTTCGTCCGCAACCGCCCGTCGATCGCCCCGAATGCCCTCCGTCAGTTCGGGCTGCTCATCCCCGGACTGGGCACGACCGAGTTCTTCGAGGCCGTGTGCGGTGAACTGGCTAGCCTCGCCCGGGTCCACGAATACGGGCTGTTCTGGGGCGGGGGTTCCCTCTCCGGGTCGCAAGCCGACGCCACCCCGGAGGCGGCCGAGGACCTGTGCGGTCAATTCGTCCGCCGGGCCGTGAGCGGGGTGTTCTTCGCCCCGGCCGAGCAGTCGCCGTCTTCCGACGCGGTGAACAACCGGGTGACCGAACAACTTCAGAAGGCCGGGATCGCGGTCGTGCTGCTCGACCGGGATGTCGTCCCGTTCCCGGCCCGCAGCGGGTTCGACCTCGTCGCGGCGGACCACTTCGCGGGCGGGTTCCTACTGGCCGATCACTTGCTCAAGCTGGGTTGCCGGCGGCCGTGCTACCTAGCCCGCCCGCTGTCGGCCCCGGCGGTCGCGGCCCGGATCGCGGGCGCGCGGGAGGCGATCCTTCGGCACGGGATGGCCGTCCCGGTGGACTTCGTTCGTGTCGGGGACCCGGACGACCGGGCGCTCGTCCGGGGGCTGACCGGCCGGGGCGGGGCGGACGCCATCCTGTGCGCGAACGACCACCTGGCGGCCGAACTCTTGCGGGCCCTCGGGCGGGAGGGGGTGAAGGTGCCGCGGGACGTACGGGTCGTCGGGTTCGACGACGTCCGGTACGCGACACTCCTGTCCGTGCCGCTGACGACCGTCCACCAACCGTGCCGGGAGATCGCGGCAACGGCCTTCCGCGCGATGCTCGACCGCGTGGCCGATCCCGGTCTGCCGCCCCGCGGGATCGCCCTGTGTCCCCGGCTGGTGGTCCGGGAGTCGTGCGGGGCCTACTTGCCGAGGGCGTAGTCTGTCGCACACGACCGGCCGCTTTGGTGAGTGGCTCATCCCAGCGGGGCCATGTACCGAGGTGAGCCGTCTCAATGGTTTGAGTGGTGCCAGAATGCATCAGGCGAACGTCCTCGGCACGGCTGTCGGGACCGTACCTGATTCGCAAGTCCGATCCTTAGCCGACGGCGGATAAAAGGCAGGCCCCGATCGTTGATGGCGAAGCGAGAAGGCGCAGACCGACACGGGTTGCTATGTTGTCGGCATCGGGTTCGCGGCGGAGAGGAGATCATGGCGCGACTGGGGCCGGCAAGCCGGTGGGTGGAAACGCACGACGTACTGTTCGTCACCCTCGACACGCTGCGGTACGACGTGGCGGCGGCCCTGCACGCGGCCGGCCGCACGCCGAACCTGTCGCGACACTTGCCGCCCGACGGATGGGAGAAGCGGCACACGCCCGGCAGCTTCACCTACGCCGCGCACGCCGCGTTCTTCGCCGGCTTCCTGCCGACCCCGGCCCGCCCCGGCCGCCACCCACGGCCGTTCGCCGTCCGCTTCCCCGGCAGTGAGACGACGACCACCGACACGTTGGTCTTCGACGCCCCCGACATCGTTACCGGCTTTCGCGGCCGCGGTCACCACGCCATCTGTGTCGGCGGCGTTGGGTTCTTCAACAAGCAGTCGCCGCTCGGCACCGTCTTCCCGAACCTGTTCGACGAGAGCCACTGGTCGCCGGAACTCGGTGTAACGGACGCGCGTTCGACCGAGCACCAGGTGAACCTCGCGCTCGATCGCATCGCGGCCGTTCCCACTCCCCGGCGGGTGTTCCTGTTCTTAAACGTGTCGGCGATCCATCAGCCGAACCGCCTTTATTTATCTGGGGCCGAGGAAGACTCGCTCGACACGCACGCGGCGGCCCTGGAGTACGCGGACGGCCACCTCGGTCGGCTGTTCGACGGCTTGCGGCGGCGCGGGGCGTGGGCGGTGATCGTCTGCTCCGACCACGGGACGGCCTACGGCGACGACGGGTACACGGGGCATCGACTCGCCCACCCGGTCGTGTGGGAGGTTCCCTACACCGAGTTCATCCTGGAAGGAACGCGATGACCGTGACCGACCGGCATCCCATCTTGGCCGGGTCGCCGTACGGCGGGTACGTGTACGCCTACCCGCACAAGACCGCCTATCGGCCCCTGGTTCTGCCGCGGCCGCTCGCCGACGTGTGGGCGGGCGAACCCCGATCGAGCCTGTCGCTGTACGTCCACGTGCCGTTCTGCACGATGCGGTGCGGGTTCTGCAACCTGTTCACTACGCCAAACCCGACGGACAGCCTGACGGCCCTCTACCTGGACGCCCTGCGGAGGGAGGCCGACGCCGTGCGGGCGGCGGTGCCGGACGCGACGTTCGCGCGGTTCGCTATTGGTGGGGGCACACCGACGTATCTAAAAGAAGCCGACCTGGACGCGGTGTTCGACATCGCCGGCGTGGACCCACGACGGGTGCCGACGGGCGTCGAAGTGTCGCCGGACACGGTGACGCTGGGGAAGGTCTCGCTCTTGAAGGCCCGTGGCGTTTCTCGCGTGAGCGTCGGCATTCAATCGTTCGTGGAAGCGGAGGCGGCCGCGTCCGGTCGGGCCCAGTCGCGGCGGGATGTGGACGCCGCGCTCGCACTCTTGGGCGGGGCCGGCTTCCCGACCCTGAACCTGGATCTCATCTACGGCCTGCCCGGCCAGACAGTATCGACGTGGCTCGCTTCGCTCCGCGAAGCCCTGACGTATTCGCCGACGGAACTCTTCCTGTACCCGCTGTACGTCCGCCCGCTAACCGGCCTCGGTCGGTCGCGGAAGGCGTGGGACGACGAGCGGCTCGCCCTCTACCGGGCCGGCCGCGATTTGCTCCTCGAAGCTGGGTACGCGCAGGTGTCGATGCGGATGTTCCGCCGCGGCCGCGAACCCGGCGGGCCGAGCTACTGCTGCCAGGAGGACGGCATGATCGGCCTCGGCTGCGGGGCGCGGTCGTACACTCGCAGCCTGCACTACTCGCACGAGTACGCCGTCGGGGCAAAGAACGTGCGGGCCATCATCGCCGACTACTTGGCCCGCGACGCGGATCAGCTCGCCACGGCGTCGCACGGGTTCGCCCTGGACGCCGACGAACGCCGCCGGCGGTACGTGCTTCAGTCGATCCTGAACGCCGACGGCCTCGACGCGGCCCGGTACGCGGCCGTGTTCGACACAGACCCGGCCGCCGACTTCCCGGACCTCCCCGCGTTCGCGGACTTGGGACTGTTGGCGTTGGCCGACGGCCGGTGGGTGCCAACGCCGCTCGGCCTGGAGCGGTCGGACGCCCTGGGCCCGTGGTTCTTCTCAAGCCGGGTGCGGACACGCTCCGGGGAGTACGAGCCGCGATGAACTTGTCGATCCTGTACCGCGGGCCGCTCGTCAGTTGCAATTACGCCTGCCCGTACTGCCCGTTCGCGAAGCGAACCGAGTCGACCGCCGAACTCGCCCACGACCGCACCTGTCTGGAACGGTTCGTCGGCTGGGCCGGCGGCCGCACGGCCGACACCCTCGGCGTGCTGTTCACGCCCTGGGGCGAGGCCCTGGTCCGCCGCTGGTACCAGGACGCCCTCGCGGCCCTCACGCGGATGCCGCACGTCCGCCGCGCCGCGATTCAGACGAACCTGTCGTGCAAGCTCGACTGGGTCGAAGGCTGTGACAAGTCCCGGCTCGCCCTGTGGTGTACGTACCACCCCGGCGAGACGACCCGCGACCGCTTCTTGGCGAAGTGCCGCGAACTGATCGCCCGCGGCGTCCGCTTCAGCGTCGGCGTGGTCGGATTGAAGGAGCACCTCACCGAGATCGCGGCGGTGCGGGCCGCGTTGCCGCTGGACGTGTACCTGTGGGTGAACGCCTACAAGCGAGAGCCAGATTACTACCCGGCCGACGCGGTTGCGGAGTTGACCCGCATCGACCCGCTGTTCCCGGTGAACAACGTGTACCACGCCAGCCGCGGCCAATCGTGCCGGGCCGGCCGCAGCGTGATCGCCGTGGACGGCGACGGCGTCGTTCGCCGCTGCCACTTCGTGAAGGAGCCGATCGGCAACCTCTACACCGCCGACTTCGAAGAGTGCCTCGTTGAGCGACCGTGCCCGAACGCGACGTGCGGGTGCCACATCGGCTACGTCCACCTCGACCACCTTGGCCTGTACGACACGTTCGGCGACGGCGTGCTGGAACGCATCCCCCTCGACCTACCGACATCGTCCCAGAGTCGGTGATCGGGTAACTTCCCTCCACCCCACCCGGAGACCAGTCATGTGGCGACAAGGTGACGTGTACGTCGCGGAGGCGAAGAAGGTGCCCGCCGGCGCGAAGGTGCTACCGCATTGCACACTCGCCGAGGGCGAGGTGACCGGGCACAGCCACCGTGTGGCCGAGCGGGACGGGGCGACGCTGTACTCACACAACGGGTCGCTGTTCCTCGTGGTCACGGCCGACGCGGTGACACTCATCCACGACGAACACGGGCCGATCCCCCTGCCCCGCGGCACTTATCGCGCCTGGCAGCAGCGGGAGTACAGCCCCGAGGCGATCCGCATCGTCCGCGATTAACCCCGAACCCCGGAGCCGAACATGCCCCGCACCGCCGTCGCCGAACCACTCATCGCGGAAGAAGTCGCCGACCTCATCCGCGCCGGGGAAGCCCCGCCGGACTTGAAAATCGACGACCCACTCGTGGTCGAGAACACCGCGTTCCTGCCGTCCGGCCTGACCGTCCGCAAGTTGACGCTCGCCAACTGCCCGGACCTGGAAGAACTGCCGGCCGACCTCCGCGTTCGCCACCTGGAAATCCGCGACTGCCCGAAGCTGCGGACGCTGCCGGCCGGCCTCGCGTGCCACGAACTGAAGGCTCAATCGTCGGCCCTCGTGGAACTACCGGACGGCCTCCAGGTCGAGTTCCGCCTCGACCTCCGGGGTTCGACGGCACTCGTCCGCCTGCCGCGGGGGCTGAAGATCGGCACGCTGATTCTCGCCGGGTGTACGGCTCTCGATGAACTGCCCGGCTGGCTGGAAGTGACCTTCCTCGATCTGGAAGGTTGCACCCGCCTCACCGGCTGGCCCCGCGGGCTGGTCCTGCACTGCGGGCACCTCAATCTCGTCCGCTGCACGGCGCTGACGAGCCTCCCGCCGGTCCGCGACCTCGCCCGGCTCGACCTGCGGGAGTGTTCGCGAATCACGAAGTTGCCGGCCGGCCTCGGCGTGCGGTCGTGGCTAGACGTGGCCGGGTCGGGCCTGACAAACCTGCCGAAGTCGCTCGCCGGCGTGCGGCTGCGGTGGCGGGGTGTAACCGTCACCGAGCGGATCGCCTTCCGCCCGGAGACGATCACCGCGGACGAAATCCTCGCGGAACAGAACACCGAAGTGCGGCGGGTGATGCTGGAGCGGGTCGGGTTCGAGTGGTTCTTCGAGCGGGCAAAGGCCGAGACGCTGGACGCCGACCGGGACGCAGGCGGCGAGCGGAAGTTGCTCCGCCTCGACCTGCCGGGCGACGAGCCACTGGTGTGCCTGTCGATGGCGTGCCCTTCGACCGGCCGCCGGTACGTCCTGCGGGTGCCGCCGAAGACGAAGTCGTGCCGCCACGCCGCGGCGTGGATGGCCGGCTTCGACGACCCGGCCGACTACGATCCGCTCATCGAGACGTGACCTCGTCTTCCAGGGCCACCAACTCTGCCTCGTGCGTGTCGAGGCCGTCGCACAACAGGCCGGGCAGGAAGTCACCGAAGGCGTTCGCCTCCAGGATCGCGTGCCGGCGGAAGCCGGGGGTGAACGCCAAGTCGATCCCGACGTGGTGACAGCCGCCGAACACCGCGGCCGCACGCCGGCAGTCGGACATCGCGACCTCCCACTTCTCCGCGGGCAATTCCTTCCGCAAGTCTGCCGCGTCGGCCCGCTCGTTCAACAGATGGAGGTTCGTGATCGGCGTGTCGCTGAGCCGCACGACCGCGTGCCGGTCGCGGCCGGCGATGACGAGCACCCGCAGGTCGCACCCGCGGCCGCGAAACGTCGCCTTCGGCAGCCACTCTTCCACCTGCACACCCTCCGCACAGAGCGTGTCGAACAAATCGGTCACATCGGCCGGCAATTCGTACCGCCGCAACCGACGGCTGTTGAACATCAGCACCCGGCCATCGCGGCGGACGAGTTCGACGGTGGTCGTCGCCATCATGCGGTCGCGGCCGAGGGCAAACGCCACGACACCGGAACCGGACGACCCGCACGCCAACTTGACGAACACCCGTTGCCGGCCGGCAGCCCGCATCGTGGCGAGCAGTTCCTCGAAGGATTGCGGCGAACCGAGCGGCGACGGAATGGGCACACCGGCGGCCGACAGCATCGACTGGCACCGCCGCTTGTCGAACAGGTCGATCACGTCAGCCGGGCGGTTCAGGCACCGTACCTGCGATGAAAGCTGCCCCTCCAACTCGCGAAGGACTGCACGGAAGCCGCGGTACCATTGACGCGGGTGGAGGATGCGGCCCTTCTCGAACGGCAGTTGTCCGGCCGCAGTCGCGGAGATGCGGTCGGCCTGCGGGTGGTCGTCGTCGGATTCGTCGGCCCCGCGAGCGAGTAGAGCCTGTTCGACTGCGAAATCCTGACCGGGAGATTCGAGCCGCAAGAAGTCCGGGCGAGCGGGGGGCGTCAGCCCCCTGATTCTCTTCCACACGGGACCAGAATCAGAGGGCTGACGCCCGCTCGCCAAGTCTAACCACGGCACGACGACGGCCGGCGGCCAACCGCGGCGGGCGAGGGCGGCCTGGAAGGCGACCACTCGCTTGTGGCCGGGATTGGCGACCAGCGTCAGCCGCCGGCCGGTCACTCCGAAACCGTGACGTACCGATCGTCCTCGTCGGCTTCTTCGCGGTCGCTCAGGTCCACCTGCACGCCGAGTTGTTGCAGCCGCTCAGCCATCGCGTCGGAGATGTAGTTGTGGTGCAAGTCGAGGTGCCGCAGTTTCGCGACACCGGGGCTGGCGAGCAGGGCCTCCGCTCCCACATCATCGACGTTGCCGAGCGACAGGTCGAGGACTTCGAGGCGGGCGAGCAACGGCGACGCCACGATCGCCTGTGCGACGGCGTTGGCGATGCAGCTGTTCCGCAGGCCGAGCTGCTTGACCTTCGGGAACAACTTACCCGACAGAAGCGGGGCAAGCGGATCAACCGTGTCGATTCCGCCGTAGCCGTCGTCGCCGAGCCACAACTCCAAGTGTTCCAGCCGCGGCAGATCCGCGGTCCACACCTCGCCGAGCACGTCTTCGCTCAGGCCGCCACTCTCGATCGCCAACCACCGCAGGTTCGGGTGCGAGAGCTTGCCGAACGTCAGGCCCGTCGTACCGCGGATGCGAAACTGCTCCAGTTTTGGGAACGCCGGCAGCAGCGGCGACACGTCGCCGTGTTGAATCCACGACATCTCGCACTCTTCGCAGGTGATGTCGCCGAAGAACAGAGCCGTCAGGTTCGGCATCCGGTCCTTTGCCCCGATCAGGGCTTCCACAATCTCGGCCGACGATTCGAGCATGTCATCGGACTCCCACGCACCGACCACGAGGGCCGTCAGTGTCGGCCCGCCGTGGTCGGCCAGGAAGCGGTCAAGCAGTTCCGGGAAGGTCGGCCAGTCGTCGTACCCGAGCGTGAGCCGGTAGACGCAGCCGGCCGGGCCGGGCGAACTGGGGGCGTACTCGCGGACCGGCCGCCCGGCGAACGTGTCGTAGTGGCTGGAGATCGTCATGCGTCACTCCGAGGCGGTGATGTAGCGGTAGACTTCGTCGTCGTAGCGATCTTCCTTCTTGCGATCCCGCACGTCGAGCTTCACCTTCAGCTTCCGGAGTTCGCGCAGGACCGGGTCTGAAATGTAGTGGTGGTTCAAGTCGAGTTTCTTCAACTTCTTCACGGCCGGGGCCGCGATCAGGGCCTTCGCGCCGTCGTCGCTCAGATTGCCCAGCGACAGGTCGAGCGTGTCGAGGCGGTCGAGCAACGGCGACTTGGCGACGGCCGCGGCGACTGCGTCGGCGATGGCGGAGTTCTTCAGGCCGAGGTATGACAGGTGTGGGAACTTCTTGCCCGCGAGCAACTTTTTCAGGGGGGCGACGGTGTTGATACCGCCGTAGTTCGACGTGCCGAGCCAGAGTTCCAGGTGCTCCAGCTTCGGCAGCTTGGCCGCCGCCACTTCGTCGATCAGTTCGGCCGGCAGTCCACCACTCTCGACGGCCAGCGACTTCAAATTGGCGTGTTTGAGTGTGCCGAAGGTCAGATCGCTGGTGCCGCGAATGCGGAACTCTTCGAGTTTCGGGAACGCCGGTAGCAGCGGCGACAGGTCGCCGTGACCCATCCACGAGATTTCGCACTCCTCGGCGGTCACGTCGCCCAAGAACAGGGCGGTCAGGTTCGGCATTCGGCCTCTCGCCCCGATCAACGATTCCACCACCTCGGTCGAGGAGTCGAGCGGGCTGTCGGAGTCCCACGAGCCGACGACGAGAGCCGTCAAGCCCGGCCCGCCGTGGGCCGTCAGGAATGCGTCGAGCAGGTCGGGGAAGGTCTGCTCGTCATCCTCGAATTCGACCGCGATGCGGTAGACGCAATTCGCCCGCGACGGCTTGGCGTCCGGGTCGAAGCCGCGGACCGGGCGGCCGGCGAACGTCTTGGTGAGTTTGGAAATGCCCATCGGTATCCCCCGGTGAAAGGTTTCGGGGATGATAACCGGCCGCAGCGGTGCCGTCCACGGTCCGCCTGCGCGTGTCGGCCCCGACAGGCGCGATCCAGTCACGGGGCAACACGTTCACAAGGGACAGTCGAGAGCCAGATATGCGCTGATCGGCCGGGCGGAAGCCGAAAACGAAGGACGTGCATCCGATGGCATCAGGACTGACGTTGCACCCAGTGGAAGAAGCCGAGTTCCTCAAGTGAAGCACGCAGGCTTCGCGTCTGCTCTATCGTCAAGTTCGTGTTCGGCAGTCGGGCGGGGCCGACCTCGACGCCGAGGAACCCCATCACCGCCTTCGCCGCGCCCATGTAGCCGTACCCGGCCAACAGGTCGATGAGCTGGACCGAGCGGAATTGTTCGGCCCGTGCCGTCGCCACGTCGCCGCTCGCGAACGCCGCGATCAGCCGATGGTAGACGGGGGCGGCGAAGTTGTAACTGCTGCCGACGCCGCCCGCACTGCCGAGCGCCAGGGCCGCCAACAGGTACTCGTCCACGCCCCAGGGGATGTCGAACCGGCCGTCCTGGGCGCGCAGGCACTTCTGGTAGGCCATCAGGTCGGCGTTCGTAAACTTGATGCCGGCCAGGGTCGGGATGCGGTCGGCGGCGACGGCCAAGAAGTCGGGCATCGGGAACTGCACGCCGGTCAGCACCGGGATGTCGTAGAAGTAGAACGGCACGCCCGGTGCGGCCCCGGCGACCTCTGCACAGCAGGCCACCAGCGCGTCGAGCGTCTTCGGCTTGAAGTAGCTGGGGGCCAGGGCGGCGATGGCGACCGCCCCGAGTCGCTCGGCCTGAGCCGCCAGCGTCCGGGCGTCGGCCAGGCAGTTCGAACCGACGTGAACGACGACACGCAGGTCCGAACCATTCGCCACGTCCGCCCACCGTTGGGCCAACTGCAACCGCTCGTCGATGGCCAGCGAATGGCTCTCGCCGGTGCTGCCGCCGATGAAGGCCGTGCGGACCCCGGTGGCGAGCAGGTGTTTGGCCTGCTTCTCGACGACCCGCAGGTTCAGTGCGCCGGCCGCGTCGAACGGCGTGTGGGTGGCGGCGACGAGGCCGTGAAGTTTGACGGTCAAGGGATGCTCTCCGTGGCGGCGAGGTCGGGGCGGGGTCGAATCAACAGCACTAACACGACGGACACGATGGCGGCGGCGGCGAACACGCCGAAGATCACGTTCAGGGGTACGTTCTGGTCGCGGAGGATGCCGAACCCGAAATCCGCCAGCCCGCCGCAACTGATGCTGACGAAGTTCATGATGCCGTAGCCGGTCGCCCGCAGGTCGGGACGGACGATCTGCGACAGGATCGGCATGTTGTTGCAGTCGAAGAACCCCCAGCCGATGCCGAACAGGATCAGGAAAGCGACGGCGACGCTCAGCGTGCCGGCATTCCCGACGCCGAAGATGGCTGGGACGATCAGGCTCATGCCGATGGCGCTGACGAAGATTCGCCCGCGATCGTGCCGTTGCATCCAGCGGTCGGCCAGCCAGCCGCCGAGGACGGCCCCCGCGATGGCCGCGACCTGCCAATACACCGTGGCCGCGACCCCGGCCTGACCCTGACCGATTCCGAATTGTTCCTTGAGAATCGCCGGCATCCAGTCCCGCACCACCCAGCCCGCCAGGGCCGGCAGAGTGAAGTAGAGAACGAGCAGGACGAACGCGAAGTTGGAAATCAGTTCCCCGACCGCTCGGTGCGGAGGCGTGGCCGCACGGGCCGAAGCGGCCGGCTTGGGGGCGTCTCGCAACAGCAGCAGTAGTGGCAGCGCGTAGGCCATGCCGAAGATCCCGCAGGCGACGAACGCGGACCGCCAGCCGAGGGCCGGCTCGTCCGCCACGTACCCGCCGAACCCCCCGGCGATCACCCCGAAGTAAATGGCGATCTGGTGCATGCCGACGGCCCGCGAGCGGGTGGGGCCGGTGTGGTAGTCCGTGATGAGGGCGAGGGCGGCGGGGATGTAGAACGCCTCGCTGACGCCCATGAACGACCGCGCCCAAAGGAGTTCGCCGTAAGTCGTCACCTGCCCGGTCCACCACGTCACCGCCGACCAGGCGAACAGGCTGCCGCAGATGGTGAACCGCCGACTAAACCGATCCGCGATGTAGCCGCCGATCGGACTGAGGAAAGCGTAGACCCACTTGAACTGCCCGAGCATCAGCCCCCAATTCCGCTCGGTGCCGATGTCGGGAATGTCCCCCATGACGGACGACTTCATCGCCGCGAGCATCTGGCGGTCGAGGTAGTTCACTAGGGCGACCGGCATGAGGAGCAGAACGACCAGCCACGCCGTTCGGGAGAAAGTCGGCATGACAGGTTACTCCTTCTTCGCCGGGGTGAAGGTTGACACGTCTGGCGAGCGTACGCCAGGCCGCACCTCGCCGCTCGGGATCACCCACGACTTACCCCAAGCCACGCTCGGCACCGTCACTCGCGGCGCGGCCAGTTCGCCGGCTTCGGCCCACCGATCGGCCTTCGCGTCGTAGCGGAGGACCGTCTTGCTGAAGCCGCGGTGCTGATCCGGGGCGGCACCGACCTGTGTGCCGTCGTCGCCACCGAGGATGAAGAAGCCGCTGCTATCGGTCGGTGCCGGGGAGGGTGCTGCCGCGGCGGGCCGGGGCAAGTCCGCGATTGGCTTCCAGCCGCTAGCGGGGTCGTAGCGGTAGGCGTCCTTAAGGTACTTCCGTTCCGCCCGACCGTCCTTCCCGGCGACCAGATCGACGCCGCTCACGAGCCAGAACGCGCCGTCGAACCCGGCGGCCACGGCAAGCATCCGCCCACCGCCGGGACACGCCTCGACCGACTCCCACTTCGGCCGGGTCGCCGACAGGTCAATCCGGTAGACGGCTGTTGCCGTGCTCGTGGCATCCGGCTTCTCCTGCCCACCGGCGACGTAGAACGTCTCGCCGACCATCGCCCCAGAACCGTTGGCGAACGGCTTCGGCAGAGCGGGAAGTTCGGTCGTGACGAGCTTGCCGCCCTTCCATTCCAGCCGGAAGGCATCGGGGTAGTGCCGCTCCGCATCGCTGCCGCCTACGCACACAACCCCGGTGCCGTGCGTCACGCTCACGCCGTAGCCCAACGGCCGGGGCAGTTTGCCGGCGAGTTGCCACTTTCCGTCCGGCTTCTCCAACACGAATACTCCGTCGTACCACACTTTCCTGCCGCCGTCCCACGGCTTCTTATCAGGGAAGTTGGCACCACCGGCGACGACGAGTGCCCCGTTGCTAACGCCCGCGAAAGGCCCAGCGAACCCCTCGCTATCGGGAAGTGGTGGGAAATCTGCACCCTGCCCGTCGGAGGCCAGTAAGACCGTAATCAGTGCCACCCACGCACCCTTCATCGCTCATCCTCCCACGGCAAGGTACCGCTCGGGTCGTTCCCCAAAAAATCCAGTCAGCTTCAGAATTACCCTTGACATCGAGAGACAGATTTGTCAAGATCGATCGTGTTCGAACATGATCGAACACGATCGATCTCAATGCAGTTTAGAGAGGTTGAACCCGCCGTGCAAGACACTCTCTCAGAAAAAACCTACCGCGAATTGCGCCGCCGGGTGCTAGCCGGCGAACTCGAAGCCGGTTCCCAATTGGTGAACCGCACCCTCGCCGAGACGATGGAGGTGAGCCTGGCCCCGGTGCGGGAAGCGATTCACCGGCTTGCGACCGAGGGGTTGGTGGAGCACGTCCCCGGCGCGGGGGCATTCGTGCGGAAGGCGAGCGGGACGGACCTGGAAGAACTGTACGTCCTCCGGGAAGCGGTCGAGAGTTGCGCCGCTGCCGAAGCGGCCCGAAACATCACGCAAGCCCAACTCGACGAACTGGACGATGTGCGGCGGGAGTTCGAGGCGATCCTCACCACGATCCGCCGTCAAAGGGGGCAGTCGGCCACGGATGAGATGCTCGACCGCTGGCTCGACTGCGAGGAGCGGTTCCACCGGATCGTCGTGGAGGCCGCCCGGAATCGGCTGCTGGCGAAGGTGATCGACGACCACACCGCCCTCGGACAAGTGTTCGGCGTGCAGCGGCACCGGGCCGCGATCCTGACGCTGGCGGTGGCCGAGGAGACGTGCCGGGATCATGCCGCCATCGCCGACGCCATCCGCAGTCGTGACGCGGACGCGGCCCACCGACTGATGAGCGTCCACATCCGCAAGGGTCGCCGGACCGTGTCGGAGTACCTGCGGAATCAGAAGCGAAATGAAAGTTAGTCGTCAGTTTCATTACTCGTTTTCATTCGGAGGCCTTTCATGAATGTTCGTCGCGGGTTCACACTGATCGAGTTACTCGTCGTCATCGCGATCATCGCCATCCTCATCGGCCTGCTCCTGCCGGCCGTGCAGAAGGTCCGCGAGGCGGCGGCGCGGGCCAAGTGCCAGAACAACCTCAAGCAGATCGGGATCGGACTGCACGCCTATCACGACGCCAACGGCCGGTTCCCGGCCGGGGCAACGGTCGCGAACGGACTGAGTTGGCGGGTGTACGTCCTCCCCTACGTCGAGCAGGACAGCCTGTACAAACTGTTCGACCTCGGTGCTGGCGCATGGAACGGCGGGACGAACCGGGAAGGGCCGAACAAGATGGTCCACGCCCTCAACCGAATCTCGGTGTTCAACTGCCCGAGCGTCCCGGTTATCCAGGCGTCGAACGGGTCGAGTACGCTGGTGGACGGGCGAAAGACGTTCACGTCGGACTATCACGGCGTCGCCGGCCCGAAGGGGACGAACCCGGTGACCGGGGCCGCCTACGCGGTCGATGCGAACCCGACCGGCAACGGCGGCTTCGCCCTCCAAGGCATTCTGGGCAAGGACACGAAAACCCGGTTCGCCAGCACCATCGACGGCACGTCCAACACGCTCATGGTCGGAGAGGTCTCGGTGAAGTGGAACAGCAACATCCTTGAAAGCGACGGGGCCGACTGGGTCCGCGGCATGTCGGGTAACGGGATGGCCGGTTGCCGCAACGTGCAGAACGCCATCAACACCCCGTACACCGGGGTTTACAACGACATCAGTTTCGGCAGCCCGCACAACGGCGGGGCGCAATTCGCGATGGGCGACGGGTCGGTGCGGTTCGTGCAAGCGACGGTCGATCTGGTCGTGCTCAAGGCGACGGCGAGCATGGACGGCGGCGAAATCCAGATCGCGAACTAACCCCTTCACCGCTTCCCCGAAGAGGAAATCCCATGCGTTCGAGGTGCTGTCGGCCCCGTGCCGCGTCTCTGGGGCTGGTCTTTGGTGTGTTGCTGTTCAGCGGGTGCGGTGGCACACTGGATAACACGACCCACGTCAGCGGGACTGTCACGTTCGACGGCAAGCCGCTGCCGGCCGGGATGATCGTGTTCGAGCCGGACCCGGCCAAGGGCAACCGCGGCCAGCAGGGTCACGCCGACATCAAGGACGGGCGGTTCGACACGCGCTCGTCGGGCAAGGGCGTGGCGATCGGCCCGCAAGTTGTTCGCATCACCGGTGGGGACGGGGCGAATCCGGAGCCGTTCACGCCGTTCGGCAAACTGCTGTTCGAGGAACACACGGTCCGTCTCGACGTGTCCAAAGAGCCGTCGGCGTTCCAACTCGACGTGCCCAGCCCAAAACACAAGAAGAAGTAATCGGTACCGAGGAAGGCCGCTCATGAATCCGCGATTCGTCCTGTTGCTCGTCCTGCTGGTTCCCCTTCCGTGCTCGGGGGCCGACCCGGAGACGGTGGACGTGTTCGTACCGAAGGCGGACGGGTTCAAGTCCATCCGCATCCCCGCCGTCGTCGTTTCGAAGAACGGACACGTCCTGGCGTTCGCCGAAGGGCGGGCCGCCGACGCGGACCAGGCTAAGAACAAGATCATCCTGAAGCGCAGCCCGGACGGCGGGAAAACGTGGGGCAACGCCGCGGTCATCGCCACGGACGGGGACAAGGCGCTCAACAACCCGTGTGCCGTCGTCGAGCGCGAGAGCGGGTTGGTGCTGCTCGTGTACCAGTCTTACCCGGCCGGCGTTGGCGAACGGAGCGGCACAATCCAGCCTGGCTACGACGGCGAGGCGGTCGTCCGCAACTGGCTCATCACCAGTGCCGACGACGGCATCAGTTGGACGAAGCCGCGGGACATCACGAAGCAAACGAAGCGCGAGAAGGTGGTAACGACCGTGGCCGGCGGGCCGGGCATCGGCATCCAGCTTCGCCACGGCTCGCACGCCGGCCGTCTCCTGTTCCCGTTCAACGAGGGGCCATTCGGGGTGTGGAACATCTACGCCATCTACAGTGACGACAAGGGAAAGACTTGGCAGATGGGCGAAATCGCGCCGGGGGCGCTGATTGACGCCGGGAAGGACAAAAAGACAAGTCTGGTGAACGAGGCGCAGTTCGTCGAGTTGCAGGACGGCTCGATCCGGTTCAACGTGCGGCGGTGGGCCGGCAAGGCCGTGCGAAAGACGTGCGTCAGTGCGGACGGCGGGGCCACCTGGACGAAAGTTGAGGACGTGCCGGACTTGGCTGATCCCGGCTGCATGGCGTCGATTGTCCGGTACACCGACCCCGCCGACGGGAAGAGTCGCCTCCTCTATTCCGGCCCGCAAAGCACCAAGCGAGAGAACGGCACCGTCTGCCTGAGCGACGACGAGGGCAAGACGTGGTCGGTGAAGCGCGTGCTGTGTCCGGGGCCGTTCGCCTACTCCTGCTTGGCGGTGCTTCCGGACGGCAACATCGGCTGCCTGTACGAAGCCGAAGGCACGAGCAAGGTCGTGTTCGCCCGCTTCCCCCTCGACTGGCTTGAAAAGAAGGGTCGGTGAGTTGTGGACGTGACGACCCCGGACGGTCGAGCCGCACTTACCGCCGTCTATCGGGACGCGCTGCTCGGCGACGTGATCCCGTTCTGGCTGCGGCACGGGCTCGACCGCGACCACGGCGGCTACCTGACTGCCCTCGACCGCGACGGCACGGTGATCGACACCGACAAGTCGATCTGGTTCCAGGGCCGCGGGGCATGGACTTTCGCCACCCTGTACAACACGGTCGAGCAGAACCCGGCGTGGCTCGACGCGGCGAAGAGTGGCATCGAGTTCCTGCGGCGGTGCGGGTCGGCCCCGGACGGCAAGTTGTACTTCACCGTGACCCGCGACGGCCGACCGCTGCGGATGCGGCGGTACGTTTACAGCGAGTCGTTCGCGGCGATGGCGAACGCGGTGTACGCGAAGGCGACGGACGACGGGCAAGCCACCGAGGACGCGATGCGGTACTTCGACGCCTACCTCGACTACTCGTTCACGCCGGGCCGGATGCCGGCCAAAGTCGAACCGGCCACGCGCCCCACGAAGGGCGTCGGCCCGCTGATGTTCTGCCTGCTCACGGCCCAGGAACTCCGCGAACAGCTGGGGGACGTCCGCGTCCGGGGCCGAAGCTGTACGGAGTGGATCGATTGGAGTATCGGCGAGATCGAACGGGACTTCCTCAAGCCCGATCACGAAGCCTTGATGGAAGTCGTCGGCTCGGGCGGCGAAATCCTCGACCACTTCGACGGCCGGCAACTGAACCCCGGCCACGCCATCGAGTGCGCGTGGTTCATCCTCCACGAGGGGAAATTGCGGAGCGACCCGCGACTCGTCCGGCTCGGGCTGACCATCCTCGATTGGATGTGGAAGCGGGGCTGGGACGACGAATTCGGCGGCGTCTTCTACTTCCGCGACTTGCGGGGGCTGCCGGTGCAGGACTACTGGCACGACATGAAGTTCTGGTGGCCGCACTGCGAGGTGGTCATCGCCACCCTGCTCGCGTGGACGCTGACCGGCGACGAAAAATATGCCCGCTGGCACCGCCAGGTCCACGACTGGAGCTTCCGCCACTTCCCCGACCCGGAGTTCGGCGAGTGGTACGGATACCTGCACCGGGACGGACGAGTGTCGGTGCCACTCAAGGGGAACCTGTGGAAGGGACCCTATCACCTCCCGCGGATGCTGTGGTACTGCTGGAAACTGTTGGACGCATCCAAGGAAGCCGACGTGATCGCGAAGGGTCGCGGTTCTCGACCAGCCACCTGAACCGCCGGCTCGCTGTCACCGGCCGATCCCTAGAATGAGAGCCGAACCAGGCGATTCGCCTGCCGCCCCTCCACCGGACCGAACGCGGAGGCTCTTGCATGAACCCGTCGCGACGAACCTTCCTCGCGGCCTCGTCCGCCGCGCTGGCCGTCACCGCCCCGACCGCGCGGGCCGCGGCCGACGGGCCGTTCCAATTCCGCAGCCCTCCCGTGCTGACCAACCCCACGCCAGATGGCGTCACCGTCCTCTGGGCCACCAGCGGCCCGGCCACCGGTTGGATCGAGTATGGCGAGACCGAACGCCTCGGGTCGAAGGCCGGCGGGGCGACGGACGGCTTGATGCCCTTCGACGAGCGGGTGTTCAAAGTCCGCCTCGCCGGGCTCAAGCCGGGTTGCCGCTACTTCTACCGGGTTCACGCGGTGCGGATCGACTTCCGCGGCCCGTACGACATCCGCCGGGTCGGAACGGATGCCGTGGCGAGCGAGGTCTACCGCTTTACCACGCCCCCGGCGGACCCGGCCGAAGTCCGATTCACAGTGTGGAACGACACGCACGAGGTGGCCGACACGCTCAAGGCGTTGCACACCGCCCACCAGAAAGAGCCGGGCGACTTCCTGCTCTGGAACGGCGACCAGACGAACGACATCACGACCGAGGAGCGGATGGTCGCCCAGTTCCTCGCCCCGGCCGGGCAGCCGTTCGCCGCGACCGTGCCGTACTACTACGTCCGCGGAAACCACGACGTGCGCGGGCCGGGGGCACGACACCTGCCGCGGTTCACCGACGGGCCGCTCTACTACTCGTTCCGCCGCGGGCCGATGGCGGCACTCGTCCTCGATACAGGGGAGGACAAGCCGGACGACCACCCGGTCTACGGCGGCCTCAACGACTTCGCGGCCTTCCGCACCCTTCAAGCCGAGTGGCTGGCGAAGGAGATCGAGAAGCCGGAGTTCCAGTCCGCCCGGTTCAAGGTCTTGTTCTGCCACATCCCCCTGTGGTGGAAGCGGGAGAAGAACACCGGGGATTTCTGCGGCGACGGCCGGGCGAAGTGGCACGATTTGCTCGTCAAGGCCGGCGTGCAGTTGGTGGTGTCCGGCCACACACACGAGCCGGCGTGGCTGCCGGCCGAGAAGGGCCGCCCGTACGGCCAGTTGATCGGCGGCGGCCCGAAGCCGACGGCCGCGACGTACCTCCGCGGCCACGCCACGCGGGACGGCCTCACCGTAACTCAGTTCAAGTTAACGGGCGAAGTGCAGTACACCGTCAAGATTGGATAGCCGTCTCCCGGCCCGTTCAGCCCGGCTTGCAGGCGCGCCAGATACGGCCGACGGCAGAATCGCGGCCGTCGTGTTTGAGTTTCTCCGCGGAACGATGGGGGCGAGCATGACCGGGGCGAAGCGGTTGTCGAAGTATCTGTTGGCGACCTTCATGATCGCGGCCGGCACGGCGCACTTCCTCGTCCCGGGGTTCTACGTACCGATCGTGCCGCCCGAACTCCCCTTCCCGGTGGGGCTGGTGTACCTGAGCGGCGTTCTGGAGGTGGCGTTCGGCGTTCTGTTGCTCGTCCCGCGGTTCTCCCGGCTCGCCGCGTGGGGCGTCTTCGCCCTGTTGATCGCCGTCTTCCCGGCCAACATCTACGTCTATCAGCACCAAGAGTTGATTCCCGCCCCGCCGCTGGTGCACCTGCTCCGCTTACCCCTGCAAGCCGTGTTCCTGCTGTGGGCTTATTGGCACACCCGACCCGATAGTCGGATTCTTTAGGGTCATGTGCGTGAAGCCGCCGAGCCAAGGCCGTCGAATGACTGCAACCGCGTGGCACGTTGCCCCCGCGGTCGGATGGCGGGTACGAAACAAAGGACGGACGCGGTGACCGAGCGTTAACGGTCCAGCCGGTTCAGGTACTTTTCCAGGTTCGTGTACCCGTCCGCGGTCGGAATCTTGGCGGCGTCGGCCGGGTCGTTCGGGTCGAGGCCGTGCTCCCGCTCCCAGTCGTCCGGGATGCCGTCGCCGTCGGTGTCCGTCACCTGCCCGCCGCCGCGGTACTCCGGGTAACCGCCGACCTGCTGCACGTCGGTGATGATCCCCTCCTTCGACTGAGCCGGCACGGTGCCGGTGCGAACCTGTTCGACGATCCGCCGATCGACGCCGTCTCGCTTCGGCAGTGTCGCCCCGGCGTTCGCCAAGACCGCCTCGTAAGCTTCCGCGGCCGGTTGTACCGGCATCTTCGGCGTTGGGAACGGTTTTTCGCTCCGCACCCGCGGCAGGATCACTTTCGAATCCTCGTCGCCGTCGGTCTGCACGCCGCCGGCCCAGTTGTCGGCGGTGACGGCCGCGTTCCCGACGACCACGTTACCCGCCACGTAGGCCCGACCCCATTCGCGGGCCAGCGTCTTGTCCGGCCCCGGTCGGCGGCCATCCGGCCGGAGGACCCGGTGCGCGATCGGGCTGTCCGGTGTGGCCGGGCCGGGCTTGTAGTAGTTGTTCACCACGCTGTAGAGGCTCTTTTGGTCGCCGCCGTCGAGGGTGCGGTGCCGCCAGTTGAACAGCACGTTGTTGGCGAAGTTGAAGTCGCCGTCCATGCCGATGCTCGGGTTCCGCCCGGCGTTGCACGCCCACAGGTTGTGGTGGAAGCCGCTGTTGTGCCCGCCGATCGTGCTGCCGAGCGAGTGGTTGAACGTGTCCAGGGCCTCGCTGGAGACGCACCACTGAATCGTGATGTTGACGGTCGGCAACTTCAGGTCGGCGTTCCCGCCCGGCGGGCGGTACATGTGCCGGTACATCGACAGGTTCTCGTCCAGCCCCCAACTCGCGGACAGGTGATCGAGCATGATGTTGCCGACCGGGTTGCCGCCGAGCGAGTCGTCGCGGTTGGCGACGTTCGTCTCGCCGCGGCGGAACCGCAAGTGGCGGATGACCACGTCGTGCGTGTCAATGGCGACCGTCGCCCCGCGGATACAGATGCCGTCGCCGGGGGCGGTCTGGCCGGCGATTGTGATGTACGGGGCGCGGATGCGGATGCGGTTCTTGAGGTGAATCACCCCGCCGACGTGGAAGACGACCGTCCGCGGGCCGATGGCATTGCATGCTTCCCGCAGGGTGCCGGGGCCGGCGTCGTCGAGGCTGGTGACGGCGTAGACTTTGCCGCCGCGGCCGCCGAAACTGTACATGCCACCGCCCCACGCGCCGGGGAAGGCCGGAATGCCCGCCTGCGGCAAGTCGGCCGGCTTGGCCGCCCCCGGCAGGTACGGCTTGCCCTTCGCTGCCCACGCCGCGAGTTCCGGCTGGGCTTTCTCCCACGCCTCGTCCTCGGCCTTCTCATAGGCCGCGCGGCGGGCGTCCTCGGCCGCCTGAACTTCCTTCGGCACCTTCGGGTACTGCCCGGCCACGAAGCCGGCGAACAGCCCGACCGCCACCGCGGACCAGATGAACCGCCCCATCGGAACCTCCCTCGTGCGTGCCCGTTGAGTCACTTCTTGGCCTCAGCCGCCTTCCGCCGTTCCGCCCACTCCTGCCCGGCCTTCTTCAAGTCGTACCCCTGGCCGGAGAGGTAGTTGTTGATCTTCCCCTTGGCGACGCCGAACTTCTCGTGCTTCGCCTTCGACGCGCCGGCCACCAGTGCGTCCTCCCGCCCGACCACCAAGAGTTCGCGGATGCGAACGGCCTGAGCGTCGGTGAGCGTGGGAAGCATCTCGCGATACGCCTTCAGGGTGTTCGGGACCACGTTGTACGTCATCTGGTCCATCACCGCCTCCGTCTGGACGGCGGTCAACTCTGCTGCGAGAACGGCCTTGAACTTGGCGTGCAACTCCTTCACCTCTGCTGCTGCTTTCTCACGGGCGACCGGGTCGCCGGCCGCGGCGTCGCGGGCGGTGTGGACGGCGTTCAGCCCGGTGTAGTGGGCAGCAACCGCCGTTCGCACACGCTCAGCCTTGGTAGCGTCGAGTTGCCCGGCGGCCGCCATCGCGGCCGCTGCCCGTTTGGCGGCGACGGCCGCGTAGTCGTCCGGCGGGGCGATCAACAGCAGTGTGATGATGCAAGGGAACACGGCGACTCCAGGGTTCACGGGCGGGCCAGTTCGTTCAAGTACGCTTCCAGGTGCGTGTAGCCATCGGGGCGGTAAGCCGCAGCGTCGGCGGGGTTGGCCGGATCAAGCCCGTGGGTCTTCTCCCAGGCGTCCGAGATGCCGTCGTGGTCGGCATCGGGCGGGGCCACCGCCGACTGGTACGCCGGCCACCCGCCGGCATCGGTCGGGGTGTCGATGATGCCGGGCAGTTTGCCACGGCTACCAGTGAACGTGTGCCCCCGCTTCCGCACGTCGGCCAACACGCGGAGGTCCACGGCGTCTTGCTTCGGCCGGTTCGCCCCCACGTCGGCCAGCACGCTGTCGAGGGCTTCGCGGGCCGAGTGCGTTTTCACGAACGGCTCGAACACCGGATCGGCGGATCGCACCTTCGCTTGCCCGTCGGCCGGGCCGACGTAAGCGGACCAGTTGTCGGCCTCAATGCTTGGCTTGCCGTCGATCACGTTGCCGGCCATGTGCGCCCGCATGCCGCGTTCGGGGTCGCCGGGGTCGGGCTTCAACAGCGTGTACGTCTTCGTCGCCGGGCCGGGCAGGTAGAAGTTGCCGACGAAGTTGAGTTCGCGAACACCGCCGTCAGTCGTGCGGTTCTGCCAGTTGAAGACGACGTTATTGCGGATGTCCAGTTGCCCGGCGAGCTTCAACCCGCTGCGGTCCAATCCGCCCGCGAGGCTCCAGTTCCGGCCGGTGCAGTGGGCGAGCAGGTTGTGGTGGAAGCTGCCGACGCCGCCGCTGATGCTGCCGGCGAACGAGTGCCCCTTCCCCGCCTCGTACTTCTTGTGGTTGGCGATGTTCAAGGCCTCGGCGATAAGGCACCGCTGCACCGTCAGGTTCCGCCCCTCCCGCGAGCTGAACCCCTCGTCGATGCTCCAACTGATCGAGCAATGGTCGAAGATGACGTGATCGCTGCCGCGGGCACCGCTGCCGTCCTGGGTCAGTCCCGTCTCGTCGCCGACGCGAATGCGGACGTAGCGAATGATGACATCGTGCGTGTCGGAGCAGCCGAACGTGTAGTTCTTCAGGCAGATGCCGTCGCCGGGGGCCGTCTGCCCGGCCACGGTCAGGTACGGATGGCGGACGATGAGCTTCGACTTGAGGACGATCAGTCCGCCGACGCGGAAGACGACGGTTCGCGGGCCGCTCGCCTCGACCGCCTCACGGAGCGAACCAGGGCCGGCGTCGTCCAGGGTGGTGACTTCGTACACCTTGCCACCGCGGCCCCCGAAGGCGAACCGGCCGTACCCCTCGGCCTCCGGGAACGCGAGGTGCCGCACCCGGAACCGCCACACCTCGCCGGGGATGACGCCGGCCGGGTGAACGGTGTCCACGCGCCAGAAGTACGGCCGCCGGTTGTCGAGCCGCAGGCCGGCGGTGTCAAACCGGGCGTCGGTCGACTCGCCGCGGAGTTGCAGCGTGGCGGGGTCAGTCCCCAGGAAGACGCGGTGCGCCATGGCCCCTTTCGCTGCTCGCCACGTCAGAACTGGGTTCTCCGGAGCGTGTTCGTCATCATCCGAAGGCGTCGGCTTCGCGGCCCGCTTGACCGGGTCGGAGCGGTCGATCTCGAACCCGTTCAGCGTTACCGTTCCGGCCGCGGTGAACGTGACCACCACATCTTGGTCGGCCGCGGCGACGAACGTGACGAATGCGGACGCCGCGTCGGCGTCGTGCTTGACGCGGTGCGACGGCGTCACAGCGACCGACTGCCCGCCGACCGTGACGGTGAGAGGTTCGCCCGTCTTGTCGCCGAGGGCGTTGTGGTAGGTGGCGAGCGTGTGCGGCCCCGCCGACAGACCGGCGAACGCCAGTTCGAGTTTGCTGGTCGCCGTCACCCCGTCGGACGCCATGCGGGCCGGGTAGTCCAGGCCGGGCTTCCACCACGCGCCGGTCAATCCCTCTGCCCGGAGAGTGGCTTTCACCCCGCCGAACGTCGCGGTCGCGGTGCGGCCGTCGGGCACCCGCCATACGTCCCAGCCGGGAGCGAGGATGTCGGCCCGCGGCATGTCCGGGTTCAAGTCCACCCGCGGGTCGGCCGCGGTGACCCCGGGCACGGCGAGGCACGCCGTCAGGATCAAGAGCATACGCATCGGGAGCCTCACTTCTTGGGGGCCACGGCCCGCAGCCGGACCGCGAGGTACGGAGTGCCGGGCAGCGGGATCGGCGTCGGCGGGTCGGCCGTCAGACGGTAGTTGTCCTTCGGTTTCAGCGTGATCGTGCCGGCCACTGGGGTTGTCGTCATGTTCCAGGTGTCCAGCACCTCGGCCGTCAGCGTCAGCGATTTCTGCTTGCCGGGCAGGTCCGGCACCCACGCGGTCGGCCGCTCCTTGCCGAAGTAGACGAGGTAGTGTTCGCCCGCTTTCCCGGCCGTGCGGTCGTCCTGCCACTTGTCGATCGGGTCGAACCCATCTGCGGGGCCTTCGGCCAGCACGTTCCGCAGAAACGCGATCCGCTTCGGGCTGTCGCCGTGAAGGGTTCCGCCCCGCGACCACCACACCACCTCGTCCGGCCGGCGGTACGTCTCGCCGTGGCCGACGTAGGTGCCGGCGATGGTGCCCTGCCAGAAGCGGTGGACCATCTCCTCGGCCGATAGGTTGCCCCACCGCTGCCCGAAGTCGCCCTCGTACTTCGCCTCGTCAAACACGATCGGCTTGCGGTACACGTCGCGGTATAGCCCCGCCCGGCCGAAGTCCGCCACCGCCGACCCGTTCTGGATGCTGGCGTGCGTCAGCCGCGGGTCGGTCTGGTTAAACAGCCGCGTGCCGTTATGGATCGACAACAGGTGCCGGTACGGGTCGGCCTCGTGGACCACTTTCAGGATTCGCTCCCAGTCGGCGTCGGTCTTCTGCTTCATGAAGTCGAACTCGTTCGCCAGCGACCACCACACGTTCCGGTAGGCGGCCAGCCGGGCGAGGACGTACCGCAGGTAACGGTCGTCGCCCGCCGCCGGCATCCGGTCGAACCCCCAGTGCCCCTCGTCGTAGGGGTGCAGCAGGATCAGATCGGCCTCAATGCCCAGGTCACGCAACTGGCCGACGCGGTGTTCCAGGTGGCGAAAAAAGGCGGGGTCGAACCGCGTGAAGTCCCAACGGTTCGGCGGCGTGCCAGCGAACGGGTACCGCGGCGGCTCGCTCCGGTTGAAGGCGTACCACTTCGGGAACACGCACATGCGAATCTTGTTGAATGGCCCCGCCTTCAGCGTCGCGAGCGTCTGTTCTTCGAGCTTCTCGGGCTGGTGCGTCCAGGCGTAACAGGTGGTGCCGACTGATGCGTGCGGTGTGCCGTCGGCGTGGGCGAAGTGGTACGTGTTCCGCACTCGCACAGGCCCGTAGTTGCCGGCGGTCGGCTTGTCAGCGATCAGCGTGCCGGTCTGGGCGTCCAGTTCCTTGCGGTTACTGGCCGTGCGGTACGCCCACTCGCCGACGGTCGGCGGCATGAACCGCACCCGGTACACGCCCTCGCCGTCGTAGAACCCGGCCGCGTGGACGGACTGCGTCCCCTGGGTGAACGTGGCCGCCAGTTCGACCTCGGTGAACGGGTTGCCGTCGACCGGGCCTTTCAGTGTCAACTCGAACGTGCCCCACTGTTCCACCGCTCCGGCCAAAGCCGCAGAGGGGAGAAGGAACACGACTGCGAGCAGGAACGTCGTCGGTAGCCGTCGCATGGCTTCTCCGTTATCGCCCCAGCGGCGTCCAGACCGTCATTTCGGACTTGCCGCGATTGCCCCAGGCGTAGTGCGGGATCAGCCGCAGGTCGAACGCCTTCGCGACGGTCGGGGCCAACTCGCGGTACAGTTCCTTCCCCCACGCCGGGGCGGCCGTCGCCTCGGCCGCCCCTTCCAGCACGGCGACGCCGCCAAGCAACTTGGCGTCGTACCGCGGGCGGAACGCCGCGGTTCGCGGGATGGCCACCGACTGCACCCGCACGGCAGCCGGCAGGTCGCACGACTCCACGCAGTAGACCACTGGCCCCCGCTGCACCGCGACCTGGTTCCGCAGTTCCTCGGCGAGCGGGTGGGCCTCCAGCAGTCGCACCGCCATCGGCAGCTTCAACGTCACGCGATCCCCGGCCCGCCACGTTCGGCGGACCTCCGCGTACCGGCCGGCCTCAGCCGCCGCGGCTGGTTCGCCGTTGACGGCCAGTGTCGCCCCGCTCGACCACCCCGGCACGCGGAGGAATAGCGAAAACTCCCCGACAGGAACGGCGTCGAGTGCGAGGGTGATCGTACCGTCCCACGGGTAGTCGGTCGTTTGCGTGAGCTTGATTCGCCCGCCAGGCAACGCGGCGTCGAGGCGGTTGCCGCCGTACTGGTGGACCCACAGCCCGCGGTCGGACTGGCCGTAAGCGAGGGCGTGAACCTGCGCGACCGTGCGGGCGACGTTCGGCGGGCAGCAGTAGCAACTGATCCACTCTTCCCGCTGCCGCGACCAGCGGAGTGGGGCCGGCATCGCGTCGAGTTGGCGGAGCGTGTTGGTGTAGAAGAACCGTGTGCCGTCCAAGCTCACGCCAGCGAGCAGGGCGTTGAACAGCACCCGCTCGACCACGTCGGCGTGCTTCGCGTAGCCCGTTGCTTGCAGCATCCGGTCGTTCCAGAGCAGATTGCCGATGGCCGCACACGTTTCGTTGTGGGCGGTACTGTTCGGCAGCTGGTAGTCGCGACCGTAAGCCTGGTGCGTGCGGGCGATCTGCTTTTGCTCCTTCGACCCGTCCGGCGACGCCCCGTCGTACAGTGCCCCGCACGCCCCGGTGACGGCCATCTTGCGGTGGGCGACGCTCTCCCAGATCGGGCCGAGCGGCGCCAACAGTGTTTCGTCGCCGGTTTCGAGGAACAGGTCGGCGGCACCGGCGTACAGGTAGTTCGCCCGCACCGCGTGGCCGACGGCCTCCGTCTGCTTCCGGAACAGCACCCGGTCCTGATTGTCGTCGGTTCCGCCGTCGAACAGGTCGCGGAGATCGAGGAACTTCCTCGCCAGTGTCAGGTGCCGCGGGTCGCGGGTGGTGCGGTACAAGTCGAGCGTGCCGAAGTAGTGGGCTGGGCACACCGAGTTGCGGGCCAGGGTCGGCGTCGGCGTCTCGAAGGCCGCCAGCAGGAAGTCGGCCGCCTTCACCGCCACGGCCAACAGCGACCGCTTCCCCGTGGCCCGGTGGTGGACCACCGCAGCCGTGAACAGGTGGCCGAAGTTGTACATCTCGAAGGCCAGCCGGTCGTCGAACGGCTTGGCGGCCGCGTCGCCGTTCCGGTTGCGGATCAGGACCGGCGTGTGCAAGTAGCCGTCGGGCCGCTGGGCTGCGGCGATGACGGCGATGGCTTCATCCATGCGGGCGTCGAGGGCCGGGTCAGGGGCGACGGCGTACACGGCGGCCGCCGCCTCCAGCCATTTGTAGAAGTCGCCGTCGTTCCACGCGGGGCCGCGGTGCGTACCAGCGACCGCCCCGGACGCCACGCGGAAGTTGTGCAAGAACTGGCTGCGGTCGGTCCCCCACATCAGTTTCGCCATCTGCGGAATCGTGCTGGTCCGGCAGACCTCGAACCGATCCGCCCAGAAACCGGTCGTCCACCGCACGTCGGCGGCGTCGACCGGTCGGACGACGGCGTGCGGCCGCACGGGGGCGGCCGAACCGAAGGCCAGGGCAAGGATGGGTGCGAGAATCGGAAACACGTCGCGATCCTGGGAGGGTGGTCGCCGGCGTCTACTTCGTGACGGTGATGTTCAGCACGTTCTGCTCCGACTTCACGTCGAGAGCGATGCCAGACGATTTGTACCGGGTGTACTTGCCGTCGACCGCCGGCTTCATTCCTTCCCCCGCCTTGCCGTCCGGAATCGGGATCGGCATGACGGCGAACTTGTAACTGCCCGGCGGCACCCCGCCGCCCGGCTTGTCAGTGCCCAGGCGGAAATTGCCGTCGGCCTCAATGTTCCCCTGCACACTCACCGGCTGCCCATTGATGGTCGCCTCTCCGATCACCGTCCCGGCCGGCAGCGGCGACCCGTCCGGGTACGTCACCTTGCCGGTGACCGGGTAATACCCCGACCCGCACCCGGCCAGCAGCGTGAGCACGAGGGCCGGTACGCACAAACTTCGCACGACGCGGCTCATGGTTACTCCTTCGGCGGGGCGGGGACGGGAACGGGTTCTTCCTTTGCGGGTGCGGGTTCTTCCTTCGGCGGGTCGGGCGGGGCCACCGCCCGCTCGACGGTGATGTTCAACACGTTCTTCGGATCGGTCTTCACCTGGAAGGTGATGCCGGACGTCTCGGGCCGTGTGAACTTGCCCTCGACGGCCGGCAATTTCCCACTGCCGGCCGCGCCGTCCGGGAGCGGCACGGGGACGACCGCCACGCGGTAGTCGCCCGCCGGCACGCCGCCCCCCGGCAGGTCGGTGCCGAGCGTGAAGGAGCCGTCCGGCTTGACGCTGCCTTGCGAACTGACGGCCACGCCGTTGACGGTCGCCTCGGCGATCACCGTGCCGGCTTCCAGCGGGGAGCCGTCCGGGTACGACACCCGGCCGGCGACGGGGTAGCGAGACTGGCCGCACCCGGCCAGCACGAAGGCGAGCAGAAACAGCGGGGCGGCGCGGGCCGCCCGCCGGAGTACGGGGCGTTCGTTCATCGCACAATCCTCGATGGGGAGAAGTCGGAGTTAGTCCAGGTCCACGGGCACGCCGTCGAGCCGGTTGGCGAGTGCGGCCAGAGTTGCTCCTGGCGTCGAAACCTTCAGGGCGCGGATGCTGCCGTCGCCGAACACGAACTGGCAAACGCCCGTGTGCCAGCTGCCGAACTGCGTGTTCGATGCCGCGTCCGGGCCGATGGCGAGCAGGTTCGACGTACCGGCCCGGCGGCCGTAAGTCTGGCCCTGACCGGCACTGAAGATCACGCCGTCCACCACCGGGTCGTTGAGCAGCGTTCGCGGGATGTGCTTCTCGCCGAGCAGGAGCGTGTTGCTCGTGCCGTCCACCATGTCGGCGAACCGCAACCCGGCCTCGGTGTGCTTGCTGTTGACCGTCTGGAACATGCCCGTCGATGGGGTCGTCCCGTCGTTCCCGACGCACGCCGCGTAGTCCGACGGTTGGCCCATGATAGTGCTGCCCACGTCGATCGGGCTGAGCATCCCGGGCGACCGCCGGGACGGGCAGAAGAAGATCTTGACCGCGGAATTCCGGGCGGCGTCAATCGCCGGGTCGGTCGAGGTTTGGTTGTTGAACCCGTCCGTCTGACTGACCCCGGTGATCGGGTTCTTGTACGCATTGAACAGGCCCGTCTGCTCGACGTAGGGCAACAGGAGCATCGCCCACGTGTGCCGGTTCTGCCCGCCCCCGGACCGCAGGTACGGGAACTTCCCGTTGGCGTCCGCGTAGCCGTGGGCCGCGATCCCGAACTGCTTCAAGTTGTTCGAGCAGCTGATCCGGGCAGCGGCCTCGCGGACCTTCTGCACGGCCGGGAGAAGAAGACCAATCAAGATCGCGATGATCGCGATGACGACGAGCAGTTCGATCAGTGTGAATCCGAACTGCCTGCGAGAGTGAGACATTTCGACCCTCCGAATGAAATGAACAGATAGTCCAACGACGTGCAAATTACTTCCGCCGAACCCACAAAACGGCCGGCTGACCGGCCGGGGCTGTGAGTTCGACCGGCTGACCGCCGGCAATGTTTCGAGGTTGGCCGGCGGCCCCGGTCTTCGGGTCCAGCCACGCCGCCGTGAACGGTTCGACGTGCGCCGTCAGGTCGAGCGACACCCGCCCGCCGATCGGTGCCCATACCAAGTAGTCGCGGCCGGCGTCGCTCAGGGCGAATGCCCCCTTCGGCAGCCCGGCCGCATCGGCCGGCTTCATCCGCGAGACGGCCGCTAGCAACTGTGGATCGGTGCCGGCCGGGAGCGCGGGAAGCGACCCGCCGGCGGCCAGCACGGCCCACCCGTCCGCGCCGTCGTAAGACGCCGTCACGGCCTTGTCTGGGAACCGCACGCGATACTCCCGGACGGCCCGCGCGACGGACTCGGCGGATCGACCCTTCGGCCCCTTCCATTCGCGGAGGTGCTGCCGTGGGGCCAAATTTTCCCCGCCCTTCGGGGCGTACACCTCGCCGCCGGCCGCGTACCACCAGTACCGCAGGTCGATTACCGAGACGCCCGCCGACCGCTTCGGGTCGGCCAGAATCGCATCCTGCACGTCCTTGGGGGCACTCAGGCCGACGAGGACGCGGGTGCCGGTTTCCTTCTGCCATTCGGCGACGCAATCGAGCCAGAATTCCACGAACGACTGCGGACCGCTGAACTCCTCGCCGAGTTGGAAGACGACGTTCGGGCACGGGCCAAGCGTGTACAGGCAGTGACGGATGTAGGCCCGGTGCAGGTCGCGGCGGACGGGGTGCGACACGTCGTAGAACGCCTCGGCCATGAACACCCGCTTGCCGCCGGCGTACTCCGGCGGTTCCGGGAACCCGGTCGCCTGGAGGCAGTTGGCCGGCCGCCACGGGAAGTCGGCCCAGTGGGCGGCGGCCTCCAGCACGTTGTGCTGGAAGTACATCTGCTGAACGAGCACCAACCCCTTCTGCCCGGCGAAGTCGGCGAACGCCTTCAGGCGGGCGAAGTACCACGGGTTGAACTTCGTCAGGTCGTACCGGCTCAGCCCGTCCCACGCACGCCCGCGGCCGCTCCTGGCCCACGGCTGTTCGTAGAATGGCGGCCACACCTCGCCGTCCGCCCGGCGGACCATCTGGTGGTCGTCCCGCCGGCGGTCGTACCACAGCCCCCAGTGGTGTTCCAGCACGGTGATGACGCCCGCCCGCATCTCGTCCGTGAGTTGGTCGAGGTCGTCGGTGAAGCCCGGCCCCTCCCGCCCCGGCACGAACCTCGTCAGCCCGCGGCCGAACTCGGCCACGCGGGCGGGATTCACGCTGCCGCGCCACCAAGTCGTCTCGCTGCGGTCGCCGAACACCGCCTTACCGTCGGTCGCCAGCACGCCGTTCGTGAGGGCGAGTGGCTTCACCGCCGGTGATTTGACGGCCGGCCCAACCGGGACGAGGTCGTCGATCGACGGCACGCCGTCGGATCGTGTGGGTAAGTCGCGGCTCGTCGGCTCAGCCTTCCCGAGCCGGTCGGCGAGTTGCGCCTGGTATAGACTGTCCGGCTTGACGAACTCGTTCATCTGCCGCCAGTGGCCGTCGCCGACGAACTGGCCCCAACAGCCGATGGCCCAGTTCTGCGCCGTCGGCGGGGTCCGACAGGTGACGAGCGGAGCGGAACACTGCCACAGCACGGAGTTGGCCGCCGCCCACCCGACGCCCTGGTGGTCCGTCTCGCGGTTGGTTAACGACAGCCCACCGCCGTCGATGGCCACGTTGTCGAACAGGGTGCCGCTCGCCCAGCTTTCGATCGGGCCGCTGAACCCGGTGGCGTCGGTCGCCCGGCAGTGCACGAACGCATTCGGCCCGGCCGCCGCGTACCCGACGGCGAAGTCGTGCCGCCCCTCACTCGCCCGGCAGCGGCGGAACAGCGTTTGTTGCCCGGCGGTGAAGAACGTGTGCCGGCGGTAGCCGCCGACTTCCGACACGGGTTGGGTTGACTCGCAGTCCTCGACTGTCACCCGGCTGCACGACTCCCACACGGCGACGGCGGACCCGGCCAGGTGCGAGAAGCTCACCCGCCGCACCCAACAGTCCTGGGCGTTCTCAAACCCGATTCCGCCCCAGGCGTGGTTCTCGTCGTGCGGGTTGGCCGGGTCGAACGCCGACTCGATCCGCAGGTTCTCAACCCCGACCTGCCGGACCCGCCCCGGCCACTGGTAAGCCCGCACCGTTCCACCACCGTGAGATGCGTCAAGAGCCGTCGTCAGCGGGGCGTCGAGGGTGAGCGTGTCACCGTCGATGTGGGTGACGACGCGGTCCCACCGCAGATCGAGCGTGTGAGGCCGCCAATCCAGGTACGACCCCGCCCCGTTGGTCGGGAAGCGATTCATTCCGACGGCGGCGATCCACTCTTTCGTAGCGGGGTGTTCCACCCGCACGGCGTCGCCGACCTTCAACCCGGCCGCGTCAGCCACTCGAACGCGCGTGGCCCCGACCGGCACACGGGCGTCGGCGAGCGACCGAGCGGTCGCAAGCGTGCAATCCTCTTTCCCACGAACTTGAATCAGCGTCCGGCGGTCGAGGCCGGTTGCGACGAGGACGGTCGCGGCCCCTTGGCCCCGCACCACCACGCCGCCAGTTCGCACGCGGACGAACCCCGACACCTCGTGCCTGCCCGCGAGCAGAAGAACGGCCCCACGAACCCCACTGACGTCTGCTGGCAGCGACGAGACGTAGTCGATCGCGGCCTGGATGCGGCGGGTGGCGTCGCCGGCCACCACCGGCACGACGACCCGCACCGAAGCGTTCGGCAAAGACACCCCGCCCCCACTGTACCCACAGTGCGAGAAATCCGGGACGCGGTCCCCCTGAACGCCGAGGTCGTATACCAACCGCCCGTCCAGGCCGGGGTAGACGAAGCGCTTCGTCGGGTCGGCGGCCGACGCCGAATTTCCGACGAGGAAACCGCAAACGGCGACAAATACGCCAGTTGCGATGCGCACTGCGGAATAATCGACACAATGGTTGCGCGAGCGAGTTATCATCGCCGTCCTGCCACAAGCGGGAGAATGCGAGTGCCGGCATCGACGCGAAAAGCAGTGATTTCTTACTTGAGATACTACTGAGATCTCAGTAGAATGCAAGAAGTATTTTTCCGGTTTTCTTCACCCCTGTACGATGGCAAGAAAACCAGGGCCTCCGTCTATGAGGAATCCGATGGCCGATCGTATTACCGAGAGCGGTCATGTCCCGTCGGCGACCGGCCAGCCCCGCGGGTCGATGAAAGAGCGGGCCTACGAAGAAATCAAGCAGCAGCTGATGAGCGGCGACTATCTGCCGGGGTCGTTCCTCTCCGAACGTGCGCTGGCCGAGCGTTTAGGCATGAGCAAGACGCCGGTAAAGGGCGCGCTCGAACGCTTGGAGGGCGAGGGGTTCATCACCGTCTCCCCGCAACAGGGGATCGTGGTCCGCGAGATGCCCGTCGAAGAGATCACCGACCAGTATGAAATCCGCACGGCCCTGGAGACGTTCGTGCTGCGAACGGTCGCCGGCCGGCTGACGGCCGTTCAGGTCGAGCAGATACAAAAAAACTTGGCCGACCAAGAGGCGACCCGCGGGCGGGCGGCGGTCGAGCGGGCGGTCGCCCTCGATGCCGGGTTTCACGTCCTGTTCGCGGAGTTCCTGGGCAACCGTGAGATCTTGCGGGTGACGCGCCACTTGCGGGACCGGATGCAGCGGATCATTACTCGCGTCTTCCTGGCCAACCCGTCCCGAACCGACACCAGCATCGACGAACACACCGCCATTGCCGCGGCGGTGATCGACGGCAACGGCCCCCGGGCAGCCCGGTTAATCGAAGACCACTTGGAGCGCGGCAAAAGTCTGATCCTTTCCCCGCGGTCGTAACGACCGGGCAAGTGTGCCTATCAAGATCGCAGTTTGAGTTCCTGGCCCCCCGATGTCAACGTGGGCCAAGAACCGCCAACCCGTTCTGGCATGCGTGCCGTAGCGTCCGAGGGCGAGGGTCACGCACTCCCGTGGTCGATTCCGGCCGCTGGGCCTCGCTCTCACGATGCGAGAACCGTAATATGGAGGCGTTCCACCAGACCGGTATGGCTCGGTGACATCGGTCGAATTCTCAACTGACTCGGACCACTCGGTGTCCGGGAAGGGAACCCGTGAGACACTCCATCCCGTTCTGTACGGTCGTGACGCTCATCGCTCTCGCCGCCGGCCGAATCGAGGGCGGTCCGCCACTCCGGGAGGAGGGCGAGAGTCGGGTAAAGTTCACCGCCGATCTGAAGGCCGCCCTCGCGGCCGAGGGCACTGCAACCGGCAAGGCCGCCGCCCTGAGCCGGGCGTACAAGGCCGAATCCCATTCGGACGTGCGGCGGGTCGTGTTCGAGCATATCTCCACGCCGCCCGACGCCGCGATCGACCGTTTCCTGGCCGATGTGCTGAGCGATGACGCAGACGCCGGCATCCGAAGCCTCGCGGCCACGGCGCTCGGCACGCACGGCACCGACCAGTGCCTGCCAACTTTGGCGAAGGCCGCCGCGACCGACAAGGTGACCGAGTGCCGTGTGGGCTGCATCGTCGGGACGGGGACGGCCCGCCGCGCCGCCACGTTCGCCATCGCCGCATTGGCCGCCCGCCACCCGAAGTTGGCCGGTCGGGCCGCGACGACGCTCCGAGAACTGACACCACCGGCCGACCCGAAAGACGCCGAGTCGCTGGCCGACGCCCGCGTCCAGGCCCTCTACCAGGTGACCCACGACGAAAAGCTACTGACGCCGTTCCTCGAACGGTTGCGGAGCACTGACGCGAAGGTCCGCGAGAACGGCGTGGTCGCGTTCCGGTTCTTCCAACTGAAGGTCGCGCCGCCGGAGTTGGTGGCCGCCCTGGGCGACGCCGATGCCGACGTGCGGTCGTGGGCCGGGTTGGCCCTCGGTGAGATCGCGGACCCGAAGACGGTGCCGGTTCTGATGGCGGTGGCCGGCGACGCGAAGAAGGACGCCGGGCTGCGGTGTAACGTCATCGGCTCGCTGGGCCGAATGAAAGCGACTACCGCGACCGACCTGATGCGGCAGTTGCTGGCCGACGAGAACGCGGCCGTGCAGGTGCAGGCGGCGATCTCGCTGTATCGTCTGACGGGCGAAAAAGTCAAGCAGTTTCCGGCGGGATACAACGCGAATTGACACGGCCGACACAGAGTTCCGTTTCCCGCCTTCGCCGACTCAATCGCCCCCCGACCGACGGGGCACGTCCACTTCCCGAACTTCCGGACGGGCGGCAGGATCGGAATTCCCCGTTTGGGGGCCGTCGAGGCCGCCGTACACGTCGCCAACCCCGAGTTTGCCGCGGACGAGCAACATCCGGTCTGTGGCCCGCCGGTAGAAGTCGAGGAGCGGCCCGGCGACCGCCTCGCCCTCCAGAACACCGAGGATTTGGGCCACCGCCTCGTACGTGGACATGCGGTGCCCCGGGCGATTGCGGCGCAAGGCCGATCCCGCGAAATCCCGGGTCGGGAGTGAGACCTTCACAGCGTCGGCGAGGAGCGGTAGCCGCTTAACCATTTTGCCAGCCTGTCGCCAGTTGCCGTCCGGGACGACGAGGGCCAGCGGCGACGGCAGGGCAGCGGCGAGTTCCGGGGTCAGCGTCCGGGCCCCGTGGCCTGGAAAAAGCACAACCGGGGTCGCGCCCGTGGGGACGTGGGAGGCCGGGTCGGCCAGAGATTGGCGATCTCCGTGGCAGACGAGAGAGGCGTTGCGGACCGCTAAGGAGAGGAGGCGGGCCGTGTTGCTCGTCCGCCCCAAGTCGTGAACGTGAACGACGAGGATAAGGGACGTGCGGGTTACGAGTCGCGGGGCGTAAGCACACACGCACAGCCACATCGGGAGGCGACAGGCCGGACACGAGCGGTGGTCACGTTCGGCGGGCATCGGGCTGTTTTCTTGGGCGGGCATTGCGAGATAACCGGACTTCCCTGCGGCGATGGCGTGAACGCAAGGCAACCGACGCTCGCCAGCGCGTTCGAGTTCCCAAGCTGAACTTATGGAAGTCGCCGACAGGAGTGGCTGAAAAGCCCCGGCGGCCTTCTTTTCCGAAATCGATCGGGCGGCGCCACTCGACTTGACTCTTTTTGGCACACTTCTTGCTGCCACTACTAGCACAACCGGCCGCCGGGCCGATAACCCCGGCAATCCTTCTTCACGCTCCCTCGCAAGGAACGCACCGATGACCCAAGCCACGATTGTTCGCTGCCCTCGCACGCTGGCGATCCGCAACTACACCGCGGAAGTGGCGGCCACCTTGATGGGTCAGGACGTGAGTGTGGAAATCGTGGACGGCCGCGAGGGAGAATTTGCCGTCGTGGTTGACGGCCAACTGATCTTCACGCGGAAGAGCGAGGACTTCCCCTCGGCCGAGCGAGTCGGGCTGGCCGTCTACGAAGCGGGTCTGGTCGGGCTCGCGATCTAAAGCCAGATAAACAATCTTCTTCCCACGCCCATCCTTTCGGATGGGCGTTTTTTACTTTCCTTCACCCCCGTACCGCAGCCTTTCACACTCCTCGAGTTGCCCACCATGAAAATCTTCCATTGCGATCACTGTGACCACGTGGCCTTTTTCGAGAACGTCCAGTGCGTCAAGTGCGGCCACACGCTCGCCTACCTTCCCGACCTCGGCGTTGTCGGTTCACTCGACCTCGACCCGGAGACGAAGACGTGGAAGTCACCTTTACAGCGGGCGGCCGGCAAAGAGTACCGCCTTTGTCGAAACTACACCGACCAGAACGTCTGTAACTGGGCCGTCCCGGCCGACTCGAAACAGGAATTTTGCCAGTCGTGCCAGTTGACGCGGGCCATCCCGGACCTCTCGCGGGTCGAGAGGCACCAGGCTTGGTACAAGCTCGAAGTCGCCAAGAGGCGGTTGGTGTACACGATCCTCGGGCTGGAATTGACGACCGACGGCCTCGTGTTCGAGTTCCTGGCCGACCCCGACGACCCCGAAGCGCCGCGCGTCCTGACGGGCCACGCCGACGGCCTCATCACCGTGAACATTGACGAGGCAGACGACGTCGTTCGCGAGCAACGGCGAACGCAAATGCGGGAACCGTACCGCACACTCCTCGGCCACATGCGACACGAGAGCGGGCACTTCTACTTCGACAAGCTCATCGCCCCGAACCCGGAACAACTGGAACGGTTCCGCGGGGTCTTCGGCGACGAGCGGGCCGACTACGGGGAAGCGGTCAAGAAGCACTACGACACCGGGGCCCCGGCCAACTGGCCCGACAACTTCGTCTCGGCCTACGCGACGATGCACCCGTGGGAGGACTGGGCCGAGACGTGGGCGCACTACCTCCACATGGTCGACGCGCTGGAAACGGCGTCGGCGTGCGGATTGTCGTTACAGCCGCGCCGCAAGGACGAGCCGAGTGTCAAGAAAGTGCCCGACCCAGTGAAGGAAGAAAGCACGAAGTTCGCCAAGATGATGGACGGCTGGTTCCCCCTGACCTACGCTTTGAACAACTTGAACCGGGGTCTGGGGTTGGCCGACGCTTACCCGTTCGTGCTCTCGACGCCGGCCGTAAACAAGCTCCGGTTCATTCACGAAGTCACGACGACTTCGCTACCCGCTCCGCGAGAGTAGGGATGTGCGGGCAGGACTTGCAACCGAATCGCGCATACTCCGAGTTGGTCATGAAGCCGGTCGAACAAGGGGTCGATAACACCGGCACATTCGACCGCTACATTCTCGCTAAGGAAGGCCCCCCGTGTCACAACTGAGCGAAAACGCGATTGCCCACCTGGACGCGGCCCAAGCCCAGGAACTGGTACGGGTGATGGAACTGCAAGCCTTCTGGGAAAACCTTCGGGAAACCGTGGGCCAGAAGGACCTGCCGACCTCGCACCTCAAGGACCGCCAGAAGTCCTACGAAGCCTACCGCTCGCGGCTGGCGGCCTATACCACGAAGTACCGGACCTTCCCGCTGCCGGAACTGACGCAAAACTCGCCGAAGTGGGTGGCGCAGTGGTTCCGCGTGGTGAAGGCCATTTTGCAACGGACGAACCAAGTCGCGGGCAACGAACTTCCGGTTCACTTGATGTTGAAAGCCCACCGCCTCGCCGACCGGATCGCGGTTCGGCTGAAAAAGTCACCCCTCGAAGCCTTCACGCCGCCGACCACTTGGGAGGCGGCCGTCCTTCAACTCGACGCCCTGATCGTCGGGAGCGGCGAACAAGTCCAACAACAACCGTCGCCGGTCGAAGCCACTCAACCGGACGCGACCGTCCGAACCGCGGCATAGGGAAATGCTTGGGGTGGGGCAGGTGGGAACCGGACCCGAGGCGGGTAGCACAACTGTTGCCCCGCTGCTTGTCGCTCATCGGCCAACCGCGTAATCAACTTCCTCGCGGGGCCGTCATCGTCCTCCGGATCGGGTCCCCGATCCGGGAGACCCGATTCACCTGGAATGAACCACGAGTTTCGTTTCTGCAACGACATCGCCCGAGATTGCTCGAATGGTCGAGGGGCAGTTGAACGGGCCGAGGTTGCTCGGATCGAATGAGACTTCAAGCTCACCAGTGTCCTGATTTTCAGGCACGATCAGGGTTTTCGCTCGAAGGCCTTTCCAGTGGCTCGGGTAAATCAGTTCTACCTTCACCTCCCCGCTTAGACCTTTCGCGCGAGACACGCGAACTGGCACAAGGATCGTCTTTCCGGGTATCGCTTTCAACGTCGACACGTCGCAGTCAATCCCCAAACGGCCCGGTTCCGGCACCACGATCATCTGATGATTCTGCTCCGTGGAGGTAAACGCCACGGTGTGCTGGGTGCCGTCGGCGTCCTTCACCTGGCCGACCGCCATGAGTGTCACGCGGCACGTGCGGCCGGTTTCGATCCACGCGGGCAACTGTGCTGCAAATGTGAACTCGGTAGCGTTCGGCGGCACGACGATCGGTTGGCCGTTCGCCCCTTGCAGGTGCCGAATCTGGCGGTCGGCCAGAGAAATCGTGACGGGACGGTCGAAACCGTTGCGTTCGAGTTTATAGCTTCGGCAATACGGCTGACCGCGAGGGCTGTTGCTCATCGTGTATTCGCCGGTGAACTTGAACGGCGTCGGTACCGTTGCGATGACGAACAGTTCGCTCTTCGCCGTGCGAGTCTTCGATGTGCCCGTGATCGTCACGGTACCCGGCATCACCTTCGCGTTCGCGTCGGCGGCGAAGGTCATGTCCGTCGCCGTTTGCTTTTCTGCGATGGTGGCTTTTGCGGCGGTAATTCCGGGCGGCAATTGCTCGGCGGCCAACTCGACGGTCCCCGTGAAGCCGCCCAACCGTTCGACAGTGGCCTTCACCTTCACCGTTGAACCGCGGGGCACGTTCAGACTTTCGGTGGCCAAACTCAATCGGAATCCGGGTTCGACGGAACTCGGGTCGCGAACCTTCAGGCGATAGGCGTACTCCCGGCCGCTGCGGTTGCGGAACCGCTCGGCTACGTGTACGCAATAGACTCCATCCGCGACGGGTTGAAACGCGAAAGTCGGGTCGGCCGTTGGGTCGGCCGCTTCCCCGCGTGCGACTTCTTTCCCAGCGGAATCGAGGACGATCACGAGGCCGCACAGCGGCGAACCGAGCCTACGGGCGCGAAGCTCGAACTCGTATTTCGTGCCCTTTTTCAACGCGAGGTGCCACGCACTCGGAGAAGCGGCTTTCTCCACGCGGCCGTTCAAGATGACGGGCGGGCTGAGCGTTTCGCTCGTGGTCACAGACTCCGGCAAATCATCGACGTCCAACTCGACGACATTGGCCCCGAGGTGCAGGGGCAGCGTGGTCGTCGTCTCGGGAATCGGAACCTCGACCGATTGCGGTACGGCCGGACCGTCGAGCGCGAACGTCGTCTTACGGCCCCGTTTGCCGCCGAGCGGGAAGATGCGATCCACCACGGTCCCGGCCGTGATCGTCAGGCGGTACACGTGTGACGGGCCGCCGGCATTTCGGACGTCCCGGACGCGAACATGGTAGGTGCCGTCCGCGGGTACCGTGAATCGCACGCTCGCGTCCTGGCCCAGGCCAGGTCGGTCCACTTGTTCCGCGAGGACGTTACCGTCTGTGTCCGTGATTTCCAACTTCGCGACCATCGGCGAGTGGATGTTCGTCGTGTTCGCGAACGCGGTGATCGTTTCGCCTTGCTTCGCGGTAAAGGCCCAGAGGTCGATGTCTTCCCGCGGAAAAATGCGGCCGTTGACCGTCACGGGCAGCCGGACCGGCACGGCGATCGCGTCGCCTTCGATCTCCTCCTCCACGACTTCCGGCAGATCCCCCACCACGAACATCGGCCCCGTCGCGGTTCCCTGCGAGGTCCATACGCGGGCACGAACGGCACCCGATTTCGTGTCCTTCGGAATCTCGATCGTAGCCTCGCGGTCGACCGGGTAGTCCTCCGACTGTTGCGATTCGGGCAGCGGCAGGATCGGCCCTTCGAACCAGATTCGCGGAATCGCTTTCAACATGTGCCGGGTTTTCCAGCGGTCGCCACCGATTTCGAACTGGGCGTTGTCGTGAAGAAAAAGGCCGCCGACGCGGAGTTTCACGGTTGTGCCGCGTTGGCCGCCCGCCGGGAACAGGTACGACAGCACCGGCGGCGTCGCTGACGCAGTCGAGGCGAGAAAGAGCGTCGTGAGCGTCAGGAGAAATCGCAACATGGGGAAGGCCACCCGGTGGACGCGCCGAAATTACACGAGTTCTTTGATGAGCTTGCCGCCGTTCGTCACCATGATCGGCCGACCGTCGGGCGTGTGGAATTCCGTCTGGGGGTCGATGCCGAGTTGCGTGCAGAGTGTCACGGCCAAGTCCTCGGGACCGTACGGATTGTCCGCCGGTCGCTCCGCGCGGGCGTTGGTCGAACCGACCACTTGACCGTTCTTCAACCCGCCGCCGCCGAGGAGTACGGTGAAGCCCGGCCCCCAGTGGTCGCGGCCCGCATTCTTGTTGATGCGAGGGGTCCGACCGAATTCGCCCGTCACGACCACGAGCGTCGAGTCCAGCATCCCGCGGTCGGACAGATCGCGGAACAGCGTGGAAATGGCAGCGTCGAACTGCGGCAAGAGCGTCCCCTTCAGCACGCGGAAATTGCCGTCGTGCGTGTCCCAGTTGCTGTGGTCCACGGTGACGCAGCGAACCCCGGCCTCGACCATCCGCCGGGCGAGCAAGCACGATTGGCCGAGCGAATGGCGGCCGTATGCGTCGCGGAGTTTCTCCGGCTCTGCGGCAATGTCGAAGGCTCGTTTCGCCTCGGAAGAGGTCATCAGGTCGAACGCCTTCCCGCGGAACGTCTCGACGGCCCCGGCGTTCTTGTTCGCCCGCGTCTCGGCCGACTTCTGGAACCGGTCCACGTCGCCGAGCAACTTCCGGCGGTCCTCGATCCGATCCGCGGCGATCACCGGGGGCGGCACCAGGTCCGGCACGCTGAAGTTTGCGGCACTCGGGTCGCCGTCGATCACGAACGGGGCGTGGGCCGCCCCGAGGTGCGCGGACCCGCAACTCGGGTGCATCCGCGGCACGCACACGTAGGGCGGCACCGACCCGCGAGCGCCGAGTTTCTTGGAAATGATCGAGCCGAACGCGGGCTTGTGATTGTTCGGCGACAGGTTCCCGTTGAAACCCGGGCCGGGAAAGTAGCCGGTGAGCATGTAATGGTCGGCGGCACCGTGATCGGAGTTGTGGTGCGTGAACGAGCGGACCAGCGAGAACTTATCCACCTCCTTCGCGACCTTCGGCAAGTGCTCGCACACTTGTAAGCCGGGCAGTTTCGTCGCGATGGGCTGGAACTCGCCGCGGAACTCGGCGGGGGCGTCCGGCTTCATGTCGAAGCTGTCGATCGTGCTCATGCCGCCGTGCAGGAAGACGTAGATGAGTGAGAGGTCTTTTTTCTTCTCGCCCGCGGCCAGCAGTTTGTGCGTGGCGAACGGCAGGCCGAAGATGGCGGCCGTGCCGAGGCGAACACAATCGCGGCGGGTCAGGCCGTCACAATACCGAGAGCGGTGCATGGTTCGGCCTCAATGATTGAACGAGAACTCCAGGCTATTCAGCAACGCCCACGTGAGGTCTTCGATCGCGGCTCGGCGGTCCGATCTCGCCTTCAGATGCTGGACGGCATTCTCGCGTTCCGCCTTCGTCGGCCGGCGGGAAAACACCGTCAGGTAGATCTCTTCGCAGATCTTCTCGGCGTCGTGTCCGCTCCCTTGCCACTTCGCGACGTTGCCGGACACGTGCGACAGCTTCCACTGGAGGTCCGGAGAATTCATCAGGTTCAGCACCTGGGCGGTACTCGGCTCGGCGTTGCGTTCGCACTCACAAGCTGAGGTTCGCGAGGGCCGGCCGAACAGTTTCAAGAACGGCTGTTTCGTTTCGCTATCCCACACTTGCACGGCCCGCGTTCCGGGCGGAAGCCCCGCGAAGCGATCGCCCACGCCCGTTGCTTGCCCGATCATGTCGAGCAGCACTTCCGCACTCGGCCGCCGGAACGCCACGCGTGAGAAGTTCTGCTCGTCCTTCTCGTTGCTCGCGTTCGGCACCGACGACGATTGATACGCCCGCGAATTACAGATGAGCCGGACCAACTCGCGGGTATCGTATTTCTTCTGCGCGGCGAACTTCGCGAGGGCGTCCAACAGATCGGGGTTGCTCGGCGGGTTCGTGGCCCGCACGTCGTCAACGGGTTCCACGATGCCGCGGCCGAGGAGGTTCGCCCAGATGCGGTTCGCGAAGTTGCGGGCGAAGTACGGGTTACTCGGCTCCGTCATCCACGACGCCAGCACCACCCTCCGGTCCCCGGCCGGGTTCACCGTCGGCTCCTCAACCCCCAAGGCGTGAGCGTACACCGGCGAGCCGCTCCGCGGGTGTCTCGTAACGGGGTCGCCGACCGAGAGAATGGCGTCCGCGTCCTTGCTCCCGCGGCTCGTGACCGGCGCGAAGAACGCGAGCATCCCGGCGTAGTCGGCCTGGGTCCATCGGTCGCTGGGGTGGTGATGGCACTCGGCGCACGCGATCCGAATGCCGAGGAAGACCTGGGAAAGTGTGCTCGCCGCGTCGCCGGGTTTGATGGCGACCTTGAAGAAGTTCGCGGGCGGCGTCTCGCTCACCGGCCCTTCCGCGGTCACGAGCTCGCGTGCGAATTCATCGAACGGCTTGTTCTTCGCGAAGGATTCGCGAACCCACCGGAAATAGGCATACGCCCGTTCGGGGCCGAGAACCTGGCGGTTCACCCGAAGCAGGTCCGCCCACCGCAAGGCCATCAGGTCCGCGAATTCCGGTCGCTGGATTAGGCGGTCAATCGCCTTCGCCCGCTTGTCCTTTGCGGTGTCGCTCAAGAACGCGCGAACCTCGTCCGGCTTCGGCAGCAGGCCGACAAGGTCGAGGTGAACCCGGCGGAAGAAAGTCGCGTCGTCGCACACCTCGGACGCGACGATGTTCAGCTTCGCGAGCTTCCGATCCACCCACTCGTCGATGAAGTTGAACTGCGGCAGTTGCCTCCCCGCGTTCTTCCCCACCTGCGGGATCATCACGCGGCACACCGCCACGTTCCCGAGGTACGACGCCATCACGGCGACTTCGCCCGGAGCGTCCCCCGTCGTGATGACGCCCTCGACGGACACGGCCGCGAGCGTCTCGTGATTCGTCTGGTACTTGGCGTGTTCCGTTACCTCGGTTTCGCGGCCGTCGGTGAACTGTGCGAACGCTCGCACCGGCAACGTGGCCCGATTTGCCATCACCTTTTCCGGCGGCTCGACGCGAATCGCGGACACGCGCGGGGCGTTCGGATCACCGACCGGCATCCCGGCTGCGATCCAGTCGCGCAGCGTGCGATAGTCGTTGCTCTCGCCCTTGATCCGGGTGCCGCCGCCGTGGGGCGTTCGCCCGGTGGCTTTCCGCAGAAAGAGACTTTCCTCGGCGGCACTGGCCATCACCCGCCGGCCACGAGCCTCCTTGACGATGCTCGCGTAGTCCGCGACCGGATCGAACCCGAACACGGAGAGCTTGAACCCGCCCTGCCCTTCGGCCTTGCCGTGGCAGCCGGACGAGTTGCAGTTGTACCGCGCGAGGAGGGGCGAAATCTGATTCTCGAAATGGAAGGCGTCCGCGGCGGCCATCAATTGAACGGAATGCGTTAGCATTGCGAGGGTGAGAACGTATCGAGCCATAACGTGCAACTTGGTTCGGCAGGTGGGAATCTATTTCATACCATCCTGCTCCAGACGGTGCAATCAAAATCGCCACCGCTCACGCAACGGCAACGGCAGCGGCAACGGCAACGGTGCAGATACGGGTCAACCGGATGACGAACGCGGGCCCTTACGTTGCCAGTGGGATTTCGTTCGGAGGGTTACAGGCGTCATCGAGGGCCAGCGGGAAGGTTGTCATTCAAGTACCGCGTCAACAACCCGTACAGGTGTCGGCTCGTGTTCTTCCCCTCGTTGATCGCGTGGCTCCGGTTCGGGTAAGCCATCAGCGAGAACGGCTTGTTCAACTCGATCAACTTGTCCGCCAGTTTCTCGACGCCCTGGTAGTGGCAATTGTCATCGCCCGTCCCGTGAACCACCAGCAAATTCCCCTTCAAGTCCGCGGCGTGCGTCAGGGGCGAACCCGTCTTATAATCCTCCGCGTTGTCTTGCGGCAGGCCCATGTACCGCTCCTGGTAGATCGTGTCGTACAGGCGCATGTCCGGCACCGGGGCGACCGACAGGCCGGTGCGGTACAGGTCGGGCGAGCGGAACATCAAGTTCAACGTCATCGACCCGCCACCGCTCCACCCCCAGACGCCCACCCGCGTCGCGTCTAGGTACGGGCGGTCTTTCAGAAGTTGTCGGGCCGCGGCCGCTTGTTCCTCCGAGGCGAGTGTGCCGATCTTCCGGTAGACGCTCTTGCGCCACTCCCGCCCCCGCGGCGACGGCGTGCCACGGTTGTCCACACTGGCAACGACGTAGCCCATCTGGGTGAGCAAGAGGTGCCACAGGTAGTTGTTCCCGCCCCAGCGGTCCACGACCGTTTGGCCGGCCGGCTCGCCGTAGACGTGGAACACGAGCGGATACTTCTTGGTCGGGTCGAAGCTCGGCGGTTTCATGAGCCAGCCGTCGAGCTTCACGCCGTTGCCAACATCCACGCGGAAGAACTCGACGGGGGTTTGCGAGAGTTTCCCGACCGCTTCCCGGACCTTCTCGTTGGCGGCGAGCGGGCGAATCACCTTGTGATCGGGCATCGAGACGAGTTCGACTTGCGGCGGGGTCCCGAACGCTGAGTAGGTGTGAACCGCCGTCGCGCCATCCGGCGAGAAGCTGTAATCGTGCGAGCCGGGCAAGTTCGCGGGAGTCACTCGCTCCGCGGGACCACTGCCATCCAGGGCCGTGCTGAAAAGGTATCGCTGCGTCGGGTTCTCCGGTGACGCGATGAAATACACGCGGTTCGCCTTCTCGTCGATCTGCACCACGCGAATCACGTCGAACTCACCGCGGGTCACACGGGCCAAGCCGGACCCGTCGTGAGCCGCGCGGTAGAGGTGCCGCCAGCCGTCGCGCTCGCTGATCCAGGTGAACGCTTTCCCCGCATCGACCCATTCGAGCGGTTCATCAGGCACGTCCACCCAGGCACCGTCGCGCTCGGTGAGGACGGTCCGGACCTGGCCCGTCGCGGCCTCCGCGATCATCACGTCGACCGCGTTCTGCAGCCGGTTTACCCGCCGGAGGACTAACTCGCCGGAGTTCCCGGCCCACTCCATCCGCGGGAGGTAAAAATCCGTGCGCGTCTCGCCCGGCACACTGATCCACCGCGTCTCGCCGCCGTTCGCCGCCACCACGCCGACGCGGCACGCCGAATTTCGCTCGCCGGTCTTCGGGTAGGCGAACGTCTTCACGACCGGGTACTTGGCGGCCGTGTTGTCAACGAGGGTGAACGTCGGCACGCCCTTCGTGTCGAGTTGCCAGTAAGCGATGGACTTGCCGTCCGGGCTCCACCGCCACCCGTCCCGGCAGTCGAACTCTTCTTCGTAGGCCCAGTCAAACGTGCCGTTGATGACTTCGGTGCGGCCGTCGGCCGTCAACCGCGTTGCCGGCCCGCCGGCGGCCGGTTCGACATACAGGTTGTTCTCGCAGACGTACCCCACGCGCGTGGCGTCGGGGGAAAGTTTCGCGAACATCAAGGTCGACGGCTTCGCGTCGCCGCCGAGTTTCGCGAGTGCCCCGGTTGATCGGCGGAAGGTCCAGTAGTCACCGCGAGTGTTCTGCCGCCACACCTTCACCGCGTTCGTGTAGATCAGAACGAGGTCGAGGTCTTTCGACAACTCGTACCCCTGCACGGCGAGCGGTTCCTTTGCGGTCGGCGGTATGAGACGTTCGGCGGGAACGAGCACGTCCCGCTTCCCCGCGGCGTCGAACCGCACGAGGTCGTTGGCACCCTTGTGCGTGGGCGACGGCGAGAGCGTCGTGTACGCCCCGTGGTCGAGCCACTTCAGTACGGCGAGGTGGTCACCGCGGAACTCCTCGCCGGTGAAGATGCGGTCGAGCGTGAGGCGGGTGGGGTCGGGCGTCTGCGCCGATACCGAGGCGGTCGCGTACACCAGTGCGATGGACAGGGCGAAGCGCATACGACCCTCGTGTGAAGTGTGTGGCCCTTTCGGACCGCCGACCCGGCGGATTGCGGGTCTACCATACGAATCGACGCCCGTTCCGCCCGTAGGGTTAAGTCCGCACGTCACAGTGGTTCGAACTGATCCCACTCCAACCCATCGGGGAGTTCTCTCGACGGGGCGCATTCGAGGTGAACGATCCGCCGGTGTTCGTCCGTCGTCGGCAAGGAATGGCCGCTCGCGTGGAGCAACAACGGCCGCATGAGCAAGACATCACCAGGGTGACAGTGCAATGTCACTGCGTCTTCGGTGAGGTCGTCCGTCGTTCGGTGCGATCCCGGCACGACCCGCAGGGGGCCGTTATCATGGGTCATCGCGTCGAGGTGGATGCGGACGGTCAACATCCGGCCGAGCAAGTCCACGTCGGCTTCGAGGTGCGGCACTCCCGCTTTGATGGTCGGCTTCTTGAACGCGGCCGACGGGCGGTGCTCCCGGACGGCCACGGTGTAGTCGCGGTGCCAGGGGAGTGCCCAACTGTGGCCGGGCGGTTTGTCGAAGTAGAGGCCACGCACGACACCAGCGGCATCGCCCACCACGCTTCGGAGGATCGCGGCCAGGGGTGGCGAAGAAACGACGAGTGTTCGCCCCGCCGGCCAGAGTTTCAACAGGTTTCGTGCGCCGTAGGCTGGGCCGGAAGACCCGGCGAGAATCGCGGAGTTCTCGGCTTCGTCCCGCAGCACGGCGGCAAGCTGCTCCGCCATCCGGGCGATGTCGGCGGAGCTGAACGCGGAACGCACCCAGGCGAATCCGTCCCGTTCGAGTTCGTAAATCCGCTCGGTCACGCCTCTTTTCTCCGGAGGAACAGCGCGTACACGAGGCCGCCCACCAAGGCGTACCCGACGCCGACCTTTGCCTCCGTCCGTTGCTCCGTGCCGATGAACATGTTCGCCACCACGGCCACCAGGATCAAGACGTAAACGGCCGGCACGATCGGGTACCCCGGACACCGGTACGGCAGCAACGGCGTCAGTTCCCGTTGCCGTGTGCGGAGGACGAAGATCGCGGCCACGCCCATCGTTTCGAACATGGCCACCCCGACGATGCAATAGTCGGTGAGAACGTCGAAGACGTTCTTTTTCTCGTCGATCCAACTCGTCTCCTTGGCGACCGCGACGGCCACGACGAGGAGCATCGCCCACCCGGAAAAGACCATCATCGCTGCCGACGGAGTTTGAAACCGTGGGTGCAGTTGCCGGAGCTTGGCCGGGGCCAAGCCGTCGTCGCCCATCGCGTAGAGCAACCGCGGGGCGACGAGGATGTTGCCGTTGAGCGAACCGAGGACGGATGTCATGAGGATGAGCGACCCGACTAGGACGCCGACCGAGCCGAGCAGCCGGCGGCAGAACTCGGTGGACACCGGCGTACCCTTTAGATCGAGCATCTCGTTGCGTGAGATCGTCGTGTAGTACGCGACGTTCGCCCCCACGTAGAGGAAGATCAAGAGTGCGATGCCGCCGATCAGGGCGAGAGGAATGTTCCGCTGCGGCTGCTTCACTTCCTCCGCGATGGGCGTGATGTTCAGCCAGCCGTGGTAGGCCCACATCACGGCCACGATCGCCGAGCCGTAGGCCGAGGCGAACTTCGCCCAGTTCACCTGCGACCAGTCGCTCGGCCAGACGGGGGCAAAGTTTGAGGCCGAGGGCTGGGGTTCGGAGGTCGGCGAGAAGGCGAGGATGAGAACCGGCAGCGAGAGAATGGCGAGGAGGGAGAGAACTTTCAACGCGGTGAGAACCATTTGCAGGCCGCCGCCGATGAGCGTGCCGCGAATGTTCACGAACGTCAGTGCGGCAATGACTGACAGGGTCGCCAGCACTTGCTCCCATCGGCCGAGGCCGGTGCCGATCCACTCCATGTCGGCCGGGTATTGTAGGCGGGCGAGGAGGAGGACGTTATTCAGGGACTCGATGAACATGACCGCGAGTACCGCAATCGAGGACGTGCGAATGATGCCGAAATCGACCCAACCCCAGAGGAACCCGGCCCAGTGGCCGTAGGCGTCGCGAAGGAAGGCGTAATTGCCGCCGGCCTTCGGCAAACGCGAGGCGACTTCCGCAATCGTGAGGCCACCGAGTAGCGCCAGCAGCCCGCAGAAGACCCAGACGGAAAGGGCGACCCCGGATTCGGGGCAGAACTCCGCGACTTTCTGAGCCTTTTTGAAAACGCCGGACCCGATGACGGTACCCACGACCACGGCGGCAGCCATCCACGGACCGATGACGCGAGGCAGAGTTGTAGTCATTCGAGGTTTATCCCGAAGCAAACGAAAGGCACGATAAGGATTGAGAGGAGAGGAGATTATAGTAGCATCCCCTCCACCTCTCGGACAAAGCCTTTCCGTGCCGTTCCTTCGCTTCGTGGTTACTCGAGTATCCCCGCTCCGAACTGCTCCTCTTTGACGTCCGCGGCAACATCGGCCGCCGTCGACGGCTTGGCGTGGTCCTCGCCCTCGACCACGTCCGCGGCTTGGGCCTTCTTGATCGTCTCTTCCGTGCTCATCGGGTCCACCTTGCGGCACGCCTCGGTCAGCTTGTCGGCGAGGTCGCGGAGTTCGGTCTGCCACTGCCGCGGGTCAACGCTGGGCGGCGTGAGTTGCAGGAACTCTTCGAGGAGCAGGATGAAACGCAAGAGGTGGCGGAAGATGATCCCTTCCTGCTTCGTCATGTCGTTCGAGGTCACGTACTGGTTGAAGTTGCCGCCGTAGCGGAGGACTTCGCCGGCCGCCCAGACCGACTGCGTGTTCACGTCGGTCACGTCCGGGTGCGTCGCGTCGAAGAGCATCCGCACCTTCTCGGCCAGCGTCGGCGGGCGTTCCTCGAATTCTTCCTCTTCCTCCTCTTCCTCGCCCTCGACCTTGGGCGGTTTGGCGACGATGAGCCCGCGGGCGATCAGTTCCGGGTCGAGCCGCTCAGTTGCCAGCGGCCCCGGCGGGAGGTCGAACGGCACGCGGACGAACTTCAAGAGCGGCCGGGGGATTTCCAGCACCGATTCCAAGAGTTGAATCCGCTCGTCCGGGCTGGCCGTGGCGAGCTGGTCCACCAGGAACGCGCCGTAAATCGGGTGACACGCGCGGAAGACGAGGAGCTTGTCGAGCGCTTCCGTCGGAACGGCCCGCACCGCCTCGTGGGGTAGCGAATCAACGCCCTCGGCGGGCGGCGGCGGTTCCGGTTCGAGCTTCACGAATCCACGGTTGTGCAGCACGAGCAGCATGCGGTCCAGTTGCTTCATCCCGGCTTCGATCCGCGGTTGGTCGAGCAAACGCTTCCGCACGACGGCGCGAATCTTCTCCACCTCCGGCGACACTTTCAGCAGGTACGCCAGCAACCGCCACGGCAGCGGCCCCTTGCTGTAGAGTCGGGCGGGCGGGGCGGTCTTCAGCTTCTCGAAGTCGAACTCGGTCCAGTACTTCTTCGTGGTGTTCCGCGTCGGCTTCTTTTTGAGCAGGTTCTTTTTCATCTTCAGCATCGCTGGGTCTTTCGTCGTCTCCGGAATGCTGTCGTACTGCTTCTTCCACTTCGCGATGCGAACGTCGTCCTCGTGCGGGCCGACGAAAACGTGCCCCTCGGTGTCAAACTGCGGCCGCCCGGCCCGGCCGAAGATTTGGTGGGCCGTACTTGGGTCGATCAACTTTTCCTTCCCGAACGGCCCTTTCACCAGCGATGTCATGACCACCGAACGGGCGGGCAGGTTGATACCGGCGGCGAGCGTCTCAGTACACAAGGCGACACTGAGCAGCTTTCGCTCGAAAAGACTCTCGATCACGCGGCGGTACTTCGGCAACAGCCCGGCGTGGTGGACGCCGACCCCGCGGCGAAGCATTTGTTTGAGCTTCGGCCCGACGCCGTGCGGCCACTCGAGTTTATCCACCTCCGCGTTGAGCGCCGACTTCTGCCCGGCGTTCAGCATGTCGAGGCCCTTGAGTTGCTCTGCGATCGACCAACACTCGTCGCGGTTGAACGCGAACACCAGGGCCGGCGTCTTCCGCGTCGCGTCGTCCCCCTTCGCCATGTCCACGAGCATGTCGTTGAGGAACTCGTCGCCGACCCAGTGGTAGGTGAGCGGAATCTTCCGCTCGCGGCCCTCGGCCAGTTCCAACTTGCGGCCGTGCATCCGGTCGAGCCAGTTCAGGAACTCGACCGAGTTGCCGACCGTGGCCGAGAGGAGCATCAGGCGAATGTGCTTGGGGATGAGCGACAGCGACAGTTCCCAGACGATGCCGCGTTCGAGGTCGGCGAAGCTGTGGAACTCGTCCATCACCACGGCCGAGACGTTCGCGAATTCGAACCCTTCCGGGTGCAGCAGCCGGTTCAGCAGAATCTCGGCGACCACGACGAGGATTCGCGCGTTCGGGTTCACCTTGCGGTTGCCGGTGACGAGGCCGACGTCGTCCTTCGAGAAGCCCCACCGTTCCGCGGCGGCCTGCATCTCCTGGAACTTCTGATCGGTGAGGGCGATGAGCGGCGTGGTGTAGTAGGCGACGGTCTTGGTGTGTAGCGCCTCGAAGAGCGCCGCCTGGGCAATCATCGTCTTGCCGGTGCCGGTCGGCGCGCAGACCATCACGCCCTCCGGCGAGGTGAACCACGCCAGGAGGGCTTCTTCTTGCACGGGGTACGGCGGGTAGGGCAGTTGGTCGAGGTACTGCGTCGCCAGGTCTTCGCGGGTGGGTGCGGTCATCCGCTCATCTTATCGCGAATTTGCAGACGGTCGCGGCTTGTGGCCGCGGGCTTCAGCCTCCGCGATCGCTCGCGGAGGCTCAAGCCAATTGGAAGGGGAGTGGAACCGCGTCGCGGGCTAGCCCACGAATACGCCGCCCAGGTACTCTTGCGGTACCTCGGTCGAGAACAATTCCTCTGGCGTGCCGGTCGGCGACAGGTTGGCCCCGGCGTAGGCGGTCACCCGACCGGCGGCCCCCGGTCCACTGCCGGTCAACAGATCGGCCTTCGCGTCCCTGTCCAGGTCCTTCACCGCGATCGGCACCCCACCGCGGTTGGTCGGGTCGCCGGCAAAGAAGTTCGCCAGCACGCTCGCCGACTCGCCGCCGGTCTGCAACACGCTCTGGCCGGAGAGAGCGTACACCCGCGGCCCGCCGCCCGGCCCGCCGCCGAAGATCAGGTCGGAGAACCCGTCCCCATCGATGTCGCCCGACGCGATGTACACGCCGTTCCGCAGGGATTGCTCGAACACGAAGAAGTCGGCGAACAGGTGGACCGGCGTCCCCGTGAGGACGGACGCCCCGTCGTACCCGGCGACCCGCGGCCCGCCGCCGAACCCGGCCGCGACGAGCAGGTCGAGGCGACCGTCGCCGTTGATGTCGCCGACGGCCGCCCGAGCGCCGCCGCGGAAGTTCGGGTCGTCGATGCCGAAGAAGTTGGCCATCACCCGGCGATCGGCCCCACTGTACACCGTCACCCGCGGGCCGCCGCCCTCGTCGGGGGTGACGATGATATCCGCTTTGCCGTCGCCGTCCAGGTCGCCGAGGGTGACGAACACGCCGCCGGTGAACGACGCCTCGAACGGCTGGAACGACGCCACTTCGTCCCCGGTCGTCCCGTCGAAGATTTGGACGAGCGTGGCCCGGCCCGGCCCGCTGCCGACGACCGTGTCCGGGACGCCGTCGTTGTTCACGTCCCCGACGGCCGGCCGCACCCCGCCGCCGAACGAGGTTCCGATGGTCCGCGGCATCGCCCGCACCGACCCGTCGGCGTTCAACACGATCACCCCGTTGCCGGTGGCGACGGCCGTCACCGCCGGGGCGAGGAACCGTTGCACGATCTCGCCGGCCGCGACCGGGACGAAGGTGATGGCGTAGTTGCCGCCGCCGTTCCCGTCGCTGATCTCGCCGGCCGGCGTGAGTGTCTTGCCGGTGCCGATCGCGGGTGTGTCGTAAGTTTCGTTGAACGTGGCCGTGTCACCGGTGACGAGACTCCCCGTGGTCACGACCGGGATCGATTCGGCCGCCGTGGTGCCGTCGAACGGCCGCGAGTTGGCCACCGCGGTGACAGTGATGGCCCGCGGCGTGATTCGCCCGGCGACGGTGGGAACGGCGAGTGAGTAGTTGCTCGCGTCGACGCCGGTGAGGGTCAGGCCGCTCATCGCAACCGGAATGCCCGTGCTGGCGTTCCGGGTTGTGAAGCTGCCGGTTGCTGTTGCCGTGGCCACGGCCACCGTATCGCCGGCCACCGTGCCGGCGAGCACCGCCCCCGTGGTATTCAAGGTGGCGGCGGTCGTGCCGTCGTATTCCTTGTCGGCAACCGCCACCCCGGTGAGGGCGACCGATCGGGGGGTAATGGTGGCGACGGCCGTCGGCTGGGTGAGGGTGTAATTCCCGCGGTCGGCACCGGCGAGGCCCAGGCCGTTCACCGTGACGGAAACGTTCGCCCCGGCGTTCCGGGACGCGAATGTGCCCGTCGCCCCGCTCGCCGCGAGTGCGACCGTATCACCGGACACCACGCCGGAGAGGGCCACCCCGCCTACACCAATCGCGGCGGCCGTTGTGCCGTCGTAGACCTTGTCAGCAGCCGTCACGCCGGTGGCGGTGATGGCCCGCGGGGTGATGGTCGCGACTGCGGTTGGTTGGGCGACGATGTAGTTCCCCGCGTCAGCCCCGGTCAAGCCGAGGCCGGCGATCGCAACCGGAACATTGGCCCCGACGTTCTTCGTGGCGAAGGTGCCCGTTGCCGCCCCGCCGTTGAGGGCGACTGAGTCGCCGGCCACCGTGCCTGTGAGGGTCGCCCCGCCGGTACCGACGTTGGCGGCCGTCGTGCCGTCGTACACCTTGTCGCCCGCCGTCACCCCGGCCACGGTCAGGGCCTTCGGCGCGATGCTCGCGGCCGCCGTCGGCGGCGTCAGCGTGTAGTTCCCCGCGTCCGCACCGCCTACCGTGAGGCCGGAGACAACGACTGCCCGATTCGTTCCGGCCGTCTTGGTGACGAACGCCCCCGTCGCACCGGTCGAGTTCAACGTGATGGCGTCGCCACCGAGAACGCCCGTGAGGGTCGCCCCGCCGGTGCCGACGTTGGCGGCCGTCGTGCCGTCGTACACCTTGTCGCCCGCCGTCACCCCGGCCACGGTCAGGGCCTTCGGCGCGATGCTCGCGGCCGCCGTCGGCGGCGTCAGCGTGTAGTTCCCTGCGTCCGCACCGTTCAGGCCGAAGCCGCTGAGGGTCACGGCGATGTTCGCCCCGACGTTCTTCGTGGCGAAGCTGCCCGTCGCCCCCGAAGTGACAAGGCCAACGGCGTCCCCGGCGAACGCGCCGACGAGGCCAGCCCCGCCGGTGGTCAAGGTGGCCGTCGTCGTCGCGTCGTACACCTTGTCGGCGGCCGTGACGCCGGTGGCGGTCAGGACCTTCGGCGTGATGTTCGCGGCCGCCGTCGGCGGCGTCAGCGAGTAGTTACCCGCGTCCGCGCCGTTCAGGCCGAGGCCGAGCACCGTGACGGCGATGCCGGTACCGACGTTCTTGGTGGCGAACGTGCCGGTCGCGGTACCGCTCGCGAGCGTGACGTTGTCACCGCCGAGGACACCGGACAAGGCGGCCGTGCCGGCATTGACCGGTGCGGCGGTGGTCGCGTCGTACACCTTGTTGCCCGCCGTTACGCCGGTCACCGTAACGGCCTTCGGCGTGATACTCGCAGTGGTGATCGGCTGCGTCAGCACGTAGTTGCTGGCGTCGGAACCGGCGATCGTCAGGCCGCTCACGGCGACCGCGACGGAAGCCCCCACGTTCTTCGACACGAACACCCCGGTCGCGCCGCCGGTGGAAACGGTCACGGCATCCCCGGTGAAGACGCCGACGAGGATCGCCCCGGTGGCGTTGATCGCCGCAGCGGTGGTCGCGTCGTACACCTTGTTGCCTGCGGCGACGCCCGTCACCGTCAGCGTGGCCGGGGTGATGTCTGCCGGTGCGGTCGGCTGGGTGAGCACATAATTGCCCACGTCCCCACCGCCGATGGCCAGTCCGGCGACCGTGACGGCGATGCCGGTGCCGACGTTCTTCGATGCAAACGTGCCGGTCGCGCCACTACCCGCGAGGATGACGTTGTCACTGCCGAGGACGCCGGAGAGGACGGCCCCTCCGGCGTTCACGGAAGCCGCGGTGGTCGCGTCGTACACCTTGTTGCCCGCGGTGACACCCGTCACGGTCAGCGTCCGCGGCGTGATGTTCGCCATCGCGGTCGGCTGCGTGAGTACATAGTTGACCGCGTCCGTCCCGCCCAGGCTCAAGCCGGAGACGGCCACCGTGATGCCGGTGCCGGCGTTCTTCGTCACGAACACCCCGGTCGCCCCGCCCGACAGCAGGCTGATGTTGTCACCGCCGAGGACGCCAGACAGAACGGCTGTCGTCGCGTTGACGGCGGCGGCGGTAGTCGCGTCGTACACCTTGTTCGCGGCCGTCACACCCGTGATAGTCAGCGTCGCCGGGATGATGTTAGCCATCGTCGTCGGCTGGGTCAGGACGTAGTTCCCAGCGTCGGTGCCGTCCAAGCTCAGACCGGCGACGGTCACCATGATGCCGGTGCCGGCGTTCTTGTTGGCGAACGAACCCGCCACCGCGGAGCTGACCAAACCGACCGTGTCCGCACCGAGAACCCCGGAGAGGACCGCCCCGCCCGTGTTCACGGAAGCGGCGGTGGTCGCGTCGTACACCTTGTCGCTCGCGGTGACGTTCATCACCGTCAGCGACGCTGGGGTGATGCTGGCCGACGTGGTCGTCGGCGTCAGGACGTAGTTCCCGGCGTCCGTACCGCTGAGCGTCAACCCGTTGACAGTCACCATGATGCCGGTGCCGACATTCTTGTTGGCGAACGTCCCCGTCGCGCCACTGTTGAGACTGACATTGTCCGAGCCGAGCACGCCGGAGATCGTCCCGCTGAAGTTGATCGTCGCCGTCGTGGTGGCGTCGTACACCTTGTCGCTCGCGGTCGCCCCGGTCACCGTCAAGGAAGCGGGCGTGATGTTGGCAGACGTGGTCGGTTGGGTCAGAACGTAGTTCCCGGCGTTGGTGCCGCCCAGGCTCAGACCGCTGACGGTCACCATGACGCCGGTGCCGACGTTTTTGTTGGCGAACGTGCCCATCGCGCCCGAAGACAGAATCGTGACCATGTCGCCCGCGAAAACGCCGCCCAAACTGGCCCCGCCGGTGGTGATCGACGCGGTCGTGGTCGCGTCGTACACCTTGTCGCTCGCCATCACCCCGTTCGCCGTCAGCGTTGCCGGGGTGATGTTGGCCATTGTCGTCGGCTGCGTCAGGACGTAGTTCCCAGCGTCCGTGCCGTCGAGGGTCAGACCGGCGACGGTCACCATGATGCCGGTGCCGGCGTTCTTGTTGGCGAACGAACCCGCCACCGCGGAGCTGACCAAACCGACCGTATCCGCACCGAGAACCCCGACCAGCACGGCCCCGCTCGCGTTCACGGAAGCGGCGGTGGTCGCGTCGTACACCTTGTCGCTCGCGGTGACGTTATTGACCGTCAGCGTCGCCGGGGTGATGTTGGCCATCGTCGTCGGCTGCGTCAGGACATAGTTCCCGGCGTCCGTGTCCCCGATGGCCAAACCGCCGACAGTCACCGCGATGTTCGATCCGACGTTCTTCGTCGCGAAGGTGCCCGTAGGCATGGTCTTGTCCAACGAGACGGTGTCACTGCCGAGAACGCCCGCCAGAACAGCCCCGCTCGCGTTCACCACGGCGTTCGTGGTCGCGTCGTACACCTTGTCGCCGGCCGTCACGCCCGTGACCGTCAGCGTCGCCGGCGTGATGTTGGCCATCGTCGCTGGCTGGGTCAGGACGTAGTTCCCACTGTCGGTCCCGCCGATCGTCAGACCGCTAATCGTCACTCCGATGCCATTCGCCACGTTCTTGGACGAGAAGGCTCCGGTCGCCCCTGAGGTCATGAGGGTGACCATGTCCCCGCCGAAGACACCGACGAGCATGGCTCCCGTCTTATCCAACGCGGCCGCGGTCGTGGCGTCGTACACCTTGTTGCCAGCCGTGATGCCGGAGACCGTCAGCATCGCAGCCGTGATGGTCGCCGTGGTCGTCGGTTGGTTCAAGGAGTAGTTGCCCGCATCCGTCCCGGTCAGGTTCAGGCCGTTCACGGTCACCACAATGCCGGTGCCCACGTTCTTCGTCGCGAAGGTGCCCGTCCCGACGCTGTTGAGGCCCACGTCGTCGCTGCCCAACACCCCGGTCAAGTTCGCACCTGACGTGTTCAAGGTGGCCGTGGTGGTCGCGTCGTACACCTTGCCGTTCGCGGTCACGCCCATCACTGTCAGCATCGCGGGCGTGATGGTCGCCGTGGTCGTCGGTTGGCCTAACACGTAGTTCCCGGCGTCGGCACCGCCGATGCTCACGCCACCGACGGTCACCAAGACGTTCGTGCCGGCATTCTTCGTGACGAACGACCCTGTCGCACCGGAAGTCATCAGGCTGACCATGTCGCCACTGACGACGCCGATGAGCATGGCCCCCGCGGTGTCGATCGAGGCCGTGGTCGTGGTGTCGTACACCTTGTTGCCGGCCGTCACACCGCCCACCGTGAGCGAGGCGGGGGTAATGTCGGCCGTGATCGCCGGGAGGGTCAGCACGTAGTTCCCGGCGGCGGTCCCGGACAGGCTCAACCCGCCGAGCGTGATGGCGATTCCCGTGCCGACGTTCTTGTTGGCGAACGTACCCGTAGCCCCGGAACTGACTAGGCTAACCGTGTCCCCGCTGAAGACCCCGGTGAGCATCGCACCAACCGTGTTCAAGGTGGCGGCGGTGGTCGCGTCGTAAGTCTTGTTATTCCCGGACAGGCCCACGATCGTGAGCGAAGCGGGCGTGATCGCCTGGGAGAAGTTGCCCGCCCCGGAACTCATGCTGGTCGCGAAGCCGGACCCGGGCGTGTAGGTCGCGGTGATGACGTGGGCCGCGCCGCCGTTCACTTGGAGTTGGGTGGGCATCGAGGTGTACGTGAACGTCGCGAACCCGCTGCCGCTGCTGAAGATCGTGGTGGCCGTACCGAGCAAGACGCCGTTGTCGAAGAAGCTCACGCTGCCGGCCGTGGGCGAAACCGTTCCGCCGGCCGCGGTGACCGTGGCCGTGTACGTGATGGCGGTGCCGTAGACGGCCGACGCGCCTGCATTGCCGGTCACAGCCGTCGTCGTGGCCGTGGGGGCCGCGACCATGATCGTGAACGTCTGAGCGGCAGACGTATCCACCCCGCTGTTCGCGGTCCCGCCGTTGTCCATGAGGCGAACCGTAACCGTGGCGGTCCCACTCGCGCCCGCGGCAACGGTGAACGTCAATGTGCCGTTCGCACTGATCGTCGGGGCGACCGAGAACAGGCCGGCGTTGTCGTTCGATACGAGGAACGTGAGCGTTTGGCCGGCCTCATCGGTGGGGCCGGCCGAGATGCCCGTGACAAAGCCGGTCAGCGTCTGGGCTCCGGGGTTCGCTGGCAGCGGCACGTTCGTGGTGGGCAGGGTGAACGAGGGGACATCGTTGACCGCCGCCAGGGTCACAGCTACGGAGTCGCTGTCGGTCTGAGCCGCGCCAAACGCCCCCAGGTCGTCCGAAGTGATGGAGACGGCCGCGGTGCCGTTGTAGTTCGAATCGGGCGTGAACCGCAACCCGGCCAGGGCGGTGTTGACGGAGGCAAGGCTTCCGGTGAACGTCATCGCCGGGTCGGCCGTGCCGTCGCCAGTGGTGAACGAGAGGCCGGCCGTTCCCGAGAGGGTGAGTACGCCGTGAGTGGCGGTGATCGTGATCTTGATCGGCGTGCTCAAGCCGGCGTCGGCGACGGAAATCAGGTTGCCGTTCGCGGTGGAGAACACCAGATCGGTGTCCTCGAATCCGGACTGCGGGCCGGGGACCGTGTTGATCGGGGCCGCCCCCGCAATTTGTGTGACCGTGAGTGTAACGTCGTTACCGTCCCCGCCGACGTAGCTGATCGTGTACGTTCGGCCGTCGAGGACGAACGTCGCGCCTTCCGCCAAGCCGGCGAACGTGCCCGTGACGGCGTCCGTGCCGTCGTTGGAGATGATCGCGAACTTGGTGTTGAGTGCGGGCTTGTAGCCGGATCCGAGAGTTGGGGTCAGAGTTGCCCCGGTCAGGTCCACGCTGCCAACCACGTTGACCTGATCGTACCCGGTGCCGTTGAGATCGACGGCCAAGACCCGTGCCCCGGACGCCCCGAACGACACGTCGCCGGTGTTGAGAACCGCCGTGCCCGTTCCGGGTCCGCCGGGCTGTAGCGTGCCGGCGACGCCCGTCGCACCGACGGTGGCCGCCCCGCCGAAGGTCGCTCCATCGGCGACGGTCAGCGCGCCCGCCGTGGCGGCGTTCGAGACGTAGAGGCGGCCGGCCGAGACGCTCGTGTTGCCGTAGGCGTTCGCCGCGGTGAGGGCGAGCGTGCCGATACCGGCTTTGACGAACGACTGGGAGCCAGCGATCGAACCGCCGAAGGTGGAATCGGTGTCCTGCGTGACGGTCAGGCCGCCCGTGCCGAGGACGATATTGCCGCTGCCGGACAGAGGCCCATTGACGGCGATCGCGCCCGTCGCGGCGTTACCGAGTTGCGCGTTCAGGACGACGCCCGCGGCCCCGGTCAGGCTCACAGTTCCACCGCTGACGTTGCCAAGCGGAGTGGCCACGGTGAGTGCCCCCGCAGTCGTCGTCAGGTTGATCATCGGCGGGCCGGCCGTTTGCCCGGAAATGACCGCCGTCTCGCTGACGGTCACGCTCGCCGCCGCGTCGGAGGCGAGTAGGACGTTGCCGTAGTTAGTGTTGACGACCACGTTACCGCCCGCCACTCGGACTGGCAGTGGCGTCGTGCCCGTCGTGCCGACAGCGTCACCCGCGGCGGGGGTGGTAATACCGGCGATCAACTCAACTGTCCCAGTCGGCCCGGCGTTCAGAACGTTCGCGGCGGCGGCCGCGATGATCCGGCCGGCCTCCAGCGCGATGCCGTTCGGGATGGCGTTCACCACGATCCGCCCGCCGTCGCCGGCCGTCAGGCTGCCGACTGTCAGGGCCGACGGCGTCCCCTGGTCGCCGGAGATGTCCAGGTACACGGCCTGCGTCGCCGGCGTGCGGTTAGCCGTGACCGTGTTCGTGGTGTTGCTCGTGACGACGGCCGAAGTGGCGTCCATCGTGAACGCCTGGCCGGCCGTGCCCTGGTCGCGGTTGGCCTGCAACCAGACGGTGCCGCTGAACCCGGCCCCGCCGATCGTCACGTTCGGCCCGATGCCCAGCACGTCGTCCGCGGCCAGGTAGATCGTGCCCGACCCGGTGGAGATGTTGCCGATGGCATACAGGTTGTGCCCGCCAGCGTTGCCGGTCGCGACACGGATGCCGCCCGCCCCCTGGGCGGTGATAACCCCGGTCGTCAGGTCATGGCTGCCGGCCGCGTCCCACCCGACGGCGTAGAAGCCGCCGCTGCCGGTCGTCCCAGTCAGGTTGGCGACGGCGGCAGGAGTCCCGTTGGTCCCGTAGTTGTCGAGTTGGAGCGGGCGAGCGTCGGTTCCCACCGACCCGGCAGCCCCCGTCGTGAAGTTGTACGCGAACGCCTTCAGCGTCTCGGTGTTGCTGCCGCCGTTCAGCAACCCGGTAAAGGACGCGTCGAACGCCGCGTAGGCCGGGTCGGCCGTCCACAAGACGCTGCCGCCGTTGGCGGCAACCGTGTATCCGCCGCCGGTGTTGCTGCCGATCGACCCCTGACCGATGACCGCGTTGCCGGTCCCGCCGCCGGCCGTGTTCACGATGATGGAAACGCCGGCGGCGGTGGTGTTCGTGGTGGTGATCGACGCGGCCTTCTGGTCGTACCCCTGGCTGCCGGCCCCGTCGGTGTTGGCCGCGATTGTGATCGTGCCGGACCCGGCGTTCAGGTTCGCGCTCAGTGTGACGGCGTCGCCGCTGGAGAGCGCGATGTTGCCGGCCACGGTACTCGTCGCCCCCGCGACGTTCAGCGTGCCGGTCGTGTTAGAGATATCGACGTTCCCCACCCCAGTGGCGGTCGCGGTCACGTCGGCCCCGTCGGCCTCGGCGAGGAAGAGACCGCCGGCCCCCACCGTGGCGATGATCGTCGCCGCCTTCGTCCCCACCCGCTGGCCGGTCGTCCCAACGCCGTTTGGTGCTGTCAGATTGAGCGTCGGCGCCTGCAGCAACCCGGTCCCGCTGCCGGTGATGTTCGTCACACCGCCGATGGCGATCGAGGCAGTGGACGCTACGGTTCCCGCGACGGCGATCGTGCCGACGCCGTTGATCGCCAGCGGCACGGCCCCGGCGTCCACGGCGTTGAGCGTGTCGGCTCCGGAGTTCAGGCTGAACGTCAGGCCGGTGATGCCGGCGGTCGGGCCACTCACGGTCGTCGTGTTGTTGCCGCTCCACCCGGCCGCCACGGCGGCAGCCGACAAGGCGATCGGCCCCGACGTGTCGGTAACGCTGTACGTGCCGCCAGACTGCGTGACGGCGAGGTTGTTGTCTAGCCCGTTGCCCGACGCGAACAAGGCTACGCCGCCGGAAGTCACGTCCAACAGGGACGTGGTGACGATCGACGACACGGTGGCGACGATGTCGTTGCCGTCGCCGCCGGCGTAGTTGATCGTGAACACGTACCGGGGGTCGTTCACGGCCGACACCGTCGTGCCGCCGACGAACTGGCCGGTTACGGCGTCGCCCGTGCCGTCGTTGTTGACGATCACGAACGAGTCGTTGACGCTCAGCGTCCCGTTGGCGAACATCTGCAGCGTGCCGCCGGTTACGTTCACCGTGCCGTTGACATTCGCCACGTCGAAGGAGGCGGGGGTGTTCAGGTCGATCCGCAGAATCCCGCCGGTGCCGACCGCAAGGTTACCGATCGTCAGTGTACCCGTCACACTCACGTCGGCCGGGCTGACGACGCCGCCCGACTGGACCGTGAGCGGCAGGGCGTTCGTTGTGACACCAGACCCGACGACCACGCCGTTCGCGCCAACGACCAGTCCGCCTCCCGCCGCAGTGACGGCGATCTTCGAGGTGGGGAACAGCGTCAGGGTCGAGGCCAGCGTGGCCGGGTTGGTGCCGGCGTTGATGGTGACCAGCCCAGTCGTCGCACTGCCGACCAGGGCGGCAATGTTCACACCGCCACCGGCCGCCGTGCTGGTCAGGTTCACCACGCCGCTGACGGCGTTAGTGATCGGCCCGCTGACGGTGAGCACACCGGCGGTCGTGGAGAAGTTGAGCGATCCGCCGGTGGTCGTCTGCGTGACCGTGGCCGTTCCGGTCGCGGCAAAGCCCGTGGCGGCCGTCCCGGTAACGTAGGCATTGCCGAAGTTCGCACCGACGACCACATTGCCGCCAGCCACCTTGACCGGAATGGCCGACGTGCCAATGACATCGGCCACCGTCGCCGCGGTGATAGCCGCATTCAGGTCGATCGTCCCCGTAGTGCCGGCACTCAGGACGTTGGTCGCCGCGGCCATGACGATCTTGCCGGCCTCGTTAACGACGCCGTTTGGGATGGCGTCGATGACGATTCGCCCGCCGTTGCCGACCGTGATGTTGCCGACGGTCAGGGCCGACGGCGTGCCGGTGTCGCCGGAGATGTCCAGGTACACGGCCTGCGTCGCCGGCGTGCGGTTAGCCGTGACCGTGTTCGTCGTGTTACTCGTGACGATCGCCGCCGTAGTGTTCATCGTGAACGTCTGACCGGCCGTGCCCTGGTCGCGGTTGGCCTGCATCCAGACCGTGCCGCTGAACCCGGACCCGCCGATCGTGACCCCGGCGTTGACGGCCAGGTTGTCGTCCGAGGCCAGGTAGATGTTCCCGGTCGCGGTCTTGACGTTGCCGGCGACGATCAAGTTGTGCCCGCCGACGTTCGCGGTCACGACCCGGATGTCGCCGGAGCCCGTCGCGGTCGCGCCGCTGAGCGTCAACGGGGTGCCCCAGTCGACGAGGTAGGCACCGCCGCCACCGGCCGTCAGGTTCGCCGTCGACCCGGAAACCGGGGCGACCGTCTGAATCGGTCGCGTGTCGGAACCGACGCTGCCGCCGCCGGACGTAGTCAGTACGAGGGCGTTTGCCTTGATAGCGGCGGTAATGGCCGTCCCGCCGTTTGCCAACCCCCGGTAAGAATTGTTGGTGGCGAACGACCCGCCAAGGGCGGAGTCCGAACTCCACAGAATGTTCCCGCCGTTGGCCGTCACCGTGTACTTCGCGGACGAAGCCGTCGTAGACCCGACCGCGGCGAGGCCTATCGTCGCGTCGCCGGTCCCGCCAACCGTCACGGCGGCGGCGGCGGCCGTCGTGTTGTTCGTAATGATCCACCCGCCGCCCTGATTGAACCCTTCCGTCCCCGTGCCGTCCGTGTTCGCACTAATGCTGACGGTGCCGGTCGTCTGGTTGGCAATGGTGTAAGTCGACGTCGGAGCGACGTTGCCTGCCGAAGTCACCGTCCCGCCGATTTGGGCACCGTTCGTCAGCGACACCTGGTTGGTGCCGGTGATAACAATGTTGCCGGTGCTCGCGGGGTTGGTCGCCGGTGGGGCCGTTCGGACCGGCCCGCCAATCGACAGGGAGGTGCCCGTGTTGCTGATCGTCAGGGTTTGGTCGGCGACGACCGCCCCAGCCGTGGCGATGGCGTCCGTCCCGTCGCCGAGGTTCAGCACGACGGAGGTCACGCCGGCCGTGGGGACGTTGATGGAGTTCGGGTTGTTGACCGTAGCTCCCGAGACACCCGACGGGTCGATCGTTTCGCCCGCGTCGGTGACGACGAAGTTCCCGCCGGAGATAGACACCGAGGCGCTGTTGTTGACGCCCGCACCGGCCGTATACGTGAGCACGCCGCCGGTCAGATCGATGACGGCCGGCACGTCACGCGGTTCGAGGTTCTCGATCCGAAGTTGTGGGAGACTCTTGCGTGCGAGGGGGCGGCGGGTGGACTTGTTGTCGAAAATAGATCGCAGCCAAAATGGTCGCATGGGCGAGAGTCTCCGGGTGGGGCGCAAGGCACTTTCCGGCAACTCTTTGGCGGCGAGTCACCTGGTCGTGGGGGTCATTATCAAATCGAACAAGAAGAACCCGCGAAGGGTCGGTGAAGAGATCTGGCAAGTTGTGTGATGATTTTTGTGGCAGGTGTATCAATTGAGGCGTTGATCGTGCTCAAGCGTCCGGAATGCCTGAAATGAGTGCAGACGCTCGAAAGCGAAAGCGGACATCGATCGGCCTAAGCTTCTTGATCCCTGTCCAGCCGGCCCTACCACGAACGACACGCGGTTGATGACAGGCGAGCTTCAGAGCAAACGGCGGCTCGGAGAGCTTTCAGGGTCAGCACAAACTTGTCTCGATAGCGGTGAACCACCTGAACAGCCGTAGGCATCTGCGAGCCCGCGGCGACGAATCGACAAGATGGCCCAGTCAACTTTCCGGAGCAGAGAAGTTCGCGGGCAAACGCGAACCCCGGTCCGAGTCCGCGGCCGCAGGCGTAAAAATACTTGCCATCGCGGCCCCGGGAAGAGGGTTCACCAAAACATCACCGAACCCACTTCCACCGTTCGCGGGGCCTGTGTTTCATGGCCCGAACTTGTGAATCGGGGTGTGATCGCTAGTCTCGACGTGGGTGCGAACGGGCCGACCGGCCGCACAGTCACTCGTGTCAGGGAGTTTCCGCCGATGTCTACGACTTCGCCGTTCGACCTGACGGCCGAGATGTGCTGGCCAACGGTGTTCTTTCACCGCCGGTGGGCCGAGCACCCGCTCGAAGCCCCCAGATTACTGGCCTTCCTCTGCGAACAACGGGCCGCCCAGCCGACGAACATCGCGAGCGGGGTGGCCGTGCGGGCCAAGTCACCCGCCGGCATCTACGAGAGCAACTTCGACCTCTTCACCAAGCCCAACCCCGGCTTGGCGAAGTTGCTCGGGTTCATCAGTCAGAGTCTGGCCGCCGCCGTCTGCCATGTCGAAGGCGGCCGCGTCCAACCGCAGGAGCTGGACTTGGCTGTCGTGGAGAGTTGGTTCCACATCACGAACCGCGGCGGGTTTCACGACGCCCACCTGCACCCGAATTGCTCGTGGTGCGGGATTTACTACCTCCAGGTGGGCGATAGCGGCCCCGCCCACGGCGGCGGAGCCCCGAACGGCGGCACGCGATTCTACACGCCACTAACCCTGGGCTACCGAGATGCCGGGAATGCCTATTTGTTCGAAGAACTCGATGCCCCGATCGAGGACGGGATGCTCGTCCTGTTCCCGTCCCACCTCCGCCACAGTGGCCTACCGTACGAGGGCACTCGCGACCGCGTCGTCATCGCGTTCAACGCCCGCGTCTTCCGAAAAGGCGTCCCGTCGTCCCTTCGCCCATGACGGCGTTCACCCCAGGCAGCGGGGCGTGGTACGCCGTCTCGTACTCGGCGTGTAATCGCTGCACGAGGGCGTCGAAGTCCGGGGCGGCCCGGTACTCCTGACCGATCCGGCGGCACAAGTCGTGGGCCACCTTCTCCTCGCCCGTCCGGCCCCGGCAGTGCCGGTTGAGGTGATCCCGAATCGTCGGTCGGTGCCGGTTCAACTCCCACTTCCGCCTCGCCGCGGCGGACAACTCCAACCGACCGGCGGCCACGTCGGCCAGGATGACGTCGTTGACGGCCATCAACTCCTGGAGGCTCTGGAATTCGGCCTCCAAGCGGTCGCCGCACGCCTCGGCGGCCCTCAGGTCGTTCTCCAGCCGGCCGACCTCCCACACGTCCAGGCCCAGCGACTCGGCCAGTACCGGGTCGGCGTAAGCCGTGCCGGCCAAGATCAGGACGGTGATCGGGAGGGCGGCCGACAGCACGCGGGCGTTGCGGATGCGGGTCACGACGGGATTCTCAACGAAGGGTCGGGCGGGATCGGGTTCACACGAACCCCGCCGCGGGGCCGGAACGGCCCCGCGGCGGGGCACATCCCTCAGTAGTCGGCCAAGATTTCGCCGCCGCCGAACGTGACGAGGGCGGCGAACGTCCGAACGGTAATGGTGCTGTTGACGAACTTGACCGAGCCGTCGGCGAACAGCAGGTTCAGCCCGCCGGTGTGGAGCGAGTACGGCTGCTGGTTGTTCGAGCAGTTCACGGCGCACGGCCCCGGGACCGTCTCGCCGTCGTAGGAGATGCCGGTGAAACTCGCGATCTCGCTGGCGCTCGGCCGGATCCACGCCCCGCCGCCGGTCGGGTTCGTGTCCGGGTTGCTGAACGCCTTGCCGGCCTTGTACCACTGCGGCCGGCCGGTGTCCTCGACCAGGAGGATCGTGTTGGCCGTGCCGTCGGTGACGTCGGTCACCTTCCGGGTGTAGATGCCCTCGGTGTACACCGTCGCCCCGGCCGCCGACCGGTTGATGTTCGACAGGATGCCGTACCCCTGCGACTTCGACCCGGCCACGAACGTGACCTCGGCCCCCGGCGCGGTCGCGTCCACCCGCTCGACCGGGACGTAATCCCCGTACGCGAACACGTTACTCCCGCCGTTGTTGTACAGGCCGACGCGGACCTCCGGGCTGGTCGACGGGCAGATGTCGATCTTGATCGGGATCGCCCCGAGGGGCGTGTTGACCGGGTCGTTGTTCCACCCGCTGAAGTAGTTCAGGTTGACGTGCACGTTCCCCTGCTCGATGTACGGCAGCAGCCAGCACATGTACGACAACTGCGTCGGCGTCGGGTCGCCGGTGTTGATCTGCCGGTTGACCGACGAGTGGAAGTTGCCGTTCGTGTTCTCGTAGTTGTGGAACGCCAGGCCGAGCTGCTTGAGGTTGTTCGTGCACTTGATCCGGGAGGCGGCCTCGCGAACTTTCTGGACGGCCGGCAGGAGCAGGCCGATCAGGATCGCGATGATGGCGATGACGACCAGGAGTTCGATCAGCGTAAAGGCGCGGCGGTTGCGATTCATGACAGTCCTTTCGGAACGGGGTCGGGGTTAGAGTTGCAGCGGGGGCAGTTTGTTGGGTTCCTTCTTCACGGTGACGCGGGGGGCGGCGGGGGCGGTCGGCTTGCCGTACTTGCCCTTCAACTTGTCGGCGGCGAACTCGGTGATCTTGTCCGACCCGACGGTGACGACGACTTCGGGCCGCCACTCGATGGTGACGGCGTACTCGCCCGGCGGGGCGCCGTCCTCGTGGGCGAACGTGCTCAGTTTGACCGTGCCCGCGGCGTCCACCCGCCCGGTCGGCAGGGGGACCTTCGGATCGGCCTTGCCGACCGGGTGCAGCACGACCGTCGCGCCCGCGGCCGGCTTGCCGAGCACCTGCACCTCGAACTCGACCGGGTACGCCGGTGGTTCGGTCCGGGTACAGCCGGCACCGAGGAGCGCCACGACGCCGGCCACGGCGTAGAAGAATCGGATCCTCATCTCTCCCTTTCCTGTGACCAAAAGTTCCGGACCGGCAGGTCGACACACGACCCGGATGTCACCACCTTGAGACTCAAGATCGGCAACACGATTACCAAGATGACAAACAATGTGATCTAACGCAAGGCGTGGTAACCCTTGAGCGATGCTACTTGGTCACATCCGACATCCGACGTTCCGATTCGTCCCTGCCGTTTTTAGAGCTAAAGACGTGAAGAATCGCAACTTGTGGGTCTGGAATTGCCGGACGTATGAGTGGCCGTCATTTGACAGAGTGGGCTCGGGCGACTTAACAAACTGGGGTCGATGAAGTGCGAGGGGAATCGATTCGTCAACTCGGTCTCGCGTCCCGTCCTTCTTTGCGAGCAGGAATTGCACCGGGATGCGGGTCCGACTCCTTCGGCGTGTCGAAACGGTTTTCCGGTCCGGCCGCAACACGGACGGTTTCGACCGTGCAACGGACGAACGCCACGTCGCCGACGCCGAGGCCGATCGCAACAAAACGAACGCGGGCGGGGAGTTCTGCGTGGTAGCGCAGAGTGAACCGCATGGCCGTCCCCTCGCCCAAAACGGAACACCTCGAAGGGAAAGCGTTCCGGGTCATTCCCATCTTCAAGGAACTGCGGCCATACCTTGAGGAAGCCTTCCGGCTGACAGGCCGGGGCGAAGAGTACGTCGTGGGCGGGCCACGGGGACCGGCTATCGGGCGGCCGCGAACACGCCCTAGGGGTCGGCCAACGCCAACCTCCGCACGCAGTTCCTGAAGGTCATACGTCGGGCCGGGCGGAAGTTGTGGCCGCGGTTGTTCCACAACATGCGGGCGTCCTGCGAATCGGACCTGGCTCAAGACTTCCCGCTTCACGTTGTCGTATCGTGGATCGGTCACACGCCGAAGGTCGCCCTCGATCATTACCTTCAGACGGTGGACCGAGATTTCGACAAGGCCGCGAACGGCTGTGAAGATTTGGTGCAAAAGCCGACGGAGACAGAAGCCGATAATACAGGATTTGACAAAAGTTGTGGAATCGCTTGGAACTGAGAGGAAAAGACAAACCCCGGTGACTCGTGTCAACCGGGGTCAATTAGAAGGAATGGGCGCTACTGGATTTGAACCAGTGACCCCTACAATGTCAATGTAGTACTCTAGCCAACTGAGCTAAGCGCCCTTCTCCCTCTTTCATACACAATCCCCCAGCGGCGTCAAGATGCTGTTCGTCGGCCGGCTCTTTCCACCAGGGATGGTGTTCGCGTTCAAGAGGCTTCCCCGTCGGGGCGGCTGTGCATTCCGGCGAGCAATGCGGCGACGCCGAGCAAGACACAAACGGGCGGGAGCACGCCGAGGCGGTCGGTCAGTTGTCGCAGAACTGCGGGGCGGTCAGAAGACCCCGTGGGCAGCGGGGCGAATGCCCACCCGGCGGACGCCGCAAAGAGCAACACGGCACTCATAACGTGGCGCAAGCTCATCGGAATTCTCCCTCAGGGCGTGGGTTCCCGCGGCGCCCTCACAACGGCGGGGGCGGCGTAACGGTATGCAGAAGACAAAACCGCTACGGCGGTGACAGAACGGAGGAAGGCGGCCGGAAGAATCGACGATCGGAAGGAAACGCACACGGAATTCGTGCGGCGATCATGGGGTTAACGGGAAAAGAGTGCGGGCAAGTGCGCGTCGGCGCGGGGACGGGATTGCCCGTTCAAATCCGCCGCGGCACCATGCCGCGGCTCGCCTACGAGGTTAGCTGACGGGCTAGGGCTTGAACGTACCCTCGCGGTTGCCCGCGTTCGCCCCCAGGTCGGCCTTGCGCCCGACCCAATTGGGTCCCCCGTTTCCCGATGGTGATCCGGGAACTCGGCTTCTACTACCTTATTCGATACGCGACCGACCGGGATTTGTCAAGTTGCCGCCCGATTCAGGCATTTTGCCCGAGGGACGTTATTTCCGGACTGTGCCCGGCACGCCGTAGACGACCTTGTTGATGCCGTTCGGCGTCGTGGTGGCACACTTCTTCCAGTCGAGGCCGTCGGCGGAATGCCACATCTGGCCCGGCCAACTCGTGCCGACGAAGGCGCCCTTCTCCACGGAGAGGACGTGGCACGGAATCGCTTTCGGGTGGGCTGCCCAGGTCACACCGTCCTTCGAGGTGAACGGTGTCTTCCCGCCGGACGCCAGAAACTGCTCGCCCGTCCAGACGACCGAGTTCAACTCCAAGCCGTCCTGCTTGACGGTGTGCTCCCACTTGACCCCGTCGGCGGAAGTCATCCGCAACCCGTCCGGGCCGACCGCGACGAACCGGCCGTTGGCGAACGTCAGGTCGCGGACCACGGGCAGGTCGATCGCGATGTGATCGAGTTTCTCGCCGTCCTTCGTGACGGCCACCCACGTCGTCGGGCTGTTGCCGCCGGCGTTGCCGATGAACACGAAGACGCCGTTGCCGAACGCCCCGTGCCGAAAGTGGCTCGCCTTGCCCTCGGTCAGCTTCGCCCCGTCCTTCCAGGTCTCGCCGTCGGCCGAGTGGAGGAAATTGCGGTTCGGTCCGCCAGCGACGAAGCGGTCGTTACCGTACAGGACCGGGTGGACGCGGAACTTCGCCGTGTGAACTTCCTTCCACTCGCGGCCGTCCTTCGAGGTGAGGATGTGCCCGCCGACGGCCTTGTCGCGCTTCGGCGTGCCGCCGCCGACCGCGACGAACTTCCCCTGTGCGAAGACGACACTGAGCAGATTGTCGCTGTCGTCGCCCCCCTTCTCCGCCCACTCGGCGGTGATCGACCACGCCTTGCCGTCGGTCGAGACGATTCGCCGGCCGCCGTACCCGACGCCGACAAAAACACCGTCGTCGGCCGATGCGGTCGAAGCGGTGGCGAGCAAGACGGCGAGCAGGAATCGGTTCACGGCCGGTACTCCTTCGTGTGAACGTGTTCGGGCCGAACACCGACCCCGACCAATCGGGCCGGGATTCGCCGCAGGATTGGGAAGCGGCGAAGCAAGCGGACCGGCCACGGTTGCGTCAGGGAAGTCCGGCTCGCGAGCACCCGGCCGATGACGCGATTCTGCACCATCATTTGAAGCCACTGCGTCACGCGGGTCGGGAATTCCCTCCGCTGTTGCACCTTCCGCAGAACGCGCTCGGCAACCGGGCCGGCCCGGAGGGGATCGGACAGGATGTTTGCCGTCGCCACAGCGTCTTGGACGGCGAGGTTGATGCCCACGCCGCCGATGGGCGACATCGCGTGGGCCGCGTCGCCGATGCACAGGAGGCCCGGCCGGCACCACCGGCGGAGCCGATCGAGGCGGACGGTCAGCACCCTCACGTCGTCCCAGTCGCGGAGTTCACCGACCCGGTCAGCGACGAACGGGGCGACCCGTGCCACGGCGGCGCGGAACGACTCGATGCCCGCCCGTCGCACGCCTTCGAACCCGCCCTTGTGAATGACGTAGGCGCACTGCCAGTAGTCGCCGCGGTCGATCATCACCAGGATGTGCCCGCTCTCGAACCGGCCGAGCGGCTGATCGGGGTCGCCGGCCATCTTCGAGAGGCGCATCCAGAGAACGTCGATCGCCGCGCCGAGGTCGTGGATCGCAAGCCCCGCCGACGCCCGCATGACCGACCCCCGACCGTCGGCCCCGACGACGAGATCGGCTCGCACGTCGAGCGGCCCGTCCGCCGTTATTGCCCGGACGCCGACGGTTCGGCCGCCCTCGAAGACGAGGTCCGTCACTTCGGTCCGCATGAGCAAGCGGAACGACGGGAACTGTTTCGCACGGTCGGCCAGGAAGTTCAGGAAGTCCCACTGCGGGACGAGGGCGATAAACTTGCACCGCGTCGGGACGTGGGAGAAGTCCGCGATCGTCACCGGCTGCCCGGCAACGTAGCCCGTGAGATGTCGCGCTTCCTGATGGGGGAGTTTGAGGAACTCGTCGAGCAGACCCAACTCGTGCATCACCTCCAGCGTTGAGGGGTGCACCGTGTCGCCGCGGAAGTCGCGAAGGAAGTCACCGTGCTTTTCGAGGACCAAGACTTCAACGCCGGCCCGGGCGAGCAGAAACCCGAGCATCATCCCCGCCGGCCCGCCGCCGACGATGCAACAGCGGGTGTGCAAAGTTGAGCCGCTCATGCGCTGGCTTCGTTGAGGGACTTTACGGCGTCCGCGTCCAGCGTCAGCCGGGTCGCGTCGATCAAATCTTGGAGTTGCTCAACGCTGGTGGCACTCGCGATGGGGGCGGTGATGCTCGGTCGGGCCAACAGCCACGCGATGGCGACCTTCCCAGGCGTCGTTTGGTAGCGGGCCGCCACTTGATCGAGGGCCGCTAGGATGCGGAAGCCGCGGTCGTTCAGGTAGTTCTTGACCTTCGCCCCGCGCGGGCCTTTCGCCAGGTCCGCCGCCGAGCGATACTTGCCCGTCAGAAAGCCGGCCCCGAGCGAGTAGTACGGGATGACGGCGAGCGCCTCCCGCAGGCAGAGCATTTCCACTCCCGACTCGTATCCGGCCCGGTCGTACAGGTTGTAGCCCGGCTGAAGGCAGACGTAGCCGGGGAGCTTCGACTCTTTGCTGATGCAGAGGGCGGTGGCGAGCCGCTCGGCCGTGAAGTTCGACGCCCCGATCGCCCGGACCTTTCCCTTCGCGACCAGTTCGCCGAAGGCTCCGAGTGTTTCTTCTTGCGGCGTCGCTTCGTCATCTTGGTGGGACTGGTACAGGTCGATCGTGTCCACCTGCAATCGGTTCAGCGACCGCTCGACCGCGCGCAGGATGTACGCCCGCGACAGCCCCTTTTCGCCCGGCCCCATCACCATGCCGACCTTCGTGGCGATCACGACGTTCGCCCGCTGGCCGCTCTGCTTCAGCCACCGGCCGATTATCGTTTCCGATTCGCCGCCGCCGTTGCCGGGCGCCCACCGCGAGTACACGTCGGCGGTGTCGATCAGGTTCTGGCCGGCGGCGACGAAAGCGTCGAGAACGCGGAACGAGGTCGCCTCGTCGGCCGTCCAGCCGAACACGTTGCCGCCCAGCGCGAGCGGGCCGACTTCGATGCCAGAACTTCCCAACGTGCGCCGCTTCATGACGTGCCCTCGATGTCAGATGCATTCGCCTTCGCCGTGGCGCGGAGGCGGGTATGGTAGGGAACCCGGACGGGCGATCCGGTGAACGTGTTCCCCTCCCTGATGAAGAGTACGACCTTCCGAGCGAACGTGTACGCCGGCCGTGAGTGGTGTTATTCACTCACGGGGCGTTGTTGGGTCTCCGCGAGTCGGTAGCCCTGGAGGGCGGCCGCCCGGTGTTGGGGGTCGTTCCGGGCTTCGGCGAAGCACGCCTTGGCCTCATCCCATTGAGAGAGGTGCAGGCAACAGAGGCCGAGGTTCAAAACGGCCGACGTCCCGAAGATGATCGGATCGAACCCGGCGGGGTCGTACCGCCCGGTTCGGCCCATCTCGACGAGGCGGCGGAGGTGGTCGGCCGCCGTGGCGTAGTCGGCCGCGGCGAACCGCTCCCCGGCGACGGCCCACACCACCGGCGGCGTCCGGGGGAACCACCGGGCGGCCCACGCCCGTGCCTCGTCCCGGCCGACGGAAGACCGGCGTTGTTCCGACGACACCGTGAGCAGGTACTCGATCAGCGAGCCGACCCACGGCGAGGGCGGGGCCGGAGCGTCACCCGAGTTCCGGACCTCATCGGCGGCCGCGTCCAAAACGTCGTGCCCCCGCGGGTCGTTGAGCCAGAGCAAGTTTCGGCCGAGTTCGATCGTGAACCCGAGTTGGCCGGGCCGGTCCCGTAGTTCGGCCTCCAGCAACCGGACCACCCACCGAATCTTGTCCGGAGTAGACTTCGACAGGTAGGCGTGCCGGCGGATCACGGCGTTCGTGTTCGCGACGATCATACCGCGGGCGGCGGCGATTTGTTCGAGGGGTTGAACGAACCACGGGTGCAAGCGGCCGCGGTACCGGACCGCCGCGTCCCGTTGGAAGAGTCGAATCTGCGGCGTGGAAATACCCTGCCCCGGCCGGTCCGCGCGAAGCTCCTCGCGGACCGAAAGGTGCCACGCGAAGACGCCCGAGTCGGCAGCCGCCAAGGTGACCAGCGGCACGGAGGCCGGTTCCAATTCTTCGTCGGGGTTGAGCCAGAGAACCCACTCGCCGGTGGCCGCGTCCAGGGCCGCGTTGCAGACGGCCGAGAAGTCATCCGCCCATTCGGTCGGCACGATTCGGCAGTTGGCGTCCGCGGCGACCTGAAGCGTACCGTCGGTGGACCCAGTGTCGGCCACGATGACTTCGGCGGCGAAGCGGGCCACCGACTGGATCGCCCGGCCCAGCGACGGGGCATGGTTTCGCGTCACCAGGCAGACGCTCACGCGCATCGGTCGCCCTCAAATGGATCGGGGAACGACCCGGACAGTCCGCGGCCGTTCCCCTGAAAGAAAGGATATCGTCACCACCGAGGGTCGATCACCCCACGAACACCCCGCCGTTCACGCCCGGGAACACCTCGGTCTCGTAGAGGGCGTTGAACGCGCCCGACACGAGTGTGCTCCCCTTGTAGGCCGTGATTGTCGAGCCGAGATCCTCGCCGTCGCCAACGACTAGGTCGGCGAACCGGTCGCCGTCCAGGTTCTTGGTGGCAATCCGAATCCCGCCGCGGTCGCCGTTGTTGCGGACGAAGGCGTTCACGATGTTGACCGGGCTGCCCGAGTTATTGGTGATGAGGTTCTTCCCGTCCACGGCCAAGACGCGGGGGCCACCGTTCGGTCCGCCGCCGGCGATCAGATCGCCGAAGCCGTCCCCGTTGATGTCCCCGACAGCCAGGAACACACCGTTCCGGAGGGTGTCGATGTCCGGGCCGTTGAAGATGAAGAAGTCGTTGAAGAGGGTCTTGACCTGCCCGGTCAGCAACAACTTCCCGTCGGCGACCGAAACCCGGGGGCCGCCGAGGAACCCAGCCCCGACCGCCACGTCGCCGAACCCGTCGCCGTTCATGTCGCCGATCGCCGCCCGGGCACCGCCGCGGAAGTTGACGTCGTCGATCCCGAAGTAGTCGGCGAGTTTGACGAAATCCTTCCCGTTCAGGAGGATGACCCGCGGGCCGCCCCCCTGGTCGGGGGTAATCGCAATGTCGGCGATGCCGTCGTTGTTCACGTCCCCAGCCGTGACGAACACGCCGCCGGTGAAGGTGGATTCGAACGGGAGGAACGAGAACACCTGGTTGCCCGTCACCCCGTCGTACACGACGACCTGGGTACTCGTCCCCGGGCCGGTGCCGGCGATGTAATCGTCCACGCCGTCGCCGGTCACGTCCCCAGTCGTCACCCGCGTGCCGCCGGGCGTTCCCGGGAACGGGGTGAACTCGAACTTCCGGTTCCCCACGTTGTCGTAAATGGCCACCGTCCCGGTCGCCCCGGCCCCGACGGCCACTGTGGTGGAGGGCGTGACGTTCCCCTTCACCGCCGAGGTTTGGGAGCCGGTCAAGTTGGCGTTGACCGTGTCGGTCGCGGTGATGGTGTGCGAGCCGATCGTCCGGAGGATGACGTTGAACGTCCCGACGCCGTTCGTGAGGGTGGCGTTCGGGGGCAGTATGGCCGACGGATCGGTCGTCGTAATCGCAACCGTCCCGGAGTACCCCGGCACAAGGGTGCCGGCGTCGTCAACCGCACGGACGGTCACGGTCCGATCAAGCCCGATGGCCGCCGAGGAGGGCGACACGGTCACCAAGAACCGGGACGCAACAAGCCCCTGCGGCACGACTTGTACGGGCACGGTCGTGGCGACTTGACTGATGGTCGAATCCGTCACCGACAACGTGTTCGCACCGAGCGAGTTCAATTTGACGCTGATCAACTTCGTGCCGGCGTCCGAAGGGGTGAAGGTGACCGGCGAGGTAATGACTGCCGTCGGATCGGAACTCGTCACGTTCACGGTTCCGGTGTATCCCGGAACCCGATCGCCGAACACGTCAATCGCGGTGATCGACAACTGGAGGGTCGAGCCGGAAACGAAGGACGCCGGCACACCAACGATACGGAACCCGACCGCGGTCGGAACCGAAACCGACGCTGTGATCGAGCCCTGCAACCCGTTGGCAGAGTCACTTGCGGTGACGGTCTGCGTCCCGGCGTGCCGGAACGAGACGGCACCGGGAAGGGTTCGCGTTCCACCGTCGGCCGGGCCGAACGTAACCGTCGTCGGGTTCAACGTCGCTCCGTTATCCGAAGTGGTCAGGGTCAACGTACCGGTGTAAGCCGGGGTGACGTTCCCGAACACGTCGAGGGCGGTGATCGTCAGCGCGGCTGCCGCACCCGGAGCGATCGGCGACGGCAGTCCGGTCAGGGCAAACTTACTCGTGACATTGGGCGTTACCTGGATGCCGGTCTGGGACGCGGTGAGCGTCGAGTTGGCCGCGTCGGTCGCGGTGATCGTCCGACTGCCGGCCGTCCGCAGGGTCGCCCCGGCGGTGAACGTCTTCGACCCACTGTCCGCCGCCGTGAAAGCGTACGTCGCCGGCGCGAACGTCGCCTGGCCATCGTCCGACGAGAATGCCACAGTCCCCGTGTACCCCGTCGCCGCGTTCCCGAACGCATCAAACGCATTCACCGTGAACGAACCCGACGTACCCGCCACCACCGGACTCGTGAACCCACCCAACGTCAGCGACGACGCCGCGGCCGGAGTGACGAGGATGTTGGATTGCGTCCCGGTAAAGTTTGTCGCCGGGTCGGTCGCCGTGATCGTGTGGGTGCCCGCCGTCCGCAGGGTCGCCCCGCCGGTGAACGTCTTCGAACCGTTGTCACCCGCGGTGAACGTGTACCCCGTCGGGGCAAACGTCCCCTGGGCGTCGTCCGTCGAGAACACCGCGGTCCCGGTGTAGGTCGGGGTGACGTTCCCGAAGGCGTCGGCGGCCGAAACGATGAAGGAACCACTCACCCCGGCGGTAATCGACGCGGGGAAGCTGTTGACAAGGAACTGGGACGTTGCCGCGGGTGTGACGACGATACCCGACTGGGTCCCGGTCACGCTCGCCGTGGCCGTGTCGGTCGCGGTGATTGTCCGACTGCCGGCCGTCCGCAGGGTCGCCCCGGCGGTGAACGTCTTCGACCCACTGTCCGCCGCCGTGAAAGCGTACGTCGCCGGCGCGAACGTCGCCTGGCCGTCGTTCGACGAGAACGCCACCGTCCCCGTGTAACCCGTGGCCGCATTCCCGAACGCATCGAAAGCGTTCACCATGAACGAGCCCGCCGTACCCGCCACCACCGGACTCGTGAACCCGCCCACCGTCAGCACCGCCGCCGCGGCCGGTACTACAACAATGCCCGTCTGCGCCCCGGCGATGCTCGCCGTGACGGAGTCGGTCGCCGTGATCGTATGCGTTCCGGCCGTCCGCAGCGTCGCTCCACCGGTGAACGTCCTCGCCCCACTGTCGGCCGAGGTGAAGGTGTAGGCCGCCGGAACGAACGAGCCTTGAGCGTCGTCCGTCGAGAACGTGACCGTGCCTCGATAGGCCGGCGTGACGTTCCCGAATTGGTCGGCTGCCGCAACCCGATAATCGTAGGCCACGCCAGCGGTGGCCGACGTGGGGAACTGTGCGACCAACAGCTGAGACGTCGCCGCCGGCGTCACCAGAATCCCGGATTGCGTCCCCGCCAAGAGGGGCGTAACCGTGTCGGTCGCGGTGATCGTGCGACTGCCGGACGTCCGGAGGGTCGCCCCGTTGGTGAACGTCTTCGACCCGTTGTCCGCGGCCGTGAAGGTGTACGTCGTGGGGGCGAACGTCGCCTGGCCGTCGTTCGACGAGAACGTCACCGTCCCCGTGTACCCCGATGCCACGTTCCCAAACGCATCGAACGCATTCACAGTGAACGAACCCGCCGTCCCCGCCACCACCGGGCTGGTAAAGCCGTCCACAGTGAGGAGGTTCGTCGGTCCGGGAAGAACCAGGACCTTCTGCGACCCGGTCAGCGTGACGAGGGGGTTCGTCGAGTCACTCGCGGTGACCGTCTGGAACGAGTTCGTCAGGTTGGTGGCGGTCGCGAGGACCACCCCGTTGGTGAACGTGTGCACCCCGGCGTCGCCCGCCGTGAACGTGTACGTCGTGGGCACCGCGGCCGCGGAATTCGTGTCCGTGGTCGTAAACGATACCGTTCCGGTGTACGTCGGATCGACGTTGCCGAACGAGTCGACGGCCATCACGGTGAGGCTGCGCTGGTCGCCGGCGAGGACCGGTCCGTTCAGCCCGGTGAGGACGAAGTGGTCGGCCGTCCCCGAGGTCACAGTGAGCAGCGACCGAGCCGGGTTCGGCTTCGTCGCGGCCGGGGTCGTCAGGTCGGTGACGGATAACAGGGTTTGCCCCGTCGTCGGGTTGCTGCCCGCCAGATAGTAGAGCGTGAAGACGTGACTGCCGGCGTCGGCAGCCGTGAACTGGTACGTAGTCGGCAACGCTCCGGACGGAACCGGGGCCGGCGAACCGGCCAGTGCGGCCGCCGGCACTTCAGGACCGGTCACGGAACCGCCCGAGGCGTCCGCGGCCAGCCCCGCCGTGGGATTGGTGTACGTGAACCCGTTCGCAGTCACTGAGGCGACGACGAAATCGCCGTTGTACCCGGCCGTGGTCACGCCCGCGATCCGCACCTGTTGACCGGCGACGAATGCCACCGGCCCGACCGTCCGGACGGTGACGGTATTGCCCACTTCCGAGACGTTCAGAATCTCGACAACGGGTTGCGGGGTGAGGACGACGGGTTGCCCGTTGATGGTGGCCGTCAAGCTGATCGTGCCGGTGTAACTCGGGTCCGGCAGGCCGGTCGTCGGGTCGAGGCTGGAAACCACCACCCGCGTCGGCGCCCCGGCCACCGTCGTGACCGGTTGGTCGATGTGCAAGTTGCCCGGCTTCGCGTTCAGTGGCGAACTCGACACCGAGACATCGTCAATCTGCCAGCCCAGAGTACTGTTGGCGAAACCATCAACGGTGTCAAAACTGAACCGAACTATGATCGTCTGCCCCGCGAAGGGGGTCAAGTTCACAGAAAGCGGCGACCACGTTAGGGTCTGAGGAATCGAGCCAGCACCGTTCGACGCGATTGTCGTAAACGTCGCCCCACCGTTTGTCGAGACTTGAACGCTCGCAACATCGAATGATACACCACTCTCACTTTGGAGCCGGTAGTTGAAGCTCAACTGAGTCGACATGCCCGCAGGCACGGCGATCGGTGGGGAATCCAGCGTCCCGAAGTTTCTCGCTCCGGTGTTATAGTTTCCACTGGCGTCGATGCCGTAGTACGCGATCTCCGGTGCCGAGTGCCCAGGGGTCGTAGTTGCACCGGTGGCCGTGGCTGTCGCGTGCCAAAGCCCCGTCGCAGTGAAGCCGTCGAGGCTCAACCCGCCGGCACCATCGCTGAAGTCGGCCAAGGTCGTCGCAGCTGTGGCCCCGAACAACATGAGGGAGCCGTTGTACGCATCGGCCGGCGCGCCACCGTTGTTCGGGTCCGCGGTTGTTTCACCGTTGGTGAAGTCGTCGTCTTCGTTCAGACCGAAGCCCGCGTAGTCGGTCACAGTCGGGGAAATGGTGACCTGTGCGAAGCCGGTGGCGACCGGAGTCGCCGCGGTGAACGTCACCGCGTAAAGGTTGTGGAAGTCGGACGGATTCCCGGGGATGAGCGGGAAGTTCGCCGGTGCGGACGTGTTCGAAATCGGGCTGACGCTCGTGATGGTGAGGACTTGACCGTTCGCGTCCTTGATCTGGATACGGCCGGTCGTGAACGTACTCGCCAGAACCGGGGAGTTGAACGAGACCACCACCCGACCCGAGTTCGAAGGCGAGGTCGGCTGGGTCGTAACATCCACCCCGATGACCTGCGGCCCCGATTGCTTGACGACCTGGAACTGCGCAATAGCCGCGATGGCCGGATCGTTCTCGGGCGTGCCGAGGCGGATGGACCACGTGCCGCGACCGTAAGTGGCGGCGGTCAGCATGTTCAAACCGCCGGTCTGCTGGATCGGCTGACCCGACGCCGGGTCGATGTTGCCCTGCGACAGGGTCAGTTGCGTCACCAGCGTGGACGGGAAGTAGCCGGCATCCGGAATCGCGATCGAGGCCGGCAATCCGGTCGACGGGTCGGTGTACGAGTAGGACGAGGCCTTCGGGTAAATTTCCCACGTCTGGCCGCGGTCGAGCGACCGGAACACACCGCCGTACCCGCCCGCGTAGAGTACCGGGAAGGTCGCACTCGGGGCCGTCGCGCTCGCGTCGGGGATGGCGTACCGCCAGTCGATGGCCAGCGAAGTCAGGTTCCGCAACGAGGCCGTTTCACCGTTCTGCGGGGCGGGGTTCGCGTCATTAAAGATCGGGTCGGAGAGCGAGAAAATGTTCCCCGTGATGTTGACCCAGGTACTTCCCGCGGCACTCGAATCGGGATTGAAGAACACGCCCCCGTTCGTGACCGCGTACGCAGCCTTCGATCCCCGAGTTGTGTCAGGAACAATTTGCTGCACGGTGCCGCCGCCCAGGCCGTTCGAAATGTCGGTCCAACTGGTGCCGCCGTTGAAGGTCACGGCGATCAGCGACCCGTGACCGGCATAGATAAAGTTGTTGGACTGGTTGGCGTTGGTCGCGCCGATGTCGGGCGACCCGAAGGCGATGGCCTGCGAGTAATCGGTCGGTGTACCGGCGCCGGTCACCTGGAACCACTGGACGCCTTGGTTGACCGACCGGAAGAACTTGCCCGTGATCAGAGAACTGATGGCCAGCCCACTCGCGTCGGTAGGATTGACTGCGAACTTCGGTCCCCCGAGCATGGCCCAGTTGCCCGCGCCAGTTACGGGGTTATCGCCGGGTTGAATAAGCCCCTGCGTTTTGCCGACGGAGTTCACGAGGAAGAACTGGTTCGGGTCACCAACGTCGTTGTTACAGCACGGCCAGTGGTACTGATAGTTGGTGCCGGACCCGGTCTGATCGGTGAGGGCCCAGGAACCGTCGCCCGCCGCCCCAGCCCAACTGAGCATAGCTGGGGACGTCCCAACACCCGTCTGGAGAATGTCGGTGTTGGACCTTGGGAACCCGTTGTCCTGGGCCACACCGTAGTACAAGGCTCCGGCGATTTCCGCCGCCAGTTGGCTGGGGTGAACCGTGGACGAGTAGAACTGCACCGTCTGAAGATTCCCGTTCCGAATTTTCGTCGGCAGGGTGATGGCCTGGGAACTGGACCCGAGTCCCGTGACGAGGTTGCCGTCGCCGTCATAAACGGCGCTGGCCACGCCCTGGTCGTCGCCGACGATCAGTCGCGTCTGCCCGGTAACCGGGTCCACGAACGTGATGACCCGGTGGACGTCGGTCTGGGCTTCCGGGAAGATCGCCTGATACCGAGCCCCCGTCCCGGTGTTTCGAATGCTCGCCACGTTCGTGAAGTACAGCGACGAGGTCGCCGCGAACGGATCATTCGGATTTCGATACACGTTCAAGAAGCCGGTATTTACGCCCGAGAGCCCCGCCGTGGGAGTTCCAAACTGGCCCGAGAAACCGTAGGTTTGGCCTGGCCCGAGGTTGGCGTTCGTGAGCTGGGATTTCGTCCCCGCGCCCTTGGTCACCAAGTTGCCGGTGTTGGCCGTGAACTGCACGCTATTGCCGCCGACCGTGGATCCGTTGTCGTAGGCGACGAAAGCAAGGGCGTCCATGATGCCGGTGGTGTCGACACGGATGAACCCACCCGTCCCGGGGCCGCTTGGCCCGATCGCGTTGTCGTTCGTTCCCCCGATGTACACGACGTTCGGATTGAGCGGGTCGATCGCAAACCCGACGTCGTAATTGCCCTGCCCCGGGAGCGGGTTGGACGTCCCGGGCGGGGCCGCGAAGTTGTCGTGATCGTTCCGGGTGTAGTTGTTGGTCCCGAACCCGGCCGCCGGCGGGTTCCCCTGCAAGTACTCGGCGAGACTGACCTTGGTCCAGTTCCCGCCGAAGTCTTTCGTCAAGTAAAGACCGTCGAGGGAGTTGTCGGCCTTGATGACCAGGGCGTACAGCCACCCCTGGTAGTTCAAGTCGAGCACTTTGTTGTTCGTCAGGAACGGGGTAGCGAGGAGGATGCGCCCCTTAGCCCCGTTCGGGGTCGCGCTCGGCGAGGCGATTGGCACCCGCGGTTGGGTAAGCACGTCCGCGTCGATGAAGTTCCCGTTCCCTGGCGGCGTGCCCGTCAGCAGGGTCATCCCGCTCGCGTTGAAAGCCGGGTTCGCGATGTAGACACCCTGACCCCGGAACGCCGCGTACAGGATTTGGAGGTTACCCGTACCGGTGGCCGCACTACCGGCGGCGAGCACGATGTCCGTGGCGTCACCCGCCTGGATCAGTGACCAGTGCCGACCGGTATCATTGCTACGGTAAACCCCACCGCTGCCGCCGAAGGCGGCGTAAACGATCAGGTTCTTGTCGGTGTCGTTCACCGCCGTCGGGTCGATGATGATCTTGAACGCCGTCTTGCCGAAGAACGTCCGGTCCCGGCTGGCCGTGTCGATCGACGCAATCGTCCCGCCGAAGTTCGGGGCGGTTTCGGTACCCGGTACGACGTTATTCAAGCTGTCGAGGACGACCCAGTTCGCCCCACCGTCCATCGAGCGGAGTACGCCCACGCCCGGGGAGCCGGTATCGCCTTCGCCGGTGAGGACGAAGATGATCGACTGGTGCGGGTCGTTGTTCCGCGGGAACACGGCGATGGAGACGACGTTCAGGGCGTACGTCGGCCCATTGTCGATGAGCGGAATCCAACTCGGCCCGGCCGCGTCCTGGGTCAGGAAGTTCGTCGTCTTCCAGAGCCCGCCGCTTGCCGCCCCGAGGTAGACCGTGTTCCCCGACGGGTCGGACGGATCGACCGCCAGGCCGTTCGTCCGCGACGAGTTCGCCCCGCCGTTCTCAGAGGCCGGGCCGACGGGCGTCCAAACCTTCTGGGTGAGGGAGTCCGTCGGGTCCTGGTTGAACACTCGGAACGATACGGACAATCGGTCGGCGTTGGTTTCGCCCAGGCCGGTTCCCGATTTCACCTGCGGCAGTCGGAGGGACCACGAGGTCAAGTTCGGCGTCTGGGTGCCGGTGTTGATGATCCGCAGCTTCCACGTGCCCAGCGACGCCACGTTGTTAAGATCGCCCAGTGGGAACTGCGGGTTGTACGGACCGGCCGAGAACGGCTGGAATCCGGACTGGATCGGCGTGTTCGCACTATCCGTGAGGGCGGTACTCGAAAACCAAACGTTCCCCGGCGGCCGGGTCGCATTGCCCGCCTTCGTGAATAGGCGGATGGTCGTCCCGTCCGGGGCGACCAGTTCGCCGATCAGATCGACAACATTTTGGCTATTGAGCGTGGCACTGCTCACGTTCAGGACGACCTGAATCTGGTGCCCGACCGACTGCGCGATAATGAACGAATCCGGGATACTGAGCGGGAATTCCGTCGTCGAAGCGATGCCCCCCACGGCCGGCGCAATGGTCGCGGCCGCACCGGAGAACGTCGCCGGGTAATTGTTGTCCACCGTGACGCCGTTGGTCGGCGATCCGCCCCGGAGAACGTCGAGGCCGGCGTTGAGATTCGTGTCGATCAAGGCGGGCTGATTCGCACCGAGGTTGACCGCACCCGAAAACTGCGGGTCGATCTCGATCGTGTACGTTCCACTCAGGACTTGTCCCGGGAATCCGACGCGCCACGTCCGCGCATTCATTGACACGACGGTCAGCGGATTTGTGGTCGCGGTATTGCGGTCGTAGATGACCCCCGCCGGCCCGGTCAGTCGGACGATGTTGGCCTTGGTGAACACCGGCCCGTTGGCCAAAACGGTGTTCAAATCCCGGTCGAACGTAATGTCGACCGCCGACGCCACCCCGGTGAGCACGAGGTCCGGGTCCGTAGCACTCCCGCCGTTCACCACAGACGAGCCGATCATGTGCGGCCCGGGAATGATGAGCGGTTGAGTGGTCACGTCGTAAGGAGCGGTAAACGGCACGCCGCTGGTCGGTTTCGGCATGGCGAAAGCATCGACATTCACCTCAGCGGGGTTCGAGTCCGCGTCTTGGTCCATAAAGTTACCGGTCTTCGTCACCACCACGGTCACGACCCCACCCGTGACGTTCAAGGTCCAATTATTCAGCGTCGCAATGTCGGGAGTGGCGTCATCGAACAGTTCCAGCGTCCAGGTACCAGTCCCAGGCTCGCCGGAAAGGACGGAGAGCGGACTTTCCGGCCTAAAGCTACCGGTGAATGGAGCAGTCCCGGCCCCGATGGAGGTAGTGGCCGAGTCGTCAAACGTCGTGTCGGAAAAGTTATCACCGCCTCCGCCGCGGTTGAGAACTAACGGCACCCGAGTGCCCGAGGGGCTGCGGAGGAAGATGCGAAGGTCACCATCGAACGTCGTCGAGACGTTGATCCGAACCGTGACGTTACTCACAACCAACCCCGGCGGCAGGTTGACGGCGACAGTCGAAGTCGCCCCAGTTGGGCTGCCGTCCGGGACGACGACCGGGGTGTTGTTGTTGGACTGAACTGGCCCGCCAGAGGGGACGACGGTCATGACCCCCGACCGAACCCGGTCGCGGATGGTCGGGGAAACGGAGTAGCTGTACGTGCCGATCGCCGACTGGGCCGCGAACCGGATCAGGAATTGAGTCGCGCCCCCCCGTCCGTCCGGGTCGACCGGTGTGACCAGTGTCACGGGGATCATCGTATCAGCCCCGACGGGGTTGTACGGGTTGTGGTACCGAACGGTGTAATTCGACGTCAGGATCGCGTCGGCGACTTCCACCGTGCGGTCGAACGTAATGAGGATCCCGTCCAACCGCCGGGTTCCGTCGGCAGCGAGCGTGGTGTTGTACGAGCCCGCACCGGATGTTGACGCGGTGAGAACGGGACCCAAGTCTCCGCTGATCACCCGCGGCCCGGTAGCCGTGACGGCGCGGGCCGACTGCACGCTGATGCCCGCGGCGTTCGCGTTCCCAGACCAGTAGGCGTAGATCTTCCCGCCGGACGCGATCACCGACTGCCGAATGCCAAGCCCGAGTGCGTTCGACAACGGAACGTTCGACGGCACGGGCTGAAGCGTGTACGAGTTGCCCGTGATGACGTCGATGGCCTTCTTTGGTTGGTTGAGGAACGGCTGCGTGCCATCGACACTCTGGGTCACGGTTACCGTCTGATTGCTAAAAGTCGCCCCGCCGTCGATGCTCGTCGCGATAAACGTCGCCGCCCGCGTCTGGTTCGCATCTAGGCGGGTGTCGTACCAAGTCACAACCGCCGTGCCGGTGGTCGAATCAACCGTCACCGCCGGGATAAACTGAGGGCGATTCCCTTCGGTAAAGTTGTCATTCGGGGTGTCATCGTTCACCTGGACCGGGGTGCCGAGGCCACCCCCAATGGTCCCCCGGCTGAGCATAATGTTCGTGTCGGTTACCTGAGCCGGGTTGGCGGTGTTCAACGTTACGCCCGTATAGGCGACGTAAAAGTTCCCGCCGAACGGGGTGAACGACCCGAGGCTGTTATCGAAGGCCACCGACACGGTTGAGGGAACGCCCGCGGTGGGCGAGGTCGCCGGGTAAGTTGCCGATCCGACAAGCGGGGCGTTGTTGAAGTCCACCCCGATCGGGGCGGCTTGAGCACCGGCGATCACCTGGTCCGTGCCGAGTCCGTTGGGCACCGAAGAGAACGCCAGCCCGAACGTCTGCAGGAATTCCGGGGCGGTGTACCCGCCGCCGTTGAGCGTCAGCCGGTCGTTGCGGAAGTCCGTGATCCGCAGGTGCCAGGTCGAACCGTTCAAAGTCGCGGCTGTCGCGTTCGTCAGGCCGGCCGTGGCCAGGAAGCCCGAGATCAGCGAGATTGGAACCAGTTGACTCTGATAACCGGAACTGCCTTCCGGCCGAAACGCCCCGATATACGGGAACGCCGAGTTCGGATCGTTGATTCGCCGGGCGGCGGTGTCGCTGAAGACGGTGTACGTGCTGTTGGCACCGTTAATGATCCCGAGGCCGGCCGAAGGAGGGTTCGGGTTCGCCGGAGTGAATCCCGGGAGGGTACCCGAAATCCCGATCGGGAACGGCTGTCCGTTCGGGGTGTTGGGGTTTGAATTATCCCCTTGAGTGCGGTTATTGAGCAGAGTTAGAGTGGTCGTGTTGTCGGGGGCGATCAGTTCAATTCGCAAATGATTCAGAAACGGAGCTACAACGCCGAGGTTGATCGAGAGGTCTTGAAGGGTAAAGTTCGGATCGGTGATTGTACCCGCTGGAATCATCAAGTCGAATGTCTTGGAACTCTGAGTATCGACCGTGGCCGGCGAAACGGCTGCCCCAGCGTCGTTCACTTTCCCAGTGGCATTATCGAACGTGCCCGTGAACGTGAAGGTCTGCGGGACGAGATTGGTCAGGCTTCCGCCATCGGGCTGGGTGTTCTCGTAGGCAATCTGGGCGTAGTTCTGTCCGCGAACCTGCTGCGGCCAAACGAAAACCAGCGACCCTGGGGTGTCCGAGTTGCCCGGACTAATCGCGATCTGCGGGGCCACCCCGCGGCTGTTATCCGGGGAGGTCAGATACCCACCATCGTTCACCGGGACCGGGTTGCTCCAAGTCACGCCGTCGTCGCCGGAAACCGCCGTCTGAATGGGGTTGGGGTTGAAGTTGAGAACACCGCCCGGGGACGTGATGTCGCGAGGGTTAGCACTCGAGTTCGCGTTCCAGGCAACATACACCGCCGCCCGGCCTGGCATGGCCGTCCGATTCGCCAACGTGTCGGTAAAGGTCACCCCCGTGGTCGGGTCGACGAACGTCTGAACGTTGTTATCCACCGCAATGGCCGGGTTGAGCGCCTGATCCGCGTTTAACCACCGATACAGAACTGTTGGGGTCGCAGCCGGTGCCGTGCCAAAAGCCGCCTTGTTAAACAGCACCGCCCCACTGGTTTTGCCGGTATTGTGAGCAAGGTAAACGTAATAGATCATCCCGTCTCGCCCGAACGCCACAGCCGGGGAAGAGGCATCGGTGTAGAGGTTCGGATTCGCTGTTGTCACGAGATTGGGGTCGCGCGGTCGGGCCAACGCAGTTATTGCGGTCCACGACAACCCACCGTCAATCGTCGTGGCGGTCACGGCGGTCAAAGCGGTGCCGTTCGCGTTGCTGGTGTAGCGTGTGGCCACTAGCACTTGATGGAGCGCGTTCTGCGGATCGGCCACCACCTGCGGATTGATGTAATCGATCGTGGTGTTGTTGTTTGCCGCCGCTGGGACTTGCTGCGCCAACGCAATTGACGCCGTCGTCGCAGTTGGGGCAATGACCGTGGGGGTGGGCAAAGTCGCCGGGGCAATTCGGTCTTCGATCGTCTCGAAGAGCAACGACGTGTTCAACGACTTGCGACCGAGGTGATTCGGACTGAACGCCCATTTGCGAAGGGAGGTCATCAGGTTGCGGGGAGGCATTCACGGTCTCCAGGATTGTGTCGTTCGAGGGTTCCGGTCAGTCGCAAACGAACTAAGCCGAGCCAATACTCAAACAATTCGCCAGTAAATGTTTGTGGTCGAAGCGTAATTGTGCGCAAGGATTCACAACCTACGACGCACTCAGACCTCTCACAGTTTGCTACCTGTTGGATATTTTGGTAAAATTACTCGACTGCGGAGAATATGAGCAACCTGAAACGAGAACATTTTCGAGTGTCCTCCCGCAAAGTGTAGGGTTATTCCTTTTACCTGTTTTACCAGGATTATCAGGAGCGGTTTGGATGTTCGCGGCCGCAAGCCTCGAAGGATTCTCTCTCTCACCGTCTCGACATTCGTTCTGACCCCAGTCGAAATTGCTCAAGAATCGGCCGCCTCGGGACGAGCACGTGGGTACGTTCGCGTGACATCGCGAGGGGTCGCGCCCTCCGTAGAATCGCGGATCGGTTGTCATAAACCGATCCGGGTGGCACCCGAACGGATATCAACGGTCGCGGATCTGGTCGTCGTCGGTGGCGGCATTGTCGGCCTTGCCACGGCTTACCGCTTTGTGCAACTTTACCCCAGTCGTCGGGTCGTCGTGTTCGAGAAGGAATCGCGGGTGGCCGAGCACCAGACCGGCCGCAACTCTGGCGTGCTGCACTCGGGCATTTACTATAAGCCGGGGTCGCTTAAGGCGGTCAACTGCCGGGCGGGCAAGAAGACGATGGAAGCGTTCTGTGCCGCCGAGGGGATCGCCCACGAAATCTGCGGCAAGGTCATCGTCGCTGTGACCGACGCCGACCTGCCCGCCCTGCACCGCATTCACGAGCGAGGCCAGGCCAACGGCATCGACTGTCAGTTGATCGACAAGACCCGGCTCGCGGAACTGGAGCCCTACGCCGCCGGCGTGAAGGCGATTCACGTTCCGGAAACCGGTATCGTCAACTACCGGGAGGTCTGCGAGCGGCTCGCCGAGAAGGTCCGCGAGCGCGGCGGCGAGGTCGTCTTCAACTCGAAGGTCACGGCCGTCCACACCCGCACGGACGGCATCACGGTCGTCAGCACCCACGGCGAGACGACCGCAAAGCAGCTCGTGAACTGTGCCGGCTTGCACTCCGACCGTGTCGCGAAACTCACCGGCCAGAACCCCGGTGCCCAGATCGTGCCGTTCCGCGGCGAATACTTCGCGCTGAAGCCGCACGCCTGGAAGCTGTGCAAGAACCTGATCTATCCCACGCCCGACCCGCAGTTCCCGTTCCTCGGCGTTCACTTCACCCGGATGACCGACGGCTCCATCGAGTGCGGCCCGAACGCGGTGCTCGCCTTCGGTCGCGAGGCGTACTCGTTCTTACAAGTGAACCCCCGCGACCTGATCGAAACGCTGACGTACCGCGGCTTCCTCCGCATGGCCGGCAAGCACTGGAGAATGGGCTTCGGTGAAATGCGGCGGTCGCTCAGCAAGGCGGCGTTCGTGCGGGCACTGCAACGCCTCGTGCCGGCCATCCAGGCGGGCGACCTTGAGCCGGCCCCGGCCGGCATTCGGGCACAGGCGGTGGCCCCAGACGGGGCGCTAGTCGATGATTTCCTGATTCAAGAATCCGACCGCGTGGTGAACGTCTGCAACGCCCCGTCACCGGCCGCGACCGCGTCCCTCCAAATCGGCGAAACGGTCGTGGACCGCCTCGCCCCGCGGTTCTCGTAAACTGACGCCCATGAAATCGCTCGACCTCGCCCGGCTGAAAGTCTTCCCACTCGCGGAGCGCACGAGCCTGACGCGGGCCGACGACATCCTGATCGACCCCGACGCGCCGCCGAAGGCCTGCTCTGAAGCGAACACCAGCCTGATCCGCGAGTGCGCCGAGCGCATTTCGGCGGCGAAGGCTCGCGGCGCGGCGGTCATGCTCATCTACGGGGCGCACCTCCTCCGCAACGGCACTGCCCGCATCCTCGACCGCATGATGGCGAACGGCTGGCTCACGCACCTCGCGACGAACGGGGCCGGCACGATCCACGATTGGGAGTACGCCTGGTACGGGGCCAGCACCGAGAGCGTCGAGATGGGGGTGGCCGGCGGCAAGTTCGGCACGTGGCACGAAACCGCCAACACGATCCACCTCGCGCTGATGACCGGCGCGCTCGACGGCCTCGGCTACGGTCGGGCGCTCGGGCGGTTGATCGCCGAGAACGGCGCGACCGTTCCTACGGCCGAAAGTTTGATGGAACAGATCGCGGCCGACCCCGTCCACCCGCTGACGGCCGCGCGAGCTGACTTGCTCCGTGCGATTCGCGAACAGCACTGGCCGCCGGGCCGCGTGACCATCGAACACCGCTGGCCGCACGCTTCCATCCTCGGTTCCGCCTACCGGCACGGTGTGCCGCTGACCGTCCACCCCGGCATCGGCTACGACATCATTTCGAACCACTCGGTCTTCAACGGCGCGGCCATCGGGCGGGCCGCGGAGTGGGATTTCAAGCTCTTCGGCGGGTCGGTGGACGATCTCGACGGCGGCGTGGTGCTCTCGGTCGGCTCGGCCATCATGGGGCCGCAGGTCTTCGAGAAGAGCATCAGTTGTGTGAACAACATCCGCCTGAACGACGGCCGTGACGCGGTGAAGGATCACTCGATCTTCGTCGTCGATCTGCAAGACGGCGGCGGTTGGGACTGGTCGAAGGGCGAGCCGCCGAAGTCGAACCCGGCCTACTACCTTCGCTTCTGCAAGAGCTACTCGCGCATGGGTGGCGCGATGCACTACCTCCAGTGCGACAACGCGGCTTTTATTCACAACCTCTCCCACGCATTGACAACTTCGCACTAGACCCGATGGCGGTTCTGTCCGATACTGGCAGCACAGCACGCGAATGATTCCTCCCGCCTGATTTCCTTTTCCGTAGGAGCTTCTCCCATGTTGATGACGCGACGCGAGTGGGTCGGTGCGACCGTAGCCGCCGCCTTTGCCGGGCGCATGGCCATGGCCCGCGACAAGGCCGCCGCCCCGGTCGGCCAGACGATGACGACCGCCGCCCAGCGGTTCCTCGAAGCGATGCCGGCCGCCCAGAAGGGCAAGGCGATGTTCGCCTTTGACAACGAAGAGCGGTTCAACTGGCACTTCGTCCCCCTCAACGATGTGGCCACGAAGTCCTCCACCCGCGAGGGGGTGCCGCTGGAAGACATGAGCAAGGAAGCACAGACGGCCGCGCTCGACATGATGCGGGCTGGGATGAGCGAAGAAGGCTTCAAGTGGGCCGAGGCGATCCGGCAGCGGGAGAACATTTTGGCCGAATTCGAGCCGATGAACGCCTGGTACCGGAAGCCGGGTTGGTATTTCTTCACCGTCTACGGCAAGCCTGCCGCGACCGGCCGGTGGGGTTGGCGGGTGGAAGGGCACCATTTGGCTGTGAGCTACACGGTCGTTGACGGCGAGGTCGTTTCGACGACGCCGTTCTTCATGGGGTTGAACCCTGTCACGATCATGCAAGGGGCGAAGAAGGGCGAGCGGAACGTCATCACGCCGTGCGAAGACTTGGGGCGGGCGCTGTTCAAGTCCCTAGACCCGGATCAGCAGAAGGTCGCGTTGTTAGCCAAGCACCTGCCGGAAGTGGCGGGCCGCACCGCCCACGCGCCGGAGGACCTGCCGAAAGGGCTGTCGGCGAGCAAGATGACCGCCGCCCAGCAGAAAAACCTCGTGGCCTTACTCGCCCACTACATGGGGCGGATGCCGGCCGGTCTGGCGAAGACCGAGACGGATCGGCTGACGGCCGCGGGGATCGACCGCATCAGCTTCGTCTACACCGGCGAACCCGAACCGGGCAAGCGGCACACCTACGCCGTGCAGGGGCCGACCTTCCTCGTCCACTACCTGAACGAGCAGAACGACTGTCACAAGAACCCGGCCAACCACATCCACAGCATCTACCGCAGTCTGAAGAACGATTTCGGCGGGGTAACGCCGAAGGCGTGATTGGTTTGAAGGCGAGCGGCCCGGCGTAAGCGGGCCGTGTCTGGAGCTACCAAGACACGGGCCGCTCGCCGTTGCGTTTGCAATCTCTCCCGTTATCCCCTACAGCGGCTCACGCCTTCGCCACCTTCGACGGCGCGACCGTGAAGTGATTTTGCACCGACACGTTCTGCTGATTGCGCGTCGGCGAGTAATCGGACACTTCCACCGCCCGGCCGTCGGCCTTGAATTCCAATAGCCGCAACCAGCCGTCGCCGCCCTTCGGCTTCATCTGAAAGTTCACGAGCATCTGGGCCACGTCCCGCTTGTCCGGCGTCTGACTCACGAGCTTACCGAGGCCGTCGCCGAGGACGTGGCCGTTCAGCGTCATGATAAAGTTGCCGTGCTTCGAGACGAGCTTCTTCCAGAGTTCTTCGCCGTCGTTGATGTCGTCGGCCGTCGCCTTCGCGACGCCGTAGCTGTGCGGGTTCCAAGTCTGCTTCGTGGCCTTCGCCGCCCAGTTGTACCGCGTGTCGTCGTTGTACATGTACACGTGCGTCACCAAAATCGCCTCGCGGTCGGCGTTCTCCTCCGCAACCTTGTTCGCCCACCGCAGCACGTCGGTTCGCGGGCCGAATTCCAGGCAGATCACGAGGAACTTCCGCCCGCCGGCCTCGAATCGGTGGAAGCTGTTCTCCAGCCGTTCCGGTTCCTTGTCGTATGTGCCGCCAAACGTCGGCAGGCTGCGGTAGTCCTTCACGTGGAAGTAGTCGTTGAACATCGTCGCCCGCGTCTGGCAGCCGCCGTTCGTGCCGTAGTCGTGGTTGCCGAGCGAGAGGAAGTACGGGACGTGGCCGTCGAGTTGCTTCATCGCCTTGACCGCGACTTCCCACTGCTTGGCGTTGTTGTTGTTCGTGATGTCGCCGAGGTGCAGGACGCACGCGATGTTCCGCTCGGCCTTCTGATCGACGATCCACTTCGTCTGCGCCATGTACTGGTCGGGATGGCTCGCACAGTAGTTCTGCGTGTCCGGCAGCACGACGACGGTGAAGCTGCCCGAAGCGATCTTCGGCGGCGGGCCGTCCACGAACTTCGCGTCGGCGTAAGGATCGACCTTCGGCACGACGGTCGGTTTGGGATCGTCGGCGAGCGCGGAAAACCCGAGGGGCAAGCCCAGGCAAGCCGCGCCGTGTTGGATCACGGACCGGCGGGTGAACAAGGACATGAAAAACTCCGACGGAGAGGGGATTACAATAAGGCGGGCTGGTGAAAGTGTACCCGCCCCGCTCGGCGTTCACAACCGTCCGCAGTCCTCGTTCTCGGAAACTTCATGACGGACGAACTGGCCGCCCTCGACGCGAAGATCAACGCCCTGCTACCGCCGCGGTACCAGCACTGTTACGGTTCGGTGTCGGCGTCCTCGATGGGATCGGCGAGTTTGAAGTACGACGCCGACGGTCGCGTGGAGTGGGACCGCATCTGGACGACGTTCTGCGACTTGGCACTCGCTGGCGGCCCGCCGCACCGGGGCACTCTGCTCGACCCTGTGCTTCCCGAAGACTCGCCGCGGTATCGCGAAGTTGAGGCGGAATTGTGCCGGGCGATTCGACTGACGACGTTGCTGCCCGTTGAGAGCGACAGCCCCGGATGGGTCGGCGTGGCGTGCGAATCCGAGGCGGCGGCCGCGTGGTTGCAGGTCGCGGTTGTGGCCGAGAACGTCACAGCTCGGCGGCGAGGAAGCGTGCTGCTCCTGCCCGTGGCGGCGAGTTTTCGTATCGAGAAAGAAGTGAAGAACGTCGTGGTCGCGCTCGCGAAAAGTTACCACTACTGGGACGGCCACCTGACTGCCGGGCAGAAGGAACTGACCGCCGGCGAACTGCTCGCCGAACCGGGGGACGCGGGCTGGCACCGCGTGGAGTGCCCGGACGAAGCGGCCGCCGTGTGGCTGCTGAGGGCGGTGGCCGTCGAACGAGTGCTGGTCCGCCGCGAAGGGAACGCGCTGTGCGTGCCGGCGGGTGTTCACGCGAGGGAAGTGGTCGCGAATGCGTGGCGTCTGTGGCAAGCCACGATTCCCCATTGATTCTCACCGCGGCGAGTATATGATTGCAGCGATTAGCCACCTCAACCTGCAATGGCGGGTGTGTTGCCCTCGGCAACCACACCGTAGCGGGTTGTGGTGGCTTTTGGCGTTTCTATCACCCCGCGCGGAGCGATCCCATGACCAAGCCGACGAAAGCCGATTACCTGGGCACGCCGGTCGAGCACATCGACATCACGAAGTTCAACCCCGTCCCGCTCGTTGACGCGATGGCGAATACCGCCTTCACCGCCCGTGACCTCGCGCGGGCGGCCGACATCACCAACCGCATGATGGAAGACAAGGACTGCGGCGTGATCCTCTGCCTCGCCGGGTCGCTCATCAGCGCGGGGTTGAAGAAGGTCTTCGTCGATATGATTCGCAGCAACATGGTGGACGCCATCGTCTCCACCGGGGCGAACATTGTGGACCAGGATTTCTTCGAAGCCCTCGGCTTCCGGCACTACGTCGGCGAAGAGAAGCTCCGCAGCGGCATGTTCGACGCCGAGTTGCGCGACCTGCACATCGACCGCATCTACGACACGCTCATCGACGAAGACGAACTGCGGATCTGCGACGACACGACGAAGCAGATTTGCGACGATCTGGAACCGCGTCCGCACTCGTCGCGGGAGTTCATCCGCGCGATGGGAGCCTACCTCCAACAGAACGGCTGCAAGACGCCCGACAGCATCGTGTTCGAAGCCTACAAGCACGAAGTGCCGATCTTCTGCCCGGCGTTCAGCGACTGTTCCGCCGGGTTCGGGCTGGTGGCGCACATCCACAGCAAGCCGGCCGGGTCGCGCATGTCGATCGACAGCGGCAAGGACTTCTACGAACTGACGCAGTTGAAGATCGCGAACCCGGTGACGGGCCTGTTCATGATCGGTGGCGGCGTGCCCAAGAACTTCGCACAAGACGTGGTCGTGGCTGCGGACATTCTGGGCGAGGAAGTGCCGATGCACCAGTACGCGGTGCAGGTGACGGTGGCCGACACCCGCGACGGCGCGCTCTCCGGCAGCACGCTGAAGGAAGCGTCGAGTTGGGGCAAGGTCGACCTCGCCTACGAGCAAATGGTCTACAGCGAGGCGACGCTCGCGGTGCCGTTGATCGCCGGCTACGCCTACCACAAGGGCGCGTGGAAGAACAAACCGGCTCGGCAGTGGAACAAACTGCTGGATCAGGTGCCGGTCGGGTCGTGATAATTGGGGTGAAGGAGTTTCGCGATGCCGTTACTCGATCACTTTCACCCGCCGCTCGCCGGTCGTCGCCACTGGGAGTCGTTCCACGCTCAGTGGGCCTCGGCGATTGCGAGCGCGCTGAATCAAAGTCTGCCCGAAGATTACTTCGCCGAGGCTCAGGTCCATGCCTGGCCTCGAATTGAAGTCGATGTCGCGACATTCGGGGAGTCTGCTGCTGTTGGTGGCGGGGTGGCCACGCTGCCCCAGGTTGTCCCGCAACTGACGGCCGCAGACCTGACGATGCCCGCGACCTTTCCGCCCGAGTTCGGCGTGAACGTGTACGAGACGGGCAGCGGGCCGACGCTTGTGGCCGCGGTAGAACTCGTGTCCCCCGGGAATAAGGATCGGGATGAGACGAGGCGGGCCTTCGCCGCGAAGTGCGCCACGTACATTCAGCGGGCGATTGGGCTGATCGTCGTCGATATCGTCACGAGTCGGAACTCCCGGCCGTTCGACGAATTGTTGGCCCTCGTCTATCCGGGTCAGGCTCTACCGCACACAAACCCGCTCACGGCTGTTTCGTACCGACCGGTGCGGGTGAACGGAGCCGACTCCCTCGAGTTGCGCATCCGCTCGTTGGTGGTCGGCGAAGCGTTGCCCGAACTCCTGTTGGCCCTCGGCGGTCTCGGCCACGTCATGGTGAACCTGGAAGCGACTTACGAAGACGCCCGCGAGCGCAGCCGGTTGTGAGGCATTGGTCAGAAACGAAACGGCCCCGGCAGATGCCGGGGCCGTTTCGTTGATTCGAACAGTCGAGTTATTTGAACTCGTTCCGTAGGTCACGGGAGCGGTTGAAGCCGTCGCGGACGACGCTTTCCACATTGTCCCAGTCCGCATTACGATCATCGTCCGCGTGCATTTGTTCCCAGTCGGCCCGCAGTTGCGGAATCACGAAATCGAACTGACTGGTCGGGTAACGGGCTTCGGACCGCACGCCGAAGCGGTACGCCTCGCCACGGAACAGATCGCTGGCGGTATTCTTGGTTTGGTTCTTCGCGAGATATTCGCGAATCCAGTTGTCTTCTGTCGTCGGATCGATCAGTTCGCCGACGCCCTTCCCGGCATACCCGCCGGCCACGGCACCGCCGGCGATTGCGCCGACAACGGCCCCCACTGGCCCGGCCGTCAAGGTACCCACGGCCAGCCCACTGGCCACACCACCGAGTACGGCCCCCAGGCCTGTCTCGATCGGGTGTGCCCCGGGTGTATCAGTCAACGGATCGGGATTACGGCTGCCGTACGGGGGCAGGTCCGCACTCTTCTCCGGGTCTTTGCGCGTAACGCCGTCAAAGTGTTGAGGTTTGTCGCTCATGACTGTGCTCCAGGGTGTTTCGAAAACCTCGTTGCCACGGTCTGTAACTGGCAATTGATGTGCCATCACCCGCGAGATAATCGACGTTCGGCCGAGGGAATTCGGAGATTCTCCTTCTCGCCCCGTTCCGACCCGGGTACGCTCGAATCGTTCCCACCCTCTCCCGGAGCACGCCTCATGAACCCCGACCGGCGTCAATTCTCCCACCAAGCCCTCGGTTCCCTCGTGGCGTTCGGCTTCATCGAAATGCTCTGGAGCCGCGACCTGTTCGCCGCGTCGATCAAGCCGACTATCACCGACTGGCTGAAGGACTTGGTGGCCATGACCAACGACCTCCGCGGCCAGAAGTTGACCGACCTCCAATTCCAGATGAAGATGGAGGAACTTTACAAGCGGGTGGACCTGCAAGCCCTCGTCGGCCTCGTGAAACTCGACGAGATCGAGAAGAAATCGAAGCTGCCGGACAGCGGGGCACTTAGTGCCGGGATCGACTTCAAGAAAATGGAGGGCCTGCCGAGCGAGGTAACCTTCGGCAAGCAACTTTTCGGCTGCAAGAAGGACCGGTCGATCGTTCCGCACGGCCACCTTAACATGTGTACCGGTTTCATCGTTCTGAAGGGCGAGTGGCACGGCCGGCACTACGACCGCGTCGAAACGCTCAAGGATCATTACGTCATCAAGCCGACCATCGACCAGACCTTCAAGCCCGGCGAGTTGTCGACCATCTCCGACCACAAGGACAACGTCCACTGGTTCAAGGCGGCCACCGAGAGCGCGTACATCTTCAACGTCCACGTCATCGGCTACGACCCGACGATCAAGGGCAACTCGGGCCGGATGTACCTCGACCCGGACGGCGAGAAGTTGAGCGGCGGGCTGGTGAAGGCCGCGAAGATGACTTCCGAGGCGTGCCACAAGAAGTACGGTTGAGGCGGCCGGCGGTGATACCATAGCCCCATGCTCACCGGCAAAATGGTCCGCGTCCGGCACGCCCGCAACAAGCTCGTGCCGATGTACCTCAACCCGCACGACGAGAACTGGCAAGCGGTTGCCGAGCAACTGCTGTTCGTCTACCGCGACGCCGTCGGTCACACCCGCGGCGAGATCGACGAGGAGCTTTCGAACTTCGTCAGCACCGGGCCAACGCAACTCGTCCACCAGGGGCTTGCGAAGTTGCTCGCCGACCGCTGCGAGTTCGAAGTCACGTCGGAGCTTCCGCCGATGGAAGTCCGCGAGTCGGCGTTCCGCCTGTCGGCCGTCCACCGGCAGTTGGCGGCGACGACCGGCGTGACGTTCGACCGGCCGACGGTGATCTCGCAGGTAGCCGCCGAATTAAATCAGTCGGTCGAGCAGGTCGAGTTGGCCTTGTTCGCGGACTTGGCCGACGAGCAGCGCGTGCTGAAGTTCGATGATCTGACGGCCGAGTTGCTGCTGCACCGGTACAACGTGGCGCTCGCCCAGGCGGTGCTGATTCGCTCGACCGGCATGGAGGTCCGAGTCTGGGGCGAGACGCCGGCTCGCTTCCGGCAGTTGTTCCGCGCGATCAAGTTCCACCGGCTCATCTGCACCATTCGGTCGATGCCGAACAACAGTTACGCGATCAAACTCGACGGCCCACTGTCGCTGTTCTCGTCCACGCAGAAGTACGGATTGCAACTCGCACTCTTCCTGCCGGCGCTGTTACACTGCAAGGCATTCGACCTGCAAGCCGAGGTGCGGTGGGGAACGCAGAAGAAGGAGAAACTCTTCACGATCGGCGGCACCGACGGGCTGCGGTCTCACTACCCGGACTTCGGCACGTACACGCCGCCGGAGTTCGCGATCTTCGCCGAGAACTTCCGGACGGCCGCCGAGGATTGGCTGCTGACCGACGAGCCGAACCCGATCCCGCTCGGCAGTGGCAGCGAGGGCGTGTGGGTTCCCGACTTCCGCCTGACGCACACGAAGACCGGGCGGGAGGTCTACCTCGAACTCTTCGGCTTCTGGCGAAAGGGGGACATCGAAGGCCACTACCGCAAGTTGAAGAAGCACCTACCGGGGCAGTTCCTGCTCATCGTCTCGGAGGCGATGCGAACGGACGAGATCGACGACGCGACCTTCGGACCGGAAGTCGTTCGGTACAAGCGAACGCCCTCCGCCGAGGAGATTCGCAAGGCAGCCACGCGATTGGTTGAAGCAGAATGAATCGGAGTCGGAGGGGTCTGGCTTATCCGTGCAAGCGAAGTCAGCAGATCATTCCCCTCTTGCGGAACAGAAACTGCATCCTTTATCGAAACGACTGGAAACGCTGACAATTCGTGCTCCCATGCCGCGACACGCGGCAACCTCTGCCCAAGAAGTGAGCTATGACCACAGCGACCCGTTCTGAAGGCCAAGAAACCCGTGTGGCCAAAGTCGCTCCGCGACTGTTCGACGGCTATTCCCCGCACCCGACAGCCTTCGACGAACTCTTCGAACCCGATGGTTCGCCGCACGACCACTGCCGAACGCTGGTCGAGAAACTCGGCCGACTTGCCATCTCGGAGTTCCACACCCGGCGGGCGGGGGCCGACCTGGCGTTCGTCAACCAGGGGATCACATTCACGGTCTACTCCGACCGCCGTGGCACCGAGAAAATCTTCCCGTTCGACATCGTCCCGCGTGTCGTGCCGGGGGGCGAGTGGCCGCGAATGGAAACCGGCCTCGTGCAGCGACTCAAGGCGCTGAACTTGTTCTTGAACGACATTTACCACGACCAGCGGATCATCAAGGAGGGAATCGTCCCGGCCGACCTGGCCCTCGGGTCGAAGGGCTTCCGCAAGGAGATGGTCGGGTTCACGCCGCCGGGCGGGGTTTACATCCACATCTGCGGCACCGACCTGATCCGCGACCAGCACGGCGAATTCCTGGTCCTCGAAGACAACGGCCGCACGCCGTCGGGCGTGAGTTACGTCCTGGAAAATCGGGCGATCATGAAGAAGGTGTTCCCTCACCTCTTCCAGGACTGCAAGGTGAAGCGCGTCGAGGACTACCCGCACCGCTTGCGCGACGCGCTGCGGTCGGTCGCCCCGGCTGGCGCGGCAAGTCCGCCGACTGTCGTGCTGCTCTCGCCAGGGCCGTACAACTCGGCCTACTTCGAACACAGTTTCCTCGCCCGGCACATGGGCGTCGAGTTGGTCATCGGGCAGGACTTGTTCGTCCACGACGACGTCGTGTACCTGAAGACCACTCGCGGGCCGCAGAAGGTGGACGTGATCTACCGCCGGCTCGACGACGACTTCCTCGACCCGAAGGCGTTCCGCGAGGACAGTCTGCTCGGCGTCCCCGGCGTGTTCGGGGCGTATCGGGCCGGTAACGTGACCCTCGCCAACGCGGTCGGCACCGGCGTGGCGGACGATAAGGCGGTGTACCCTTACGTCGAAGACATGATCCGGTTCTACCTCTCGGAGGAGCCGATCCTTCGGAACGTCCCGACGTACATTTGCGCCAAGCCGGACGACATGAAGTACACACTGGACCATCTGGGCGAATTGGTAGTGAAGGCGGTGAATGAATCGGGTGGGTACGGTATGCTGATGGGACCGAGCAGCACACAAACTCAACGCAACGAGTTCCGGGCGAAAATCCTGGAGAACCCGCGCAACTATATCGCACAGCCGGTGGTCACACTTTCGACGAGTCCGACGTGGACCGACGAAGGGGTGGCGCCTCGGCACGTGGATTTGCGGCCGTACATCGTCACGGGCAGAACGACGTGGGTTCTGCCCGGCGGTTTAACGCGAACGGCTCTGGTGAAGGGTTCACTGGTCGTCAACAGTAGTCAAGGCGGGGGGAGCAAGGACACCTGGGTCATCGAGAACGGGAGTTGACGGAATCGTCCTTCCCCTTCCCCCTTGCCCTAGCGGGACTGTGAACCTCCCATGATCTCTCGCGTTGCCGAACACTGCTTCTGGATGGCCCGCTACCTCGAACGGGCGGAGAACACCGCCCGCGTGCTGGAAGTGAACCAGACGCTCCTGCTCGACTTCCACGTGCCCGTGGAGCAGCAGTGGAAGCCGGTGCTCATTATCAGCGGCATCCACGACTACGAGGGCGACACGGGCGGTGAGAGCGTCCAGGGGTACATGACCTGGGACGAGGAAAACCCGTTCAGCATCGTCTCGTCGCTCGCCTGGGCGCGGGAAAACGCCCGCATCATCCGGGAGGTGATCTCCGCCGAGATGTGGGAGCGGATGAACTACTACCACCTGTGGTTGAACAGCCCCGCCGTCCGCGAGTTGTACCACAACAATCGGGGCGAGTTCTACGCCCAGATTCGCCGGATCAACCAGTTGCTCACCGGCATCTGCGATTCGACGATGGCCCACGGCGAAGCGTGGGAGTTCTTGCGATTGGGCCGCCACCTGGAGCGGGCTTGCCAGACCGCCCGGACGCTGGACGTGAAGTACCACATCCTGCTGCCGAAGTTGGACGACGTGGGCACGGCCGTCGACAACGCTCACTGGATCGCAATCCTGATGAGTTGTTCCGGGTACGAGCCGTTCCACAAGAAGCCGATGGCCGACCCGTCCGACCCCGGCAGTGCGGTCGCCGAGTTCCTGATTTTCGACGACGATTTCCCGCGGTCGATCCACCACTGTCTGACCGAGTGCCGGCGGTGCTTGGCCGACATCGCCGGGACGCCGAACGGCGAAGCCCACACACCAGCCGACCGGAAAATCTCAGAGTTGGTCCACTGGCTCGACGCCCGCGACATCAAGGACGTGATCTCGTTCGGCCTCCACCAGACGCTCACGCACGTGGTGGACAGCACCCACACAATCGGTGAAGCGATACAGAGTACGTACTTCGCCCCGGAAATTCGGCTGCCCGAGTCGCCGGCCAAGAAACTAACGCAGACGCAGTCACAAACTCAGTAACGACGATCACTCCTCCTTGAGGTTCACCATGGGCATCCGTGTCGCCCTCCGGCACGTCACCAAGTACACCTACGACCGGCCCGTGACGTTCGAACCGCACGTCATCCGCCTACGGCCCGCGCCGCACGCACGCACGCCGATCGTGAGCTACTCGCTAACCATCGAACCGGGCAAGCACTTCCTCAACTGGCAACAGGACGCCTACAGCAACTACGCCGCCCGGCTCGTGTTCCTGGAGCCGTCGACCGAGTTCAGTGTCACCGTTGATGTGCTCGCCGAGATGGTCCCGATCAACCCGTTCGACTTCTTCGTGGAGAAGAGCGCCGAGGAGTACCCGTTCGCGTACGACGCGGCAACGTCCCGGGAGTTGGCCCCGTACCTGGAGAAGTTGCCGGTCGGGCCGAAGTTGCAGGAGATCGTTGACGAGTTGAAGCCCCACACCGGGCGGACGCTGGACTTTGTCGTCGAGTTGAACCAGGCGATTTACCGACGGGTGAAGTACCTCATCCGCCTGGAACCGGGCGTGCAAGCCCCGGAAGAGACGCTGGACCTCGGGTGCGGTTCTTGCCGCGACTCGGCGTGGCTGCTGGTGCAGCTCTGCCGGAACCTCGGCCTCGCGGCCCGGTTCTGCTCCGGCTACCTCATCCAACTGACGGCCGACGAGAAGCCGCTCGACGGCGGGCCGGCTGGGCCGACCTCGGACTTCACCGACCTCCATGCCTGGACGGAAGTCTATTTGCCGGGGGCCGGGTGGGTCGGCCTCGATCCGACGTCTGGCTTGCTCACGGCCGAGGGGCACATCCCGCTGGCCTGCACCGCCGACCCGCAGTCGGCCGCGCCGATTAGCGGGACGTTCGGCTGGGCCAAGAAGCCGGGCGAAGAGGACGACGAACTCAAGGAAGACTTCCACTTCGAGATGAGCGTCACGCGGATGCGCGAAGCGCCGCGGGTGACGAAGCCGTACACCGAGGAACAGTGGGCCACGATCGACGCCTTCGGCCACCGCATCGACGCCGAGTTGCGCGAGTGGGACGTGCGCCTGACGATGGGCGGCGAGCCGACCTTCGTGAGCATGGACGATCGCGAGGCGGACGAATGGAACACGGCCGCCCTCGGCCCGCAGAAGCGGCGGCAGGGACTGATCCTACTCAAGCGACTCCGCGATCGCTGGGCGCAAGGCGGCCTCTTACATTTCGGCGAGGGGAAGTGGTATCCCGGCGAATCGCTGCCCCGGTGGGCGTTCGGGTGCTGGTGGCGAAAGGACGGCGTGCCGGTCTGGAACGACCCGAGCCTCATTGGTGACGAGCAGATCCCGTACGGCTTCGAAGCGAACCACGCCCAGCGGTTCATCACGACTCTGGCCGAGACGCTGAACCTCGACCCGCAGCACGTCCTGCCGGGCTACGAGGACGCCTGGTACTACATGTGGAAGGAACGGCGACTGCCGACGAACGTCGATCCGCTGAAGAGCAAACTCGACGACCCTGAAGAGCGTGCCCGACTGGCCAAAGTGTTCGAGCAGAAGCTCGGCAGCACCGTCGGCTACGTGCTCCCGATCCGCCGGGCCGAATCCGGCGAGGGGCGGTGGGAAACGGGGCCGTGGTTCCTCCGCAAAGAACACATGTTCCTGATCCCCGGCGATTCGCCGATGGGGTTGCGGCTGCCGCTCGACTCCCTGCCGTGGGAAGACCCGGGCAACCGGCAGTTCCTCAGCGAGCGCGACCCGTTCGCCCCGCGGGACGCCTTCCCGACCCTCATTCGCACGGCGACACGGGAGCGCCGCCGGCCGACGGAGTTTCCCCGTAACGGGCAGGTGATCGAATCCGGTCACGCCAACGAGGGGTACCGGGCGAACCGCCTGGGCAGTCACGCGGGGCCGAACGGCGTCCCGCTCCCGCCGCAGGTCGTGCGGTCGGCCCTCTGCGTGGAACCGCGGAACGGCAAGCTCTACGTCTTCATGCCGCCGTGCCGCTTCGCCGAGGACTACCTGGACCTCGTCGCGGCCATCGAGGCCACGGCCGCCGAACTTCAGCTGCCGGTGCTGATCGAGGGGTACAAGCCGCCGCACGACCCGCGGCTGAACAACTTCAGCGTTACGCCCGACCCTGGCGTGATCGAGGTGAACGTCCACCCGGCGAACAACTGGGGTGAACTCACGGACCTCACGACGAGCCTCTACGAAGAAGCCCGCGTGGCGCACCTGGGCACCGAGAAGTTCATGGTTGACGGCCGCCACACCGGCACCGGCGGCGGTAACCACATGGTCCTCGGCGGCGCGACGCCGAACGACAGCCCGTTCCTGCGACGGCCGGACCTGCTGAAGAGCATGGTGACGTTCTGGAACAACCACCCGTCGCTGTCGTACCTGTTCAGTGGCCTGTTCGTTGGCCCGACGAGCCAACACCCGCGGGTGGACGAGGCCCGGCACGACGCGCTCTACGAACTGGAAATCGCGTGCAGTCAACTGCCGCAGGACGGCCGCGTGCCGCCGCTGTGGCTGGTGGACCGCTCCTTCCGCAACTTCCTTGTGGACGTAACTGGCAACACGCACCGGACCGAGTTCTGCATCGACAAACTCTACAGCCCGGACTCCGCGACCGGCCGGTTGGGGTTGGTCGAACTGCGGTCGTTCGAGATGCCGCCGCACCCCCGCATGAGCCTGGTGCAGCAACTCTTGCTGCGGTCGCTGGTGTCGTGGTTCTGGCGGAAGCCGTACACGCACAAGCTCGTGCGGTGGGGCACGGAGTTGCACGACCGCTTCCTGCTGCCGCATTTCGTCGAACAAGACCTCGGCGACGCGCTCGATGAGATAAAGCAGAACGGCTACGCCTTCGACCCGGCGTGGTTCATCCCGCACGTCGAGTTCCGCTTCCCGGTAATCGGCAGCACGACCAACCGCGGCGTGCAACTCGACCTCCGGACGGCCGTCGAGCCGTGGCCGGTCCTCGGCGAAGAGGGGAGCAGCACCGGGACGGCCCGCTACGTGGACTCGTCCGTCGAGCGGCTTCAGGTGAAGGTTAGCGGCCTGACGGACGCCCGCCACGTCGTAACCTGCAACGGCCGGCGGTTGCCGCTGCACCCGACCGGGACGAACGGCGAGTACGTGGCTGGCGTGCGGTACCGGGCGTGGCAGCCGCCGTCGTGCCTGCACCCAACGATTCCGTCGCACTCGCCGTTGGTGTTCGACATCCTCGACACGTGGAACGACCGGAGCATCGGCGGCTGCCGGTACAGCGTCTCGCACCCCGGCGGCCGGTCGCACGACACGTTCCCGGTCAACGCCCTCGAAGCGGAGGGGCGGCGAATCAGCCGGTTCTTCGCCTTCGGCCACACGCCGGGGGCGGTACGGGTTCCGCCGTTCGAGCCGAACGAAGATTTTCCGTTTACACTGGACTTGCGGCGGAAGGAACCGGCGATTTATGCTCCTCCCGCGGTTTCTCGACCGACGGTTGCTCCCCTGCCTGAGACAATCAGGAGCTAAGATGGATCGAGGCCGTTAGAATTGACGGCTCGAATCCGGGAGAACCAGCGGCCGTGAACGCGGACACCGAGACCTCTTCCCTCGTGCTCGCCGGCCCTCATGGGGCCGGCGGTGCGTTTCCCAACGGTAACGGCGGTCCCGCCGGGCCACACTTTTTCGGCTACGACGAAGTCCGCGACCCGCACGGGATGACCCGCGCTCACTGGCAGCCTTTCTACCGCCACGCGCCCGACCTGAGCGGCCCCGAATTCACACGCCGCTGGCGGGACGGTCAGCGGGTCATCCGCGAGAACGGCGTCACCTACAACGTCTACGGCGACCCGCACGGCATGACCCGGCCGTGGCAACTCGACCCGATCCCGTTCCTCCTCACGCCGCGAGAATCCGCCGACCTGGAAGCCGGGCTGGTTCAACGCGGCCGACTGTTCGAACGCATCCTGGCAGACCTCTACGGCGAACAGCGGTTGCTCCGCGAGGGGTTGATCCCGACCAGCCTCGTCTACCGCAACCCTCGATTCCTCCGCCCGTGCCAGGGCATCCGCCCGCCGCTCGGCCAGTACCTGCACCTGTACGCGGCCAACCTCGCCCGGGCGGGCGACGGCAGTTGGCGGGTCATCAGCGACCGCACGCAAGCCCCGTCGGGGGCCGGGTACGCACTCGAGAACCGCATCGTCGTGGCCCGCACCCTCCCCGAGGCGTTCTCCGCCTGTCGCGTGCAGCGGCTCGCGACGTTCTTCCAGACGCTCATCACGGCGTTGCGGGCGATCGCCCCGCGGAACAAGGACAACCCTCGCGTCGTACTGCTCACCCCCGGCCCGTACAACGAGACCTACTTCGAACACTCCTACCTCGCCCGGTACCTCGGCTACACGCTGGCCGAGGGGGGCGACCTGACGGTCCGCGACAACCGCGTTTACCTGAAGGTTCTCGGCGACCTGCAACCGGTAGACGTGATCTTCCGCCGCCTCGACGACGACTATTGCGACCCGCTCGAACTGCGGCCGGACTCGTTCCTCGGCGTGCCGGGGCTGATGCACGCGGTCCGCACCGGCAACGTCGCCGTCGCGAACGCCATCGGCAGCGGCCTGGTCGAATCCCCGGCGATGATGGCGTTCCTGCCGCAACTTTGCCGGCGGCTACTCGGCGAGGAACTCCGGCTCGCGTCCGCCCGAACTTGGTGGTGCGGCGACCCGGAGTCCCTGCGGTATGTTCTCGACAACCTCGCCGACCTCGTCGTGAAACCGGCCTTCCCGCTCCGCAATCACACCATCCCGGCGATGGACTGCCTGGACACCGCGACTACCGCCGACCGCATCCGCGCAATGCCGCACGCCTTCGTCGCGCAAGAGCGGCTGCCCATGTCGATGTCGCCCACGCTGACCGCCGATGGCGTGCAACCACGGAAGACGGTCCTGCGGCTCTACCTCGCCGCGCACGGGGACTCGTTCGACATGATGCCCGGCGGCCTGTGCCGTTTCGGCCCGTCGGCGGATTCGGAACTGGTGCTGATGCAAGCCGGCGGCGGCAGCAAGGACACCTGGGTGCTGACCGACGGCGAGGTCAACCCGTTCAGCTTGCTGCCGGCGAAGGACACGCCGATCGAACTGACCCGCGGCGGTGGCGACGTGCCGAGCCGGGCGGCCGACAACCTGTTCTGGCTTGGCCGGTACGCCGAGCGGGCGGAGAGTCTCGCCCGGTTGCTGCGGTGCATTCTGTCGCGGCTGTCCGAGCGGAGCAGCGCGGCCGAAAGCCCGGAACTCCCCGCTCTGCTGCGCACCCTGTCGGCCCAGACCGACGGCAAGCCGAAGGGCGAGGCCGATGTCCTGCCGGCCCTTTACAACCGAGACGACCCGAACAGCCTCACCACCACCCTCCATGACTTGCACGGGGCGGCGGGGCTGGTCCGCGACCGGATTTCCCTCGACATGTGGCGGGTCGTCAACCGGGCCGCCCGAGAAACCCACCGGGACGAGCGACCGACCTACGCCGACGCGCTCGACGACATCGACGTGACGATCCTTCGGCTAGCGGCGTTCACCGGGATGGTCGTCGAGAGCATGACCCGCACCGACGGCTGGCGGTTCCTCGACCTCGGCCGCAAGATCGAACGGGCGATGCACCTTCGGCACCTCATCCACGACACGCTCGCGGTCCCGCAACCGGCCGAAAACGCAATCCTCGACGCCGTGATCGAGGTTTGCGATTCGCGGATGACCTACCGCCGCCGGTACCTCGGCACCCTGCGGTTCGAGCCGGTCCTCGACCTCGTGATGTTCGACGAGTCGAACCCGCGGTCGCTCGCGTCGCAGTTGGCAACCATCGCCGACGACGTGAACAATCTGCCACGGGTTACAACGGCCGCCCGCGGGCCGGACCAACGGCTCTCGCTCGCCGCCCTCGCGGCGTTGCAAACGACGGAGGTCGAGAAACTCGCGACCGTCACGGGCGGCCGCCGCCTGGAACTGATCGACTTGCTCCACAAGTTGGGCGAGTGGCTGCCGCAGTTGTCGAACGCGCTCACGCAACAATACCTCAGTCACCTGCAAAAATCGCGGCACCTGTCGAACGCCATGACGGCCACCTTCGCCCCGCCCCCGTCGGTCTTCCCATGATTCGCTACCGCATCCTCCACCGCACGCGGTTCACGTACACCGAGCCGGTGTCGCTGTGCCACAACATGGCGCACCTGATCCCGCGCGAGTGCCCCTGGCAGTTCTGCGAGCAGAGCCAACTGGACGTGACCCCTCCGCCGGCCGTGCTGGATACGCGGACCGACTGCTTCGGGAACATGGCCACGCACTTCGCGGTGCAGGAACCGCACCGAGAGTTGACGATCACCGCGGTCCACCGGATCGGCGTGCTGGCCCGCCTGCGGCCGAACGCCGCCCAGACGCCACCGTGGGAAGACATTCGCGACCGCGTCCCGGAATGGCTCCACGCGGTCCAATTCCTTCACCCGTCGTGCTACGTCATCGCCGCCGAGGAGTTGGGCCGGTACGCGATGGAGTCGTTCACGCCCCGCCGGCCGATCCTGGACGCCGCCCTCGAACTGACGCACCGCATCTTCGAGGACTTCCAGTACGACCCGCAGTCGACGACCGTATCGACGCCGGTGTTAGAGGTGTTCGCGAACCGCCGCGGCGTGTGCCAAGACTTCGCCCACTTGCAGATCGCCTGCCTTCGGTCGATCGGCCTCCCCGCCCGGTACGTAAGCGGCTACCTCTCGACGACGCCGCCACCCGGCCGCCCGCGGCTCGTGGGGGCCGACGCCTCGCACGCCTGGCTGTCGATCTTCTGCGGCGAGGCCGGGTGGGTCGATCTGGACCCGACGAACGATCAGGTCGCCGGCGACCGGCACATTCAGATCGCCTGGGGCCGCGACTACGACGACGTCAGCCCGGTCAAGGGCGTCATCCTCGGCGGCGGTCAGCACAAGGTCGAAGTGTCCGTCGACGCGGAACCGTGCTGAACCCGCGCGGCCGTTACCCCAGCAATTTCTCAATCTTCGCCGCGAGCCTCTGCGGCTTGGTGAAGGCACTGTACCGGCCAGCCACACTCCCATCCCGGCCGACCAGAAACTTGGTGAAGTTCCACTTCACGGCCCGCGTCCAGAGGAACCCCCGACGGGCGGCCGTGAGGTGCTTGTAAAGTGGGTGGGCGTTCGAGCCGTTCACGTCGCCTTTCGCCAGGATCGGGAATGTCACCCCGTACTTCACGCCGCAGGTGGTCTTGATGTCCTCGACCGACCCGGGTTCCTGGCCCATGAACTGATTGCACGGGAACCCGAGGACGACCAACCCGCGGTCCTTGTACGTTTGGTACAACTCTTCGAGGCCCGCGTACTGCGGCGTAAACCCGCACTTGCTGGCGACGTTCACGATCACCAGCACCTTCCCGCGGTACTCGCCGAGCGTGCCGGCCTTACCGCCGAGGTAGGTAATGGGAATGTCGTAGATGGTCACGGGGCTGCCCATTCTGCTGGCTCCAGACGCGGGAGGTTAAAGAAGGAGTGCTTGGTGCATGACTTATGCCAGTGCCTGTCGCGTCCGGGCGACGAGTTTGGAGTCGGCGGCGGCCGAACCTTTGAGCCAGAACAAACTGGCCGCTAGGAAACGGTTCCGCCACCGCGGCGCGAGGTGCGAGTAGTCTTCCATCACCGCCGAACTGAACTTGTAATCGTGCGCGTCCGTCCCCTTCAGGAACACCAGCGAGCGGCCCGCGTCGATCAACTCCTGGGCACCGCCCTCGTTCCGGTTCGCGTACCCGAGGGCCATCCGGGCGGCCTTCGCCTTGTCGGTCGAGAGCGTTGCGAAGATCGCCTCGACACCCCCGTCGCGGTCGGCGTCGGCGGCTTCCAGGGATTCGACTTTCACGTCGGCCACCTTCCCGCGCTCGGTCATGGACTTCCGGAACATCGGCAGGAACGCGGCCGCCTGGAGGAGCAGCAACTTCCGCGTCTCCTCGTCCCCCGTCGTGATAAACGCATAGTGCAGGGCGTTCGCCGTGGTGAGCGTGTGCAGGCCGACGATGCCGGGCTGGCGCATCAACAGTTCCCCGCCGCCCAGGAACACGGCGTCCCACACCGACCGCGGTGAGAGGCCGCCGTTGATGAGCGCAACCACCCGTTCGCTCACTTCACTTTCAGACGATCCGCGAATCGCGGCGAGGAGGTCGGGCACCGCATCGGGCTGTGCCGTGCCGTCCCGCCAACTCGGTCCCAGTTTTCGCACGAGTTCGGCGTTCCGAATGCCGACCTTGTCCGCCGGCAGTTCACCGTCCGGCCGACCCTTCGCGTCGTGCTTGAGCAGCGCGAAAGCGAGCGACCGCAGCACGGGTTCGGCGTGATGCCACCCGATGACCTGGAGCGTTCGGAAGGCGTTCGCCACGAAGATCGCCTTGTGGCCGATGTCACGGAAGTCGCGGCAGCCGAACCGCGCGAACAGGTCGAAGGCCTCGTTCGCCGTCGCGTGGCGGGCCAAACCGGCCGCGGCGAGGTCCGCCTTCCCCTCGTCCCACGCCGTCATCGCCGCGGTAAATTCCTCGCGCACCGTTCGGGCCGACGGCACGCGGGATTGCTCCACCGGGTTCATCCGCCATCCGCTTTCCTTGACGTTCTGCGCCTGGGCACTCTTGAAGTTGTCCAGCGCCCAGAAGATCGGCAGCCACCGGTCCCGGTCCGGCCCCGCGAGCGACGCCTGGTGGGCCGAGTTGACGACCATGACGGCGTGGAACTTGAACCCGACGTTCGGCCGGGGTTGGATGTTCCGCACCCCGGCGAGTTGGAGGGCGGCGAGGACGTCGCGGTAGGGCGTGCCCTTCTTGACGCGGGCGGCGACCTCTTCCAACAGTTTTTCGCGGGGGGTTTCTTCGACGAGCTTCACCAGGGAATCGAGGCCCGCGTTGAACCGGACGTGGTTCGGGTCGACCTTCGCGTCACCAGCGGCCACGCTCGGCAGGGCGTTCAGGAACGCCAGGCCTCCGAGGCCGGCGGACGCCGATTGCAGGAACGAGCGGCGGTGGGAAGAGGTGGTCATGGTCAGCCCCTGTGGGTGAGGAGAGATGGGCTGCTAGAATTGTACTCGATCCGGAGGGGCGTGGCTTCGCACGCCGGGGAGTTACGCAGTTGCCACCATCACCGGCCACCCTCCTTGTCACTTCTTTGAACAGATCGGTCGTTGACCTGCAGCGGTGGGCCGCACACAATACTACCCATTCGCGGGATGAACTTTCACCGAGGGCCGCCTCCCATGCGCTGCGACGAGATCGACTACGAAATCCTGGGCGACGACATTCAGCTGGTGGAAATCACGCTCGACCCCGACGAGACGGTCATCGCCGAGGCGGGCGTCATGAACTACATGGAAGACGGCATCACCTTCCAGGCCAAGATGGGCGACGGGTCGAAGCCCCAGCAGGGCTTCTTCAGCAAGCTCGGGGCCGTCGGCAAGCGGGTCCTCACCGGCGAATCGCTGTTCATGACCCACTTCACGAACGAGGGCAAGGGCCGCCGCAAGGTCGGGTTTGCCGCCCCGTACCCCGGCCGCATCATCCCGCTCGACCTGTCCGAGCACGACGAGAAGATCATTTGCGAGAAGGGGGCGTTCCTCTGCGCCGCGTTCGGCACCGAGATTGGCATCCACTTCCGTAAGAAACTCGGCGTCGGCCTGTTCGGCGGCGAGGGGTTCATCCTGCAAAAGCTCGAAGGCGACGGGCTGGCGTTCCTGCACTCCGGCGGCACGATCATCGAGCGCGAACTGCGGGACGGCGAAATCCTCCGCCTCGACACCGGCTGCCTCGTCGCGATGGAACAGGACGTGGAGTACAACATCGAGCGGGCGGGCAGCCTGAAGTCGATGTTCTTCGGCGGCGAAGGGATGTTCCTCGCCACGCTCGAAGGGCCGGGCAAGGTCTGGATTCAGACGCTGCCGTTCTCCCGCCTGTGCGACCGCATCATCGCAAGCGCCCCGTCCGCCGGCGGCAGTTCCAAGGGCGAAGGCTCGATCCTCGGCGGCGTCGGCCGACTGTTCGGCGGCGACTAACCTCCCCCCTGCTCTACCCGCCGGCGAAAGTTCGACCTTCCCATCATGCACACACACGCCCCCCGCGGCCGTTGGCTCGCCCTCACCGCGGCCCTTCTCGGCTGGATGTTCGACGGCATGGAAATGGGCCTCTTCCCGCTCGTCGGGAAGGACGCCCTCCGTGACCTACTTCAGAGCAACGCGCAGCAAGAGATCGACCGCTGGTACGGCGTCATCATCGCTGGCTTTTTGGTGGGAGCCGCGACCGGCGGCGTCCTGTTCGGCTGGCTCGGCGACAAGATCGGCCGGGTGCGGGCGATGACCGTCAGCGTGATGCTGTACTCGCTGTGCAGCGGCGGGTCCGCGTTCGCGCAAGAGGCGTGGCAACTCGCCGTCCTGCGGTTCGCCGGGGCGCTCGGCATGGGCGGGGAGTGGGCGCTCGGCGTCGCGCTCGTGATGGAAATTTGGCCGAACAAGTCGCGGGCGTGGTTGGCCGGGTGGATCGGGGCGTTCGGCAACCTCGGCTATACCCTCGTCGGCTCGTTCAAGCTCGTGCTGATTGAGGTCGGCGGGAACCTGGCCCCGTCGTTGGCATCGCTCGGCCTGCCGACCGACTCGGTGGACTACCTGACGGCCCACAACAACTGGCGGCTGCTGATGCTCTTCGGCGCGGTCCCCTCCCTGCTGACGTTCCTGATCCGCATTTTCGTGCCGGAATCGGAGCGGTGGGAGGAAGGCAAGGCCGAGGGCAAAACATCCCACTGGTCCGGCCGCGACCTCGTCGGCGTCCTTGTCGGCGCGACGGCGGGGGCGGTGACAATCGGCCTGTCGGTCGTGGACATTCCGAACAGCCTCCGCCTCTTGGGGACGCTAGTCGGCTTCGTCGTGGTGGCGGGCGGCTTCCTCTACCCGGTGCGCAAGTACGTCTCGCGGGCCGGTGTGTCCCCGGAAGAACAACGGCGGACGATCGGGCGGATGCTCCTCGCCGCGGGGTTGAGCGGCGTGGCCCTGCTCGGGACGTGGGCGGGGCTGATGTGGATGTACTTGTGGGTGTCAGCGTTGCCCGGCGGGAAGGTGCCGGAAGCGGTGGCGTACATGCAGATCATCTCGTCGCTCGGGGCGGCCGCCGGGTGCGTAATCGCGGCCGTGCTCGGCGGGCGGTTCGGCCGTCGGCCGGTCTACGCCGTGATGTGCGTGCTGTCGGCCGTCACCGTCGTCGGCTTCTACCGCCTCAACACGGAGTACGGCACCGTCTTCTTGCTATCGTCCGGGTTGCTCGGCCTCGTCACGGCGTCGTTCTACGGGTGGCTGCCGCTGTACCTGCCGGAACTGTTCCCGACGGCCGTGCGGGCGACGGGGCAAGGCTTCGGCTTCAACTGCGGGCGGGTCATCGCGGCGGTCGGCAGTCTGCAAATGCCGAACCTGCTGGCGGCGTTCAAAAATGACTACGGGCAGGCCTGTGCGCTCGTCGCCGGGGTGTACGTTCTGGGTTTGATGCTGATCGTGATCGCGCCGGAGACGAAGGGAAAACCGCTGCCCGAGTAGCGACAGGCACGTTCAACGGTGTTTCGGGTTGTCCCAGTTCGGGCGGAACTCTTCGCCCTTGCCGCGGTCTTGGTTGAAGACGATGGCCAACATTTGCAGGGCGTGGCACTTCGCACGGAACGCCGTGGGCCAGTCCCCTTGCTGGCCTTTGGTTTGTGCCTCCTCGTTCAACCGCGAGTGGGTCGCCCAGTCGATGCTGGCGTGATCCTTCAGCACGTCCTTCAACTCATCGTCCTTCTGGGCGAAGCGGTCGAACAGCGATTGCGCGATTTCGAACGGGTAGGTCTTGTAGACGTGCAGTTCGTGGACCGCCTCCGCCCCGTCGCCGGCCTCTTGGCTCGCGCGCTGGAGGTGCAAAACCATCCCCCCCACGCCGGCGACGATGATTGCGGCCGCCAGCCCGAACAATGGCAATGCCCCGGAAACGCTCTGGATTTGCAGCACGAGGGAGACGATCGCGAACAACGAGCCGGCCGCCAAGAACAAGTACGGCCAGGGCATCACCCGGTCGCAGAGTTTCAAGAACCGCTGCAAAACGCCGGGCACGGCCCCGGTCACCTTGGGCGTGAAGGTCGAACTCGAACCGGGAACCTGAACGATGATGCACGTGATGTTGTCCCGACCGCCGCGGATGTTTGCCAGCGAGATGAGGAATTTCGCCGCTTCTTCCGGCGGGAACGACATCGCGACGGCCCCGATTTCGTCGGGCGTCACTTCGTTGCTCAGTCCGTCGCTGCACAGCAAGAAGATGTCGCCCGGCTGCGTCGGGTGCGGGCCTTCGATGTCCACTTCCACTTGCTCGTCGGGGCCGAGCGAGCGGACGATGACGTTCTTCTTGAAGTCGCCGAGTTGATCCGGGTCGATCCCCTGCCGCCGGGCGATTTCCCACACCCACGAGTGATCGAAGGTGAGTTGCTCAACGCGGCCGGACCGAATGCGATACGCGCGGCTGTCGCCGACGTGCCCGACCCACGCCCCCTCGGCCCGCAGGAAGAGGGCCGTGCCGGTCGTGCCGAGGCCCTTGAATTCCGGGTTCTTGACGCCGATGTCGAAGATGTCGCTGTTCGCCTCGGTGAACGACCGGCGGATAGCCGGGACGACGCCTTCCTGCGGGACGTGCTTGGCGTACGTCAGCGGAATGTCGCGGATCGCCTTGGCGCTGGCCTTCTCGCCGACCGCGTGACCGCCCATGCCGTCGGCGACAATGAAGATGTGCCCCTGCGTTTGGTACACTTGCTCATCGGCCGCCAATTGCACGGCACACGCATCTTGGTTGTGACTCCGCTTGGCCCCCACGTCGGTGAGGGCGGCATAGCGGACCTTGGCAGACGACACCGTGTGTTTCCCTGGAGAGGATCAAAATCTTCTGCCTGATTCTACTCCATCGAATCGATTTTTCTCGTCACAAGTCCCGAATCTGTCCGAACTAGTCTAAACGACACGACAGGGTGTGCCGGTGGATTCCGGCCTTGAGTCGGTCAGCACCGTCGGCAGCACACTCCAACACGAGGCGGGGTTGACCCGGGAACTCGGCCCGGCTATCCGTGCCCCGCTTGCTCGTAGGGATCGGGTGGCGGGAGCCGCGAATGATGCCGTGGGGTCGAAAGTCCGCGATCGTGTTGTCGGTCGTCACGCTGTTGGCGGCCGGCGGCGGGTGCGTCGAGCGGCGGTTCGTCGTCCAGACGAATGCACCGGGGGCGCAAGTGTACGTCAACAATCAGGCCGCCGGCCCCAGCCCGGCCGACGTGCGGTGGGACTACACCGGCGTGTACGAGTTCCGTGCCGTCGCCCAAGGGTATGAACCGCTGGTCGAGCGGATCAAGATTCGGCCGAAGTGGTACGAGTACCCAGGGCTGGACTTCTTCTTCGAGGCGGTCTACCCGTTCCACATCGAAGACGTCCGCCGGATATCGCTGGAACTGCGGCCGGCGGAACTGGTGCGGACGGACGAATTGCTGGACGCCGCCGAGCGGTTGCGGGAACAGGGCCACAACCTCCCGCCGCCGAAGTACCCGGAAGCGGAACAGCCGAAACGCGACCCGTTACTACCCCGCTAGCCGCCGCTCCGCAGCGACGACGCGAGTTGCAGCAGTCGCTTCTCCCAATAAATCTGGTAGTCCATCGGGCACGCGGCGTGAACGCCGACGACGACGGGTTTCGTCCCGCCGGCGTTCTGGGCGTTCATCTTGATCGCCGAGAGCACCACGAGTTTCGTCGTCTTCGCGTCGGGGCCGGACACCTTGTACCGCACCACGTCGATGCCGCGTTGCTCTCCCGCGTTCGGGCTGTCGCCGAGCGGCGGGTCTTTGATCTCGGTCCAGTTCTTCATCTCGTAGAGTTTGTCGTACTGTTCGGCGAGGTACGTGCGAAGGGTCGCGACAGGATCATCGCCTGCCGGGTCGAGTAGGAGCACCGCGACACGGGCACGGGGCGGAACGTCCCACTTCTTGGCCTTCGACTTGAAATCCGCATCGTAGACCGTGTCGGCCTTCGGGTCTTCGATCGTCGGATCGGGCAGTTTCTTCCACCAGCCGTCGCCGTCGGTCAGGCGGTAGTCGGCGTCCTGGCCGATGAGGAGTTTGGTGGGCGTCGTCGTTTCCTGCCACTTGTCTCGCCGGTCGAGCAACGTCATCCGATCGCGGAGGTCGTCGAGGTCGGCCGCCAACAGGCTCACTTCCGCTTCCGGGGCGGCGGCGAAGAACAGGTAGCCGATGCCCTTGTACGCCAGGCCGTAGGCTTCGCCGAGGTAGACGCGGGTGCCGAGTTTGGCGGAGGCGTTGCCGCGAAATGTGAACTTCAGAGCCGGCTGCCCGGCGAGCGTCCCGCCGGTGTCGTCTTTCAAATCCAGGTCGTCGAACAGGGGGCGGAGGCGCTCGGTGATGGCCTCGCGGAGTTCGCCCGGTTGCGGGTTCCGCGTTTGGTAGTCACGCGCTTCAACGGCGATTCGGGCACTGGAATCGGTCCGCTTCAGTCCGAGCAAGTTGACGTTGAACAAGGACTTGGCCTCGTCGTCCTTCTGCCAGTTCGGCACCGGGTAGCGGTACGAGACGTTTCGTTCCTCAAACACGAGATCGGTTGCCGAACTACCGGCCGTGCCCAACTTGCCGGCGACCATCAGGCCAACGCCAACGGCTGTGCCGACCACAAGAAAAACGGCAATCAGTGGCAGGACCGGCGACCGCCCCGCCGACGGGGCCGCTGATGTTTTTTTCGCGGGGGTCTGCTTGCCGCGGGACGAATACGACGGTCTGACCGGTTCGGGTTCCGCTGGCGGCAAGGTTTCTGCGCCGGGGGCAAATGGCGAGTCCGGCGGGGGATTCATTGGAGCCGAGGGGCCGAGTGTGAATCGCATCCCGCAGCGGGGACAAGTCAGGACCGCACCGGCCGGAACCTGAGCCGGGTCGAACAAAAACGGGCAACTCGGGCTGGGACATTTCAGGGCTTGAGACATCGACCGCGTCCGGGAAGGTGAGTGCGGATGGAGGGAATTATAGCTTGACGACAATAATGACCCCCTCAGTTGGTCTCATTTTCCAAAATCCTTCTGCCAGCATAAATGGCCTGACTTCTGAGGCTTTAGTGGAATTTTCTCTGCCAGGCAGCCCGCAAGTCTGAGACAATCATTCAGGCGGAACGGCAAAAATCGGTTGACTTCATCCCTGACCGTTCTAGATATGCTTGGAAATGACGAATTTCAGCCCTGGTCAAAATGGGCGTGTTTGATCTCAGCAGAATCGGTTCTCGGAGTGCGTGATGACGTTGGCTGGTGGACTTCCGAGTGGCTTGGCCTTCCTGACAGGTTGGTTGGCCGAAACCTCGGAAACAAGTCTGGAGACCACTCTATCGGAGTGGGTTCGCCAAACGGGCTGGTCGTCCGTCGGTTTGATCTGGCCTCTGTCCGAACGCTCAACCACCGCACTGCTCGCAACGCCACAAGACACAAAGCCGCTAACCCAACGCCCGGCCGAACTCGACGAGGTGCTAAAGTCCCTGCTAGCAGGGCAGACGACTTTGATCCGGCCCGTTTCTGGGACCGCCGGCCGAATGTACTCGCTGCTAACGCCGGCCGGTTCGCCCGCCGGGGTCATTTGGGCCGAACGAAGTTCACGCGAGCCGTGGGAAGAGGTCGATCGGAATTACTTCCACTTGGCGGCTCGTCTTCTGGAACGCTCGCCGCAATTCGGCCGCAAGATCGGCCCGGTTCTGGAGCCGGTTCGCCTGGAACAGCGGTTGAAAGACGCCGCGGTGATCGCCGGCCGGATGGCCCACGACTTCGACAACATCCTGACCGGGATCATGGGCTTTGCCGACCTAACACAACCACTGCTCGCGGCCAACTCGCAGCCGTCGAAGTACGTGGGCGAGATCACGAAGGTGGGGCAGCGGGGGATTACCTTCACTCAACAACTCCACCAGTTGAGTCGAAGTGCCCAGGTGAAGCCTCAGCCCGCTTCCGTCGCGGCCGTGCTTGCAAAAGAAGAACACCGGGTTCGTCCCGCCTTACCGAACGGGACTACCATGGTCGTGGAGGTTCCACCGAACCTCCCCTCCGTGGCGATGGAAGCGGGTTCACTACACACAGTCTTTGGCCATCTGGTGGACAACGCCGTTGAGGCGTCCGCCGCGAACGGAAAGATTGCGGTTACGGCTCGATCGGTCGAACTGACCGGGGCCGATGCCCGCGGCTATTTGGGCCAGGCGTCCGCCAACCAGTTCGTGGAAGTTACGATTCGGGACCACGGTTCCGGCATCAAGCCCGAAGTCCGGGCGAAAATGTTTGCCGAACCGTTTTATACCACGAAGATCCGCCACCGCGGCCTGGGTTTGGCCACGGTTTTTCGTGTCTTGTTTGCTCATCGAGGGGGGATTCGCATCGACGCGGCCACTCCCCCAGAACTCGGGACCGCTGTCCGCGTCGTCATTCCTCTCGCTTCGGTCCGCCCCGCAGTCGCCCCGCCGGCGACGGTGGGAGCCCCGGCTCCTGGAGTTTAATTCATGACTGAGATCGAAGAACGCCTGCGCCAAACGCCCCGGCCGGCCCGCACCCCGGCCCCGATCAGCGAGTTGCAGAGCAGTGGCGACATCAACATCCTGATCCTGGACGACGACACGGCCACCTGCTCCGTCATCCAGGCCGCACTGGCGAACCGCGATTTCGTCATCGACACCGTCTCCGACCCGTCGATGATCGAGTCGGTGCTCACCAAGAGCAACCACTACCACCTCATCATCCTCGACTACGTGATCCCGGGCCTCGACCCGGATCAGGTCTTCAACTGGGTGAAGGAGTACCAGCCGGAAGCGAACATCGTGGTCGTCACCGGCTACCCGTCGGTGGACAGCGCCCTCAACTGCCTCCGGGCCAGAACCTACGACTACCTGACGAAGCCGTTCCAGGTCGATCAACTACGGGAAATCGTCATCCGCTGCCTGGAGAGCAAGGGCCTGCTCCGGATGACAGAAGAAGCCCTCCGCGAGTCGCTCGGGGCGGCCATCCGCGAGCGCCGCAAGGGCCTGGGCTTCACGCTCTCGAACATGAGCGAGCGGACCGGCGTGTCGCTCGGCTACCTCTCGCAGATCGAACTCGGCAAAAACTCGGCCTCGATCGAAACGCTCTACCGCATCTGCCTCGCGCTGGGCATCAAGATGAGCGAACTGTTCACGGCCGTCCAACGGCACTAACCGCGGGTCGAAGTCATCGTCTCACGCCTCGGGCCATCCCCGAGGCGTTTGCATTTGTGGAGCGCGCATCGGGCCGGGAATTCGAAGGCCACGTCATCAAAGAATCGTGTAGGCCGTCGGGCCGGGTCGGGATAAACTGGAGGATAGCCGGACAGCCATTCGATTTGGCTCCCACCCCGGTCGTTCACCCGTGACAATCCCTTCCGAGAGGTCCGCGAATGTCGGCCACGCCGTCCGTGCCCCGGCCCTTTTCTTGGTTCGTGTCGCCGGTCGTCCTTTTCCTCCTGGCGACCCGTTCGGGGGCGGAACCACCGCGGATCGACTATAACCGCGACATCCGGCCGATCCTCTCGAACAACTGCTACCAGTGCCACGGCCCCGACGAGAAGGAACGCAAGGGCGACCTCCGCCTCGACACGTATGAGGGGGCAACGGAGGTGTCCGTCGTGCCGGGTAAGCCCGGCGACAGTTCGCTGATCGCCCGCGTCGAAACACGGGAGAAGGGCGAACTGATGCCGCCGGTCAAGAGCGGCAAGAAGCTGACGGCGAAGGAAATCGAACTCCTCCGCGCGTGGGTCCAACAGGGGGCGAAGTACGCCACCCACTGGTCTTATGTGAAGCCTGTTCGCATCACCCCGCCGAATGCCGTCGCCTTCCCGAACCCGGTGGACGCTTTTCTGGCAGCCGCCTTGCAGAAACGCGGCCTGAAGTTCCAGCCCGAGGCGGACAAGTACACGCTCGCCCGCCGGGTCGCCCTGGACCTGACCGGCCTGCCGCCGACATGGGCCGAGGTGGAAGCGTTCGTCAAGGACGGCTCTGCGAACGCCTACGAGACGTTCGTCGACCGCCAACTCGCGAAGCCCGCGTTTGGCGAGCACTGGGCGCGGATGTGGCTGGACCTCGCCCGCTACGCCGACTCGGCCGGCTACGCCGACGACCCGGCCCGCACCATCTGGGCCTACCGCGATTACGTCATTCGGTCGTTCAACGCGAACAAGCCGTTCGACCAGTTCACCGTCGAGCAACTCGCTGGCGACCTGTTGCCGAACGCAACAGAGGAACAGCGGATCGCGACCGCCTTCCACCGCAACACGCTGACGAACAACGAGGGCGGCACCAGCGACGAGGAGTTCCGCACGGTGGCCGTCGTGGACCGTGTGAACACGACGCTCACCACCTGGATGGGTACGTCCATCGCCTGTGCCCAGTGCCACACGCACAAGTACGACCCGCTCACGCAGACCGAGTTCTTTGGCCTCTACGCCTTCTTCAACAACACCGCCGACGCCGACCGCACCGACGAAAGCCCCGTCCTCGAAATCGGCATGACGGAGGAAAGGAAGAAGCTGCGGGCCGACGTAGACGCAATGAAATCAGCCCTCGACCGCGTGGTGAAGAGCTACCCCCAACAGGTTCAACCCTACCTCAAGCAACAGGCGGACGCACTCGCGAAGGCCCGTGCCACGATCAAGGCCGATACCACCGTCCCGGTCATGACAGAACTGGCGGGCAAGCAGCGCCGCAAGACGCAACTGCAACACCGCGGCAACTACCTCGACCTCGGCGACGAGGTGACGGAGCACGTACCCGCGGCCCTCCCGCCGCTGCCGAAGGACGCCCCGAAGAACCGCCTCACGCTCGCCCGGTGGATCGTCTCCGAGGACAACCCGCTCACCGCCCGCGTGGTCGCCAACCGATTCTGGGAACACGTCTTCGGCTCCGGTCTGGTCCGCACGAGCGAGGAATTCGGCTCGCAGGGCGAACTGCCGACGCACCCCGAACTACTCGACTGGCTCGCGACCGAACTGAACCGCACCAAGTGGGACGTGAAGGCGTTCCTGAAACTCCTCGTGATGTCCGACGCTTACCGGCAATCGTCGAAGGTCACGCCGGCGCTGCTGGAAGCGGACGCCGACAACCGCTGGCTGTCCCGTGGGCCGCGCGTGCGACTGACGGCCGAGATGGTTCGCGACCAGGCGTTGGCGGTGTCAGGGTTGCTCAGTTCCAAGATGTACGGCCCCTCGGTGAAGCCGCCGCAGCCGTCGTTCGGCCTGAACGCCGCCTTCGGCCGGTCGATGGACTGGACGACGAGTACGGGCGAGGACAAGTTCCGCCGCGGCATCTACACCGAGTGGCGACGGACGAACCCTTATCCGTCGATGAGTACCTTCGACGCGCCGAACCGCGACGTGTGTAGTGTCCGCCGGCCGCGAACGAACACGCCGCTGCAAGCCCTGGTGACGCTCAACGACCCCGTTTACGTCGAAGCCTCGCAAGCCCTGGCCCGCAAGGTCGTCGGGAGCGGCCCGTCACCGTCCGCTCGCGCCGCGTTCGCGTTCCGGCAGGTCGCCTCCCGCCCCGCGAGCGAGAAGGAAGTCGATCGCGTCGTGAAGCTATTCGAAGAGACGAAGGCGACCTACGCGAAAGACGCGAAGAAAGCCGCGACGATGGCCACCGACCCAATCGGACCGGCCCCAAAGGGTGCGGACGTGACTGAACTAGCCGCGTGGACGGTCGTCGCGAACGTGTTGCTGAACCTCGACGAAATGCTGATGAAGCGATAACTCCCACCGGAGAATTGCCTTGCACCCCGAACTCCATCGCCTCCGGCACGCCACCCGCCGGCACTTCCTCCGCGACTCGTCGCTCGGCCTCGGCTCGCTCGCGCTGTCGTCACTGATTGGCGGCGCATCCGTCCCGGAGAACCCGCTCGCCGCGAAGAAGCCGCACTTCGCGGGGAAGGCCAGGCGGGTCATCTACCTGCACCTGTCGGGCGCGCCGCCGCACCTCGACCTGTTCGACTACAAGCCGGAACTCGTCAAGCGGACCGGCCAGAACTGCCCCGACGACTTCCTGAAGGGCCGGCGGTTCGCGTTCACCTCGGGCGTGCCGAAGTTGCTCGGCACGCCGCGGACGTTCGCCCAACGCGGTAAGTCCGGCGTCTGGATGTCCGACGCGATCCCGAAGCTGCACGAGCACGCCGATGACATCACCGTGATTCGGTCGATGAACACCGATCAGTTCAACCACGCCCCGGCCGAACTGCTGCTCTACACCGGTTCGCCGCGGCAGGGCCGGCCGAGCATGGGCACCTGGGTGACCTACGGCCTCGGCTCGGAGAGCGAGAACCTGCCGGGGTTCGTCGTGCTGATTTCCAGCGGCGTCCAACCGAGCGGCGGGCAAGGCTGTTGGGGCAGCGGATTTCTGCCGAGCGTGTACCAAGGCGTGCAGTGCCGCAGCAAAGGCGACCCGGTGCTGTACGTTTCCGATCCGGCCGGCATGGACCGCGACACGCGCCGCAAGAGCCTCGACGCCCTCCGCGACCTGAACGAACTGCAAGAGAAGGAACTCGGCAACCCCGAGACGACGACGCGGATCGCACAGTACGAACTCGCCTTCCGCATGCAGACGAGCGTGCCGGAGGTCATGGACATCACGCGGGAGACGAAGCAGACGATCGACGACTACGGGGCCACGCCCGGCGGTGCGAGTTTCGCGAACAACTGCCTGCTCGCCCGCCGGTTGGTCGAGAAGGGCGTGCGGTACGTGCAACTGTTCGACTGGGGCTGGGACTTCCACGGCACCAACCCCGGCGAGGACATCCGCGACGGACTGACGAAGAAGTGTTCGACCATCGATAAGCCGATCGCGGCCCTGATCCGCGACCTGAAGCGCGTCGGCCTCTTCGACGAAACGCTGATCGTCTGCGGCGGCGAGTTCGGCCGGACGCCGTTCCGCGAAGGCCGTACTGCGGGCGGCAAGGTTCTCGGCCGCGACCACTACCCCGATTGTTACTCGCTGTTCCTGTGCGGCGGCGGCATCAAGCACGGCCACACGCACGGCGAGACCGACGAACTCGGCTTCGGCGTGACGAAGGACAAGGTCCACGTCCACGACCTGCAAGCCACAATCCTGCACTGCCTCGGCTTCGACCACACGCGACTGACGCACCGCTTCCAGGGTCGCGACTACCGCCTGACGGACGTGCACGGGCGGGTGGTCAAAGAGATCTTGGCGTGACAACATGCCGCATCACATCGGCGATTCGCGCAAGCGATTCGTCCGACGTGCAAAGTGGCGGCATCGCGTAGACCACGTTGCCGAGCGGCCGGAGCAGGACGCCGTGCTCGATGGCGAGTTGGCGAATCTTCGGCCCGACCTCGGCGAGATAGCCGCCTGAAGCCGGCACATCGACGGCCGCGATGGTGCCGCAGATCCGGGCACCGGGCAGCTTCGCGTGCCAGAAACGGTTGATTCGCTCCGCATCGCACTTCCAGGTTCCCCCTTCGATCAGTTTCCAGTTGGCCACGGCGACGGCACACGCGAGCGGGTTCGCCGTGAACGAGTGGCCGTGGAAGAACGTCCGCGTGCGGTCGGCCGTGTCGAATGCGTGCGCCACGTTCGGCGACGCGAGCGTGGCGGCGAGCGGCAGCACGCCGCCGGTCAGCGTCTTGGCAGCGCAGATCAGATCGGGTGAGACGCCCGCCTGTTCGAACGCCCAGATTGTGCCCATCCGATTCGCGGTCATCACTTCGTCGACGATGAACAGCACGCCGTGCCGTCGCGTCACCTCCCAGATGGCCCACAGTTCCGCCGGCGTGTAGAACTTCATGCCGCCTGCGCCTTGCACGAGCGGCTCGATGATGACCGCCGCAACTTCGGCCGCGTGGTTCGCCAGGAACTCGTCGAGCCGCTCAGCCGACACCGGCACGCGGGCCGTGCGGAACAACAGCGGCTCAAAGCGGCCGAAGAAGACGGGATCACGACTGACCGCCATCGCGCCGAAGGTGTCGCCGTGGTAGCAGTCGTCGAAGCCGACGAACAACGTCCGCTGTGTTTCGCCGCGGTGGCACCAACACTGGTAGGCCATCTTCAGCGCGACTTCGACGGCCGTGCTGCCGTTGTCGGAGTAGAAGACGCGGCCGCCGTCCCACGGCGTCGAGCGCAACAGCATGCCGGCCAGTTCGACCGCGTGTGGGTGGGTGGCCCCGGCGAAGAGGACATGGTCGAGCGAACGGGTCGCCTGCCGCAGGGCGTGCATCAGCGGCGGGTGCCGGTGGCCGTGCAGGATGGTCCACCACGACGATGAAGCGTCGATCAACCGGCGGCCGTCGGCGAGGTTTAAAAACTCGCGCTCCGCGGAAACGACCGGCAACGGGTCGAGCGGGTCGCACAGCGACGTGTACGGGTGCCAGACGAACTGCCGGTCGTGGGCGATGAGTTCATTCTCTGCCAACGGCGTCGGTTCGATCCGTGACGCCCGGAGGGTGGCGAGTTGCTCTCGGCACCCTCCGGCGGCTTCGCGAATGCCTTCGGCCGTCCATTCCCGAGGCCGAGGCAAGGACACCACCGTCAGTTGCGGTTCGTGCCGTTGAATTTGACCGACCGCGTACTCGTCCGAGTCGCCGAGCAGAATCACCGCAGATACGGATAGTCCCTCGGCTTTCAGGCTCCTCACCGCTTGCAGCGTGCGACCGACAGCGCCGACCGCGGAGGAACCGATCAGCCAGAGCGGTGCCCTCAATTCACGAAGGAACTCGGTTTGAAGTTCCTCGTCGGTGAACGGCGAGAGCGGGCTGCCGAACGACTCGATCAAGAGCGGCTGCGGCGATGCGGGTTTCTGTCTCGCCACGTCCCGCGGCGGGGGCATCCGTTGGCCTGCGATTGCGGCGGCGAGCGGCGGCGCGACGGGGGTTTCGAATCGTGCGTGCGGTGGGAAGATTGTCGTGTCGGGGAGCAACCGCCGGACAGTTTCGGTGTCGGACGGCCCGGTTTCGACCGGCTTCCAGTAGGCAAACTCGGTCCCGAAGGCCGCCAGAAACAGCAGCGAGAACGTGGTCTTGCCCGCGTCGGTGTCGGTGCCGATCACGACCACGTCACGCATCGCGAACGGCCTCGGCAACGTGTTCTGCCATCCGCTGCAAGACGGCGGGATCGTGGTCGGCGTGGATCGAGAGTCGCAGGCGGGCAGTCCCCTGCGGCACACTCGGCGGACGAATCGCGCGGACGTCGTAGCCGCGTTCTTGGAGGCGAGTCGCCACGCGCACAGCCAGCGGGTCGTCGCCGAGGACGACGGGGATGATGTAGCTATCCCCGAGCGTCGGCACGGAATGCCGGGCCAGCGTGCGATGGACGGCCGCCGCGTTCGCGTGAAGTTTCTCGCGGTCGGCGTCTCCGCTTCGCACGCGGTCCAGGGCGTCGAGCCACCAGTTTCCGACGATCGGCGGGAGGGCGGTGGTGAAGATCAGGTGGCGGCACTTGTTGACGAGATAATCCTTCAACAGCCGCGAACCGCAGACGTAAGCCCCGGTCACGCCGATCGCCTTGCCGCCGGTGTGGACAGTCGCCAGAACGCGGTCGCGAAGGCCCAACTCGTCGATGACGCCCGATCCGCCGGGGCCGAAGCAGCCGGTCGAATGGGCTTCGTCCACGATCACGCCGGCCCCGTAGCGTTCGGCGAGTGCGACGATCTCACAAAGCGGGGCACGGTCGCCGTCCATGCTGAAGAGCGACTCGGTGACGATGAACAGTTCCCGCCCGGCGGGTCGTTTCGCGGCTTCTGCCCGCAGGCCGTCTTCGAGGTGGTTCAGGTCGTTGTGCCGGAACACGAACTTCCGCGGCCGGCAGACTCGCAACCCCTCCACGATGCAGGCGTGGTTGAGTTCGTCGCTCGCCACCCAGTCGCCGGGTTCGACGACGGTCGAGATCAGCCCCTCGTTGGCCGAGAAGCCGCTGTTCATCATCAGCACGGCGTCGGCCCCGTGCCATGCGGCGAGAGAAGATTCGACCTCGTCCCAAACCGCGTGATGGCCGCGAAGGAGCCGCGAAGCGATACCCGACCGGGCCATCACAGGCTCGCCGGTCGGGGCCACACGAGCGCCGTAGCCGAGGTAGTCGTTCGACGTGAAGTCGAGGCCGCGGGGCAGTTTCAAGGAGCGGAAGCGGCCCTGCCCTCGGAGTTCTTCCAGCGCGCCCGTCCAGCGCTCGCTCAGTGACATGGCGATTCGCACGGGGTCGCAGTCGGCAGGCCCATCGCCTGGAAGAGTTGCGCGTCGGCGGTGGCGTCCGGGTTCGGGGCGGTGAGCAACTTCTCGCCGAAGAAGACTGAGTCGGCCCCGGCCAGGAAGCAGAGGATTTGCAACTCGCGGCTCATCTGATCTCGCCCGGCACTCAGCCGTACGCGGGCGGTCGGGAAGGCGATGCGGGCCGTGGCGATCAGCCGAACGATCTCGATGGAATCGACCTTCGGGGCCATCTGCAACGGCGTGCCCTTGCTCGGCATCAGGCAGTTGATCGGCACGCTCTCCGGCGGCGTTTCGAGGTTCGCCAGTTCCACCAACATCATCAGGCGGTCGTCTTCGGTTTCGCCCATGCCGACGATGCCGCCGCTACACACGGAGATGCCCGCCCGGCTGACGGCCTTGATCGTTTCGATCCGCTCGTCGAACGTCCGCGTCGAGATAACCTCGGGGTAGTACCGCCGCGAGGTGTCGATGTTGTGGTTGTACGCGGTCAGCCCGGCGTCCTTCAGCCGCTCGGCTTGGCCGTCGGTCAACATGCCGAGCGTGACACAGGCTTCCATGTCCAGCCCGCGGACGACGCGGACCATGTCGATCACACGGTCGAACTCCGGGCCGTCCTTCGGCTGTCGCCAAGCCGCTCCCATGCAGAACCGCGTGGCCCCGGCCGCCTTCGCCGCTTCCGCCTTCTCGCGGACTTCCTCGACCGTCAGCAGCGGCACCCGCTCGACCGGCGAATCGTAGTGGGCGCTCTGGCTGCAATACCGGCAGTCCTCGGGACAGCCGCCGGTCTTGATGCTGAGGAGGGCACACTTCTGGATGTCGCGATAGTCGCGGTGAGCCTTGTGAACTTCCGCCGCCTTCAGGATGAGTTCCGGGAGGGGAAGTGTGTACGTGCTCTTGAATTCGTGGAAGGACTTCATGCGATGCAGTGTATGACCCCGGTGGGGGACACTCAACACGAGGCGGCCGTGCGATGACGACAACTCTGGAACCGGAACCGAAAATCCGGCTCTACCCGGCCCTCATCATGGTCGGCCTTGCCGCGGCGGCGTTCGTTTTCCTGCCGATCGTCTTTCCGCGGACGCCGTACCACTTCCTCCTCGGCCTCGGCGGGCCGACGATCGCGTCTATCGGAATCCTGCTCTGGTGGCTGCGGGGCAGTCGTGTCCGTGGGGCATTCCGATGGCTGCCGGTCGGCCTGTTCTTGGTGCCGGCGCTCGCGAACATGCTCGTCTTCTACCGGCCGTCGATGATTACGGTCCTGCTGTTCGGCTTCCCATTGGTGGCATTCCTCTGGGTGGCGTGGCTCGTAATCAGTCGGCCCGCGCCGCGGTTGGTGCAACTCGCCGGGTTGCTCGGCGTGATCGTCGGGGGGTGGGCACTTTTCACGATGGTGCGAATCGACGAGACGAACGCCGAAATCGAGCCGGAACTCGACTGGCGGTGGCACCCGACCAAGATGGAAAGCTTTCAGCAAGAGCGTGCGAAGTGGGCCGCGGCCGCCCCGCGGTCCGACGCGATCACGGTCGGGCCGGGCGATTGGGCGGAGTTCCGCGGGCCGAAGCGCGACGACAACGCGACCGGCGTAACGATCGACACCGACTGGAACACGCATCCGCCGAAGTTGCTCTGGAAGCACCGCATCGGCGCGGGTTGGGGCAGTTTCGCGGTCGTCGGCGACAAGTTGTTCACGCAGGAACAGGTGGACGAACAGCAGGAAGCGGTAACGTGCTACACGACCACGACCGGGGCGCTGGTGTGGGAGTACCGCTACCCGGCCCGGTTCTACGAGCAAATCGCCGGCGTCGGGCCGCGGGGTACGCCGACAATCGTGGGCGGGCGGGCGTACACCTTCGGCGGCAGCGGCAAACTCGTCTGCCTGGACGCGGCGAAGGGCACGAGCGTCTGGGAACGCGACGTGCCGGCCGACACCGGCGCGAAGGTGCAGCAGTGGGGCTATTCAAGTTCCCCACTGGTCGCGCAGGGTGTCGTGGTCGTCTTCGCCAACGGGCCGGGCGGCAAGGGCACGGCGGCCTACAAGACCGACACCGGTGAACTCGCGTGGACGGCCGGCAACGGAACCTTCGGCTACAGTTCGGCCCAACTGGCGAAACTCGGCGGCGTCGACCAAATCCTGATGGTGAGCGACGTCGGCATCGAGTCGTACCAACCGGCCGACGGCAAAGTCCTCTGGGTCCACGACTGGAAGCAGCGCGGCGTCAATCGCGTCAGTCAGCCGGCCGTCCTCAGCGACACCGACCTCCTCATCGGCACCGGCGTCGGCACCGATCAGGGCACGCAGCGCGTCCACGTCACGCGCGACGGCGACACGTGGAAGACGGAGGTCGTGTGGAAGTCGAAGAACCTGAAGCCGTACTTCAACGATGGCGTCGTCCACGTCGGCCACTTCTACGGCTTCGACGACAAGTCCTTCACCTGCATCGACCTGAAGGACGGCTCTCGGAAGTGGAAGACCGGCACGCAGTACGGCCACGGCCAAGTGCTATTGCTTGGCGATCAGGCCGTGCTGGTCGTGCAAGCCGTGGACGGCAAAATCATCCTGGTGGCCGCGAACCCGGACGAGCACACGGAGATCGCGAAGCTGCAAGCCCTCGACGGCAAGACGTGGAACCACCCCGTCGTCGCCCACGGCAATCTCTTCGTGCGGAATAATAGCGAGGTCGCGGTCTACGAACTGAATTTGAAGTAAGCTCCCGGCGAGCCGAGCACCGTAAGGTGCCGGGTAAATGTCGCCGATCGACACCCGGCACCTTACGGTGCTCGGCTCGCCGGGTTTCTCACCGTAGCTTCTCCACGATCTTCTCCACGTCGTACACGCAGCCGCCCCAGACGCCGCCGCTGGCGTGCTGGAGGGCGGCCCACAGTCGCGTGTCGGCCGGCAGGCCAGGGTCGGGTTGCAGGTCCGGCCGCGGTGGGCGTTTCGCGAGTTCGGCCGTGCCCCACGCAGCGTTGTGGACGCCGTCGGCGTCGCCGACGAGGTTGACCGTGCCTTCGAGTTTGTTCCGGTCGATGACGATCTCGATGCGATCGCCGTTGCGAAGTTTGCCGATCGGCCCGCCGGCCAGGGCTTCCGGCGAAACGTGGCCGATGCACGCCCCGGTGCTGACACCGCTGAAGCGGGCGTCGGTGAGGACCGCAATCTGCTTGCCCCATTTCAGGTGCTTGAGGGCCGACGTGACCTGATAGGTTTCTTCCATGCCGCTACCGAGGGGACCGCGGCAGCAGAGGACCAGCACATCGCCGGGTTGGACGATGTCGTTCTTGATCGCGGCGATGGCGGCCTTCTCGGTGATGAACACTTTCGCCGGGCCGACCTTGCGGTACACGCCGTCGGCGTCCACCACGCTCGGGTCGATGGCCGTCGATTTAATCACGCTGCCGTCCGGGCAGAGGTTGCCGACGGGGAAGGTGATCGTGCTCGTCAGCCCACGGGCCTTTGCGGTGGTCGGCGAGAAGATGACGGTGTCCGGGTCAATCTTGTCGCGGGTCATCAGCAAGTCGCGCAGCCGTTTCCGCCGTTCGGACTTCGCCCACCAGTCGAGGACTTTGCCGAGTGTGTCGCCGGTCACGGTGAGCGCGTCGAGTTGCAAGAGGCCGAGTTCGCGGAGGTGCAACATCACCTCCGGCACGCCGCCCGCGAGGAAGACGCGGATGGTCGGATGGCCGACGGGACCGTTCGGCAGGGCGTCCACCAGCCGCGGCACGGCCCGGTTGAAGTACGTCCAGTCTTCGATGGTCGGGCGGCTCAAACCTGCGTGGTAGGCTACGGCCGGCGTGTGCAACAGCAAGTTCGTGCTACCGCCGAAGGCCGCGAAGACGGCGAGGGCGTTCTTCACAGCCCCGTCGGTGAGAATCTGCCGGGTCGTGATCTTCTTCGCCGACAGGTTCACGAGCGCCTTGGCCGAGCGACGGGCCATGTCGAGCCAGATCGGCTGACCCGACGGGGCGAGAGCGGCGTGCGGGACCGTCAAGCCAAGGGCTTCGCCGACGACCTGCGACGTGGCCGCCGTGCCGAGGAACTGGCAGCCACCACCGGGCGACGCACAGGCGTGGCAGCCCGCCTCTGCCGCTTGTTCCAGCGTGATCTCACCGTGCGCGTAGCGTGCCCCGATCGTCTGCACTTTCCCCGTGTCCTCGGTTCCCGTCTCGCCGGCGAGCATCGACCCGCCGGGCACCAGCACGACCGGATAATCATGCTGGCTGGCGAGAGCCATCATCATCGCCGGCAGTCCCTTGTCACACGTCGCCACGCCGAGGACGCCGGCCCGCGTCGGGTGGCTTCGCATCAGGCGGCGTAGCACTTGGGCAGCGTCGTTGCGGAACGGCAGGCTGTCGAACATGCCCGGCGTGCCCTGCGTGCGGCCGTCGCACGGATCGGTCACGGCACCGGCAAACGGGATCGTCTTCAGCCGCTGGAACTCTTCCGCCGCTGCCTTCACGAGCAAACCGACTTCCCAGTGCCCGCTGTGGAAGCCGAGCGCGATCGGCGAACCGTCGTCCGCCCGCAGGCCGCCGTGTGTCGAGAGGATGAGGAATTCCTTCCGGCCGAGCAACTGCGGGTTCAGCCCCATGCCGACGTTCTGCGTCCACCCGAACAGGTCGCCGGACGGGGCGAACCGGAGGAACTCGTCGGTCAACGGCAGCTGCCCGCTTGGCCCCGGCGTGGTGGTGACGAGTTGGTAGAGGGAGGGGTCGTTCGTCTCAACGATGTCGGCGAAGGTCGTCATGGAGAAGGCTCGCGGCAGGTGAACAGCGGTTGCTGCTATGGTACCGAGTCGCGCGAAAATGCCCGGCCGCCTCGCTGCCAATTTCGCGGCGAACCGCTACGATGTTCCCCGCTCCCCCATCTTCAGGAAACGGATTATGCGATTCTCCCTCTCCCTGTTAGGTCTCGTCATCATGCTCACGCCCGTCACCGCCGTCGGCCCGCAAGTCGAGCAAACGACCTTCGGCAAACTCGCCGACGGCAAAACCGTCGTGACCGCGTACACACTCGTCAACAAAAACGGCGCGAAGATCAAGGTGATCGATTACGGCGCGATCGTCACTGAAATTCACGTGCCGGACAAGGGTGGCAATCTCGCCGACGTGGCCCTCGGCTTCGACAACATGGACGGCTACTTGAAGGGTAGCCCGTACTTTGGTGCGAATGCCGGGCGGTGTGCGAACCGCATCGCGAACGGCAAGTTCACGCTCGACGGCAAGGAGTATCAGGTCACGGTGAACAACGGCGCGCACACGCTGCACGGGGGCAAGGACGGGTTCGACAAGAAGATGTGGCGGGCCGACGCGCCGACGATGGGCGCGGGCGGGCCGAGCATCACGCTCAGCTACGTCAGCAAAGACAAGGAAGAAGGTTATCCCGGCAACCTGTCGGTGAAGCTGACCTACACTCTGACGAACGACAACGAGTTGAAGGTCGAGTACAACGCGACGACCGACAAGACGACGCTCTGCAACCTCGCGCACCACAGTTACTTCAACCTCGCCGGCCACAACAGCGGCATCATCCTCGGCCACGAGGTCGAAATCTTTGCGAAGGCGTTCACCCCGGCCGACGAGACGCTGATCCCGACGGGCAAGATTCAGCCGGTGGCGGGCACGCCGTTCGACTTCACGAAGCCGACGATCATCGTCAGCCGCATGAAGGAAGTCGGCGGTAAGCCGATCGGCTACGACCTGAACTACGTCCTCGACGGCAAAGCCGGCGGCGTGCCGTTCCTGGCCGCCCGCGTGACGGACCAGAGGTACGGCCGCACGCTGGAGGTCTACACCGATCAGCCGGGGTTGCAGTTCTACACCGGCAACTTCCTCGACGGCACGAACACCGGCAAGGGCGGGGCCGTGTACCAGCAGTACAACGGCTTCTGCATGGAGCCGCAGAAGTTCCCGGACGCGGTCAACAAAGTCGGCACTGAAGGCTGGGTCGCCCCGATCCTGAAGCCGGGCGAAGAGTACAAGCAGACGACGAGCTACCGTTTCGGCGTGAAGAAGTAACCCTCTCCGAGATTCGCCATGCGTTGCGCCATCGCCCTTCTGTTCGTCGTCAGCGGCAGCCTCGTGCGGGCCGCTGACGACGGTTTTACGCCACTCTTCAACGGCAAAGACCTGACGGGCTGGACGACGTACCTCCGGCCGTCGAAGGACATCCCCAACCCCGACCCGAAGACGACGTGGCAAGTCGCGGACGGCGTCATCCGCTGCAACGGCAAGCCGAACGGCTACGTCATGACCGAGAAGGAGTACTCCAACTACGTTCTCAAGGTGAAGTGGCGGTACCCGGCCGAGTTGAAGGCCGGCAACACCGGCGTTCTCCTGCACTGCACCGGCGAAGACAAGGTGTGGCCGAGTTCGATCGAGGCCCAACTGCGGTCCGGGCGGGCCGGCGACATCTGGCTGAACCCGGGAGCAGACGGCAAACTGCCGACGTTGTCGTTCGACGCGGGGTTGAAGGATGCCAACGACAAGACCGACCGGCACTACTTTCGCATCGACAAGGACAAGCCCGTCGAGAAAGCGTTCGGTGAGTGGAACGAGTACGAAATCACTTGCCGCGATGGGAGCATCACGCTCGCCATCAACGGCACAAAGGTGATCGAGGGCCGCAACGGCAGTTTGAAGAAGGGAAAGATCGCCCTCCAGTCGGAGGGCACGGAGGTTCACTTCAAGGACATCGCCATCAAAGAGATGAAGTAGTCACGATCTTGGCGAGCCGAGCACCGTAAGGTGCCGGGTGAGTGGCAACGACATTCACCCGGCACCTTACGGAACCCGGCTCGCCTTCATTTCAGCGTCAACTCGTGCTGGCTCAGTTGCTCGAAGCTCGTCTCGGTGACGAGGTAGTTGTGCTCGACGCGAATGCCGCCGACGCCGTCCACGTACAGGCCCGGTTCCAGCGTCACCACGTCGCCGGCGACAAGCGATTCCAGCGATTGCTTGACCAGGAACGGCGCTTCCGGGTGAGCGAGGCCAATGCCGTGGCCCGCGTGGTGCGGGAAGGCGTCGGCAACGCCGGCGTCCTTGAAGACGGTCCGCACCGCCTCGTAAACGTCTTTACCGTGGACCCCTGCTCGTAGGTGGCGTTCGCCGGCCTTCATCGCCAACACGCACAGGTCGAAGAGTCGTTGCTGGTCGGCGGTCGGTTCGGCCCCGACGACGAGCGTGTTCGTATAGTCGCTCCGGTAGCCGCTGATGACAACCGAGAAGTCGAGGATGAGCGTTTCGCCGGGCTGAATGACCTTCTGCGTCGGTGCCCCGCCCCGCTTGGCCGATCCGGGCGAAACCGCGAAGTCGCCGTAGACGATGACGGGTTGCTTCGCGTGGTCGGAACACGCCTTGAAGACGCCCTCGTACACGTCGAGTTCGGTCATCCCCGGTTTCACGTTCTGCCGTGCCCACGCCATCCCGGCTTCGCCCGCCCGACAGCACGCCGAGATCAGCGCGACCTCGTCGTCGTCCTTTGCCCGTCGCATCTCGCCGATGAGGCCGAAGAGTTGCGGGGCCATCGCGTCGGCGATCGAGTCGTGAATCCGGCCGCCCGTCCCGGCGGCGTCCACGGCCGGCCGCAAAATCATCCGCCGCGGCCCCTGCCCCGGCGACACACCGTCGTACCACTTCACGGCTGTCTTGCTCGTGACGTGGACCGCGTCCACAGACTTCGGCAGGCGCGCGTCGTAAAACAGCGACGCCTCGCCGTCCGGCTTCAGCAGCAGCAACGCCCCGTAGTCCGCCCCGAGGCTGAACGGGTCCACGTAGAGGTTCGCGAAGTACCGCAGGTGCAGTGGGTCGCCGAGCAACAGCGGCCCGGTCGGTTGTAGTCGTTCGAGCAGTCGCTGCCGGCGTGCGGCACAGCCTTCGGCCGTTAACATGGTCCACCTCGGGGGAAGGGTTCCCGATAGGGTATCCGACTTCACGGGTTATGGAATGGCCCGCACCGCGGTTGCGACAGTATACCAACCGGAACCCTCCACCCCGCGAGTGCCCGTGGCGACCGATCTCCTCGACAAGCGCGAAGACCGCATCCGCCGGATGTTCGGCGAGATCGCGCCGTGGTACGACTTCCTCAACCACTTCCTGAGCCTGAACGTCGACAAGCGGTGGCGGACGACGACGGCTCGCCGCGTGCCTCCGGTCGGCGATGCGCCGATCCTCGACCTCTGCACCGGCACCGGCGACCTCGCCCTGACCTACGACCGTGCCGCCGGCGGGAAGGTGCCGATCGTCGCGGCCGACTTCTGTCACGAAATGCTCGTGCGGGGGATTGCGAAGGCGGCGAAGGCCGGGGCGGGCGGCCGTATCCGGTTCGTGGAGGCGGACGCGCAGCACTTGCCCTTCCCCGACGATTCCTTCCAGATCGTGTCGAACGCTTTCGGCCTGCGGAACGTGACCGACACCGACGCGGGCCTGCGGGAGATGGTCCGAGTGGCGCAACCCGGCGGCCGCCTCGCCATCCTCGAATTCTCGAAGCCGCGGGGCCGACTATTCGGCCAACTTTACCTCGGCTATTTCCGCTCGATTTTGCCACGGGTCGGGCAGTTCTTCAGCCGGAACAACCAGGACGCCTACAAGTATCTCCCGGCCAGCGTGCTGAGCTTCCCGGACGGAGAGGCGATGGCCGCGAAGCTCCGGGGCCACGGGCTGGTGAACGTAACTCATTTCCCGCTCACCTTCGGCATCGCGACCTTGTATGTTGGTGAGAAGCCGCCGCGTGCGGGTTGACACCGTCCGGGATTCGTGATGCCGTCCTCTTCCCACCTGTTAGTCCGAGCCGCCCGCGGCGAACCGATCGAGCGCGTACCCGTCTGGGCGATGCGGCAAGCCGGGCGGTGGGACCCGGAGTTCAACAAAGTCCGTGCCGGCCTGCCGTTCTTCGAGTTCTCCGAGAACGTCGAGAAGGCCCTGCTCGGCACGCTCTGCCCGCGACGGCTCGGCGTGGACGCGATCATCCTCTTCTACGACATCACAACCCTGCCCCTCGCGATGGGGCTGCCGTTCGAGTTGAAGAAAGACATCGGCCCCCAACCCGACCGGCCGATTCGCACCCTCGCGGACCTCAACCGCCTGAATCCCGAGCCGCCCCCCGAAAGCTACGGCCACATCCGCCAACTCCTGCGGCGGACGAAGGAAGAACTGAAGGGTGAACTGCCGGTCATCGTCTTCGCCGGCTCACCCTTCACCGTGGCAACGTACTGCATCGGCACCGGCAAGGACGTGGCCGCCACACGCCGCTTCGCGGCCGAGCAGCCTCAGGTGTGGGACGGTCTGCTCGAACGGCTGACCGTGGCGACCGGCGGGTTCCTGCGAACGCTGATCGGAGACGGTGCGGACATCTATCAACTCTTCGACTCGTGGGCCGGGATGCTGACGCCGGACGAGTACGAGCGATGGGCACAGCGCCAGCACGCCGCGATCTTCCGGGCCGCGACGGGCGTGCCGCGAATCTTGTTCGTGAAGGAATGCCCGTACCTCGACCGGATGGCGGAAACCGGCGCGGAAGTCATCAGCCTCGGCCTGCAGCACGACCTCGCGGCCGCGCGGAAGCTGTACCCGCACCTGTCGTTCCAGGGGAACGTCAGCGAGGAGACGCTGCGGACCGGCACGCCGGAACAGGTGGAAGAGGCGGTCCGCGCGTGCCTGCGGGCGGGCGGCGGGCAACGTCATATTATGAACCTGAATCACGGCGTCGGGAAAGAGACGCCGGTCGCCAACTTCGAAGCCTACATCCGCGCCGCGAAGGCGGGCCTCTGAGCCGGGGGAAGCGTGCGATGCCCCGTTCGATTCTGATCACCTGCCTCGGTTTCCTGCTGGTCGGCCCACCAGCCGGGTTCGCCGCCGATCCCGACCCAGCCGCCCTGCAAGAGCGGATGAAGAAGCTGATCGACCGGGCCGAACGGTCGGTCGTGGCCCTGGTGATTTCGCACAACCCCAAGCACGACGCCCCCAGCCCCACCCAACCGTGGAAGCTCGGCGAGTACCAGCCCCATAACCCCTTCCCGCCGACGCTGCGGGTGCCGGAGCGCGACAAGCTCGACCTCAGCGACGCGCGGAACATCGGCGATTACACCCTCGGTTCTGGTATCGTCATCGACGCCGAGCAGCGGCTCGTTCTGACCTGCTACCACCTCATCGAAGGGGCGCGGAAGATCTACGCCCGGCCGTCGGGCACCGGCGGGGCGTACGCCGACATCGTCGCAGCCGACGCCCGCAGCGACCTGGCCGTCCTGCGTCTGCACTTGTCGTCACCGAAACTCACGGCCGTCAAGTTCGCAGACGTTCGCACGGAGGACACGCCCCGCGCGAAGGCGAGCGTCACACGCGGGCAGTGGGTCATTTCTCTCGCGCACCCGTTCGCGGCCGGCCTGACCGACGGCAAGGCGAGCGCGTCGTGGGGCATCGTTAGCAACGTCAGCCGGAAGGCCCCCCTCCCGGTCGGGGCGGACGACGTGCGGTCCGGCTACCTCTACCAGTGTGGGAGCCTGATTCAGACCGACGCCCGACTGAACATGGGGTGCAGCGGCGGCGGCGTATTCAACCTCGACGGGGAGTTGATCGGGCTAACATCCGCAGCGGCCGCCGTGGCGGGTAGCGAGTCGGCCGGCGGGTTCGCTATGCCGATGGACAGCATTTACCGCGGCATCGTCGAGGTGTTGAAGACGGGCGAGGAAGTCGAGTACGGCTTCCTCGGCGTGGCCCCCGGCCTGATGTCGCAGCCGCCCGAGGAACCGGGCCTGAAGGTCAACGGTGTGACGCCGGGGTCGCCGGCCGACATCGCGAGGGTCCAACAGAGCGACCTCATCCATGCCGTCAACGGCCGGCCGATCGTGGAGGAACAAGACCTGTTCCTCCTCATCGGCGGGGCGCTCGCCGGTCGCGAGGTGACGCTCACCGTCCTGCGCGGGCACGCAACGCTTCACCTGAAGGCGACCCTCGCGAAATTCCAACACCCCTACGCGACGATCGCCTCCAACCGCCCGGCATCGGTCTACGGCCTGCGAGTGGAGTACAGCAGCTTGCTCGCCCAGCAAGTGAACGGCCCGGGGGGGACGCGGGGCGGGTTGAACTGGCAGAGCGTCATCGTTCAAGAACTTGAGCCGAAGAGTCGCGCCGAGGCCGCGTTCAAGCAGGCGGGCATCGAGTCGAACCGCTGGTTCATCACCGCGGTGAACGACACGCCGACGCCGACGCCGGCCGCCTTCTATTCAGCAGCGAAGAAAGCCCAGACAGTCCGGCTGACCCTCAGCGACTCGCTCGGTCACACGAAAGTGGTGAGCCTGCCATGAAGTATGCCATCTGCAATGAGACGTTCGAGGGCTGGGATCACGCCCGCGTTTGCTACGCCGTCTCCAGCCTCGGCTACACCGGGTTGGAAGTCGCCCCGTTCACGCTGGCCCCGCTCATTACCGACGTCTCGGCCGCGCGCCGGGGCGAACTTCGGCGGCAGGCGGAAGCGGCCGGCGTCACGATCATCGGCCTCCACTGGCTGCTGGCGAAGACGAGCGGCTTCTACCTCAACACGCCCGACGCGGACGTTCGGCAGAAGACCGGCGACTACCTCGCCGCGCTCGCGCAGGCGACCGCCGACCTGGGCGGGAACCTCATGGTCCTCGGCTCGCCGCTCCAGCGGAACTTGCTCGCCGGCACGACCCGCGAAGCGGCCGACGATTTCACGCTCGACACCCTGGGCCGAACCTTGCCGACGCTGGAAAAGACGGGCGTAACGATCTGCCTCGAACCGCTCGGGCCGGTCGAGACGAACTACCTCAACACCGCCGCGCACGCTGTCGCCCTGATGGCCAAGCTCGGCCACCCGAACGTGAAGTTGCACCTCGACGTAAAGGCGATGTCCGCCGAGGACGCCCCCATCCCGGACGTCATTCGGGCGAACGCGGGCCACACGTTCCACTTCCACGCCAACGACCCGAACCGCCGCGGGCCGGGGTTCGGCGACACCGACTTCAAGCCGATCTTCCGCGCCTTGAAGGACGCCGAGTACGACGGCTGGGTGTCGGTCGAAGTCTTCGACTACGCCCCCGACCCCGAAACGATCGCTCGCGAGAGCATCCGCTACATGCGAGAGTGTGAACCATGACCCGCCTCTTCTCCCTCGTCCTCCTCGCCGGCATGGCTTTCCCCCTGTTCGCGGCCGACGCGCAACTCTCCGTCGGCTTCGCCGAAGTGGACTTGTCGCCGACGATCGGGAAGAAGCCCGTCTACCTCGCCGGGTTCGGCTTGAACCGCAAGGCGACCAAGGTTCACGACCCGATTATGGCGCGGGCAGTCGTGTTCTCCGACGGCAAGCAGAAGATTGGCTTCGTCTGCGTAGACGTGATCGGCCTGTTCCTGCCGACCGTGGAGAACGTGCGGAAGCAACTGCCGGGCTTCCAGTACGTGCTCGTGTCCAGCACGCACAACCACGAAGGGCCGGATACGCTGGGCCTCTGGGGGGCGACGTACCTGTCGTCCGGCGTCGATCCGGCCTACCTGAAGTCGGTCGAAGACGGGGCGGCAAAAGCGATCCTCCAGGCGGGCGAAAAGCTCGTGCCGGTTCGCGCGGAGATCGGCACGGCCAAGAACGGCGACTTGCTCCACGACAACCGGCAGCCGATCGTCCTTCACGACGAGGTCGTCGTCTTGCGGTTCACTTCCCCGGAGACGAAGAAGGTCGCGGGCATGATCGTGCAGTGGAACTGCCACCCGGAAACGCTCGACGACAAGAACACTGAGGTGAGCGCCGACTTCGTCGCGTCCACCGTCAAGACGTTGGAGAAGGAACACCAGTGCCCGGTGGTGTACTTCAACGGCTCGGTCGGCGGGTTGATGACATCGCTGAAGGTGGAAGTCAAGAACGCCGCGGGCGTGTTGCTCCAGGACGGTACGTTCGAGAAGACGGAGAAGTACGGCGAACTCGTCGCGGGTCTGGCGAATCAGGCGATGAAATCGGCCGGACCGGTCAACTTGTTGCCGTTCGACGTGCGCACACGGACGATGCTGATGCCGGTCGATAACAGCCTCTACAAGATCGGCAAACAGGTCGGCACCCTGAATCGGGCCATGTACGAGTGGAAGGGCCAACCCGTACCAGAGGCGTTCGTCGAAACGAAGGACGTGATGGCCGCCGTCGCGGTAAAGACGGAGGTCGGCCGGATCCGCCTGGGCGAACTCGACATCGCGGCGATCCCTGGCGAGATTTACCCCGAGTTGGTGTTGGGGAAGGTGCAAGACCCCGTCGACCCGGGGGCAGACTTCCCCGACGCGCCCGTGGAGCCGGCGATCTACGCACAACTCAAGAACAAGCACCGAATGCTCATCGGGCTGGCGAACGACGAACTCGGTTACTTCATCCCGAAGCGGCAGTGGGACGAGAAAGCCCCCTACTGCTACGGCTTGAAGAAAGCCCCCTACGGCGAGATCAACAGCATCGGCCCCGAGGCCGCCCCGTTGTTGTGCCAGGCGTTCAAGGAACTGGCGGAGAAGAAGTAGCGGCCGGTTCGGGCGGGCGGGCGTGTAGTTGCGCGACCCGCTTCACGAGCATCGTTGCGTAACTGCCGCGCGGGAGTTCGAACCGCAAGATCACCTTCCGCCGGCCGCGGTTCTGGTCGTCCGCGTCGTCCTTCGCTTCCAAATTTTGCGGGCGGACGCACGCTTTCCGATCGCCCTTCGAGAAGAACGGCTTTTGCAGGCCGGGTATTTTCATCGTCGCCAGGGCCAGCCCCTCGTCCTGCAACACCGCCTCTGTCAGCGGCAGCCACGCGGCCGTCACATCGGGCTTCAGCCGAGCCGACGGCAGCGGCAACTGCAACGATTCCCACTTGGCCACCAGTTCCTCGGGCAGACTCGTCGGCACAGGTAAGTGCCCGTGGTGGAGGTCGATTCGGGCGAGGCGGTCGGGCGAAAGGGTCTGCGTCAGCCACAAGGCCAGGACGCGGTTCCAGACGTGGCTCTGGTAGGCCGAGAGGTACAGCCCCTGCAATTCCGGCTTCAATCGGGCGACCGCCCCGCGAAAGTCGGTCGGGTGGTGAACGAGGTAATCGACCAAACTCCGGGCGTGGCCGCGGTCGAGTTTGGCCTTGCACGCCGGCCAGTCGCCCCAATGTTCGAGTAGGGTCGCCTTCTCTCGCTTCTGGGCCGCCCGGTCGAACTCGTAGGGCGAGGCCAACGCCAGTTTGAGGGCCGCTTCGAAATTCCCGCGGACCATTTCCTTCGCCACGAACTCTTGGGACGAGCCGACGGAGCCGAACCGCTGGTCGTCAAAATAATTCGGCAGGCCGCTCGCGTGGACTTCGTCGATCGCCGCCCGGATGCCGGGAACTTGGCCGGCGGCGATGGCCCGCATCGTGATCGTGAAGCGGTTCGCACCGATTTGTTGGGCGGTGAACGGTTCCGCGACTGGTCCGAGGTAGGTGACTGTGACCCGTTCGTGCTGGAGGTTACGAGTCGGGCCGTGGTAGATCGTAAAGTGTTGACTCGTCTTCGCGTGGCGGTCTTTCAGTCCGCCGTAGCTCAACCGCCGCCCGTCGATGTCCCACCGCCGGCGAACGGCGTTCAAGGCGTCGGGCGTCGTCCAACCGATCTTGTCGAGGCGGTAGTAGGCGAACGGGCCGCCGGACGGCGTGACGGACGTAACCTCTTCGACGATGAAGTCTTCGGGGAGTTGCTTGATCTTCATGAGTTGATTGAAACAGACGACGGCCGATTTGTCGAGAGGCTCACAGTGTAAACGAAAAAAGAGGCCGAGAGTGGTGAATGAGAAGCTGTCGCCCACTCAGCTTCAAATCCACATCGTCTCTCGGCCTCTGTACTATACAATAATCCGTAGCCCATCACCAGTCAACATCGTTTCCGAATTTCCCGCCCTGATCGAGTGGATTCCCTCAAGAGTTAACGCGGAATCTCGAAGTTCTGGCCGGGCAACGGGGCCGGGTTGTCAACCAACGGCACAGTGGGATGGGCGTCGTTACTGGACGGCGGAACGTGCTCCGCAGACGCCATGAGGATATCCCGCAGCATTTGCACCGTGACGGGGTTGGACGGCTCGGTCAAGAATCCGGCCCCGCTGAGGTTCAGAACTTCAGCCCGCGTGTGACAGGCCGGTTGTGTGTACGAGTTCGCGATGATAAGGTGACGGCCGACGCGACTCAGATCCGGCCCCGTGCCGGTGAACGGCAAGTAGACAGGGGCGATCTCCACGAGAGCGTCTACGGGAACGGAACACGCCGTTACCCGGGTCACCAAGTTTTGGGCCACCCCCGCCCCTAAGCTGTACCCGACCACCACGAACCGAGCGTCCGGGTCTTCGCAAAGAATCCGCTTGATCTCTTTTTCGATGAACGCTTCGTGGTAAAAGTCCACGCAGTAGACCTTCGCGAAGCCGTGCTGGTTGAGCTCTTCACGCAATTTCTCGACGTGCGTGAGGTGGAACGGGTCGAAGCCGCGGAAGATGATCGCGTAAACCTTTGCTCGCTGGTCAGCGGGATACTCCGGGCAACTCTCCGGCACGAGGCATTGATCGCCCGCCCGGTAGGAGCACGTCGTACACCCCGGCACCAACACGAACGCGATCAAGAGTAAGCCGCACGTCAACCGATTCATGGCAACGCCTCGTAGGGGACATTGCCAACATCGTCAGAACTGCTGCAACCCAGGTAATCGTTCCAGTTTATCAAACGGCGAAATGGTCCCGACGGCGAAGACCATTCCGATTACCGAAAGGGGGCAATCTGGGTAAGCATGATCCTAAACTGGGACGACTCCACCCGTCTTTACCGACTGACACTCGCGGTAGCAGAGGACCAGAGCATCCCTTGCCAGTTTCGCACTAAGAAGATCACTCTCGCGACCGGCCGCGACAGCATCGACGGCGGTCTGAATTTCACTCGTAAAGGCGGCCAACGGGTCGCCACCGCCCTCAACTTCCGGGTGAACGCTCTTTCCGTCCGCGGTCAACAGCGTGAGGGCAGGGCCGCCCGAATCGTACAGAAGAGTTGCCTTCTCCAGATAGATTTCGAAGCCATGAACGAACGACCGGCCGGGCATCGAGACGGCCCCGCTGGAACAGGTCACGCTCGGGCCGCCGGGACTGTAAAGGTACTGGGTCGTCAGGTACGTCACGGCCCCCGACGGGTCGACGACGCCGCTCGAAAACACCGCCTTCGGCACACCGCACGCGAGGCCGATGAAGTGCGTGTCGTGGATGTGCAAGTCGATCGCAGGCCCGCCGGTCTTGCTCGCGTCGCCGATGTCGGCGGACCAGTCCGGCTTCGAAATCACCCGCTTGAAGTGCGCCCCCATCAACCTGCCGTACTCCCCGCCGCGGATGGCCGTCGCCGCGTACCGGAACTCTGGGAAGAACGGCAGCACGTGGGCCACCATGAGCATCTTCCCGGCCGACTTCGCCGCCGCGAGCATTTCGTCCGCTTGCTCCGGTTGGAGCGAGATCGCCTTCTCGACCAGAACGTGCTTCCCGGCCTTCAGCGCCGCGATCGCGGTGGTGGGGTGCTGATCGGTGGGGTTACAGACGTCGATCAGGTCGATGTCCGGGTCGGCGAGCATCGCGTTGAGCGTCTCGTAAGTCTTCACGCCGGTGAGATCGACCTGGCCCGGTTCGGGGCCGAAGTTGCCGCGCGTCTCGGTCCAGTCGCCGGCCAACTTCGCCCGGTCGCGACTGCACACGGCGACGACCTTCGCGTTCGCCAGTTTCTGCGAGGCAAGGTAGTGGATGCGGCCCATGAAGCCGATGCCGACAATCCCGATACGGACCATGTTGCCCCCTGAAACGGCGTCGCTGGCGTGGACGGGTGTTGTAGGGATGCCGGCCTTACCGGGTGGGGAGCAGGGCCAGCGATTCGCCGAGTGAGCCGAATTTACTCAGGACTTGCAAGAACAGGTCGAGCAAGCCCGTCCCACTTCCGGTCCGCCCGCGCACGACCACGGCGTGCCGCTTCACCGACACCGTGCCGGCGAACCCGGTCAGCGTGATGTCGCACGACTTCCCTTCGCCGCCGACTTTGAGTTTCAAGCCAGCCGGCGCGGTGTCCTCCACGCGGTCGATGAACTCCGTCACGTCGACAGGCTTGGCGAACTCGAACACGAGCTGATCGAACTGCGATCCGACCCCGCCCTGGAACTCGGCCGAACGGATGAAGTCCGCGTCGGCGAACTGCCCGACCTCGCGCCGCCAGACGATCTGCGAGGGTTCGTCGGTCACGAGATCCACGAACAGCGTGAACTCGAAATCGGGCGTGCGAATCGTGCCGGTCCCGTCCTGACCGACGGTCAGTTCCAAGTCCTTCCGTTTGTACCCGAACTGCTCGCGGCACTCCTCGAAGACGCGGTTGAGTTCCGCGCGGATGTCGTCGGTGGCGATCCGCTGCACGAACTTGCGGTTCGACGGGCTGGCCGTATCCGGCACGGTGAAGGTCTTGCGGAAGTTCGTCAGGTCGCGAACGCGGGTGGTCGATTCCGATCGGAATACCAGCCGCCGCAACCGACCCGCGTCCAAGACAGCGTCGGAACCGTCGGGCACATTCGCGAACTGGGCCAGCACCGTCCCGGCGTTCTGCCGGCCGAAGAGAACGGGCGTTTGCCGCACGTTGCCTTCGAAATACTTCCGCAATCGTCGGGGCAGTTCGTCTTCCAGAAATCGCTGGAGCGAGAGGGCGGTCATCATCCCGCCGGTCACGGCCTTCCGCGCGTGCCCGGCGAAGGCTTCCGCCACCAGTTGCGACCAGACGCCGTGCTTGATCGCCGGGGCCGTCAACGCTTCTTCGTCGGCCTCACTCGCGAGTAACCCGACGGCCTTCGGCGATTGTTCGAAGTGACTCGCCAACTCCTCGTGGGCCAGTCCCGACGCGGCCAGGAAACACGCGACCTGCCCGGCCTTCGTTGCTTCGAGGCTGGCAAGCAGTTCTACAGCGCCGATGGCCGTTGCGGGGGCATCGTCCGGGAGGGTGTCCCAACAGTTCAAGAACCCGCACGACTCTTCGGTGAAGCCGGGGCCGATCCAGAAGAGGAAGAGTTCGTCGCCTTTTTTGATGAGCTTCTTCAGCCGACGCAGTCGGGACTCGACCGCCGCCTTCGTGGCGTAGGCGTTCGTCAGGTGGAACTGCTGGTTCTTCGGCACGCCCGCCGAAACCAACGCTTCCGCCCAGGCCTTCGCGTCCGCCTCCGCATACGCGGCCGAGCCGCGTTCCGGGTGAAGGGGTTTCTCGACGGCGACGAGCAAGGCCCAGCGGTTCGCCACGGTTGCCTCAAATTGTGTGCGGGTGTGGAAGGATTGAATTGTAGCCACGGCCGCTTCCGGGTACAAAGTCGTTCGGTGGCTTCGGGGGAAGGTATGCGTCCGGTCGATGTGATTAGCCGCAAGCGCGACGGGCACGAACTCACGGCTGAGGAGATTCGTTCCTTCGTCACGGCCGCCGCGTCCGGCAGCGGTTGGCAGGACGCGCAGCTATCCGCGCTGCTCATGGCGATCTATTTGAAGGGCATGTCCGCCGAGGAAACGGTGGTCCTCACGCGCGAGATGACCGACTCCGGCAAGCGCCTCGACCTGTCCGACATCCCCGGCCCGAAGGTGGACAAGCACAGCACCGGCGGCGTCGGCGACAAGACCTCACTCATTCTCGCCCCACTCGTGGCGGCGTGTGGTGTGAACGTGCCGATGATGTCCGGCCGCGGGTTGGGGCATACCGGCGGCACGCTGGACAAACTCGAAGCGATCCCCGGCTTCCGCGTGAACCTCAGTGAAGCCGAGTTCCGCACGGCGGTGCGGGCCGTTCGCATCGGCATGATCGGGCAAACCCGTGACGTGGCCCCGGCCGACAAGACACTCTACGCGATGCGCGACGTGACCGGCACGGTGGAGTGCATCCCGCTCATCACGGCGTCGATCCTGAGCAAAAAGCTCGCGGAAGGAATCGAAGGGTTGGTGATGGACGTGAAGTGCGGCCGCGGCGCGTTCATGAAAACCCGCGAGAAGGCCCGTGCCCTCGCGAACACAATCGTGAAGGTGGCGAAGTTGAACGGCCTCCGGTGCGAGGCGGTCATCACGGCAATGGACGCTCCGCTCGGCCGGGCCGTCGGCAATTCGCTGGAAGTCATCGAGTCGATTGAGGCACTGAAGGGGAACGGCCCCGCCGACCTGACGGAGTTGTCCGTGAACCTCGCCGCTCGCATGGTGCAGCTGTCGGGCGTCGTAAAAACTCTGGCCGAAGCCGAGCGGAAAGTCACCAACGCCCTGACCTCCGGGCAGGGCGTCGAAGCCTTCCGGCAGATGGTGGCCCAACAGGGCGGTGATGCGCGAGTCGTGGACGACTATACCCGACTGCCGACCGCACCGAAGACGCATGACGTGACGGCGACCTCCGCTGGTGTGATTGTGAGCCTGGACGCCGAGGCAATCGGGCTGGCGAGTATGAAACTCGGTGGCGGGCGGGCACGATCTGAGGATACAATTGACCCAGCCGTTGGCGTTATCGTGCGGGCCAAGCCCGGTGAGGAAGTTCGTGTCGGGGATGCCGTCTTCACGGTCCACTACCGCGACGAATCACGGTTTCACCCGATACTCCCCCAGTTGCATTCCGCGTACACTCTCACCACCGGGTCGCCCTCGGAGTTGCCTCTGATTCTGGAAGAAGTGACATGAGCGCCGACCCACTGTTCATTGCCGCCGCCGCCGCCCGCAACAAGGCGGTCGCCCCGTATTCTGGCTTCAAAGTTGGGGCCGCCGTGCAGGCCGTGGACGGCATCATCTACGCCGGCTGCAACGTCGAGAGTGCCAGTTACGGCCTGACCATTTGTGCCGAGCGGGTCGCTGTCTGCAAGGCGATCTCGGATGGCTCGCGGAAGTTCACCCGCATCGCCGTGTTCGTGGAAACCGACGAACTCACCCCGCCGTGCGGCGCGTGCCGACAATTCCTGTGGGAACTCTGCGGCGACGTGGAAGTGTTCTTACTCAACCACAAGAAACAGATGGTCTGCTACAAACTCGGCGACCTCCTCCCCCTCCCTTTCGACGGCCGGTTCCTGGGCAAGAAGCTCGGCGGCAGTTCGATCTCCCGGCCCGGCATCAGTTAACGCAGGCGGATTCCGCATGGCCCCATCCCCGCAGGTTTCGACACACCCGCTGCTGGTCCACAAGCTGGCGAAACTGCGGAGTTGCACCACTCTGCCGAGCGAGTTCCGGCAGTTGGTGTACGAGATTTCGCAGGTGCTCTTCTACGAGGCCACGCGCGACGTGCCGCTTCGCCCCACCCGCGTCGTCACGCCGCTGGTCGAGTGTGAGGGCCGCGAGTTGGCGGAGAAGATCGGCCTCGTGCCGGTCTTGCGAGCCGGCCTCGGGATGGCCAACGCGATGCTGGATGCGCTTCCCGAAGCGAGTGTCTGGCACATCGGCCTCTACCGCGACCACGCCACGCTCCAGCCGGTGACGTATTACAACAAGCTCCCACCGAAGCCGGACATGAGCATGGCCTTCGTCCTCGACCCGATGCTGGCCACCGGCGGTTCGGCCGTCGAAGCCATCCGCCTGCTCAAACTCGCCGGCACGCCGCAGATTAAGTTCATCGGCCTGATCGCCGCCCCGGAAGGCGTTGCAGCCCTACAAGCGGCGCACCCCAACGTGCCGATCCACCTGGCCGCAATCGATTCGCACTTGAACGAGATCGGCTATATCATCCCCGGCCTCGGCGACGCCGGCGACCGCCAATTCGGCACGGCGTGAACCTCGGCGAAGCTTCATGCGTCTACTCGAGGAAAGACATCTTGCGTCGGCGACGGCCGTCGCTAAGATCGTAGGTGTTGCGGGATTGGTATATCGGTTGTGCCCAGCCTTCCCAAGGCTGTGAGACGAGTTCGACTCTCGTATCCCGCTCTTGTAAGCCCTTGCAGAATAAGCACTTGCGACACGTCTATATGCAGGCAGTTTTTGCAGGCAGATTTGCAGGCAAATCCGGGGGCGCAAACGGGAACGAAATCGCCACCGACTGACGGTTTCAACCCTCGCATACTCGTCACCCCCATCCCGAACTTGCCTGCAACTTGCCTGCAACTTGCCTGCACGTTCGGGACGCCGACCGACCGCTGGCGGTATCCTATCGTAAGTGACCGGCCACGACCGCTCTGACGACCCAATTGCCCCCTCGGCCTTTCGCTCTCGAACTTCGATCCTGATCGGGTACGACGGTACACGCCACGGCTTGACGCCCAGGAGCGGTCATTTCTTCCGCTTCTCTTCTGAGGTCCATGAACCAACCCGACGTGAGCCGGTCTACCTGCGTGCGCACAACCGCCCCAGGGGATCACGATTGCCCGCCGAACAACCACGCCCTCCCTGGCTCCACCGCATCCACCGAGCCGTCGAACAGAACTGGCAGCACCACGGTCCCGGCTCCCACGTCAGCCTGACCAGCGGCTTCGACGAAGATCATCGCCTGTGGCGGCTGTTCGCCGCTCCCGTCCACCAAGAGGTCTACGGCGGCGAAGAGGACGGAAGGACGGTCTGGACGCCGTTCACCTTCGCCTTCACCGACCTCGTGCGGGGCGGTCTGTTCGCCGTGCCGGGGCTGGTGATCGAACAGATGGCCGTCGCAAGCCACAACCAGAGCGAGTACGGTGGTCCCATGCTGGTGCTGAAGGGGAGTTGCGACGGCGAGAAATTGGTGCTGTGCGTCCGACTCGATCCGGTTCCCAGCTCCGAAACGGTCGAGATCATCGACACGATCCACGAGGTCATTCGACCGCCGAGACGAACCGACGGGGCGGAAGATCGGTGACGTTGACGTGCCACACTGGATCGACGCCGGGCGGCAGCGACTCGGCCCTCACGAAGATGCGAGCGGGTGCAGCGCCGAAGTAAAGGCCCAACGCCGGGCACAGCCACCCCTCCATCCGTTCGCCAGCGACCACCCCGCCGTACCAGTTCCCGGCGACCTGGGACGCACTCCCGTCCTGCCCCGGAACCACCTGGGCGTCGTCCGACCGCAGCCAGCGAAGCTCCGCATCGAACCCGACGAACGGCTCGTCGGCGAAATGAAGCGTGAAGCCCCTCCCGGCGTCAGGGATTCTCTTCTCTCCGACCAGCCGTGTCAACACTTCGGACGACCCCAGCACGAAGGCTTCTTCCTTCAAGTTCGTGCGCACATCGTCGAAGACCCAAGTGTGCCCGATCAGGTACGGGTACAGCGTCAACGTTTTCATTTGCTGGCTCCTCGGCGGGCAAGTGCGACTGTTTACCAGCAAGAAAGACCGCCGATCCCGATCTCGGTTCACGGTCACTTCGGGTTCGGCGGATTCCGGCTCATTTCCAGGTGAAGGCGGTAGGAGGGTGTCTTCGGGTCGAGCCGAACGGCCTCGGTGAAATCGGCAACGGCTTCGTTGAAGTGCTTCCGGTTGAAGTGCAGGCTGCCACGCTTGTCGAAAAGCTCGGCGTTGTTCGGGTCCAGCCGCAGCGCCTCACCGAAGTCGGCGATGGCCTCGTCCACCTTGTTCGCTTGGGCCTTGACCACGCCCCGCTGGGCCAGCGCCAGGCTCATCGGCTGGCGATACCGTTCCGGGTGAGCCGGGTCGAGTTCCTGGGCGTGCGTCAGGTCGGCCAGCCCCTCGTCCACCCGTAGCAGCCTCAAGTACACGAACGCACGGTTCTTGTAGACTTCAGGGTTCTTCGGGTCCAATCGAGCCGCCGTGTCGAAGTCCGGCAAGGACTCCTTCAACTTGCCGGTGTTGTAGCTGCACCCGGCCCGCCGGTGGTACGCCTCGGCACACTGCGGGTCGAGATTGATCGCCTCGGTGAACACCGCTGCGGCCTTGTCCCACTCCTGCTTGCCGAAGTGCAGTTCCCCCAACTCCGACAGGGCTTTCAACCCCGCCTTCACGTCCATCACGACCCGGCACGACGGCAGTGCCTTCCGCAACTTCTCGACCCCCGCCTCGGTCATCTTCGTCCCGGACACGACGACCATCTCCAGCCGGGACAGTTTTGCCAGAACATCGACGGCGGCGTCCGTGACCGGCGTGGAGAGCAGGTTCAGGTACGCCAGTTCCGAGTACCCGGCGAGGTTCACCACCCCGGCGTCGTCAACCTGCGTGCATTCCAGACTGAGCCACTTCAGCTTCTTTGAGTCTCGAAGATGGGCCACGCCGCTGCCGTCGATTTTGGCCCCGCCCAGGTTCAGGGTGTCGAGATCGGGTAATCCCTCCAGTTGGGCCAACCCAGCGTCCGTCACCTTGCCGTCGCAGCGGTCCCGGTGCAGGTACACCGACCGCACCGCCCACGGCTCGGCAAGCTGGTCGATCCGCTTGGTGTCGTTGACGGTCCCGCCGACCGAATAGACCCACTCGACGGCCCGCTTCTCGTTCGGCGGGGTGGCCTTCGCTTCCGCCACCGGCGACTGGTTCCGGTCGAGGACGGGCCTCACGGCGAAGAACCCGATCAGGCCGATGAAGGCGACCACGACGAGGGCCAGTAGGCGCTGGCTGATCCGGGCCGGGCGTAACGTGAAGGCCGTCCGGCGAAGTTCCTGGGCGAGTTCAGCGGCGTCCTGGTAGCGGTCAGCGGGGTTCCGGCTCAGGCACTTCCGACAGACGCCTTCACCTTCCTTGGACACGCCGGGAATGCTCGCCACGCCGCCCGCCACGATCAGCCGCCGCAGTTGCACGGGATCGTCAGCTTTGTAAGGCAGGTAGCCGGTGAGCAGTTCGTGGAGGACGACGCCCAGGCCGTAGATGTCGGTGCGGTGATCGACCGGCTTCCCCTCGACCTGCTCGGCACTCATGTACGCCAGCGTGCCGAAGCTGCCGCCGTCCGTGCCCTCGTCCGGCGAGTGGGCGATGCCGAAGTCCGTCAACAACGCTCGCCCGTGGTGGTCGAGCAGGATGTTGCCGGGCTTGATGTCCCGGTGGACGAACCCCTGCCGGTGGGCGTAGGCCAGCGTCTCGGCGACCTCGGCCACCATGCGGGCGGCGTCGTTCGCCATCGGGCGGTTAGTGGCGATGCGGTCGGCGAGACTGCCGCCCTCCACGAACTCCGAGACGATGAAGCACGATTCACGTTCCTGGCCCACGTCGAACACCGGCACAACGCCGGGGTGCTTCAGCCGGGCGACACGCCGGGCTTCGGCCAGGAACCGCTCGGTCGAGTGCAACCGGCCCGGCTTCGGCATCTTCACCGCCACCGCCCGCCGCAACTCCAGGTCGAACCCCTTCCAGACTTCGGCGAACCCGCCCTCGGCGACCTTCTCGTCCAGGCGATACCGCCCGGCGAGGGTCGATGGTGGGTTGGGATCGGGCGGGTCGGGGGGCGTTCCGCCGTCGTCGTCCGGCCCGTCCATCCATGCCGTCACCCGCAAGGCCCGGATGCGGTCGGCGAGGGCGGCGGCGAGTTGCGGGCAGTCCCGGCACAACTCCTCGGCGGGTACGTCCCGCCCCTGCTCGTGCAGTTCCTCCCACCGCAACAGCAACTCGGCCAGGGTATCGTCGGTCGTCATGATGATTCCTCGTTCAACCGCTGCCTCAACAGCAAGCGGGCCGACTGCCAGCGGCGTTTCACCGTCCGCAGGCCCACTCCCAAGACGTGTGCCGCCTCCTCCTGGGTCAGTCCCTCGTAGTAGAGCAGGCCGACGACTTCACGTTCCTCGTCGGGCAGCCCCTCGACCTGGGCGTGGAAGGCCGACCACCCTTCGAGGTCTTCGGGCTGCTCGGCCCTGTCGTTCATCGCACCGCCCTTGCCGTCCGTGTGGTGGTTGGCCCCTTGGCCGTGCGGCCCCAAGTGGTGCTTCGCCAGATCGAGCAAGGTGCGTCGGATCATGACCGCCCCCAGGTTGAAGAAGTGCCGCACGGATTCGGGTTTCACGTCCGACAAGGCCCGGTGCAGCCGCAGCATGGCGGTCTGGAACACGTCATCGGTCTGCTCCCACCGCCGCAAGTCCCTGTAAGCGTGAAACATCTTGCGGGTGAGGAGCAGGAGCCGGTCGCAGGCGTGGTCGAGCAGGGCGCTACGGGCCGCTTCGTCCCCGGCCACCAGCCGGTCGATCACCAGTTGCAGTTGCGTGTCCGAACCCGGCATTTCCCGCCCCTCGGCCTGAGCAAGTCGGTGATTCTGCTCAATTTACGAGGGTGGGAAGGCCGACCCGCCGCCGCAAGGACTGGCTAATCAGCCGTGCGAGAGCGACGGACGGATGGGGCCAGAAAAATTCCTTGCGGTTTCGTGGCCCGTTTCCGGGCCGACCCTCGCACGGCTGATTACGCACCCTCGGCGACCCCCCCGGAAGACCGTGGCGGGGCGGTGAGGTTCACGAATCAACGGGAGAGGAACGCCGTGCGAACGAGAAGCATGTCAGGGGGATTGCTCCTGCTGGCGGTTGGGCTGATGGCCGGTTGCGGGAAGAAGGACCAGACATCGCCCCCCGCCGCACCGGACTCCAAAGGCGGCAACGTGGCCCAATCCCTCACCCCGGAGGAAGCGGGCAGGCTCAAACAGGCCGTGACGGACGGCGACGCCCTCTGGGACGCCGCCGTTCAGGGGGTGAAAGAGGCGAAGATCGAAGCAAAATCTGCCGCCAAGAAGAAGTACGACGACGCTTTCGAGAAGTACATGGTCGTGGTGAACGCCCCGCAACCGCTGCCGGACAAGGCGGTGATGGCGAGGGTGTACGGGCGGGTCATCGACGTGGCCGTGGACCGGAAGAAGAACAAAACGCTCGCCAAAGAAGTCGCCGTGAAGTCGCTTCGGGCAGAGATTCTGCCCGTCTGTAGCTCGCCGGAAGCGTCACCGATCTTGGCCGCTGCCCGCAAGGAACTGAAGGCTGAAGACAAGGAACTCGACGAGTGGTTGGAGAAGGAAGGGAAGCAAGGCGGCAAGCAGGGTGGCGGCACGAAGGGTGACAAGTCGGCGGCGACGGCGGAAGACCTGCAAAAACTCAGTTACGCCCAGATCGTCCAACGGCTCGGCGAGCCGGACGAAGATTACCGCTCCAAGAAGAAAGACAACATGGGGTTGGCGATCTGGGAGACGGACGACGGCCTGTACACGGTCGTCAGCTTCGTTCACGCCATCGACGGGAGCGGGCGAACCGTCGTCCTCACCGTTCACGATAAGCGGTCGAGGTCGATTGTCGAAAACATGAAACGGGCGCTCGACAACCCGAAGAAGTGACCTCGGCGGAACCAGTCCAGAACCAATCACGGGAGACTTGAAATGCGAAAGGTGTTGCTGGCGTGTGTGGTGGCGGCTGTCGGGCTGGGCGGTGCGTGGGCCGACGACACTCCAGGCGAGGAGGCCGTCAGGGAGGCGATCACGGTCCTCGAAGCTCGCAAGGCCCAGGTCGAGAAGAAGGAGGACAAGGACAAGATCGCCAAGGCCATCGCCGACCTGGAGAAGCTGCTGCCCGCTGCGAAGAACGACGGCGGGAAGGCGAAGGCGGACGCCGATCTCGTCAAGCTCATCACCCCGGCGGCGCTCAAGAAGAAGTTTGCCGGGAAAGCGGCATTCAACGCCAAGACCGGCGAACTCACCCTGGTGTACGACTTCAAGGAGAAGGAGCAGTTGAAGGACTTCGATCTGGGGGACGCCAAGCCGGAAGTGAAGCAGTTGACACTCCGGGTCGGCCCCGCCGACGGGATTCAGCACGTCGCCAAGTTCAAGACGATGAAAGTCACTGGGAGCGTGGCGGTCGAAAACGTGCCGTTCGACGTTCGGAAACCGTTTATGCGGACCACGGAAGGCACGTCCGTCGCCATCGACGAGTGGAACGGGAATCGGCTGAAACTTCTCCAGAAAGAAACGCAGATCGGGGAGAAGCACTTCGGCAGGGTCAGCTTCGAGAAACGGCTCGTACCCGTCGTGTTGCTCATCACCGAGTCGAAGGCGTCGGCGAAGTTCGGCGACCACGAGATCGCCGGGAAGGTCGAGGGCGTCACGGCGGGCCACGTCGAACTGCTCGGCGGTCAGGGCGGCGTGATGTTCAAGTCACTCGTGATTTCCGGCGTCCCCGACGAGGGCTGGGCGAAGACGTTCTTCAAGGAATGACTCCGCTCCACCGGAGCCGGTCGGTGTCGTGTTTCGCATTCCGCCAGCGACCGTGAACTACGAGCCGGTTCGCCGGTCTTACCCCGTGATCGACCGCCTCGAAGTCACACAAGCCGGGGCCGCAACCGAGGCGGCGGTGTTGTCGCCCCAAGGCTGTAACGGTTCCGTCACCAGGAACATGGGGGTAAACGTGGACCGCTCACGACCGGGTAAGGCGTCCGGGATCGGCGACCAAGACGTGGCGAAGAAGGTGGCGAAGAAGAAGGCGTCCATCCCGCACCACGCCCGTGCCTGTGAAAAGAAGAAACAGACCGGGCCGGAACACACTGTCTTCAGCGGCGATGCCCCCTGCCCGAAGTGCAAGACGCTCATCTGGGTGGAGTGGCAGAACACCACCGTGGCGATGGCGTGCCCGAAGTGCGGGTTCCGGTTCGACCAGCAGCAGGCCATCGCCTTCCTCTCGGCCCACGATTCCGACGACAACTACAAGGCCGAAGCAGCGGCTCAGGCTGCCGAGGCTACCGACGTACTCGAACGGGCGAAAGCGGTTCTTGCGAAGCACGAGGCTTCGAGCGCCGATCACGGAACCAATGCCCGAAACGATCCGCTCTACGGCGACTGTGCCCACTGCGGGAAGCCCCTGAACCTCACGGGTGTGGCGAGCGACGAATCGGTGGACTGCCCACACTGCCGGACCTCGCACGGCACGAAGGCGGGCGTGCTGAATCACCGCAACACCCCGCAGCGGGTCGATCCACGGGGCTGGTTCGGGCGGCTCTTCCTGGGCAGCGGACTCCAGAAGTCGGCAGCGGAACGGCGGGCCGAGGACCGGGCCGTCCTCGTGGACAACATCGAGACGCTACGCCGTTCCGTTCAGATCGCCGAGCGGCAGCAGGACTTCCAACGGGCCACGTTCTACCAGCGGAAACTCGAACTCGCCGAGCGACGACTGGAAGAGTTCGACAATGGCGAGTGACCCGCCGGTGGAACGGGGCGTGCCCGACGTGACCGCTGCCGATCCGATCTCCCCGTCGTTCGTCACGGATGATCTCGTTGCGGCACACCGACGGGTGGCCGAACTTGAGGCCGAGTTGCGGGAGTGCGAGGACGAGTTGCTGCTACGGGACGACCGGATCGAGGACTTGCGGACGCAACTCGAACAGGCCGATCTGCTGTTGAGGGAAGGTGAAGAAGCCCGCCTCGCACTCCAGCGGCGGGTCGATGCATTGGAAGACGAATTCGTCCCGCCGTGCCCGGTCGTCGTGAAGTCCCCCGGCTGATCGGGTTGTGGATGTGGCCGGTCCCGGCGGGAACCCGAAACGTGCAGAAATCGGCAGGAGTCCCAAGTAAGAAAAGAGTCCGATGAGGTAGGGGGACCGGGGCGGATGGAACCGAAAATGAGGGGAATCGCAAGTCGATTTCGATGATCTTAACTTCGTAACACCCGCCGCCGAAAATCCAACTCGTGGTGACAGCGGCACGTCAATCGGCGACCGCAACCGTGTCCCACGTCTGCTGGACCTCGACCTTCCCAGCGACCCGTCGGTAGTCGAGCGTCAGCCCGGCGAAGGTCAGGGACGACTCGAAGCCGAGTTCGGCGGCGAAGTACAGCAGCTTCGACAGCCGCCGCAATTCACGAGTCCTGACCGCCCCGCACTTCCACCATTCGAGCATCCCGCCCTGGATGACAAACTCGTCGCACTCCACTTCGGTCGGCAGGCGCTCCACGCCGATTTCGGCGGGGCCGTCGTCCGGCAGCGCACAGGTGAAGTAACAAACGGCAGACGGAATGCGGGTCGGCCCCGTGTCCAATGTGAAGAAGCGATGCCCGTAATCGGACGTGAAGAGGTCGGCCTCGTCCTTCAAGGTGAAGAGTTCACTCACATGAAGGAAGCCGAGGTCAATGGCCTTCAGGCGCAGCGTCTCGACGAGCGGTGCGATCACGTCCGGTTCGGCAGTGGGGTGGGCGAGTGTAAAATCGACGGCGAATCGTCGGTCGGTCATGGCTTGCTCAGGTCGGTGTTCGGCGGTAGTCCCACCGGGTAGACCTGGAAGTGAGGATCAAGTTCACGGTGCAAGGGCGGTAACACGCCCAGCACCGCCTCCAACAACCGCTCCCGGTTCTGGAGGCCGACCAACCGGCACTCCTCCCGCCGGTGGCGGAAGAAGCTGATGGTGGGCAGGGCGACGATGCCGAGCCGAGTCGCCAACTCGCTGTCGGCCCGCACATCCACTTTCAAGACCCGCACCCGCCCTTCGATAGCGGGAAACAACTCGACCAAGACGGGTTCGAGCAGACGGCACGGGCCGCAATGGTCCCCGCCGAACGCAAGCACGACGGGAATCGGCGACGAGAGAACACGCCGCTCGAAGTTGTCGGCGGCGAGGCGTTCGATGCGGTGCATGGGGTCGTCCGTGGATGAGGCCGTCGTCGCCGACGGTGAGGCGCACTTCTCGGAAGGCATGTGCAGCTTGCGTGAGGCGCTGGACCCGCCCTTCAAGTCAGCCCTTCCTCACCATCGACCGCACGAACGCCGTCATCTTCTCCTCGAACACACCCGCATCATCCACAGCGGTCACGAGGCATTCGCCGGTGCTGTCCTGAAGAACCGCCGACTCGATCCGCAGTTGGCCGCCCTGCACCCGCACCAAGAACCCGTAGGTCGAAGACTCGTCGAGCAGGGTGTCGTCCTCGTCACCCACGTCGGAAACGTCAAGCACTTCGCCGCCGGGGAGCGTGTAGCGGTCGTCGTCTCTGCGGGCGAACTGGCCGAAGAGCGTGTGCCCGGCGTGAAGCCATTCGAGCGGGGTATCCCCGGTGGCGTCGGCGGCGTCACCCAGGCAGAGCGTACCGAAGTCGGCGTACTTGCCTTCCACTAAGGCGAAGGCGATTTCGGGATCGTCCCAGAGTTGAACGATGCCATCGACGAATCGGGCGAGGTCGAACAGGTCGGTGTGGATCGTGTGACGTTTCACGGGCGTTCCTTCTCCGGGCATCGAGCGTGGGGTCAGTATTCGTCGGGCAGAAGGATCGTCGTGGATTGACGGTGGCCGTGATCGTCCTCGGCATCGGTGATGATCCAAATCTTCTCTCCGGTGTTGAGCCGGTACGCAGACAGAATTCGGCTGCCGTCACGCAGGGCGTTGTCGTTGGCCGCTTTGTCGTCGGCGTCCACGGTCCCCCAGTTCGCTTCCACGTGCAGAGACAAGTACACCCACGGACTATGCCCGGCTTCTTCGAGTGCGGCCAGCGCCCCCGGCGTGGCGACCACTTTGCCCATCTGAAACTTCGGCGTGTTCACGGCGATCATGTCATCTCTCGTACTGCCAAGTAACCACAAGGAATCAGGGTACAATGGCCTAAACTCCCGCACCGCCCCCGTTCTGGTAGACGGTGTGGCGAGGTTCGGGGCAGGCGGCGCTCGACACATTGGCAGGCAGTTTGGGCGTGTGCGGAAGGCCGTCTGAGGGGGTGGCTGAGATGGAGAAATCCCACGCCGTCGAGGTTCCGCTCGCCGCAGACGATGTGGCGTCCCCCGTCGTTCGATACGGGCATCCGCTGACCGCCATCTTCTTCCCCATCAAGCTCGTCGCCTTGGACGTGGACCCCGGCTGGGGGCGGGTGATGTTTGAAGGGTTCGACTCCCTCCGCTGTTGCCGTGGCGAACACGCTCCCTATCCGGCAGACGATTACGGGGCGTGGGTCTACGAGGTCGTCGAGTCCCGCTGGCTGCGAGAGCGGCACGAGTACGAGTGGGGCCACTACCAGACGCCGCTGCTGGAGGAATACCACCACTACCTCTTCACGTTCCACGACGAGTTCGTGGAGGCGATTGCGAAAGGCATTTGGGTCGAACCCACCGGGCTTTCGGCCTCCGATGAGGTCGCCCCGGACCACCCGCTCATGCCACTCCCCGTCACGTTGCCCGCCGACCCGTTCGTGCTGCACAGGCTGACGTGCGAAGTCCGAACCAACCCGCTCCCGTTGCCGGAACTCGTCGAGAGATCGAAGCTGTGTTCGCAGAAGTTGTTTCAGTTCTACCTGACGCTGGAAGGCACTCGATCCGCATCCTACTCGGCTGAGTTGAGGACCGTCCGAGGCCGTTCGACGACCCGGATGCGGTGCGGCTGGCCCTACCCCGACGGCGTGACGATTGACGGGATCGCTACCGCCGAGGACATGATGCCTGCGTGGGAGAAATATGTGCGGGGTGTCGCTCAACGCCGCATGGAACTCGGAAAGTCCGATTAGGGCTTTCACCCGTCCGGCCTCCGGTTGTCGTCACGACGAGCGTTGGCCTGGAAGGGCAGTGAGCGCTCCCAGAGCGTCGGACGCCGCCCGCCGTCGTTCATCAACCTCAGAGCGGCAGATACCGCCCGCTCGAATCGCTGGGGCGGGCGTGCAGGTACTTCCCGGTGGTCGCAATCGAGGCGTGCCCCAGGCACGCCTGAACCAGATGGATCGGTGCGCCCCGGTCGAGGGCGTGGGAGGCGTGGGCGTGCCGCAGCCAGTGGCAGGAGACGGCCTTCCCGATCCCGGCCCGCCTCGCCGCCCGGCGAACGATCCGCCACACCTGCGACTCGTCCAGATGCCCGCCCTTGCGACTTCTGAAGACCGGATCGCTCTCCCGTGCCCCGCCCCGCAGGTTTTGCAAGTGGGTCCAAACGGTCGTGGGCATCAGCACGGTGCGGGTCTTGGCTCCCTTGCCGAACACGGTGATCTGACCGCCCTCGTCCCGGCCCTGAAGGTCGCTCCACTTCAGGGAGCAGAGTTCCGCCACCCGGAAACCACCGGCGTACAGCGCCTGGAGGATCGCCTTGTTGCGGGGCATCGCTTCGAGGGCGATCATGCGCAGCACGTCGGTTTCTTCCAGGATGCGGTCGGCGAGGCCATCCCGGAGTGCCGGTAGCCGAAGCGGGCGGGCCACATCAAAGTGCAGGTAGCCGAGTCGATGCCCGAAGGCGAATAGAGATTTCACCGCCGACATCCTGCGGTGGACGGACGGCGGCTGAAGCCCCGACTCGGCCAACCGGCTTGCGTGGTCCTGGAGGTCGCCGAGCGTGACCGCCCTCAGCGGCTTCCCGACAGCTTCGAGGAACCGCTCGGCGTCTTTGCGGTACGCCCGTTGGGTGTGTCGGCTTCGCCCGTGAAGCCAGAGGTCGATCAGATGGTGGTCGGAGTCGGCCTGTCGGGAGACGACCATGGCCGTTGTCGCCACCGGGACGATCCCGGCGTCGGTGGTTTGTGTCGAATGCAAGATAATGGTCCTTCTCGTGAGTGATTCCAAACACTTTTCAACAACCATGTGGCACTGTTCGTGAAGATCACGGCCACTCTTCGGCCCGAAATCATCGGGAACTCCGACGGCTTCCACGCCATCAGCTACGACATCTCGACACAGGGCGTTCGTTGTCCCGACAGCGCCCGGCCAGACCTCAGCCGACCCCCGCACGCTTCAGATGGCGGAAAACCGTCCGCAAGACGGCGACCTCATCCTGGCCGTTCGTTCCGGTCGGGAAGCACGCCGCCACCGCCTCGTCGAGTTGGTGCTTCGTGACCTCCTTCAGCCCGAAGGAGGCGAGTCCTTCCAACATGGAGGCCGTGTTCGGTTTGGGCGGCTTCGCTTCGGATTTCGGGGATTGGGGAAGTCGGTCGTAGAACAGGACGTACTCGCCGTTGACGCCGACGCCGGTTTCCCTTGCCCGCAGGTTGTCCTCGACCATCGCCGCCGTGAAGTAGGGCCGCTTGGTCGTGGCGAGGTACAGGGGCGCATGGAACGTGCCCCGCTTCGCATGGACGTAAAACTGGCTGCGAGACATCTTCAACAAGCGGCACAATCCGCTGACGGAAACGACCGCCCTTCCGGTCGTCTGAGGCACGGACATCCTTCACCCTCCAGCGTGAAATCGGACAGGGACTTTCTGCCTCACGGGGCGGTCCCGGCCACATGCTCGTAGCCCTTGGCGGTGAGCATCCGCCCCTTGTCCGACTTGGAAATCAGGCCCAGGCGAAGGAAGTCCTCCTCGAACATCTCGACCGTCTGCCGGGGCAGGCCCAACGCCGCCTGGATCAGATTCAGCCGCACCGGGCCGTCGCCGTCCCGGAGGACTTCCAGGTAGCGGCGTTCGATGGCGTCGAAGCCGAGCGGGTCGATGCCTTCGACCTCGCACATCCGTTCGACGTGCCCGACGGTGATGGCGTCGGTGGCCTGTGCGGAGGCCGTGCGGCGGGAACTTTCGAGCAGCCGCACGCCCAGCCTCGCCACCCCCCGGCTCTTGGTCGCCAGCCGCCGAACGGCGTCGTCTTCGACCTCCCAGCCGAGCCGCTTCGCCCGCTGACGCAACAACTCGAACATCTCCTCGTCGGAGTAGTGCGAGAGCCGCAAGAGGATGCGGAACCGCTGACGCAGGCTGGGGGCCAGAAGGTGTTCGTGGGTCGTCGCCCCGATCAGGCAGAACGGCGGCAACTGGACGACGTGCTTCTTGCCCAGGAACAGCAAACCCTCTTCCAGCGACCTGTAAAGAGCGATGGCGGAAGCGGTGGGAAGCTCGTGAATTTCGTCACAGTACACGACATCCCCCGGCTCCAACATCATCAGCAGCCCCCGGACGTGTTCGGGCGACTTCAGGTTTTGGGCGAGTTCAGAATGAAAGTTCCCGGCGACGGCCCTGCCGACCAGTTCGCTCAGGAGCGTCTTCCCCGTACCACCCGGCCCGGTTAGCAACAGGTGTGGGAAGGCCAACTCGTCGGTCGCCTTGCTGCGGTCGTGGAAGTGGGCGTCGAGGGCCGTCCGCAACACCCCGACCGCCTGCTTTTGCCCGATGACGTGATCCAGCGTGGGGGCCACGAGGCTGTTCACGCTGGGGCGGGCCGAGACGCTGTTCGACACGCTTGTTCTCCGTTACGAGGTCGCTTACGGTGCTTTCTTCGCCTGCCGGAAGCACGCCCTCAAGAAGTTCTCGGACGGCTCCGCTCCTTCGCTGATTGAAGTGGCGGTGCGTCGAGCAGTTTGTGCGTGCGGCTCGCCTGTTTGGGAAAGAGCGATCCACACCGTTCACACGACTTCGCTGCGAGCGGGTTGTTGCGTCTGCACCTGACACATTTCTTCTTGAAGCCCGCTTTCGGCATCGGCTTCGCTCGTAGCCAAGCCATCGTTGCCGGATCGAGATCGGGAATGTCCAGAGCCAAGACCGTGAAGGGTTGGCCGTTCTTGCGCCCGTGCCGGTTGAGGATGCGGGGAAGCAGTTTTCCTTCGGCAGTTCTCGTCCGGCCTTTGCCCCCTTCGACCTTGGCCCAATCCAGGTAGTTCAGCCATCGTGGGCGGCGTGTCGCCTCGTGGAGCCGTAGGTCGTCCGGCCCCCAGACGCCCGAAAAATGCCAGATCAGGTCGGCTTCCAATTCGGCCTGATCCATCACGCCGCCCTTCTCGGCGAGGCAGGCGTGCATGACGAGGAGGTAACTGCGGGGGCTGATGACTTCGCCTGTCTTGTTCCGACTCATGGACTCGATGGAGGCCAAGTCGGCGAGGGTGAAACTTTCAACCTCTCGCCTTTTCAACGTCGTCGTCATGTCAGTCTCCTGGGTTAGGATCGTCAGGTGGAGAAGTGGCCCGGCAAACACACCCTGCCGGGCGCATCGCAGTGTCGGATCAGCCCCCGGCTTCCTCTTCCGCAGCGGGCTGCCGAACCCTGGGTACAAGTGCCTAAAGCCGACGCACGCACGCCTTCCGGCAGACACTTGCGAGGCCGTTGCTTTGTCGCCGCTTGTAGACCGGGCCGAGCCGGTCTAGTTCACACTCGAAAAAGATTCCGTCACCCTGGCGTTCCCGGAAACCGCTGCTCGTGGACGACGGCGAACGCCGCCCGTCGCTCGGCGACGAACACTTCCCCGGTCGTGGCGTCGGCCACTATCCAGTGACGGGCGGGTCGCTCCGAGTCGCCCAGGTGGATGTCGTGTTCGTCCAGCCACTTCAGGACGTGCGGTTGGCTCTTGAAACTCAGGTACAGCCAGTTGTCGCAAAGGCCGCAGGCCGAATGCACGCCATCATCGAAGCAAGATTCGTCACCACACGGCTCCCAATACAGGGCGACGAAGCGCCGGGAGCCGGGATACCCGAAGGCGGCGAGCCAGCCGTCCGGGAGTCGGAATGGGGCTTTCAACACGATGCTTCTCCAAAAGGCTGAAGGAAAAGTTTCCAAGCGGGTTGCGGGCCTACCGACCGTCCGGCACGAAATTGAAGAAGAACCTCGGATGGTGCTGAAAGAACACCGAACCCTTCCGCCCGTCGCTCCGACGCCGGACGACGCACACGGGGGCCATGAAGCCGATGACCTCGAACTCGGTGCGCAGTTCGTGCGTCGTCCAGACCGTGCCGTGAGCAGCCTCCAGCGCTTCTCGGCTGCCGGGCTGGGCGTTGATTTCCACGAGACGTTCACGCCGGACGGTTTCCGTCAAGTCGTCCATCGCAGGCTCCGCTGTCGAGTTGGGGTGGGGTGAAGGACGATCCCGGCGGGCTGGTTCCCGCCGGGATGCAGAAGTTGCTGCTCACGCCGCCATCGCCACGGCGACTTCCAGGGCGTGCTTGTTGGTGCTGGCCCCGTCGCCGAACCACAAGCTGTTCATGCGGGTGTCGGCGCTGCGGCCCCGCTCGTGCGTCAGCCACTCGGACACGCCGTTGTACGCCGACCAGTACGTCCCACGGATCGAAGGCAGGTCGTTGCCCCGGCCCGTTTCCGCCAGCCGGACGATCTCCTCGACGATGTTCTTCATCCGGGTGCTAGCGTCCTGGTCGTCTTCCAACTTGAACACCCGCCGGACGTAGGTGCGGAGGTCGCTCTGGTTGATGCTTTTCCGGGCGAGCAAGCGGTACTGCTCGGCGGTGGCCTCGAACTGGCTGTTGGCGAGGTTCATCACCGCCCGCACGTTCGCCAAGTTCTGCAACACGTCACGGGTGTGCTTGATGCGAATCAACTTCGAGGCGTCGGCGGCGTGTGCCATCGAGAGCGTATTCTGGCACACGACACGCACGGGGGTGAAGCCGCAGCGAACCGCCAAGCTCCCGTCGTGCCCGTGGCTGAGGAGGAGAAACTTCTCGACCTCATCGCCTTCGGCGATCACCAGTGGGTCACGGGTCAGCCGGGCGAGTACCCACACCCGGCTCCCGCCCACCAAACTGCCCGCCGTGTGCAGGCTCGCTTCCTTGGTGTCCAGGAACGGCTGAAACCAACCGAAGGCGTCCTTGTTCTGAAGCGGGGCGTACCGGGGACCGACGACGCCGAGAACCTTGTTGTCGGTCGAGCGCCGCACGGCCTTGTGCGTCACGGTGGCCTGCGTGTCGGCGGTCACGAGCGGGACCAGTTCCACATCCCAATCCAACCCGGCCTTCCTGCTGGCGCTCGTCCAGTCGTAGAGGTCGGACTCTTCGAGGGGAGTGCCAAGGCCGTGCCACGGGGTCTTCCCGAAGTACGCCATGCTCGCCGTACCGTTGACGACTTCGATCTCGTGCGCCACGATCTTCCCCTTGCGTGTGTCGTGTCGTTTCGTTCTCGCAAGGTAGACCGGGCCGGTGCGGTCTAGTTCATGGTGGACCCACGTTTTCCTGGGCAAATTGAGTGTGCGTGGCGACTCGACGGCGACGTGAAACAACACAGCGGCGGCGGGAACTGTTCCCACCGCCGTCCTGCAACCGCCGTCACGAAGGGGATGCGACCTTCAGCCGTTCGCCCGCCTGCTCCACGATCCGGTAGGCCAGTTGATTCGGGTTGTAACCGCCCGGAATCCAGACGAGTGGCTTGCCGTAACGCCGACACGTTTCGTCCACTTCCCCGTAGGAATGACTGGCCCAGCGGACGGCGAGCAGGACCACCGCCACATCGGGCCGGGCGACGAACGGCTCGAAGTCCTTGTACGAGTCGTGCTTACTGGTCCCGATCCAGACGAGTTCCTTCAGGCCGAACGCCCGCTCCACCGCCGTCCTTGCGTCCGGCCTTTCGTCGCCGCCGATCATCACCACGGAACGCCCCGTCAACAGTTGCCGGGCAAGTTGCACTTCGGCACTCTCCGGTTCACCGCTGGCGGGCGACTCCAGTGCGGATCGCCGGTTGATGAACGTCTCGACGGCCCGGACGACGAGGCGGAACCCGTCGGGCTGGTCGGGCCACTCCCGGAGCCGGTCGAAGACCGGGAGCAGTATGTCACGGAGTTCCTTGTTGCTGGGGGCGAGGCCCGTCAGCACGAGGTCGTTGACACCGGCCACCAACTCGGCCCACGCCTCGTGCGGGGCCGAGTTCGGCGGCAGGACCACCGACGCCTTGTGCCGGACCTTGGACAACAGCTTGCTGATCTTCCGGCCCCGGTTCTGCCGGTGATCGAACTCTTGCGACAAGTGGTGGATGCGCCCGGCGACAGCGGCCCACTCCGACGGGTCAGTCGGGGCGTCAAGCGTCATTCCCTCACGAGGGATTACCCCGTGCTCATCTGCGGCTTGTTTCAACCAGCGGTATGCGGCCCGTTGATCGTCGTCGCCGTGCCCGCCACACTCGTTCACGGCCACCAGAAGTGCCGACTGCGACGTGGCGATCAACTCCAGGGCGGGAGCGATCTCGTTGCCGTCCCAGCCCACCGCTTCGATCACCCGCTCGGCCAGGGCGAGGGCTTCGGCCAAGTTCTCGTACGAAGCGGCGATCAGGTCGAAGTGGTCGGGGCGTTGGGGGCGAGGGCCGGTCGGGTGGAGCATCCAGAGGTAGCACCCCTCCTGCTTCGCCGCCCGGAAGAGTTCCGTGTCCCGTGGTCTGATTTCCAGGTTCAAGTCCGCTCCGTCGGCGACCATTCGGGAGCGTTCCGCCGCCCACCCTGCGGCCTCGGCCTTGAGTCGAAGCCGCTTCTGCGCCCCCTCCAAGGTGAACGGCACGGCGGGCCGGGGGTTCGGCAGCCGGGGCTGGATCGTGGGACGGTTGGGTGTCACGGGCGGGGGCGGAACCGCTGCGGGCGGCGAGGCGGCGGTCGCCGGGGCCGGGGCCACGACCGGCTTCACGTCTCCCACGGGGGCGGCTGGTACTTCGGCACGGGAGGGGGCGGCGTCCGTCGTCAGGGCCAGGACTTCCTCAGCACAGGTGCGTAACCCGGCCTGTAGCTCGGCGTCGGCTCTGACGGCACGGAGGATGCGTTCGACGACCCCCAGGACGGTCTTCTGAAAGTGCTCGGTCATGCGTCGGTCCCCTTTCGGACGGGCTGCGGAGTGGTGAAAAACACGCAGGGTCGCAGGGGGCGTGAACGCCGTGCTGGTGGGCCGGGGACTTCGAAACTTGTTTCGCCGGGCAGACCGGGCGGTCGGCGTCTGGTTTCCGGTGTCGTCGGGATTTCTCGACGGCGCTGGGAGCGTGGGCGGCTCGCCGAACGCCTCCTGGACGACTCGGCCAGGAACAGAACGGCTCAACGTAGTTGGTCACGTCGCCGAACCGCCGCCAGACCTGTTCCGCTACGAACGACTTGCCGCCGAAATACGGGAACGGTTGCTTCACCACGAAAAGTCCTCCTGCGAAGGGATGGGGTAACGCAGAAGGCGGCAAGTTGTCGCAAGGTAGACCGGCCCGGTCGGGTCTAGTTCATGGTCGCCTCGAAAATAATGTGCGTGTCCGGGCAGCGGTGGTGAGATGCGGCAATTACCCGGAACGCAGTTAATACCGCTGCGGCGACGAGGGCGTGGTGACGTAATAACGGCGTGGGACGGGGGGCTTGAGGGCCGGGTGGCAACCGCCAGCCGTAACCGGAATCTCACCGGACGACATCGACGGCTCGGAGACGTGTCCACCCGATGCGGACAACTGCCCCGTGGACCCGCACAACAAGACGCATCTAGCCGGGATCGGCGTTTTGCTCCTACAGGGGTCCAAACTGATGGCTAACCCGTGTCCCAGGAGAGGTTTGGGTTGCGCACGACTGTTTGGCTGCGTCGGTGCGAATGCTTGAACGGAAGGGAGATGTGTGGTTATCAGCGAGGTCATGGCCGATCAGGAGAGGGATAATAGCCCGCACGCCCGCCGGGGCGTAGTCCGACCGCCGATCCGACAGAGGGACCGTGCTGGGGCCGTCAAGCCGCTGCTTCGTACAGGATTTCGTCGAGCCTTTGCCGCTGATGCGGACTCGCCCAGAAGTCGAACTGCCGTTCCGGGGTCGAAACCCGGCAGGGGCGGGTGCGGTTGGGGGTGAAGTCGATTTTCACTTCCTGAATAGATGCCTCTCCCCCTTTCGTGGCGACCGCCAAATACTCTTCCTTGATGTGGTACTGCATCGCCTTCCCCGGCTTCCCGCCCTCGGCGTAGAACCAGTAGGTGTTGTCGATCACGTTCAGCACGCCGCAGTCCACCAGCATCCGGTGGATCGCCGCCCACTTCTTCCCGCACCACCCCCGTGTGAAGTACCGTTCTTTCACCATCCAGTTCCACCACGCCTCGGCCCTCTTAACCGGCGCACCGTGGTTCTCGTTGGGGTGGCGGAATTGGAGGTCGAGGATGGTCAGGGCGTACTGCACGTCGAGGCTGTACAACCGCTGTCCCTTCGGCCTGTGCTGCCGGGAGGCGTCCATGCAGCGGTAGCTCAGGCTCTTGTACCGATTGATCCGGTCGGGAATATCTTCGATCTCCTGCTCCGTGAGCGGCATCCCCGACAGGCTCTTGCAGACGTTGGCCTTCGACCGCCCCTTGACCTCCGGGGTAACTTTTCCGGCGACGGAGCGGAGCGGAGTCGTCGGGCTTGATGCGGAGCGGAGCGGAGCATCACGGTCGTCGAGGGTGTCATCCCCGTCGCAGCCTTCGACGGTGCTGGGCGACGGAAATTCGACGAGAGCGTCAGTCCCTCTGTCAAAGTGCGAGTCGATCACGAAGCAGGCCGAAGGCGAAGTGCCCCGCTTGGTGTCTTCCTTCAGCCTGCGGGTCCAACCCTTCAGCATCTCGACCGTGACGTGGGCGGTGTTCTTGAAAGTGTCGAGTTTAGTGTAATTCCAGTTCTTGAACGGGAGCCGCCCCAACTGGTTGAAGCCTTTGGGGGTGTCCACGTTCGTTTGGAAGCACTTGGCGACGGCCCAGGAATCCAGAGCTTCGGTGAAGGCGGTGTAGGCTTGCTTGAACTTCGGGTAGACGGAATCCTTCCAACAACCCTTCACCCAAAGACGGCCCTCGTTGAAGAACAGGTTGTCGGGACCGACGAAGTTGAGGACGGCCTGCGTAAGTTGGGCCTTGTCGGTTTGGTGGGGGTGGTGGTCGTCCAGGTCGAGGTACACTAGCGACAGGCTCGAAGCGGAGGCTTTGTTGCAGGTAAAATACTGGTCGTCGAACTCGATGCCCCTTTGAATCCGTTTGGCGTTGAGCCGACCGGCGTGGTACTGCATTGCGACACGCTTCGGGTCGCTGCTGTTGTGGCGGTCGGCGTACTCGGCCTTGAGCCAGTTGGGAATGCTTAAGTGCGGGGAGTCCTGATACCGCTCACCGCAAGTGAACAGGTCGAGGTACGGGTGCAGGACTTGGAACGTGTCGCCCGCCAGCGTCCCCTTCCAGGTCTTTCGGGGAGATTTCTTTTTCGACCTGGGTTTCGCCGCAATTTTCGAGTCGGTGGCACTATAATACAGCATAGTTCTCGCAGACTATAAGTGCCCCCGGCTTCAGTTTCCCGACCGAGCCGGGGGCATGTTATTTGTTGTTGTTGGAAAGCGATCCCATCGCTCGCCCGTTCCCGTCATTTCGGTCAGCCGCCCCGGATGAGGATGCAGCCGTCAACTATCTCCTCGCCTTTATCGCCGCCCCGTCGGTTGCCCGCCCCGTCCAGGACACCGCACGCCTTCTGCTCATTCCAAAGCCAATGCGAGCCGCCGAACTCCAGCAGCTTTTCCTGTACGAAACCTTCGTCCAGCGCCCGGTGGCTGGGTCGCCCGTCATCGGTGCGGAGGCCGAGAGCCTTCAATTTCCTTCCGACATCCTGGGCGTTGATGCCGTAGACGCTTCCCAAAGCCGTCATGGTGATGAAATTCGCCGTGTTCATTTCGTCACCCCCTTCGGCCCGTACTTGTTGTCCATCGCCCGGCGGATGTTCTCGATGTCGGCCCTACTGAAGATGCGTTTGCCGCCGATTCGGAGCTTCGGCTCATCCACGAGGCCGTTGACGATCATGTAAACGATTTGGAACGGCTTCCGACCGAGTTCTCGTGCCACGTCGCCGAGCAGGTAGTGTTCTTGTTGCATGGTGTACTCCTTTGTGGTATCTATCCAGCACCATCAGTTTTCTTCTTGACGAAAACCGACTGTGCGGGATATTCACCAGTTCGATTTCTGCGGGATTCCCATCGGTTCCGTTTGCACTGCGACCACCGGGGGCCGTAGCCCGTCCTGGGGTGGTACTCATTCACCCGGCGCACCGTGGCGAGGAGTTGATCGAGGTCTTCGGAATGGAGAGTCACTTCGAGCTTCCGCACCACTCCGACCGAGCCTCCTCGCCACGACCACCGTGGTCCAGGTGCAGTCGCCGCAGTCGCACGAGTCGATATTGTTATCGCCTTGACTTCAGGCAATAGGGCAACCGCTCGTTGGGCACATCGTCCAGACCGAGTTTGTGAATGAGTCCCAGCTTGAACTCCTCGTAGTCCTCTCCCTGACGTGCCCGATATTCCGCCATTTCCGATTCGGCGACCTCCGTGATGTAACACTCCCGTTCCTGTTCGGTCGCCAGCCGAGCCAGTGTCTTCCACTGCTGGGGCGTCAATTTGAGAATTACATCCCGGTGTTTTCTGCCGCCATAGCACAGCTTGGTATCGGTCAGCACCAAGTCGGTTTCCTCAAGCCACCCGGTTTCACCCAACTTGAGATCGCCCTCGACGACGTACTCGACTCGTTCGTTGTCCATTTGTCACCGATCCATTTGTTGTGTTCGACGAATTCAGAGCCGCAATCGCCACGGCGTAAAAACGTGGCTCGTTGTTGCCCGGCGCAAGGCCGATCAACATCTGGAGGCAAAGACGCTGCTCACGATCAACAATCCTGTCCGGCGCAGTCCGGGCGCTTCAGTTGAAGTTGGTTGGGCGATTGGTGGTGGAGATCAGTAGTCGAGTGAGGGTGGCTTTGAAGTCGTTGTAAGCGTGGTGAAGTGAAAGTAGGTTGGTGTTTTGTAGTAGTTGCTTCGTCGTCACGCACAATTCTAAGCGAGCGACTGGCGAGGAAACAAGAGATGAATTTCGTGAATATCCGAGAATCGTTTTCGTCGGCTGTAGCGCCTCAAGAAGTGCCGCCGACTCGTGAGCATATCCCGACGGCGGATCGGGCCGTCCCCCGGTTGATGCGGCAGGACGGACCCGCTCCGAGGTCGGCGAACTCGCCGCCTCCGACGAGTAGGGCCGAGCGTATCACCCACTACTGAAAGCGGCGATATAGAATATGCGGCGGATAAGCGCTTCGAGTCAGTATCGCCTTTGGACTGCGATATTGGATATGTGCGGGATATATACTTTATGCACCTGCCACAGTTCCTCTCGTGGGTCGAGCAGCGCCACCGCCGACTCGATAGTCATATTTCCCAAGCCGATAAGATCGTGCCGCTGCTCCAGCAGGCCGGGCCAACGGGCATGACCCGCAGGCAACTGACCGGGGCCATCGACCTGGAGCCTTCGCTCGTGGACGCCCTCTTGTCGGCGCTGCTCGACAGCGGGCAGATCAGGGTCGCCGTCGTTGGCGGCGTCCACATTTACACAGCTTGAAGCGCAGTTCTGAAGAAGTTTACGATCAACTATACAACCTCCCGGAACCGTAGTATTATCGGCTACGGTCGTGGGTTGTCAGCCGGTTGGCCCACGCCCGAAAGTCCCTGCGGGCAGGCGCAGGGGGTGGCCTCACGGCCACCGTCGCAACCGGCAGCCCTGCCAGCCAACCAGGACAGGGGGCAGCCCGCTTCGTCCCCCCGCAGGCTGCCACGCCGATTTCGGCATGTCGGGAAGCGTGAAGTCCACCACCGGACTGAATGCTTCCGGGTGCAGCGTCCCACATTCAGTGTAGTTCCCCATTATCAGTGCTGCGATGCCCAACTCACCGCCGCAACCGGTGGTTTGTGTCGTCGTGTTTGCATCGCAGCCGAGTAGATGGGTAACAAGTTCGACATTACTGAAGGAATGACGATGGACACCGTGAAGAACATCCTGATCGACGAGGAATTCACCGGCCTGGACAACACCTTCATCCAGGACAACGAGATCGTGCAACTCAAGCTGATGGACGCCGACACCGGCGACGGCATCCGCATCGACTTCCGGGCCACCAAGCCGGTGTCGCTCTTCCACCGGCTGCACTGTGGGCTTGAGGGCGAGTACCCCGGCGAGGCGTCGTTCACGGCAGCCGCCTTCGAGACGGCCCTGGCGAAGATCGGCGTCACGCCGGAAAGCGAGCGCCGCTACTTCGGCTACGGCGTCTCTTCCGACACCGCCATGCTCAGGAAGTACAGGGTGAAGATCGAGATCGTGGACCTCCAGGAACTCATCCGCCTCAACCCGGAGTACGAGCAGCAGATGGCCGTCGGCGGGTCGAGCATGGAGGTGGCGTACCTGCTCCTGACCGGCAAACGCCCGCCGCTCGACACCCACTTCGGGTTGGGGGAACTGGACCTGATCCGGGAGATTTACCGCAAGGTGATGGCGTTCACCGGCTGCAACACGCTGCTGTCAGTCATGCCTTACGGACACTGTGCCGGGATGCCCATCGACGAATACGTCGCTGGCTATCGCCGGGCCGCCGACGGCTACCGCTTCAACAACTCGGACCTGCTCGCCAAGTCCCTGACCGCCCGGATTCCGGCCCGTGTGTTCTACCACGACGACGAAGACGACTTCGACGACGATTGGGGCGATGACGACGACGATTGAGGCGACGACGACGACGCCTAACCTTCACTCCTCTTCGCCGCTGCGACGCCGCCCCTTCTAGGGCGGCTCGCCGCCACAACGACCCTCAAGGCAACGGCCATGACCACGAAGACCGACACGAGCCACTGCGGGAGCGGCTATGGCGTCCGTGACGAGGACGACCGGCTCCCGCTTTCCGGGACCACCGTTTCCCAGGCGAAGGCGTTCCTCCGGGACGCCGTGAACATCCCTTACATCGCAGACGCCTTGGTGAACGGTCGCCCGTCGGTTTGAGGCACGTCCTCCGAAACGGTGACCGGCTGGGATTTTCCCAACGGGTCCGGTCGGGGAACCGCTTAAGCCAAGTCTCGGACCTGACTGCAACGACCCAGGAGGGAATGACCGTGCTGATCGAACTCAACAGATTCATGACAGCGGAAGACGTTCGGGTGGCGTATCGGCTGCCCGAACCCCTGGCGCAGAACGTTCTGCCCCTGTTGCCCGTCGCCTACACGACGCCGGACGGCACGACCTATCACCTGGAGAGCGAAGTGGACGAGTTCTTCGCCAGATACGTCCTCCAGGGGCAGCGAGAGGCGGGACGGGCAGACCCGCCAGCGCCCGGCAAGCTGGGTCGCAGAACCGAGACGCTGGAGATCGCCAACTTCGCCAACGAACTCAGAAGCCAGGGGAAGTCCTGGAAGGAGGTTCGCCGGGCCTGTGGTCAGCGGTGGCCGAACGACGAGCGGGTGCAGGACTCGGAGCGGGTCCGGGCGACGTGGCGCAGGCATTTTGGCCCGGCTCGTCGGAAGTCGGATTAAGTCCGAAGTCCGCTTTGAACCCACCCCCAGCGTCGTGATTCAATTTCCTCACGGACGGCGGGAGCGGCGTCCTAGCTCTTGGTTATAGCCCCAAGTGGCTTGCATTGTCGCCGCTCCCGCCTGTTCTCGGTCGCCGCACAAGAAGAGGCATGACGTGAATAACCGCAAGTATTACTGGCTCTCGATCACGAACGTCAACGGGGTCGGCGGGAGCGCCTTGCTCTCCCCCCTGGGTCCGCAAACCCAGGAGGAATTGCTCACCGCCACCTATTTCGGCGGGCCGGATGAGTCCCTACAGCTTGTGGGGTTCACCACGATGGAGGAGTGCCGGACGGTCAACAAGACCCTGCTCGAAGCGCCGGTCCCCGAAATCCTGAAGCTGTACGACTCGTGGCAAGAGCGGGTCGAGTCCGGGGAGATCGTCGTCGTCAATAGGGGGCCAAACAACGGCAATTGACGAGCCTTCCTGTCCGAGATCAATGGGATTTTCCCAAGCTCCCCGCCAGGAGATCACTCCTGGCAGGAGTATCTCTTTATAGTGGACCCCATTTGCGAGACCAAAAACCGACGAATTTAAGCTACTCCTTCGCCGGCTCTTTTGACCGTCCGGCCCGGTACACCTCGGCCGGGGTCTTGTACCCCAGTGACTGGTGCAAGCGGGCCTCGTTGTAGAAGGTGAAGTACGCCTTCAACCCCCGCTCCAACTCGGTCACCGTCTCGTATCCCCGCAGGAACACGTCCTCGTACTTCACCGTCCGCCACAGCCGCTCGACGAACACGTTGTCCAGGCACCGCCCCCGGCCGTCCATGCTCACCCGCGCCCCGGCCGCCTCCACCCGCTCGACCCACGCCCCGGCCGTGAACTGCACCCCTTGATCGGTGTTGAACACCTCCGGGGTGCCGGCCGCCAACGCCTCGTCCAGCATGTCCCGGCAGAACGCCCCGTCGAGCGTGTTCGACAACCGCCAGGCCACCACGTACCGGCTGTACCAGTCGATGGTGGCGGCCAAGTACATGAACCCGCCGGGCAGCGGCAGGTATGTAATGTCGGCACTCCACACCTGCCCGACGCGGTCGATCGGCACGCCGCGGAGGAGGTACGGGTACACCGGGTGGCCCCGCCCGGCCGACAGCTTCGGCTTCGGGTGGATGGCTTCCAGGCCCATGACCCGGAGCAACCGCTGGACCCGCTTGCGGTTCGCCGGGTGGCCGTTGCGGGCCAGCCACCGGGCGATCCGCCGGCTGCCGTAGAACGGGCAGGCCGTGTACTGCTCGTCGATCCGCCGCATGAGGGCCAGGTTGTCGGCCGACTCCTCGGCCGGCCCCCGGTAGTACGTGGCCCGGCCGAGCCCGACCAGTTGGCACTGCCGACGGACGCTCAGGTCGGCGTGCCCGGGGTCGATCAGCGGCCGCAGGTCGTCAACCGAACGTCGCAGCTTTTTTTTTCACCCAGTCGAGCTCGACCTTGAGCCGGCCGATCTGCTCGTACAGCGCGGGTGTCTGGTCGTCGCCGGGGGCGACCGCCTTCGCTCCGGCGGCGAACACGGCCTCGGCCCCGGCCAGGAGTTGCTTCTTCCACCCGTGGATGAGGGTCGGGTGGACGCCGAAGTGGGCGGCCAACTCGTTGACCGTCTTGTCGCCCTTCACCGCGGCCAGAGCGACCTGGGCTTTGAACGCCGCCGTGTGGGTCTTCCGCTTCGCCGTCATCAGGACCACCTCCGAGGGCCGCCAGAGTAGCTTACCTGGCGGTCTCAGTTTCGGGGTCCACTATACTTCGAACGGTCTGGAAACCTCCCAAGGCGACTGTGGTATTACCGCCATTCGGTATGCGATATACGACAACTAGGAGGGCCAACCATGAACGAGTTGTACGAGTTCTTGCCGCAGCAAGACACCTATTGGGTTCTCCGAAACGGCGTTGATTACTGCAAGATGGGCAAGCCCGGCCTGGATACCGGCTACATGGTCTTTCTGGATCGTGACAAGGCGGAAGCGTTTCGCCTTGACATCGGCCAGGATACGACGAACCGCCTCCAGTCGGTGGACATCGACAACGCCAGATTGGAAGAACTCTTTCTGAAAGGCAACATCTGCCACATGACCGGGCCACTCACTTTCTCCGTGTTGAAGGCGCAGGTCAAGAGGCTTGAAGCCCACAAAGGCGAACAGGGCCGGAGCCGAGTCCCGATCACCGAGCCGTGCCCGATGGGTTGGGTACGGGCGACCATCGCAACTTCGGAAGGCCAGATTGAGCAGGCTTGGGTGAACCCCACTACTCTGGCTTCCCCATCCGGCGCTCGCTCGAAACTTTCCGCCGAGCAAAAGGACCGACTAAAAAAGGTCCGCTGGCAGATGAAGGAACACGACGGGCAGACCTACGAGAAGTGGGTCGCCAACTTCGAGGCAGACACGACGCCCGAACGTGAACTCCGCATTTGGGAAGCGTTGGCCCGCACCTACACGGCGGAAACGTCGCTTCGCCGTCACAGCAAGAAAGAGCGGCGGCAACTCTACACGGCGCTGCTCTCCTGTAGGGTGTGTGGATCGCCCGAAGCCGCCGTGTCTTCGCATCCCTGGTTGAAAAACTACAGCCGCCTCGACGAAGTGTTTGCTCGATTCCAGGCGTACTTGTCGGAAACGTGGACAGCGGACGACGAGCGGAAGTACCGGGAGCGGCTGCCCGAACGACTCCAGAACACGGGCAGTGTTGGGGACGGCCAACACCGATATGGTGGAACCTTCTCGTGAGGAGCGGCATCACCCTGGACGATGTTGCCTGGGAGTACGCTCTCAAGATCACACTGCCCGCAACCGCAATAGCATTGAAACCGACATTTGATCTGCACGTTATCCGCACCGGGGATGAATGATGGCTCGGCTTGATCCCATTCACGGCCTCCGGGAGTTGCTGGCAGACCCGGCCCCGCCGACTTCGGAAATTGAAACGCACTTGGCCCAGGTGTGGGACGCCCTCGCCGGTGACGACGGCGGGATGCTGGGCAGGAAGCTGCACGGGCGCATGGAGGCGGTTGTCTGGAATCCGCCCGTGCTGACGTTTCGGATCGAGCGGCACGGGGCGACCGTTCTGAAGTCCAGCCGGGCTGAGGTCCAGGAGTGGACGGTGGACCTGGAGCAGCGAACGAAATCCGTCGGGGTCGTCGGGCGGCGGCAACTCCAGCCGCCCCAGCCCCGCATGAACGTGATGCCCGTCGCCGAGGAACTTGCCAGCGCCATTCTGGGTGGGCGGCAAGACCCCCGGCTGAAATGGGACGGTGCTGGGCGGGTGCGGCTCCTGATGAACACCGTCTTGCCCACAGGGTCAGCGGTGAAGGAGACCCTGGCCGGTCGCCGGAAGCGGCTGCGAGAGGCGGTAGCAGCACTGCTCGGTGCGGCTGGGTGGAAGATGGGTAAAGCGAATGTCTTCGAGAAGCTGGGGGCGGCGTAGCCTTCGGCCCAGGTCTGGCAAAGGCAAAAAACGATCAAAGAGAAAAGGAGACAAGTAATGAGCGTGAAGGAGACATGGTATGCCGTTCGTGGTGTCCTCACCCAAAAGCAATTGGACCAACTGCCGCCGCAGGTGTACGCCGAGTTGCAGGTGTTCGACCCGGCAACCTCGACGTGGGACGAGTATGGCATCGAGACTGCCGATGGTTGCGTAGCCAGGAATCCACCGTTTGACGAGGTGGCGGTAGGGAGGCATCGGGAATGACAAGTTTTTAGCCGGGCAATGGCACTTTCTGTATCGCCTTCGTGCGACGTACTCGCCGGTGACGACGGAGGCATGACCCGCTCGGACGGATGGAGAAGGTCGCTTGGGAGCCGCCCAAGATCGTCGTCCGCATCGAGCGGCACGAGGCGACCATGATGGGTTCGAGCCGGGCCGAGGTCCAGGAGTGGACCATCGACCTGGAGCACCGAACCAAGACGGTCCAGGTTGAACTCATCAACGTGTTCAGGAGTGACAAATGACCAACCACAACTGCGGCGTTTCGCTTTGCCTGATCTGCGTTCACCTGGAACCGGGGGGCGACTGGTGGGGCGTGCCCGACGGCGGCGAGTTCTACGATTGGGTGTGCAGCAATTGCATCACACTGTTTAAGAACGGTGGCTGTCCCAACCCAAGTGATGTCGAGTTGGTGTGTGCCGACTGTGTACGGTTGATGCAAGCCAATTCTCGCCTCCACCACCCGCTGGAACACGGCGACGGCTCCTGGTCATATGAGGACGAGTTGGTGTTCCGGCCCGGTGAACCTCGTCCCGAATGAGTTTGACGACCCGGCCAGCGGCGGGGTGGTGATTCGACAACCCGATTCTGCCGCCGTCACTGCTCGTACAGTTCGAGCGGCAGGCCGTCCGGGTCGGCGAGGAACGTGAACCGTTTTCCCGTGAACTCGTCCACCCGCACAGGCTCGACCGCCACGCCCTTCTTCGTCAGTTCGGCGACTGCCTCGTCGATGTCGGCGACCTCGAACGCCAGATGCCGCAGGCCGCACGCCTCTGGATAACTCAGTCGTTTCGGCGGGTCGGGGAAGCTGAACAACTCGACCTGAGTGCCGTCCGGCAGCCGCAGGTCGAGCTTGTACGAGTTGCGTTCCGCCCGGAAGACCTCGGCGACGACCTCCAGGCCAAGGACTTCGGTGTAGAACCGCTTCGACTGCTCGTAAACCGAGCAGATGACGGCGACGTGGTGCGTGCGCAGGATGTTCACGTCTTCCTCCAGAGACAGGTCGAGAGCTTCCACTCATCCCCGATACCCCGTGCCGGGCACACGCCGCTCGAACTCCGAGCAGAGATGCGTTTCTTGCACGAACTCGTTCATCGTGTCCCACACGACGAAGAGGGCGTCTTTGCCCGTCACCGCCCGGTAGCCCGTCTTGTTGTCCCGGAAGCAGGCCAGCCCGCCGAACAGCCCGTGCCCGCAGGGGCTGTAGTCGGAGAAGGCGCAGTTGATGCACGCCTTCAAGAACGTGCCGGGCGGTAGTTTCCGCTGCACGTCCAGCATCTCGTCCTCGAACCAGCCGCTCGTGCCGTCCGATGCGTGGGTCTGCCCGCCGAAGGTCAGACGGAGGGCGAGCCGTTCCCGGTCCATCTGGCCCGTCGGCAGCGGCTCGCCGAGGACAAGCTCGAAGGTCAGGAGGCCGTCCACGGTTCCGGTCGGCGTGACGACCGGGATTGGGATGTCGGCCTCCAGGGTGCAGAAGCACAGGCTCCCGTGCAGGAGGGTGAAGGTCGCCAACTGCGCCGGGTCCGTCACCCCCAGCGGCTCGAAGCCGTCGAAGTCGTTTCCGTGGAACCGGACGCCACGGACAACCATCGCCAGTGTCTCGGTATCGTTGGTAATCGCCGTGGTTTCCGTCCCGAAGCGATCCGTGTACCGGGCGGGGTAGATCACCGTCATCGTTCAGCCCTCACGCCGTCTCAAGGAGCCGCCGGGTGTTCGGGGCGAAACACCCGGCGTCGAAGTCGGGACCGCTCGTGGCGATGACCGAGCCGTTCCGCACCCAGGCCGTTTCGCCCGCCCCCCGAACCCCGCCCAGGAATTCCGACACGACAGACAGCGCTTCCGCCCCGTCAATATCGACTCCACGAGTTCCAGCACGCCGTCCCGATCCAGCCGGGCGACGATCTCGGTGAGCTTGGCGAACGCCTGGACCGACGGGCCGCTCCAGAAGGCCATCTGAAAATTATGTCCCGTGTGATCGCCCTGACCACCCGCTCGTCGGCGTCGTGCAAGTACCTGATCCGCTCCACCGGCAGCTTGGAGTATTTGGCGAGACTTCTGAGGCCGACCGGGTTGCTGGTCATTGGCTCGCCCCCTTGCATTCCTGGTCAGCTTCGTTTCCCACCGGCAGCCTCAAGCACCTTGGCGACATCAGCAGTTACTCTCGCCTTCGCAGGGTGATCGCTCGTGACCAGCAGGCCGAGGGCCGTCGAGCCGCCGTACATCTCGGCCCTGGCGTTCACGTCGGCCCCCGCTTCGACCAGCAGGCGGGCGATGTCGGCGAGGTTCATCGGCACTCGCTGGCGGTACGTCTCGACCCCGTTCGAGCCGACGTAGTGCAGCAGCGTGGCCCGGTGGCCGAAGCTCGACCGGCGGCGGACGAGCGACGGGTCGGCGGACAGCAGGCCACCCAGCGTCTCGGCATCACCGCCGAGCAGCGTGTCCACGGCGAACTCGAACGCCGGGTCGGGCGGGGCAGCGCCCCGTTCCTCCACGTCTGACCAGTCGGCGAACCCGTACTCCCTGGCGACGGTCTGCCGGGCGTCGTCCAGCGTGAAGGGGCCGCTCATGATCTCGTCGGCGGGGCGGCAGACCAGCGTGGGATGCCAGCAGGTGACGTGCGTGACCACCGCCCGGTCGCCCGCCCTGTGCCCCTCGACCATCCGGTGCGCCTGCCGGTCGAGTTGGTCCCGGATCGGCAGGCGGCGCACGGCGTCGGTGAGCAGGTCACGGTGGAGGCGTTCGACCGCCCGGACCTGATCGCAGACGTACACGAGTGGTATGGCTACGTTCATCCGCCCTCCGTTGGCCGGGGTCGCCACGCTCCGTCTGCCGTGCCGTCGGGACTCGCTAGGACGACCTTGTAGCCATCCGGGTCACGCAGCCAGACCTCCCAATGGTTCGGGCCTCCGTCGCCGTCAGGCGGGTTGCGGTGGCGTGGCATGATGATTTCAATGCCCATCGCCTCGGCCCGTGCGGTGGCCTCGTCAAAGTCGTCTACCTCGAACCAGAGGAGCAAGCCGTTCCCCGGCGGGAGGTCGTTCGGGTCGCCGATCCGCCCGTGGTGATGCTCCTTCTCCCAGCGGTGCAGTTGCAGGACCAACCGACCGAAGTGGACGAGCCGTTCGTAGTTCGGCCCGCCGTGGTCGCTGCGACAGCGAAGTAGCCGCTGATACCACAGGCTGCTGGCCTCGACATCCCGGACGCAGATCAACGGTTGTGGGCGCAAGATGACCCTCCCGGGAACACGGCCAGCCAGATCGTCGGCTCAGAGGGCGGAAGCGGCGGCTCGAACGGCCTTCGGCGTTGGGCCGGGAACGAAAGCTCGTCCGGGGTTCGTTACACACGCCTCCGTGCCACGACGTTCACCGCCTGCACACCTTCCAGCCATCGGCGGGCTTCACAGTTGCACAACTCGGCCCGCCGTCCTTGCCCGTCCCTGGCAGCCGGGCTTCCAGCACCAGTTTCGTGGACGCCCTCTCGATCATCTCCCAGGTGATGCCACCCAACGGAACCTTGATTCGCCGCTCCCAGGCAGAGTCGGACTGCCCGGCACACTTCCCGATGTCGAGGTAGATAAACCGGCCCGTCACCGGCCCCTGCGCCAGCGGGCCGAGGAAGTTCGGCAGCCCGTCGTCACGGGTGTCTTTGGCCGTCACGGTGAACTCGAAGGTGAGGTCGCCGCCGCTCGACCGCTGCGTCTGGATCGTCGTGTAGTCGCTGCCCTTTCCCTGCTGAACGCCGAAGTCCACGCCAGCCGGGGGAGCGACCAGGACGACACGGAGCCGGACCTCGGCCTCCTCCCTCGGTGCTTTGCCCTCTTCCTTCATCGGCTCGTGACCTCCGGGACGACGTTGTAATGCACGGCCAGCCAGACCGTCGGCTCGTCCGGCGTCGTCCACTCGACCCGGTGCTTCCGGTGCGCCGGTATGTTGATGAAACTTCCCGGCTTCATCTCCACCGCCTCGTCCTCGAACCTCAGTTTCGCCGCCCCGGTCAGCACCAGCACCCACTCGTGCCGGTCCTGATCGTACCAGAAGCCGTCGGGCGAGGCGTGACCGTGCGAGACGATCCGCTCGATGCGCACGTCGGCGGCTTCGAGCAGGGTGGTGACGAGTTCGGTTGGCAATTCAGCCGGGAGGTCGGTGAGCAGGTTGTTCATTCGATCCCCTCCCGCTCGAAATGCCCGGCCAGTCCCTTATCCAGCGCCGCCATCGCCTCGGCCAGCGTGCCCGCCTTGTCGTCCTCGAAGACCACCCCGCCGTAGTCGATGGCCCGGACGATGAAGCCGAAGCCCTCCTGGTCGCCGATCTCGATGTGGCCGTAGCCCTGCACCCACTTGGCGGTGGCGGGGAACGACTGCTGCACGTCGGTCGGGCCGGGCGTGCGCAGGATCAGCGGGTTGGACCTCGCCCTCCGCATCTGACGGAGGAAGTCCACATAAACATCTTCGACGGCGGGCAGGTCGTTCTGGACGGCGACTTCGACGCCGAGTTGCCCCAGGTGCGGGAACAACTCTTCCCAGCGGGGGTTGCCCCGGACGGCGATTCGCCGGGGGCGGTGGGCGGTATCCGTCATCGGGCGGCGCATCGCTGCGGCGAGCAGGTCGGCCAGATCGTTCACGTCCGGCGTGTAGTCCACCGGGAGGCAGACCAACGGGTTGCCTTGGGGGGTCGAAACGACCAGCCCCAGGTAGTGCGTCTCCGTCTGGCCCTGCGGCTTCGGCATCGCCCGGAAGTCGGCCTCCCAGGTGTCTTCGTTCTGCTCCAGCCGCTTGAGATGTGTCTTGACGAAGGCCGTTCCCTTGCCGAGCTTCAATTGGCCCGCTGCCTTTCCCACGATCAAGCCCCCCGTTCGCCGGTCTTGGTTTCGAGGAACCGGGTCAGGTTCTCGGCGTCGTCCGTGCCGATCCGCAGCGTGCCGCCGTTCCTGAGACGGACGACGACGCAGGACCGGCCCCACAGGTTCCACACCCAGCCGCCCCGGACGCTGTAGTGGACGCCCCAGCCGTCCAGGAGGAGCGTGCGCCCGACCTCGACCGCCCCGATGTCGGCGTAGCTCACCGCCGTGCGCATCAGGGGCAGCGGGCCGAAGCGAACGGCCAGCCGGTCGCCCCGGTCCTCGACCGTCAGGTGGTGGACCGCCGTGCCGAACAGGGCGAGGACGCCGCCCACGGCGACGGCGACGAAGACGCCCGGCGTGTCGCCGACGCCCAGGCCGACGGCGCAGCAGAGGAGCGCCGGGGCGTAGAGGATCAGGCACAGCGGGGCGGTCTGCGTGTGCGAGTATTCCGGCGTGAGGGGGTCGGTCGTCATCGTTTCGGTTTCTTCGGCTTCGGGTCAGGCTCGTCTTTCCGCTGCGCTACGAACTCGGAGTCGTCGCCGCCGTGGAAGAAGATCATGCCGTGCAGTTCGTCGCCCTTCACGACGGCCCATCCCCGGCCCTGCGCCGGGTCCATCTCGTCGTTGCCGTCCCAGGTCCACTCGACGGCGGGTTCCCCGTCTCGTTTGGTCGGCTTGTAGTCCATCTGTCCGTGGACGTAGCCGAAGTGGAACTCGCCGCCGCCCTTGTCGTCGAACTCGAAGTACCCTTCCTCCTCTTCGTCGATGTAGGATTCGTCCCAGGCGCTCATCGAGACGATCCGCCAGCGGCCTGCAAACGGGGACTTCGGTTTCGACTTCGCCATCGGTTTACTCCTCGTCGTCGTCCTTGAGCGGTTGCGGTCGTTCGGGGATGTACGGGATCAGACCCTTCCGCAGTGCCTCTTCCTGAATCTCCCGCTTCAGGAACCGGGCGTCCACCAGGAAGCCGTTCACCTGGATCATCCAAGCCGTCGGGTTCCGTTCGATCCGGCTGCGGAGCGACCACGCCGGGTCCATCGGCCTGATCTTCAGCGTCTTGCGGATCAGCATCGACTTGCCCTGGCCGGTGCTTTCGCCGACGCCGAACGCCTTGTCGATGGCCGTCAGCTTCATGTGCGGCGTCTGGCTGCGGTCGTCCAGGAAGTTCACCCAGCCGATGGTGCGGACGATGCCGCACGCCCACGTCTGCGGCTTCCCGCCGACCAGCGGCGACGGGCGCTTGCGGGCCAGCTTCTCGGCTAACTTCCGACACAGCCCGGCGTACTCCTCGTTCAGATGCTCCCGGCAGAACTCGTCGATCAGCCCGACGATCACCGCCAGCGACTCGTCCTTTTCCTCCTTGAGCGGCGGCTTCGGGGCGGGCTTGGCCTTCGGCGCTTTCACTGCCGGTGGCGTGGCCGAGAGTGGCAGAGACGTGACGATCCCGTGCCGGTCCTTGGCCGTCTTGAAGTCCTCGTTGAGATTGCGCCGGATGCCGGGGCCGAACGACACGTTGTAGCTGGTCAGCAGGCCGTCGTAGACGATCCGGTCCTTGAAGGGCAGCAGGACCGTCTGCGTCAGTACCGGCAGGTAGGGGCCGATCAACTCCTCGAACGGCTGCGACAGGGCCAAGACGCCGTAGGCGACGGGCTTCGTTTCGGTCGAGAGGAACACGGTGTACTTCTTGAGTTCCCGGAAGACGTAGAACCGGCCCGCTACCAGATGTTGCCACGAGCGCACGATGTCGAGTTCGTCGTCCGACAGATCAGCGGGATTTTCGCCGACGAACGACTCGATCAGATCGAGGTTGGCGGTCAGGGCGTCCCGGACCTTGAGGCGCACGCCCGGCGGGAGGGCGGCGAACTCTTCCGGCGAGGCGAGCGTGTCGGGGATCACCGAAAGGCGCTGGTTCACGAAGAACAGGAGCGCCCGGTGCAGCTTGAAGAACAGTTCGAGTTCGTACGGGGGAAGCAGCATTGGGAATCAACCACGTTAAGATTCAACTGCGCCGAGTCGTCTCCGGGCGTTGCGGAACACGTCGTCCGCTACGTCACCTTTCGCATCGCCTTCGTCGCCTTCGTCGCATCGAACGCTTCGGGATCGAACGGCCCCCGCCATTCCAGCAGTTCTTCGTGTTGCTCATCCTGGGGATCAGCGATGGCGGCGAGGTAGTCAGCGTAGCCCGGTGGCCCGCCGCAGTCTTCCGGTGGGCAGGCCCGCTCTCCTTCGAGGCAGATTGGGGGCTTCGCCTTCGGGACGGCGGGCGGGAACCCCTCGAACAGAACCTCGTGCCGCCAGCCGTCGCCGAAGTCGTACTCGTACACCCACTGGGCCGTCCGGCTCGACTCCGGGAGCAGTGTGCTGAGGAGAACGTCCGTCTCGTCCTCGGAGTCGGTGTCGTCGCCGTCCGGGGCCGGTTCGGTGTACCGCACGCTGCCGATCTCGAACTGGTGCAGGTGGTAGTTCTCCCACCCGAACGCCGCCTGGATGATCTCGTGGAACTCGACCAGCGTGCAGTCGGGAACCCGGACCCGCCGCCAGATGGCCGGTGCGATGTCCAGCAGGGTGATTTTGAACTGGAACAGCCGGTCGGTCTTCGCCGGGGCCGGGAGCAAGAAGTCGAACCCCTCGATGTCTTCTTCCTCGAAGAACTTGATGACTCGGCTCATCACCGCCATCAGTCGCTTCTTGTCGGCGCTCGGAGCGGACACGGCGGCTTGGCCGGTTTCGTCGTTGAGCGTGTGCAGTTCGTTCCAGGTGACGGGGACGACCTGCGTGCCGTCCCCGGCCTGCGCCATCTTCTTCTTCAGGGTCCGGCCCAGGTGCGTGCAGCGGAGCAGCGTCTCCCGCTGTTGCGGGGTCAGCTTGAGCGGGTAGGTGTGGCTGGCCTTTTTGGTCCGCTTGAGGCGGAACACAATCGCCTCCGACCCCCGGCCCGCCAAGTAGTCGGCCAGACCCGTCTGGAGTTTCTGCCGGGCCTGGGCCGGGGTAATGGGCTTGTCGTCGGGTGTCATGGTCGATCCGCCGCACCGGAAGGTGGTGTCGAGAAACTGTCTTCGTTTGCCAGCGATCCGTCGTCACGCATGGGGCAACGTCGCCTTCAGGTCCGGGATTCCGGCGAGGAAGATCGCATCGCTCCGGTGGTGGTGGTACGCCTTGAAGACGAACTCGTTCCAGTAGTTCGGGTCGGGGCCGTGCTTGAAGAGTCGGTGCAGCCCCGTCGCATCGTTGACGGAACCCGCCAGCGCCCTGCGGAGGAACTGCGACCACTCGTTCTGACCCGCCATCAGGATGTACGGGGTCGTGAAGGCGACGTGGTACTGCGCCAGATCGGGCAGCAGCGGCGGGAGGAGCCGGACGTACCAGAGTTCGCCAATTGTTCCCCGATACCCGGAAGTCGGGTGGCAGACGGATTCGGCGTTCGTGACGAGTTCCCGCAGCCGGACGTGCGGGCCGTCCGTGCCGACGTGCTGGTACACGCCCATGCGGGAAGCGGCCATCTTCTTCAGGGCGTCGAGTTGGTCGGGGTTCATGCCCACCACGTCGTTCGACTCGATCAGGCACGAGGCCAGCGTGTCGCCGTCGTCGAACGGGAGGTCGTAGAACGCCCAGGACGTGAAGAAGCTGCCCGTCAGCGGACTCATCGGCGGTCCCGACGGCATGTATTCGTCTTCGGCCTTGGCGACGAGGTGGGCGTACTTCTTCATCTCCGGGAGGCGGGACGTTCCCTCGGCGAAGAACGACGTGACGTGCTGGACGAAGGCGTAGGCGGCGTGAACGGGGTCCATGCCCTGCCTGATCCACGCCTCAATGTCGGGCGTGTCCGGGTGGCGGGGCGTCTTCCCGGTCGGGAGGTCCGAGAGTCCACCCCGGCTCAACTTGGCGTGCAGTTTCTTGCTGGTCCGGCCCACTCGGAATCTCCTTGCCGATCCACTCGGCGGTCAAGAAATCTTGCCCCGATGGAGCATCGCTCACCACGCAGGCTACTCCAAGCGGCCAGCCTGTCGCCCCGTCCAATTCAGGGTTGTCTGTGCCTTTCACCAGATACGCCCCGCTACCGCTGCCTTTTGGTTTCCGCCACCTTCGCCACCAAGTAGCCCACTTCGTCCCCGTCGAGTTCGGCGACCGGGGCAACCCCGTGGATGTTCCTGATGAGGTCGGCGGCAGCCCCCAAGAAGGTCGAGAAACCCGGCTGGCCGTCGCACCGACCGAGGAACGCCCCGTCCGGCGTGACGGCCATCTCGACCAGCCGGGGCGTGGTCCAGTCTTCGTTCAGGAGGCAGCCGAGGATCGCCTGGAAATGCTCGCTGACCTCGACGGCGTGGAGCTTGCGGGCGCAATTCTGCCGTATCTGTTCAGGGTCACGAATTGGGATGTCCTCGGTCATGCCTTCTCGCTCCTTTCCCCGGCCACGATGACCCGCATTCGCTCCCGGCGAATTGCCTCAATCGCTTCGGGATCGTTAAACCGGGCGGCGAATACCGCACCGGCAATCGAGGGCGGCAGGCATTCCCCGAACTTCAAGTTGTCGATGGCCTCCGGGCCGGGCACGGGAACGATCTCGTCTCGGATGCGTGAGTCGATCAGCCGCTCGACATCGGCGAGTTTCAAGGATGAGGGGAACCGAAGGCAGAGATTATCCGCCTTCGCCTTCGTACCGCCGCCGAGGCGATCCGCCACGAGGGTGTTCGCCAGCCCACCGGCGAACGTCCACCACTGAACCTCGCCGTTCGGTTGCTGCACCAGGGTGGTCCGGTCGGAAGTCGCCCAGGGGTATTCCATCCGAACCTCGCCGATCTGGGCCGTCGCCCGCTGCGACCAGTTCGGTTCGTTCGCTTCGGTTGCCAGCACCCGGCGAATGGCTTGGCACACACGGAAGCCGAGGAACTGTCCTTCGCCGATCCAGCGGGACCGCCCCTTCTCGTCGGTCGGTTCGACGTGGGCGATGCGGCGGTTCCAGTCCAGGTGATTCGTCTTCCAGCTTCGGCCCGCCAGCACGAGGATGACCGGGCCTTCCTGCCGCTTGTAGAACGTCGATTCGTGGACGTTGCCTAGCTCCTTCTGGCCGCTCATGACACGGAACAGCGGTGGCGACGTGAAGACCGACAAGAGTTCCAGGAAGTTCTTTCTGCCGTATTCGGCCTCTCCCTCGACCCCGAAGGAAAGCACTCCGGCGTCGTCGAACAGGGTTCCGGTGAGGACCAAGTGGTCCACGAGCGCCCCGACCTGTTCATCGGGCATGGCCGCAAACGCCGGTACGTCGAGCAGCCACTCCGAAAAGGTTCGCCGCCCGACCCCACGCTCTTGAAGCACCAGGGCCATCAACTGCTGGGCGAGGATGTGGAACGGCTTGGGCGGGGCGTTCACGGGTTCGACGAACCCACGGCCCCACAGGTCCAGCAACGCCGCCGCCCGCAACAAGCCTTCGTCGCTCGTTGCCAGGAAGAGACAGTTGGATCGTCCCCCGGCCCGCCGCCCGGTGCGGCCCATCCGCTGCAAGAAGGACGACACCGTGGCCGGGGCGTCGATCTGGATCACCCGGTCGAGGTCGCCCACGTCGAGGCCGAGTTCCAGGGAACTCGTGGCGACGATGACGCAATTCTGCTTCTGGGCGAACGCCTCTTCCGCCGCCCGCCGCTCGTCGAGGCCCAACGAACTGTGGGAGACGAAGGTATCGACCCCTCGCTCTCGCAGGAGCAGGGCCAATCGCTCCACCCTGGAGCGGCTGTCGCAGAAGACCAGCCGCTTCTCGCCCCGGTGCAGCAGCGAGATCACCTTGGCGGCGTTGTCGAGCGAGCCGACGTAATCCAGTTGCACGTCGGGCGCTTGCCGTGAGGCAGGCGGCGGCGACACGACCCGGCGCTCACGCTTCGATCCCGCCGACAGCCACGTTAGCATCTCGTCAGGGTTTCCCACCGTCGCCGAGAGGCCGACCCGCTGGAGGTCACGGTCGGCCAGTCGCCGGATGCGGGAAAAGACGGAAAGCAGATGCCAGCCCCGGTCGTCACCGGCGAAAGCGTGAAGTTCGTCGATGACGACGCACCGGACGTTCTTGAAGAACTCCCGGTGGTCGATCCTCGTGGACACCAAGATCGCTTCGAGGGATTCCGGCGTGGTCAGCAGGCAGTCCGGGGGGTCGGCGAGAATCCGCCGCCGCTCGCCCTGCGTCGTGTCCCCGTGCCAGCAGGCCGCTCGACGCCCGACCAGCGAGAAGTAGTTTTGGAGGCGCTGCTCCTGGTTGTTGAGGAGTGCCCGGATCGGACTGACGTAGAGGACCGAGAGGCCGTCCCACCCCTCGGTGAGCATCCGAGAAATGACCGGGAAGAACGCCGATTCGGTCTTCCCGCCTGCGGTCGGGGCGAGGATGACGAGGTTGGCCCCCGTGAGAAATGCCTCGATGGACAACGACTGCACTTCTCGCAACTCCCCCCAGCCCAGGGAGTTGACGATGTGGTGTTGCAGGGCCGGGTGTAGCTGCTCGAATGCGGTCACGGGTCAAGCTCGATGTCGTCCACGCCTTGGGCGTGGGATTCACGTTCAACGGCGGTCATCTCGCTGCCGGTGATCGTCAACTGGTAGTGCTTGGTCGGGTCGAAGTCGTCGAACTGGTCGATGCGGTCCAGCACGTCCGAAACCAACTTCTTGAGGAACAACCGGGGGGCGATCCCCACCTTGCCGCCGAGCTTGCCGGTGACGGAGCGGGCCAGCAGTTCGACGTAGGCGTTGGAGGCGAGGCGGCGAACCCGATCCGGCGAGGTGCAGTCGGCGGCGTACAGGTCACGCACTTTGACGCCGACCTCCAGCAGGCGCTCGTGGTCGAACGCCGAGAGTCGCAGTTGGACCGCACGGGGGTTGTCGAACCGGGGGTCGGTCTGGAAGTCCACATGCAGCCGCTGGGCCAGGGGTTCGAGCCGCCGCACGCCCTGCGGCCCGTCGAAGAAGGCCGGGGTTCCGGTCGTGAGCAAGTACAGGTTCGGGAACCGCCCGCCGTCGATGTCGTCGATCAACTGCCGCAGGGCGTTGAGTCCCTTCTCCCGCACGTCGCCCCGCACCCGTTGCAGAGTCTCGATCTCGTCGAGGACCAGCACCAGCCCGGAGTACCCCGAATCCTTCAGAATCAGGAGGAGGCCACGCAGAAAGCTCAGGGCGGCGTAGTGGTCCACGTCGCCCTTCACCCCGGCCACCCGCTTCACCGAGGCGGCGACGTGGGGTTGCCCCGCCAGCCACCCGGCCAGCCCTTCCGCCGTGGCGTGGTCGTTGGCACGCTGGGCCGTCCGGTACGCCCGCAGAGCGGCGGCGAATTGGGGGGTGGCACGGGTGATCTCGCCCAGCCGCTGCTCCAGCAGTTCGTCGGCCCGCAGCGAGAGCGCCTTCTCGTCGGACGGGTCCATCGTCCCTTCGGCCAGTACGTCCTCTTCAAGCCCGTAGAACCAGCCGTCGATGACGGAGCGGAAAGCGCCCAGGAAGCAGTCGGTCGTGGAAAGCTGCTCCATCGCACGGCGGTAGACCGTTTCGAGCCGGTGCAGCGGCGTTTCCGTCTCGGAGATTTGCACTTCGGCGGTGGCGAATCCCTTCTTCTTGGCGTACTCCTGGACCCACCGGCCAAAGAACGTCTTGCCGCAGCCGTAGTCGCCCCGCACGGCCTTGAACATGGAGCCGCCCTGCGCCACGTCGGCCAGTTCGCCGGTCATCACGGGTTCGTAGCGGCCCAGCCCGACGGCCAGGAAATCCAGGCCACGTTGCGGGACCGTCCCCTTCCGCAGGGCGGCGATGATCTCTCGGCGTCGTTCGGGGCTGATGTCCATGGCTCAATCCAGGTCAAACTGCCTCTTGAGTTTCGGGGCGTTTAACTCGACACGGTTCTCCGTGCGGCTGAAAGTCAGAATCTCGTAGCCGTCCACGTTCAGCACCCGTTGAATGCGGGCGATCAGCCCGTCGAGGCGAACGGCGGGGATGTCGGCTGCCTTGGCGAACGCCGCCGGGGTCATGATGCCGCCGCTCGACTCCAGGGCTTGCAGGCAGCGGCGCACGAGGTCGTCATCGGGGGCGTGACGGCGAACGAAGTCCTTCTGGTCTTTGTAGCCCGCCGATGCGAACAAGCGGTCGAGCCAGACGCCGCCGGGGGGGACGGGAGGCGGGACGGGGTTCTTCGCCGGTGCGACGACGGGGTTGGGGTCGTCCTCGACCGGATCGTCGAACAGGCCGACCGGCTTCCTCGGCGTGGGGACGGTGACGGGAGTTTCCGCCACGACCGCCGAGGCGACGGGCGGGGCCGTCCACCAGTCCGGCTTCGGGTATTCGCACGGGAAAAGGCCGGTGTAGGTGCTGGTCCGGTCCATCAGGATGACGAGCGGGCAGACCATCTCTTGCGGCGTGGCCCCGCCGTGATAGCCGTTCTGCTGCCTGCCGTAGTAGATCGTCTCCGTCCAGGGAACGATCACCGAGCGGCTGCCGCCGTCCTCACGCACCCGGTCCCCCGTGACGGCGATCTCGCCGTCCAGGGCTTCGCCGCCGTGAGGACGCCACCGGCTGCCGCCATCGCCCGCACACAGCTTGGCTTCGGGGCGATGCCACACGTGCCCGTGGTCGCTGGCGAGGACCACGACCCGACCCGAATCCCTGGCCAGCTTCAGGATGGCTGCCAGCGGGCTGATCCGGTTCACGGTCCACTGCTCACGCACCTGCTGGGCGCTACCGAGGCGGTCGTCGATGGCGTTAATGACGACGCCGACGAGCCTGTTGTTCGTGGAAAGGATGGCCTTGCTCAAGTCGTCGCCGACGACGCCCCTGGCCCCTTCGGTCACTTCCTTCTTGTGGAACAGGACCGGGGGATGCCGCTTGTCGGAGGCTTGCTTGAGGGCGGCGTTCGCCTCGAAGTTGCGTTTCTCGACCGACGAATCCCCCTTCGTCACCTCGCCCGACAACAGCGTGGTGCGGGAGTAGGTCGTGACGCTGGGCACGGTGGCAATGACCGGGGCCGGGAGCGCCGACGACTCTTCCAGGGTGGCCTCGAACCAGTGCTCGTGGCGGATGTCGGCCAGTAGCTCGTGGCAAACCGGCCAACTCATGCCGTCCAACACGACCAGCAGGACTCGGTTGCCCGCTTCGGCGACCTTGGCCACGAACTGGGCCAACACCTGCTCCACCCCCAGCACATCCTTGAACGTCGAACCCGTCGCCGTCCAATCGGCCAGCGACTTCGCAAAGGACTGGTTGAACGCCTCCCGCCGGGCCAGAACCGTTCGGTCGAGTTGCTGGTAAGCGGTCGTCAGGGCGGGCACGTCCTCGCCCCGGCAGACCGACTCCCGTGCCCAGTCTGCGAACGCCAACTCCTTGCGGTAGGCGTTCGCCATTTCCCCGAAGGAGAGGGCCACCGGACCCGGCGCATCGAGCCACCGCAACAGCCGCAGCGTCATCTCGGTGCGGGAGAGTTGGTCCGTCCGCTGCCCGATCTTGGCCCGGCGGTGGGCGGCGATCTCCCGTTGAAGTTGCTCGCACCGGCGGATGGCGTCAGGCGTGAGGTCGGCCAGGGCGGTCGTGACTTGCGTGCCGAAGCGACCGAGTCGCTGCTCGTAGCCCAGGAGCGTCAGGCGGCTGCGATGGGCGTACTCGTCACACCGGAACTGCCGGAGCAGTTCGTCGGCCCGTTGCAGGTGCTGTTGGGCCAGCCGGGGGTCGTCGCTCCGGTCCAGGTCGGCGATGGCTTCGTTGGCGGTGCGACCGAGCGCCCGGCCAACGTGTTTCGAGATCGGTCTGTTGTCGTGGTACTGCTCCATGCGGGCGGCGGCGGCGTCCAGCACGCCCTCGTCGCCGTCCCCGAAGACGACCTGACAAGCCACGGCCAGGGCGAGGGCCTCGCCCCCCGCTTGGCAGTCCACGAACCGCAGGATCGCATCCGCCGCCTCGCCGAGGTTGGTGACCAGCCGTTCCCGCAGGCTGGCCCGCAGGTCGTCGCCGACGTTCGTGTACCGGGCCGAGGCGGTCGGGTTCGTCGCCCAGAGGAGCAGCGTCACGAGGTCGGGTTCCCGTTCGCCCATCTCGAAGACGTGGCGGCAGACGGCCCGCCAGACCGTACCGGCGTCGAGCAGCCCCGCCGAGACGGGCGGATACCCGTCGGCGGGTGCGCACTCCAGCAGCGCCTCGGCCAGGGATGCGTCACAAACGGAGCGGTCGAGTTCCTTCGCCTTGAACAGCGAACACAGGCTGGCCCAGTGGTCGATGGCGAACAGGCGGCTGCGGGCGAGCCGTGCGATCACGTCGTTGCCCAGGTCTCCCTGCCGCAGCCTCGTGAGCAGGATGATCCGGCCCTTGCTGCGCTCGGCGTCCAGCAGGGCTTCACGGACCTGGAACACCGTGTCGGCCCGGACGACGTGCGCCTTCCACGCATCGAAGTCCACGACGCCGGGCGTCTTCCACGGCTGGGCGACGTGAAGGCCGATGGCCAGGGCGTCGGCGTCCCGCTGCCACTTGTCCTCCACGAGGGACCGCAGTTGTTGCGAACTCAGTGTGCCGACGCTCACGGCGACTCCTCCTCCAGGGTCCACTGGATGGTGAGCCTGAGCTTCGGGTTCTCTTCCAGCTTCCGAAGGATCGCCGTGGCTTCCGCAATCGACTCGTCGTGGCCCAGGCGGGACTTGCCGCCCGTCCCGACCGGCTTCCAGCCGGGCTTCGGCTTCGGCGGGTCGAGCGGCGGCAACTGCGGCGTCGGGTCCACGACCCGTGGGGGCGTCAGCAACTTGATCGCCCGGCCTTCCGCCTCGGACAACTTGCTGGCCAAGCCGCCCGCCAGGGCGTGTTCGTCGGTCTTGAGCCACCCGCACACGTCCCGGATCAGCAGGGCGGCGTCGGTCTTCCGCTGGTCCTGGATTTGGGCGACGGCGGCGAACAAGTCCCAGCGGGTCGCCCGCAGGCACTCAAGGATCGCCTTGGCCGACTTGAGGCTCTTCCCCATCGCCGTGGCGTTCGTTTCGAGCTTCGCCTGGGCAAGGGTTCCCACCAACGCCGTCGGCTCCTTGTTCTCCGCAGCGGCCAGGACGGTCTTCACCGCCCTGGCGGTTTTCACCCGGTCGCACTTCCCGAACTCGGCTTCCGGCACGCCCAGGTTCTTCATCACCAGTTGCAGGCGGTCCGGCAGGCTCTCGCAGTCGGCCTTGAACTCGACGACGCTCTCGTTCACCTTGGCGGCGAGCGTGGCGAGGTTGGAGGCGTTCAGCAGCTTCGAGACGGCGTGGCCGAGAAGGTCGGCGACCCGTGACACGGCCTCGCCCCAGTCCTTCAGGTCGGGCAGGGTTTGCTCCTGAAGTTCCAACTCGTTCGGGAGGTCGTCCAGGCCGGGCGTGTAGTTGCTGCCGTAGCGCACGAACGAGCGGTTCGTCTGGTCGGCGTACACCAGGATCAGCAGGTTCTGGACCTCCCGCTGCAAGCCCCGGTCGTCCGGCTGGTCGGTCCACCGCCGCAGGTCCGCCGCCGTGGGGTGCGGTTGGCCCGACTGGGCCAGCATCCGGTTGAAGTGGTTCTTCCAGTTGTCGTCCAGGACGAAGTGCGTCTCCGACATCTGGCCCAGGTCGAGCGGGTTGCAGATGTTGCGGAGCTTGAGCCGCACACCCTTGTCCTCGACGAACACCCGGCGGTCCGGCGTGCGGGCCGCTTCCTGGCAGACTTCGAGAACCTGCCGCAGGTCTTTGCCGAGCTTGACCTCCTGGCCGAACTTCGGGTGCTTGGGGAACTGGTGCGACAGCGCCTGATCGAGCAGGTGCTGCAACGCCTCGCCGAGGTTCGCCCCCACGGGCCTCTGCAACACGAGGGTCGGGTACAGCGACTGGAAGTGCGACTCGGACATGTCGAACGAGGCGTCCAGCGTTCCGGGGGTCGGCTCGGAGCGGATGGCATACGCCGCTTCCACGGCCTGCAAGAGCCGCTGGGACAGGGCGCTCTGCTGGTTCTTCAACAGGAGCCGGGCCGTCTCCCGGTCCTGCATCGACAGGTGCTTGGAGTGCTGTTCGAGGTTGTTTCCTAGCAGCAGGCGGTCGATCACGACGAGTTTCGCCAGTTCCGCCTGGGTGCGGGTCGAGAAGAACGCCGGGAGCCACACGAGCGTCCGCTGCCGCTCGGACTTCTCCTTGAACTTGTCGAGCCGGTCCAAGTCCTCCACCGGGGAGTGCCCCTCGGTGTCGAACGGGAAGTCGATAATCAGCTTCCAGTCATCCGTCGAGCGGAGCGACTCGTCCGGCAGGGTGCGGACGTTGGTGAACAGCAGGTCGCACGACCGCTTGCCGCCCCGCCACACGAACGAGTGCGACATGAACAGGTCGTCCTGTTCGGGCACGCCGAGCGACTGGAACAGCATCTGCCGAATCTTGAACTGGCGGGTTCCGATGTTGTCGAACGTCTTGGCCGACTCGATGATCGTCTCGGTGTCCACGCCCGACAGTTGCAGCGACACCGTGGGGTTGGTCGGCTCGTCGCCCACCCGAATCTCGCCGACCACGCCCGCCCAGGTGCGGAGCTTCTGGGCCACCACCTGATGCTCCCGCCCCGGAATGCGGGAGCGGATCGTCCCGTGGTTGAGCGCCGCCAGCCGCACGCAAGTCATGTTCTTCAGCGTCTCGACGCCATGGACCAGGGCGCACAGCAGCAGGCTCTTCACCAGCCGGTCGTCGTTCTCGAACCTTTGAAGCCTCTGGGCCACGTCGGTGTCCGTCTTGGCCCGTTCCCGATCCACTTCGAGGTCGAGATTCACTTCGGGCTGTTGAAGCAACATCGGCAACAACTTGTATTGGTACAGCTTCTTGGCGTTCTCGAAGTTCAGCCGCATCACGTCGGTGAACGCCTCATCGCCGTGTGCCACCACGTCCCACAGGTCGCCGAGCGGGATCACGTCCCCCAGCCGCAGGGTGTCCCGCCGGTTGACGAGCAGTTGCAGCATGATCTTGAGGGCGGTCCGCTCCCGTTGCAGGGCGCTCGACACCGCCACCAGCGCCTGGATCAGGGCCGGGCTGAACGGGTAGACCATCTTGAACATGGTCCGGTCGGACTCCCGTGTCAGCAGCACCTCCATGATCTCGGCCCGCACCTGGGCCGTCTTCTCGAACGACTCCTCCAACTCGGCCCGGCACGCATCGTTCCGGGGCTTGAGAACCCGCTTCTGGGCGATGACCGGCAGGTTGCGGTCTTCGAGCGTGATGGTGTGGAACCGCCCCTCCCAGTGGCTCAGCACGTCGGAGAAGTTCAGTTGCTCCACCCCGGTCACGTTCTCCCCGATCAAGTCCCGCAAGTCCCGCTGCCGGGCCACGAAGCTGATGATCGGCACGGGCCGCTCGGCCTTCCGGGACTCGACCAGCTTGGCCAGCTTGTTCCCCTCGGTTTGCAGGAACCCGATGTCGGCGGCGTGGCTGGCCAGCCACAGGATGAGTTCGTCCAGGAACAGGATCAGCCCGTCGTAGCCGAGCGCCTTGGCGTGAACGCTGATGACCGACAGCCCCACGTCCAGATCGACGTAGGCTTCGTCCTTACTCTGGGCGATGCCCTTGAACGCCGGGAAGATGAACTGCACCAAGTCGCCGACCAACCGGCTCCGCTCCTCACTCATCGGCGGCGCTTCGAGGGCGGCGTCGAAGCGGGCCGCATCCCACCCCTTGGCCAGCTTGCCCCACCCCGTCCCGCCACCCTTCTGCCTCTGGTTCAGTTGCTCGAAGAACTTGTCGTCCCCCAGCGCCTTCCGGTGCTGCTGGGCGTTCTTAAAGATTTCGTCGGCCAGATACACGCCGGGGAGCGGGGCCGTCGGGTGGACGGCCATCACATGATCGACGTACCCGCCCAGGATCGCCGACTCCATGCTGCGAGCGCCGATCATGTGGTACGGCACGAGCAGGAACTTCTTGCTCTCGACCCACCCGTGGTTGTCCTTTCGGTGGGCGTCGAACAGCTTCGCCAACTCGGCGATGTTCCGCACGGCGGGGTTGTGCTGGAGCAGCAGGTGCAGCACCGCCATGAAGTGCGACTTCCCGGCCCCGAAGCTGCCGTGCAGGTAGCACGCCTTGCTGTTGACCGACTCGACCGCTTGGCGGATGAACCCCAGGGCGTCGTCGAAGCACGCCACCAGTTGGGGCGTGACGACGTACTGCTCCAGCGTCTTGTCCGGCTCGGTCACGCCCTTCGACAAGTTGAGAACGAAGTCCCCCTTGCGGACCTTCTCCGGCAGATCGAGCAAGTCGCTGATGAGCTTCTCAGGCATCGTCTTGCTCTCCGGCGGGGGCCTTCTTCTTTCCCGGCGTCCGGGCCTTGCGGGTCTTCTCCGGCGGCGTCCAGGTGCGCACGGCTTCGAGCGTCAGGCCGAGTTCGTGGGCGTCGTGGGCCAGCATCGCCTGGAACGACTGGCCCGCCGTCTCCCCGAACTCGGCGTCGATCTCCGTGTGCCACTGGTGAATCCACGGCAGCAGTTGGTCGAGGCCCGCCAGGAGCGGGGTGAGGCGTTTGGCGTCCCACCCCTCCCGCTTGCGGGTGTCGTAGTAGGCGATCAGGGCCGTCGCCTGCTCCAGGTGATTCCACCCGGCCCACCCGACTACGAGCGTCGGGTCACTGTCAGTGGAGCAGTGCGGGTAACTCACCCACCGCTCCTTGGGCACGTCGAGCTTGCCCCGCAGCCGCCAGTAGTCGGGCTTCAGGAAGTCGGTCGAGCCGTACTTCGGCGGCACGGGGATGTCGCCCCCATCTTCCCCGGCGTCCTGCTGCCGTTGCAAGTCCCACGTCCGCTCCCACACCTCCCGCTTCCGCAGGCCCGCAGGCTTGTACCGCAGGATTGGCAGCATCGGGACCGATTCGGCCTCCACCAGTTCGGCCACGAGAGCGGCCACGTCGAAGTCCGGTCGGCCCCGATACAGGGCGGCGACTTGCAGGAACTCAGCGTCGGCACTGGCCACGTCTGCCATCTGCGCCGTGGTGGTCAGTTCGGGCCGGTCCTTGGTCCCCTTACGGTACTTCGGCGTTTCGAGTCGGTCGAGGAGCCAGTTCTCCAGTGCCCGCTGCTGCTGTGCGTCCCACGCCTCGGTGTTCCATCGCCGCTTATACTCCGGCTTCTCGATCAGGGCGATTTCCTTGTTCATGCCGATGGCCTGGATGCGCCGCTCAACCATCTTGCGGTAGGCTGGCTGCCAGTGGGCCGGAAGTTCGGTGATCGGCGTCGAGCCGTGCCGGTCGAACCACGCCGTCTTCAGTTTCCCCTGTGCCATCTGCCGGGCCATGACGATCTCGAAGGCCCGCTCGCCGAGGTTCAGCGCCTCGTACCCCTCACCGTCGTACACTTCCGGGTCTTCCCACAAGCCGTAGTGTTCGTAGCACCGCCAATCGAGTTCTTCCTGAAGGGAAATCATCTCCATGCGAACCGTCACCGAGTCGTACTCGGCGTCTCGAAGCAATTGTCCCAGGTCAGTCCTCCCGTCCCAGGTCGCAAGGATGCGGTCGGGCGACAACCGAGCGAGCCGTTGGGCACTCTGGTCGAGTCGGTAAGCCAATGCCGTAGGCTTGCTGGCGCAAATCGGAAAGCGTTCCAAGCCAGTTCCGGTATGCTCGTAGAACGCCTCCCATTTCTCGTCATAGATTCCACGACCGATACCGCTGCTGCCCTTGGTCTGGAAGTTCTGCTTCATCCAGAAGCAGGCGGTTGAGCAGTTGAGGAGGCCGAGCAGAGCGAAGTGATCGTCGTCGGTGGCGTCAGCAGGCAGCTTGATGATCGGAGCATGTCGATTGAAAACCTTTCCTCCTTCGTCTAAGGAAAAATGATTGTGAGTAGCAACGAATGCCATCGTGATACAGCGTCCCACGAACCGTTCAGGGTGAAAGCGGGAATACTCGAACCACGTTTTCCCGATCTCTCTGTGCGTGCCATTCGGCTCACGCCGCTGCCACAGTTGATCCCGGAATGGCCATAGGCACTTGAACACCTGGGCAATCGAATTCTCACTCAACGGGGCGTAGTTGGTCCCGTATGGGAATAATGCCGAAGTGGGATAGCACACCATCCAATCACGAACACAGCTTCCATCAACAAACGTAGCAATGTTGTCAGCCGGTATCATATTTCGGCTTAGCGCAGACTTGTCAGCCAGATACACCTCGTCACTACCAGTGTGAGCAACCCGGCCCATAGCGATGGTTAATGGCCCAAGCTGGCCGATGCTGTTTTCTTCAATTCGTTCCATCACATCTGCCGCCCCGCCTCCACCAATACTCCACGGGTGGCTTGCGAACGCATCCCTTCCCACGTCCGCAGTGGACGTGAACTCATCCTGCACCCCGCCGTTGTCGATCTGCTGAAGGATTGACTGCCAAACTAGCCCTTTCGCTGGGTCGTCTGGAGTCGTCGGCTCACCCTTGATGCCGAGCACAGCCCGCATGGTACTGCTAACCGGCTTGCGGGCACGTCCGAAGAGGATCACCGTCGGCGTGCCGTGTCCAGGGATGAACGCACCAGAGGTGTCGATGATGTGTGTGAGGTCGGTCTTGGGGAAAAACTCCTCGATCAACTTCTTGCCGAACTCCCGTTTCATGAACGAGTTGGCGGTAATCATCCCGATGAAACCCGCCGACGGACTTACCGCCTCGCCACTCGCCTTGATTGGCTCGCCCTTTCGGATCGCCAAGTCCCAGAACCGCTGGGTGAAGGGCACACCGAGCGAAAATTGACGGTGACAGGTGCTGTACACCTCTCGGTAGTTCTGGCTCTGTGCCTTATCTTTCACCGTGATGTATGGCGGGTTGCCGACGACAACGTGGAAGCCACGGTCGAGAATGTCGTTAGCAGCTTTCGGGTCTTCCGTCCGCAGTTTCTGAACCGGCTCGAACTCGATCTCCTGTTGCACCATGATGCGGGTGCGCACGTCGCCGAACATGGGCCGACTCCCCCGCAGCAGGCTGTCGCCCACGGCGAGGTTCAGCTTCCAGGCGTAGCTCTGCTGGTGGAGCCGGTTGATGCCGCACGCCCGCACCGCCGCCACCAGCATTCGGAATCGGGTGATGGCGATGGCGAACGGATTGATGTCCACCCCGAACAGGCTGTCGAGGGCGTTCTGGGCGGCGACGACCGGGTTGTTCACGCCGTTTTCGGGCTTCATCCACAGGGCGAAGAGCCGGTCGAATGCGCCGAGCAGGAAGTGCCCCGACCCGCACGACGGGTCGATGAGTCGCAGCCCCTTCAGCCCGAACTCGTCGATAGCGGGCGTGAGGGTGCGGTCGAGGATGAACTGCTGCACGAACTCCGGGGTTTGCAGCAGGGCGTACTTCTTCCGGGCGTGTTCCGACAAGTCCTGGTACAGGTCGCCGAGGAACTGGGCCTGCGGAGCCAGCTTCTCGGCGATGTCGGCGATCACCTGCGTCTCACGGGTGTCGAATTGCCGCTTCAGCCCGCCCCGTTCGGCGTCGATCTCCTTGAAGAACAGCAGCAGGCGGCGGGCGGCGTCGCCGCTCGGATCAACCGCCCACAGGGGCGTCTTCTCGTCGTCGAACAACTCCTTCGCCGCCGGGATTTTGCCCACCTCCCGGAAGGCATACTTCAGGTACTCCCGGTCCGAGTCGTGCGGGTAGCTGCGGAAGTAGATTTCGTAGTGACCGTCGGCCAGTTTGCCCCGGTCCCCCTCCCCGGCGATCCAGCACTCGTCGATCAGGTGGTTGTCTTCGAGGAACCGCACGAACACGCAAGACAGCACCCACGACACGGCCACCTGTTCGAGGTAGTCCTCCGACCACTCCTCGAAGCTCTGGGACAGCCGCCCGCTCTCGACGGCTTTGTCGAAGTGTTCCCGGAGGAACGTCGTCACGGCGGCGACGGTCCGGGCCTGCACGAGCAGGTCTTCGGTCAGCAACTCCACCTGCTTCTGCAACTGCGGGACGAGGGCTTTGGTGTCGATCATGTGCGGTTGCCCACCTTCTTCCCGGCGGCGGCGGGAACGGTCGATTGTTCCGACCGGCCCCGGTGCAGGTTCTCCAGCCACGATTCGGACACCCTCGCCCTCTGGCCCGGCGTGATGAGCGGAATCTCGGCGTTGTCGAGTACCGGCATCTCGTTCTGCCCGTCGGTGGCCACGAGCAGCCACAGGCCGGGGCAGGGAGCGTCGTGCCCCACCCGGTCCCGCAGCGTTTCGAGGACCGCCATCAGGTCGTACCGGGCGATCAGGCCGGGGTGTACGAGTAGCAGGTGGTCCCGCCGGTCGGCCAGTCGGGAAGCGATCTTCGGCCCGGCCCGCCCGATCAGGTGGAGCAGGTTCTTCCAGTCCTGACTGGTGGGATCAGCGCCGTCGGCCTGCTCGATGACGGCCCAATCGACTTCGAGTTCCTTCGCCTCGTCCCGCAGCACGTCGAAGAAGAGGTCGTCGAACGACACACGCTCCAGGTCGAACCGCCGCAACAGTTCCGCCTCGGCCCACCGCATCCGGCTGGGCCGGACGGTCAGCACGAGGAACCCGCCGTCGCCGTGGGCGTGCTTGAGCCGCTCCTCGAAGGCCCGTGCGTCGGCCACGTCGGGGGTGACTTCGACCTGCCGGGCCGTGGTCGCCGTCGAACGCCTGCGGGGGACGGACGACCCGGACGTGACGAGGGTTGTCGCCTCCCGCCGCTGGTACAGCTTCGAGTCGGCGTCCCAGCGAACGTCTAGCCCGACTTTGTGCAGCAGGGCGTCGAGGTCGGGTCGATCCGGCAGCGGCTCGGCGGCGGGGTAACGACTCTTCACCCGCTCCCGCACTTGTTCGACGCTGAATCCCTTTTCCGTGTCCCCGATGCCCAGACCGCTGAGCGCCCCGATGCCCAGCCGCAGCGCCCGTTCCGCCGCCATCCCACGGGGGTAAACCTCCTGGCGGGACGACACCGCCGCCTTCTGGCTCATGGCCGCTGCGAGGTTCAGCAGCCGCTCGTTGCCGAAGGGTTGGCAGCCGTGCGGCTGCGACGGCTGCTGGACCTCGTATAGCTCCTGGAACACCCGGATCGGCGAGGCGAGCGGGTCGGCCCCGGCCAGTTGGTCGGCGACCTGACCGAGCTTCTCGGCGTAGACCGCCAACTCCTGCGAGCAGGCGACGACGACTTTCCCGGCCACCCGCCGCATCTGGAACCGCCGCTGGGCCATCATGTCTTCCGTCTCCACCACCGCCCGTGCGACGGCGGATGCGAGGCGCTGCTGCCGGGCGGCGTCGGGGGTGCTGGCGGCGGGGCGCAGGAGGATCGTCAGGTCGATGATTTCGGCGATGGTCACGACGCCGCCGAGCCGCTGGATTTGCTCGCACAACTCGTGGCGGAAGGCGGTGATCTGGGCGTCCTTCCCCCAGCGGGTGCGCTCCGTCGAAACGACTTGGCCGACACGGGCACGGGTGATCCCCAGCGCCTCGGCCACGTCCGTCTGGCTCGGCCATGCACTTGGCGGCTGGCTGTCCGGGGCCGACAGGCCGAGCAGCCCGGACCGGACGTTCCACTCCCCGTCCTTCTTCGGGTTGCGAGCGCCGACGATGCGGTGGTGCAGGGCTTCGAGGCTCGGCGGGCCAGCCGAGTCGTCTTCGGCGGGCTGGTCCTTCACTTTGACCGGCTCGACGTTCGGGAACTTGCCCCGCAACTGGATGACGAAGCGGATGATCTCCTGGCGGGTCTGGTTGCCCACGCCCTTCATCAGGTGGATGTCGCCGACGGGGAAGTTCAGCAGGTCACGCACCGTGACGGCGTTGGCCCGCTCCAGGGCGTTGCGGGCACGGGTGGACAGCCCCAGGGCGGATACCGGCGTGCCGAGGGTCGCCTGTTCGAGCGAGACGCCCAGGACGATCTCGTCCCCGGTGGCCGTGACGATCTTCCGCTGTTCCGCCTCGGTGAACACCTGACGCCACGCCGTCTGCATGTCGTAGGCGCTGTCGTACCGCTCGGCTGGCTCCCGGTGCAGGGCCGTCGAGAAGAACTCGATCAGCCCGTCCCGCACGCTGGGGTCGAACTTCTCGGCGTCGATCACCAGCCTGTCGTTCGTCAGCGCCGGGTCGGACTTGTCGTTCCCCCACTGCGGCAGAACGCCGTGGCCGAGCGTCATCTCGTACAGCGTGACCGCCGCCGAGTACCGCTCCGCCGCCAAGTCCCAGCGGGCGGGCTTGCGCAGCTTGAGGAACGGGTCACGATAGCCCTCCGTGCCGACGTGGATGTGGTCGAGCGGGGCACGGGCCAGGGAGAAGTCGAAAAGGATCAGTTGGTTCCGCTGCTTGGTCAGCGACCGGATGCCGATGTTGTCCGGCTTGATGTCCCGGTGGACGACGCCGTGGCGCTCCAGCGAGCAGAGGGCCGAGAGGAGGTCGTCGCCGTACCGGGACAGCAGTTCGAGGCCCGGCACGCCGTCCTTGGCCAGGACCGCCGCCAACGTGTGGTCCCCAGCCTTTTGCAGCACCAGAACGGTCCTGCCGCTCATCGTCAGTTCCTGCTCGATGGCGACGATGAACTCGCTGTGGATCGACCGCAGGGCGTCAGCCTCCTCGTGCAGTCGGGTGTTGTCGTCCTCGGCGAGCGCCACCTTGAGGACCGACTCCTTCTCGTCCTTCACCACGAGCAGGGCCTTGGCGGTGGCCCCCTGGCCCAACTCCCTCTTCACCACGAACCCGTGCGGCAGCCGATCCCCCTGCTTGGCGTGCAGCGGGTCGTTGACGACCGTTTCCTTGGGGGCGGTGAGTTCGTCCTCCACGTCGCCGAGCAGGACGAGGAAGTCCTCGACCGAGCCGATGCGGGTGAGAACGTCGGGGTGCGTGCTCCACTGGATCAGTTCTTCGAGCTTGGGACCGGCCCCGTCGAGGACCGCCGACACGCTCAACCCCTTCTGGTCCCGCAGCACCCTGGCCAACTCGGTCGGGTTGCTGGCCGGGGGGCGGTTGGCGAACAGGTGGTAGGCGATGGCCCCCAGCGAGAACACGTCCGACGCCTCCGTCACCTTGCGGGAGTCGGACAGGGCTTCGGGCGACATGTAGACGAGCGACTGGGCCTCGACCAAATCCTCGACGTTCGTGACCCGGCCCGACGTGGACGTACTCTCCCGCACGCCGACCTGCCAGTTGTACACCTGGAGCCGGGGCGAGGACGATTCCGCATCCGACACCAGGATGCTCTGCGGCCCCAGCGAGCGGTGGATCACCCGCTTGCGGTGGGCGTACCGGATGGCGTCGGCCAACTGCCGCAGGAGGTCGAGCCGCTGGCCGGTTTCGAGCTTCGGGCCGTGGGTGGCGAGGTAGTGATCGAACCGCACGGCGTTCGGGTCGAGGTAGCGGAACAGCAGGGCCGGGCCGTTCTCGTGTTCCTTGTAGTCCAGCACCGGCAGGACGTTCTGGTGGTCCAGCGTCTGGATGATCTGGAACTCACGAGCCGCCGCCCGCTTGAGCCGCTGCCGGTCGTCTTCCGAGGAGGCTTGGGCGACGGTGTACTGCCGCACCCGGCAGTACACGCTGTCGAACGAGGCGTGCTTGGCGAGCCGGTCCTGGTAGCCCGGCCCGTCGAAGATCAGGTCGCCGAGGATGTAGTCGCCGACCCGCCGGGACCGTTGCGACGGTCGCACCCCGGCCTGCTCCATCGCACGGGACAGCCCCTTGGCCACCTTGATGTCGATTGTGCCCCGCAGGTCGGCGTCGATGCCCGGCCCCTCCCGGTTGATGAGGGCGGCGAGGATGCCCTTCTGGTCGGGGCGTGTGTCGGTCTTCGGGCGGTCCCGGAGCAGCACCCGGTTGCGGGCGTTGCCGGTCAACCCGCACTGCACGTCTTCGGCTGACAGGAACACGAGGGCGTCGAGCCACGGCAGGCGCAGCTTACCCAGGGCCGGTTGGACCTTCAGCAGCGAGGCGAGGGCCTTGGCCTTCCGGTTAGCCAGCAGAACGGGGTTGTCTTCGGTGTGGAGCCTGCCGTCGTGGGAGCGGGTCCACGTCCCAGGGTCGCCCCAGATGTGACCCGGCCACGCCTTGCACTCCACCAGCCAGAACCCCATCTTGGTCAGGACGAGCAGATCGACTTCGTAAATTGCGCCGTCGGCGGTCTGGAACTCGAAGTTGGCCCACGCCCGGTACGGGTCGTGGTCGGGCAGGCCCGCCCGGATGAAGTCAAGACCACGCCGCTCCCACTCGTACTGGGAAGGCGTGATGATGTTCCAGCGAGGCGCTTCCATAAGTCTCCCCGACCGTCCCACGATGCCGCCCACTCCGCTTCGTCAATTGGCCACTTTCTGGCGGGCCACGGCGACCTGCCGGAGCAAGGCGTCGAGGTCTTCCCGCCTGAAGAGGCGATAGTCGTTCACCGGATGGCGAACGGCCACGATCTTCCCGGCATCGACCCAGTTGCGAAGCGTGTTCGGCGAAACACCCAGGTACTCGGCGGCTTCGGATATTCGGAGGAAATCCGAGAGTTTGTCCACGTCGGCGCTCCCCGTCGTGTGCGTCAGCGGGCCATTCAGACGAACTCCACAAACCTTACCAAGGTTTGTGATAGTTGCCAACGAGTCGTGCGGCGACCGAGAGCCACCTTTCGCCCGGCGGCTCGTCACGGGCGACTCTCCGGTACGGTCGGAGGTGTGGGCCTGCTCCGACCGCACCGATACGATAACCGTTGTTCCGCATTCGAGAACCGCAGCACGGCCCCAGGGCCTTCGATTCACCCAAGGCGGCGGTCACGAGCTTCGTCACAGCCGAAGGATCACCATGCCCGATAGCGTCCTGTTCCGCCCCTTCCGCCTCCACGACCTGACCCTGCCGAACCGCATCGTCCTCGCACCCATGACCCGCTCCAGGGCCGGGACCGCCCGCCTGCCGAACGTACTCATGGCCGAATACTACGCCCAGCGGAGTTCGGCGGGCCTGCTCGTCACCGAGGCCACCACCATCTCCGAGGAGGCGAACGGGTGGAACGAGTCGCCCGGCGTCTACATCGACGAGATGACCGAAGGATGGAAGCTGACCACCGAGGCCGTCCACCAGAAGGGCGGGGTCATCTTCCTCCAGCTTTGGCACATGGGCCGGGCCTCGCACAGCAGCTTCCACGGCGGGAAACTCGCCGTCGCCCCGTCAGCAATCAAGATCAACGAGGAGTACATCCACACGCCCACTGGCAAGCAGCCGCACGAAGTCCCCAGGGCGCTGGACACCGCCGAGGTTTCACGGGTGGTGGACGACTACCGCAAGGCCGCTGCACGGGCGAAGGCGGCGGGGTTCGACGGGGTGGAGGTCCACGGGGCCAACGGCTACCTGATCGACGTGTTCCTTCAGTCGAAGACGAACCACCGCACCGACCAGTACGGCGGCAGCGTCGAGAACCGCTACCGCTTCCTGAAGGAAGTCGTCGAGGCCGTCACGACCGTCTGGCCCGCCAACCGGGTGGGCGTGCGGCTGTCCCCGAACGGGGCGTTCAACGACATGGGTTCCCCCGACTTCCGGGAGCAGTTCACGTTCGTCGCAGGGCAACTCGACCGCTTCGGCCTGTCGTACCTGCACGTCATGGACGGGCTGGCGTTCGGGTTCCACAAGCTCGGCGAGCCGATGACGCTGGCCGACTTCCGCACGGTCTTTCACGGCCCGCTGATCGGCAACTGCGGGTACACCCAGGGGATGGCCGAGAAAGCCGTCGCCGAGGGCCACGCCGACCTGATTGCGTTCGGCAGGCCGTTCATCAGCAACCCGGACCTCGTGGAGCGGTTCAAGAACGGGTGGCCGCTGGCCCCGCTCGCCCCGATGCCCGACTGGTACTCGCCCACGAGCGAGAAAGGGTACACCGACTTCGCCCCCCACGCCGCCGGGTCCGGGGCGTGAGCGGGGTTCGCAGTACGCCGTACCCTACCAGTGGCCCGGACGGTTAGGGTTAGGCAGAGCTACCCGGTCTGACTTCGTGAACTCGATCACGAAGCATCGACCTTACCCGGTCGGCGCACCGCCGTTGGAGGAGGAATCCCGACGATGAAAATCCTTTTCCTCCACGGCTGGCACAGCGTTCCCGGCGGTGCGAAGCCGACGTACCTCGCCACGCACGGCCACGAGGTCGTCAACCCCGCCCTGGACGACGACGACTTCGCCGCAGCGGTGCGCACCGCCCAGGCCGAGTTCGACCAGCACCGGCCCCAGGTCGTCGTCGGTTCCAGTCGGGGTGGGGCCGTCGCCATAAACATCAACGACGGCGGGGCGAAACTAGTGCTTCTGTGCCCGGCGTGGAAGAAGTGGGGGACGGCGAGGACGGTGAAGCCGGGTACGGTGATCCTCCACAGCCGAGCCGACGACGTGATCCCGTTCGCCGATAGCAAGGAGTTGGCGAAGGACAGCAGGGCGACTCTGATCGAGGTCGGCACGGATCACCGGCTGGCCGAACCGGAGCCGCTGGCGGCGATGTTGAGTGCGTGCGAGGCCGGGTCATGACGCCGGGCGAGAAACGACCGCCGCCGAATCTCCGCATGATGTCCGACCTGCGGAACGAAGTGCGGGCGCTCGACGAGGCACGCCGTCAAGGACGCCTGGAGAAGTCCGGCGACTGGACTCTGGACCAGTGCTGTCAGCATCTCGGCAGGTGGATCGAGTTCTCCATCGACGGCTTCCCATTCAAGTACCCTTGGCGCTACCGGCTGTTTGGCCGACTCGTGCGATTATGGTCGTGGACGTGGCTGGTTTCGTTGGCGACCCGCCCCGGATTCAGGAACCCGCCGAGCGTTCAAGCAGTCGAGCCGGACCAGAAGATTCCTGACGGGGCCGGTGTCTCGTACTTGCTTCAACAGGTTGACCGGATCGACGCCGGGGAACGGATGACGCAACCGAGTCCCGTCGAAGGACCGATCACGCACGAGCAATGGTGGTACTTCCACCTGCAACACGCCAAACTGCACCTGAGCTTCCAGCACTATCAGCGGGGCGAATCGGGTACAGCGGGCGAAGAACGCATCGACATCGAACTGCGGGTCTGCCACACCGAGGGCAACCGCCCCGCAACGGAGGTCGTTGAAGCGATTCGGCTCTCTCCTCACCAATTCAGGCTCCTCTACTCGCCGGGGATAGTGGAAGGGGTGGCGAAGGGCGACGTGATCGAGTTTTCCGACACCGACCCCAAAGGGTTCACCGTCGTCAGTCGTGCGGGCTACCTCTGCGTCTGGTTCTACTTCAAGGAGCAGGGGCGGAATCAAGGCCCGGACGGGGATCGTGTCCGTGCCGCCGTCGAGAAGTTCGGCGGCGTGTGCGACGGCGGCGGCAACACCAACCTCGTGTTCTCCGTGCCGGTGTCCTTCGGGTTCCCGGCAGTCGAGGCGCTGTTCAACGACCTCGTGGGCCAGTACCCCGCTTCCTCGTGGCTGTTCGGCAACGTCTACGACCCGTGGAACGACTTCAAGCCGCTGGGCTGGTGCGAGAAGAGAGAATGAGGGCGACCCACAAGCCACTCGTCCGTGACCCAGCCAGGGCTGGAGCCACAGATGGCCTTCGATGAATCCTTTGCCGCCCGCATTCGGGACGCTTTGAGCCGCTGGCGGTTAGGATGAAAGAATGCCGTCGATGAAACCCACACTCCCCATCGGGATCGGTTACGCCCTCGCCGCCGCCGCCCTCTTCGGCGCAAGCACGCCCCTGTCGAAGTTGCTGCTCGGCAGCGTGGACCCGTGGCTCCTGGCGGGCCTGCTCTACCTCGGTTCGGGATTGGGATTGTCCCTCTGGCTGTTGCTCGCTACTCGGCTGACCGGGAAGGGTTCCACCGAAGCGTCCTTGAAGCGGGCCGACCTCCCGTGGCTCGCCGGGGCGATTCTGTTCGGCGGCGTGGTCGGCCCGGTGCTGCTCATGCTCGGCCTCGCCGCCACCCCCGCCGCCTCCGCATCACTGCTCCTGAACCTCGAAGGCGTGCTGACGGCGCTCCTGGCGTGGTTCGTGTTCCAGGAGAACTTCGACCGTCGCATCGCCCTGGGGATGGCGTTCATCACCGGGGGCGGCGTGCTGCTCTCGTGGACCGGCGACACCGCAGCCGGGGTTCCGTGGGGGGCGCTCGCCGTCGCCGGGGCGTGCCTCGCCTGGGGGATCGACAACAACCTCACCCGGAAAGTCTCTGGCGGGAACCCCGTCCAGATCGCCGCCGCCAAGGGCGTGGTGGCGGGCGGCGTGAACCTGGGCCTCGCCCTCGTCGCCGGGTCGCACCTTCCGGCCTTCCCGACCGTACTGGCTGCCGGTACGGTGGGCCTGCTGGGGTACGGGGTCAGTCTGACGTGTTTCGTGCTGGCCCTGCGGCACTTGGGGACCGCCCGCACCGGGGCGTACTTCTCGCTCGCCCCGTTCGTCGGGGCGCTGTTGTCGCTGGCGATCTTCCAGGACGGACTTTCGATCCGATTCGGCTTTGCGGCGGCGCTCATGGGCGTCGGCGTCTGGCTGCACCTGACCGAGCGGCACGACCACGAACACACGCACGAGGCGCTGGAGCATGACCACAGCCACGTCCACGACGAACACCACCGGCACGACCACGGCCCCGACGACCCGCCCGGCGAGCCGCACAGCCACCCGCACAAGCACGAGGCCATGACCCACTCCCACGTCCACTATCCGGACACCCACCACCGGCACGAGCATTAGTCGGGAGACACGATGGCATTCAGCGAAACCCTGGCCCGCCGCACCCGTGTCGTGCTGGCCCGGAGGAAGAACGTCGAGGAGAAGAGGATGTTCGGCGGGGTCGGGTTCCTGCTGAACGGCCACCTGCTCGTCGCCGTCCGCAAGGATTCGCTCCTCGTCCGGCTCGGCCCGGAGGAGGGCCAGTGGGCGCTGTCGGAACCGCACGCCACCGCATTCGAGATCACGGGTCGGGGTACGATGGCGGGGTGGGTCGTCGTCGGCATCGAAGGGGTCGGGGGCGACGACGAGTTGAATGACTGGATTCGGCGGGCGGTGAACTTCGTCACGACGTTGCCTGCGAAACGAAAGGACGAGTAGGCTATGAGTCCGACCATCCGAACCCCCGCCGAGGGCCGCACCGTCGCCGTCGTCGGCGACGTGTACCGCTTCCTGGCGACGGGCGACGATACCAACGGCAAGTACGCCCTGTGGGAAGCCCTTGTGCCTCCGGGCGGCGGTCCGCCCCCGCACGTCCACAGCCGGGAGGAGGAAGGCTTTTACGTCCTCGACGGCGAAGTCACGGTCTTCATCGGTGACGAGAAGGTGGTGGCGACGGCGGGGGTGTTCGTCAACATGCCGGTCGGGACGCCGCACAGCTTCAAGAACGAGAGCGACCGCCCGGCCAAGATGCTGATCTCCGTCGCCGCTGCTGGTCTGGAGCAGATGTTCTTCGAGGTCGGCGTGCCGGTCGCCCAGGGAGCGACGACCGCCGCCCCGCCCACGAAGGCCGAGATCGAGAAGATGGCGGCGGCTGCGCCGAAGTACGGCATCGAGATCAGGTCGCCGGGGCATTGAACGGGAGTGGAAAGCATGACCGACCAAAAACCGGAAACGTACCGGCTTCTGGAACTGTTCCGGCCCGTCGCCCCGGTGATCCTGACGGCATTTAGCGGGATCGTGGTCTGGTCGTTTCACAACTTCGAGTGGCCGGGATTTTTGCTTTACCTGCTCGTCGGCTTTGTCGCCGGGAGCGTCGCCGGTGGACTCGTCGGCGTCCCGCTGATCTCGTCGTGGGCGGTGATGGGGGTGACGGGCGGGCTGTTCGAGGGTGCGTATCAGGGCTGGCAACTCCACGGGTGGATCGGCGCAGTTCTCGGCGGTCTGCTCGGAGTCGTCTGCGGCATCGTCGCCGCCGTGCTGCTGGCGATGCTCATGTCGCTCGTCCTGGTGTCGTGCGGCATCGACCCGTTCGTGAATGCGGACACGGGTGAAGGACGAAAGACCGATGCGGCATGACGGCGGCGGCGAAGCGGAAGAAGCAGGCGCAGAACTCACGCAGACCGAGGGCAGCGAAATGACCGTCGAGATCGTCGAGGAGCCGATCCGGTTCCACCTGCACGGCATCGGGGGCGTGGTCGAGGACGGGCGGTACGGCGAGGTCGGCTTCCGCCTGATGAACGAGATGTGGCGGGTCGTCAAAGGGGCCGGGGTTCCGACCACCGGCATCAACCATTGGGTGTACCTGCCCGAAAACAAGATGTTCGTCGGGGTCGAACTCCGAACCCCACAGCCGGTTCCAACGCCCGCTGCGCTGGAGCCGCTGGAGTTCGAGTTGCAGCGGTACATGAGGCACGTCCACGTCGGGCCTTACCAAGCGTTGCCCCAAAAGTGGACGGAGTTGAAGGCCGAGCTTGCGGCCCGTGGCGAGGTCATCGACTCGCCGTCGCTGGAAGTGTACGGCCACCACTGCGACGACCCGGCGAAGCTGGAGACGACGATCCTGATCGGCCTCCGGGCGGAACCCGAACGGACTGCGAACGTGTCCCCGCACGCCCCGTGCGACGAGCCGCCGAATTCCCGCTCCGAAGTGCCGTGACCCGCCGCCGTGGGTTAGAATGCCGGACCACTCCGCTCCCGGATCGCATCACCGCAGGCCCAGGGGCACGATGTAACGGCACACCGACCATCGGGAGGGAGGAATCCGTCCAAATCGCCGCAGCAAAGGGAGCGGTTGCGGGCAGCGTGATTGCCAGTTGGTAACATTCCGCTGTCAGCGTGCCATTTTTGAACTGTTCGGCAATCCACCGCCAAATAAGTCGCTACTTCTTGTCCAGAATTTGTCGCACCTTCCTCGCCAACGATTGCGGCGAGTACGGCTTCTGAAGGAAGGCGACTTCCGCTTCCAGAATGCCCTGCCTCACTGCTGAGTCGTCCGTGTAACCGCTGGAGAAAAGCACCTTCATGTGCGGGAACTGCTTTTTCACGGCTTCGGCCAATTCTCCGCCTCCCATGCCCGGCATCACTACGTCCGTCACCAACAGGTCGATAGACCCCTGGTGGTTCTCAATCGCCCGCAGCGCCCTCCTGCCGTCGCTCGCCGCCAGCACGTTGTAGCCGTAGGTCTGCAAGACCAGCAAAGCCAAACCACGAACTCCGTCCTCGTCCTTGACGAGCAGAATCGTTTCGGTCCCCCGCATGTCACCCTTTTCGGCACTTTCCTTGGCACTGTCGGCCAACTCCTTGATCGCCGGGAAATAGATTTTGAAGGTGGTTCCCAAGCCGGGTTCGCTGTAGACCTCGATGCGACCGCCACTCTGCTTAACGATGCCGTGGACCACAGACAGTCCCAGGCCGGTCCCCTTGCCCACGCCCTTGGTCGTGAAGAACGGCTCGAAGATGTGTGCCATGACTTCAGGGGTCATGCCGCTGCCGGAATCGGTCACGGCCAGCATGACGTACCGGCCCCCCTCGGCTTCAACGTGCGATTGGGCGTACTGCCCGTCCAAGTCCACGTTCCGGGTTTCGAGAGTCAACTTCCCGCCCCTGGGCATGGCGTCACGGGCGTTGACCGAGAGATTCATCAGGATTTGGTCCAGTTGGCCGGGATCGACCTTGACCCGGCTGATGTGCGGGTCGAGAACTGCGGTCAACAGAATGTCCTCGCCAATGAGTCGCCGCAGCATCTTCTCCGTTTCCCGTAAGACCGCATTCAGTTCCAATACCTTCGGCTCCAATACCGTCTGGCGGCTGAAGGCGAGCAACTGGCGGGTGAGCGAGGCTGCCCGTCCCCCGGCCTCGCTGATGGCCTTGACGGACTCTCGCACCGGGTCGCTCGCTCCCAAAGTCGAGAGCAAGATGTCGCTGTAGCCGGAGATGATGGTCAGCAGGTTGTTGAAGTCGTGAGCCACCCCGCCCGCAAGTTGGCCGACCGCTTCCATCTTCTGCGACTGGTGGAACGCCTGCTCCAAAACCCGGCGACCCGTCACGTCGGCCTGCACGCCGACGAAGTGGGCGAGTCTACCGTCGTCGTCCCGAACGGGGGTCACGAACAGGGCATTCCAGAACTTCGTCCCGTCCTTCCGGTAGTTGAGCAGTTCCACCGAACATTCCCGCCCGTCCCGAATTGCCGACCGGACGGTGGCGACCGCATCAGGCTCCGTCTCCTGGCCCTGGAGCAGTCGGCAATTCCTCCCCAAAACCTCATCGGCCCGGTATCCCGTGATGCGCTCGAATCCGTGGCTGGCATAGATGATCGGGTTGTCGGGTAGGTTCGGATCGGTAATCAGGATGCCCTGAGACACGGCTTGGATGGCACGGTCCCGCAGTCGCAGCGTCTTCTCCCCCTCACGACGGGAAGTGATGTCCTGAGCCAGCGAGATGCAGCCAATGAATTCGCCGTTCTCGCCCAGCAATGGCGTATTGGACCAGTCGCAGGTAATCACCCGCCCGTCTTTCGTTTTGTTTTCGCATTCCCCGTGGGCGTCCATGTCCCCCGCCTTGAGCCGCTCGAAGACTTTGCCCACGGCGGCTTGTGAGAGCGGCGGGACGATGACCTCGAACGGGTGCTTGCCCAGCACTTCCGCCTCGGTGAACCCGAACATCCGCTCCGCCGCCGGATTCCAGGCCGAATAACGCATGTCCGGCCCGGCCAGTAAGTAGGCCAGGGGCATCCGCTCGATGTGAAGTTGCAGCCGGGTAAGCACTGCGTCCCGCTGCTCGGTCAATTGCCGCTTCTCGGTCACGTCCTCCACGACACCCACGATCCGCACGATCCGGCCCGATTCCGTGATCGGATACCCCCTGATCCAGACCCGCCGCACGGACCCGTCGGGGCGCAGGACACGGCACTCCGTGTCGATGTGGCCCGTCCGGTACATGACGGAACTTTCACGGGTCATCATCTCCTGATCCAGAGGATGAATACCTTCCATGAAGGAGCCGGGGTTGTCGAGGAGGCTTTGACACGAGCGACCCCATATTTTCTCGTAGCCGGGGCTGACGTACAGGACACGGGCTTCCAGGGCGTCGAACATCCAGAGACTTTGGTGCAGGTGCGCCGTCAGTTCTCGGAACTGTGCCTCGCTTTTCGCCCGTAACCCCTCCTGCACCGACTGTGCGACGGATGCCGCCCGCAGATCATCGTTTGCCGTCCTCAACTCGATTGTCTGTTCCCGTACCTGGGTTTCCACCCCCTCGTGCGCCCGCAGGAGTTCTTCCTCCATTCGCTTCTGTTCGGTCATGTCCCGCATGATTTTGGAGTAGCCGGTATGCCGCCCGCTGGCGTCCTGCAATGGAGTCACGATGCCATCGGCCCAAAACCGCACGCCGCCCTTGCGGAGATGCCAGCGCACGTTGTCGGCCTGGCCCGTCTCCCCCGCAATGTGGATTTCTCGCTCCGGCACCCCGTCCCGAATGTCTTCGGGGGTGAAAATGACTGAGAACGGCTGGCCGAGGATTTCGGACTCGGAGTAACCCAGGGTCCGCTCGGCGGCTTCGTTCCAACTGGTGATGCCCCCGCCGAGGTCCATCGTGAAGATGGTGTGGTCCTTGACGTGCTTGACCAGGGACGTGAAGCGGGTTTCCACTTCACGCCGATCCTGCTCGACTCTCTCGGCGGAGGCCAAGGCGTCCTTCAGGGCGTCGTCGCTGTGCTTTTGGGCCGTGCGGTCCCGCATGATCCTGGCGAAGCCCCGAAGCCGATGCCCCTCGTCCCACAAGGGGGAGATGGTCCCGCCCGACCAGAACCGGCTGCCGTCCTTGCGGACGTGCCAGCGTTCGTCCTCGCCCCGGCCCGTCTCCGCTGCCCTGTCCATCTCCCGCTGGGTCACCTGTTCGTTGTTGCTTTCGGGGGTCGAGAAAAGGGCGGTGGGTTGTCCGATGATCTCGCTCGCCGAGTAGCCCAGGAGTCGTTCCGCCCCAGGATTCCAGCTACACACCCGGCCCTCCGGGTCCGTCACGAAGATGGCGTAATCCTTGACGTTTTCGACGAGGAGGCGGAAGAGTTCGCCCTCTGTCGCCTCGCCACTGTTCGGTTCAAGTTCGGTCATTACGCACCCCCCGGCTCCCAAGAGGGAGATGATCTGCCCGGAATACTCCCGGTCGAAACCACTCTGCCTACGCAGAAGCCGTTGTGGCGCTCACTACCAACCACCGGCTGTTCTGCACGTGGGGGCAGTCGGCTGCGAATGCCGACCGTTCACGCCTGTGCATCGTGCGAAGCGATCATTCGCCCCGGCGTGGATGTACTTCGGAGAGGGAAGTAGATTGCGCACAGGCTCATTCTTTCCCTTCAACAGGCGCATTCGCTTCCGCCCGCCCGGTGTTCCTGGGCAGATAGACACGGAATGTGGTCCCCTCGTGCAGCACGCTCTCCACGGTGATGTCGCCGTCGCACTGCTTGACGAAGCCGTAAATCGCCGCCAATCCCAACCCGGCCCCGACGCCCGCCTTCCGTGTAAAAAATGGCTCGAACAGATGGCTAACCGCATTCGGATCCATACCCGTTCCGGTATCGGAAACGGTCAGAAGGGCGTAGGGGCCGGGACGGACTTCCGGGTGGTCGAGGGCGTAGTCCTGTCCGAGTTCGACGTTCGCCGTCTGGATGCTCAGTTGCCCGCCGTTCGGCATCGCCTCACAAGCGTTTCGGGCCAAGATCAGAACAGCCTCCTCAAGCTGATCGGCATCGGCCTTCGCCGATCCAAGCCCCGGTTCCAAACGCAAATCGAGTCGGACACCGCCCTGCATGTTCCGGAGGACTTGGGCCAGACCGCTGACCACTGCGTTGAGGTCCACGGGCCGCACGGTCAAGATCGACTTCCGACCGAATGCCATCAGCTTTTGGGTCAGTGTCGCCGTCCGAGTCGCCGCCCGTTGGATTTCCCTGGCGCTATCAACGAAGGGGTCGTCCGGCTTCATCCCCTGAAGCATGATCTCGCTGTAACCGAGAACCGTTGTCATCAGATTGTTGAACGCATGCGCCACGCCCCCAGCCAATTGCCCGATGGCCTCGACCTTCTCTGCCTGTGTCGCCTTGTACTCCTGGTGCATTTGCCTGGTCACGTCTCGAAACACCACCACTTTGCCCATAGCAACGCCCTGCTCGTCGGAGATGAGTGCGACGGAGTTCTCAATCGCCGTTTCGGAATTGTTCCGGGCGATGAGTCGCATGCGCCGACTCGACGTGTCACCTGGCACTGACGGCGCAAGGAGAGATGGGATGGGCTGCGGCACATCCGCCTGAACGAGCCGAACGACTCCTTCCACAGGCTGACCGAGTGCGTCGTCTGCGGCCCAGCCGGTCAGACGTTCTGCCAGGGGGTTCATGTAGGTGACGCAACCGCCGTTGTCCGTGGCGACCACCGCCACGCCGATACTCTTGATCGTGGCGGCGACCCACATCTCTCGCTGCTGTTGCCGCCGCTCCATCAGGTGCTTGTGCAAGGCCGTCTCGATGACGACGAGTAGGTCTCGCTCGTCGTAGGGCTTGAGGATGTACCCGAACGGCTCGGTCAGCTTCGCCCGGTCGAGAATTTCCGTGTTCGAGTAGGCCGTCAGGTAGACCACCGGGAGCCGGAACCGCTTGCGGATAGTTGCCGCCGCCTCCACCCCGTCCACGGCCCCTTCCAGGTGGATGTCCATCAGTACCAGATCGGGGCGGGTCACGTCACACAGCCGGACGGACTCCTCCCCGGACGGCACGCTCCCGACGACTTCGTAACTCAAATTGGTCAACTGTCTCCGCAGGCTCCTCGCCACGATGCGTTCGTCCTCGACCACCAGGATGCGGGCGGGCCGCACACGCACTTCGTGCCGCTCTTCCCGTTGGGCCGTGGCGATCATGGGTGGTCCTCTCTTTGGACGGAACTCGCTTTACGTTTGGGGAACAAAATCCGAAACGTGGTCCCCCCGTCCCTGCTGACTTGCAACCGACCGTGAAGCTGGTCCACCAGGTCGGCGATCAATTCCATCCCGAAGGTCGTCGCCGACTGCGGCACGATGGCCGCTGGCAGGCCGACGCCATCGTCGCTCACGCTCAGTAGAAATTCGCCGCCGTTGAACGGGCGCAGGTCGATCCGAATATGCCCCGACTCGTGGCCCACGAAGGCGTGCTTCAAGCAGTTCGAGATCAATTCGTTCAGGAGCAATCCGACCGGAACGGCGGCGTCGATGGGCAACCGGACGCCTTGAACGTCAACCGCCAGTTTGATGCGGTCGGTGTCCGTCTGTTGCGACTTGAACAGGTGATGCGCCAGGCTCTCGATGTAATCCGTGAAGTCCACCTGGGCGATGTCGTGGGAGCGGTAAAGGCGTTCGTGGACCAGGGCCATCGACCGCACCCGGTCCTGGGTCTTGCGAAATATCCGAATGCTCGCTTCGTCCTGTGTGTGTTCGGACTGCAAGTGCAGGAGGCTGGAGATCACTTGCAGGTTGTTCTTCACCCGATGATGAACTTCTTTCAGTAGGACTTCCTTCTCCTCCAGTGACGCCTTGACGGCCTGCTCCAACCGGAAACGGTCGCTGCAATCCCGGATGTTGCACTGCAACACCCGGCGACCATCCGCCTCGTAGCAATTGCTGACGAACTCGACATCCACTCTCTTTTTATCACGGGTTTCGAGCGGCAAGTGTTCGTACCGGATGTACCCGTTGGCTTGCAGTTCCCGGAACGCCGCCTGGTTCGCCGTGATGTCGTGGAACAAGCCGATCTCCCACAGTTCCTTACCCAGGAAGTGGGAGTGGTCGTACCCCAGCAACTCGCTCATGAACGGGTTGGCGTCGATGATTCTCCCGGTCGTCTCGTCGAGGATCAGGATGCCGTCCCTGGCACTCTCGAAGAGTCGCCGATACTGAACCTCCGACTTCCTCCAGGCCGAATCCTCCAACCGGCGAGACGTTTCGGCCCGCCTGCGGTCGGTCACGTCCTCGATGGCGAGCAGGATCAGGACCGGGCCATTTTCTTGCGCCGGGATGCTCCGGGCGTTGAGCAGCACGACCCTTTGGCCGATGGTCGGAAACGCATGTTCGACCTCGAAGTCTTCGACGGCGTTGTGATCGGCCAACATCTCGTCGAGTACCTTCCGCAGGCGGGGATGGCCCCATTGGCCGTTGTCCAACTCGAAGAAGGAACGCTTTTCCGTCTCCGTCCTGGAAACGTGGAACGTCCTGTAAAAAGCGTCGTTTGCGGTCTGTACTACGAAACTCTGGTCGAGGACGACGAACGGTTCCCGGAGGGTGGCGATGATGCCCTCGGCATAGGCGAGAACGGCGTGCGCCGCTCTCTCTCGCTGCCTCCGCTGGGTGACATCCCGGAAGACCAGAACGACCCCGCCGACCTCGCCAGCCGCATTGCGTATCGGGGCCGCACTGTCCTCAACGACACGCTCCGTCCCGTCCTTCGCAACCAGCAGGGAGTGGCCTTCCGACACAACGCCCGCCCGCAAGGCCCGGACGGCGGGACTTTCGAGGGGCAAGTGACCCTCCTCGCTGACGCTGGTGAAGACGCTCTCCAGCGGGTGGCCGACCGCCTCGTCCTGCGTCCACCCGGTCAAAGATTGAGCCACCGGGTTGAGGAGTGTGACGTGGCCGGTGGCGTTGGTGGTGATTACCGCATCGCCGATGCACGACAGCGTGACACGGAGCCATTCCCGCTCGTCGTGAGCGGCTCCTGCGTCAGGTCGAACGGGAGTTGTTGGGATGGCATCCTCACTTCACCTGATACTGTAGGGCTTCTTGGAAATTCGGCCAGTCCCTGCGCCAACCGTTCGCCCGTGACGAGCGGACGCCGCACACGGCCCGGTCAATAGTCATCCGGTTAGACGTGAATGAGACGCTGCTCTAGCGTGCATTCGCCAGCAGCAAGAGTGGCATCGACACCAAAATGGGGTGACGATGTTTCCCTCCGTGGGTTCGCCGTCTGGTCTTTCACCATCGTCGAACCGGGCAGCAGCGGATGCCCGTTGCGGTCGGAGTTCCCGTTGTCCAGGGCGACGACCGGCCCGCCGTAGACTCGATCTGTCAGCCGCCGCTTTCAGTACAATAACACGGTCACACCGGCAATACGGCACAAGGTTTCCGAGGATGGCGAACGAAAGCATCGCTGGCGGCGGCACGTCTGGCCCTTCACCGGAGGACGGCGAAGCGGTCCATGACGACCGGCACTGGCTGCTCGCCACGCTTTCGAGTATCGGCGATGCCGTCCTCACGACGGACGCTGAACTGCGGGTCACGTTCATGAACCCGGTCGCCGAGTCCTTGACGGGGTGGGCGGCGCAGGAGGGGGTGGGCCAGCCGCTCGATAACTTGTTCCACATCATCAACGAGGAGAGCCGCCAAACGGTCGAGAATCCCGCCGTGCCCGCCTTCCGAGAAGGTCGCACGTGTAAGTTGGCGAGCCATAGCCTGCTCATTTCCAAGGACGGCACGGAACGACCGATTGACGACAGTGCCGCCCCGATCCGCAACGGGGGGGGCAAAGTTGCCGGGGTCGTGCTGGTCTTCCGAGACATCACCGCACGTCGGAAGACGGAGCGGGAGTTGGACAAAGCCCTCGCCTACGCCGATGACATCATAGCGACCCTGCGGGAACCGTTCGTCGTCCTCGACAGCACCCTGCGGGTGAAGACGGCGAACGTCGCCTTCTACACCTGGTTCCACGTGTCGAAGGGCGAAACGGAGGGCCGCTTCGTCTACGACTTGGGTGACGGGCAGTGGGACATTCCCGCTCTGCGGACGTTGCTGGATCAAGTCCTTTCACGGAGCGAAGCCGTCCAGGACTTCGAGGTCGAACACACGTTTCCGAGCGTCGGTCGAAAGTCCATGCTGCTCAACGCTCGGCCATTCCCACCCGACTCCAAAAACCCCGAATTGATCCTGCTCGCCCTGCAAGACGTTTCCGCCATGCGGGAGCGGGCCGACGAACTGGCCGAGGCCAGCCGCCACAAGGACGAGTTCCTGGCGACCTTGGCCCACGAACTGAGAAACCCGCTGGCCCCGATCCGCAACGCCGTCCAGTCCCTCGGCATTGCGGGATTGAAGGGGCCGGATGTGGAGAGAGCCAGAGATGTTATCGCCCGACAAGTGACGGTCATGGTGCGTCTAATTGACGACCTTCTAGACGTGTCCCGCATCAGTCACAACCAGTTGGACATGCGCAAGGAACGGGTCGAATTGGCGGCGGTTCTGGAGAGCGCTGTCGAGAGCAGCCGCCCCCTGATCCTTCAGTGCGGTCACGAACTCACGGTCAGCCTGCCGCCCCAACCGCTGAACCTGGATGCCGATCCCGTCCGGCTCGCCCAGGTTTTCCTGAACCTGTTGAACAACGCCGCCAAGTACACGAAGCGGGGCGGGCATATCCGGCTCACCGCCGAACGGGAAGGGAGTGATGCCGTCATCAGCGTGCGGGACGACGGCATCGGCATCCCCGCCGACATGCTGGGCCGCATCTTCGAGATGTTCACGCAGGTGGATCGGTCGTCGGAGCAGTCGCACGGCGGGTTGGGCATCGGCCTGACGCTGGTGCGGCGGCTGGTCGATATGCACGACGGGAGCATCGAGGCCCGCAGCCCCGGCCCCGGTGGGGGGAGCGAGTTCGTCGTCCGTCTGCCCCTCATCCCGCCGCCGCACGAAACGCCGCCGAAGAGTGACGGGCCGAAGGCGAAAGCCCTGAGCGGGTGTCGCATTCTGGTGGTGGACGACAACAAGGACTCGGCTGACAGCCTGGGGGACTTGTTGGGGATCATGGGTAACGACATTCGCACCGCACACGACGGCCTTGAGGCGGTGGAAGTAGCGGAAGCGTTCCGCCCGGAGTTGGTGCTGCTGGACATCGGCCTTCCCAAACTGAACGGCTACGAAGTCGCCCGGCGCATCCGGCAGCAGCCGTGGGGTCGGGACATGATGCTGATCGCTTTGACCGGGTGGGGGCAGGACGAAGACAGACGCCGTTCGCAGGAAGCCGGGTTCAACCTCCACGTCGTCAAGCCGGTGGAACTTGCGGCCCTCGAAAAGCTGCTGGCCGGGGTGCAGCCGACGCCAAGGTGAGATCGGGCGAGCGGGTTGCACAAAACCACGACGGGCCGATTGATCTGGTCGAGACCGACGTAGTGATGCCGCTCATCGGTGGTCGCCAACTGGCGGAACGGGTGGAGGCCATGCGACCCGGCGTGAAAGTTTTGTTCCTGTCGGGCTACACGGATGATGCCGTCGTTCGGCACGGCATCCTTCAAGCCGATGTTGCCTTCCTCCAAAAGCCCTTCTCTCCGACCGCCCTTGCCCGGAAAGTGCGGGATGTGTTGGACGAGAAGGAGTCATCAGCGTCCCGAACGCTGGCGACATCCTGATGGCCTTGGTGGGAGCCGTCTCCTCCTCACCCACGGTGGACCGCCGCCCCCACCTACAGTACCATCAGACGCAGAACGTAGCCGGACCTCGCCTTTCGGGTATCGGGAGGGAAACGTCCCTTGGGCATCGCCGGGAAGCTGACACGGGACGGGTGGCTGCTGTTCGCCACCCGCTGTTCGAGGATGTTCGCCTACGGCCTGCTCTCGGTCGTGCTGGTCCTCTACCTCGTCGAAGTCGGGCTGACGGGGTGGGAGGTCGGGCTGCTGCTGTCGTTCACGCTGGTCGGGGACACGGCGATCTCCCTCTGGCTGACGACAACCGCTGATCGGTTCGGGCGGCGGCGCACGCTGGTCGCCGGGGCCGTCCTCATGGCCCTGGCCGGGATCGTCTTCGTCTCCACCGACAGCTTCGTTCTGCTGCTCCTCGCCGCCACCATCGGCGTCATCAGCCCCAGCGGGAACGAGATCGGGCCGTTCCTGTCCGTCGAGCAGGCGGCGCTCTCCCACATCGTCAGCGACGACCGCCGCACCGACGTGTTCGCTTGGTACAACCTCGTCGGCTCGTTCTCGACGGCGCTGGGGGCGCTGGCGGGCGGGCTGATCGCCCAGCAAGCCCAGCACATGGGCTTGGTCGGAGCCGCCGCCTTCCGCCCGGTGCTGCTGGCCTACGCCGGGATCGGGCTGGCGCTGGTCGGCGGCTTCGTGTGGCTCTCGTCGGCGGTCGAGGCCACGAGGGACGAGTCCCGCCCGGCCCCCAAGGTGGTGCTGGGCCTGCACGAGTCCCGCCGCACCGTGTTCAAGTTGTCGCTCCTGTTCGCCCTGGACGCCCTCGGCGGCGGGTTCGTGATCCAGAGCCTCATCGCCTACTGGTTCTACCTCACCTACAAGCTCGACCCGGCGATGCTCGGGACGATCTTCCTGTGCGCCAACCTGCTGGCCGGGGTGTCGGCACTGGCGGCGGGGTGGCTGGCCCGCCGCATCGGGCTGCTGAACACGATGATCTTCACCCACCTGCCGTCGAACGTGCTGCTCGTCCTCGTCCCGCTGATGCCGGACGTGTATTGGGCGGTCGGCGTGCTGCTCGCCCGGTTCAGCATCTCGCAGATGGACGTGCCGACCCGTCAGGCGTACACGATGGCGGCGGTGCGGCCCGACGAGCGCTCGGCGGCGGCGGGCGTGACGGGCGTGGCCCGGTCGGTGGGCGCTTCCATCCCGCCGGTGGTGGCGACGGTCCTCGTGGGCAGCGTGGGGTGGGCGAGCGTCCCGTTCTTCCTCGCCGGGGGACTGAAGATCGTGTACGACGTGCTGCTCTACCGGGCGTTTGCGGGGGCCGGGTCTTCGGAACGGCGGGAGAACATCCGGTGATACACCAGCCCGGCGACGAGGTGCTGCACGAGGTTATAAAAGATGATCGGCAGGAGGACTTGGGGGTGGTCGGCCAGGGCCATCGACGCCAGCACGAGGCCGGTCCCGTTGTTGTTCATGCCCAGGCCGAACATCAAGGCGATCTTCTCGGTCTCGTCGGACTTGCGCAGCCGGGCGATCAGCCACCCGGCGAAAAAGGCCACGCCGCACAGCGATAGCGTGATCGCCAGAATCACGGCCAGGAAATCGGGGTCGGGGACGGCGACGGCCTGCGGGAGAGACACCGAAGCGTTGGCGTAATTGAGGAGCAGCAGGACGACGGTGTTCGCCAGCTTCAAAGACGGCTTGGCTCCGGAGACTTTTCTCTCGCCCAGCAAGCGGCGGCAGGTAATCCCAAGGACCGAGGGGACGATCACCGAGATCAGGAGGAACCAGCCCGTGCCGGACCCCGCCAACTCGTGCAAGTCCTCGGAGTAGTCGCCGGTGGTCATGAGTCCGACCGAGTGCAGGGCGAGTGGCGTCGTGAGCGGGCTGAGGAAGGTCGAGCCGAGGACCAAGCCGAGGCTCAGGGCCAAGTTGCCGTTCGCATTCTGCGACCAAGCGGTCGAGGAGCCTGCAATCGGCATCGAGGCGACGAGGGCCAAGCCGACGAGGATGTGCTGGACCTCATCGGGGTTGTGCCACAGGCGCATCGTGAGCATGACCACGGCGATGAAGGCGACCGGGACCAGCAGGTTGGCGAGCAGGCCGAACACGAGGAGGAAGGGGTCGCCCCGCAGTTTCCTGAGTGCCGAGAGGTCCACCCCCAGCCCGGCGTTGAACAGCAGGAAGGCGAGCATCGCCATCGGCAGGCTGATCGCCCCCACGGACAGGGACCGGATCGAGAGGCCGAGCGCCGGGAAAACTGCGGCCACGAGGTACGAGCCGATCAGCAGCCAGATGAACCGGGCGTGGACGAAGTGGGTGAGCTTGGCGAAGACCATCACGGCTCCCGTTCCGAGTCGGCGTTCCCGCCTTCCGGCGTGAGCGGGGGCGACCACGGCGATGACCTGTGGCCGGAAAAAGTCGCTCGTCCACGCCGTTCTGAGCGCCGGAACCCGCCCGACAGCTTTAATGTGCAAATATGGTGCGGGGGCTGCAACGTAGAACACGACGACCGCCCCACTACGGTAACGAAGTAACCGCAAAGGACACTCGCACATGGCACGGCCCAAGGTGATCTTGTTCGACGTGAACGAGACGCTGCTCGACCTGACGCCCGTGAAGGAGAGCGTCGGCAAGGCACTCGGCGGTCGCCCGGAGCTTGCCCCGCTGTGGTTCACGACGCTCCTCCAGTATTCGCTCGTGGCGACCGTGGCCGACCACTACCTCGACTTCGGCGAGATCGGGGCGGCGTGCCTGCGCATGGTCGCACGGAACCACGGCGTCGGGTTGTCCGAGAAGGAGGCCCAGGAAGCCGTGGCCCCGATGCGGTCGCTGCCCCCGCACCCTGACGTGATCCCGACACTCGGACGCCTGCGGGACGCCGACTGCCGACTGTTCACGCTGACGAACTCCTCGAAGGCGGCGGTCGCCGACCAGATGAAACACGCCGGGCTGACGGAGTTCTTCGAGGCACTGCTGAGTGTGGAGGACGTGGGGAAGTACAAGCCGCACGCCGACGTGTACCGCTGGGCGGCGGGCCGGGCCGGGGCCGACGTGTCCGAGTGCCTGCTCGTCGCCGCCCACGGGTGGGACGTGGCGGGGGCGGCGTGGGCCGGGATGAAAACCGCCTTCGTCGCCCGCCCCGGACAACAGTTGTTTCCGCCCGGCCCGGCGATTGACATCACGGTTCCGTCACTAGCCGAACTGCCGGGCGAGTTGGACCGCTTGTAGCCGGGCGTCAACCGCCCTCGCTCGCCACCAGTTCCTTCTCGATCACCGCCTCCAGCGTCTCAGCGTTTTGCTGTACCGGGCGTTTGCGGGCAGCAAGGGCGACACCGACACGAAGTAGGCGGCAGGCCGATGTTCCTCGTCTGGCTCGTTCTGATCGGGTCGAAGGTGCTGGGGCGGAGTGTCGGGCACTGCGAAGTAGGAGACACAGTGGGCCATTCGGCACTGCGAACCCCTCGGCGGTGAGCGGCCTCCGGTATGAATTGCCTCCCAACGACTGGAGCGTAGACCGATGATCCGACCCATCGTGCCCGCCGACTCACCGGCCCTCGTCGCCCTGTCCGGGAGTAGCGGGCTGTTCCGGCCCGACGAGTTGGACGCCGTTCACGGAATGCTGGACGAGTACCACGCCACGAACGCCTCCAACGGCCACCGCATCCTCGCCTACGAGGACGGCGGCACGCCGGTGGGCATCGCCTACTTCGCCCCGAAGGAGTTCACCGACCGGGTGTGGGAGTTGCTGATGATCGCCGTGGACGCACCCCGCCACCGGCAGGGGATCGGTTCCACGATGCTCTTGGCGGTCGAAGAGGCGGTGCGGGCGGCGAACGGGCGGTTGCTGCTGATCGAGACGAGCGACAAGTCGAGCTTCGAGCGGACCCGGCAGTTCTACCGCAAGCACGGGTACGCCGAGGTCGCCCACATCCCCGACTTCTTCGCCGACGGCGACGGCAAGGCGTCGTTCGTCAAACGGCTCTGACCGAACCCGGCTAACGCCCGCTCATCGCCCGGCGCTTGCGAGCCGGGAGTCGAGGGACCACCGCCCGGCCCCGACGACCAGCAGAAAGAGCGAGCCGAGGAGCATCGAGTAGTCCGTTCGGATGCGGTTCGCCATGAATCAGAAGCCCTCTTTTTCGAGGACGGGCAACTGCGTGGAGTAGATCGCCACGAGCATGATGCAGATGGTGGGGACGACGGCCAAGCGGGTGAGAAGGCCGATCAGGATCAGCGCCCCGCACACGACCTCGAAGACGCCGACGAACGGCCCAAAGAATTCCGGGGAGGGGATGCCGAGGGTGGCGAACCGCCCGGCCCCTCGCAGGTCGGGGTAGAGGAACTTCTGGACGCCTTCGGACAGGAACACCCCGCCGACCATCAGCCGCACGAGCAGGACGGCGGGCGGGGCGTCCGTCGCAAGCACCCGTTTGTACGCTGTCATTTCAGACCTCTCGGAGTGATCTCACCGCAGTGACAACCTGCTAACGCTGCGGCGGGCGGCGGGCGTGGGTACGGACTTGTTTGATGCCGGTTTATACCGCCCGGACCACCTTGACCCACTCGATTTCCAGCTTGAACGGCCCGGCCTTCTTGTCGCTCACCATGAAGCCCAGGGCGTTGACCTCGTTCGGCTTCACCGCACCGGCGTCCTTGACGACCCTCCCGAACGATGTCGCCTCGAACGTGTCCAGCGGCAGCGTGACCTCGACCCACTCGTCGCTCGTGGTCGTCACCGTCGCCCGGTACGAGAAGGCGACTTGCGGCCTGGGGACGTAGAGGTTCAGTGAATACTGCCGCCCGTCGCCCCGGACCCGCACCCGTAGGGCGTCACCACTCTCCAGACTCAGCTTCTTCGCCTTCGTGCGCACCGAGGCGAAGCCGCCGTTGTTCTCCAGGGATAGTGTGCCGAAGAACGCCAGCGTCTTCCGGTCGGTGATCTGGAACGTGCCCTCGGACACGCCGCCCATCACGCCGTCGTTGACCGCCTGCCACTCGGACGCAGCGCCGGGGAGGGAGAAGTCGAACAGAACGAGTCGGGTGTCTTCGGCCATGTTGATTCACCAGTCCCTCGTTACCGACTCGAATGGAACTTACCGCAGCACGAGGACGGCTTCCTCGCACTCCGGGTAGCGGTCGGTGGCGGGCGAGTGGCGAACCTCCTCGACGACGAACCCGCACTTCTGGAGAACCCGCAGGGAAGCCCCGTTGCTGGTGGCGGCGGTGGCGACCAGTGGGCGTTTCGTGACTTCGGCGAGCAACAGGTGTAACGCTCGGCTGGCGATGCCCATGCCCCAATACGCCCGGTCGATCCAGTACCCGACGTGATCCTCGCCGTCCATCGGGAAGCAGGAGATGTACCCGACCATCTGCCCGGCGAGCAGAACCGCCCTGGTGGTGTTCACCGGATCGCCCAGCGCCTTCGCCCAATGCGAATCGAACGCATCACGGCTTCGTGGGATCGTGACCGCCATGCGGTTCGAGTCCGGGTCCATTTGCAACTCGTACATGCGGGGCAGGTCGCCCGCCTCGACCGGACGCAGCCGAACCCGGTCGTACACCCCCGGTTGCCCGCTCTCCGATTTCTGGGCGATGAGGTAGACGTGGGCTTCGGGGTACTGGTCGTATTCGAGATGGCGAACGACGCAGCCCGCTTCGGCGAGGGCGTGCAGGGTCTTGGGGATGCCGAGCGTGGCGTGGTACATGGGCGGTCCCATGTGCGAGTCCCGCCTCTCCTCCGGGCCGTCCGGCCCGCCTGTCGTGAATACGAACACCCCGCCCGCCGCCAGCCCCCGACACAGCTTCGCCAGGACCGCCGCCTGTTGGACCAGCGGGACGTGCCACACGCTGTCCCACGCCACGATCAGGTCATACGACCGGGGCAGTTCCCACCCGCAAATGTCGGCATGGAACAGCCGGGCGTCCGGGTGGCGGTCCCGTGCGAGGGCGATCATGGCCGGGGACACGTCGATGCCGTCCGTGGCGAACCCGTGCGTGCGCAACAGGCCCATCAGCCGCCCCGTGCCGCACCCCACGTCGAGCGCAGCGCTCTTGCGCTTCACGAAGGCCACCGCCCGCTCAACGGGGGCGAACCCGTAGGCCGACAGATCGAGCCACCGCTCGGCGAGTCGGTCGTAGCTGGCGGCGACCTGTTCGGGGGTCATGCGCCCGCCCCCTCCACCCCATGCCCGGCGGCTCGCAGGGCATCGACCGCCACCGGGAAGTCGGCCTCCTTCACCAACAGGTAGTCGGTGTCGAACGTCGAGAACGCAAACACACCCACGCCCGCCTTGGCTATTGGGGCGGTGAGCGAGGCCAGCACCCCGACGACCGTGAACGGCATCGCCCCGGCCACCCGCAGGCAGCGCCACCCGACCTCGGCGTGCGTCCCCGGTGGGACCACATCCTCCCGGCACACCACCGATAGCTCATCGCCCGTGCGGGTGACGCTGAACACGTCGCCCGCCGTCGCCCACGCCGGGACCGCCGAGTCGGGCGGCAGCTTGCACACGGCGAACCGCCCGGCCACGCCGAGAAGCGTCAGGCCCGGCGTGGGCTGGGCGTGATTGGGCGAGAACACCACCGGCTTCATCGGGCGCTCGTTGACCTCCAGCCGGAACACGTCGGGCCGGGCGTAGTGGCCCACCACGTCGAAGTCGAACTTGGCCCGCACGAGGTCGGCCCGGTCGAGGGTCGCCGCCAGCACGCACTCCTCCCCGTACACCGGCCCGGCCAGCAATTCGCCTAGCGGCCCGACGACGCAACTGCCGCCCCGGATCAGCACGTCCTGGGAGGCGGGGAGGCGGTCGGTCGGGTAGCCGGGCGGGAGATCGGCCCGTCGAAGGTACTGGCAGGCCGACAGGACGAAGCACCGGCCTTCGAGGGCGATGTGCCGCACGGTCGGAACCCACGTCTCCCGGTCGTCCACCGTGACGGCACAGTACAATTCGACCCCTTTGGCGTACATCGCCGTCCGCAGTAGGGGCATGTAGTTCTCCCAGCAGATCACCGCCCCGACCCTGCCGAGCGGGGTGGCGACGACCGGGAGCGTAGACCCGTCGCCCTGGCCCCACACCACCCGCTCCAGCGCCGTCGGCACGAGCTTCCGGTGCTTGCCGAGCAGCCCGCCGTCCGGCCCGAACATCGCCGCCGTGCAGTACAGCGTCCCGCCGTCCCGCTCGACCACGCCGACGACGAGATACAGGCGGTGGTCCCTGGCGACCCCGCCGATGAACTCGGCCCCCAGCCCCGGTATGTCGATGGCGCTCTCGAAGTACCGGCGGAACTGGTCCCGGCCTTCCGGGGTGCGGACGCCGAGCGAGACGCCGAAGTCGTGCCCCTTCGGGTAGCCGCCGACGAACGCCTCCGGGAAGACGACCAGTTCGGCCCCCGTCCTGGTGGCGTCGGCGGCGAGGGCGGCGAGCTTCTGGAGCGTCCGTGGGGTGTCGAACAGGACCGGGGCGGCTTGCACCACGGCGACCCGCACCATCCCGGAACGAACAGATTCTCTACCAATTTGTTGGTCGGCCACGACGGACTCTCCGAACCACACTTCCGTCAGTTCATCGCCAGAATCGACAACTGGATGGTGGTTGCGAGCGACACCCACACGAAGTCCGGTAGCTGGGCTACAGCAGGATTGGGCTGGGAACGACCCCGCCGGATGCACTTCCCTTCTTGGCGTACAACTCGAAGACCTCGATGGCGAAGTCCAGGCAATCGTTGCTGAACCCCGCTGCCTGATCCAACATCTACCGACAGGTTTCAGCGTCCTTCCCGACTCACTGCCGGTCGAAGAACATCTTCCGAGTTATCTCGCCCACGTCCGACGCTCCCATGTGTCAAAAGGGATCGCTTCCCGCAAGCACTATTACTCGACGGACAGCCACGCCGGAAGGTGCTTCTTCATGTGGCCGAAGATGATGTGGAATCTCGGAACGACGCTTGCCGTCATGTGGTGGCGGAACGTCCCCTGCTGCTGCTTGTCGTAGAACTCCAGCAACTTGTCGAACGAAATCAGGAAGATCATGAACACGCCACGGAACAGCTTGTGATACCCGCCGGGGTGTCGTAGCTGGCGGATTTGCGTGATGTCGCCCCCGACTTCGGTGAAGCTGTCCAGGGCCGTGGCTGCGTGCGTGGAGTTCGACAACTCCTTGTAAATGAAGGCGTAGAGCGAAATCGAGCCGAGATTCTTCGCCAAGTCTCGGATGGAGTTCCCGCCCCCGAAAAGGCTGAACCATTCGGGGTCTTTCTGCTTCGACTTTCCGGCGGGCCGTTTTAGCCGCTCCCACTCTGCCAAGATCGGGGCGAACTTCGGGTCGGCCAACTTCGCCTCAACGACCGCTGCCCGTGCCGACAAGTCCTTCGGCATCTTGTCCAGGATGCCAGCGACAAGGGCATCTGACGCTAACTCGGCTTCGAGTTGCTTCCCGTCCGTGTGCGTCTTGTCGGCCATCCGAAGTTCTTTCAATCGCCGCTTGATCCGCACGAGTTCGTAGGCCAGCGCCCGATCTTCGTGCTTGTCCTGAACGATGTGGGCAATCCCCAGGTGGGATTCCAGCATCGACCGTAGCAAGGGCAGGCAGGCTTCGACGCAGCCCTTGCCCAGCAGGATGTTCGCCGAATCCATGTAGGCGAGTTGATGCCGGGCAAGTCCCAGCAGGGTGAAGTGGACCCGGCGGGTGTCCCCTTGGGCCTTCTTGATGCAGACGTGGATGACCTCGTTGCCGAAGCGGACTATTTCTTCCAAGAACTCGGAGCCTATGGCAAGAAGGTCACGGTACTTGACCAGAGACTCGTTATCCTCGCAGTAGTCTTCAAAGAACGGCTTCACCTTTCGCCCTCGTCCTGCCCATGTTCAGCAGAAATGAAGGACACCCGCCACACCGTCGGGTTCACTACCCCGCCGGTTCCTCTTCCAGCAGCGGGGCGAACTTCTCGGATTCACGAACCCGAACCCGAAACTGACCAGGATGACCGGGTACAGCAGCGCCCAGATCAGGCTGATCGTCGAGGGGGCGGGCGTCCACAAGGGCTTCGCCAGCGTCTTGTACCACTCGATCCAGGTCATTGGCTTTCGTATCGCTCCTGGTGCAGTTTCTTCTGCCTGACGTACTCGGTGTTTTGCTGGGCGGTGACGTACCGCTCGTAGAAGACCGCCGCCGCTGCCGCCTTCTTAGCATCCTCTGTCCTGGGCAACTCGTCGCCCGTCTTCTTGTCGTACTTGCGACCGCCCTTGTGGTTGGCGTACCGTCTCGCACGGGTCCACCCCATCTGGAGGAACTTGCGGGCCGTGTCAGCGCCGGGGAAGTCGTCGGCCTTCAAGTACGCCAGGAACAACTTGTAAATCTTGGCCGACGACTTCTTCGCCTCGGCGACGGTCTTGAACCGCCAGTGTGGGAGAATCTCGCCCTTGTACGGCTCGACCAGCAGCACGCCCTGCTCGCCCCTACCGACCCGGTAAAGCTCCGGGCGGTGGCGGAAGTCGGTGGCCGTGAAGTCCGGGGAGTAGTCGAAGGAGGCCCGCTTCGGCGTGCGGCTCTCCGGTCGGGCTTTCCGTTCCGGCACGGCGATCCTCTCCTGACTACTTAACGTCCGGGGGCGTCAACTGTGCCAACACGCCCTCCACCGCCTTCGGGTCCGGGGGCTTCACCAGATGGTGGGTGAAACCCGCCTCGGCGGTGCGGCGGCGGTCCTCCTGCTGGCCCCAACCCGTCAGCGCCGCCAGCACCACGCTCTCCAGGCCGGGCTGCTGCCGCAACCGGCGGGCGACCTCGTACCCGTCCATCCCCGGCATCCCGATGTCCAGGAACACCACGTCCGGGGCGTAGCCCTTCGTCATCTCCAGCGCCGCCGGGCCGCTGTGGGCCACCCGGACCTCGTGCCCTTGCAGTTCGAGCAGCATGGCGAGGCTGTCGGCGGCGTCCCGGTTGTCATCGACGACCAGCAGCCGATGCCCCGATGGGCGAGAAGGCTGCTGGTGAAGCTCTCCCGTCCCGTTGTCTTGTGACTGCTGCCCCGCCCCGACCACGAGCGGCAGCCGCACGGCGAACTCGCTTCCCCTGCCCAGCCCGTCGCTGCGGGCCTCGACCGTCCCGTTGTGCATCCCCACGATGTTCTTCACCAGGGTCAGCCCGATCCCCAGTCCGCCCTGGGTCTTCGTCGTGGCGTGTTCGGCCTGAACGAACAACTCGAAGACGTGTGGCAGCACGTCCGGGGCGATCCCGATGCCATCGTCCCGGACCCGCAGCACGGCCACGTCGCCGTCCCGCTCGGCGGTCAGGCGGATGCGCCCGCCCGGCTCCGTGTACTTGGCCGCATTCGTCAGCAGGTTGCCGACGACCTGTGTGAGCCGCACCGGGTCGGCGTCGAGGGGCAAGGATTCGGGGGGGAGGCGCACGTCCAGTTCGTGCCGCTGGGCGTCCACGAGCGGCTGCACCGTCTCGACCGCACGGGCGACGACCGTGGCGAGTTCGACCCGCTCCCGGCGGAGTTCGATCTTGCCCCGCATCACCCGTGACACGTCCAGGAGGTCGTCCACCAGACGGACCAAGTGATGCACCTGCCGCTCCATCATGCCCCGTGACCGTTCGACGGTCGCCGCCTCCACCCTGGGCATCTTGAGGATTTGCAGGGCGTTGCTGATCGGGGCCAGCGGGTTGCGGAGTTCGTGCGCCAGCGTCGCCAGGAACTCGTCCTTGCGCCGGTTGGCGTCCCGCAGCGACTCCTCGACCCGTTGGATGCGCCGGAAGGCCAGGGCGTTTTGAACGGCAATCGAGGCGGCGTGCGACACCGACAGCAGCTTCTCCTGGTCGGCGGGCGTGAAGCCGCCGTCCTTGTTGTGAATCTCGAAAAAGCCGAGGACTTCCCCGTCGGCGCTCAAGACGGGCGTTGACAGGGCCGACCGCACGCCGAACCGGACGCACAACTCGTGGACGATCTGCGTGTCGGCCACGGCGTCGTTGGTCAGGTACGGGACTTTGTGAACGAGCAGCCATCCGGGCAGCCCGTGCATCGGGGGCCAGCAGTAGTCCAGCGGCAGGCATTGGCCCCGCTGGAAATACGTGTGGCAGCGCATCCCCTCCGGGCCGTTCAGCCCCGCCACGCCGCTCTCCGCACCCACGAGGCGGGCGGCTTCGACCACCAGGAGGTCCAACAACTCGTCCACGGCGAGCGTCGAGTTCAGCTTCTCGCCGATGTGGAGGAGCGAGCGGATCGTCTCCTCGTCCCGCTTCCGCTCGGTCACGTCCTCGGCCACATACGAGCAGCGGACCCGGTTTCCGGGCAGCGCCTCGATGCAGTACACGATGGCCGACACCCAGCGGCGGCCCGTGGGCGTCTCGTGCGGGTACTCGAACCGGGCCGGTTGCCCGGTCCGCTCGCTCTCCCGGTACGCCCGCACCCACTCCCGCAGGTGGTCCGGGGGGACGCCCATCTCGCTGGCCGCCCGCCCGGAGAGCGAGGCCGGGGCGGTCCCGAAGAACCGGCCCGTGGCGGCGTTGTCGGTCAGGTGCAGTACGTCTTCGCCCACGACCTCCACCACCCCCATCATGACCGGGGCGGTGTCGTAGAAGCTGCGGAGCGTGGCGCTGGCCTCCCGCAGCGCCTCCTCGGACCGCCTGCGGTCGGTCACGTCCCGTGTCGTCCCGGCGACCGCCTCGACCTCGCCGCCCTCGCCCAGGACCGGGACGAAGATGTACTCGTAGATGCGGGGGCCGAACGTGCCGGTGAACGGAACCTCGCCCTTGACCGGGTGCTTGGTGGCGACGACCTGTTCGATCTCCCGGTCGTGCATGGCGGCGTGCCACGGCTCGTAGCCGAGTTCGAGACAGGTCTTGCCGACGGCCTCGTCCCAGGTCTTCCCCCACAGGCGTAGCAGGCCCCCGTTGGCGTAGGTGAAGCGGTGGTCGAGGTCGAAGACGTAGACCAGATCGGGGGTGTTCGAGAGGACCGCATCGTAGAGCCGCTGTTTGCGCTCGGCCTCCCTGGTCCGGCCCGCCCGCTCCTCCTCGGCCCGCTTCCACTCGGTCCGGTCCCGCATGATCTTGGCGTAGCCCCGGAGCTTGTGGCCCTCGTCCCACAGGGGCGTCAGCGACCCGCCGCACCAGAACCGGGAGCCGTCCTTGCGGACCTGCCAGCGGTCGTCGTCGCCCCGCCCGCCCTCCAGCGCCTCCCGCATCTCCCGCTGCGGGTAGCCCCGCTCGATGTCCTCCGGGGTGAAGAACGTGGCGGCGGGGCGACCGAGGATTTCCTCTTCCCCGTAGCCGAGCAGCCGCTCGGCCCCAGGGTTCCAGCTTTCGACCCGGCCCTCCGTGTCGATGACGAAGATGGCATAGTCCCGGACGTTCTCGACCAGCAGCCGGAACAGCTCGCCCTCTTGTGCCCCTGGCGCTTTTTGGTCTCGATCCGTCATGCTCGGCCACTCTCTTCGGTTACGTCGTTGTCAGGACTCCCAGAGGAGCCGGTCTGGAGGGCAGGCGGTTATTCAACGGCATTCGCCGGTCAGGAGCGGTGTGCGGCTGCCCCGTGCGTGCGGCAGCAACGACGGGCGGCGGGCGGGAAATCGAACACCGCCTGCGTTGGTGTCCGGGAAGACCTCGAACTCGCCCCGGCCCAGGATGGCCTGCTGCCGGGTCACCGTGGCCCGCAGGTCGCCGCCACTGACGGCGACGATCTTGAGGTCGGGGGACGGGACGGGATACGCCCCCGTCGCAGCCCCAACGGAACCCGGAAGTCGGGTAGGCGGGACGGTTCCGAGACGTGGGAAGGTGTATCGCTCGTCGCCCGGTCGGTCATGCGGTTCAACTCCGGCGAAGAAGCGAGTCGAGCGCACGTCGCCGTTCCACTTTCGCCCGGTTCCACTCGAAGGCGGAGGAAAGTGCATCCGCCCTACGAGGGTCGTAATGGACGCCGAATGGTGTAAGGGAAGAGCACTTACAGCAAGTTTTATGCCCAAAGCGTACCGAGAATCGACGGCGAATCGGTCGGTTTCGAGACGGTCTGGCTCGTTCCCTATGTTGGCCGTTCCGTTCGCCCACCACCTTCGGACTCCAGTGGTCGGCGAACAGCGCCAGCTTCTCGCCCAGGTTCACCTTCTCCGTGCGCACCGCCTCGTGCCCCCACCGGGAACCGCATTCGACCGGGGATAAGATAGTCGGCGGTCGCCCGGCAGTCCGGGCGGCGGTTCTATGCCGGAATGGTGGAGCATGACGATGAAATCGACGGTGGATGAAATCCGGAGGCGGTTCGACGCCGACGTGGAGCGGTTCTCGAACCTCGAAACGGGCCAGTCGGCGACCGTCGATGCGCCCCTGGCGATGGCGCTCGTGGCACAGGCGGCAGCAGCCACGACGCCCCACGCCCGGCACGTCCTGGACGTGGGGTGCGGGGCCGGGAACTACACGCTCAAGCTGCTGGAGCGACTGCCGAACCTGGATGCCACCCTGATCGACCTGAGCCAGCCGATGCTGGAGCGGGCGGCGAGCCGGGTCGGTCAGGCGACCGCAGGAAGGGTGACGACGGTTCAGGGCGACATCCGGGAGGTCGAACTACACGGCGGGCAGTTCGACCTCGTGCTGGCTGCCGCCGTGCTGCACCACCTGCGCACGGACGAGGAGTGGGAGGCGGTGTTCGCCGCCCTCCACCGGGCGTTACGGCCCGGAGGCTCAATTTGGGTTTTCGATCTGGTGGAGAGTTCGATCCCGGCGATCAGCGGGGTGATGCGAGAGCGGTACGGCGAGTACCTGACGGCGCTGAAGGACGAGGCGTACCGGGACCATGTGTTCGACTACGTTGAGAAGGAAGACACGCCCCGCCCGCTCGTGTACCAACTCGACCTGCTGCGCAAGGTCGGGTTCGCCCAGGTCGAAGTGCTTCACAAAACCGTCTGCTTTGCGGCGTTCGGGGCCGTCAAAGCGTAACGCCGTCACCGGCGAAGGGGGTGAGCCGTGCCCGTCCACGACCGCAGCAGCTTCGAGAACCTTTACGCCGGGCAGCCCCGGTGGGAGATCGGCAGGCCGCAGACGGCGCTGCTCGCCGTGGCCGACCGGATCACCGGGGCGGTCCTGGACGCCGGGTGCGGGACGGGGGAGAACGCCCTGTACTTCGCCGGGCGGGGCCAGACGGTGACGGGGATCGACTTCCTGGCCGAGCCGATCACGATAGCGAAGCGGAAGGCAGCCGAGCGGGGTCTGACGGCGACCTTCCTGGTCACGGACGCCCTGACGCTGAAGGAACTGCCGGAAGTCTTCGACTCGGCCATCGACAGCGGGCTGTTCCACGTCTTCGGCGACGAGGACCGGCGGCGGTACGTCGATGGGCTGGCCTCGGTCCTGAAACCGGGCGGGCGGTTGTTTCTGCTGTGCTTCAGCGATCAGGAGCCGGGGGCGCAGGGGCCACGGCGGGTATCCCGACGAGAGATCGAGGATGCCTTCTCACGAGATTGGGTGGTGGAGAGCATCGAGTCGTCCCGGTACGAGGTCCGGCCCGACCCGCACGACGCCAGCTTCCGGGACGGCGGGCCGAGGGCGTGGTTCGTGGTGGCGAAGCGGGTGTGACAACATGCCCGTCGCCCAGGTTCTCGATGCCGTTGGCGTAGCCGCAGAGTGACCGCACCACGGCGTCCGGGTTCCAGCCCGCCTTGTACTCGATGCGGTCGCCCTCGACGGTGCGCTGGCGAAGGAGGTCGTTCGGGTTGAGGGGGAGTTTGCTCGACATCACTTTTCCCCCGCCCCCGTTGTGCCGTTCGTGACGGAGGTGGCCTCGCCGTCCTCATCTTCGGCCCGGATCGGCAGCCCGTGGAATATGACCTGCTCCATCCACTTGCAGGCCGCTCGAACGTCTTCAAAACCGGAATAGTTCGTGTCGCTCACTTCCTTGGGCGTGTGGCCGAGCCAGGAGTCCCGGTACGTTCGGAAGGGGCTGTTCTGGAGGAGCAGACTGCCGAAGTCCCGGAAGTCCTTCAACGTGAACGGGCGCTCCGAGGACCGGCCCAGCGTGTCCCGCCACTGCGACTTCACCTTGTCGTACAGCTTGGGCTTCCCGCCCTCCCCCTTGCTCTCGACGTACAGCGGCTTCCCCCGCCCGTCGAGCAGGGCATACGCCGCCCCGGTCGTCATCTCCTGCTTGAGCAGCCGCAGCGTCTCGTCCCACAGGAAGTACACCACGGTGGGGACTTTCTCCCACCCTTCGGTCTTGACCCGCTTGCGCCGCACCGTCCGGCGCTTGAAGTCGATCTGCCGCTCCTCCAGGTGGGCGATGTCCGTGTTGTTCATGCCGGTGTTGAGCGCAAGCAGGGCGTAGAGCCGAAGCCGGTCCGGGAGCTTCTTCAAGAACTCCCTCACCACGTCCCAGTCGGGCATCTCCTTGGCCGTCGTCGTGACCTCCCAGGTCAGCTTCCGGCTGCGAATGTTTTTCGGCAGCGGGATGTGGTCCATCACGGCACAGTGGGTGACGAACGCCCGGAACATGCCGAAGTAACGAACCTTTGAAGAATTTTCGTTCTTCACCCTGTCAACGTAGTGGAACACCTGGAGCACCTTGCGCTCGTCGATCACCGCCAGGGGCATGTCCGCAGACAGGACCACCGCCCCCGGCTGCCCATCGACGGGCGGGAGCGTCAGGGCTTTGAGGTCCCGCACGAACGAGTGCAGCCGGATGAGCGAGGACGGCTCCGAGTTGACGAGTTGGAGGGCGTAGTATTCGTCCAGCGCCTCGCCGACGGTCATGCCGGTGCTGGCGGCGGGGGGCGTGAACACCGCCGGGGCGATCTTCGACATTTCGAGCGTGAAGGCGTCCCGTGCCTTCACGTCTTCGTCGTCGATGGTTTTCAGTTGGTGGACGATCCGGTCCAGCAAGACCTTGTGCGGCTGTTCGATCTCCCGCCGCTTCGCCTCCCACCAGCGGTTCGCCTCCTGGTACGAACCGAGTTCGGTCCACAGGTGTTCGGGCAGGCCGAGTTCGGCGCACGTCACCGTGTACGGCTTGCCCTGATGCCACTTCCGCCACCGCCGGTTCCGCACGGAGAAGTCGGGCGACATCAGGAACTTGCGAGGCATATACCGGCCCCCTCTGTGCAGGCAAATTTGCAGGCAGATTCGGGGGCATTATAGGGGGAAATCTGCCTGCAAAGACGTGAAAATCCAAGGGAAATTGCGTGTCTCACACTTTTCCCAAGGCTGTGAGACGAGTTCGACTCTCGTATCCCGCTCTCCACAAGTCCTGAGATTACAAGTCTTTACGACGACTCTTTGAACTGGCAAATCGCTGGCAAAAACTGGGGCACGGTTGGTTACGATGCCGCCTTCGACTTCTAGTCGCGTGTGGGGGTTATTCGCTGGCTGCGGTACTTTCATCGTCGGCCTCACACTCTCTTCGGCCGCCGCGAAGTACGCGGTACATGACCGGCCCGCTCGCACCGAAGTGAACGACGCCCTGTACTGGGATGGGATTTGGTTGCAGTGGTGCTGCGGCGGAAACGCCCTTGTGTTCCTGTTGGCTTGGTTGTTGGGGGTGTTGGTTTCGTGGAGACTTGAAGTAAGTAGAAAAGCCCGACTTCCGCTTTGAGGTAGTCCCGCTATCTGTTCAGGTAATTGACGAATTCACCTCTACCTTACACGAACGACGAGAAGAAGATGAAGAGCAGCCGATGACAAGTGACGAAGCAATCCGAGCGGCCCTCAGTGCCATTACCCCCTTCCGTTTGCGTCTATCAGCGAAACCTGCCGCTGCCATCCACCTTGAGGGAGAGCCGCTTCTCGGTAGGGGGCCAAAGCGGTTGGCTAGTGTGCTTCCACCTCGATATGTGAAGAGGGCTTCGAGCCGTCCACGCAAGACGTTATCGCCTGCGAGGCAGACGGGAAAATCGAAGTTTGCACGATGTACTGAGCTTCTTCAGTTCAGGTCGGCCCCGCCTAAACTGTTCCGGTTTTCTGCCAATTCACCTCTCGTTCTCACGGCATGAAAAACCCCGGCTGTCGGGCCGGTTTTTTTGTTGATTGTCGAGGGAACTGAACTCCGGTCATTTCGTCAACGGTGTCAGCGGCGGGATCAGCTCACGTGCGGATCTAGATCTTGAGCCGACGAAGTTTGTGTTTGGACCGTCCCGAGCGAACGGAAGCGGTGAATCGTGAAGCGAAGTCGCCGGCGGTGACAGCCTGGTAGGTTGCAGGTGCCATTCCGGGAAACCTTCAAAAAATGCAGTAGAATTTCGCCCAAACAAGACATCTCGCAATCCAAATGAACCATCGGGTGGTTGCACATGGCTGTCCGTGTGCCAAAGTATGGAGGCTCATTCTCGCCATCAGTCTCGCCCGACTGCTTGCATCTCATTTTTGAGGCATGCCATGCCGAGCGGCGAACAATTCGTGGCGGAGTCGGCTTTCGATCGGACGCAAAGGGTAAGACCGCGGCCACAACGGGAAGAAGGGTCCGAGTCGTCGGAAACCCCACCCCCGCGACAGGACCTCGACAGCGGCCTGATCGACGTCGGGCAATCGACGCCGTCCCCATCCCCGTTCCCGCGAGCCGGCGACAAGGTTCTGCACTTCGAACTCGTGGAAGAAATCGGTCGCGGTTCGTTCGCCCGCGTGTTCCTCGCCCGCCAGGAATCGCTCGCCAATCGGTTGGTCGTCCTGAAATTGACGACCCTGCCGACGGATGAGCCACAGAACCTCGCGCGGCTCCGGCACACGAACGTCGTCCCCATCTACTCGGTACACGCCGACGGCCCGCTGCAAGTGCTGTGCATGCCGTACCTGGGGCGGGTCACACTCGCGCAAATCCTCGCGACGCCGCCGGCCCACGGGCCGCGATCCGGGCGAGAGTTGTTTGACGCGGTTCTTGGAATCGCGGCCGCGCACGGGCCGTCCCCGGCCCTGGCGGACGTGATCGCCACGCTCGGTCGACTCTCGCCCGTTGAAGCGTGCCTGTGGTTCGTCGGCCAACTTGCCGCGGGACTGGGCCACGCCCACGCTCACCACCTTCTTCACCGCGACTTGAAGCCGGCCAACGTCCTGCTCACGGACGACGGCGTGCCCATGCTCCTGGACTTCAACGTCTCGTGCGAGTCGGCCCGCGGGTCGGGCGGTGGGACGGTTGGCGGGACGCTGCCGTACATGGCCCCGGAACACCTCCGGGCATTCCTCGACCCGCAAGTGCCGCTGGACGAGCGAAGCGACCTGTACTCGCTCGGCGTGATCCTCTACGAACTCCTGACCGACCGACTCCCGTACCCGCTGCCGGACGGGCCGACGTCCGACGCCGTCATTCGGGCGATGATCGCCCAGCACGGCGACCCGCCCCCGCCGCCGAGCCGGTATAACGCGGCGATCTCACCCGCGGTCGACGAAATCGTCCTGAAACTCCTGGCCCCCGACCCACGCGATCGGTACACGTCTGCCACCGAAGCCCGCGAGGACTTGACACGCCAACTCTCCCACCGACCGTTGAAGTTCGCGCGAAATACATCTCTCCGCGAACGGCTCGGGAAATGGCGGCGACGGAACCCCGCCCTCACGGTCGCGGGGCTCGTGTTCGCCCTGCTGGTCCTCCCCGCGTCGCTCGTCGTTGTCCGCCAAGTTGACGCCGAAGCTCGGGCCGCCCGGCTTCAGACGGCTGCCGCCGAAGGGGTGTACGCCACCACCGCCGCCGACGTGAGAGCGGCGGAGACCTTGCTCGGGTCGCGGAGCGATGCTCAATCCCGAGAGCAGGGTCTTTCACTCGCGACGGCCGCCCTTGCCCGCTACGGGATCGGTGACGACCCGGACTGGGAGTCGCGAGCGGACTTCGCATTACTGGACGGACCGCGCCGCGCATCCTTGAAGGTGGCGTTCGGCGAACTGTTGATTCTGATGTCGCGGGTCGAGGCGACCGCTCCCGGTGGCGTGACGGCGGCGGTTCGGTGGAACCAACTCGCCGAAGAAATGTACGGCGACGACGATCGGCCCGCGGTTCTCGCCCGCCACCGCGAGGAGTTCGCGCTCCGGCAGGCGGGCAAGGCGGTCCCAGTTTTCGTGGCCCCGCGGCCGACCCAAGTGCGTGACACCGATCTGTACTTTGACGGCCTCGACCTGGCCGCCGCGGACCGTTTCGACAAGGCCCTCCCACTCCTCTCGCAATTCTGCGACCGCAACCCGCCGCACTTCCTGGCTTGGTTCGCCCGCGGGGTGTGTCACGATGCCCTGAACCAACCGGCCGACGCACAGACGGCCTTCGCCGTGTGCGTGGCCCTACGCCCGGAGTCGCCGGCTGTCTACGCGAACCGGGGGCTTGCGCGACTGAGGCTCCGCCGGTACGCGGCCGCCGAGGCCGACCTCACGCGGGCTTTGGAATTGAAACCGGGCTGGTTGCCGGCTTTACTGAACCGGGGTTTGGCCCGCGAAAAACTCCTGCAGTTCAACGCCGCCGAGCAGGATTTCACGGCGGCGCTCGCCGCGTCCGGTGCCCCGACGCGCATTTTCTTCCTCCGGTCGCGGGTTCGCCGAGCGGCCGGGAACATTCCCGGAGCAGACGCGGACAAAGTCGAGGGCACGGCCCGCGAACCGAACGACGCACTCAGTTGGGCCGCCCGCGGGTTGGCGCGGCTGGCGGCGAAAGAACCCGCCCAAGCACTCGCCGACTTTGACGCCGCGTTAGCGATCAGCCCCGGCATGCGGGACGCTTTACTCAACAAGGCGGTCATCCTGGCCGACCACCAGCACCGCGAAGCCGACGCAATCCCGGTGCTGGATCAACTTCTGAGTCTTTACCCCGATCAGGTAGACGCCCGGTGTTCCCGGGGTGTCTACCACGCTCGCCTCGGCCACGCCGCCGAAGCCCGACGCGATGCCGACGACGCCCTGAAGGCGGATGCGACTGGCTACCGACTGTTCCAGGTGGCAGGACTTTACGCCCAACTGTCCAAGGCCGAGGGGACGGACAAGGCGAAGGACTTGGCCCTCGGATACCTGGCCCGTGCGATCCAGGCGGGGTTTGCCGATTCGAACCTGTTGGAGTCGGATACGGACCTCGACCCGGTTCGCAAGGATCCGCGGTTCGCCCAGACGATGGCGGCCGCGAAAGAGATCAAGCGGTTGGGGCAACCGGCCACGAAGTGACGCGAACTCAGCCGCGCTGGTGAGTACCTTTTTCGCGTCCCGGAAGACAACTCGCGCCACCGCGGGAATCGGTGGAGATTATTCGTAACGGAGCGAGATAACCGACTTGGCTTCTCGGAATTCCTGAACCATATTTCACGACCCCACGCCATGCCCGGACACCTAGTACTCGACAGAGCACTCTCCCATGCGGCACCCTCGTGGGCTTCGGGTCGAATCCCTTGAACGGCGAGACACTCCGGCATCGTTCGGGATCGCCTGGCCGGACGCGGAACACCTGACATTAAGCTTTGCACCCGACGGCACGCCCGTCGGGCACAAAGCGAACGCACTACCGAACCTCCTGTCTCAACTCGGCCCGCAGGCCCAAATTGACGTCCTTCGGGCGTTCCAGTCGTGGGCCGCGGTGGGGAACGTGAACTTCGGCCTCGTGGCGGACGACGGTTCAGCCTTTGGCGTCGGCGCGGCCGAACAGGGCGACCCGCGTTTCGGCGATGTCCGCGTCGGCGGGGTGCCTTTGGCGTCGGACGTATTGGCTGTCACCGCCCCTTACGGCCCGTTCAGCAACTACTCGGGCGACGTCACGGTCAACACGTCGGCCGGATACGCGGACGGCGGGCCGGACCTACGCACGGTGTTGCTTCAAGAGGCCGGCCACGCCCTGAGCATCGGGAATAGTTCGGACCCCGCCTCGGTGATGTACGAGTACTATCAAGGGCCGCGGACCGGCCTCTCGGCCGGCGACATCGCCTCCATTCAGGCCCTGTACGGGCCGCGGGTCGCCGACCGGTTCGAGGGTTCGGGCGGGAACGGCACGCGCGGCTCGGCAACGCCTTACACGGGACCGCTGACGGCGGACCTCACGACGACGGCCGATGTCGACATCTATAGTTTCAAGGCCGGCCTGTTGACTCGTTCCGTGACCATCAATCTCGGGGCCGCCGGCCTGAGCCTGCTGACCGCCAAGGTCGAGTTGCTCGATTCCAACGGCAATGTGATTGCCTCGGCCCTGACGACCGATCCCACAACGAACGACGTGACGCTGTCGTCGAATGCGATCAACTCGTTCGCGAAATACTTTGTTCGTGTTTCGTCCGCCCGGTCCGACGTGTTCGGCATCGGTGCTTATGCACTCACGGTTACCCAGCGTTCCATCCTGACGGACGTGACCGGCATCGTCACCAACCTGCTCGACGATACCGGCCTGAACGACACTCTGTCCGCGGCGACAACGCTCTTGAGTCGCGGGTCGGCGGTCGGTCCGCAAGCCGAGTTCGTGACCCAAGGCGGCTTCGGCTCCGCGACCGATGTGGATGTTTACCGGCTCACCGTCCCACCGACGTCGGACGGCAGTCCGATCAATCTGCTCACCACGGTCTGGGGCCAGGGCGGTGCGACTCTCAACCCGTGGGTCGAGGTTTACGACGCGCTCGGCAATCCGATTGCTACTGAGGTTCTCACCGCGGACGGCAACACGACCACCGTTCAACTCCGGGACGTGCCATCCGGCCAGACGTACTTCCTGAAGCTTTCCTCGGACACGCACGCACGGGGCAATTACGTGCTGTCGACGGACCTCCGTTCCGACGCATTGACCTTCCCGAGCGGTCCGGTTCAGTCACTCGACACCCTCGCCCCCCTTGTGAACGGGGGCCTGGTCTTGACCCAAACGGGGCAAGTCCACCTCGTTCTCTCAGCCGACGGCACGGGGGTCGATACCCCCGGCGTGGAAATGGTCGTGACCGCCGAAGACGGTACAGTCGTGGCCACGCTCACCACAGCGGCTCATCGTGGCCGCTCGCTGGACGTGTTCTTGACAGCCGGAACGTATTCGATTCGGTTCCGCGCTCTGGGCACTTCCGCCCCCGTCGATTTCCGCCTCGCGGCCGTGGTCATCACCGACCCGGTGGGCGCGACGCCAGTCGACCCGACGGACGACCCCGAACCGACCAGCCCTCCCCCTCCCCCGCCGCCTCCGACGGGCGACCCACAACCAACCAGTCCCCCCGCCACTACTCCACCCCCTACCACTCCGCCACCTGTCGGGTACACACCCATTCCCTTCAACCCGCCCGACCCGGGGTCCGATGACGGCGAGCCGGCCGTGTGGTATTGAGGACAACCGCATCCCGCTCCGTCCGGTGGCGAAGTTCTTCAGCCACGTCCGCTGGAATGCCGACCTGTCACCGCCGAACAGCGTGAGCGTCCGCCCGTAGGTCCGATCCACCCACGTGGCCAACCCGCGGGCTTTGAGAAATACGACGGGCGTCCGCTGTTGCGTTTCGGTGGCTTGCCTGTGCGCGTCGGTTCGCGGTACGCCGGCCTTCACTGCGGCGTTGGACTCGGGGCGAGGAGTACGAATCAGCCAGAAGAATCAGGGCTTCACCACGACGACCCGGAACCCGATGTGGTCGTACCCCCGCTCCGGCTCGAACCGCAGCCGGAACGCCGACCTCAAGTATTTCCCTTCGTCGGTCCACGCCCCGCCGCGACGAACCCGCGAGACGGATTGGTCCCGGTTCTTCTCCCCCTTCGTGTCGTACAGGTCGGGGTCCGTGCCGCCCGGTAACTTGGTGTGGTACCAGTCACGGCACCACTCGAACGTGTTGCCGTGCATGTCGTGCAACCCCCATGCGTTGGCCGGGTAGCTCCCGACCTTCGCCGCCTTGCCGAGAGACGGGCCGTCCTTCGCCCCGTTGTACGGCCTGTTTTTGAAGTTCGCCTGCTCGGTGCTGAGCGTGTCGCCGAAGGAGGTGGCGGTTTTCGTCCCGGCGCGGCAGGCGTACTCCCACTGGGCTTCGGTCGGCAGCCGGAACTCCCAGCCCTTCGACAGCGTGCCGTCCTTTTTCCCCAGTTCGGTGAGTTTGGCGCAGAACGCCTCGGACTGGGCGAAGTTCACGTTCCCCACCGGCAGGTCGTCGCCCTCGGGCAGTTCCGCCGTCGCTTTGCCCGGCAACTTGCCCATCACGCGCTTCCACTGGCCCTGCGTCGTCTCGTACTTGGCCGTCCAATACCCTTTGCTCAGCGTCACCTCGACCTGGGCCTCGTCCGCGCGCCGGTCGGGCTCGTTCTCGGGGCTGCCCATCGTGAACTTCCCGGCAGGGCACCAGCACAACATGATCCCGGCGACCACCTTCCCCGTACCGGGTTTCGGGTCATCCGCCCGCAGGCCAGCGGGAGTCGTCAGGACGAGCAGGAGGAGGACGTGAAAGCGAATCATCAGGGTACCTCCGGTTTTCGCGGGGCGGTGCGGTTGGGATAGCCGAATGGAGGGCCGAACGCCAGTACCCGTTCACGCCTCTGCCAACTGCATGACGCCTGGAACTGGCGGCTCCCGCGAAAAGATCACCGGCGTCTCTCGCCCTTGTTTTTCCCCGCCGTCTGAGATAGGGATTACGAAAGCCGGTCGTCAAACCGGGCAAGTGGCGATGACGGCCGTCCCCGTCGAGCTGTTTGCCGAACTCCCATGGAAGTCACAGCCATGCGGGCCGAGGACCAACCCAACACCCTGACCACCCCATTCGAGCAGGTCGTTTCCCTCTGCACGGCCTTTACGTGGGAGTATCAGCACGACACCAAGCCCGCGATCGACTCCTACCTGAACCGCGTCGGTGCCGACGCGCAACCCACCTTGCTCCGCAATCTCCTCGCGATTGAGATCGAATGGCGCCGCGCCGCCGGTGAGCAACCCCAACTCGATGACTACCTGGCACGCTTCCCGCAGTTTACCGGCCTGCTCCGTGAAGCGTTCCTGCAACAGTCCCAGGTGTACCACCCTGACGGGCCGCAGACCGCACCGGAGGCACCGCCGGTCACCTGGGACCAGCAACAGTCCCGGGCGTACCGCCATGACCGGCCGAGCACGTTGGCATCGCCGCCCGCCGCCGTCAAGGTTCCCGCCGCCAGCCGACTCGGCGACTACCTGCTCCTCCGCGAACTGGGCCGGGGCGGCATGGGCGTCGTTTACGAAGCGGTCCACCAGTCGCGGGGCAACCACGTTGCCCTGAAGACCCTACCGGCCGCCAACGGTGCCGCGCTCCACCGCTTCAAGCGGGAGTTTCGCACCCTGGCCGACATCAATCACCCCAACCTCATCGGCCTTCACACCCTTGAGGCCGACGGCTGCCACTGGTTCTTCACCATGGATCTGATCCAGGGGGAAGACTTCTTCAGTTTCGTTCGACCGTCCGGAGTTCTGGATGAACCCCGCCTCCGCTCGGCCCTGGCGCAACTGGTCATGGGCGTATTGGCCCTGCACGGGCGGAACATCGTCCACCGAGACCTGAAGCCGTCCAACGTGATGGTCAATCCCGAGGGCCGCGTCCTGCTGTTGGATTTCGGACTTGCCCTGGAATTCGCTGGGAACGCCGCGACGACCGGCGCTGAGATCGCGGGCACGCCGGGATACATGGCCCCCGAACAGGCGGGGGCGGGAGCGATCACCCCCGCCTGCGATTGGTACGCCGTCGGCGTCATGCTCTACGAGGCCCTGACCGGAAGACTCCCGTTTTCCGGCGATCCCCTGAAGGTGCTTCGAAAGAAGCAAAACCTCGACCCGCCGTCGCTGGCCGACGTGCCCGATCTCCCAGACGATCTCGCGGAGTTGGCCATGCGGTTGCTGGCCCGCGCCCCGGACCAGCGGCCCGATGCCCTCGCGATCGCCAAGGTCATCGCTTCGCACGCCGCCGTCCGTTCCGGGGCCGTCGCCGCGGGCTGGCATCTGGTGGGCCGGGGCGAGCACCTGGAAGCGTTGAAGGATGCCTACCGCACGTTCCAGCAACAGCGAGAACCGATCACCGCCTTCATCCGCGGCCGGTCCGGCGAGGGCAAGTCGACGCTGGCCGAGCACTTCCTCCAAACGCTGCGCCACGACCCGGATCTGGTCGTGCTCTCGGCCCGCTGTTACGACCGCGAGTCGGTGCCGTTCAAGGCTCTCGACAATCTGATTGATGCCCTGGCCACCTTCCTGCGGACGTTGCCCCACGAAGAAGCCGCGCGAGTGATGCCCGCGGACATTGGGGTGCTCTGCCAGGTCTTTTCCGTACTCCACCGCGTTGATGTGGTGGCCCAAGCTCCCCGCGTGAACCTCGGCAACCTGGACGAACCGCAGATCCGCGACCGTGCCTTCACAGCCTTGCGAGAACTGCTCTGCGGCCTCAGTCAAGACCGGCCGCTGATCGCGTTCGTGGACGACTTGCAGTGGGGCGACGCCGACAGTGCCGAGGTGCTGTTCACGGTCTTGCGGCCGCCCCAGGCACCACGGCTCTTGTTCCTGGGCAGTTACCGCAGCGACGAAACCGAAACTAGCCCCTTCCTCCGCAAGTGGCACGAGCTGAATCGGAAGCACGACGTGGCTCTCGGCCATCGCGAGGTGACCGTGTCGCCGCTCGGGATGGAGGAGTGCACCGAACTGGTGCTTTCCCTGCTGGGCAAGGACACCCCGGCCATCCGGCTTCGAGCGGCCCAGATGGCTGCGGAAACGGGTGGCAACCCGTACTTGCTGATCGAACTGGTCGGCTGCTTCGATCCGGAGACGGATTCATTTCAGCCGCTGGAGATGCCCGAACTGCTCGCCCGGAAAATGGCCCGCCTGCCCGCCGAGGCGGGAAGCCTTCTTAACGTCGTGGCGGTTTCGGGCCAGGCCCTTTCCTTGGCGGAGGCCTCACGAACGGCCGGGCACGCTTTGGCGCCCGTCGCCACCATCATGCACATGCGCAACGAGCGCCTGGTTCGCCTGGTCGGTCCGGAGGAGAACCTCCTAGTCGACACCTACCACGACCGGGTGAGGGAAACCGTGCTCGGTCAGATGGGACCGGAAAGCCGCAGGACGATCCACCGGACCCTCGCCGAGGTCATTGAAGCCGAGGGGGGCGGCGCGTCGGCCGAACTCGTGGTGGCCCTGGAGCGCGGCGAGAAGGGCCGGGAGGACGAGGGCCGAGCGGTCCCGCGGGTGTACGATTTGGCCTACCACTACGATGCTGCCGGCGAGTCCCGCCGGGCGTGGGCCTACGCCCTACTGGCGGGCGAACAAGCCCGGCGTCAGTTCGCCCTTGAAGTGGCCGCGGAACAATTCGCAATCGCCCGGCGGAACGCCGAGTCGGCTTCTGCGGCAATCCGGTTCCGGATCTGCGAGGGCCGCGGCGAGGCGCTGATGCTCCTGGGGCGGTACTGGGAGGCCTCGCAAGAATTGGACGGCGCGGTGGCCCTGACGAACCAACCGATCGAGCAGGCGCGGATCGAGGCTCTGCAAGGCGAACTTGCCTTCAAGCAGTGTGCGATCAACGAAAGCCTGGTCGTCTACGAGCGGGCGCTGCGTCGTCTGGGCCAGTGGGTTCCGCGCTCCAGCATCGGCTGGCTGTCGGGCTTGTTCCACGAAACCTTCATCCAGGCCCTGCACACCCTCTTTCCGTCTCGCTTGCACGCAAAATCACCAAGCGAGCAGTCTGCCCTTGTCGTCCGCATCTTCGACCGCGTGAGTGAAACGTACTGGTTTCACAACACGGTCAAGTACATCTGGGCGCACCTGTCCGCAATGAACCGTGCGGAACAGATCCCCCCCGGTCGCGCCCTGGCGTTCAACTATTCTCACCACGCCGTCATGATGAACATTGTCGGATGGAACTCGCGGGGGGCAAATTATGTCAACCGATCCCTGGACCTGAGCCGAAAGCAGAACGACCTCTGGGGGCTGGGCCACGGGTACAACTACAGCGGATTGGCACTGTACGCATCGGGACGTTTCGAGGAAGCGATCGCCCGATTTGACGAGGCGATCGCGCTCATCGGCGGGATGGGCGACCTCTGGGAACTGTACGTGGCGTACTATCACAAGGGCCTCTGCCTCTATCGACAAGGCAAGTTGCGCGAGGCGAGTGAGGAAGCGCGGCGGCTATTTCAATCGAGCGTGCGAACGGGGGAGGACAACTTGTCCTACGCGGCCCTCGAACTTTGGGCGCGATTGACCCAGGGGAACTTGCCGTTCGAGCAACTGCGCAGTTGCTGCCGCCCCCGACCGGACGACATCCTGGCAACGTCCTACGGGTTGATGGCGGAGGGGCACTGGCACCTCTTCCACGGCCGCACGCTGGACGCGATGCGGGTTCACGAGCGTGCTTTCGAACTCGTGAAAAAGAATCTGGTGATCGTCTTCCACACGATGCCCGTCTTGACATCGCTGACCGCGGCCCTGCGACGCCACGCCGACGCCGTGGACCAGGCGAACAAAGGCCGGGGCAAGCCGTTCCGCCGGCGAGCGATCCGGCTGGCCCGATGGGCGACGTGGTTCGCCCGTTTCGTTCCCGGCGACCGCCCCCAGGCGTTGCGCGAGCGAAGTCTCCTCCTCGCCGCGGATGGCAAGTTGAAGGAAGCCCTGTCGTTCGCGGACGAGAGCTGTGCGGTCGCCGAAAAGCAGAAGGCCACGTACGAGCAAGCGCAGTCGTCGGTCGTGCGGGGACGAATTGCCCTCCGACTGAAGTTGCCCCAAGCCCCGGCACAGATCCAGGCCGCCGAGGCTGCGATGGAATCGATCGAACGGCCCGTCCCAGAGTTGGCTGCCCGCCGGCCAAAAACACTCGAATGACGATGTTCGGTCGCGGCCACTGCTGCGGCTTCGAACACACCACTTCCACTCCCACTGAACGGCGTGCGAAAGGTACCGCACCCGGGCGTTGGCAAACGCCCACACTTACTCCCGCTTGATCTGGGCCCACGTCTCACCCGCGGGAATGACCGGCCCTCAGCCCGGCGAAGATCGACTCGTACGGCCCTGATATCGGTCGGCTGTGAACGCCACTACCGTGACGATACAGTCTCCGGACGGCGGGTGTTGGATTGTTCCGGCGTGCCGAATAAACAAGCATCGTGTCCACCCCTGGCTCAACCCTTGCCCTGACCACCGTGGCGATGAGCCGGCCGGCAGAACGTCGCCGGTGACAACTCGGAGAGTCCATTATGAATCAAAGATTCCCGCGTTCGAATTGTTCCGCGTTCGCCTTGGCGGCTCTGGCACTGCTGCTGGCCGGCCCGAGGGGCTACGCGCAACAGTTCGTCCTGTTCGACGCCACCTTTACCTTCACCAAGGACGACGCCGACAACTCTAAGCCGAGCAAGTCGCACTACTACGTCCGCGACAAGATGCTCAACGCCGACCGCCCCAAGGACTGGACCAACCCGGTCGATTACCGCAACGGCACCGTCCACATCCGCGCCGAGGTGATCGAGAAGCCGGAGGGCGGCGCGCCGACCACCTGGACGCTGTGCTACATCCCGAACAAGGGGCAAAAGGCCGGCTACGGCTGCACCGGCACCGACCTTTACAAGGAGAAGGGCGTCTACGAGAAGGACGTGAAGATGACCTCCTTCTGGCAGAACGACAACATCGTCTGGGAGGACGGCATCAAGGAAATGCACCTGGTGATGAAGGATGACAGCGGCGGCAGTGGCCACGCGCACAAGCGGACCGACCCGGAGAAGTTCTTCCCGACCAAGATGCGGATCACCATGATCCAGGTCGCGAAGGAGTCCACCTACGACCCGAAACTCGTGCCGAACTTGCCCAAGAACGACGACCCGAAAGCGGCCGGCGACAAGTTCGCGGACGGCGACGTCGTCATCGGCCCAGGCTACAAGGACGCCCCAGAGTTGGCCGTCAAGGACGGCGTGCCGCGGGGCACGGTCACCCCGTTCGTCATGAACTCCGAGGACTCCAAGATCTACCCGGGCATCGCCAAACGGCAGCCCGGGGTCGTCCCGTACAAGCGGAAGGTGTGGGTGTATGTCCCGAAGCAGTACGTCGCCGGCACTGCGGTTCCGTTCATCATCGCCCAAGACGGCGGCGGGTACGTCAAGTCGCTCATCCCCACACTCGACACCCTGATCCACGAGAAGCGAATCCCGGTCATGGCAGCCATCCTGATCGACTCGGGCGGGGGCGACGCCCAGGGCAGCCAACGGGGGCTGGAGTACGACACCGTGTCGGACGTGTACGCCAACTTCGTCGAAACCGAGGTTCTCCCGCGGGCGACGAAGGAGGCGGGGGTCAAGTTCACGACCGACCCGGACGGCCGCGCGACGATGGGCGGGAGTTCCGGCGGGGCGGCCGCGTTCACGATGGCCTGGTTCCGCCCGGACCTGTACCACCGTGTGTTGACGTACTCCGGGACATACGTGAATCAGCAATCGCCGCTGAACCCGAAGTCGCCGCACGGGGCGTGGGAGTACCACGAGAACCTGATCCCGAAGGCGGAGGCCAAGCCGCTGCGGGTGTGGTTGGAGGTCAGCGAAAACGACAACGGGTCTAAGCGGGACGAGGCCAGCCTGCACAACTGGGTGCTGGCGAACCAGCGGATGGCCGCCGCCCTGAAGGCGAAGGGGTACCACTACCGCTACGTCTTCGCGAAGGCGGCCGGCCACACGGACGGGAAGGTCACCCGGCAGACTCTTCCGGAGGCGTTGGAGTGGCTCTGGCAGGGCTACGCGAAGAAATAGTGCGAGATCGCGAGCCTCGCCGGTGGCCTGCCGTCGGCCAACGCGAGGCCGGCGGACAGTGAACCCTTTCGCGATGGGGAGTGGCATCTTTCCATGGACGACACGCACGGGTTCGCGGCCGATGTATTCCACACCGTCTGCGCACGCCTGGCGGGGCAGGCAGCGGACCTCGCCCACTTGGTGGCGACCGACGCCCCGTTCGACGGGTGGCTGGAGGGCGAGGCGTACCTGGCCTGCCGGTCGGCCGGCGGCCGATTCGGTGAAGTTGAGTTCCGCCCGACCTACGGCAGCGAAGGGGTGACCGGGGCCGACGGTCGGCCATCAGCAGCACGAGGCGGCCTGCGGGTCGGCGGCGTCGGCGATCCGGGGCACCATCTGTGGCTGTTCGCCGAGTTCGTGGTGGCGCCCGCCCGAAACGGCCGGAACGAGGATTGGCAGGCGCGAACGGAAGCCGCGATCGCGCGACTGTTGGGGCTGGGGTGGAAGCGGTCAGCCGCTCTCCTGATCGTGCTAGCCGCCGATTCGAGGGATGGCGAACCCGCCGACGTGCCGTCTTGGGGCCAGCCGCCTCTCACCGACGCAGTTCTCATTCCCCTGCCAGGCGGCGGATCAGTGGTAGTGCGGGCGTTCGACGTGAAACCCGACCCGGCCGACACGCTCGCCGGCCCTTGACCGTGGCCGATTGGATGCCGAGCGAGAGCGCCCGTCAATCACGGAAAGCGACCGCTCGGCATCCGTTCGTCGTGCGGTGGATCATACGAGCTGCACCGCGGAAGACTTACCACCCAGAGTTGCATAAATACTCAGGCCAACAATGACCACAACCACCTTCTTCATCGACTGCACGATCGCGCTGATCATGGGCTGCCTGATCGGGCTGGAGCGGCAAGTCCGCCAGCACCCCGCCGGGTTGCGAACGAACGCCTTGGTCTGCCTCGGTGCGGCGATCTTCGTCGCGGTCTCCCGCCTCGCCGGGGATACGAACAGCCCGACCCGAGTCGCGTCCTACGTCGTCTCCGGAGTCGGCTTCCTCGGCGGCGGGGTGATCCTCCGCGAGGGACTCAACGTCAAGGGCATTGACACCGCGGCGACGCTCTGGTGCAGCGCGGCCGTCGGGGTGCTGGCCGGGATGGGTTTCCCGATTGAGGGCGTTATCGGGGCGGCCCTGGTGCTCGGGATCAACGTCGGGGTCCGCCCGCTCGCGCGGCGGGTCGACGTGTGGGTCCGGGCCATGGGTGGTGAGACGACGTATCTCGTGAAAGTGATCTGTCAGGGCAAACAGCGGGGCGACGTCCAGGACGAGGTCCGCCGCCGAATCGAGGCGCGGAAGGGTTGGGTCGTGGGCACGGTGAAGTCGAAGCACTCGAAGCGGCGGAAGCAGGCGTCGGTGCTGGTCCACGTCACACTCCCGGCCCGGAACGACGCGGCCGTAGCCGACTTGGAGCAGGACCTCGAATTGCGGACCGGCGTCATTGCGGTCGAGTGGGAGGTCTTGCTGGAACAGCCGGGGTGAGCGAGTAACGCCGGCGACCCGCGCCACCTGTTTCCGCATCCCGGTTCAGGACGCCTGATCGTTCATGCCTTCGCAATTCTCGTTGACCCGGGCGGCCCTTCCCATCAGACTGATTTTGGATGTGCCCGAATCCTTTCACCGGCGATGGGTCGCCCGTTCCGACCGACTATGACCGCACTGGCCCGCCCCGAAGATGTTTCACGGTTTGTGCCCGCCGTGCTGCTCCGCCACCTGATAACGGGCACGGCCCCATCGGCCTCGGCGGAGGCGTCGTATGGTGCGGTGTTGTTTGCGGACATCTCCGGCTTCACCGCGCTCAGCGAACGGCTGGCGTCGAAGGGGGCCGACGGCGTCGAGGAACTCACACAGATTCTTAATGCGTACTTCGGCAAGCTCATCGAGGTGATCGTCGAAAACGGTGGCGATGTGGTGAAGTTCGCCGGCGACGCGCTCCTGGCGTTCTGGCCCGTACAGGCCCAACACGAACTTACCGGCGTCACCCGCGCTGCCGCGAATTGCGGTTTGCAGGTGCAAGCCGCGATGACGACGTTCGCGGCGGCAGCGGGGCAGCGGTTGTCCCTCCGGGCGGGCGTGGGGGCGGGCCCGCTGTCCGCGGTCAGCATCGGCGGCGTCTACCAGCGGTGGGAGTTCGTCGTCGTCGGCCCCCCGGTTGTCGAGGCGACAATGGCCGCCGGCGTCGGCGAAACCGGTTGGGTCGTCCTCGGCCAGCAAGCCTGGAACTTGCTCCAGGACTCGGCCACGGGCACGGCCCTCACGCCCGAGTTCACACGCCTCGATGCCGTTTCCGGGACTCGACCGCCGATACCGCTGGCGGTCCCGACCGTCTCGCCCGAAGCCGTCCCGAACCTGCTGGGTTTCATCCCGGCCGCCATTCACCGTCGGCTCGCGGCGGGACAAAGCGGGTGGCTCGCGGAAATCCGCCGGCTGACCGTGCTGTTCGTGAACCTGCCCGATCTAACCTTCCGCACGACCCTGGCGAAGTCGCAAGCCGTGATGGTGGCGCTCCAGGAGGCCCTCTACCACTACGAAGGCAGTGTCAACAAGCTGAGCACGGACGAGAAGGGCGTGACGTTCGTGGCCGCGCTGGGGTTGCCGCCGCTCGCGCACGAAGACGACCCGCTCCGCGGTACCCTGGCCGCGCTCGCGATCCACGCGAAGCTGACGGAACTCGGGTGGGCCAGTTCCGTCGGCGTGACGAGCGGTCGCGTCTTCTGTGGCGTCATCGGCAGCGACGTCCGGTGCGAGTTCACGATCATCGGCGACCTCGTCAACCTGTCGGCCCGCCTGATGCAAGCGGCGAAGGGCGGCATCCTGTGCGACGAGCGGACCTATAAGTTCGCGCAGGACCGCTTCGAATGGAACGTCCTCCCGCCGATCCCGTTGAAAGGCAAGGCCCACCCCACCCCCGTCTTCCGGCCGCTCCGAGTTGCCCAAGACGTCGTGGACTTGAAGCGCTCGCAGCAGATGGTCGGGCGGTCTGCGGAACAGCGCCAGCTCGAAGAGATCACCCAAAAGACGCTCGAAGACTGCGCCTCGGCCGTCGTGCTGATCGAGGGCGAGGCCGGCATCGGCAAGTCCACGCTGGTCGCGAACGTCCTCCGCATCGCCCACAAACTGGAACTGACGACCTGGCTCGGGGCCGCCCTCGCGATCGAACGCTCGACGCCGTACTTTGCGTGGCGGTCGATCTTCCGCCAACTCTTCGACCTCCACGCCAGTGAGCCGACGGAAGAACAATGCCTACAGGTTTTACAACTGCTGGAGTTCGACCCCGAGTTAGAATCGCGCGCGGCGCTGTTGAACGGGGTTCTCTCACTCGACTTCCCCGACTCGCCGCTGACGGCCGAGATGACGGGGGAAGTCCGCCTCAGTAACACGAACGCGCTGCTGATCCGACTGCTCCAGCGGGAAACCGAAGCGGCACCGCGGCAATTGATCCTCGAAGACTGCCACTGGCTCGACTCGGCTTCGTGGGCGCTGCTGCGGCAAGCGAGCCAACAGGTGCCCGCGCTATTGATCGTCATCGTGACCCGCCCGTTGCTGGAGCCCTTGCCGCGGGATTTCGTTCCGATCGCGGCCGCCGGCACGACGCACCGCCTCCCGCTCGGCCCGATGTCCGCGGAGGAAAGCTTAGCCCTCGTGAAGCGCCGCCTCGGCGTGACGGACGTGCCGGAGTCGATGGCCGAGTTGCTGCGGGCGAAAGCCCAGGGGAATCCGTTCTTCATCGAGGAACTCGCCTACTCGCTCCGCGACACCGGCAAGATTCGGATTCAGAACGGGCGCTGCGTCGTCGCTTCGGAAGCCGACCTCCGCACCCTCCCCTTCCCCGACAACGTGCAGGCCGTCGTCACCAGTCGGATCGACCGCCTCGCCCCGCAGGAGCAACTCACGCTAAAAGTCGCCAGCGTGATCGGCCGGACCTTCACCCGGAACTTGCTGCACGACGTTTCGCCGATCGAGGACGACCGGCCGCACCTGGAGCGCCACCTCGACACGCTCACGTCGCAAAGCCTCACCATGCTCGACACGCCGGCCCCGGACCTGGCCTACAGCTTCAAGCACGTCATCACGCAGGAGGTGTCGTACCAGATGATGCCGCCGGCCCAGCGGAAGAAGCTGCACCAGATCGTGGCCGAGTGGTACGAGCGTCACCACCAAGCGGACCTGTCGCCCTACTTCCCGCTGCTGGCAAAGCACTGGTCGAACACGGACCGCGTGGCGAAGGCCATCGACTACCTCGAAAAATCCGGCGAGAGCGCGATGCGGGACTGCGCCCCCGAAGAGGCGGTGACGTTCTTTACGCAGGCAATCTCTCTCGACGAGGCCACGGGATCGAAGGCCGATCTCTTCCGCCGGGCGTGCTGGCAGCGGCAACTCGCGGAGGCGCACTACAACCTGAGCGACCTCGGCACGGCCCTTCGGCATTTCACGATCGCGCTCAATCTCCTGGGCTACCCGTCGCCGCGCACCGGCACGGGGTTCGTCGCGGCGAGTCTCTGGGAGTTCACGAAACAGCGCGTCCACCGGGCGTTCCCGCGATGGTTCTTCGGTCGCGGGAAAAACCAGGCCACCCAACGGATCGAGGCCGCGCGAGCTTACGAGCGACTGGTGCAAATCTACTACCTGAACAACGCGAAGGTGCCGTCGATCCACGCCGCGTTCCGGGCGCTAAACCTCTCCGAAACCGTCGGCGAGTGCCCCGAACTCGCGCGGAACTACGCCCACGCCGCGGTATTCTGTGGTCTGCTGTTCATGCACAAATCGGCGCGGGCTTACGCGCGGCGGTCGAGGGAAATGGCCTTACGGGTTCGGCAACAGTCGTGCAGTGCCTACGTCGAATTCATCCGCGGCGTCTATTGGGTGACCGTCGGCGCCTGGGAAGAGGCCGAGGACAACTTGCGGGAGGCGATGACGATCACCGCCCGCATCGGCGAGCGCCGTCGGTGGTACGAGAGCGCGTTCACGCTGGCCAACGCCCTATCGCGGAAGGGAGACTATCGAGCCAGCGCCGAACTGTCCGAACAGATTCGTCAAGTCGGCACGCTCCAGATGGTCCCGCAAGTCCAGGTCTGGGGCTTGAGTTGGCGGCTGGCGTGCCTGTTGGCACTTGAAGCGGACGCCGCGGTGTGGCTGCCGTTGGAGACGGCGTTGGCGAGTTGCCTCCAGGCGCACCCGACGATCCCACTCGCCGACCAGATTCTCGGCTACGGTGTGCTAGCGGTCACGCAATGGCGACGGGGCGAGAAGGCTCTCGCCCAGCAAACCTGCGAACAGGCGGAAGCGATCATCTCGCGAACGAACCAGATTTCGCACTACCTTCCACCCGCGTACCGGGGGCTGGCCGAGGTTTACCTGGGTCTCTGGACGGACAACCCCGCGATGGCGCCCGAGATGGACCGCCGGATGTCGCACCTCTGCACAGTTCTCAGTCAGTTCAGTTTGATGTACCCGATCGGAAAACCAACTTCGCACTTGGTCCGCGGCCGTTACCAGTGGCAGAAAGGACATCACGCGAAAGCCCTTCGTTCCTGGCGTAAGAGCCTGGCCGCAGCCGAACGATACCGCATGCCGTACGAGCAAGCCCAAGCCCACGCCGAATTGGCCCGACGCCTGCCCCCCGATGACCCGACGGCGGATGTCCACCGCCGCCGGGCGCGGGAGTTATTCGCGCAGATCGGCGCGGCAGCCGATCTGGAATTCCGGGATCCGAACGCGACGCGGTTCGACGCTGGGTTCCAACACAACCGGCCGTCGATGCCGAACGGATAAACGACCCCGTGCGCCGCAGTGAGCGGGGCGACGGGCACGACTTCGATCGAGTCGATCGTGGCGAACAGGTCGCCGTCGGTCAGCTGGGCCACGGCCCGGGGCTCGAAGTGCGCCCCGCCGGCCAGGTCTTGGCGGATCTCGCCTTCCAAGATCGACAGTCCCAACGCCCCTTCCGGCAGGCCGGCGGTCGCGGCGTTGGCCACGAACCGGTGCCGTTCCGTGGCCAACGCCGCGACCACTTCCCGCCCATGTCATCCCGGGTCAGGGGATACTCCTCCAGAAAGTGGGCGGCGTCCGGGCCGTCGCTCGCCGCTGAGAGGCGGTTCGCCTCGCGGACGCGATGGCGAAGGGGTTCCACGCCGCCATCCGCCCCACGAACGGCGTCACCCACCCCTTCGACGCCTCGTCGATCGCCAGGGACACCCTCCCCACCGCGCCCACGTCGTCGAACCTGTCCGCCGCCGCTGGTGCTCGGCGACGAGCGACGGCTCGAACAAGCCGTCCCGGTCGCGGGACATGCCCGGCGGGATCGGGCCAAAGTCCCCCGGCACGGCTTTGGACGAATGGCCGTTGCCGAGCCGCTCGGCCTACGCGGCCTCGGTGCGGGCGATCCACAGGACGGCGTTGACGAACCGCCGGTTGTCCTGCTGCTCGCGCTGGCCGGACAGGTAGCCCTTGATCCGGTCCCAGTCGGCATCTGAGATCTCGTGGCGTTGGCTCATCATCAGTCTTCGTCGGGAGGAAAATAGGACCGCCACCTATCACCTACCCAGAGCACCTTACCTCGTGACGAAATGGCCTAACTCAATTGGAAAGTACTGAGACCAGAAAGAATTCAGGAGTAGCTTTGAACTTGCGACAAGAAGCTGTTGACAAACCGCGGCGTGTCTCTATTAAATTCCATGTGACAACGGGCTGTAGCTCAGCTTGGTAGAGCGCTTGGTTCGGGACCAAGAGGTCGCAGGTTCGAATCCTGTCAGCCCGACTTAGAGGAAACCCTGAAAAACAAGGCTTTTGCGAGAAACGCACACGCAGTCGCAAAAGATCTTGTGCAGGGTATGATGCAGGGTAACGCAAAACCCCTCCCCCGGTGACACGAGGGAGGGGCCAAGAGTAAGCCTTCCGGCTCACCCGTGCTTCACGGGAGGTTTACTCGATGCGTCAGCCAAAGCCTTGGTATCGCGCCGCCCTCGACGCTTGGTACGTCGAGCATCACGGCAAGCAAGTCCGCCTCGGCGATCACCCCGCCGATTTTCCGCCCCCCAAGAAATCCAAATCCGGCTGGCTTCCTCCGCCGCCGATCCTCGACGCCTTCTACAAGCTGATGGCGACCGACCCGGCGAACCTGCCGAAGACCGACAAGCTCGTCGTCCGCATGTTGTGCGAGCTGTTCCTCGAACACAGCCACACGCACCACGCGGGCGTCACCTACGACAACTACAAGCACTTCCTTCAGTCGTTCACCGATGCATACGGCACGCTGCTCGCCGCCGACATCAAGCCGTTCCACGTCTCCCGCTGGCTCGATGACAACCCCTCGTGGAAGGGCGGTCGCCGCCACGCGATCATCGCGGTGAAGTCGGCGTACTCGTGGGCTGACCTGCAAGGCGTGCTCTCCCCCAACCCGCTACGGAAGGTCAAGGCCGGGCGGGCGAACCGGCGTACTCGAATCCTGACCCCGGAAGAAGTCGCCGAGATCGTAGGTGCGATCCGCGACACGGCGTTCAAGCGGTTCGTGCAGGCCCTGCTCGAAACCGGCTGCCGGCCGTCCGAGGTGGCCCGCGTTCGGGCCGAGCACGTCGACCTCGCCGCCGGCGTGTGGCGCCTGCCCGAGCACAAGACGGCGAAGAAGACGCACAAGCCCCGCGTCGTCTACCTCACCCCGGCCATGGTCGAACTCAGCCGCACGCTCGCGGCCGAACAGCCGAACGGGCCCCTGTTCCGCGGCCCCCGCAAGAAGACCCCGTTCACCCGCCAGGCCATCCGGTGCCGGTTCCTCCGGCTCCGGGCGAAGCTCCCGCACCTGAAGCACTTCGTCTGTTACAACGTCCGGCACACCTACGCCACCAACGCCCTGGTGAACGGTGTGGGCGTCGCTCAGGTCGCCGAGTTACTCGGGCATACCAGCACGGAGATGGTGTCGAGCACGTACGGCCACCTCGCCGAGCAGGTGCAGCACATGCGGGACGCGGCGCGGAAGGCGATCAGCGGAGGTGCTTGAGCGGCGGCCGGGCGGCGGGCGGCGGGCCCGCCGCCCGGCACGACTCCAGGAAGGCGTCGAGCTCCTCTACCTCGATCAGCCACTTCCCCCTCCCCCGCACCCCGATCCGCAACGCCTTCAGTCGCCCGGTTCGGAGCAGGCCGTACACCAGGCTGCGGCTGACCTGGGCCTTCTCCGCCGCCTGTTTCACCGTCAGTCGCATGAAGCCCTCCTCGGGGCGATTCGGTCGCCCCCGTTGCGTTCGCCGCGTCCGGTCGCCCGGCCGGGCCGCCGGCGCCTGAACCCTCGGTTTGGGAATGCGTCTGGGCGCCCCCGTCGGGGCGCCTCGCCCAGGCCTTCGCCGGCAGACGGCCGCGGAAACGGTGTGATGTGTGACATGGTACGGGCCGTCCGGGGGACGATGGAACGGGTAAAATGGCGGGGAACGGCGGGGGAATTCTGGGGGACGGGAGGGGACACCATGACCGACGACGAGTTGCGGCCCTACCGCCTGGAGCTCCGCTTTCGCCAGGCCGTGATCACGCTCCAGTACGCCGAGGCGTGCGGCACGGCGGAGGGGTACGGGGATGCGCGGAGTGCGTTCGACCGCCTGTTGGCCGCGTACGACGATTGGCCGGGGCCGGCGCCGGGTAGCTCCGTGCGGACGTCGTGGACCGAACAACTGAACGCGCTCGGCACCGAGCTGATCCGCCGCCGGCAGTGCCCGGACCGGGCGGCGGGGGAGTCGTTGGCGGCCGTCCTCGATCGGCTCGCGGCGGGCGTCCGCGAGTGGCTCGGGGGGCGCGTGCCGGCGACCGCCGCGTGGTGTGCGTTGGGGGACGCGGTGGCGGAGGTCTACTTCGATGACGACTCGCCGGGCGCGGACTTCTGGCCGTCAGCCGTCGGGGACGCCCTCGCCGAACTCGGAGTGGACCGGGCCACCCTGTTCCGGGGCACCGGGGACGGACAGGCGGCGTTCGGCGACTCGCTCCCGCCATTCCGGTACCGTCAGGCCTGGATCTCCCTCGAGGGCGGGCTGGTGCCGCGGTCGAGCCCGCCGGCGCGACGCCGGCAGTGGGCCGACCGGGACGACCAACTCCTGCGGATGTACGAGGACCCGTCGGCGGACACGCACCGGAGCCCGACCCGAGTCCGCATGCGGTGGAACCGCCTCCACCCGGGAAACCCGATGGAATTGGAGGCCGTGAAGAAGGCCCTGAAGCGAGCCCGGAAGAGTCGGCAGTCGGAGAACCCGTCCCCGCCGGACGCCGGGCGGGGGTGAGCGCCCGCGGCCTCCCCGACCGCCCCTACCGCCGGCCGGCGGGCCAGTCGAAGGTCTTCTCCAATCGCCCCGGGGCGCCGGTGGCCGGGTCGGTCACGGTGCCGGCCACGACGACCCGGTCCACCCGCCCGTCGGCGGGCACGCCGACTGACTTCCGCTCCCCCACCGCCCACCCCGCCCAGGACCGGTCGACCGTCTTCCGCCGGCCGGACGAGAAGGACACGGTCACGGTCAGGTCGCACCCGCCGAACGCGTCCGGCCCGTCGTTCTGCAGGCGGATCTCGTGCGTGAAGAGGCCCTCCGCCTTGGTCGCAGAGACCTGACCGGCCCGGGCGGCGTCGGCCGCCGCGACGATGCCCGCCACCGCCCGCCGGTTGGCCTCGGCGTCGGCGTCCGTGTACGCCGCCGCGACGAGCATGGCGATTCCCGCCCCGGCGTAGACCCACCACGGCCACCCCCGCCCGGCCGCCGGGCCGGCGGGAGATAAGGCCCGGTAGACCTCGTCCGCCCGGCGGCCGGCCGCCCACCACTCGGCCGGGGTGATGGCGCGGCCGGCGTGCGGGGCGGGCAGGGTGCGGCGGCCGCACACGAACGCCAGGTAGTACGCGGCGGGCAGGAGGTAGTCGGCGGCCAGCACCCCGGCCGCCCCGCCGAAGGCGAATAGGGGTCCGGGCCTCCGGCCGGGGACGGCGGCCCCGGCGAGGGCCACGAGCGCGAGGGCACCGAGGGCGACGGCCGTCGGCAGAACGACCCACTGAACCCCCGCCCGCCACCCCCGGTAGTCCTGGTAGGCGGAGTTCACCCGGTGGTCGAACACCCGGTCGGGGTGGAGGTCGGCGAGCGGGCGACCGCACCCGCGGCAGTCGCCGATCGGGTAGTAGTGCCGGCGGAGGTCATTGCGGACGCCGCACCCGGGGCACGGGACAAGTTCCCGGCCGGGCTCGCGGGCGCGGTGCGGGGCCTGCGGGTACGCACAGTGCGGGCACGCGTCGACCGGTTCGGCGACGCGGCCCCGGCACTTCGGGCAGGCGGCGGTGAGGCCCCCGCTCGGCGGGGCGGCGGGCGGGGCCGGGGTGATCAAACCGGGCACGGCCGCGGCGGGCGCCACCCCCGCGTCGCCGTCCCGCGTCACCGGGTCGTCCGGGGCGACGGCCCCGGCCCCGGCCAGTTGTTGGAGTTGGGCGAACGTGAACGGGCCGAGCCGCTGCCCGCCCTTGGCGTAGTACCACGACCCGTCGGCCATAACCATCCCCCCGCGGCGGGCGGCCGTCCCCCGCGCGGTCCCCCCCGCCCGGGGACCGGCCGCCGACGGCCGGCGGCGGGATCGGCCGAATGTCACTCATCGTCGATACACGGATAGTCTTCGATGAACGCCGGCCGATTGTCAACAGCAAGCGAGTCGATTCGTTCAAGCCACCGCGTGCAGCCCAGTCTTCGATCCGAGCATCCGGGGTGAACCCGTAGCCCAAGTGGGTCGGTTCCGAGCGGGTGACGACTGCCCCAACTACAGTCGAGTGGCCGACGGGTCGGCAACCCAGGACTAGACCGAGCGCGTCGTCACACCGCGGGCTCGCAGTGGTTCTCCTCTTCTCCTCGCCAGCTCTTGGCTCGTTACGCCGCCGCCTTCACCGGCTGCACCTGATGGAACAGCCACCGCACCCACCGGTTGGCGACGGCCGCGGCCACCACGCTCCCCGGCTTGCCCCGGCCCTTCATGTCGGCCGCCAGTTTCTTCCACCGGGCGTCGTACCGCACCAGCCGGTGGGCGGCCTCGATGAGCACGACCCGCAGCTGCGGGTTGCCGGCCTTGATCAGCCCGGCGTCGGCCTGCTTCTGGCCGCTCGACGCGTTCCGCGGCGACAGCCCGCAGAACCGGGCCGCCTGCTTGCCCGTCCGGAACCGGTCGAACCGCCCGATCTCGGCCCGGATGGTGGCCGCCGTGACCAGGCCGATCCCCTTCATCGTCAGCAGATTCACGACCAGGGCATCCTCGGCGGTGACCTGGGCCAGGCGTTGCTCGGCCGCCTTGACGTCGCCGGCCAGGGCCTTCAGGCGGCCCAGGTGCCGGTCCATCACCCACCGCGTCTGCTCGCTCAGGGCGGCGTCGCGGGTCAGCCACGTCAGCCACGCCACCGTCCACGGGTTCACGCCCTCGGGGGCGGCTACCCGGTTGTCGCGGAGCAGGGCCCCGATCCGCAGCTTGACGTTCCGCCGCTCGCCGACGAGCTGCTGGCGGTACCGGACGAGCCGTCGCAGTTCGCGGACCTCGGCCGGGGCGTGCCACACCTTGGGCAGGTACCCGACCCGCTCCAGGTCGGCGAGCATCTTGGCGTCCGAGTAGTCCGTCTTGTCCGGGTTGCCCTTCATGCGGGCCACATACCCGGGGTGGGCCAGGTCGACCAGCCACCCGGCTTTGGTCACCAGTTCCTCGGCCAGATCGGCCGACCCGCTGCACGCCTCGATGGCCGCCCGCACGTCGGTGCCGAACCGGGCGACGGCGTCGCGGATGGCCCGCCAGTCGTTCGCGCAACTCTGGTTGAGCAACACGCGGCCGCCGCGGTCCAGGGCGCACACCTGGACGGACAGGGTGTGGTAGTCCAGGCCCACGAAAACGGGGCCGGTCGTCGTTGCCGCGGGCATGGCTGGTCCTCGAAGGTGTGGTCCTGTTGATGGTGACCACACCCACCCTCTCCGGCAACCAGCGTTCATCCCCATCTACACGCTGCCATCGTCGGGGGATGGGGAAAAAGAAGGGCCGGGCGGACGTCCGGGAGCGGTTCGGGTTCGCCGTCAAGGCCCGGCGGGAGGAGCTCGGGCTGACCCAGGAGGGCCTGGCGGCGGCCGCCCGGATCCACCGGACGTACCTGAGCGACGTCGAGCGGGGGACGCGGAACCTGTCCCTGGTGAACGTCGAGCGGCTGGCCGCCGCCCTCGACCTGTCCCTGGCGGCGCTCTTCAGTCGCGTGGACGCCGGGGCCGAGGGCCCTCGGCCTGGGGGCTACCTCTGAACCCTGTCAAGCGTAGTCTCTCCGGATTGCGGGATTTCATCCGGCATCCGATGCCCACGTCACGTCGGTTGCTGCCACGGGCCAAGTGATAAAAAAAGGCGACCGCGTGCGGCCCGCCACCCGGCGGGCCGCACCCTCGCGGAAGAGGAGGATCGTGTCGCTACTCGGACGTGGTTGATGCCCTCCGCTTCGATCGCGACTTCTTCGCCGGCGGGCCGTGGGCCTCCTCCGCGAAGGCCGTCACAGCCGGGTCGGCGTGGCCCCGCCGCTCGCCGGCCGACCACGCCGCCGGCGGCTGGCATGCCGGCAGCCCGTGCTCCCGGTACAGGTCGTTCAGCCGGCTCCCGTCCGATTCGTGCTCCGAGCGGCTCGCCGACCCGGCCTTCCGCCGGCAGTCGGTCAGCTTGTTCTTCACGACATCCAGCTTGGCGTATCGGTACGGCTCGTTGTGCTTGAGCATCAGGTACGCGATGGTCACCAGCTTGCGGGCCGTGGCGATCACCGCCACGTTGTACTTTTTCTTCTTCCGCAGCCGGCGAAAGAACGCCCCGATCGGGCCGGGGTGGTCGGACGCCGCCTGGACGGCCTGCACGAGCATGGCGCGGGTCTGCGGGCACCCGGCCTTGGTGATGCCGCCGTAGTGCCGCTTGCCGGCCGACTGCCGTAGCCGCGGGGTCAGCCCCAGGTAACTGGCCGCGTGGTCGCCGTCCGGGAACCGGCCGATGTCGCCGAGGGCGGCGAGCAGCGACAGGGCGACGCCGTGGGCGATGCCGGGCAACGTCATGAGCAGCTTGGCCCGGCCGTCGTCGTACGCCATCCCCATGAGCTGGTCGTCGATCTTCTTCAGCTCGGCGTCCACCGCGTCGTACAGCCGCAGGTACAGGTCCACGGCCGACCGCACCTCGGCCGGCAGCGCGACGGCCCGAAGCCAGGCCACCCCCTTGCGGCAGAACACGACCTTGACCGGGGGGACGACGAGCAGTTGCGCGAGCAGGCTCTGGACGCGGTTCTTGATGCGGGTGCGGTCGGCGATCACCCCGCCGCGGACGGTGGTGAGCTGCCGCAGCTTCTGGGTGGCCGCGTCCGGCGTCCAGACCGTCGGCAGGTAGTCGCACCGGAGCAGGTGCGCCAGCACCTCGGCGTCGATCTTGTCCGTCTTCACCTTGGCCTGGGCGATGGCCTTGATCTGGAGCGGGTTTCCGACGGTGACGGCGGCCACGAACGGCCGGAGGATGTCGGCTACCGCCCACGTGTTGGTGGTCGCCTCAGCGGCCAGCCGGTCGGTCGCCTGGAGTTTGACACGGGCGAACGCCTCCAGGGCTTCGCGGCGGCACTCGACGGTCTCGCGGAACAGCACTTGGCCCCGGTCGTCCAGGGCGCACACGACGAGCATCTTCTTGTGCAGGTCCAACCCGATGAACCTCATCCCGACCTCCCTTCGGCCCGTGCGTTCCGTGCCGCGAGGCCCTCGTACGGGCGGGGCCTCGCGGCACGGAACGCACGGCGGCGGTATGCGCACGCGAACCGTCCGGTCGTCGTGCTGGGACTCCATTGCGATTGGGCCGAGCGGCATCTACCTCTTCGAGCTCGCGGCTCATGCGGGTGAGCCGTAGGGGTGGTCAGTTAAAAAAACGGGCTCGCGGCCCATAGCCATCATCGACCGGCCCCAAGAAGGAACGGCCCCAAGCCTTCGGGAGAAGGCGTGGCTTCTTGCCCCACACCCGCGTGGGACATCTCATGCGGCGGTGTCCTCAACGACAACCGGCGGTTCGTAACGAGCGTGCCTCGCCGCAGCTCGCGGCGTCTGAATGGTTCATACCCGTAAAGAACGGCGGTCGACTGGGCGGGTACTCCCCGCCCGTCGACCGCCGTTCTTTGGCACAATCCCGACCGGGGTCAGGCGACCCACGGGCGGACGGCCCGGCGGCACCACAGGCCGGCCTGGACGGCGAACGCCGTCAGGCCCGCCCCGACGCCGCTCAAGGCGGTGGCGACCGGGTGGGAGGCGAGCGACACCACCGCCACGGCGGCGCCGACGGCGACGGCGATGACCGCCGCCCGCTTCAGGTGCCAGGCGACGTGGCACGCCCGGCGGACGGACGCGACCTTCGAGGCCGCCGCGGCGACGAGCGCCTCCGCCCGCCGGACGCCGCCGCGAACAACGGAGAGGGCCCGGGCGGCGAGGCGCGTCGCCCCGGCGCGCACGGCCGCCGCGGCCTCCTGGCAGCGGGCGAGGAAGGCGGCCCGCCGGGACGGGCCGGCGGCGGCGGCCGGCGGCGGGGTGACGACGGCCCGGCGGACGACGGCGAGTGTCGCCGGGTCGGCCAGGGCGTCGGCGACGACGGCCTGGAGGGCGTCCCGGAGGCCGTCCCGGATCGCCTCCGGCAGGGCGTCGGCGAGGACGTCGATGATGCCGTCGAGGCGGTCGAGTTGGTCGCTCAGTTGCTTGCGGGGGCGGCCGTTGTGGCACGCGGCGGTCACGCTCATGGTCCATCTCCGATCGGCAAGGGGGTAAGAACAGGGGAATTCGATGGCGCCCGCCGCCGGGCGAAGGTCGCCGGACCCGCGGACGGACGTCCCGGGGCTGGGCGGATCACCGGGCGGCGGTTGACGGGTTAGAAGGTCGGAGCGGGGGCGAGGTCGGCGGCGACGGTGACCGCCCCGAGGGCGGCAACGACGGCCGGGTGGCCGATCAGGGCGGCCAGGCCGGCGGCCAGGCCGCCGCCCAGGCACGGCCACCACGGGAGCCGCCGTTGCCACAGCCACTGGGCGGCGAGCAACCCGGCCGACACGGCCGCCGGCCAACTCGGGGCAACGGGGTTGGACGCCGCGGCCGACCGGTCGACGGCGTCCGCCGCCTCGGCGGCCGGGTCGTCGACGGCGTTCCAGCGGGCGGTCGCCGTCCGGTACGGTCGGTGTTGGGGCGGTGGGATCGCGGTGCGGCCGCGGACGGCGGCCGCGAACAGGTCGTTGACGGTCTCGGCCACGATCCGGCCCATCTCGGTGGCCACGGCCTCGCGGACGCGGGCCTTGAGTTGTACGAGGGCGTCGGTCAGTCGCACGAGGCGGTCGCGGACGTGCGGGATCAGGGGGTGCGTCACGGCGGCTCCTTTCACGGGCCGAGGTTCGGGGACTTGAGGCGGGAGTCGGCGGACGGAAACGCCCTCGGCTCCTTCTGCTTCCACGTCAGGACGGCCGGAACGAGTTCGTCGACGGGCACCGCCCGAACGCTCGCGCCGCCGGCGGGGCCGGGCGTGAGCGGCGGGGCCGGGCCGCGAGGGCGGCCGACGACGCACGCGCCGCCCAAGCCGCGGAACGCACGCAGGAACGAGCGGGGGACGGTCGATATTCGTTCCCTCCCGGGGTTAGCGGGACACCGCCACGGTGACGGCGGCGAGGGTCGGGAACCGGCGGACGAGGGCGGCCGCCAGGCGGCCCAGGGCGGCCGAAAAGGCGGGGTGGTCGAGGGTCCGGCGGGCCCGCGCCGCGTCGGCGTCGGGCAAGTCGCGGGGGACGGTGATCGTAAGGCGGAACTCGTCGAGGGGGACCGGGTCGGCGGCCGCGGCCATGAGGGAATCTCCGAAGGAATGGGGGAGTGAACGCGACCCGGCCGACGGGCCGGATCGCACGACGGGGGGCCCGTTCGGATCATCCCGCGGTCACGCGGACGGTCGTGCCGAACGGCGGGGGCGGGTCGGCGTCGCCGACGACGGCCCACAGGACGGGGACGGCCGGCGGGTGGTCGGGGAACCGCGTCCCGAGGTCGGTCAGGCAGACCACGCACGCCGGCGACACCCCATGCCGGTCGACCCAGTCGAACACGCACGCGTGTGCCGTGCCCCCGCCGCCGACCGGGGCGAGGACCAGCGGCCCGTCCCCCGACCGCCAGGTCTGCACGCCCTGGACCTCGGTGTCGTGGTACAGCACGGTCGCGACGCAGTCGAACGCCGACAGGATCGCGTCGACCGCCCCGGCGAACGCGGCCAGTTCCGCCGGCCCGACCGACCCGGACGTGTCGACGGCGATGACGACGTCGCCGAGCTCCTCCGACCGGAGGCCGGGCAGGTACAGGCCCTGCCACAGGAACCGGCGGTTCGGCCGCGACCACGCGTAGTCGTTACACGCCGAGGCCGACACGAACGCCCGGAGGACGGACCGCCAGTCGACCGGCGGGCGACGAACCGCTCCGACCGTCCGGGCGATCCCGGCGGGCAACGCGCCCCGGCCCTTCGCCACCTGCTCGGCCTGGGCGACGGCGACCTGCCACGCCGCGGCCGCCGACTCGCACGCCGCGGGCGCCCCGGCGGCGGGGTCGGTGACGCCCCCGCACCCGCCGGGGTCGGGGCCGCCATCCGCATCGTTGGGCTGCTTCCCGTCCGCGCCGCCCGCCGGCGGCTCGGCGAGGCGGGCGTAGTACTCGTCGGCCGACTTGCCGCGCGGCAAGTCGGCGTACCGCCCGGCCCCGGGCTCGAGCCGCCCGGCCGGGAGGGCGAACCCGGCGGCCAGGAGGAGGGGGTTGACGGCCAGGTCGCACGCCACGTTCCACCGCCCCGGGTCGCGGCCCCCCCGGCGGAACGGGTGGGCGAGGGCGTTGTGCATCACCTCGTGGGCGAGCACGCCGACGAGTTCGTCCGGGCTCAGGCCGGTCACGAACCGCGGGTCGAACGCGAGGACCCGGCCGTCGGTGGCCATCGTCCCGCACGCCCAGTCGACTTCGGGCGTCAGCCGCAGGGCGAGGGTGGCGAAGAACGCGCTCCGCGCGTCCCGGCCGAGGATGAGCGTCGCCCGCGCGGCCGTCAGGCGTCGGACCGCGTCCTCCGAGGCGGTCTGCTTCGCGGCCTCGGCCTCCAGGACGGCGAACGGGTGGGCGGCCGTGGACATAGTCACTCCTTTCCAGAGTTGAGGATGGATCTCGGGGAGAGTTGTCGCTACACGCCGACGGCCGATGCCGGCGGTTGGGCAGCGAGGAGCAGCGACGCCGTCGCGGCGGCCTGGTCGGCGATGTCGACCGCCCGGTGGAGGTCGGCCAGGCCGACGGACAGCAACTCTTCGTACAGGACGACCTTGTCGCGGAGGTCGTGGGCCTGCTGCCGCCGCGTCTCCAGCGCCCGCGTGCCGAGGTCGCCGGCCGCGACCTCCTCGGCGATGCGGGCGGTGGCGGCCTGGACCTCGCCGACGACGGCGTCCCGGACGGCCCGGACGGCATCGACGTCGAGGCGGTGGCGGATCACGTACACGGCGCTCGGCCGCCCGTCCGACGCCGCCTCCACGGCCCGGGCCACGGCCGCCCACGCGTCGAGCTTCGGCCCCGGAATCCAGTACACGGCCCCGGTCGGCCGCAGCCGCGTGCCCCCGAGGGACTCCACGACCTTGACCAGGCACGCGGACAGTTGGGCCGCCGGGATCCGCCCGGCGTGCCGGCGGAAGGCGGCGTTGACGGCCGCCGCCCGGTCGTCGAACGGGTCGTACTCGACGGTGGCCTGGGCGGCGTCGCGGACGCGGGCGACCAGCGCCGTGGCGTAGGCGTTGGCGTGCCGGCCGCGTTCCTCCTTGACGACGGTGAACCCGTCCCGGTCGGCGAGCGGGCGGATGAGCACCCGCGACCCGCCGAGGGCCTCCTCGAGGGCGTCCTTGAGGACGCCGGCCGGCGGCCGCGGGTCGGGCACAAATTCGTCGAGGCCGAGGGGGCGGAGGCCGGCCCGCAGGCGGTCGCGGTCGGTGAACTCGCAGGCCGCCCAGAAGGCGACGGCCCCGCCCGTGTCGAGGCAGGATTCGATCATGGAAGTCTCCGGTGGGGATGAGGGAAAGGGGAAAATGGGGAGGGTCAGGCGGCGAGGAACAGGCCCTTGGCCCGGGCCCGGGCGATCCACTGCTGGACGACGGACAGGGCCGCGAGTTTCGGCCTCACGGCGAGGACGTCCCGGAGGGCGAGGAGGGCGAACTCGTCGGGCAGTCGGAGGGCGTACTGGACGAGGCCGTGGGCGGGCGTCGCGTCCGCCTTGCACCGCTCGGCGATCGCCCCGACCAGCGCGTACAGGACGGTCGGCTCGCGGGGCACCGGCGTCGCCTCCGGGTGCGTCCCGATCGCGTCGAGGTCGGGGAGTTCGCGGTACAGCTGGAGGAACCCGACGAACTCGGCCGCCGGCCCGTCGCCGACGCACCCGGCCACCACGCGGTGGAGGAGGTCGGCCGGCGTCCCCGCCAGGACGTCGGACACGAACGCCCAACTCCGCGGCGTCGGGAACGCCCGCGGGCTGGCCGCCGGGTCGAACTGGCTGAGCAAGGCCGGCCGGTACTGGAGGAACGCCCGGACCTCGGGGGCGACGCCGTTGACGACCGCCCACGCCTGCCAGTCCTCCGGGCTGACGTCGAGGTCGAGGTGGACGAACCGGTTCAGGAGGGGGGTGATGAGGCGGTGCGTGCCGGCCCGGTCTTCTTGACGGTTGCTCGCGGCGACGACGGCCCACCCGGGCGGGAGTTCGTACTCGCCGACCCGGCGGTCGAGGACGAGTTGCAGGCACGCGGCCTGCACGAGGGGCGGGGCCTGGGCCAGTTCGTCGAGGAACAGGACGCCGTCGCCGGCCCGGGGGAGGAAGGCCGGCGGGCACCACTCGGCCCGGTCCTTCGTGACCTTCGGCAGGCCGCGGAGGTCGACCGGGTCGAGGAGGGTCGCCCGGACGTCGACGAGCTTCATCTTCAGGGCGTCGGCGGCGTGCCGGACGACGGCCGACTTGCCGACGCCGGGCGGCCCCCACAGGTACACGGGCCGGCGGGTCGGGATCAGGGCGCACAGAGCCTTCGAAACGTCACGCGGTCGCATGGTTATCTCACGTCGGAAAAGGGGCCGCCCCCGGCGGAAAGCCGGGGCGGAGGGCTCGAACGGGGCAGACGCCGAGGGGTAACGCCCCCGGTCAGAGAGAGGTGACGCAAACGGGGTGACAATTAAGCCGGAACGGCCGTGATCGAATCGGGCGGAGGCCGGCGTAACGGGAGCGGTCGGCGGAGGGCGTGTGACGATCGACCGACCCGCCGGCTGTTAACCGGCGGGTCGTAGGTTCGAATCCTACCGGAGGAGTTTTCCCCATCCGCCCTCATCTCCCCGCAACAACCCTCATTCGCCGTCATTTCTAGCGATACTTGCACCGGGCTCGGCACCGGCGGATCGTCAACTGTCGACATGCGTCCGCATGCGCTATCGCCCGCGGGGGCCGATTTCGGGCCATACGAGGACCTATTTTGGTCCATGTCGTCTCCGCCCAGGAGTCGAGGCATCTTTTCCACCGCCTTACTCATATGGTCGAGCCTCAGGCGGCCATCCCGACGCGATGCGGGACTTCCTGCTCCGCGAACTCGACCGCGTGGGCCTCGGCCACAACACGATCACGGCCCCGGCCGTGGACCTCATCGTCCGGTCGGCCGACGGCGTCCTGCGGAAGGCCCGCAACCTCAGCGTGGGGTGCCTGATCGAAGCCGTCCGGCGTGCCAGCCGCACCGTCGACATCGAGATCGTCAACCGCGTCTCGATGCAGCCGCACTGGCAGAAGGACGTCGACCTCGTGAACTTCTGATCCCGGAGCCCCCCCCCATGATCGACCCCGACCGCCTGCGGCGGGTCCGCAACGAGTTGCCGATGGCGGTGCTGATCGCGGCCCTCGGCCGCGACGGCCCGCCGTCGAAGATCCGCGACGGCCGGTTCATCTTCCTCTGCCCGCACTGCGGCGAGATGGACGCGGCCGTGAACCCGCGGAACAACCTCGGCCACTGCTTCGCGTGCGCGAAGAACCTGAACACGATCGATCTCGTAATGCGGCTGGGCTACGACTTCGTCACCGCCGTCGCGGTGCTCGAAGGCTTGCTGGAGCGACATTGTTCCCGGCGTCCGAAGGGCGGTACGACGCTACCGGCACGATAGCCGCTCCCATCGCTCGGCGGGCCGAACCTCGGCCCGCCGAGTCTTCGCACGCCGAGACGCTCCAAAATTCTCCGCAATTCGGCAATCAGGGCTTCCGAAAGGCCAAATCCTTACCGGTTTAATTTGGCAACGACTGCGACTACAATTCGGTACGCCACAGATGGCCCGCTCGCAACCGGGGTTGGGGCAGAAGAACCGCCGGGCCGAGACGCGGACGATCACCCGCCGGTCGAGGACGGCGAGGTCGGCGACCGTCCGGGCGTACCGGCTGTGAACCCGATCCGACGGCCGGTGACACGCCGGGCAATCGGCCGCCGCGGCCGTGCATCGGACCGCGGCGAGGATGGCGTCGGTCGTGACGGTCGTGGCCGAGATGGCGAAGTCCGCCGCCGCGGGGAAGAAATCATTCGGGCCCATGAGCGGGCGTCCTGCTCACCGGAGAAGGGCGACCGTCATTCTAATCCGCGATCTTCACCAACTCCGCGGAAGAGCCAGCTTTGTCAGCCCACGAAGACGCCACCGCTGAAGCCGGTCTGGAAGTCGAAGGAGGATAACGGGTCGTAGTCGCCATTGCTGAGGTTGTGCCCCGAGTAGATCGTCACACGACTTCCGGCGCCTACACCGGAGCCGACGATCAAGTCGGCCTGGCCGTCCGCGTCCACGTTCTTGACGGCCATTCGGACGCCGCCGCGGTTGTTCGGGTCACCGGCGAAGAAGTTGACTACCGGCGTTTGCTTCCCGCTCAGCAAGTCGGCCCCGCTGAAGGCGGTTACCCGCGGGCCGCCGCTCGGCCCACCGCCAGCGATCAACTCGGCCTTGCCGTCGCCGTCCAGGTCGCCGACCGTGACGTAAGCCCCGTTCCGCAAGGTGGACTCGAAGGCGAAGAAGTCGGGCGTAACGCGGCGCGTGTACGCCCCGTCGGCCAGGGAGGTGCCGTCGAAGATCGCCATCCGCGGGCCGCCACCGAAGCCGGCCGAGACGATCAGGTCGCCCACACCGTCACCGCTGACGTCGCCGACGGCGACCCGTGCCCCGCCGCGGAAGGCAGGGTCGTCGATGCCGAAGAAGTCGGCAGTTTGGCCAAACCCGCGGCCGTTGAAGACACGGACGCGAGGACCGCCGCCCTCGTCTGGGGAGATGATGAGTTCCGGCACCCCGTCGCCGGTCACGTCCCCGGCGGCCACGTACACGCCGCCTACGAACGACGCCTCGAACGGGTCCACGCTGAACATCAGTGCTTGCGTGACGCCGTCGTAGATCGCTACGCGGGTCGCCCGACCCGGCCCGGTGCCGACGATCACGTCTGCGATGCCGTCGCCGTTGAAGTCGGCCGTCGCTGTTCGGATGCCGCCGTCGAAGCCGGGGAACGGATCGAGCGTGAACCGGGGCGTGTCGTCGGGGTTGTACAGGGTAACCGATCCTGCCCCGCCGCTGCCGACCGCGAACTGTCGGTAGCCGACGAGGGTGGGCACCGGGACCGGCGGCGAGGGTGGGGTGACTGGCGGTGTAACGGGTGGCGTCACCGGCGGCGTGACGGGCGGGACGACCGGCGTCACCACCGGCGGAGTAATGGGAGATGTTACGGGCGGCGTCACCGGGGGCGTTACGGGTGGCGTGACCGGAGGCGAAGACGCCGGGTTCACCGTCAGGGTGAACGTGTCGGTCGCGGTTAGGCCCTGCGGGTCGCGGACCGTCAGCACGATGACCGCTGTTCCGGACTGACCGGCGACCGGCGTGACAAGGATCGTGCGGTCTGCACCGCTGCCAGACACGATGAGGGAGGCGACGAGGGACGAGGTGCTCGTAGCGTCAACCTGGAGCAGGTTGGCCGCAGCCTCGGCGTCGCTCACAGTGAATGCTAGCGGGCCGGTCGTGCCGTCCTGGGCGATCGTCTGGTCGGGCACGTCGGAGATGTGGGGCGGCGTGTTGGCCGGGACGGCCTGCGTCACTGTCAGCACGAACGACTCCGAGGCCGTCGCGCCGTCGCCGTCATGCAGGGTTAGCGAAATGACTGCAGTCCCGAACTGGCCAGCTGGGGGGGTGATCGTCAGCGTCCGGCTGGCGCCGCTGCCGCCGATCACGATGCCCGCGGTCGGCACCAGGCTCGGATTAGAAGAGGTCGCGGTCAGGACGAGCGAGCCGGCCGAGGTTTCGCTGTCGGCGACCGTCACCGCGAGCGGGCCGGTGCTGTCGTCTTGGGCGATCGTCTGATTCCCGAAGGGCGAAAGCTGGGGCGGCGTGTTCGGCGGCGGGACGGTCGGCGGGATTTGCGTCGACACGATGACGGCCGAGGCCGCGGGCTGCGTGAGGCCGACGTTGTCGGTGGCCAGCGTGTAGAAGCGGTACGCGTTGCCGGCCGTGCCGGTGTACGTCGCCGCGGTGTCGGCCTGGAATCGCCGCTGGGCGTCGGCCGAGTCGCGGACGACGACGCCACCGTCGGCGTCCACCGTCAGCCGCGTCTGCCACGCCGCCGACCAGCCGCGGCCGAACGGGCCGACCTGATACCGGTCGGTGATCGTGTTGCCGAAGCTGCGGCCGAAGGTCAGGGCCAGGCCGGGGCCGGGCACGGCGGCGTCGGTGGCCGCCGCGAGGGTTTGCACCGGCGACAGGCCGACGGCCTGCTGGACCTCGAACCCGTACAGGTCGCCGACGTCCCTCACCGCCTCGCCGAGCCGGGCCAGGTAGGTGGCGTTGTCGCTGAGCATGCGGACGTAGTCGCCGTACGTCGGGCCTACGTTGGCCTGGAGGTTCGCCACCACGGCCGCCCAGGCGTCGGCCGCCATCCACTCCGGCTTCAGGCTCGCCTGGATTCCGGCCCAGTCGATCGGCGTCGTGTCGCCGGCCGAGTGGACGCGGACTTCGAACTCGATGCTGTTATCACTGAAGTCCCATGGTTGTTGCAGGCCGATGTAGTAGACCGGCACGCGGATTCGTTCGCCAGGCTGAAGGATGCCGGGCGTCGCCCCGCTGGCGTAAATCTGGACCGACATGCTGATGCCGTCGGGGATCACGCCGGGCGTGGACCAGTACCCATCAATGACGCGGCTCTGGTCGAGCGTGAGGAGCGGCCGGTCGCTGCCGTCCGGGTCGGCCGACTGGAGCGTGAGGACCGGGGCCGGCATGGCGGCCGTGCCGGTGTTGGCGTACTCGACGTAGAGCGTGGACGCGACGTGCCGTCCGAGGACTGAAGGCAGGATGAGGCGAGTTTCCAGGTGAGCTTCGCCTGTGGCCGTCACGCGGAAGGCATCGGCCAACGTCTGTGATGTGCCGGTGGGCAGCGTGAAGGCGTACCGGGCCGGGTGGGACCTGGCCGCCCGGCCGGGCCAGGCCGTCGCGGTCGTGCGGGCGAACGTGTCGCCGGTGGCCGCCGCCGACGCGGAGGCGGTCGGGAGGGCCGCGGCCGCCCTCGACGCCACGGCCTTCGCCGACCGGGACGCGGCCGAGAAGGAGTTGCTCAAACTCGGCCCGGCGGCGGCCCCGGCCCTCCGCAAGTTGGTCGCGGCCACGCCCTCGGTCGAACAGCGGGATCGGGCGGAGAAGGTACTCGCCGCCTACGCCGACCGGTTGACCCGCGTTACCCCGTCCGCCGCCGACGTGCCGGGCGTGCGGGCCGTCACGGCCCTCGAGCGAACCGCCACGCCGGGAGCCCTGGCGGTCCTCGACGCGCTCGCCGGCGGGGCGTCCGACGCCCGGCTGACGCGCGAGGCGAAGGCCGCCGCCGACCGCCTCCGCCCGACGGTGCGATAGCGGTTCGACCCCGGGACCGTTCGGCCGGGCCGAACCGCCCCCGCTCGCTCGGTCCGGTGGGACACCGCCGGTGAAAAATACCCGGTCCGGCACGCTCGTCGTCACCACCCGTCCACGGCCTTTCCCTGACACCGCTGACCAGTCATCGCCGTGGCCCGGCACCCGGTATCATGGCCGGGATAACCGAGGGCGGGCGATGACCGAAGCGGAGTGGCTGGCGGGGACGGGGCCTTCCGACTGGCCGCACCGACTTTTCAACTGGTTGTTCTTCACCGGCGCATCCGACCGCAAGTTGCGGCTCTCTTGCGTTGCGTGGTGCCGGACGGTGGCACCGTTCTCGGACGCGGCACCGCTCTCTCACTTGCTTGAGTTGATCGAAGGAGTGGCGGATGGGAGCGGCCTGGAAGAACGGGTGAATCGTGAAGTCGAATCCATTCGATCGCGGGAGCGCGAATGGTATCAGGCTCTCTTCAGCAGTGAGAGCGGTCCGACACTCCGGGAAGAAGTGGAACACAGCGTCCGATGTGCGATCTTGAACGCCGGGAGCCCGCACCGCGACCGGGAATGGCATCACTCGAGGAAGCAGAACCCGTATCCGTGCTACGTCGCCACTGAAATACTGAACGCCACCGAGTTGTTCGGCCAGCGGGATGCGGCCGAGCGATCCATCACCCGCCTCCTCCGCGACATCTTCGGCAACCCGTTCCGCCCCGTGAACATCGACCCCGCTTGGCTCACGCCGACCGCCGTCGGGCTTGCGGAAGGCATCTACGCCGACCGCGCCTTCGACCGGATGCCCATCCTGGCGGATGCGTTGCAGGACGCCGGGTGTGAGAACGCGGCGATTCTGGGCCACTGCCGGGGCGATGGGGTTCATGTGCGAGGGTGCTGGGTCGTGGATGGGGTGCTCGGGAAGGGGTGAGCGGTCATCCCGGGTGTCGCCCGCGAATGGAACGCGGCCACCGAGGCCGGCTCGACTCGCCGGCCTCGGTGGCCGCGGGCGTCCGGCCCACGTACGCCCCGCACGCCGCCGCCCCCGCCGGCACGGCCGGGGCGGCGAACCGAAGGTCCCGTTACGACACCGCCCCAACGCAACGCGGCCGGTCGGAGCCGCGAACCTGGCGTTCACCGCTACCTACGCCGGTTTCGTGAACGGGGACACGGCGGTGCTGACCGGCTCCCCGACCTTCACCACGGCCGCCGGCCCGGCCAGTGCCCCAGGGGCGTACTCCATCACCGCCGGCGTGGGCACACTCGCGGCGGCGAATTACACGTTCGCGTTCGCCACCGGAACGCTGACCGTCACCCCGGTCCCCCCGCCGCCGGTGCGGTACACGGCGGCCGCGGCGGGAAGCGGGTCGGGTGCGATCGTGGTGTACGACGCGGCCTGGGCGGAAGTCCGCCGGTTCCAGGCGTTTGAGGACGGGTTCACCGGCGGTGCTCGGGTGGCGACCGCGGACGTGACCGGGGACGGGATCGACGATGTCGTCGTCGGAGCCGGCCCGGGCGGGGCGTCGGTGGTCAAGGCCTACGACGGCGCGACCGGCGAACTGTTCGCGGCCCTCACGGCCTTCGAGGCGGCGTACGCCTCCAACCCGGTGAACAGCGAGAAGTTCTCTAGCCAGGACTCGGCGGCAGGCTCGCGGACGGAAGCCGCGGCTGGGGCCGCCGGTGTGGGCACGACGGCCGACGGTGTGGGCACGACGGCCGACGACTGGCAGAGTTCTTCGGGAATCAGGACGGCATTGGCAATCGGCTCACCCGCCACTCCGGTCGCGGGACCGAGGACGGACAACAGGGCGACGAGGGTCCAGGGGCCGAAACGGATTCGCATGACTCAAACCGTATCGATCGTATCGATTATCTGATTCAGCTAATCCGTCCGGATCTCACTTTGCGGCCATAGCTTTGAGCACGTCGTCGGCCTTCGCCCGGTCGCCGTGCGTGGTGCTGACCTTCGCGAACGTCACCTTCCGGTTGGTGTCGAGGACGAACGTGGACGGGTAGGCCGTCTCGTTCTTGGCGTCCCACCGCAGGCCGTAGGCGTTCGTGAACGTGTAGTCCGGGTCGACTAGCATGGTGAAGTGGGCCGGGTCGGCCTTGCCCTTGAAGAACTCGTCGGCCTTGTCCTACAGGCCGTCGGCCGGGCCGGGGTACACGAACACGAGTTGCGCCCCGGCCTTCTCGAAGGCGTCGGCCTTCCCGCGGAACTCGGCCACCTGCTTCGAGCAGAGCGGGCACTGGTAGCCGGGGTAACCGCGGAGGACGACCAGCACCACCGGCCCCTTCTCGGCCACCTTCGACAGCTTCACCTTCTCGCCGGCCAAGTTCGTCAGCTCGAAATCCTTCGCCTCGTCGCCGACCTTGGGGCCGACGTCTTTGGCGGGCGGGGCGGCGCACGCCAGCCCGAATGCCACGGCGAGGATCATCACGATGGAGAGCGATAAGACGCGATAGACCATGACCAGAACTCCTGTTGGGGGGGAACACTGACGGACAGCGGGATACCGCCCGCGATTCGATGCCGGTCGGGCACAAAGGTTACTTGGCTTTCGGGGCGGCTTCCTTGAGCAGTTCGTCGATCTGTCCGGTCACTTGCTTGTACCCGGCGTCGCCGAGTTCGCCCTCCCACTTGTGGCGGACGTTGCCGGCCTTGTCCACCACGTACACGCACGGCCAGTACCGGTTGCCCCACGCGGCCCAGGTCTTGGCGTCGTTGTCCACGGCGATGGCGAACGTCAGCTTGTTCTTCTTCGCCCGCTCCTTGATCCGGTCCACGTCCTTCTCGGCGTCGAACTCCGGCGTGTGCACGCCGACCATGACGAAACTCTTCTCGCCCTTGTACTTGTCCTGCCAGGCGACGTAGTGCGGGTAGTTGTGGACGCAGTTGATGCACCCGTTCGTCCAGAAGTGCAGGACCAGCACCTTCCCGTTCTGGTCGGCCACCGTCATCGCCTTCGCGTTCACCCAGTCGGTAATGCCCGCGAACTCCGGGGCCGGGATCGGCTTGTCCTTCTTGTCCTCGCCGTGGCCGAGGGCCACCCACGCGCAGAGGCCCAGCGCCAGCAGCGCCCCGGTCAGAACCAGTTTGGCGTTCATCGTCGTTCTCCTTCGAAACAGAATCTGCTCAGAGCCCGGCGTGCCAGTCGTAGCCCCGCTCGGCCCAATAGTCGGCCGGGCGGGTGTCGGCGAACCGGATCGTGTTCAGCCACTTGATGTTCTTGATGCCATACTTCAAGGTGATGACGAGCCGCACGGGGCCGCCGTGGTCGGCGGATAGCGCGGTCCCGTTCATGCGATCGCACAGGAGCGTCTGCGGGTGTAGGGCGCTCGGCGTGTCGAGGCCGACGTAGTACGCCGCGTCGGGGGTGGCGAACGAGACGTACGGGTGCCACTCGCCGTCGGTCCGCCGGCCGAGGCCGTTCGCCAGGACGAAGTCGGCCAGCCGCACGCCGCCCCAGGTGACGATCTGGCTCCACCCCTCGATGCACTTGAACTCGGTCGTCATCTCGATTCGCGGCAGCCTGGCGAGGTCGGCCAAGTGGAAGACGCGATCGACCCAGCCGGGCTGCGAGGCCGTCACCGTCCAAGCGGCCTGGTCGGTGTTGACGGGCTGGCCGATGGGGCCGTTGAGCTTCATGTCGCCGGCACGGTCGGCCGGGAACTCCGGGGCCAAGCCGTCACCGCCCCACAGCCGTGCGTTGAACCGCTGCACGGCCCGCAGCGGCCACGGGACGCCGTCGATCTCCGACCGCGTCCGCAGCCACGTCCAACCGAGCAAGCCGCCGACGGCCGCGAGGCCACCGCGTACAAACCCACGGCGGGTCAGGCGGCGTATGTCCGGCTCAGGACCGGGCGGGTTCGGGACGGACATCGGTCTTCCCCTCCTCGGAAGTCGGGACGAGTTCGTACCCCGTCACCATGCTGCGGAAGTTGTTCCACCCGGCCTTCACCACCTGTCCGACGTGAGCCACGAGGAACAGGCCGTAGCCGATGGTGAGGGCGAAGTGCTCCAGCCGGGCCGCCTGGTAGCCGCCGAGCAGGAACGTCAGCCACGCGAGTTGCGTGGGCTTGTAGATGGCCAGCCCGGTGACGACCGACCCGGCCCCCATCAGGATGACGCCGGTGTAGGCCAGCTTTTGGGCCGCGTTGAACTTACCCGGCGGCAGCGGCTCCTTCCGCAACTTCAGGTCGTGGAGGGCGACGTGGAACGCCTCGATCGGCGTGCGGCGGTTGGGCCGCAGATCACGCCAGTGGCCGGACCAGAACGTGTACGCGACGAACGCCAGGCCGTTGATCGCGAACAGCCACATGAACGCGAAGTGGAACCCCATACCGGTCGCGAGGCCGTGTTCCAGGTCGAGGACGCGGTAGAACCAGTCGGGGAAGAACTGGACCAGCACGAAGCCGCCGACCGCGATCCGGTACGGGTCGTAGGCCCAGTAGATGAGCAGCCCGCTCCAAACCATGACGGCCAGGAGCGGGACGTTCACCCAGTGCAGGTACCGGATCGCCCGGTCGTGCTTGTGCGCGAGGCGCTGCATCGGCTCGCCCGAAGGGGGAAGAATACTCTCGGATCGACACGCGGATGCCCTACTTGGGGGGCATTTTGTCGCCCTTCATCTTGTCATCTTTCATCTTGTCGTCCTTCATTTTCTCATCCATCTTCATCTTGTCGTCCATCTTCATTTTCTCATCCATCTTCATCTTGTCGTCCTTCATCTTGTCGTCCTTCATCATCCTGTCGGACGAAGACGTGCCGCTGCACCCGGCCAGCGAGCCGAGTCCTACGGACAGACCGATCACCACGGCACCGATGGCCACTACACGAACGAACGGACTCATGACTTCTCCAAACTTGAGGGAACTAACACGTTCACAACCTGGGCGGGTTGATTCGTCGAAGGGGCGGCCCGGTCGACGCCGACCCGCCGGCCGAGCATCAGGTACGCCACGCCGGCCGCCAGCGTTTGCGCGAGCGGCACGTCGGTCCGCGTCGCGAGCGTGTACCCCAAGCGGCGGGGCCAGTAGTGGTGGTCCTCGGCAGGCACGTGATCGAACCACCGGAACACGTCGCGGCCGGGGACCGCCGCCGCCGTCGCCACGGCGGTGAAGACCAACAGCCACCCGAGCGGCCGAAGGGCCGCCGGCCATTCCGTCGTCACCGTCCACACCGTCATCGCGAAGCCGACGGCCCAGAGTAGGTGCAGGGCCGCCAAGGCCGTCACCGGCGGGAAGCAACCCCAGATGCCGCACAGCGATTCCCCCGCGTCGAACGGCAGGAACGCGACGGCCACGGCCGTACAGGCCGCGGTCAGCCAGCCCGCCAGACCCAACAGCCGGCGGCCCACGGCGTGCCGCCGACAGGTCGCCGGGCACATCCCGGCGGCCCGAGGTGAACCAATCTCGACCACGTCTTCACTCATGGCGACCACTCCCGTCCGAGCTTATCGGCGAACGTTCTTGATGATCCGGTCCAGGTCCGACAGGATCTCCCCGAAGTCGAACGACCCGAACAGTTGGCCGATCGAGCCGCCCTCGCGGCCGCCGGTGCTCGTCGCGACCGCGGCCAACCCCTGCGGGTGGGCGTTCGCGGGCACGTCCTTCTGCGCGAACACGATCGGGCCTTTCGGCTCCGTCAGCGTGCCGTCGCGGGCCACCTTCAGCGTGTGCAACTGGTTCCCCTGCGGGAACGCCGGGTCGGTCGTCTGACTGATCGCGAACAGGTACTTCCCGCTCGGGTCGAGCGCGATCTCGAAGGCGTTGGCGATCGGCCGGCCGGTCGCCGTGGCCCCGCGGGGGCCGCCGAGCGGCAGGTCCTGAATCTGGACCGGGTGCAGCGGGTCGGCCAGCGAGAACACGCCGACCGAATCGGTGGCCGTGTTGGTCACGTACAGCAGTTTCCCGTCGTCGGTGACCACGCACCAGCACGGGGCCGCCCCGGAATCGGCCGCCGTGCCGACGAACGTCGTCCGGCCGGTTTCGTCGTAGGTGAACACGCCGACCTGACCAGCCGACGCGAACCCGGTGTACACGATGTTCAGCCGCGGGTGGGCGGCCGCACCGAGCAGGAACGGGGCGTTCGTGCCGGCCCCGGCCGGCCCGCCGGGGGCCGCGACCAGCGACCCGTCGCCGCGAATCTGGAACGCGTTCACCGTGTTGCCGCCCGGCGTGCCCGCGAGGGTGCCGACTTCGACGAACAGGAACCGACCGTCCCGAGACACGAGCGTCTGCGTGGCCAGCGTGCCGACGGGGAAGCTCACCGTCGAGTTCGCGATCGGCGTCAACGTACCGTCCGACCCGATGTCGAAGCCGGTGACGCCGGGGGCCGTTGTGCCGGGGTGGTTGCTGGCCGCGTCGCCCCGGTTGGCGACGTACAGCCGGCGACCGGCGATGCCGATGCTGTCCGGCTGGTCGCCGCCCGTGGGGAACACGCCGACGAGGTCGAGCCGCCCGTTCGCCTTCACGCGGAAGGCCGACACCGAGTCGCTACCCTGGTTGACGGCGAACAGGAACTTGCCGTCGGCCGTCACCCGCACCTGTTGGTCGCCGTCGTCCGGCCCGACGGCCTTCGGGATGTTGAGTTGCCCCGTCCCGCCGGTGGCGAAACTGCCGAACTGCGCCAGGCTGCCGTCGGCGTTGCGGTGGAAGCCAAGGACGGCGTTCAACCCGGCGTTCGGGTTGTTCGTCTCCGTGTACACGTCGGCCGTGGCCGCGTCGCCCGCCCGATCCACCTTGATCGGCTCGAACAGGCTGTTCAAGCTGAGGGCGGCCGGGAGCGAGCGGTCCTCCATCCGTTCGATGCCGAGGCGGGTGCCGGCGGGGGGCGTCGTGTTGCGGTGGCGTTGCCAGTTCATCGTCAGAAATCCTTTTCGGAGGCCGGGTGACCACCGGGGTAACTGCCCCGGCCCGTCGCAGGTCAGTCGCCGGCCCGGCGCGTTCCTTACACCGGCCGGGAGAAATCTCGCCGCCGGGCGAGCTTCTACTTTTCCTGTAAGGATGTGCCTCGTTCGCCGACAAACCTGTTGTCGAGGGTGCCCGGAAGCGAGGACGGCGATGACCGATGCGGACGTGATGACCGGCCCGACGACCGACCCCGGATCGGACCCGCGGGCGTGGCTCGACCGGCACGGGGACGCGCTCTACCGATTCGCCCTGGCCCGCGTCCGGCGGGCGGACGTGGCCGAAGATCTGGTGCAGGAAACGCTGCTGTCGGCCTGGCGGGGGCGGGAAGGGTTCCGCGGCACGTCGTCCGAACAGACGTGGCTGACCGCCATCCTGAAGCGAAAGGTTATCGACTGGCTCCGTCATCGCATCCGCGAGCGGGTCACGGACCTCGGCCCGGACGGGTTCACCGATTCGCTGTTCACCCGCCGCGGGGATTGGAAGGTTCCACCGGCCCGGTGCGACCGCGGCAGCCCGACCACCCCGCTGGAGCGGGACGAGTTCTGGGCGACGCTGCACGCCTGCCTGGGCAAGCTGCCGTCCCGCCTGCACGACGTGTTCGTCCTGCGATACCTGGACGAAGTCGCGGGCGACGCGGCGTGTCGGGAACTCGGCCTGACGCCGTCCAATTTGTGGGTCATGCTCCACCGCGCGCGGTTGCGGATGTGGGCGTGCCTGTCCGAGAACTGGTTCCGCGACGAACCGCCCCGCGAAGGGATCGCCCCATGATCTGCCGAACGGCCGTCGAACTCGTTTGCCGATCCGTGGACGTTCGCCTCACGCGTGTCGAGCGGATGGGGCTCGCCGTCCACACGTTCTTCTGTAGCCCGTGCCGCCGATTTCGAGGGGAGTTGCTGCAACTGCATCACCTCTGGGAAGCCGACGATGCCGCCCCGCCGTCTGCCGCAACGCTTTCCCCGGAAGGGCGAGAACGCATCTCCGCGGCCTTCGGACAGTCGCCCCCGCCCGCCTGACGGCGAGTGGTCCCGATGACCGATTCGACTCTCGATCACGCGATACTACTCGGGACGGTAAATCCCTTTTCCTGCAGCGCCGGATGAGCAGTTCCTCTAGTGAGGACGTGGACATCGTCTCGGGTCGTATGGTGCCAGCCAAGGCTTACACCACGAACGGGGAATCACGTCGCTCCCCCTTGAGAGATAAGTCGAAGGTGGTTGGGGTTACCATCGGTAACCCCACAGGGCGGTTTCATCAGAACCTTCCTCGTTGAGCAAAGCGCCTTGAGCAGTGCTGATATGGACAACGTTCTTGCCGCCCCCGACGGCAAGCCGTCGGCGACTGGACGCTTCTCACGCTGATCGGGCATCTCACAGCCGTTCAGACGCGGCGGTGACGTTCCGCACCGCCTGCACGATCAGCTCGAAGTGGTCCTCGAACTGCCGGGTCGTGACTTCTTGTTGAAGCACAGTCGCGGCGAACAGGAACAGCACGTCGTCGCCGGACTCGGGCGGGCGGACGTACTGGAACAGGTAGCCGCCGTATTGCACGTCGAGCAGCACCCGGCGGTTGTGCCCCTGTCCGCCTTTCGCCAATCGGCCGTTCAGGGCCGCGAACTCGTGGTGCAGTTCGACGGCGAGGTCGAGCCAGTGCCGGATGCGGTCGTCGGCCGCCTCTGGGTGGCTCGTGGCTGCGAGTCGCTCCTGGATTTCCGCCCGGTTGACGCCGACGGCGAGCACCTGCGGCTTCGTCCCCTCCTCGCGGCCGAGGCGGATCAGTGCGGCGAAGTCGATCCCGCCGCGGAGGGCCGTGTAGTACTGGACGGCCGCCGCCAGGTGCGACCGCTTGCGGAAAGCCCGCGGGTCGCGGGGCAAGCGGAGTTGGCAGAAGGCCAGCACGCCGAGGATGACGCCGGCGTTCAAGAGGGCGAACGCCGCCACCAGGACGTGGCCCGACGCCCGCTCCTCGGTGACGAGCGATTCCAGCGGGACGAGCCAGGCGAGCGGGTTGCCGGTGTTGGTCGCGTCGCGGAGGAGACCGGCGGCTCCGGCCGCGAACGCCGCGGCCACGAGCAGCCACGTCAGCCGGTGGGGGTTGATGACGGCGCGAACGAGCGGCCGGCCGAACACGGCCCGCAACACGCCGACGAAGGCGGCCGACACCACCGCCACCTTCGTCAAGTCGGTCGTATTCCAGGTCATGGGGCACCCGCGGGCCAGTCGAGTAGGTCTTCGCTGCCCGCACGCGGGCATTTCCGACGGCCACCGACTCTGCTGTAGCGACCCCGTTTGCTTGGAGGCGGACCGCGGGCGGACTACCCGTCGGCCCGAACTTGCTTTTCGATGACCAACCCGAGGGCCTGGAGCTTGGCGCGAAGGGTGGTGCGGGAGATACCGAGCAGTTGACTGGCCGTCACCTGATTCCCGCCGGCGTGCCGCAGGACTAGGTCCAGCACCGCCCGGTCCACCGCCCGGCCGACCTTCGCGTAGATATCCTCCTCGCCTCGGGCGAGGAGGTCGTGGGTCAGGACCGTTACGTCCAGATTGTCCGCGACCGCGGGGGTCGCCGTGACCGGGGCTCCCCGAAGAGATCGTGGCAGGTCGTCCGGCACCACCACGTCGCCGACGGCTTGTACGACGGCGAACCGTACGGCACTCTGCAACTCGCGGACGTTGCCCGGCCAGTCGTGCGCCTCGATCAACCGCACCGCGTCCGGGGCGAACGCCCGGACGGCCTTGCCGAGCTTGTGGTTGGCGGCCCGGCGGAAGTGGTCGGCGAGCAGCGGCAGGTCGTCCTTGCGGTCCCGTAGCGGCGGCAGGTGGAGGGTGAAGCCGTTCAGCCGGTAGAGCAGGTCGCCGCGGAACGTGCCGGCGGCGACCATCACTTCCAGGTCGCGGTTGGTGGCGGCGATCACCCGCACGTCCACGGCGATCGTCCGCGACGATCCGACCCGCTCGAACCGCTGCTCCTGCAACAGCCGCAGCATCTTGGCCTGCGTGGCCGGGGCCATGTCGCCGACCTCGTCGAGGAACAGCGTGCCGCCATCGGCCTGCTCGAACTTGCCGACCCGCTGCCGGTCGGCCCCGGTGAACGCGCCCCGCTCGTGGCCGAACAGTTCGCTCTCCAGCAGAGCTTCGGGGATGGCCGCACAGTTGATGGCCAGGAATGGCTTGTCGGCCCGGCGGCTGTGCTGGTAAATGGCCCGGGCGACCAGTTCCTTGCCGGTCCCGCTCTCGCCGAGGATGAGCACCGGCACGTCTTGGGCGGTGACCCGGCCGACGGCCTTGAACACCTCCTGCATGGCCGGCGACCGGCCGACGATGGCGTCCGCGGCGGCGTCCGTGTCCGCCCCGTCCGGGGCGAGTACGGCCGGCACCGCCCGCATCCGCCGCAGGTCGAACGCCCGCGCCACGACGCCCTGGAGGTGGTGCAGATCGACCGGCTTGAGCAGATACTCGAACGCCCCCCGCTTCGTCGCCTCAATGGCCGTCTCGGTCGTGCCGTGGGCGGTGATGATGACGACCGGCAGTCGCGGGTCGATCGCGCGGACGGCGTCGAACACGTCCAGCCCGGACATGTCGGGCAACTTCACGTCCAGGATGACGGCGTCCGGCGGCGTGCTCCGGACGGCCCGCAGGGCGCCCTTCCCCGTGCGGGCGGTGACGATCTCGACGCCGTCGGCGGCCAAGCCGAGTTCGAGGGTGTACAGCACGTTCGGCTCGTCGTCCACGAGCAGCAGGGTGGGCATAACGCCTCAGGTGCGGGCCAGGGCCGGATTGTCCGAGCGGGCTGGAGGGGTTGAACGCGAAAGGGGCAGTCGGACCACGAACGCGGCACCGCCGCCGGCCGCGTCGGCGGCCGTGATCTCGCCATCGTGGCCCTCCACGATGCGGCGGCAGATGGACAGCCCGAGCCCCATGCCGGCCTCCTTCGTGCTGACGAACGGCTCGAAGACGCGGTCGCGGACGTCGGCCGCCAACCCCGGCCCTTCGTCTTCGACGCAGATTTCCAGCACGGGGTTGTCGGACGGTGTGCCCACCCGCACCCGCACCACGCCGCCGGCCGGCTGGGCCTCCATCGCGTTGAAGAGGAGGTTGTATAGCACCTGCTGAAGCTGGTTCGCGTCCACGTCGGCGACGACCGGCCGCCGGACTTCGACCACGACGTCTACGCCCTGCACGACGGCCCGGCCCCGAACGCGGTCGGCCACCCCTTGGACGAGCGGGCCGACCTCGATCGGCTTCTTGTCCGGCCGCGGCGGGCGGGCGAAGTCGAGGAACGACCCGACGATTTGTTCCAACCGCACGATCTCGTCTTCGAGTACCTGCATGTCCCGCGGCCGCAGGCGGTCGCCGGTGCGGCCGGCGGCCAGGGCCTGGATCATCAGCTTGATGGCCATGAGCGGGTTGCGGACCTCGTGGGCGATGCCGGCGGCCATCTGCCCGGCCCACGCCAACTGCTCGGCCCGCAGGGCGTCCCGCTCGGTCTGCTTGAGTCTCGCGAGGACGGCTGCCGCGCTCTTCGCCACGTCGTCCAGGGCGTCGGCCGACCGGCCGGCCCGGGTCGCCGTGTCCTCGGCCGTGCGGGCGGCCTCGTCCAGTTGCCGGGCGGTGGTGCGGAGCCGCTGCTCGGCCGCCTGCATGGACCGCCGCAGGGCGGCCGAGATCACCCACCCGCCGAGCAGCCCGCCGAGCGCGCCGCACGACCCAAGGGCCGTCAGCCCGGTCGTCAGCCGGGCCGTGGTCCGCTGGTTCTCCTCGTTGGCCTTCGCCAGCATGCCCTCGTTCAGCCGCAGGTACTCCCGCGTCGGGTTGATCACTTCTTCGGCCAGCACCGAGTCGATGAGGGCGAGCGTCTTGGCGTAGTCGGCCTTGTTCGGTTCGCCGCCCGTCATCCGGTCGTACTCGGCGAAGAATGCCTGGAGTCCAGCCCGCGTCTTCTGCATCAAGCCCTGCTCGGCGGCCGTCGTGCCGAGCGTCTCAGCGTGACCGAGGGCGGCCATGGTCCGCTCGCGGAGGCGGGGGATCGGCTCGAGGAGCGTGGAATCACCACTGATCAGATACCGCACGCCCTGGTTGCGTAGATCCCGGACGCTCAATTCCAGGTCCTGGGCGGCCCGCATGCTCGTGACGTTCTCGGTCAGCAGGCCAGCGACCGACTCTTGCATGTTGCGGAGGTACCACGCCGACCCGACGGCGATGACGAGGAGCAACACGCTGACGGCCGCCACGGGGGCGGCCACGCCGGTCCAGATGCGAGGGGCCATGACGGTCTTTCGTCTCCTGTACAGTTCCTGGTCAGGCTGGCCAGATTCCGCGAACTCGGACTTCGAAGCTCCTCGCGGCCGACTGACCGCGACGAAGATTTTTCCCGCCGCGGGTTCATCGTAACACCAACACAGGCGGCCGGTTCACGCCGATCGAGGATTCACCGAAGGCGGCCCGTCGGTCGGTCTGGTACACCCGTTGCCTTGAGTGTGGCAACTGCCGTGCCCAGACATCCCGCTCGACATCCCCTGACCCGGAGGCCCCGTGGGCTGGTCCAAACAACGCCTGGTCGAAGTGGCCCGCACCCGCCTCGGCGGGGCGAAACTCATCGTGGTGGCCAACCGCGAGCCGTACATCCACCGCCGCGCGAACGGCGGCGTCGAACTGATGCGTCCCGCCGGCGGCCTCACGACCGCCCTCGACCCGGTCATGCAGGCGTGCGGCGGCGTGTGGGTCGGACACGGGTCGGGCGACGCCGACCGCGAGACGGCCGACGCCCGCGGCCGCCTGGCCGTGCCGCCCGACGACCCGACGTACACCCTCCGCCGCGTCTGGCTGACGCCGGAGCAGGAAGAGGGGTATTACTACGGGTTCGCCAACAGCACGCTCTGGCCGCTGTGCCATCAGGTGTACCGGCGGCCGACATTCGACCCCGCACACTGGGCCGTTTACAGGGAAGTAAACGAGCTCTTCGCCGCGGCCGTCCTCGAGGAAGCGCGAGGCGGCCCGGCGGTTATTTTCGTGCAGGACTACCACTTCGCCCTGCTGCCCGGCCTGCTGAAGGCGGCCCGGCCGGACTTGGTGGTGGCCCAGTTCTGGCACGTCCCGTGGCCGAACCCGGAGACGTTCCGCGTCTGCCCGTGGGCGGGTGAACTGCTCGACGGCATGCTCGGCAACGACCTGCTCGGGTTCCACATCCAGTACCACTGCAACAACTTCCTGGAGACGGTGGACCGCACCGTCGAGTCTCGCATCTGTCGCGAGCGGTTCAGCGTCGGCCGAGGCGACCGGCAGACGCGGGTGCTGCCGTTCCCCATCAGCGTCGATCCCGACCTCGCCGCCGAGTACACCGTCGGCTGGCAGGATCGGGTCGGCGAGTTGCGGGCGGCCCACGGCCTCGGCGACCGACCGCTCGTCGTTGGCGTGGACCGAGTGGACTACACGAAGGGCATCCCGGAGCGGGTGCGGGCCGTCGGCCGGCTGCTGGAACGACACCCCGAGTGGGTCGGGAAGTTCCACCTCGTGCAACTCGGCGCGCCGAGCCGGACGAACCTGCCGGCGTACCGCGACCTGAACGCGGAGGTGCAGACCCTCGCCGACGCCGTCAACCGCACGCACGGCACGGCCGACTGGCAACCCGTCGTGTTCGTGAACCGACACTGCGGGCCGGAAGACATCTACGCCTTGTACCGCGACGCGGCCGGGTGCGTGGTGAGTTCGCTGCACGACGGCATGAACTTGGTGGCGAAGGAGTTCGTGACCGCCCGCGACGACGGGCAGGGCACCCTGGTGCTGTCGCAGTTCACCGGGGCCGCCCGCGAACTGACCGACGCCGTGCTGGTCAACCCGTTCGACGTGGACGGGCTGGCGGCCGGCCTGCACGCGGCCCTGGCGATGCCGGCCGACGAGCAGCGGCGGCGGATGCGGCGGATGCGGGCCCAGGTGAGCGACAACAACATCTATCGGTGGGCCGGCATGCTGCTGAGCGAGGCGAGCAAGCTCGTACCAGACGCCGACCCGCCGGAGGTCGTGCCGACCGCCGCCCCCGCGACGCTGCCGTTCATCCGCGCGGCGGCCGCCACCACCCTCACCACCGCCGGAGGCTTGTTGTGAGTGAACCGTTCGCACCCGGCGGGGCCGCGTCCGGGGTTCTCGTCGTCGATCCGGCCCCGGCCGCGCGGTCGCAACTGAAGCATTCGTTGGAGGCGTGCGGGTGGCGGGTGTGGACCGCCGCCGACGCGCCGTCGGCCCTGCACCTGTACGCCGCCCGGCGGGCCGAGATCGGGGCCGTGGTCGTGGACTTGCACCTGCCCGGCCTCCAGGGGGCGCGGGTGCTGGCCGAGTTGGGGAGCATGTGCCCCGCGCTCGTGCGGGTGGCCACGTCGGGCGACCTGCCGGGCCGCGCCACCGCCGCCTTCCGCCGGCTGTCGGCCCTGCCGCTGTTCGAGAAGCCGGTCCGCGTCGAAGACGTGGACCACCTGCTCCGCCGGTCGCTGTCGCCAGAGTGAGTCCCTTTCGCCCCTGAGGGAGAACGCCATGCGAACGAACACCTTTTCGGCCGCCGTGCTGGTGTTGCTGACCGTCGGGGCGAACGCCTCGGCCGCCGACGCCCGCCGGGTGGCCATCCGCACGGCCGACGGGGTCGAACTCGTCGGCCGCTACCAACCCGGTCCGCTCGGCAACAAGTCGCCGGGCGTGCTCATCCTCGACGGAATCGGCGACGGCCGGCGGCCGAAGACGTGCGACGCCGTTGCGGCCGCGTTGCACAAGCAGGGGTGCGCGACGCTCTGCTTCGACTTCCGCGGGCACGGGGCGAGTACCGTCGTGACCGAGGACTTCTGGGACGACCCGACGAACCGCCGCCTCGTCCGCGGGTACACCGGCAAGACGGTGCCGGAGGAGGTCGACTGGCAGGACTTCCGGCCCGGCTACCGGCGGGCGCTCGTGAACGACGTGGCCGCCGCGCGGGCGTTCCTCGACCGCCGCAACGACACCGGCGAGTGCAACTCCGGCCAGTTGTTCGTGGTCGGCTTCGGCGAGGGGGCGAGCGTCGGGGCGTTGTGGGCGGCGACCGAGTGGAGCCGCCACCGGGTGACCGGCGGGCTGGTGACCCGACTGGCCCCGACGCCGGAGGGGCGGGACGTCCGCGGGTGCGTGTGGGTCGAGCCGGCGACGGCCCTCGACCGCCGGCCGGTCCCGCTGCTCGACTGCCTGAAGCGGGCCACCGCCAAGGGCGGCACGTACGTCGGCCTGATCCGGGCTGACCAGGACGAGGCCCAGGAGAAACTGGCCGACCAGTTGCAGGCCCTCAACCGGAAGGAAACCACCTTCCGCGGCGTGGCGTTGCCGACGAAGAACCTGCTCGACGACGCGGCCCTGCCGGCACGGGTGGCGGCCATGATCGACAAGATGCGGGACGTGAACGACCCGCCGCCGTGGGACGACCGGGACTTCTCGGACAAGCGGTACGCGTGGGCACTGCCCGGCGGCGGCACGATATTGGCTAAGGAGGAGGACGCCCAGAACCTGCGGCCCATCCCGCTCGACCGGCTCGTCGGCCGGTAGCGGCCCCCCCGGAGTACGGAATGCGGACGTTCGACCTCGTGGCCGCCTTGCTGGTGCTGTCCGCAGGCTTCAGCTACCTCAACCACCGCCTGCTGAAACTGCCCACGTCCATCGGCCTCATGGCCCTCACGCTCCTGGCCGCCGCCGGCGTGGTCGTGGCCGGCCAGTTCGTGCCGGCCCTGCCGGCTGCCGCCAAGGCGTTCGTCGCACAAATCAACTTCAACGAGGCCGTCCTGCACGGCATCCTCGGGTTCATGCTGTTCGCCGGGGCGTTGCACGTCGACCTGCGAGCCCTGTCCCGGTGGACGGTGCCGGTGCTGGTGCTGGCCACCGCCGGCGTCGTCATCTCCACGGCCGTCGTCGGCGGGCTGACGTGGCTCGTCCTGCACGCCCTGGGCATTGACGCCCGGTTTGCCTACTGCCTGCTGTTCGGCGCGCTCATCTCGCCGACCGACCCGATCGCCGTCCTCGGCCTGCTCAAGGACTTGCACGCCCCGGAAGCCCTGGAAGTGAAGATCGCCGGCGAGTCGCTGTTCAACGACGGCGTCGGCGTGGTCGTCTTCCTGGCCGTCCTCGGCGTCGCCACCGGCGGGGAGGACGCTTCTCTCGTCACGGTCGCCGGCCACTTCCTGCGGGAGGCGGGCGGCGGGGCGGTGTTCGGGCTGGCCGTCGGGTACGTCGCGTACCGGCTGTTTAAGTCGGTGGACAACTACCAAGTCGAGGTGCTGCTGTCCCTGGCTGTGGTGGCCGGCTGCTACGCGGCCGCCGAGCACCTGCACCTCTCGGCCCCGATCGCCGTCGTGCTGGCCGGGCTGTTCGTCGGCAACCCCGGCCGGGCGTACGCCATGTCGCCGACGACCGTGAACCGGCTCGACCAGTTCTGGGAGTTGGTGGACGAGGTGCTCAACGCCGTCCTGTTCGTGCTCATCGGCCTGGAAGTGCTTGTGCTGACGTTCACCGGCACGCTGCTCGCCGCCGGCCTCGCTGCCGTCGGGGTCGTCTTGCTGGCTCGGCTGGCGTCGGTCGCCCTGCCCGTCGGTCTGCTGCGGCGGCGGTACCCGTTCGAGCCGTACACGGTCCCGATCCTGACGTGGGGCGGCCTCCGCGGCGGCATCTCGGTGGCCATGGCCCTGTCGGTGCCGGTCGACACTGGCGGCACGCCGGTGCCGGAGCGGGACGCGGTGATCGCCATGACTTACGTGGTGGTGACCTTCTCGGTCCTCGCCCAGGGGCTGACCGTCGGGCCGCTCGTCCGCCGGTGGCTGCCGCAGACCGAACGGAAGGAGCACACATGAGCAACCGACTGCGGTCGTGGTGGGCGTCGCTGCGGGGCAGCTTCTGGTTCCTGCCGGCGTGGATGACGCTGGCCGCCGCCGGCCTGGCAATGGGGGCCGTGGCCCTCGACCGGACGGTCGCTGACCCCGACCGCCACCTGTTCGGGTGGACGTACCACGGCGGGCCGGACGGGGCGAGGGGCGTCCTGGGGGCCATCGCGTCGTCGATGATCTCGGTCGCCGGCACCGTGTTCTCGATCACCATGGTGGCCCTCACCCTGGCGTCCCAGCAGTTCGGCCCGCGGCTGATCCGCAACTTCACCCGCGACCGCAGCAACCAGTTCGTCCTCGGTACGTTCGTGGCCACGTTCGTCTACTGCCTGCTCGTCCTGCGGACGGTCAATGGCACGGAGGGGGCCGCGTTCGTGCCCGAACTCGGCGTCACCGGCGGCGTCGCCCTCGCCCTGCTCAGCCTCGGCGTGCTCATCTACTACATCCACCACGCGGCCGTATCGATTCAGGTGTCGCGGGTGATCGAGCGGGTCGGCAAAAACCTGGCGTCGGCCATGGACCACCTGTACCCCGACGAGGTCGGCCAGCCCGTGCCGGCGGCCGCGACGCCCGGCGGCGACCCGCCTGCGACGGCCCGCCCGGTCCGGGCCGCGGTCGGCGGGTACGTCACGTCCGTGGACGCGGACACGGTGCAGCGCGTGGCCGAGGAGCACGATCTGACGGTGTTCCTGCCGCTGTCGCCGGGCCGGCACGTGGCCTGCGGTGGCGTCGTCGCCTGGATCGACGCGGCCGCCGGCCGGGCGGTCGACGCGGCGGCGACCGCGGTCGGCACGGCGGTCGCGGTCGGCCCGCGGCGGACGACCGATCAGGATTTCGAGTACGAACTGTTGCAACTGACCGAGATCGCGGTTCGCGACATCAACGACCCGTTCACGGCCGTCGAGTGCGTGGACCGCCTCGCGCTGGTCTTCGCCGACCTGGCCGCGCGGCGGCTGCCGTCGCCGTGGCGGTCCGGGGCGGACGGCCGGCCGCGGGTGTACGCCCGCCGGCCGACGTTCCCGGAACTGCTAGCCGCCGCCTTCGACCCGATCCGCCACCACGGCCGGGGTAGTCCGCTCGTCCTGGCGAGTCTGGCGGACGCCTTCGCGACCGTCGCGGCGGCGGCAACGCGGCCGGCCGACCGAGAAGCCGTCGGCCGACACGCCGAACAAGTCCGCCGGGCCGCCGACGAGTTGCCCGAGCCGGACGACCGCACCGCGATCCGCAATTGCACCGGAGCCGACTGATGGGCGAGTTCCTTCGCACCGAAGGGCCGCAGCGGGCGGTGTATTTGTTCGACGTCCGCCTCGTCGGGGTGAACGCGGACAACGGTAAGAAGGTGCTGTTCACCGTCGCGTTCGTCGTCCTCCTGTTGCTCCTGGCGTGGGCGTTGCGGCGGGTTGCGGCCGCCCTCTTGAAGGGCAACGAGAACGCCCGCACGGCGTTCTGGACACGGCAGGGCATCAACCTGTTCGGCGGTGCGTTCCTCCTCTTCGGCATCGCGTCCATCTGGTTCGACGACCCGACCACACTCACCACCGCCCTCGGCCTCGTGTCGGCCGGGCTGGCGTTCGCGCTCCAGAAGGTGGTGACGGCCATCGCCGGGTACTTCGTCATCCTGCGGCGGAAGACGTTCAACGTCGGCAACCGCATCGCCATGGGCGGCGTCCGCGGGGACGTATTGCCCTCGGGTTCATGCAGACGACCATCATGGAAATGGGCCAGCCGCCGGCCGTCCAGGGGGCCAACCCGGCTCCGCGGGTGCCGCGGCATTGGCCGCGGTCGGTGAGGGTCTCGATCTACACCTCTTCGTCCCTCCAGACGTGGCTGGCACTCTTCCCGCCATTCGCAAGCGACGGTGGCTTTTTGCCGGCGGTCGCCTGCATGTAGGCGGGCAGCGACACGGACGACCAGATCAGGCCGAACACCCACAACCCGATGCCGTCCGTCAAGCCGTAGAACTCGTCGCGGGCGTTCGGTGGCGGGTACCGGGGAGTGGTCCGTTTCCTCCGGCGGGTTGCCGATGTGATCGGCATCTGGTCAGACCCACGCGGCCACCTCCAGCGGGGCGGGAGGGGACGACGTAGCAGTGCGGCGGCCGAGCCAACTCGGTCGTGACCGGAGTAGGCAAGATGTCGGGCGACCCATTCCCCTACCGATAGCGAGGGGAATGGTCGGCTGGCGCGGCGTCGCAACGGACGCCGCGCCTCGCTTACAAGTGCAAGAACGTCAACGTAGGCTCTCGTCACGGCCGGCGGTCACTTGTTGGCCACCGCCTTCGCGCCGGTTCGGGCGGCCGGTCCGAGGTCGAACCGGTCCAGGTTCATCACCTTGTTCCACGCCGCCACGAAGTCCGTCACGAACTTGCCCTTCGCGTCCTCGCTGGCGTACACCTCGGCGACGGCACGCAGCTGCGAGTTCGACCCGAAGATCAGGTCCACGCGGCTGGCCGTCCACGCCTCGCCCTTCTTGCCCTTCCCCTCGAAGAAGTGGTCGCACACGGCCGACTTCTTCCACTCGGTGTTGACGTCGAGCAGGTTCACGAAGAAGTCGTTGGTCAGGAATTCCGGCCGCTTCGTGAACACGCCCATCTCCGGGAACGCGGTGTTCGTCTTCAGCACCCGCAGGCCGCCGACGAGCACGGTCATTTCCGGGGCGGTCAGCGTGAGGCGGTGGGCGCGGTCGAGCAACTGCTCCTCGGCCGGGCGGTCGTTCTTCTTAGCGAAGAAGTTGCGGAACCCGTCGCCCGTCGGCTCCAGGTAGCCGACCGACGCCACGTCGGTCATCTCCTGGGTGGCGTCGGTGCGACCCGGCGAGAACGGCACCGGGACGTCGTGCCCGCCGGCCTTCGCGGCCTTCTCAACGCCCGCACACCCGCCCAACACGATCACGTCCGCCAGCGACACCTTCTTGCCGTCCTTCGCGGTCGCGTTGAAGTCCTGCTGCACCTTTTCCAGGACGGCCAGCACCTTCGCCAGTTCCGGCGGGTTGTTCACCGGCCAGTCCTTCATCGGGGCCAACCGGATGCGGGCGCCGTTCGCCCCGCCCCGCTTGTCGGTGCCGCGGAACGTCGAGGCCGACGCCCACGCGGTGCCCACCAGTTGCGACACGCTCAGCCCGCTGTCGAGCAGTTTCGCCTTCAGGGCGGCCACGTCCGCGTCGTCGATCGTCTTGTAGTCGGCGGCCGGGACCGGGTCTTGCCACAGTTGCGGCTTGGCCACTTCCGGCCCGAGCAGCCGGCTGACCGGACCCATGTCGCGGTGCGTCAGCTTGTACCACGCCTTGGCGAACGCCTCCTCGAACTCCTTCGGGTGCTCGTGGAACCGCTTGGCGACCTTGGCGTACGCCGGGTCGGTCTTCAGGGCGACGTCGGTGGTGAACATGATCGGCTGGTGCTTCACCCCCTTCAGGTGGGCGTCCGGCACCAGGTCTTTCCCGCCGCCGTCCTTCGGCACCCACTGCTTCGCCCCGGCCGGGCTTTTCGTCTCCACCCAGTCGAACTTGAACAAGTGGTCGAAGTAGTCATGCGACCACTGCGCCGGGGTGCGGGTCCAGGCGCCTTCCAGCCCGCTCGAAATGGTGTCCGCGCCCTTGCCCGATTTGAACTTGCTCAGCCAGCCCAGGCCCATCGCGTCGATCGGCGCCCCTTCCGGCTCCGGGCCGACGTTCGTCGCCGGGCCGGCCCCGTGGGCCTTGCCGAACGTGTGCCCGCCGGCGATCAGGGCGACCGTCTCCTCGTCGTTCATGGCCATGCGGCCGAACGCCTCGCGGATGTGCTTGGCCGCCGCCGCCGGGTCGCCGTTACCGTTCGGCCCTTCCGGGTTGACGTAGATCAGCCCCATCTGGGTCGCCCCGAGCGGCTTCTGCAACTCCCCGTCGGCGAACCGCTTGTCGCCCAGCCACTTCGTCTCCGGCCCCCAGAAGATATCCTCCTGCGGCTCCCACACGTCCTCCCGCCCGCCGGCGAACCCGAACGTCTTGAACCCCATCGTTTCGAGGGCCACGTTCCCGGTCAGGACCAACAGGTCCGCCCACGAGATCCGCTTCCCGTACTTCTGCTTGATGGGCCAGAGCAGGCGGCGAGACTTGTCGATGTTGATGTTGTCCGGCCAACTGTTCAGCGGGGCGAACCGCTGGGTGCCGTACCCCGCCCCGCCGCGGCCGTCCTGCACTCGGTAGGTGCCGGCGCTGTGCCACGCCATGCGGATCATCTGCGGGCCGTAGTTCCCGTAGTCGGCCGGCCACCAGTCCTGGGAGGTGGTGAGCAGTTCCTTGATGTCCTTCTTCACGGCCGCCAGGTCGAGCTTCTTGAACTCGTCGGCGTAGTTGAAGTCCTGGCCCATCGGGTCGGACTTGGCCGAGTTTTGCGCCAGGATTTTCAGGTTCAACTGGTTCGGCCACCAGTCGCGGTTGGAGTACCCGCCGGCGGCGGTGGTCCGCTCGGCCGCGGGCCGCGGGGTCACGTCGATGACCGGGCACTTGGCGGCGTCGGGTTGGGGCGCGGCGGGCGGGTCGGCGGCGACGGCCGCGCCCGCGGTGACAGCACCGGCGGCGAGGAGCAACTTGCGGAACATGGGATTCGACCTCCACGGGAGGGGTAGGTTCGGGCGAACGGATCGCCCGAACTACCGCCAGCGTACGCACCCGACTACAATTGGGCCAAGACATAATTCCTATCCGTCCGATAGGCAGAACGAATGGAACTGCACCAGCTCCGGTACTTCGCCAAGGTGGCCGAGTTGGGCCACTTCACACGCGCCGCGGAGGCGTGCGGGGTGTCGCAGCCGTCGCTCAGTCAGGCCATCGTCAAGCTAGAAGAGGAAGCGGGCAAGCCGCTGTTCGAGCGGCTGGGGCGGGGCGTGCGGCTGACCGAGGCCGGGGAAAAGCTCCGCGGCTGGGGCGGGGCGTGCGGCTGACCGAGGCCGGGGAAAAGCTCCGCGACCGGGCCTTCCACATCGTGAAGTTGGCGGACGAGACCCGGTCCATGCTCACCACCGGCCCGGATGCCGGCCGCGTGGTGGCGGCCGCGATCCCCACCGTCGCCCCGTACCTGCTGCCGAAGGTGCTGGCCGCGTTGGCCGAGGCGTGCCCCGAGTCGGAGGGGGAGGTCATCGAGGAGACGACCGAGCGGGCGAAGCTGACGTGCTCGTCGCCGCCCTGCCCCCTTTGACACGACGACTTGCACTTCGAGCCTCTGCTCACGGAAGAGTTGCTGGCCGTCGTGCCGGCGGCCCACGCTCGGGCGTCGAAGCCGCGGGTCAGGGTGAACGCGCTGTCCGCCGAGTGGTTTATCCTGCTGAACGAGGCCCACTGCCTAACCGACACCGCCCTCGCGCTGTGCGCCCGCCGCAACGCCTCCCCGGTGGTGACGGCCCGCACCATCTCACGACGGTGCTGAAATTGGTGCGGTTGGGGCAAGGGGTCAGCCTGATCCCGGCGATGCCGCCGCCGCCGACCCGAGCGGGCAACGGGCGTTGCCTCCGGCGGGGCGTGAGTGCTGATCTTCGACCAACTGGACGCCGCCAGCCGGGTGTCGGGTCGGTGCCCGTGCCTCTGGGCATTCTTGGACGAACTCCTCCGCGAGACCGACGACTACTTGATGAACATGATGGCCGTCGTCGCTTGCCGCGATTTCGACCCGGACCACGTCCCTCGACTTTGCCGACTGTCGACCGGGGCTATCTTGGAACGGGTTTGGGTCTGCGAACCCGTTGCTCGGCCAGCTTGGTTAACGGACGCGAACGACGCCGTGCGGTATCCGGGAGCGGTGCTTTGAGCGAGTTCACGTCGTGAGCCCCGGCTCCAGGCCGAGGAAGTTCGTTGCGACGGCAGGTTCAGCACGGCCCCCCTTCGAAGTCGGCCAAGGCTTGGAAGAGTACGCGGAGCCTGACCGCGTCCGCGACGGGCACGGTCGCGATGGGACCCGACCGACAACGGTCTTCGAGGGGCGCCGGCGTTCGTGCCGCCGCAACGACCATCACCGGCACGAACGCCGCCCGCGCGGTTCGCGGTGCGGCGAGCCAACTCGGTCGCGAACCGCAGCCAGTGACCGCACTTTTGAAAAGCTGGGCATGCTAAACTTCGAACGTCCCCACCTGCAGCCTGGAAACTGGAAACCACTAGCGGAGCTGAGCTGCGAGTCCTCTTCACCAGATCGGTCGGTCCTATACTCGCAGCGAGCTGTTCAAGATCCCGGGATCAACCCGCCGCCGGTCGGGGGGAACTGGTTCACCGGCTACAACCAGCATACTGGCGAATGGCACGTCTTCGCGAACATCGGCGTGCCGGGACGGACAGCCCGTTCGCCGAGATGACGACCGCTGGCGTCGGCAGCCCCTGCCGCGGCAGGCTGTCGGAGCGGACGACGCCACTGTTCTCAGCGACGATCGGGTTTACTCCCCGTGCCCCACACCTCGTTGTTGAACCCCTCGGACCTCTGAAGGAGTGCCGAAAGACGGAGCGAATTTACGACGCCGAGCATGTTCCGCAGTCCGATGCTCGTCAGCCAGGGTCTCGGCCGCTGAGAACGCCAACTCCAGCCGGGTTCCGGGGTGCCGCTCGGCCCGCATCGCTAAGTCCAGTTCCGGGAGCAACTCCCGCAGGAGCAACCGGAGACAGCCTGCCCGGCGGCCATGCGGACGTCCGTAGTACGAAGAGGTGCCCAGCCGGGATCGTGGGCCACGACCGTACCGAAGCATGGGCCACATCGCGCCGCCCGCAGTGATCCATGACAGGGCCAGGTACTACCGGCGGTAACCTTTAAGGCGTAACCCAATCCGCACGGTACTCTCCGCCAACGCCCTCGTCCGGTTCAGCCCTCGGGCCATGCCGGGTCACGGGCGAGCGGTGAGATCCACCCGATACGACTGCCGGTGACAAGATCGGATGATTATCAAACGGCCTTCTCGAAGATCGGGAGTTGTCACGTACTCCGGGATCCCCAAGGCCGGCTACTTCGACTGCCTGCCCACCCCCAGTGGAGCTTCGGCGCGGGCACAGGAGCGTCCGCGCCATGGTCGCCGACCCGTCGGCGGCGGTCATGGCCTGCGTCGAGGCCCTGTACACGGTCCTCAACCCGAGCCGGGACGAGGCCGTCCGGCTGTTCGTGGCGACGTGCACCGGGTTCTCCGTCCTCGGCGGGACGCGGCCGTTCGAATGGTTCGTGCGGTACCCGCCCGGTCGTCCTGTGACGTGGGCTCGATTGGGGGTGAGGAAGGGTGCCGCGAATCGCTCCCTTCACATCGCGAATTCTTTCTCCAGCCGCTGAGTCCACATCGGTCACGTCCTCAGCGCCCCCCCCGGCAGGAGTTGTCCGCCCGGCTTGTTCACGAGTTGAAATCGGCGAGCGAGTCCTTTTATGCGGCCCTGCGAAGTCCTACGCGTACTCTGCCACCATCCGGGCCAACTGCTCCGGGTCGATCGGCTTCAATAGCACGGCATCGAAACCTGCACTTTGTATCCGGTCACCGGTCGATCCCGAGCCGTGCCCCGTGAGCGCGATGACGAGGGCGTCGGCGAGTTGCCGAACGGCCCGTAACGCGAGGCACACGTCTATTCCGTCCATCCCCGGCAGTCCGATGTCGCACACGACAACGTCCGGGAGGAAACGTTCGGCCACACTCATACCCTCGGGACCCGAGTGCGCGACGGCGACCTCGTGGCCGAACAGTTCGAGGTACATCCGCAGACTCTCGGCCGAGTCGCGGTTGTCTTCGATGAGGAGGATGCGGCGGGCGGTCGAAGCCGTCGGCGCGGCCTGCGCGTCCCGCGGTCCGACCGCATCGAGGTGGCCGATGAGCGGCAGGTCGAGGACGAATTCGGCTCCTTTCCCGACCCCGTCGCTCAACGCCCGGACGGTGCCGCCGTGGTGCTCGACAATCCCTTTAACGAGCGCCAGGCCGAGGCCCAGCCCGCCGCGGCTTCGGTTCACGCTCCGCTCGGCCTGCATGAAGCTCTCGAAGACCTTCGGCAGAAAGGTCGGCTCGATGCCGATGCCGGTGTCCCTCACCCTCACGACGGCGATGCGTCGACCCTCGTCTACTACGAGTTGCACCCGCACCTCTCCGCCGTGATCGGTGAACTTCTGAGCGTTGGTGAGCAGGTTGCCGATCGCCTGCGCTAAGCGTGTCCCGTCGCCACTGGTCCAGGTTGGGGCTTCCGGAAGGTCAACCGCAAGTCGAATACCCGCACCCTTCAACGCCTCCCGCCGGTCCTCGGCACACTCGCGCACGAGGGCGGTGAGGTCGAGGCGGTCGCGTTGGAGCGAGAGCTTGCCGCGGGCCAGCCGGGGCACGTCCATCATGTCATCGACCAAGCGCGTCATGACGTTGAACTGGCGCTCCATGAGCAGGCGTGTCTTCTCAAGTTGAGCCGGACTCGCGGCGGCCACCTTGAGTAACTGGAGCCCGTTGCCGAGCGGGGCGAGCGGGTTTCTCAGCTCGTGCCCCAGCAACCCCAGGATCGTCAACAACTCCTCGGGCCGGGCGTCCGCCGCCGGGGTCGGCGTCACCAGCTCGACCGCCTTGACGAGTGAACTAGAGTACGCGGAGACGCTCGCACTGATGGCATCGTCGATGGCGACGCTGAGCACCATCGATTCCCGCGACGCGAGCGGGCGGTTGAGGTCTTGTTCGAGGTACTCGACGAGGACGACGCGCAGGATTTGGTAGTCGCGCACCACTTCCCCGAGTGACCACCCGGTTTCCCATCGCTGGTCGCCGTGTACCTCGGCCGCCCGCTCCACCTGGGTCGACGGCTGGCCGTCGTCGGCGAGGGTTCGCCCGAGTTCCCACAGGAACACGGGCATGTGGTCGATGAGTACGTCGTGGTGCACGCGCGCGGCGGTCGGCTGGTCGGCCTTCGCCCGCTCAGCCCAGTGGGCGACCAAAATCGCCGCGTCGCGTTGAATAGTGTTACCGATTGACGGCTGCGGCTCTCCGCGAAGTACTGCAACTTTTGACTTCATGAATCACACAGGATGTGGCCAGCGCATTCCCGGACGAGTACACGCGTTAACCCGACTTCGCCCAAATGGGCGCATTGGCATCGTGGTCGATTCTGCTCCGGAGTACGAACAGTTTACACGAAACGACCGGGCAGACCTACAGGCTATTTCACAAGCCGCCCGAGCGCGATCAACGCGCAGGCCAAATGAACGAAGCCGTCATACAGGTTGATCTTCTTCTTGAAACGGGTGACGACCCGGCGATAGCTGTGTAGCCAAGCGAACGTCCGCTCTACGATCCACCGCCTCTTGTACCGTCGTAGACGACGGCCGTCGCTCGTCCGCGGCCGCTTCCGCCCGCGCCGGTGCGGGGCAATGAGGATGAACCCACGGGAGGCGAAGTACGCCCGCAGCGGGTCCGAATCGTACGCCCGGTCGGCGACCAGGGGCAGGCCCCACCGCGGCCGCACGCCGACCGGGATGCCTGCCACAGCGGCCGGCCCGACGACCGTCTCGGCCACGTTCGCCGCGTCGGTGGCCACGCCGATCGGGACGCCGGTGCGGTCGACGACGACGGCGACCTTTACGCCGACGCCGCACCGGGTGCGACCGACGCACGCCCCCCTTGGCGATCCTCGGCGAAAGGGGCGTCCAGGAACAACTCCCGCAAGTCGAGCCGGCCGGCGGCGGCCAGTTCCCCGACCACGACTCGGTGCACGTCCGCCCACACACCGGCCGCCGTCCAGTCCCGGTGCCGCCGCCAGCAGGTAACGCCGGACGGGAAGTAGGCCGGCAGGTGATTCCACCGGCAAGCGTTGCGGAGCTGGTACACGATGCCGGCGAAGCACGCCTTGTCGTCCACCCACGGGCGACCGCCCTTCGGGTTCGGCCGGCGGGTCGGAAGCAACGGCCGAACTCGTTCCCACATGGCGTCCAAGAGTTGCTGTTCGCGACACTGGCTCGGCATAGCCGGGATCCTCCCGCGTGACTTCAAAAACTAGCCCTTCTCCACCCCGCCATCAGATGAGGGTGGCGTGTCCGCCGGACCGGCGGGCTCGAACTTCTGCTTCAACCTCTCGTACATCCGGCGGTTCGTCCGCTCGAACTCCGCGTCGTCTCGCGGGCGTCGACTCGACGGCTCATCGGGGGCATCCACCTCGACGACCCGGATGGTCACCTCGTCGCCCAGTTGCAGTTTCCGCATCGGCCAGTTGAGCCAATCACCGTTGGGATCGGATCCATTAAAAGAGAAGAAGTGGTCGCCGGCACCCTCAGACGGTACGTCATCGGGCGCAGGCTGGCAGCCGCGAAAGTGACCGTGTAAACGAGCGGGAAACGGCAGACCGGCCGTATAGAGCCGTTGACCATTGACCCAGACCTCGAAGCAACGCATAATTTCGTCTTCCGGGGTGGTTTCGCAAGAGCGTTCATCTTACGACCAGGCGATCTTGGCCGGCCACAGGTTGAGAAATAGCTTGTAGTGGATGTGAGGTGGAGCTGAAAAGTGCGCCCTACCCGGCCTGAGACGAGCGGACCACGGAAGTGATTAGTCGCCCGATGGCGGTCAAGTCGATCGGCTTGACCAAGTGGTGATCGAATCCCACGGCGCGACCTTGGACGCGGTCCTCGTCGCGTCCGTACCCGGTGACCGCGATGATCGTGACGCCCTCCCCCCCGGGCATTGTGCGAATCTTCTCTGCCACTTCGAACCCGTTGAGACGCGGGAGGCCGATGTCGAGGAGTACCGCCTCCGGGCGAAACTCACTGAAAACTTCCAGGGCTTGAACGCCGTCGTACGCCGTTTTCGCTTCGCATCCGGTCATAGACAAAAAATCAGCAAGGGAGTCGGCTCCGTCGTGATTGTCATCGACGACGAGGACGCGCAACCGCCCGCCGGACGCGACCTCGCGTTCGGGCATGGACTGGTTCGGCTTCGCTTGGGTTAGGGGAATTCGCAGTTCGGCCGTCGTCCCTGCTCCGCGTCCCCCACTAGTGACCGTGATCGAGCCGCCGTGCAGTTCCACGATGCCTTTGACAATCGTGAGTCCAACTCCGAGGCCGCCGACCGTTCGATCGAGCGACCGATCGGCCTGGACGAATAGCTCGAAGACGTGGGGAAGATCCTCGGGCGCAATACCGGCACCGCTGTCTGCGACCGCCAACACCGCTTTGCCATGCTCTTCGACAGCCCGGACGCGGACCTTGCCCCCGGGCGGCGTGAACTTCAGAGCGTTGTCGAGGACGTTCACGATCGCCTGCTCGAGACGGACCGCGTCGCCGAGGACGGGCAGTAGTGAGGACTGCACGTCGAGATCGAGCGCCACGTGTTTCTCGGAGAACCGCGACTTCATCGATTCAGCGGCAAGACGCGTGATGTTCGCGGCGTCAACGTGTTCCCGCCGCATTTCGACCTTTCCGAGCGTTACGCGCGACACGTCGAGCAGGTCGTCGATCAAGTGGGCCAGATGCTTAATTGAACGCTCGGCGACCCCCACGGCGGTGAGCGTATCCCGGTCCCCGGCGTGTCGGAGCTTGAGGACGTGAAGCGTCGTGCGCACCGGGGCCAGCGGGTTCCGCAGCTCGTGTGCGAGCATGGCAAGAAATTCGTCCTTCCGGCGGGCCGCCGAATCTCGCTCGGCCAGCAGTTTTCTCAGTTCGTACTGCCGCCGTCTCGCGCGAAGCGCCGACTCGACCGCGGTCGTGAGGGCGCTCAGATTCATCGGCCGGGCGAGTACCGACACGTTGCCGAGCGGGGCAAAGTCTTTGTGTCGCGCGCCGGTAGTGCCGTCCCGTACCACGAGGATGATCGGGATGTCTGACCACGCTGGCTGCTTTCTGAGGGTCGCTGCAATCCGCGAGGCCGATTCCTCGTCGAGGTTTTCCTCGGCGATGATCGCCGCCCCGACACCCCGGCCGAGTTCGTCGTTGAACGTCGCCACCGACGACACGGTCCGGCAGGCCACTCCGGCCTCGCCCAGAATCTGGCAGGTCAGAACCCCGTCCCGTCCCGGTGCGAAGACGAGTACGCTGTCGTCGAACGAATCACCCATTCCGAGCCCCCTTCGCCGCCGCCCTGGAGAGTCCCGACGACTGCCCCGTAAAGTCCGGCTGTCCCGTTAGCACCCCGCGGAATTCGGTCAGCACGCGGCCGATCTGTACCCCCTTGTTCGTAATGGTCATTTCGCGGATGTGGACCTCGTGGGGGCCGCAGCGGCGTTTCATGACCGACGCCGCGCGTCGTACCGCGCCTTCGGCCTCGAAGTACCGCAGTAAGAGTGCGGCGTCCGCCAGATACGAAACGTCGACCGGAGCCACGACGGAATCGCCCATGAATCCGTGCTGGTTCATCGTCAGTACCGTCACGACGTTCTGATAGCTGAGGTACGTGAGCAGCTCGTGGAGGTGCATCGAGAGGTGTCGCTCGTCGGGCATCCCGTTCAGGTAGCCGTTCAGGCTGTCAATCACCACGAGGCGGACGTCATTCTTCTCGACCTCGCGGCGAACCGTGTGGGCGAATTCGCCTGGGGTAAATTCGGCGGGGTCGACCTGGCGCACCTTGAGGCGTCCACCCTCAATGAGCTCCTTGACGCCCATGCCGAGCCCCTCGCCCCGGGAGACGTACGCGCGCTCGGTTTCGTCGAACAGGAACACGGCGACTGATTCCCCCCGCTTAACCGTCGAGACGGAAAGCTGACTCGAGATGGTGCTCTTGCCCACCCCAGCGGGGCCCATGATGAGGATGCTCGCGCCGCGGTCGATCCCGCCGCCGAGCATGGCGTCGAATTCCGGTAACCCGGTCGACACCTCTTCGTCCTTCGGGGCCTCGGCGTGATCGGCGGCGATCAGACGCGGGTAGACGTGCATGCCGCCGGTCAGGATGCTGACGTCGTGAAACCCTTCGCGAAAGGCCACCCCACGCAACTTGTGCACCCGCAACCTGCGCCGCTGGCGACCGAAATCCGGTGAGGCTTGATAAAGTGCGAGGACTCCTTGAACCACACCCTCCGCCGACGGGTCGCGGTACGAGTCTTCGGAAGTCCGCTCCTGGATGAGAAGAACGGTACACTTCCGGCGGACGAAGTACTCGCGAAGTTCGAGCACCTGTCGTCGGTAACGAAGCGGGTCTCTGGCCAAAAGCTTGATGTCGGAAAACGGGTCGAACACGATCCGGTCGGGCCGGACAGCCTCGGCCACTTCCATGACGGCCTTCGTCACGTCGTTGAGTTCGATGTCCGCGGGCGAGAAGAAGGAGTACTGGCCGTCGGGGACCCCGTTGCCGGTATGTGTGAGGTTTCTCAATTCGATCCCGGACAGGTCCCACTTGTGAGATAGGGCAGTGCCCCGCAGTTGAGCCTCGGTTTCGGACAGGCTGATCCAGAGGGTCTTTTCGCCGCGCCGCTTCCCTTCGAGGAGAAACTGGAGACCGAGAGTCGTTTTTCCAGCACCCGCGTCACCCTCAACCAGGTAAAGGTGGCCCTTAGGAAGTCCCCCTTGAAGAATGTCGTCGAGTCCAGGGACGCCAGTTGGGACGAGTTCGGCGGAGTCAATTTGATTATTCATACTTCGGTCCGATGCTACGTTTTCCTCCTCAGGGAGGTCACTGTTGCGGCTCAGGCTTCGAGAGATTGTGGCCCCGAAAAGCGAAGCATATGTCGTCCAAGCACCTTCTGTGCCGGTACTGCCCTAGCCGCTATTCTGATCGAGATTAGGCGAAACCGTATCGGGCGGAACGGCGATCTTTCCAGACGACCCATTCCTTCGTCACTACGCCTGCCTCCGGTCACGACTTGATACCGTCAACGATTTTCTTGACCTCGACGGGGTCCGCCGGTTTCACAAGGTGGTGATCGAAGCCCGCTTCCTTGGTTCGCTTGCGGTCTTCTTCCTGTCCCCATCCGGTCAGTGCGACCAACCGCACGCCTCGCAGCTCGATGCTGTGGCGGATGCGGCGCGCGATCTCGTACCCGCTCATCCCGGGCAGCCCGAGGTCGAGCAGGATGAGCTGGGGCCGAAACCGTGCGAGAATTTGAAGGGCTTCGGGGCCGTCGTGCGCGGTTTTCACGGTGTGACCGCCGATCTCCAATAGCATTCCGAGGCTCTCGGCAGAGTCGCGGTTGTCGTCCACGACGAGAATGTCGAGAGACGCTTTCGACTTTTCCGGCCCGGGGTCACCGCCCGCAATCTCGCTCGCCTTCGGGCTTCGTGTCGCGAGCGGCAGGTGGACGGTGAACGTACTCCCCTTGCCGGTGCCAGGGCTCTCGACGGTGACCCTCCCGCCGTGCATCTCGACGAGTCGCCGAACGAGCGTCAGGCCGATGCCGAGCCCGCCCTGGGACCGTTCGAGGGAGGTGCCCACCTGGGTGAACATGTCGAACACCTTCGGAAGCATGTCCGGCGGGATACCTACCCCGGTGTCGAGCACGCGAATAACGGCCTCTTCGCCCTCCGCTTGGGCCGAGAGCGAAATCTGCCCGCCGTGCGGCGTGTACTTCGCCGCGTTGTTGAGCAAGTTGGCGAGCACCTGCACCAACCGCGTCTGATCCCCGTCGAGGATGATCGGCTCCTCGGGCAGGTTCACGACGAGCTTGTGACTCGCGGCCTCGATGAGTTGCCGCGATATCTCAACGGCCGCGTCCACGACCGCGCGTAGCGGCAGGCTCTCGCGCCGGAGAGCTACCTTGCCGCTCGACACGCGCGAGACGTCCATCAAGTCGTCGACAAGGTGGACCATCTGCCCGAGTTGGCGCTCCATCATGCCGAGCGTGCGGGAAAGCCGCGGCTCCGGGGGAACAGCCGCGCGGAGAATCTGCACCCCGTTACGCACCGGGGCGAGAGGGTTCCGAAGTTCATGGGCGAGCGTGGCGAGAAACTCGTCCTTTCGGCGGTCCTGTTCCTGAAGCGCCCGGTAAAGTTGTGCATTTTCGATCGAGACGGTCACCCGCTCGGCCAAGGTCTGAGCGACCCGCAACTCCTCGGAACCGAGCCGTCGTCGCGTAGAAGTGGCTAAGAACGTAATGCTACCGAGAACCTGCCCGCGTGAAAGCAGGGGCACGCTCAGGTACGAGCGCACGCCCATCTCCTTTAGCCGGTCGAGACGTTCCTTGCCCTGCGGGGCCGTCTCCGGATCCAACGCCGACAACTCCGGTACGACCTCCGCTTGGCCCGTCTTGAGGACGTGGGGGACGACTCCCGCAGTCGCGTCGTCGGGCGCGAACGCGGCGTCGGCGGTGCGCGCCGCACGAATTTCCTTGGACTCGGGTGCCGTGACCGTCAATCGCTTCCGCACACCGTCTTGGTCCAGAATGTCGACCACGCACCAATCGGCGAACACGTCGGTGGCCATGTTGGCGATGCGCCCGAGCGTGCTCTGGTAGTCAACTAACTCGGCGAGGGACGCGGTCGCGGTGGCCATGAATTGTACCGCGTCGTCCGCCCGCTTCCGCGCGGTCGCGTCGCGGAACACCTTCCCAAAACCGCGCAGCGTTCCGTCCTCGTGCAGGGCGACCATCACCCCGTCGGCGAAAAACTGCTCCCCGCCCTTCTTTTGGTGCCACCGCTTGTCCTCGGCCCGGCCCGCGCTCGCCGCGGTCGCCATTTCTCGCTTCGGCACCCCGGCCGCGCGGTCCTCGGGCGTAAAGAAAACGTCGGCGGGTTTTCCGACGACATCGGAAGCGGCGTACCCCGTTATCGCTTCGGCACCGCCGAGCCAGTCGAGGACGACGCCCTCCGTGTCGGAGATGACGACGGCGTAGTCCGACGCCGTGTCGAGCATCAATTTGAGCCGCGTGTCCTTCTCGCGCAGCATCGCCTCCGCGCGCACACGGTCCGTGACGTTCGTGAACAACACGGCGACTTGGCGAGCGCCGGGGGCGCCCACCCGAAACGCCGACACGTCGAACCACCGCCCGAGGTCGGCCGCCTGGTCGACGCGGCGTAACGGTTCGCCGGTGAGGGCGACGTTGCCGTAGGCCTCGATCCAACTCGTCTCGTGGTGGGGCATCACCTCCAGCGCGGTCTTCCCGACCGCGTCGACGAGTCCGTTGTGCGCCTCGAACGCCGGGTTGATCAGCTGGTAGCGGTAATCGACCGGCTTGTCGGCGGCGTCGAACACGGGCTCGATCACGCAGTAGCCTTCGTCCATCGAGACGAACAGCGACCGGAACCGCGCCTCGCTCTCCCGGAGCCGCTCTTCGGCGCGACGCCTCTCGGTCACGTCCTGCATCGCGCCGACGACCCGGACGGTTTTCCCGTCCTCGCGGATGCCGTACCCGCGGTCGAGGACGGTCGCGTACCCGCCGTCAGCCTTCAAAAACCGATACTCGTCCGACCAACTCGACCCGCCGTGATCGATCACCGCGTGGATCCCGCCGACGACCCGGTCGCGGTCATCGGAGTGAATGTGCTCGTACCACCACGTGGCGTCGCCGCCGACCTGCTCCCGCCGGTACCCGAACAGGTTCACGACGCCCTCGTTCCACCAGACGCCGTTCGTCCGCATGTCCCAGTCCCACACGGCGTCGTTCGTCGCCTGGGCGACGATCCGGAACCGCTCGTCGCTCGCCCGGACCGCCGCTTCGGCGACCTTCCGGTCCGTGACGTCGACCACCACGCCCGACCAGCCGACGGGGTCGCCCGACGCCCCACGCTCCACCGCCCCGCGGGCGAGAACCCAGCGATCCCCGGCAGGCCCGGTGACGCGGTACTCACTTCGAAAGGGCGTCGCGTCCCGCAGCGTGCGCGCAATTTCTTCTTCCACCCGCGAGCGATCGTCGGCATGAATCGCCGCGACGAATCGCTCGACCGGCAGTGCGGTCGCCTCGTTCGGCTGGACTCCAAAGATCGCTACGAAATTCCGGTCGCCACTGACTTGGTTGGCGGGGATGTCCCAGTAGTAGGTGCCGACCTCGCCCGCCTGGAGTGCGGACTCGCTCCGGCGGCGACTCTCGGCCAGTGCGTGGGCGATTCTTTTTGATTCCGTGATGTCCCGCGCCGTCTTCGACGCCCCGACGATCTCGCCGTGCCCGTCCCGGATCGGGGATATGCTCACGGAGACGTGAACCCGCTCCCCGCCCTTTCGAACCCGCACCGTCTCGAACTGTTCGATCCGCTCCCCCCGGCGGATCTTCGAAAGGATCACGTCTTCCTCGTGCCGTCGCTCCGGGGGAAGTAGAATTCGGATGGAGTTCCCGACCATCTCGGCCGGTGAGTAGCCGAACAACCGCTCGGCCCCCGCGTTCCACGTCTGCACTATGCCGTCGAGAGACTTGCCGACGATGGCGTCGTTCGACGACTCGACGATCGCCGCCAGTCGCGCCCTCTCTTGCTCGGCGTGATTCCGCTCGGTAATGTCGCGAAACACGAGTACCGCGCCGCTGACGGATCCGGTCTCGTCGCGGATCGGCGCGGCCGAATCGTCGATCGGGTATTCGGTGCCGTCGCGGGCCAAGAGGATGGTGTGATTCGCAAGGCCGACGATGTGGCCGGTCTTCAGTGCCCGGAGTGCGGGGTTATCGACCTTTTCGCGGGTCGACTCATTCACGATACGAAACACTTCGGTGAGTAGCTGTCCCTGCGCGTCCTTCACCGGCCAGCCGGTCAATTTCTCCGCGACCGGGTTCATGAACGTGACGCGGCCTTCCACGTCCGTGGAAATGACCGCATCGCCGATGCTCGAGAGCGTAGTACGCCAGAGTCCGCGCTCCTCCCTCGCCCGCCCCGCTTCCTGTTCTGCCGTGGCCACACCCGCCTCACGTGTGCGGCGGTACAGCTCCACGAACACCCCGACCTTAGCGCGTAATGCGACCGGCGAGGTGGGCATTACGAGGAAATCGGTCATTCCGATCGCGTACGCCTCTTCGGCGGGAAACGAACTCCCATCAGAGGTAAGAAAAATGATCGGCGTCGATCGAGACGAGCTCCCCGTCCGAACGGATTTCGCCAGCTCGATGCCCGTAATCCCACGCACATGATCGCCGAGAACGATGACGGCGAAATCGGTGGCACGCGTCTGCTGAAGCGCCTCCTCACCGGATGTCGCGCGGGCGAACGTAAAACCTTCGTCGCCCAAGCCTGCCTCAAGAACCCGGAGGCTTTCCGCACGGTCGTCCACGACCAGAATCTTTAAGCTTTCGTCCTTTTCCACCGTAACTCTCCACTGCCCGGCATCGATACTGCCAAAGCCGAAAACCGCTTAGGTTAGTGCCACGCGACTTTTCCGGGAATGGCGACTTTTCCGGGAATGACGTCAGTCACCTACGTATTCAACCGCGCGAGAAATTTTCGGCCGCGGCTGCAAATTCGATACCGATACGGCATCCCGGATCAACTCTTACTCATGACCTACTATGGCTCTTGGTATCTGTTTCAGGCTGTCAACAGGAAGCCGTATTTGAACCGATTGCTAGCCCCAGAGGGATCTATCTCTGAACACTCGGAGTGCGATCGAGGTTTTTGAAGGACATAATTAGAATTGCATCAATGATTACAAGATTATCGTGGCAAACTTATGACTAGTATTACTCCGTTAATTATGGCGGTCGTTTGCGAAGGAGTTCGGGCACCGTTTGTCGGCAGAGGGGGCAGCGGGCACACCAGCACGCGAGCGGTGCCTGCAGTTGCTCCCGCAACACGGGCAGGGTCAGGCCGGCGGTACTTTTTTTCGGCGGGTGCGGCGGAGGTTCTGCAGGAACGCGCACGCCATGAGCACGAGGACGGCGTGGTGATTCCACCCCCGCCACGACCGGCCCTCGAAGTGATCCAAGCCCAGTTCGTCCTTCAATTCCCGGTAGCTGTGTTCCACCCACCAGCGAGTCTTGGCCGTTGCGACCAACCGCTTCAGGCTCGCCCCTGCGGGCAAGTTGCTGAAGAAGTACTTGGCCGATTCGGCCGCATCCGCCGGCCATTCGGCCAACAGCCAGCAGGCGGCCCCCGGTTCGCGGCCGCTCGACAGCTTGTGCGCCGGCCGGACCCGCCAGGCGGCGAACCGGCCGGTCATCTTCCCCTTCGTCCCCTTCCGCCACGTCACGGCGCGGAAGTCCGTGGTCCGCTCGACGGACCACTGCTTGGCGCTCGGCGATTTCGCCCCGGCCCGGACGCCGGCCGGTCGGGTCGGCGGCCGCCCGGTGCGACCGGCCGGCGGGACCGCCCCGAGGTCGGCGTCGGCCGCCACCACCTTCAGTGTCGAGTCGATCCCGACGTAGTACGTCCGGCCGTCGGCCGCCAGTTGCTCGCGGAATTCGGTTACCGTGCCGAACAGGCTGTCCGCCAGTACGACGCCGCGGAACCCGCGGGCCGCCGCCCGCCGGAGCATGGCCAATGCCATCTGCCACTTCGGTTGGTAGCCGACGCCGGTCGGGACGCCGGCCCGAGCCATGCGGTCGGCGTCGTCCGCCCACGCCTGCGGCAGGTACAACTGCACGTCCAGGCCGACGACCTCCTTGGCCGTCGCGAACTGCAACGTCACGGCGACCTGGCAACTCGCCACTTTGCCCAGGGTGCCGGTGTACTGTCGGGCGACGCCGACGGAGTGCGCGCCCTGCTTGGGGAACCCAGTGTCGTCGATGATGACCACGCCGCCCGTGCCGAACTGCCGGGCGATCCAGGCTTGCAGGCCGTCGCGAACGCCGTCGGCATCCCAGGGGCTTTGGTTGAGGAATTGTTGGAGGGCTTGATCGTAATCCTCGCCGCCCCGCTCGATGGCCCGGAGGCGGGCGGCCATAGGCTCAACACTCTTACGGTGGCCGTCGAGCAGGATGCCCCGCAGGTAGGCGTCGCACCACCGCCGTCGGCGGGCGTTGCCCAGGGTGCCGACGACCGCGTCCAGGAAGGCGGTCAAATCCCGCCGCAACTTGGTGAGCTTCCGTGCGTCCATCCCCACGTCGTAGAGACGGCCAATACACCAAGCAATTATTTTAACGGAGTAATACTAGAGCACTTTGAGTTTCAGTCGAGCAAGTAACCGGCGTGCTGGAAGTAGTTGTGGGCCTGGTCGGCGATCACCCTGTCGAGCGACGCGCCGAACGCCGGCCAGAGCGATTCGATCGTCCGCATCTCCCGCCGCCGGAGTTCGGCCTTCACGCTGCGCGAAGGCTTGCTCGAGGGGTTGAAGTCGGGGCTGTACGGCGGCAGGTACACGGCCCGGGCTTGGAACTCGGCCAGGATGCCGGCCACGCTCGCCATCGTGTGCGTCCGCAGGTTGACTGTGTGTTCTTACTTACTACCAGATAACCCCGATGGTGAACCCGTTGTGACAGCCAAAAGAGTACCCTCCCCGCCGGGAGGCGAGTCGGCCCTTCTGGCTGGAACGCATAACCCCTGATGGAGCCACCCGCCGCTCAAGCCAAGCAGGGTTACGAGGCAACCGCCCCTGCCGATGCACCTGTTCAGCGTTGCCGCCGTCGTGCGAGGGTGCATCACGGTCTCCCGGTGAGTTCTTCTCGTTGGGCCGTCAGGAATCCCGCGGTTGCCCAATGCCTGACCGGACGGCCAGGCGTGACTGACGACGTTCAACCGTTCGGTGACGACTCTGGCGGGGGATAATTTCTGTTGCGCGAAGCAGCCAAATGTGGCAGAAAGGGCTTACACTTATTGGAATCCCCGCGAAGAGTCTTCCAATATTGCCCCGGCGACTCAACATCGTGCGGGGGGGCTTTATCGCACAGTTCGGCTTGATGCGCAACAGAGAACTGATTCGGGGTGCAGTTCAACCGCACGAACCAGCCCGTGACAACCAAGAAAATCAAAGCATCTTTTTTTGAGTTCGTTGTGGAAATCCCACGGGGCCCCGCGACTAGACTGTTTGTGGCTATGGACGTGCCTGGAGTGATCAGGCCGTTCGAGTCCGACGGTTCCGTTCGGCGACCGGCGCCTCTACGCCGGCACCAATCCCTCTTCGCCCGTGGAGCAATGTGATGTTCAAGTCAATGGTCGCGTCCTCGTTCCTGGTGTTAGCAATGGCCGTGTCCCCCGCACGGGCCGACGACACGAAGACGATCGCCGAGGTCATCGCCGGGTCCAAGGACCACACCATCCTGCTCGCCCTGGTCAAGGAAGCCGGGCTGGCCGAAACACTCAGCGGCAAGGGGGAATGGACCGTGTTCGCCCCGACCGACGAGGCGTTCAAGAAGATCGACAAAGACACGCTGGCCAAGGTGAAGGGCGACAAGGAACTGCTCAAGAAGGTCTTGCTGACCCACGCCGTCAAGGGCACGTGGGGCGCCGCGGAAGTCGTGAAGCTCGACGGCAAGGAAGTGGAAACCCTCTCGGGGACGAAGTTCACGATCCACGCCAAGGACAAGACCGTGACGGTCGGCGACGCGAAGGTGACCGCGACCGACCTGAAGGCGAGCAACGGCGTGGTCCACGTCATCGACACCGTGCTGATGCCGAAGTAACGTCGTTTAGCAAGCAGCCGCGATTGACCGAAGCCTGTCGATCGCGGCTCGCTTGTTTCCACTCGCCCTTCCATTCAACCTTCAATGCCGGCGAGGCACGTCCAGCACCTCTCGCACCTTCGTGGCAAGAGAATTGGGTGTGAACGGCTTTTGCAGGAACGGCACCTCCGACGCCGACACGCCCTGCCGCATGATCGCGTCGTCCGTGTACCCGCTCATGAACACCACCTTCGCCTCCGGGTGCTTGTCGAGAATGCCCTCGACGGCCGCCCGCCCTCCGGCCCCGGGCATAACCACGTCGCTCAGCACCAGGTGGATCGGACCTTTGTGGGCTGCGGCCAGTTTCTCCGCCGCCAGCCCGTCGGCCGCCTCTAGCACCGTGTAGCCGAACTTCTTCAGCACCAGCCGCACGAGCGCCCGAACCGCCGTCTCGTCTTCCACCACCAGGACTGTCTCCTGCCCCAGGGGCGACCTGCGGATGCCCGACTTGCCCGCCGCGTCCGCGTTCGCGTCCTTCGTCCAGGGCAGCAACACCTCGAACGTACTTCCCTCGCCCACTTTCGACCGGACCCGCACGTACCCGCCCGCCTGCCGGACAATGCCGTACACGGTGGCCAGGCCGAGGCCCGTGCCTTTGCCCACTTCCTTCGTGGTGAAGAACGGCTCGAACGCCCGGCTCACAACCTCCGGCGGCATGCCCGTCCCGGTGTCCGTGACCGACAACACGGCATACCGACCGGGTGCAACGTCCGCGTCGGCGGAAACCGTCTCGTTCCGGGCCGACACCGTCAGCGTGCCGCCCTTCGGCATGGCGTCCCGGGCGTTGACCGCCAGGTTCAGCAGCACCTGCTCCAACTGCCCGGGGTCGGCGAGCACCGGCCACACCCCGGCCGGCAGGTCGGTCACCAGCCGCACGTTCTAGCCGATCAACCGCCGCAACATGCCGGACGTGTCCGCGGCCGCGTCGCTCACGTTCAGCAACCGCGGCGACACCATCTCCTGACGCCCGGCCAGCGGGCGGTGCTGCTGGACCATGCCCGCCTCTCGCCGGCCGTTCGGGACCGGCTGGCCGCCGCCAGAAGTGGAACGCAACCCATCCTCCTGACGACCGACGAGCGGGACCGACTGGCCGCCGAGATGCGACACTTGGGGGAGTGGGAGCGGGCGGCCGTCCGCCGCCGCGCCCGGGCCATTCTGACCCGGCTCGCGGGGCGGCCGATCCGGAAGCCGCCCGCCGGCCCGCCGGCGTGGGGCGGGTGGTGCGACCCCGCTCCGGCTGCCAACCGCGGGGCGTACCAGTTCCGGGTCGAGTTGCTCGACGCGGCCGACCCGGTGTGGCGGCGGGTGGAGACGACGGACGTGCGGGTGCACGACCTCGCCCGGTACCTGACCGCCGCCCTCGGGTGGGACGACCCGAACCGGTACGCCATCGACGCCGGCGGGGTGCGGTACGGCCCGGACGGTGAATTCGCCGACGCCCGCGCCGTCCGCCTGTCCCAATTCATTGAGTCGTTTTGGTACGTCGAGCACGCTGCGGCCCACCAGTTCGAGCGGCTCTTACCGAACGGCGACACCGACATTGTGATGGCCCTCGGCGGGGGAGGCTTGCGGTTCCGTGACCCGGCCGACCCAACCCGTCAGCGATTCTTCGGTGGGCCAGTCGCTTCGGGGGCGCACTCGGCTTCGTACCTCACCGACACGGACCAGCAGGCCTCGCTCCTCGGCATCCGATTCAAGCCGGGTGGGGCTTACCCGTTCTTGAGAGAACCGCTCGACCGAATTCACAACCGCCAGGTCGTTTTGACCGACCTCTGGGGGCCGTTCGCGGCAGACCTCCACGGTCGGCTGACGGACGCCCGCACCCACGACGAGCGGTTCCAGTTGCTGGAGGAAGCGTTTCTGCACCGCCTACCGCTCTCGGGCCGCCGGCACCCCGCCATCGCCCGCGCGGCGGAGGAATTCGTGGCATCGGGCGGGCGTCTATCGGTCACGCCGCTGTCATTACGAGCGAACCTCAGCCCGCGGCGGTTCATCGAGCTGTTCCGCCGCGAGATCGGGCTGACCCCGAAGACGTTCTGCAAAGTGCAAAGGTTCCAGCGGGCCATTTACCACCTCGACACCTCGCCCCTATCGGGACTCGCTCGCGTTGCCCTGACGTGCGGGTACTACGACCAGGCCCACTTGAACCGCGACTTCCGTGAACTCGCGGGGCATCACGCCCGGAGCGTACCTCGCCAGCCGCGGCCCGCACTACAATCACGTCCCGTTCGACGGGGGTCAAATCCGTCCAATACCCGCCGCCCGCGAGACGCCAAAATGACCCCCGACCGCGATGGCCGAAACTTTCCAGTCGGCCGCGGTCAGGAGGTTCGGGATGAAGATCACAAAAACGACCGTGTCGTTGACCGTGTCCGACGTGTCGGCGTCGGCCGTGTTCCTGTCAACGCACTTCGGGTTCACGGTCGAAATGTCGAATAGCGACTTCGCCAAACTCGCCCGCCCGGACGCCGGGGCCGACGTCGTCTTCGTCCGGTGCGGGATCGAAGTGCTCCCCGAAAGCTACCGCGATCAGCAGGTAGCCGGGTTCATTCTGGCGTTTACCACCACCGGCCTTGAGGACGAAGAACGGCGGCTGCGAGGCGAGGGTGTCGAGATCACCCTGCCACTCCGTGAAGAACCGTGGGGCGAGCGGCTGTTCCAGGTAACCGACCCCAGTGGGATGATCATTCAGCTCGTCGAATGGGTCGCCAGCCCGTAACGCCTTGTGCTGAGGCTAAAGGCACGATGGGGGTTCATCAGCTCGGCCCGCAGCGCTCTCAAGCCTTTTGAACACTGGCTGCCCAGTCCCGGACGACGCGGGCCATCTCGACGAAGACGTCCTCGTTGCTGGTACGGGTTTCTTGAGAACCTTGTACCCGGGGTCTGCCGTGTCGAGTCTGCCACTCGGGGAGGAAGGCCGGGGGACGGAACGGGTTCGGCACGATCTCGCGGATCAGGTTCGCGTGCAGAAGATCGGCTTCACCCTTCAGCCTGGCGTAGCTCGCGACCGTGTCGATGTGCATCTCCGGCAGGCGATGTTCCCAGCGATTCGGATCGGGTAACGCACCACTCGCACGGATTTGAGCCATGCAGGCTCGTGCAGGGTATTCGGTGCAAAGTGTGTGATCCGGGATGGCGCCCGCGTGAAAATCGTGTAAACTGTAAGAAGTGTGCTGTCCGTAAGTCGCTGGAAAGGCTTACCTTACGTTCTCCCAGCATTTCACTCTATTGGTTCGGGACCAAGAGGTCGCAGGTTCGAATCCTGTCAGCCCGACTTTCCGATACGACGTGCCCTTGAGTGACTGATGGTGACTCAAGGGCATTTTCGTTGACATTTCCAGGATTTTTCACCCCAACCCCTTCATTCTCGGCTTGGCCCTCATCAGCCAGGTAAATGACCAGAGAGGGCACGGGGTGACCCGTTTGGACTGGGGCGCATGTAACCGGGGATGTAACGGAAGTCTGGCGGCGGGTGGGCTGAAGAGGGAGGGCGGGCAATTTTTCTACCGCTGCCCGGGTGTCGATCAGTCGCTCGTCCGTGTAAACTCCCATCGTCAGCTTGATGTCCGAATGACGCATGGCTTGCTGGGCTGTTCGCGCTTGCACGCCGGCGCGATTCAGGAGCGTGCCGAACGTCGTCCGCATGGCGTGGACGTCGATTGTCCGCCCCCGGTCGTCGCGCTTCGGGATGCCGGCCGCCCGTAGATCCCGGTCCAGGACGAGCCGGAGGGACGTCGGCACCTTGAACACGCGGTCACGACCCCGCTTTCCGGTGTCGGCCAACCACTGCCCCAAGTCTGCGGCGAGGTCGTCGCGGAGAGCAATCGCGTTGCCCTCACGGCTCTTTTCGTCGGCAGCGTCGAGTTCCAGGAACGCGGCCCCCGGCATCAGGTCGAGTTGGGCCACTTGGAGGGTCCGGAGTTCGTCCGCCCGAAGGCCGGTCAGGACGAGCGTCTTGTAAATCAACGCCCGCTCCCGGCCGACGGCTTCCCACCGGTCGACGGCTTTGGCCGTCAATTTCGCAATCGCCTTACCCCGGTTGTTGCCGCGCCGGATGGTTTGGGCGTCCTTCAGCGGCCGCGTGGCGGCGACGGCCAACAGTCGGCCGAGTTCCTCTTCCGTCAACGATCGCCGCTTCCGCCGCGGATCGGCCTTCGCGTCGGCCTTGTACAACTCGGCGAACCGGTGGGCCGCGAGCCGCCCCTTCGACACGGCCCAGTTACCGAAGGCGATCAGTGATTCCCGGTAGTAGTTCCGGGTGCGGGCCGAATCGCCCGCGGCGCCCCGGTCGGCGAACCACCGTTCCACCGCGGCCATTTCGAAGGCGGCGAGCGTGGCGAACTGGCACTCGGCCGCCACCCGCCGCACGGCGCGAAGCACGTTCTCGCGGTAGACCTTCGAAACTTCCTCGGCTCGCAAGGTCCGCTCGTACTCGGTGAGGTGTTCTTCCAGGGCCGTGGCCGCCTTGCGCACCGTGTCGAGGAGTTTCGGGTCGAGAATGCCGGCCCGAATCTGATCGACTTCCTTTTCCCACCCCGCCAACATCTGCCGGGCCGACTGCTCGTCGCGGCAACCGGTCTTGCGAGTGACCTCCTCGCCCTCGGCGTTGTCATACCGGGCGTGGTACATGGCCGACTTGGTGACGATCTTCGTGCCGTCTTCCGACAGCGGGGCCGTTCGAACCTTCCCGCGCACCCGGTAGCGGGCGAACTTGGACCCGTTCTTCTCGATGATCTCAGCCCCCGGCGGAAGGGGTCGCGTGGTCTTCTGCTGAAAGACAAAGCCCATGACTTGTTCCTCGTCTGTGTTGACCCTTAACGTAAGCCTTGCGACGCGAGTTTCTTCACGATCTCGTCGGGAATCATCACCCGCTTCCCGAACCGGATCGCGCGCACCTTGCCGGCGTCGACCGCGCGGCGAACCGTTCTGACGTGAAGGCCAAGGAACGCGGCCGCGTCGGCAAGCGACCACGGTTTTCCGGGCGGACGTTCGGTTGTTGCCATACTGCTCGATTCGCCTGTGTTCATACGAGGACTCCTTGTAGCTGATGTGGACTGGAAGGGTCGCATTAAGAACTCGACAACTTCGCGCCAAACGCAGAGCGAATTCTCAGATTTCTGTACCGTAATCGGCCTGTTCGGCCCGCTTCGGTTTGGCTGTCGCGGGTTGCACGCGGAGAACGAGCGCGATGTCAGGTTCGTCGCGCATGTTACCGGCCCTCCACAGTTCGCGGTTCGAAGCGGACGAACGGCCGGCGGTAGGTGAGCTGGACGACGCCCCGCGGTCCCTGCCGGTTCTTCTCGATCAGCAGGTCGACGTCCTGCGTCTGCCCTCCTGGCTCGGCCGGCATCGGGTGGAGCATCAGCACGTTGTCCGCGTCCTGCTCGATCTGTCCGGACTCGCGGAGGTCCGACATCTTCGGCTTGCCGTCGGCCCGGCTCTCGACCTGGCGGTTCAGTTGCGCCAAGGCGACGACCGGCACGCCGGCCGACTTCGCGAGTTCCTTCAACCGGGTGGCGATCTTGCCGACTTGCAGGTCGGGACGGTCCCGCGCGTTCTCCGGGTGGACGAGCGTCAGGTAGTCGACGACCACGAGCCCGACGCCGTGCCGGCGGACCGCCCGCCGGACGGTCGACGCGATGCGGGCGGCCGTCTGGCCGACCCGGTCGTCGATCCAGATCCGGGCCTGCCCGTCGACCGTCACCGCGCATACCTTGTCCGCCTCGGTCCGACTGAGCCGGTCTGTCCCGGCGATCCGCTTCAGGTCGACGCCCGCGAGCATCGACAGGAACCGGTCGCCGACCTCCTCGCGAGTCATCTCCAGCGACACGAACAGCCCCGAGACGCCGGCGAAGGCCGCTTGCAACAGGAACCCGGCGGCCATCGCCGTCTTGCCGACGCTCGGCCGGGCGGCGACGACCGTCAACGACCCCGGCCGCAGGCCGTTCAGGAACCCGTCGAGCGCGTCGAACCCGGTGGGCACGCCGCGGAGCGTCGCGCCGCCGTCCGTCTGCCGCTCGTCGATTCGCACCTTGGCCGCCTCGATGCACGCCCCGGCATCGACCAACTCCCGGCCCCGGTCGCCCAACCCCCGGCCGAGGTCGAAGACATTGGCCTCAAGGGCGGCGAGCAGTTCCTCGGGCGGGCCGGAAGCGGCGTGGGCGTCGCGGAGGGTCTCGTGGCACAGGCGAATCACCCGGCGGGCGACGGCCGCCCCGCGGACGATCCCGGCGTGGTGGGCGGCGTTCGCGGCCGTCGGGACGACGTCGTAGACCTCGGCCAAGTACACAGGCCCGCCGACGTCTTCGAGCTGACGGCGGCGGCGAAGTTCTTCCGCAACCGTCACGAGGTCGACGGCTTTGCCGGCCTGCGCCAGGTCGGTCGCCGCCGCGAAAATCTTTTGGTGGGCGTCAAAGTAGAAGTCCTCCGCGCCGACGATGCCGGCCACGTCGTCGTGGCAGGCGGGGTCAACGAGGAACGCGGACAGAACGGCCACTTCGGCCTCGCGGTTCTGGGGCGGGACGCGGTCGTTCATCGGGGGCCTTTCGGGTGGGGTGGTGCGCCGGGGGCGACGGTGACGGGCTGAGCCGGCGGAAACAGTGGCGGGGCCGTGGGCGGTTCGTACCTCTGACCGGGGAGCAGGTCGTACCCGGCGTGGCGGCCCCGATCCGCCGGTCCGGCGCGGGCAGACGGCGTGAATTTGTCCGGGAAGATGTCCGACCAGCAACTGGTGATGGACTTGGCCACGCACTCGGCGGCGGCCGTTGGGCCGAGGGGGATCAACTTCTTGAACTGCCGGCTCGCGGCAATGATCGTGACGGGCTTGCGCCGACCCTTCCGGTCGGCGAGCCACTCGGCCCACGCCTCGCGGAATTCCGGCGTGTCGAGTTCCGGCGGGATCGGCACCGTCGAGCCGTCCGCTTGGGGCTGCTTCGGTTTCTTCACCTTTCCCGTATTCGTTTTGTCGTTCTCGACAGCATCAAGCGACCCGCTTCGGGTCGCGCCCTCTTTTTCAGGTACAGGGTAGGGAAGCGGTATAAGAGGTCCGCTGATTCCCCCGGCTTGCTCCCGGCTTGCTCCCGGCTTGTGTCCGCTGATTCCCCCGGCTTGTGTCCGCACGGGTGCGGAGGAATCCGCGGTGTATTCTTCCGGCGACTCATCCACGGGGGCGTCGGTGAAGGCCTCCACGGCCGGGGGGATCGTCGCCCGGTACCGCCCCGGCACACCCTTCCGTCCTGGCTGGTACGTCAGCCAGCCGGCATCGAAGGCCCGCTTGCGAACGCGGGCGAGCGTGTCTTGGCAGTTCGCGCCGATCAGCGGCATCAACTGGAAATCGTAGAACGTCACCTCGGACAGGTACTTCCTGCTATCCTCCGCCGCCGCGATGACGGTCACGAGGGTGAAGACCTGTGGTCCGAGTTCGTTCGCCACACACGCCTTCGTCATCAGCCTGATGATCCGAAGGGCCCGGATGCCGGGTCGCTTGGCGACATTCTGCTCGCTCATGAGCCGCCCTCCATCGCGAACCGGGTCATGAATTCAATGATCCCAGGACACCGCCTCTCCGCTCGTGCGACAGCATCCTTCCGGCGATGTAGCAGAATCCAGAGCGCGACCAACTCCTGAACCTCGGCGAATGCTTCGGCAAAGGTGGCTGGTCCGCCGCGTTGCGCGGGCGGCCGTTGCAGCTGCCGCATCCTCGCTCGGATGGCTTCCTTCGAGGGCAGCTTGGGTTCAGTTAATTGGCTCACCGGCCGCCCCCCGGTCCGTAGATGTACCGCTCCAAGGCCGCTACCCGCCGGCACAGGTCGCTGAGCATCAACTGCTCGGCGGTCGGCTTTGGGCGGGGCGTGTTTGCCTTCGCGACCTGCTCGGCATGAGTGCCGACCCCGCCAGGAGGCGGGCCAAAGGGGCGGCCGTTGGGCATTAGGCCGTACAGGTCCGATGTTCGACTCATGGCGCGTACCTTTTACGGGCCGACCCGAGCGGGCCGGTTATGCGGGTGATGTTTACCTGGTAGGTTGGCTAGTTCTTCGACAGCGGTAGGGACGCCCCCGCGCGGTCGGACTCAATTTGAACAGCGACCCTGAGCAAGTCCTTGAGCGCACGCCGCTCGGCCAAAGTCTCAGCAAGACGTTTCCGGATCTCGTCGGCCGAGGGTACGGCTTGCAAGGGTGAATGTCGCGGAGCCGCGTCGGTCATAGTTAGCCCTCTCAGTGTGCTGGTGCAGAAGATTACCGTGACGTCATTCACCAGGGGTTAAATTCTCATTCAATTCTCTTCGGAGGATCGGGGGCGAGGTAGATGTAGGTCATCACCTCCCCGTCCGTGTGTTGCTGCACGGTCTCGGGATAGTTGACGGCTTTGAGCAGGCCCCGAACCTTCGAAAGGTGTGTGTGAAGCTTGCCTTCAACTGCGGCTTTCCTCTGAATCTCTCTCTCTTCGAAGGATTCGGTGCCGAGCTGATCCGATGCTTCGAGGATCGCCCGCAGGACGGCGATTGGCTTCGGCTGACCTTCTGCGGACAGGTTCCCGTAGACGATCTTCTTGGGCGAGGGGAAGCCAACTCCACGGAACCGAGGGATGCCATCGGGGCGATTGTCCGGGCTTGTGATCCCCCCTGAACGTGCCCACGCTTCGACCATGTCCAAGACCGGTTCGATCTGGAGTATCCGCCCGAACGGCCGAACTGGGTTGGGAACGGTGCTGTTCAGGCTCAGCATCGCGGCCCAGCACGTAGACGTGATTCTTTGCGCGAACTCGTCCGGTCTGTAGTTCAGAAGATGTTTCGGCGTCGGCCATCGCACCGCCGTGAACGTCTCGTGTTCGAATCGCCGGATCACGCCTCCGTCCGTCCACGCCGCGGGATCGTTCAACCGTACACCTGCGAGGGCTGTGAACAGTTCGTCATTCAGGAGGCAGGAGAGATGCCAGAGCCGAGCGTGGTCGGCGATCCAGTCGGTTGCCAGCACGGCCGCCGCGGACCGAGCTACGCCGACGTACTGCCGCAGTTCAGCAACGCTCGCGATTGTGTCGTGATGGGGAAACGTCTGGTCGCACCACCGCCATTGCCACGCTCGGTCGATGTCTTCGAGGAGAGCACGGCCTCGACACTCATCGGTCGAACTCGCCCATGCTTCGACGGCGTGACGCCAGGCGATACGATCAACGGCGGCACGGCGGAGTCGGACGTCGACGGGGATTAACGAACAAATTGCCGATGACGGCGGAGTGGTCAACATGGGTCTAGTTCCTAGTGTGCGGCCCGGCGGTCCCACGGGTGGGAACTAGTCACCCGTGGGACCGGCCGGCATGGACTCGCTGGTGGCCGCCGGCGAGTCTCCGCTCATAAAGAACCATCGACAGGAGGTCCGAAATGCAGAGTGAAAACCGTTCATTCTTTGAGCACGGTCCCCTCCTACAGCCGTTGCACCCTGTCTCACACGGACGAATCGGAACTCGGGCGCGCGGGAAAACGCCTTGAAAACAAGCGAGACGAGAGCCATGAGCGTGACTGGAGCCTCCGATTCGCCTTGATTTCCAGGGCTTACGAAAATGGTCGTGAAGGCCGCGAGCGGATGGCGGGCGCGAATTCGCCTGTTTTCGAGCCATTTTCTTCGCAGGGAGGGTTGAGCGACGCGAGCGGGGTGAGAATAAGGCCGGCCGGCGGATCGCTCCACCGGCCAGACGACTTCAGATGGCGTTCACCGCCTCACAGGCGGACGGACAACGTCAGCAGATTCCGGTACGCCGAAGGTTTCCCACTGGGCCCAGACGTCGATCCAAGGCGTTGTCGAGATCGTTGTTTTTGCTCAACAACACATAGTTGTTCCCGCGCTCGATTCGATCGACGAGCCTTGAAAGCAAGCCGAGGTTAACCATCATTCGTAAACAGTCCTCCGCGTCCCAGGAGTCCAGTGTCTGCACAAAGTGTTTTAAATCTTCGATGGCTTCGTTCACCTCTTCGAATCCAGTCGGCTTGTCCCAACCCGCCATCAGGTCCGCGGCCGGGTCCGATTCAACGGCGGGCGGCGACTTCTTCAAGACGGCCTTCTTGGGCGTCGGCTTCTTTGTGGCAGGCTTCTTCTTGGCAGGCTTCTTCGTGACTGCAACGGCGTCGGACATGATTACTCTCCATTCTAAGGGTTAAGGAATCGTTACTTCGCCTTCGGCTTTTGAACCGGCGTTGGCGGGAGATTGTTTCCGACCGCGTCGGCAAAGGCCCGAAGCGTGAGGCGAACGGCGGCGACTTGGTCGGCCAAGTCGGGCGTGCCGAAGAGCCGGAAGAATTCAGCGAGCGGGTCGGGAGCGACGGCTATCCACTCCGGCCGCAAATCGAAGCGGAACGTGTCGATCTCATTCAACAAAGCATCCGCGTCGGCCAACATTCGGCGGACCTGCCTGTACCACGAGCAGGCAGGCAACTGCTCCAGGACGTTGAGGTAGGCGGCGACGCGATGCCGGGGCCATCCGGGGAAGGCGTTGCTTGTCCCTACCGGTTGCGGGGCCGACTCACGCACGGCCGTTGAGGCGGGCTTTCGAGTGGCAGTTGCCATCAAGGGTCCTTTCGCGAAGTAGTTGAGTAAAACGCCGGCACCGCCGGCACGGCCGACCAGCACGCAGGTCGGGTGCGATTCATCATGTGCGCGATGCGTCGGTCGATTCGACCGGCAGGACGATCCGCCGGCGGCCTCGCGGCTTCCGCCGCCGCGGCTTCAACGTTTTCACCCACTGGATCAACTCCTCTCTTCGCCACCTCGGCCCGCCTGGAGTCGCGACAGCTTTGGGGAAACGACCTTCAGCCTCCGCCCGTTCAATGCTCGTCTTCCCCATGCACAAAAACTTCACAACACCGCGCTTGTCCAGAAGCGGGCTCGCCTGCATCGAAAGTAAATCTCGAATCTCCCTCAACAATTCAACGGCTTTGCTCATAGCACGATCTCCCTTAAACGCCCGCAGTCGAAGTGATGCGAGCGAGGGGAAAACTATGCGGTCTTTCGTGGTCGTGGCTTGCCTTCACGCGGCCGCTTCCGTGGTCGAGTGGGAGTACTTGTTTAGCGCCCCATCCGGCCCCAGGGCAGTCGAACGCGGGCTGATCTGGTAGTATCGCGGCATGGACGAGCCTGCGTGTCCCCGCTGTCGGGATCTCCTCAAGCGTGTCGCCGAACTCGAAGCCCAGGTCGCCGAGTTGACCCGGAAGCTGGAGGAGGCCGTCCGCGCCGGCAAGCGACAGGCCGCCCCGTTCCGCAAGGGGCCGCCGAAGCCCGACCCAAAGCCGCCCGGCCGCAAGTCGGGCGACGCCCACGGCACTCACGGCCACCGTCCGCCGCCCCCGCCCGAGCAGGTCGCCGAGTGCCACGAGGCGCACCTGCCCGACGCCTGCCCCCACTGTCGGGGCCGCCTCGTCGAGACCGGCACCGCCGACCAGTATCAGACCGAGATCCCCCGCACGCCGCTGATCCGCAAGTTCCGCGTCCACGTCGGACACTGCGAGGGGTGCGGCAAGCGCACCCAGGGCCGGCACCCGCTCCAGACATCCGACGCCCTGGGTGCGGCCGCCAGCCAGGTCGGCCCCGACGCCCAGGCCGCGGCCGCGGTCCTGCACACCCAGATGGGCCTGTCGCACGGGAAGGTCGCGTCGGCCTTCCGGACCCTGTTCGGCATCACCCTGACCCGCGGGGCCAGCGCCCGGATCGACCTGCGGGCCGCGGCCCGGCTCGAACCGGACTACACGCTGATCCTCGACGACGTGCGGTCGTCCGAGCAGATCGCGGCGGACGAGACGGGGTGGCGGGTCGGAGGGCACCCGGCCTGGCTCCACGCCTGGGTCGGTGACCGTGCCACCGCGTACGGCATCGACTCGAAGCGCAGTGCCGACGCCCTGGAGCGGGTGATCGGAGCGGACTGGTCGGGTGTCTTGAGCCACGACGGGTTCGCCTCCTACGAGCGGTTCGAGGGGGCGATCCATCAGCAATGTGTGGCCCACGTGCTCCGCCGCGCCCGCGACCTGCTGGCGACCGCCACCCGCGGGGCCGTTCGCTTCCCGCGGCAGGTGATCGCGCTGTTCACCGAGGCGATCCACTGGCGGAACGGGTACGTGCCGGGGACGTGGACCGACAACCAACTCGACGCGCATCGGGTGTCGTTCGACGACCGCCTGCTGGATCTGGTGCGCCGACCGCGGGCGGTGCCGGAGTACGCTACTCTGGCGCGGCACCTGCGGAACCACTTCGAGCAGTGGTTCGCGTTCGTGTTCGACCCGCGGATCGAGCCGACGAACTGGAAGGCCGAGCAGGCGATCCGCCCGGCGGTAGTGAATCGTAAGGTCTGGGGTGGGAACCGGACGGCGGCAGGTGCGCAGGCGCAGGGCGTACTGATGTCCGTGTTCGAGACGTGCCGCCGCCAGACGCTCTCGGTCGTGGACCACATCAGCCAGACGTTACGCTGGTTCGGCAACCGGCTCCTGACACGCCCGCCGCTGTTCGGGTGATGAACGAGCACCGGAAACGGAGGAAGGCCAGATGCGATTGCCGGAGAAAGAATGCGTGAGCGGGAGAGAAGGAAGTCGTGTCCATTAGTCGCCAACAGGTGACCAACGGGAGAGCCGTTGGTACGTGCGTGGCGGCCAAGAAGAACCAGGAGCGAAGCGGAGCCGGAATGGATAAGGAAGCAGTCGCGGTTGAATCCGTCCGCCAATTCGTGTGGTCGGGTTTTTACGATGCCGACGGGATCGTCGAGATGATCGACGAGGCTGTGCTCAGCCCGGGTGAGCTTGATCACGGCTGGCTCCGAGCTCGCATCGAAGAGGAGTTCCGCAAGAAGCGTGCGGACGAGCTGGCCTGGCCAGCCATCACTGACTGTGACCGCTTGGATCAAGTCTTTGAGTTGTTGGAGCAGCAAGGCATTCTGGCGTTGCAGAACGCGGGCTATACCCAGGACAACGGCCTAGACGATGTGACTCAGTTCTACCACGAGGCTGGTGGTGAGCAGTCGGGCATCGGCGGCTACTGCTTCTACCACGGTCAGGATCTGGAGCGGGTCATGGAGAACGGTGATCTTCATCTTACCTATGGCGATATCCGCGGCGACGACGAGAAAGGCATCGAAATAGGCCGACGGATCAAGCGAGCCTTGGAGACGGCCGGCTTCACCGTGGTTTGGGACGAGGCCATCAAGACACGCCTGCTAGTAAAGGGCATCAAATGGCAGAGACGGCTATCCGAGTAACCGATCGGCGAACGAGACCCAACGAGTTGACCCGCTAAACAAGTACGAGTGGGAAGCGTGGAGCAGTGGAAGCATCGCAACCAGAATGATCAGTGGAGGGACCAATGGCGGACGGACTTATGAAACTTCGTGGCGGGTAGCTGATCGGCGATCAGAAAAATCATCTCGGACTCCTTCGAGACGTACCTTCGACACGGACGATTCGCAACGAGCGTTCGCCTTGCGTGAGGAAGATCAATCAGTTGAAGGTTTGGGGGCGAACCTGTTTGCCTTGCGATTCAGCGTTGCCATGGTACAATAGCATCGTGTTGCAATTTAGTCAACAGCATCCTTTTGGAATTTACATGCCTACGTTTGGCGAAGAGCTACGGCGACTACGAGTCGAACAAGGGATGTCCCAAGAGACACTCGCTGCGGCGGCTGGCCTCACTCAGGGAGGCATCGGGAATATGGAACGGGGCCTGAACAGTGTTAGCGGCTCTGTCCTGTTCCGCCTCTGCCGTGCTCTAAAAGTCCCTTGCACTCACTTTGAGGAAATCCTGGCACCTGAAGACGAGCAGCCACCGATGCCGCCTGCGCCGAAACCGCGAGGCCGGCCGAAGAAGGCCGAAGCGAAGGAACCCGCCAAGCCGAAGAAGAATCCGAGGAAGTGAAGGAGTAGGCCTGTAAACGCGAAGTCAGAAATGGGAAGTTATCGAGAGCGAATCACTTCACGATCATCCTGAAAGAGAGGTCGCGTCTTGGAATGGCTCACTCCTCAACTGTGCATCTCAATGTGTGCACTCGTTACGGCCGTTAGCTCACTTTATGTCGCAGTATCAAACTACCGACGGAGTAATTACCCCGTCCTGCGACTTTGCCAGTTCGAGACAGATTACACCTCCTCCGAGGAAAACAATTCCGCACTGTTTGCACGGATCCAGGTCACTCTTCAAAATTTCGGGATACCCTTGAGCAAACTGTCGATGTCGCTCAAGTTCAAAGTTCCCGATGGCGTGGGAACATGTGCGTATTCCCTTGGTCTTGGAACGGACGACGGCACTTCTATTCGTGATGGTCAGTTCGCCAAGGGCATGTACGTCCGTTTCATTTTGAAGTCTTACAAGCTGGATTCTATAGCGCGCAGTTGGATGAGCCGTTTGATCTGTGCGAGAAGTCAACACACCTCGGTCCAACTCTTCGCGGATAAATATCTTGTCTGGCAACATCGACTTCACGATCGGTTCTGGTGGATCAAGAGTAAGTGGAACTGGATGGCAGTGAAGTGGAATCGACTTTGGAAACAGGACGTGAGAGTCGATGAGTCGGGAAAGATCAAGTTAACCTCGTACTGTCGACTTCCCTTGTTCCGCTCAGACGCTTGGCACGTAGATCAGTTCGTCCGATTTCTCGCAGATGAAGCGAAGAGGCGAAGCAATGCGGAGGCTAGCGGGCTGAGCCACAGTCCTCTGTTGGGATGAATCTCAGTCACAGCGGCGGCCACTGCTTCTCGATGCCTTCCTGCTCGACCTCCCGCACCCGTTCCGTCGTCACGCCGAACCGCTCAGCCACGTGCTGCCGCGACTCAGCCACGCTCGCGCCGGCGTCTTGGGCCGTGACGAGCGCGGCGAAGATTCGCTGGTGGAACGTGCGCTGACGTTGATCGAAGGCGGTCATGATCACATCTCCCCGGGTGAACAAGTCTACCACCCGACCGAACCCGGAAACGATCCTCGGGTGCTTTTCGACAGCCGTCCGCGTGAAGCGGCCGAAACCGCCATCCAATGGCGAAGAATCGCCGGGTCACGACGGCGCACCGCTTGCACATTCCTGTTCGCGGGCCGTGTCGGCCGATCCCTTTCCCCACAAGCAACCCCGATGTCCCTCTTCCTCGATGCCGTCGAAGACGCCCTCCGCGAATGCCAAAAGTCGCGCATGGACCTCGCCCGGCCTCACACCGTGATTTTTGATTACACCTTCGACGAGAAAGCCCCGGCCGGCCGTATGGCCGCCCGAATCAGCGGCGGGGGCGTGACGGCGTTCCTTGATTCGGACGAGCCCGCGGGCCGGTGGACGGTGCGGTGCTTCGTCGTCATGGTCCCGACGCCCGGCGCGATCACGGACGTCGAATTGAAGCTCGCCGCGATCGCGGAGAAATTGGGCGGCCTGTCCGACGGGTGGGAAATTCTCCCGGCGTAGACGAAAGAAGCGGGCCACCGGCTCGCTTCCTATTCCTGATCCGTCCCTCGCGGTCACATGACCGGAGCCGTCGCCCGGTCGTAGCTCTCGTGCCGGGTGAACACGCCGTTGGCGCGAGCCGGATCGCCCGTGTCTTCCACGGTCACGAGGTACCGGCCGGCCGCGACTTCCCCTTCGTAGTACTTCGCGTCGGACTCCGACAGGCCCCAACCCGTCAAGGCCCCGACGAGGCCGACCGCGGCGGCCGACGTGAGCATCAACTACTGCTACCACGGCTTTTCCTTCTTAAACGTACATGTGTAGGTTTTCGACCCTTTTTTCGTTTCAAGCGAGGCCGGTCGCTTGTGTACTCCGGCCCCCGTTTCGACCAACGCACCCTCCCCCAAGCTCATCGAGAACGTGTCGCCGTCGATGGTGTAGACGCCTTCGATGATCTTGTCTTTCTCCTCGAACCCTTTCTTCCAATCTGCGAGGTCGATCGTCTTGACGGCAGCAGTCGGATCGAGTTTGTAGACGAAGAACTTGTCGATGTCGGTCTTTCGGCCTTTTGAAATCTTGATGTGTAAGGTTCCTTGCCTGACGGTCAGTGTCGCCTCGATTTGTCCTTCTACCTTCCCTCTCTCCCCCTCCCAAGCCGCTTCAACCAGCGTCCACACGCCTTGAAACTGCTCGTCATCGGACTTGGCCTTCTTGCCCTTTTCGGCGTCGGCCTGCTTATCCCCTCCAACGGGTTTCTGAGCCTTCAGCGGCTCATCCGCCTGCGTGCGGCAGATCAGCCCAGTCGTCCCGCCGAGGGCGATCACCACCAGCACCCCAGCCAGCACGCTCTTGATCTTGGACACGAACATGACTTTCACCACTCCTTCTGTGAGGGCGGCAACTTTCACGGAGACCACGCCCGCCGCCCGCCCTGCCGCCAGCAGGTTTGCGGCCTTGATCGTGGACGACACCAGCGACGGCGAGACAGACGCCGCCGAACCCGCCGACAGCACCCCCGCCAACACCCCGCCCGACATTACGACGCCCCGCTTGGCGAGCCGCTTCGCCAGCAGTACCCTCGCCCTCGCCAGCCGCCCGCCCACCGTACCTTCCGGCACTCCGAGTTGGCGGGCGACTTCCTTGCGGGTTCGGCCCTCCAAGTCGCACAGGACGACCACGGCCCGGTAGATGTCCGGCAGGCGACTCAACTCCTCGTCCAGTACGGGCTGCAAGTCGTTCCACTGGTCGTTCTGCACGGCTTCGGTGTCGGGCACTTGCTCTACCAGCACTTCCCTCACCCTTCGTCGGGTAGCGGTTCTTCGGGCGTGCAACGCCGTCTGGTGGGCGACCCCGTACAGCCAGTTCCCCACCATCGCCCTCGGCTTGATTGAAGCCGCCTTGCGAACGAGGACGATGAACGTGGCTTGGAAGGCGTCCTCGGCGTCGTGGTGGGCGAGCAGGCGTCGGCACACGCCCCACACCATCGGCCCGTGACGGCGGACGAGGGCGGCGAGAGCGACTTCGTCGTGACGCTCGATGAAACTGTCGAGGAGTTCGTCGTCGCCAAGTCCCACACCGTTCCGCAGAATGGCTCGGCGTAGGTTTTCCATCAGATCGGTCACATCCCCCTCCTCGGCTGGCGTCCTTGCTTGGCCGCTACCTATTATCTGCCGCAGGCCGGTGGTTTGATACACGACTTTTCAGCATACATCTCGCGGAAGAACTTGGAACAGGTGGAGAAGATCGGCGGCGCACCGTACATCCCGTTCAAGACGAACGCCGTCGCGAACAAGAACGGCGAGACGTGGCGGCGGTTGTTCCACGAGTTCAACTTGAACCGGGACGAGTTCTGTCGGCACTACCACCTTCGCAGCAACGTCGAAAGCACGTTCAGCATGGTGAAGGCCAAGTTCCGGGACCACGTTCGGAGCAAGACGGACGTGGCGATGACGAACGAAGTGTTGGCCAAAATCCTCTGCCATAACGTTGTCGTCTGCATCCACGAGATGTTCACGCTCGGCCTTGCGGTCGAGTTCGGCGGCGATGCGGTCGAGCCGAATGTGGATGCCGACGAACCCCGGATCATCAAGTTTCCGGGGGCGTGATGGGTGACTACATGCCACTACGGGTTTTGTAGGTTCCGTGCACGTCTCTTAGCCTCGCGAGCCGCCTTCTCCGCTTCGAGTTCACGTATCCTCGCGTTCGCGTCGTCAATCACCCTCTGTATCTCGTTGTGAAGGATAGTCCGTTCGGCTTGGGTCAGTGCGCCGATGGGCTTTCGCCCCAACTCGCCGATCACATCAACGGGTCCAACCGACAGAACGATAGCGATTAAAGCCACGGGAAACATGCATTTTCCTCCAAGCTGTTTCGCCCCGTCTTCCCACACGACGCAAGCGCGATCGTACCACCACCTGCTTGTCCGTTCCAGCGTTTTCCGGCGCGCGACCCGACCACGGAAAACCGTCTGCCTCAAAACCTCCCGGTCTGCCCCAAAACCGACCCGTCTAGAATGGTTTAGAGGCAACGCCACTCGATGGTTAACCAGGGACTGGACGAGTAAGGGCTCAACGGGGTGGCGATTCCGGTGTATCGCCTGGTACAGCGCGACCATCTCACCGGAAGAAGCCTACCAGGATCGAGTCAGGGGCCGCCCCCGCCGCCTGCAGCCACCCTTGGACCGTCCCCAACGCCGACCGCTCGTCGGCGTCGGCCACCGACGGCAGCAACCGGTCGAGTGGGCCGGCGGCCACACGCATCACGTCGGCCGGCCAGTGGCCGAACTCCAGCAGCCGGTCCCACGGCGACCGGACCGACGGGGCGACGCACCACACGTCAGCAAGCGACAGCGGCACCCCGCCGGCCGCCAGGAGGGCGTCCAGCCGGTTGAACCACTCGACCCGGCACGGGCTGAAGTAGTCGTTGCTGGCCGACTCCCCGTAGTACCGGCAGACCAGCTCGAATGCGGCGGTGTACAGCCCGCCGTCGTCCTCGTCCATGCTCGGGCGGCCGCCGATCAGCTCGGCCACTGCCCCGGCCGCGGTCGGCCCGTCCCACACGTCCGCGTTGTCCGTCTCGAAGTCGCGGTCGAGCTGCTCGATGTCCTCGGCGAACTCGTCCAGCATGGCCGCGACAAGCTCACGGTCCCTACCGCCGGGGGCGGCCAGCAACTCGTCGCGGGGCACCAGGTACGCCATCAGACCCTGGCTCACGTATCGCCCTCCGCCCGCTGGGGCTTCAACGCCGACCAGTGTATTAGCCTGCGCCGGCGCAGTTCAACGCCGGCACGACATTGGAACCGGCTGGCGGCCGCGGGTCAAGAGATCGGGCGGAGGGCCGGCGCGCTACTTAGTGGGCAAACAGTCGCACTCGAACTCACCGTCCCCGTCCAGATCGGCCACGAAGTGCCGGCGCGTTGTTGAGTGGACAACCGGTCCGGCCATCATCTGACGTCAAGTCAAACGCGGGATCGGTCGTTTCTACTCCGCCGCGGTACCGTAACATCCCCGTGAATCCGTGCCTATCCTCGCCGTCGGGAGACCTAAGGCGTTGAAACCGTCCGCGGCGGGTTCCACCGAATGTCGAGAATGCGTAGCGTTCCGGAGCGGGAATCGGGTACGATGGGAGGTTCGCCGCGCGGCCGCGTCCCGCGGGAGCCGGCGAACGAAGGAACCTGATGAGCAATCACAACCGCATCGTGGCCCACATCCGCATCACCAATCGCGAAGACGTGCCGGCGAAGTACGTCCAAAAATACAACGCCCTCAACGCGAAGTCTCAGGCATCGATCTGCGGGGGTGATGGGCTGCTGCTGCACGTGATGGCTCAGAAGCTCTCCTACGTCCACAACCTCGGCGGCAGCGTCGTGACGTTCGGACCGAAGGCGACCAAGCGGGTCGTGGCGAAGCTCGATGAGATGGGGCTGAACGCCGTCGTCGAGTTCGGCCGCGTGTGGGCGGACGAGACGGGCGACACCATCGTCACCGACCGCGTGAACCAGAAGCGTTACGCGGCGGCCGTCGCCGGGGCGTGAACGGCCGTCTGCCGCCGGGCGACGCCGAGATTGTCTCCGCTCGCCACCGCGCGGACGCGGTGGTGGGCGAGCAAGCGCGGTTGTTGACTTGCATGGAAGAGATGTTGCAGTTGCAGCGGGAGCAGTTCGCGGTAATCCGGGCGTTACTCGCCCGGGTCGATCAACTCGAAGTCGAGGTGCGGCGGATTTCCCCCTCCGGGTGACGGTGCACGGCCTCGCGGACGCCGTTCCCTTGGCGAGGTGGTATGAGCGACCCGAAGAAGAGCAGCGCCTGGGCCGCGTTTGAGGCCCGCCAGCGGCGGGAACGCCGCGCGGCTCACCCGCCGTCGTGGGGGTGGGCGAAGGCCGTCGGCGTCGTCGTGATCGGCGTGGGGCTGGGGGCGCTGGCCGTCTATCTGTTCGGCCCGGCCGCGAAGTAGGCGGCCGTGGTCTGCGGACGGCCTCTCGGAATTCGCCGATGAATCCGAACGCCCCGCGGGCACTCCGCTCGGGCGTGGTGGCACAAATAAAAGGGAGATACGGACGTGGGCGACGACATTCAGACGGGATCTTACGCGGTGCGGGATTCACAGAATAAGCCGCGGACCGTCCTCATCCTGACCCTTCGGACCGAGCGCCCGTCGGCCGACGGCCCCGGGTACCAGTTCGGCGACGCCCGCCACTTGCTGGACGGCAAGGGGGTGAGCCGCATCGAGAAGGGCCTGTACCAGGTGGACGAGACGGGCGAGTACCTGACCTCCAACGACCCCGTGGCCCCGTAGCCGCGACTCGTGAAGCCTCCGGTTAGCCCGCCAGCACCGCGTCGGCGTCGAACCCCGAGCACACTTGCGTGGCGAGGGCCGCCTGGAGATCGGAGGACGCCGCCTCGGTCGGCGGGCTTAATGGGTCGCCGGACCGGGTCGCGGCCCACCCGGCCCAGACGAACCCCGTGACGACATCCACCGGCGGACCGAGGCCGCAGGGCGGCGGCACGGCCTCGAAGGCCCACGTGTACCCGTCCTCCCCGCCCGTCATCACCGGGCCGAGGGCGTACCCGCCGGCCGTGAGAAGGGCGCGGGCGACCTCGACCGCCTCCCGTGCCATCGGCCCGTACCCTTCGTTCCCGAAGGCGAGGACGGACCGCGATCGCGCGACCGGCACCGCCCCGCGTTGGGCGGCGAATAACTCGACTTGGATGGCCGCGGCCAGTTTCCGCAGGTCGGTCGGCGGGAGCACGGGAGTCCTCAAGTTCGGGGCCTGCCCCGGCCGACGACGAAGCGCAACGACGGCAAGAGGGGCCGGAGAGTATCACCGGCCCCTCTTGCCGGGTCAAGTGGAGTCGTACCGTCGCCGGGCCGAACCCTCCCCGCTTCTCGTCGGCCTACCGGGGACCGAAGCCGTCGCGGCTGATGCCCCCCCGTCTCGGTTCCCCCTCGGCTTGGCGACGTTGACCGCCAGCGTGCGGACGTCGCGTTCCGCCCAATTCATCGCGCGGCCGGTTTCCCGGTCGATAACGAGCCGAACCTCGGCCGCGGCCCCGTGGCGCGCGAACGCTTCCCGCAACGCGACCCGATCGCCCCAGCGAATTGCACCGCCCAACTGAGTTCGAAGGCGGAAGTTGCAACGGAATCCCGTCCGTCCGTGTACGCAAGACTACCCCGGACACTGCCGAGGTATGGGCTTACACTTCGACCCAGGCCCCTTCGCCGGCGGCCGCCACGTCGCCGTCGGCGTACACTCGGAACCGGAAATGCTGGCCGGATTCCGCGCCGAGGTTCGCCATCATCTGGTGGGCTTGGCCAACACTCTTCGCGTTCCTCGTGCGGTACACGCCGACGGCACCGTTCTGTCCGTCGGACCGCCGGTGCGAGAACCCCCGGAGCCGCATCTCGCGGTCGAGCAACCGGGACGGCTTTCCGGCCTGGTCCGTCACTTCCACGTTAACACCGGCCATGAAACACGTCCTTTCACCGACGAGATTCGATCACCCGGCTCCCGTCGGGAGGCGCGGGGCAACCCGGCCCCGCCTCGATCCGTTTCGGAAAACTTCGCGAGCAGGCGTCACGTCAGAAAATCGTCGCGGTCGTACCGGGGCAAGGTGATGACGACCTCGGTCCCCTTGCCGTCGTCCGACGTGACGGTCATCGTGCCCCCGCTCTGCCGGAGGAGCAACCGCACGACGGGCAGGCCGACGCCCAGACCGGCGTCGCGGACGGGGGCGGCCCGGGACAGGAGTTCGAACTCGTCGGCCGAATGCCACGCCGGAAGGCCCATCCCGTTGTCGGACACCCGGACCTCGTAGTCCTCGGCCCGCGCCGCCACCGCGACCCGGACCCACGACTCGGCCTTGACCGGGTCGCGGTACCGGAGGGCGTTCGAGAACAGGTTCTCGACGACGTTCCGCAGCCGGGCTGGGAACCAGTCCACGACCTCGCACGCCAAGTCCAACCGGAGGGCGACGTTCGGCCGGCCGGTCATCAGTTGCTGCCACCGGAAGACCTTCTCCAGGAGCGGGCGGACGGCGATCGTCACGACCTGGTCGAACGCCGGGTGGAACGCCGGGGCGTCGCGCAACTCGCGGAGCGTCCCGATCAGGCCGCCGACCACGGCGGCGGCCTTCTCCAGCCCGCCCGGCGTCGGCGACGGGTCGTGGCAGAAGGCGAGGAGGCGCTTCAGCCCGTCGCCCAACTCTTGCCGGAGGAACCCGGTCTGCTTCCGCAGGCGGTCGACCTCCATCTCGAGGTCGGCGACGTAGGCCAAGACGCGGTGCAGGTCCGGCGGTCGGGCAGTCTGGTCGGCAGGATTCACGGGAGCCTCTTGGCAAGGAATGCCGTGCGGGGACGTGGCGGCTCTTGGGCCGACGGTGGTTTGGCGATCACACGGGCACCGGGGCCGGTTAGGGGGACGAGCGGAGGTGATCGAAGGGTGCGAGACGATCGGGGCCCGGCGGGAGGGTCGCGGCCGAGGGCGAGTGTACCGCCGCCGGGGGACGCGCGTTCCGCCGGGCAAGGTCGTCGCACACGTCGGCCCACCGTTGTTTCGTCTCAAGGTCGTCGAGGATGATCTGCCAATGGGACGAGGGGACGTCGCCCGGGATCACAGGATGGGGCACATGGCACACTTTCCGGCGGCGAGGTCGTGGCGGGGGTTCCGACCATCGGCCTACTCCACTATCATACGGCCGCGCGGGAGGGGCGGGGGCATTCCGTCTCGGAATCGTCCAACTATCCCCGGCACGGGCGCCCGTGCCGGGGTCCATCGGAGCGACGCCGCGGGGCGATCGAGCCCTCACCTCCGCCCCCGACCGGGGTCACGCACCGCCCGGGGCGAAGGCGGGGAGTTCCACCGTCCCGACGCGGAACGATTCCAACCGGTTGACCCCGAAGGCCGTCGTCAGGGCCACGTCGGCCGCGTCCCGCCCGCAAGCCATGAGGACGCGGCCGATCCGCGGGACGTTGTGCCGGGCGTCGAAGGCGTACCACCGGCCGCCGAGGTACACTTCGAACCACGCGCTGAAGTCCATCGGGGCCGTGTCGATCGGCACGCCGATGTCGCCCAGGTAGCCCGCGCAGTACCGGGCCGGGACGTTCAGGCACCGGCACAGCGTCACCGCCAGGTGGGTGAAGTCGCGGCACACCCCCACCCGTTCGCGGAAGGACTCCAGGGCCGTCCGGTTCGCCCGGGCCTGGAGGTAGTCGAACCGGATGTGGCCGTGGACGAAATCGCAGATGGTTCGGACGAGCGGCCACCCGGCCGGCAGGTGGCCGAACATGGCCCAGGCGGTTTCCTTCAGTTCGCTGTCCACCTCGCAGTAGCGGCTCGGCAACAAGAACAACAACGTATCGTCCGGCAGGTCTTGCACCCGGTGGTGGTAGGCCGTCCAGTCTTGAGGGTCCGGGAAGCCGACGTCCTCGACGACCGCGGCGTGCCGGAAGACCGCCCGGCCGGCGGGCATGAAGACCCGCGAACAGTGGTTGCCGTGAACGTCCCGGTAGTGCGCGACCGGCACCGACGGTTCGACCGACAGTTGCTCGGCCCGGCGAACCCGCGGGCTGACGGACGGGTGCAAGTTCAGCATCAGGACCACGGCGGCCGGTTCGGGGAAGGCCAGCGCGATCTCGCAATCGACTTGGATCAGCATTTCGAGCTTTCTTCCCGGCCGGCGATCGGCGGTGGAGCGGGAGTGGAAAGGAAGTCCATCACCGGGCACGGGAGATGTGCCGGACCCAGGGGCGGACGGAGGTGAGGCCGGGAGGGGAGGGGGAATTGTAGCCGGGTTCGCGAGTACAAAGCGGAAAAATTGCGGCCCCAGCGCTCATCCGCCCCTCCCTCGCCGTGGGCCATCGGGGGCGATGTCGTAGCATGAAGGAGTATCAACCCGGTCGGTCGCACAGGGCTTTTCGCTTGAGTTCGATCCCGCACCCGAAGAACCACGGCCGACTCTCCCTCGGCGGGCGGATCGCCACCTTCCTCGGCGTCACCGTCCCGATCGCCGGTTTGGCCGCCGCCGCGGCGGCCGCGTGGGGGTGGGGCTTCCTCCACTGGGCCGACGTCGCGATGTTCCTCGGCATGTACGCCCTCACGGTGGTCGGCCTGACGGTCGGGTTCCACCGCCTCTTCGTCCACCGCTCCTTCGAAACGTACCTGCCGGTTAAAGTCGTGCTGACGGCCCTCGGGTCGATGGGCGTGCAGGGCACGATGATCCACTGGGTCGGCCTGCACCGGTGGCACCACCGGCACAGCGACGCCCCCGAGGACGTCCACTCCCCGCACCACCAGGGCCGCGGCGTTTTCGGCTTCCTCCGAGGCTTCTGGCACGCGCACATCGGGTGGGCCTTCCACGCCGACCCGCCCGCCCTCGACCGGTACGTTCGCGACTTGCACAAGAGCCCGACGCTGCGGGCGACGAGCGCCCTGTTCCCGGCGTGGGCGGTCCTCGGGCTGGCGATCCCCGCGGCCGGCGGGGCGTTGCTGACGGGCACGTGGGTCGGGGCCGGGACCGGCCTGCTGTGGGGCGGGTTGGTGCGAATCCTCGCCGTCCACCACGTGACGTGGAGTATCAACTCCGTGTGCCACCTCTGGGGCCGGCGGCCGTACGCGACCGGCGACGGGAGCCGGGACAACCTCGTGATGGGCTTCCTGGCGTTCGGCGAGGGGTGGCACAATTCGCACCACGCCTTCCCGACGTCCGCCCGGCACGGCCTGCGGTGGTGGCAACCGGACCTGAGTTACTGGGTGATTCGGAACCTGTCGCTCGTCGGCCTGGCCTGGAACGTGAAGGTGCCGTCGCGGCAGGCGCAAGCGGCCAAGCGCCGCTCGAATTGACCGCCGTGGCCTATGCGTGCCGTGTCAACTTGGAACACATTGGGGATTCGGTCCAAGAGAGAAATCAACAGCCGCGTCCTCTCACCCCTTCCCGAGCACGCCGTCGACGACCCAGCACCCGCGGACGTGCGGCCCGTCGCCCCGGCAGTGGGCGAGGAAGTGAGACTCTCCACATCAACTCGGCAACGGCCCCCCGCCAGCGGGTGCTCACCACCCGTGAATCGAGTTTTCTGGCCCCCGGCGTAGCCACTGTCGCCACGCTACTGCGGCCGTCGCCAGGACTGCCCCGACGATCATCCGCGGCAACACGGTCGGTGCACCAGCCACTACGGTCCGGGGTGTCGGGAGTTTCCCGATCCCAATGTCGGGGCGGGGCGTGGTACGGGAATCGCACGCGAATCGAGTCCACCCTCCGGGGTGGCCCGGCGACGGGGTTCGGCCCCGTGCCGCAGTCGTGGCAAGCGGCGAGTGCCTGAGGCCAACCGACCCTCTCGTTGGGCGAGGTCGGCCCCTAACCACCGCTGCCCGTCCCGGCTGCACCTTATGCCGGGCCGAGCGGGCCGCGACTTGGGGGCCGGCCTGCGCCAGTGGCCAACCCTCACCTTCCCGAGGCGGGTTATGCGATGCAAGATCGTATTGCTCTTGGCTCTCGCCGTAGGATCCACAGCGCGCCGCTTGCCGGACCCCGACGAGATCACGCCGGCCCTTGCCGCCCAGCGCGAAGCCCGGGCGGAACAGGAGGCCGAGCAAGCCCGTGAATTGGCTAAGACGAAGCGGCAGGGCTACGATTGATCGCCGCCCGCCCACGGCGGAGGGCGACGGATTGCGCCGCCGGCGGGTCCGGGGTCGTCAACGGCGTCCCAAAGCGGTCAGGGCGTCACCGGCGAGCCCTCGCTCACTCCGGTCTTCTCTCGCCGGCCAATTCCGTTTCAGGACGTGAATCTGATTCTTCCGCTTCGGGAGGGCGAGCCATGTGGTTCCGAACCTGTGCCGTCCGGTGGGGCGTCCTCGCCGCCGCATTCGGCGGTGGGACGTGGTTCTTCAGCATGAACGCCGCCGCCGAGCGCACGCTGCGGAACGCGGTGGCGGAGTCCGCCCGCCTTGACGAGCGGCTCGCTATCGTCCTGGAGGTCGAGGAGTCGAGGGTCGCGGCGGGGCGGCCGCGGTTCCGCGCGGCGAGTTGGGGTGAAGCCGACAGCCCGCTCGCCGTCGCCCGGCCGTAACGTTCGGCCCACGCGAGCGGAACCGTAGTCGTGAATGACCGGTCGCCGGTCGGGCGTCAAGAGTGACCGGGGCGTGAGGGCGTGCCGCTACCGCCGTCCGGGTCGGTTCGGGGGTGATTGACTCCCCGCCCGTGGCCGGGTACGCTCTCCCCACCCCTACGAATCGGACCGGCCCATGAAACACCTCCCCCTTCCGCTCGTGGCCGTCGCTCTGGCGGCGGCCGGCTGCGCGCCGCCCGACCCGGCCCTGAACACGGACGTGCCGACTGAGAAGTTCATCCGCCTGCTGGAGACGGCCGACATCCGGATGGTCGCCGTCACTCACGCCCAGCACTTCGACCTCGAAACGGCATCGGGCAAACAGTACTCGGGAACGTACGACTTCCGGCGGGCCGGCAAGTACTCGGAGCACAAGAGCGCGCTCTCCCTCGCGAACCACATCCTGCTTGAGGTCCGGGGGCTCAAGGACGTCCCGGTCGCGACGGAGTGACCGTCCGGTCCGTCACGTCGAACGTCTTCGACGGCCCGGCACGATTCGCTGTCGGGAGCGTCTCGTTCGATTGCGAGTTGTTCATGCAGGGGATCGACCACAAGTGGCACGGGAAGGCCGATCTGTGTTGTCCGAGCGTGCCACCAGCAGCTGCTGGTGAGGCGCGAACGGGTCACGGGTAACGGGCCAGTGGGCGCGTGTCGTCAATCCATTCGCTCGTCTCTGAACCAACAAACTACCGGAGCACGCGGCCGCAACGCCCAACGCTACTCCGAGCGGCCGCGTGCGGCTTCCATTCCCCGGGCGAGCGACACCGTGATGAGTTCACCGGCCTCGGGCGTGATTGCTCGCGCGGCGACCAACTGGCCGACCAGTTCGGCGTACGCCGTCAATTCTTCCGGCCGCGCGTGTTGCGGCGGCTCCCACGTCCGCAAGAACTCGGCCAGGTTGACGTAGAAGGAGTAGCTCGGTGAGCCCACGGGTGTCGCCTCGCGGACGACGGCCAAGGCGTCTTCGAGCGTTTGGGCGGCGGCGAGTCTGAGATGAAACCGCTCCCACGCATGACGGGCGAGTAAGGCCTGATTGAACCCGACTTCGATCGTATCTCGTTGGCTTTCCAGCATGCGACACCATCCAAATCCAAAGGATGGCTCACGCGGAAGCCGCGGTCTACCGCAATCCTTTGACTTTGCAGGTGTTAGGCCGGGGATGAAAAATTGAGGGTTCGCCGTTGACGTAGGCCAGGCCCTCAAGGCACGTCCCGCTCACCAGTCGACAAGGAAGTGGGACCGGTGCGGGATGCGGGGGTTAGTCGTTCACATGATTGGGAAACGACAGCCACTCACCGCTAGGCACGACTGCGACCGATGAAATCGACCGAACCCCGTCGCCGGATCACCGGAGTGAGCCGATACTGTAACAGGTGAAACTTCGTGTTCAATCGGAACAAGCAGGATTTCGCTGAATTTGCTGACATCCCCCGCGCCGCAAGCCGGAGTGAGGGCATGCGTCCGATTTCGGATGCCAACTGTACCAATTCCGACGCCGGTACAGGGCTGACGTCATCCGTTCTCGTCCCGCCGGCATCACAGTGGGATGCTCGACGGATGCTCGACGACTCATCAAGCATACAACTTGCCGATAACTCCGATTGCGGCACGCTGTCCGAGTCGCACAGCGATCGGTCCACAAGTAATTGCTCTCTGGTTGTCACGAGAGTCATTGATTTCAAGGGTGTTTCGCGTCGGCTGCCGTTCGACCGCACCTCCGGCAAGATTGCGATGCGTTTCGACCGCACATTCGGCCGGGTTGCGGCCGCACGGTTGCGGACGAAATCACACCTCATTTCCTGGCGATCGACCTCTTCGCCGAGTTTAGAGCACTTCGGTACCTGCTTCGGAAGAGTTGGGCCCCTTTCTCGCCCGATCGGAGTGTGCGAATCGTTCACTCGCCAGATTCGTCCCTTCTGCCCGGTGGGAGGCTACTACCGCTTCGCGGTCGGCGACATTCGTCGCCACTGACCTCTTCCCCACAGTTTCTAGACGGGATCGCGGATCGAGGTCCTGTCGACCGGGCGTGTGGAGAACGGGCTGCGAAACTCAGAGCGGTGGGCGTACCGACACCGGGCTTCCGGGTCATGGCGACCGAGAACCCGGTGATGGGTCTGCGAACACTCTGGAGGGAGCCGCGACCGCCGAGGATGGTTGATTAACGTGATTACCCCGTTGCCACCGTCATCACGCCAGAAGGGCCCGCCGTAGTGGGCCGAACGCGGGGTCGTGTACTGACCTCACCCCGCCGTCTGGAAGTTGTCGTGGCTTACCCTACTACGCCGGTTAGCCCTGGTATTGCTCGCGGGCCCGCAAGCCCGCGTGTTCGGACGTTGCCCAATCCGGGGGCTGGTGGTTGGGATTGGTCGAACCGATTCGCCGCAGTATTCCGCTACGGGTTCAGTTCGACGAAACCAGAAATGTGAGTGGCCGGTTGCGAAGGTCGATCGCTGGGGTATGATCCCCGCATCGAGTCCTTCACGACACTGTTCCCACTCGATCGGGCCCCGGACGTTGCTAGCGTCGCGGGGCCATTTTCATTTCCGCAAGAAGCCTATCACCGACGATTTTTCTCAAGGCTGAGTGGGCGACCGATTCTCAATTCTGAGAATACTCGACCGTGGTATGACATCGTTAAACCATCGATCCGGAACATCGTGCGCGTTCGCGACCGGCTGACGTTGGCCAAGCCGCCGCGACCGTCCACGTCTGGTTTCCGTCGCCATCGGCAGAATTCCAGCAGCACCCGGGGGCTGACGTCCCCCGGTTTACACACGACGGGATCGGACGATGCCACTAGACTTGCCATCAGCGCCACGGCATGCGCCGCAAGCGTGATGAAGTCCATCGAATTGGGAGGGTCCGCCATGCCACCCAGCAAGATGAAACGAACGCGGGCCGAGCGACGGGAGCAGTTGGAACGGTTGAGGGCGGCCCGGAACGCCGAGATCGACCGACAAATGATGGTGTACTTCTTCTCGAAGGGCCTGGACCCGACGCGGAAGCCGGGCGTGGATGTCGTCGAGTTGATCTTGAACGAGGAATACGGCCCGGCCGTCGCGAGCCAGGAGGGACTACTCGCGGACGACTGGCAGATGATCTTCTGAGAGGAGGTACGGCGTGGGGGCTTCCGGTTCGACGGCACGCACGAAATGCTCGCCGCGAAGCCCCGCGGCCCGTCTTGGCCTCAAGCGTGGGTCGGATTTGATGTCCTCGGCGATAAGAGGTTTTGCGTCTTCACCGGGCACTCGGTGCGGCCCATAAAAAGTTCTCCTCAGAATTCCGCCCGAGTTCGAACGGCCGCCCCTTCGAACTCGGGCGGAGCCGCACGCCCCACAAGAAACCAAGCGCGGCGGTGGGAACGGCGTAGCGGCTCAGAATCTCGCCGGGTTCTTCGGGAGCGAACGCGATCACCGCCGCGTCTGTCGCGGGTCGATCACCCTGCTCGATGTTCGGGGCGTGCTCGGCCGGCACGATGACGAGGGCGTCCCTCGAAGGGGGCGTAGGCGTACCGCGACTTTCGGTCGGCCCGGCGGGCTTCCCGCTTGGTTGGGACGCCGGGGCCGCGTTCGGCCGCAGGGCCTCTCGCAAGAGACGGTCCAGGTCCAGGTACCACTCCTCCCACCGTCGAACGGCCTCGGCCTCGTTCGACGACGGGTCGGTCGGATCAAGAGCCGCCCCCCAGGCGGCCACGAACTCAAGAGGCGGTTCGCCCGGGGCCGCCCGCACGTCGGCCGCGGTTTGGGCCTGGCCCCCCGGGCGGGGGCTGACGGCCGGAACGGGGGCCAAGGCGTTCGTCGCGGTACCGACGTCAAAGGAGAGGTGGACCGCCGCCAGTTGAACGGTCGACGGGCCGTCGGTCGGCCCGACCCCGACGGACGGAACGTCTTGCAGGGTCACAACAGTCGGCCGGCCCGACCCGCGGCCCGCGAGGTACACGTCGAAACCGGTCGCCCCGCGGGTCGCGGCCGCCGCAGTGAATGGGCCGCCCGCGGCGAGAGACGCCTGCCGAACCGAATACGATCCGTCGGCCGTTCGGCCCGCCAGCGCCACTCGACCGGACGCCGTCACGAGGACCAACCCGGCACCCGCTTGAAGAGTGACGGGAGCCAGGCCAATGACCGTTTCGCCCGGGCCGGCCGAAAGGATGGGCCGGACCCCGATCGCAGGGTTGTTCAGGTCGAACCCGAACACGTTTCCGGACCCGTCCGTGATGAACCCGGTGCTCGTGACGGGGCCGAAGACCGGCCCAGTCGTCCCGGCGGCCGGTAGGAGCAAGGCGGCGGCCGACGGCGGGTCATGAAACTGCCCGTCGCCGAGGCCGCGCAGGACCGCGAGGGCGTGACTACCGCGGTTGAACACGATGAGGTCGGGCCGGCCGTCGCCGGTTTGGTCGCGGAAGAACAGGTCCGTGGGCCCGACACCGGCGGACGGCAACCGCACCGCGAGGGCCGGCGCCCACCGGCCCGCAATCACCTGCCCGAACAGGACGCTCACGTCGTTCGAGCCCTCGTTGGCGGTCAGGACGTCGGGAATAGTATCGTCGTTCACGTCGGCCACCAGCAAGCCGCGGGGGTTGGCCCCGACCGGGTATTCGCCAACGGGATCGAAGGCGTTCCCCGGTCGCCCGGCGTACACCCGCACCTCGCCCCCGCCGTTCGCGACGATCAGATCCGGGTACCCGTCCGCGTTGAGGTCCGCCACCCGCACGGCGGTGGGCTCTTGAACGCCCGCCGTGGCCCGGAACGATTCCGCGAACGTGCCCGTGCCGGGGGTCCGGAGCCAGACGCGGACGTCGTCGGCCGCCGGGTCCGCCGCCACCACGTCGGGGGTGCCATCGCGGTTGAGGTCGGCGACTTCCAGGGCGACGCCGGGTGGTCCGCCGGTCCAGCCGGCCGGGCAGTCTAGTTCCTCCAGTTGTGCGAGGCGTAATCGAACCCGGGTCATCGCGAAGGCTCCGGCGGGCCGGCGAGTGAACGCTCGATCTGTTGAAAGAGGTCGTACCGCAACAGGGGCGCGAGGACCGGGTCCGGTTTCACGCGGGCCTGCCAGAAGTCGTTCCGGTCCGCCACCGGCGTTGCCGCCACGGCCCCGCGGACCGCCGCGGCCACGGCGGCCAGGGCCGTCACGCCGTCGTCGGCCGGGAGGTCGTTCTGCTTGGCTAACCCGGCCTCGGTCGTGAGCCGCTGCCGGGCGAGGGCCCGCGTTCGCGCGATGAGTAACCACTGCCGGGCGGTCGGCGTCCCGCGGGCGGCCTCCTCAGCGTCGGCCAGGCCGGCCGCGATGAGGCCGACCTTCACCCGGGCCTCGGCCCGCCCGCACCGGGCGTCGGCGTTCTTCGGGTCGGCCGCCACGACCGCCTCATAGTCCACGACGGCGAGCTTCGGGGCGTCCGTCAGCAGGTACACGCCCGCCCGCCCCAGGCGGGCCACCGCCCGGTCGGCGGGCGTGGCCGAGGCGTTCAAGGCCAGGGTGTAGGCCGCGATCGCGTCCGGGTACCGCCGCTGCTGGGCTTGCAAGAGGGCCTGCAAGACGTAATCGGCGGCCGTGGCCGCCCCCGCCAGGCGGAGGTACTCGTCCAGCGCCTTGACCGCGTCTTCGGATTGCCCCTGCTCGGCCAACACGCTCGCCCGCAATCGGTGCGCGGCCGGGTCGTTCGGCACCGCGGCAAGGGCTCGATCGACCGCGGCCAGGGCGGCCTTCGGGGCGGACCGGCGGTCGAGTCTCGCCACCTCCAGTTCCGTCTCCGCGACCACGTCCGGGCCGGGCTTTAACGCCAACACCGCCGCGAAGTCCTCCCGGGCGGCCGTCGGTCGTGCGGCCGCCAGCACACGGCCGCGGTCGAGGTACAAGGCCGACATTCCCGGACTCAGGCCGATTGCTTCGGTCAGTACGGTGGTGGCCGCCGCGGCATCGCCCCGCCGCCAGCACGCCGTGGCCAACGATCGGTACGGGGCGGCCACCGTCGGCCGCAGGGCGATGGCCCCGCGCAGGTCGGCTTCCGCGCCCGCCAAGTCGCCGGCGGCCATGCGGTGGATGCCGCGGTTATTGAGGCCCAGGAAGCGGACAAGGGGGTCGGCGGTTCGTGCCAACGCGGCGTCGTAGTCGGCGAACGCCCGGGCGAACGCCATCTGTTCGCCGTGGGCGAAGGCGCGGTAGACGCGGGCCAGGTCAAAGTCCGGCCGCAGGGCCAGGCACGCCGTGAACGCTTCCGCCGCGCGGCCCATCTCCCCGCTTCGGACCCGCGCCACCCCGCCCAGGTACAGCGCCCAAAAGTGGTTCGACTCGGTTTGCTCGACGGCGTCCGCCGCGGTCACGGCGGTCGGGAGATCGTCCCGCCGGTACGCCGCGAGGGCGGTCGCGAACAGATCCGCGGGGTGGTCGGTCGTAAGCCGTGCCGCCCGCGCCTGGTAGGCGTCGGCCGCCGGGCGGTCGCCCCGTTTCTTGCTGAGTTCGGTCAATCGGGTCGCCACGCCCCGGACCGAAATGCCCCCCGGCAGGAGGTCGGCCGCGGCCAGACAGTCCGGCCGGGTTTCGGCGAGGACGAGTAATAGTTCCTGGCAGACGGTCGCGGCCTCGTCCCGGTCTGCCCGGGACAGGTGGCCGAATCGCCCGGGGTCGGCGAGGCGGACCGGGGGCGGGTCCCGAATCGTCAGGAACTGAGCCAGCCCGGCCGTGGCCGCGGCGGCCGCCTTCGCCCGGTTCTCGGCCGGGTCGTTCCCCGTGAAGAGCGTGGCGAAGAAGAACGCCTCGTCCCGCGAGCGGCGCAACTGGGCGAGGGCCTCCCGAGCCGCCCCCGCCGCCTTGCGTTCCCCCAGTTCGGCCTCCAAACTGGTCAGTTCGTGGGCAAGAGGTGGGGCCGCCTGGCCCCGTTCGGCCAACGCGAGGAGCGCGACGTACTCCGCCCGGGCGTCGTCCAATCGCCCGGATTCGCGCAACCGCCGGGCCTCGGCCAGCCGCCGTTCGACATCCGCCCGAACCCTCTCACGTTCGGCGAATTCGATCAACTGGTCTTTCGCCCGGTCGGCTTCCAGGGACTTGTAGGCTGCGAGCGCGACGCCCCCCACGCCCAGGCCGACGAGCGCGACCGCCGCGGCCACAACCCCGGCGGCGGCGGCGCGATTCTTTCGCACCCACCGGGCGATCTGCCGGCGGACGGGCAGAGGGCGGGCGGTGACCGGTTCGCCCGCGGCGAACCGCCGCAGGTCGCCGGCCAGTTCGGCGGCCGTCGGGTACCGGTCGGCGGCGGCCTTCTCCAGGCACTTGTCGCACACGGTCGCCAGGTCGCCGGGCACCCGGGGGGCGACCGCCCTCAAGCGCGGCGCGTTCCCCTCGGCGACGGCCGCGATCAGGCTAAACGTCGAGTCCGCCGTGAACGGCCGGCGGCCGGCCAGGGCCTCGAAGAGCATGACACCGAGGGACCAGACGTCGGCCGTCGGGCCGACCCACTTCGTCCCCCCTCGGGCCTGCTCCGGGGCCATGTACCCGGGCGTCCCCATGACCGCCTGGGTCGTGGTCAGGTCGACCCCCCGGTCCCGCTTCGCCAGCCCGAAGTCCGTCACCTTGACACCGCCGGCCTCGTCGAGGAGGACGTTGCCCGGTTTGAGGTCGCGGTGAACCACCCCCACCGCATGGGCCGCGGCCACCCCCTCGGCCACGCCGGCCAGGAGCGTCGCGACTTCGACCGCGAACTCGGCGCGGGAGCGGTCCAGGCGGTCCAAACGCTCGCCGAGGTGGCCGCCGTCGAGAAGCTCGATGGCGAGGTAGGGGCCGCCGCCGTGTTCGCCGTAGGCGTAGACCTGCGCGACGTTGGGGTGATGGACGGCGGCCATCGCCTCCGCCTCGGCCAAGAATCGCGCCTTGGCGGGGGCCGACGTGACGCCGCCCAAGAGCATTTTCAGGGCGACCGGCCGGTTCAAGCCGGCTTGCCTCGCGAGGTAGACGACGCCCATCCCGCCCCGGCCCAGTTCGCGCTCGATCTCGAACCCGGGCGGCGGGCTGGCGCACGGCCCCGGTGCGACCGGTCGGGGCGTCCCGGTCCCCCGGCCGGTCGTCGAACCCGCGGGTTCGGGCGGTTGCGGCTTGACGGCTTGGACCTGAGTTCGCGACCATTCGACCGAATCCCCGGCCGCGCGGGGCCGTCCCAACACCGGCGGGGTGTACGACTCGGGGTGTTCACCGCACGCGGCACGAGCCGGTGAAGCCTGGGCATCGTCGGCGGCGTTGGGAGTGGGGTCCGTCAAGCAAACCTCGGGTCCGGAGGGGCATGTGCCCGGTAGAACCGCCGGCCGTGTTCAGGTGGCCCGGGGCGTTCGATTCGATTTCGAACGCGAAGGTGGGGAGTCGACGTCCGGCCTCAGAGTTTTCTACGGGGAGGCCCGACGTTGGAGACCCGTCCGCCGCGAAAATTGATACCACCCTGCGGAATCGCTATGTTGCTCCGCGCGTGGGCCCAGCTCGGCGGGCCTCGGTTCTGGTATGTTTCACCTGTTTCCCGCAGTCCGGGCTACGGCCGAGAAAGACCCGAAGTTGGCCGCCCGTGCGGATGAGATCATCACGACCAAGAGGATGATTCTTCCCCCGAAACCGCTCCCGCTGATGGCTGAGGAGGTTGTGAAGAGCCTGATGGCCGAGATGAGCGAGCACGGACCGACTCTAACGCAAATTGAGGGGGAGAAGCTGGTCGATGTGCCGGCGGACGAGCAGGTGTGGTGTCAGGAGTCGCGGAACGGTCATGGGGCGGCACACCGGTCAGGATTTTAGGGCGAGCGGACAGCGTAGAGGAATTCCCTGGTTAGAATCCGCACTTCACGCGGGACGGGCACGGGAACAGTTGTTCGCGAGAAAGGAGCGAAACGCGGGAGCCTTACGCCCTCGGGGCATCAGAAATGCGGAGGTGCCGCGTAAGCAGATCCTCCCCGTTTAGAGGCCCTGCCGTCTTTCCCGACACCCGCTCACGCACGCAGGAAATTCCATGTCAACGGACGGGCCGGGACGAGGCTTACGGTTTCGCCAAGAGGTTCGCGAACTCATTCTCAATGCGTACTCCTCCTGGAGGATGGTCCCCCGCCGACAGCAGTTCGCCCTGACAGGGGCGTTCGTCCTCATGGCCCTCGCCGGCGTCGCGGGCACCTGGCTCCCCTTGCTGTCCGGCAAGATCGTGGACCGGGTGCAGTCCGGGGTCGCGGGGGGCGAGCCACGGGCGGCCATCTTCGCGGCGGTCGCCGTCCTACTCGCCGGCATAACCGGCCTCGTGTTCGCCCGCGAAGTCTTGGGCGTCGTGCGGCGGTACCTCGTCGAGAAGGCGTGCACCCGGATCGAGCGGGAGACGACCGTCGAGGTGGTCCGCCGCCTCATGCAGGCCGACCTTTCCGCCCTGACGCACGAAAAGGTCGGCGCGCTCCACGGCCGGGTCTTTCGCAGCGTGGGCGGGTACATGCGGCTCCTGCGGCTGTCGTTCCTGGAGTTCTTCCCCGCCGTTATCGTCGGCACCCTGTCCGTCGGCGTGGCCGTCGCGAAACAGCCGCTCCTCGGCCTGGCCATGGGCGGCATCATTCCGCTGTCGCTCGGCCTGACCGTCTGGCAGCTGATCTCCCAGCGGCGGGTCCGCCTGCAACTGTTGCGGGTCCACGAGGAAATGGACGGCACGGTCGTCGAGCAACTCGGCGGCCTCGACTACATCCGGGTGGCCAACACCCACGCCTGGGAACTCGACCGGGTCGGCCGGGCGGCCGGCCGCAAGCGGGACAAGGAACTCGACCACCACATCGCCATGTCCTTCTTCGGGGCGGGCAAGGCCCTCGTGGAAGGGCTGTTCCACGTCGGCGTGCTCGCGTTCGCGTCGTACCTCGCCATCCACGGCGACATCACGTTCGGCGACATCCTCACGTTCTCGATGCTCTACCTCGGGGCGATGGCCCCGCTCAACGAGGTCCACCGCGTGCTCGACGAGGGCCACGAGGCGAGCCTGCAAGTCCTCGACTTGCAACGGCTCTTGGCGATGCCCCTCGACCGCTCCTTCGCGGCCCGGCCGCAACCGTTCTCGGAGGCGGAGGAGGCCGCGCCGGTCGTGAAAATTGAAGGCCTGCGGGTCGAGTACCCGGTGCCCGACGGCGGGCGGCGGGTGGTACTGGCGGACGTGAACCTGGAAGTGTACCCCGGAGAGACGGTCGGCATCGCCGGCAAGACCGGGTGCGGCAAATCGACGTGGCTGAAGGTCCTCACCCGCCTGCTCCACCCGGACGCCGGGCGCGTCTGGCTGAAGGGCCGGCCCATCGCCGACGTGGCCCGCGAGTCGATCAGCCAGCTCGTCGGGTACGTCGGCCAGAACCCGTTCATTTTCGCCGGGACGATCGGGGAGAACATCACGTACGGCCTCGACCGCGAATGCACCGAGGACGAGGTCCACGAGGCGGCCCGGCTGGCGGCCATCCACAACGAGATCGTGATGATGCCGAACGGCTACCGGTCGCCCGTCGCGGAGAAGGGTCAGAACCTCTCGGGCGGACAGAAGCAGCGGCTGGCGCTGGCCCGCGTCCTCCTCCGGAACCCGCCGATCCTGATCCTCGACGAGGCCGCCAGTGCCCTCGACCCGATCAGCGAGCGGATCGTGCAAAGGGCCATCGGCACGGCCAAGCGGGATCGGACGGTCATCATGGTCGCCCACCGCCTGAGCACGTTCGTGGACGCCAACCGCATCTTGGTCTTCGACGACGGGCGTGTTGTAGAGACGGGGTCGTACACCGATCTGATCTCGCAGAACGGCCTGTTCGCCGAGCTGGTGAAGTGCTCGGAAGTTACTCCGGCCACGTGAGGCATTTTTTCAGACTGTGCCCTATCCGGAAGTAGATCGCACTTGCGGTCAGGGGAGTGAACACCTCCCTTACGCCTCGGTCGAGAGAATCGAGCCAAGCGCACGCCTCGCCGCTGCCTTGTCGTCGATCACCCCGGGTGCCCATGCTGCCGGGGAACTCCCGTCCGGGCAAGCCAGTCGGGGTCCGCCGGTATGGGAATCGTCCCTGAGTCAAGTCCACCCATGCGGTGGCCCGGCGACGGGATTCGGCCGTCTCACCCCGACCGCATTCGTGGCAAGCGTCCAGTGCCAGGGGTCGGCCGAAGCTCTCGTTGGCGAGGTCGGTCCCTAACCACCGCTGTCTGTCCTGGCTGTACCTTATGCAGGGGCGAGCGGGCCGCGACTTGGGGGCCGGCGCGCGCCAGTGGCCAACCCTCACCTTCCCGAGGCGGGTTATGCGATGCAAGATCGTATTGCTCTTGGCTCTCGCCGTAGGATCCACAGCGCGCCGCTTGCCGGATCCCGAGGAGATCACGCCGGCCCTTGCCGCCCAGCGCGAAGCCCGGACGGAACAAGAGGCCGAACAAGCCCGGGAATTGGCCAAGACGAGGCGGCAGGGTTACGATTGATCGGCGCCGCCCACAGCCGGGGTGACGGGCCGTACGCCCGCGGGTGCGGGGTCGTCGACGGCGTGCTGGGGAGGGGGTGAGGGTGCAGGTGAATACCCGTTAGCCGGATTCCGCCAACGGGTAAACGCAAGGCGCTCTCAGAATTCGGATAAACTGTCGGTGTGGCCGATACTCCACCGCAATTGGACCGATGGAGAACTAGGTGATGCGTGCGGCGTGGGGCGAGCCGGGAGAGCTTGATCGCCTACGCTCCGCCACCGTCGAGGCGCGGCGGGCGTATTTCCACACCCTCGGGGAACCAGACCCGGACGTCTGGCTTGCGCTCGTCAACCCGGTCCTCGGAGAGGAGCCGGCGTGGCCCGGCCGGCCGGCGTGGCAGCGTATCCGCACGGCGGGACAAACCACGATCGTGAGTAGCGGCCTCACCGACCCGTTCCCATCCGCCGACGGTCCCAACCTTGGCCACGGCATTGAGGTCGCCCTCGTCACGAAGGACGCGATGACCCGCGACCTCGAGCCGTGTTGGCTGCTCGAACTGGCCCAGGAGTTGTCGTACCAAGCCGCCCGCGACGCCCGGTTTCACCTCCGGTACGCCAAGTTCGGGATGTTCCTGATGGGCGTACACAATGCGTCTTCGGTGTACGAGTCGTGGGCGGACGAGGGCGGGACGATGGGGTTTTTGCTCGGCCTGCCGACCCCGTCCGTCCCCACGGCGATCCCGCTCCCGATCGGGACCGCCACCCTGCTTGTGGCCAAATTGCTCACCCCGGCCGAGTACGCCTTCGTCGCCGCCCACGGGGTGAGCGGGGCACGGCATCTCGTCGAGCGGTTCGCGGTAGATGGCACAGATCACGGATCGTCTCTGGACCGTCGATCCGTGATCTAGGTCGATCATTCTCGCCGAGTCCCATAGGCGATAAAACCGAATTGATTACGAACTGTCATCGGACGACAGTTCGCTCGGACCGGAGCGACGGCGAACGGGGTCACCAGCCCAGGAACTTCTTCCGCGGGGGGTCGTTGCTCGTAAGCTCGTGTCGGTGCCGTCGTGGTGGTCGCTCACCGCGAGGCCGTCCTCGGTCACGACCTCGCGGCGCATGATTTCGTGAATGACCGACCCGTCTTAGTCGTGGGAGATGACCTCGTGGGCGTAGACGATGAGCAGGAGTCCGGCGCCCACCGGGTCGCGGGCGATGACCGACCCTAACCGCCGTCACGTCATTGTGGTGCTCTCACGTAAGCCGGCTACATGGCCGCCTCGTCCCTCTGCTTCGCCGCTCGGTTCTGATCTTCGGCACGCTTGACAGCGTCGGCTGCCTCTTGGTTCTCGATTCGCTCTTCGTCCAATAGCCTTTTGATTTCCTCCTTGACCGGTGCTTCCATTCCAGCCTTCGTCTGCCCGGGGGACGGTGGAGAGCTGCTCCCGGAGCATCCGGCCAGTGAAAAGGGAGCGTACAGGAAGAGAATACAGATCGGGTGCACTTGGGGAACTGAGGGCATCTTCGCGGGTAGGGGTTGGGGCGTCAAGCGAGGCCGTCCAACTGTCGGCGGCCGGCCCGGGTGCGGGTCGCCCACCGGAGGAGGTCCACGAGGACGTCGGCGGCGACCGGCTTGACGAGGTGGAACGGGATGTGCGCCCACCGCGACCGGCTACGGTTTACGTCCCCATCGCACCCGGTGATGGCGACCATGACGGGGCGAGGCCGGGTGGCCGCGAGGTGATTTGCCACTTCCCACCCGTCCATCCCGGGCATCAGGAGGTCGAGCAGGACGACGTCGGGCGGGGCCTCGGCCGCCATCTTGAGGGCGTCCGGGCCGTTATACGCCGTCCGCACAGGATACCCCTTGAGAGCCAATATCGTGGCCAACGAGTCGGCCGCGTCCGGGTTGTCGTCGACGATGAGAACGGAAAGGGATCGGCTGTCGGCCAAGGGAACGGTCTCCCGGGGCGATCGGCGGGGCGAGCTAGTGCCTTAATAGCACACCGGTGGCTCTACCGCCACGGCAATCGGGCGAGTGGCGTTCTGGCACTGAACGTGCAAGCGGTCGTGAAAATTCCCTCCCTTCTGACGAAGTTCTCCCGTGACCCAATTCGTGTCCCCCGTCACGCCCATGGTCCTCCGAATGCCACCCGGCGACGTCGCCCGCCGGGTCTCCGAAGGGGCGCACGGCATCATCGAACAGTTGGGCGTCATCGGTGGCACGGCCGAGATCCTGCGGATGACGCACGCCGCCGGGAGTGCCGCGGACCAGGCGGCAGAGAAAATCCTGCGGGCCTGCCAGCACGCCGCGGACGAGTGCCGGCGGTTGCGTGAGGACGTGGTCGCAACCGCCCACCCGGCCCCCGCCGCGGCCGGCGGTCCTACGCACTTCCTGGCCTCCCACACGTTGAGCGAGCGGGAGACGGCCGTAATCCGGAGCCTCGCCCTCGGGTACAGCAACAAGCAGATCGCCCAGCAAATGGGTGTGAGCATGAAGACGATCGAGACCTACAAGACTCGGGCGTTGGAAAAGCTCGGCGTCCGCACCCGCGTCGAGATCGTCCGGTACGCCGCCGGCCGCGGGTGGTTCAACGACTTGTGACGGCTCACCCCCGGTGCGGGGGCAGTCCCGCGGCCGCCATCGCCTCCGCCCACGACGGGCCAGCCCCGCGGACGTACCGCGTCCGCCCGGACGCGCTCATCACGCCGACCTCGCACACCGTCGCCCCGTCCCGGACGACGGACTCGGCGAACGCCGTGTGCCCCCACGTCTCTCCTGCCAGCTTCAACGCCTCGTCTTGGGTCATCCCGGCCTCTCGATCCGAACCCGTGAGCAAAACCACGGGGATGTGGTATCCGGCGTTCGGGCGCATGGCGTCGGGAACGTCCGCCCGTCTCGCGAGAACGGACCGGGGGCGGTCTAGGACGTGAGGGTTGGCCACTGACGCAGGCCGGCCCACAAGTCGCGGCCCGCTCGCCCGGGTCAATTCCCCCAGGGGACGGGCGGCGGCGGTTAGGGGCAGACCTCACGCAACGAGAGGCTTGGACTGCCCCAGGCACTCGCTGCTTGCCACGACTGCGGCACGGGGCCGAACCCCGTCGCCGGGCCGCACGTGGCGGACAGTTATGGTAGGCGTGGGGGGCGGGCCAAGAAGAACCTCGCCGCCGACTCACTTCACCCGCCCGGCGGTCACGGGGAGGATTTCGCCCGCCGCGGTCACTTCGAACTCGCCGGCCCGCTCGTCGTAGGCGGCGAGGGTGCCGAAGTTCGTTTGCAAGACGTACCCGACGGCGATGTCCGCTTCATAGCGGTACCGACAGGTGAGTGCGAACCGGCGGCCTGCTCCGTCCTGAACCAGCACTTGCTCACCGTCCGCGAACGGGAAATCTGGGGCGGCCATCGTTCCTACTCGCTTTCGTCGAATGCGGTGATTAAAGTGAACCGGCCCCGCGACCTGCTTTGGCGGCTGGTGACGTGGGGTCCGATCGCATCAACACCGCCATTCTAACGACGACACGGCGAGGCAGCCGGGACTTGCCGTCCAGTCATCGGCAAGGAGTCACCCATGCCGACTATCGCGCGCGTCGTTTTGGCCCTCTGTCTACTTCCCGTAATCGCCTTCTGCGCCTTCGGGTTCCTCGCGAGCTACGAGCCGCCGGGCTTCGTCCCCATCCGGATCGCGTATGCGGTCATCGGCCTCGCAGCCTTCGTCGGGGCGGGATTCCTGGCGTTCCGGCGGCCAACCCCTAGCTCGTCCTAAAGTGTGGCCCAGGACATGGCCGAGGTGCCCCACACGAGGGCGCGGCCGGCACTGACCGGAATGCGTTTCACGTAGGCCCTCCGTTAACCCACCTTCACGGTTGTCACCAACTCGCTGTCCGCGTCCACGGCCCCACTGGTCGTCGTGGCGCACGACATCAACTCCACGCCGTACGTGATCTCTTCGCCGCCCGGGACGACGGCCGACCGGGAGCGATGACAGGAGCGTGGGAAGAAAGCCCGGGCGACGGAGGCAGAGGTCGAGGACTTGGCCGCCCGCGTCGAGCGGGAGATTCAGGTCCGCGGCGGGGCGCGGCCGACGGCGAAGTGGATCAGCGAGATCGTCGCGATGCTGGGGTGGGTGCCGGGGGAGAGGTGAGTGTACGGCGGCCGACTTTCATCACGATGTGTGGCGGCTAAGATACCCTTGTTGACGCACTCGGACCCCGTGACACCAGCCGCCAAGCAGGTCACGGGGTCCGGTCGTTTTTATCGCGGCGCCGTCGCAAACTCAAACCAATTTTCGACGGCAGGGCGGACGAGAATGAGGGTGCGGTCAGATTGCGGGTTTGGTGCCGCGGAAGTATCGGACGATGGCGATAAGGGTGGACGCCCCGAGGAAGGCGACCAGAGTGCTTTCGACCAGCCCGGCCTCCGCCTGGACGATGAACCCGAACAGGAACCCGCCGACGAGCGCCCCGATTAGCCCCATAGCTAGGTCGCCAATCAGCCCGAACCCCTCGCCCTTCATCACTCGCCCGGCCAGGAAGCCGGCCACGAGGCCCACGATGACCCAGGCGATGATGCCGCCGGGGTTCAGAACGATCTCCGCGATGAGCATGACGCACTCCGAATAGGTTGCCGCACGGTTGGGTCGAACACCCGGCACGCTGGTTTACAACCTGGCGGCCTGAACACCTACGACATTCCAGTGCTAGTCCAATGCCGAGACCGCCTAGTTTTCATCCGCTTGCCCCGCCCGCTTGATGCTCGGCCCCTCTTTACCGAAGAAGATCGTGGGCAGCGACGGACCGCATCACGGCCAGGGACGGCCTGCCCATTTCAACTTCCCGTCATCCGCCCGATGCTGATCCGCCATCCGCCGAAGTGCAGAGTGCCGAGTTCGTCGTCCTTCCGGGACGGCACGAAGACGCCCTCTGCGAAGCTGTACGCGACCCGCCGCCCGTCCCTTGAGTTGGTCAACACCCCGGCGGCGCGAAGGCGGCCGAGGTGGTGCGAGACGTTGACGTAGGCCGCTCCGATCCGCCGCGCGAGGACTCCGACGGTACACGGGCCGCTCTGGGCGATCTCGTGGACGAGTTGGATGCGGGTGGCTTCCGACAAGGCCGTGAGTTGCTCGGCCAACGAGCGGGCATTCTGGTAGTCGGTCATGGGGTTCGGGAGCGGGACGGGCGAACGGAGGGCGATCCCGGAACCATACCCGCGCACGAGGCCGAGCACAACCCGGACGTGCGGGCCACCGCCGGTGGCGATTCTCTCCCCTTCGGCCGCCCGGTCGGGTATGCTTCACCCGCCGCCCGCCCGCGGTCCCGGCGACGGGGTTCGGCCCCGTGCCGCAGTCGTGGCAAGCGGTGAGTGCCGGCGGGCAATGCATTCTCCGCCTACCGCCGCAACCCGCTCCTCGGAAAATTGACCGGGGCGAGCGGGCCGCGGACTTGTGGGCTGGCCGGCGTCACAGGCGAACCCTCACCACCGGCCGCCCCGGTTACGCCGAAGCGTCGCCCTCCCTCGCGTCCCCGGAGTCCTCCGCAGGGAACTCGTCGCACGTCGTCCCGATGTACAGGAACCGGGCTACCGACCCGCCGCCCGGGACGTCCACCCGCGCCACGAAGTCGGCGACCGGCCGGACCCACGTCAGCCGTTCGCCGTACAACGCCCGGTACACGACGAACGCCTCCTTCGTCTCGTGATGGCAGGCGACATCGACGACCTCGTACTCCTGCCCCTTGAAGTGCCGGTACCGGCCGGCCTTGACCTCGTCTGTCATCGCGTGCGGTCCTTCGCTGGCATTTCGCCTTCGGCCGCGCTGTTCGCCTCCGGCTTCCCGCCCTTGCCCGTGCCGCTCGCCGGCGGGGCGGAAGCCTGGTCCCGCTCGTCCAGGTCCTGACGGCTTTCTTCGTCCCGCTTGCGGGTGTCCTGGGGTTGTCTACGCGCGTCCATGATCGGCTCCGGGGAAAGGGGAAGGGCTTCTAGGGAGAGTGGCAAAGGGTGTGCCCAACGATCAAGTGACGTCGTAGGGAGTGGCCCCCTCGCACAGAACTGGCCGAGTAAGGGCTCAACGGGTGGCCGGGATCGGTGCAGTTGCTGAGGCGTTGCTACCCCACCAGCCCACCAGGAACGCCGGACAGATCGGCAACCCGGTCCGCGGCTTCGGCGAACGACTCGCCATGCAGGACCGCCTCTGACAACTCTGCATTCACCCACCCCGGTAACTGGCCAAGGGACAAAGGGACAGCCGGCCGCGCGACCAAACGATACCCGTTCGGCCGCCCGCGGTCGTAGTCGTAATTGAACGCGAACAGCCCCCGCTCGGCCACTCGTACCCAGTCGCCCGTCCACTTGTAGCGGATGAGCACCTCCGCCTTTCCAGCCGTCGGCAACTCCCGCAGGAACCGGTCGAGTGCGTTGTAGGCTGCGAGGTCGCGGAAGACGGCCCGCGGGATCGGTCCCGGGCCGGCGGACGTGAACATGCCCACCCTCCCATGCGCGTCCGCGCCGAACCACATCACGTCCGCCCAGTCCGGGCGGACGCCCGCGGCTCCAGCGGCCCAAATGGCCTCGTCCCCCTGCCGCTTGCCGTGCTTCGCCACCGCCATGCCCTCCGTCACCGTCCCGGCGTTCAACTCGTGCTCGCGCAAGACGATATTTGTCCCGCAGTTGGAAACTCCCCTGCCTCGTGAGTCAAGAGATCGGAAGCGAGTTGAGCCATCCGTTGCCCCAGAACCGCCGACGTATTGCTGATCGAGCAACGCGCCGGCATTCCGAGGTGTCCGGTGCAACAGTCGGACTACCGTCGGCGACCACGGTCGGCATATGTGAGAAGCGCCACGCCCGCGAATAGGCCGAGCGTGTGCGTGACAAACACGGACACCTCGTGCGCCCGCATGGTCTGCCACTGCCGCTCCGACACTTCCGTATATTTCCCCTTGTTGCCAACGTAGTACCGGCCGTCCACCCGCTTGCCGTTGAACGCACTGCCACCTACGACTTGCGAGTGCGCGAAGAAGGCCAGGAAGTTAAGCACAGCGACGGCGAACAGCGTTCTGCCGACTCGCCCGGCCCAGCGATGCCACACCCTGAACTCCTCCGCCAACCTGTGCTAGATTTCGCCGGCACATGGTAACATCAGCACCGGACCGGCCACAGAAACTGAAGTTGGTGCGTTACAGAGAGAGCAATCGGTCATGGGAGGGAGATCGCCTTCAAGCCTTTAACCCGCTCGTTATTTCTCGCGCTTAAACTCCAAGAGCAGGCGTCCGCTCTTCGGAGACGTTCGGAAGTCGTCCGGCAAACCTTGGGCGGTGGCAGTGTCGAGGGAGACGCAGACCGTGAGCCGATCGCCGTCCATCTTCAAGAGCCCGCCCCTAGTGTACGCTAGCTCCCGGGCCAATTCTTGAGCGGGGTCGAAGAAGGCCATCACGTACCGGCCCTTGTCAGGGACCACGTGAACGCCGAGTTGATAACTCCTCGCCCCGTCGGTCAGGCGGAACTGGCGGTCCTTGAACTCCAGTCGCGGCGGCGACTCGGGGTCGATGGCCCGTGCCCGACCGTCCTCCTCGCCGCGGGTGGCGGTCCATCGGCCTTCGACCTTGGGCCACAAGCCCCGGAGCGGCGTCCGGAGGTAGAGCGTCCGCGTGTCGTAGTCGATCACCGCCGAGTTGAGCCTCAGGGCCGCGTGGCCTAGGAGCCCGTCGATCTTGGGGATCTTTCGCTGCTCCTGGACGGCGGCCATGGCCGAGAAATCGAACGCCGCCAAGCCCACCTCGTTGCCCATTGCCCGCGTGTCGTACTCCCCGATCGTCATGCCCCGCAGGGAGACTTGGGCCCCGACTTGCACGCCCGCGGCGCCCACAACCTTCGCCTCCCCTTGCCCCTTGAGCCCGAGCCGCTTCGCCAACCCGGCGTCGAGGCAGGAACTCTCCGCCCCCGTGTCGAGGAGCATTCGCCACTTCTCCGTCCCGCTCTGGCACTCCACGACGAAGGCGCCGCCGGCCTCCTCCTGGACGAGTGGGACGGCGACGTACCCCTGCTCTTTCATCAACTGGCTGAGGGGATCGGGCGCTGCCCGTGGCGGTTGATCGGTGAGGGGCGGTTTCTGCCGGCCCGTCACCGGGTCAGAAATGAACACGATGAGCAAGACGCCGGTCGCGATCAACTTCCCTGAGCGATGCATCCGGCACCCCGATTCCTAGCGACACAAGAGTGGCCCGGCATTCGCCAGGCCCACATCCATCCTATTCAGATGCCGTGTACGCTCACTCACAGGCCAGGATTCTTCCCGGCAAAGGCTTGAAGAGAGTGTTGCTGAGCGGACAACCGATCGGCCGACGCATCGCACACAAGCATGGTGAAGATCATCCGGGCGGGTACTTAACGTCGGGCGATCGCCAGGAGCGTGCCGACGGTCCGGTCTCAATTCCGGCCCGTTAGCAAGTCCACGACCCAACAACCCCGGATGTGTTCACCCGGTTGGCGACAATGACTCAAGATGTCTTCGTTCTCGCATCCAGCGTCCTGTAGTGCATCGGCAAGGATGGGCATTCGGTCGAAGGCACGGTCTTGGTAGATCCCTTCCGCAAGTCCGAGGGCGGTGGCGGATCGCCATTCTCGCTGAAGAAGCGAGAGCTTTGCCTGCCGCCGCTTTCGAGAGAGTCGCTGACCACGGGTTCCTCGGAACGGTTGCAACACCACGTCCCGAAGTAGGCGGCAGTGGAGTCGTCGCGCGGCATGAGGTTCTCCGCCGGTCCCGGGAAGGTCTTCGAGTACTTTCTGTAGAAACAAGGCGGTCTGCCAAACGAAGGAGGACACTGGCGTGTCCGTCAGGCGTAACGCGGCGAGCGCTTTGAAGTGGTCCGGGGTATCGAGAACAACGCTGCGGCAGAGTTCACCGGCCGCTCCATTTACGGAACGCACCTCGTCAAGATCGCACTGGCCATCGACGGCCGCCTCCACGACATCGGAGGCCCGCCGCAGTACCGAATGGGGGGCATCGAGCGGTGTCAGCCGGACGCACCCGACGGCAAACAATGCGGCCTTCCGATCGCTTAGAAGGGGGCGCGAAAAGTAGTAGAGGTCGAATAAGTTTTCGCCCGCCAACCATTCCGCCTCAGTCATTCGTTGCCCTCGGTGCCGAGTCCCCTTGGAACGAATCACCCTTTCGCGAGAACGCCGTCGATGACCCAGCACCCGCGGACGTGCGGCCGTCCCCCCGGCAGTGGCTCAGCACGTCCACATCCTCGCACCCGGCGTCCTGCATCGCATCCGCGAGAATCGGCATCCGGTCGAACGCGCGGTCGGCGTAGATGCCTTCCGCGAGGCCGACGGCGGTCGGGGTCAGCCAGGCGGAGTCGAAGGTCACGAGGCGGAACGGGTTGCCGAAGATGTCGCGGAGCAGGCGACTTTGTGCGGCTCGCTCGATCCCCCCGTCCACGGCCGCCTCGGCACAGCACTCGGCCGCGTATAGCGTTTGGCCTACCTTCGCGGCCGCGTTCATCGCCGCGGTGACGGCCTGTTCGGCCCGGTATTCATCGCCGCTTTTCATCGGATCGTAGTCCGCGGTCGCGAGGGCCGCCGCCCGGCTTGCCGCGGTGAGTTCCTTGCCGGTCGCGTTGCCGTCGGCGTGACGCTCGGCGATGTCCACGGCGTGCCGACCGACAGGGTCTGTCAGCACGCCCCAGATGCGGCGGCAACAGCCCACGGAAAACAGCCGCCGTTTGCGGTCCGACGTTCGCCCCCTGATTACCTTCAGCATCGTGGCAACATCCTTGCACGCCCACCACTGCGCTTCCGTCATCGCCCGCCTCAATCTGGGACCGTCCGCCGGGAGGATCAATTCCGCCACGGATTCCCATTTTCTAGCAACGCGCCGCGGCGTAACCGTGGAATAGAACGGTAGGCGGTACGCTTTCGCGGCGGAGGAGTGCGGATGCCCGCGACGGGATGGCAGGGCGTGGTTAACGGTTTCCAGCGGGCGGCCGCCTAACGGGAATTCGCCGCGCGGCCGTGTGGGGAGTTGCTCGAAGCGTTCGTCGCCACCCGGGACGAGGCCGCATTCGCGGAGCTAGTCCGCCGGCACGGGCCGAAGGTCTACGCCGTCTGCCGCCGGATCCTCGGCCGGCACGACTTGGCGGAAGACGCCTACCAGGCCGTGTTCGTCGTCCTCGCGAGGAAGGCACACACGATTCGGCCGCGGGCGGCCGTGGGCGGATTCCTGTACGGCGTCGCCCGGAACGCGGCGGTGAGGGCGTTGACCGTGAGCCGACGGCGCAAGGAAACGCTCGCGGGCACCGTACCGGACACGGCGGCCGCGGAGAGAGCCGTTGTCGAACCGGACGCGCTTGTGATGCTCGACGAGGAGATCGCGAACTTGTCCGACGCGAACCGGGCCGCGGTCGTGCTGTGCGAGATCGACGGCCTCAGCCGGGCCGCCGCGGCGAGGCAACTCGGCATCCCGGAAGGAACCTTGTCCTATCGGCTGGCCGCCGCCCGGAAGCAACTCGCCGCCCGCCTGGCGAAGCGCGGCGTGACACTCTCGGCCGCCTTCTTTACCGCCCTCGCGGAGGCTGCTCGATCCGCCCCGCCGGTCGAACTCGCTGCCATTTCCCCGGCCGTCTCGGCCATTGCCGCCGGAGTCATGCGAATCATGATCCTCGCCAAAATAAGATCAGCCGCCGCGGTTGGCGTGGTCGCTGTAACGCTCGTCGCATGGTCGCTCACCGCGGTACCGGTGCCAAAGGTTGCGGCGGCCCCGCCGCCAAAGCCGCGTCCCGCCCCAGACCCGGGACTCATTTGGGTCTGGAGGATTGCCGGCGAGAAGGCGGCGGTCCTGACCGGGTACACGCCGGATGGCCGCAAAGCCCACGAGGTGAAGATCCCAGACCGGGATCGGTACCTCGGACTGACTCCGGACGGACAGAAAATCGCTTTCAAGGGCAAGGGCGGGAAGTTGGCCGACTCCCCGGATGCGCCGGGATTGACCGTCCACCTGCGAGACATCAGCGAAGGGGCCGACGGGACCGACACCGGCGTCCCGGCAGGGCAAGGCGTCTCGTGGCCGGTGTGGTCTCCGGACATGGCGGAAGTCGTGTACGGCCGGAGCACCCGTACACCGGACCCCGACGGAGGCACGTCGTACCAGTACGCTCGCCGGGTCGTCGCGACCGGGGCCGAGACGATGCTTCGCGTGCCGGCGGATTACGAAGTGGCCGAGTGGGCGCCGGACGGGGCTTGGCTACTCGTGTCGAACGGTCGGTCGCGGACGGAGTGGGGCCGGTACACCCTCGCGGACGGGAAGTTCAAGACGCTTGTGGGGAACTGCCTTTTCCACACCATGGACGTGGCGTCCGGTACGCCCGTGATCGGCTACGGGGGCTTGGCATTCCCGGGAGACTTAGGAAAGCCTAGCAACTGGGGCATGTTCACCGTGGATCCGTCGACCAGCCAGGCGATCAAACTGGAGCGATTCGAGATGACTGCCGGCATGTTCGCGGTCGATGCGCGATGGGCCCCCGACGGCAAGCGGGTGGCCTGCGCCATCCGAGAAGGCCGCAACGGGGAGAAGGAGACGGCCCGCCTCATCGTCTGCGAACCGGATGGGGGCAAGCCGGTGCAAATCGCGAGTTGGCCCCACCAACTGCTCGCGTTTGTGCATTGGCTTCCGTCGAAGCGGCCAGCTGCCGCGAGGCTCCCAACCAAAGGCGATCCTCACTGAGAGGAAGATACTGCCGGGGAAAGAGGGCGAGCCGATACTGCTCACCCCGAACGGGCGGCCGGAATAGGCGACCCAGCAACCGGCGGTGCGGTCACGCGGCTTGATGATCCTGGGAGGAAAGCTTCCCGCCGTGATGCACCACTGGCAGTTCCAGGATCCAGGCTTCCAGGTCGTATGACTTCCACCTCTGTTCCCCGTTGGGCAGGCGAATCGGCGACGGAAAGCGGCCGGCCGCGAGCCAGTCCAAGACGTCCTGCTCGTCGGCGTCGAGGATCGTGGCAACGTTGGCGAGTGAGTACAAACGGAGTTCCATCCGATAGCGCCCTGGGAGAGTACGGCGAGACGTTTTAGGACCGAACGATCTGATCGGCAGGGTTGTGGACCGCCGGCGCGAAGTGGGGTACGTCCTCCGGTGGCCGATACCCGACTTGTACCGCCACGCGGAGCAGGTCCACGGCCGTCGGGAACTTCACCCTGTTCTTCGCCTTGTACGCATCGACCGCCCGAAGGAATCGGAGTTCGTTGTCGCTGTACATCACGCCCCCTTCGGCGCTGTTGCTCTGCAGCGCGATGCTCTCGTGTCGGACCCCTTTGCCCGTGTCGCCGGCCATGGTCTGCCCTCGCGTGGTGCTGATCACATCATCGTAGCGCCGGCAATGCGAGCGTGCGGCCTTCACACTCGGCCTCACCACAGATGGCTTGGGAGTGGGTACCGGTTCTCGCACCGGGGAGGGTACGCCCCCGCCTGAACAGGGGTGGGGGGTTCTGACTTGGGCGGTCGAGAACCCTGACCACACCGGGTGGCGTACATTTTTGGCCGAAAAACAAAAAAAGGGGCCGCGGGATCCGGGTCGCGGGCCTACGTTATACTTGGTATAACTACACCCCTGATCTCCGATTGTGAGGGTTCTCCCGTGCCCGACGACGACTTCCTGAAGCCCGCCGGCCTTGGCCCGGACGGCGAACAACTGTGGGCCGACCTCATCGCCAACGCCGAACTACTCGGCCTCACCCGCCTGGACCGGCACGCGATGAAGATGGCGTGCAAGTACGTCGACCGGTTCCACGCCAAGGCCGACGACCCGAAGGGCGACATCGGCATGGGCATCAGCTTCGACAAGCTCATGCTCATCAGCGGCAAACTCGGCCTGACCCCGGCGTGCCGGCGGGCGCTCGGACTGAGGCCGGCGAAGAAGAAGGTCGAGCGGCCGAAGACCGTCCTCGACGGCATGCGCCCCGAAGACTTCGGCCACGTGCCGTACGTCCCCGAGGTCACGGCCGGCCGGCCCCGGACGGCGCTGGACGGGCTGAAGCCGAGTGACCTCGGGCATACGGGGTAAGCAACGGGCAAAAAGGACCGGGCCGTCGCGTCCGGCTTCTTCGGCAGAATCGATTCGTGATGTGGTGGTCGCGAAGCGAGCAGGGCCGGCAGACGGTACCACCGGGAGCGACGTGCGACGTCTCGCTCCATCCCTCCGACTTCCTCCGGGAACCCGAAGATCGGGGACAGATGGCAAGCGGTTACTGCCCGGCCCCGACCACGCGGTCGCGGGTTGCAATCACCCGGTCCCGCGTCGCGATCGCGTCGTCCAGGACGGCCTTGGTGTCCTCGTAAGACGCCAGCCCGCGGATCGTCCGGAACGACTCGACGTCGAGCGTGATGACCGTGTACGGCACGCCCTTGGGGGCGAACTTCTTGACCAGGTCGGCGTTCCCGGGGAGGTCGATGTCGATGGCCCGGAAGGGCACGCCCGGGGCCGCCGCCCGCAACCGTTCCAGCAACGCCGGGACCCGCTTACAGTGCGGGCACCACGCGGCGGTGAAGGTGAGGAACTCGACCTTCATCGGGTAGGCCGGGGACGTCGACTGGGCCGGCGTCTCGGCCGGGGCGGTCGGAGGTTGGAACTCACAGCCGGACAGGGCGAGAACCGCGGAACAGCCGACCGCCCCGAGCGTGCGGCCGAGGAAGGGGTGCGACGTCATGCGAAAAGTCCGTTGAGAGCGGAGGCCCCGCGGGGTCGGAACCCTTGCTTCTTAGCACCCTTTTGCCCCTCGGGCGTGGCCCGAGCCGCCGGCGCGAAAACGAACGACGCCGGGAACCTCCCCGGCGTCGCGACGGTCGTGGTTGTCCGCCCTACTTCTTCCGCTTGGCCGTCATGGTCATGAACGTCTCCCACTTCCCGTCCGCCCCCTGGGCGGACGACGTCATGACCCGCGTGTCCTTGTCCTTCATCTCTAGCACGTCCTTCATCTTGACCGCCTTCCCGGTCGCCGGGTGCACGCCCTCGGTCTCCAGCGTCAGAACCTTGCCGGCCGCGTCCACCGAGCCCTCGTAGGTACACAAGTGGCCGTCCATCGAGCACACCCACGTGCCCACGTACTTCCCCTTCTTCGCGTCGTACCCGACGGTCATGATGCCCGTCACGGGCGTGCCCATGAACTCGCCCTTCATCTCCCCGACGGTCCAGAACCCGCCGAGCGACTTGACCGTCTCCGTGCCCCGGCACTTCACGGCCGGCTTGCCCGGTTCGAACACCGCCTCACTCTCGCACGCCCACTCGCCTTCGAGTTGCTTCAGCCACCCGTGCTCCTTCTGCGGGGCCGGCGGCTTCGGGGCGTCCTCGGCCGGGGCGAACCCGGCCACGAGAACGGTCATCAGGCCGACCAGTACGAACTTGAACATGCTTTGCCCTTGGGAAATCCCTCACCGCCGCCCGCCGTGGCGGCGACACAGCGGCGGTGAGGGGGAGGACGATCGCACATCGTGAATGGCATGACAAGGTCGGTAGGCGGCCCGCCGGCGTAGAAACGACAAACGCCGGGCAACCGCCCGGCGTCGCGCTCGTCTCGGGTTTCGTCGGCCGTTACTTCGGGTTGCCGAAGTTCACTCTGACGAGGTTGAACCCGGTGCCCGTCTTCCGCTCGATCGACTCCAGGGCCGTGAGCATGTCGGACTCCTTCAGCGAGGCGTCCTCCTGAATCTGTTTCAGGTCCTCGAAGAACTTCAGGAGCTTCTCCTCCGTCGGCTTCTCGTTCCGCTGGGCCGCGTTCAACGCCCGCGTGATGGCCGACTGCGTCTGCTGGGACCCGGCCGTTAACAGGGGCGGCGGGTCGCCGAGGGGCTGGTGGAACCGGTCCCACGCCCCTTGGACGGCCATGACCTTCGCCCGGTTCGCCTGCTTCTGCGTCAGGCCCCCCTCGAACCCGAGCGGGGTGAGGAACATCCCCTTCAGCCGGCCCCAATCCGCCGTGGCCAACTCCTTCTGTAAGTTGTCGAACGGCCGATTCTCCGGCTCCATCAGCCTCCGGTTCAAGTCCTCAAGGCTCTTCCCGAACCCCGGCACCGCCCGCTCGGCCAGCGTGTCGAACGACTTGTTCAACCGATCGAGACCGGTGCGGGCCTTGCCGGCATAGTCGTTGAACTTCAGGACGTCGCCCGCGTGCAGCCCGGGGTTCTCCCGGCCGTCCGCCATCGCGAGTTTGTTCAGCCGCTGGGCCTCCCCGGCCGCCCGGACGTTCTCCGGCGCGAGGAGTTTCCCGAGGCGAAGTCGGCCGTCGTCCACGGCGTCCCGGCCCGCCTTCCCGAAGAAGAAGTCGGCCGCCCCGCCGACCAAGCCGGCCGGTTGCGACCCGGCGAGGAACCGGCCGGCGGGGTCAAGTTGTCGCAACGCATCCTGGCGACTGCGGAGGGCGGCGGCGGCCTGTTGGATCGGTCGATTTTCGTCGCCCCCCGGGTTCGACCCGAACAGCTTTCGGGTCAGGTAGGTCGTTCCAAAACTCGACACGTCCACGGCCGTCCTCGTCGCGTCCTTGATGCCCTGCCCCGGCGCATTGCGATCCAAAAACGACACGAACTGGACGAGGGCGTCCGAGGCTTCCAGGGCCGTGATGGAGACTTCGAGGAAGGCGTCGATCAGGACCTTGCCGCCGTCCAGCAGGGACGGGATGGTCTTGTCCACGATCGCGTTCAGCCGCTCGTCGAACTTGGCCCAGTCCGCCTTGAACACGTCGCCCCCCGCGCCGCCGGCCAACCCCTGTAGGCCGCCGCCGATCCGGGTCAGGAACGGCCCGAGGGTGCGGTCCGCGCCGCGGAAGAAGTTGTCCACGCCGCCCGCGTCGAACTTCTGAATCTTCCCGGTCACGCGGTCCAGGAAGTTGCCGACGCCGGTGTTGTCGATGAACGACTTCCCGACCTTCCCGGCGAACACGTCTGCCGACTCCCGCAGCGCCTGCAACCGGCCGCCGAACGTGCGGCTCTTGTCGTCCATGAGGCCGAAGAACCGCCCGCCGGCGCTGGTCATCTTCTCGAAGGCCTTCTCCACGACGGCCGCGGACACCTGCCCCTGTTCGGACAGGCCGAGGAAGGTGTTCACGCTGACCCGCTTGCCGGTCTGATCGTTGTAGGCGTTCGCGAAGTCCCGCACGCCGACGCCGGCTTCCGTGAACTGCCGAATCTCCCCGCCCTGCAACCGGCCCTTGGCGATCACCTGCCCGTAGGCCAGCGACAGCCGGCCGAGGTCCACGCCCGCCCCGCTGGCCACGTCGCCCAACCGGCCGAGGGTCTTCGTCAGGTCGCCGGCCGCCACGCCGTACGACAGCAGCAACTTCGACTGGTCGAGCAGTTCCGACGACGAGAACGGCGTTTTGAGGGCGAGGTCGGTCACGTCGCCGACGAGGGCCTTACCCCGCTTCGACGACCCGAGCAGCGCGCCGAACGAGACTTCCGCGTCCTCCCGCTTGATCCCCTCTTGCACCGCCTTCAGGGCGGCCGACTCGAAGGTGTGCAACCCGGTGGACACGAGTTGGCCCGCGGCCCCGGCCACCGTCCCGGCGATCCGGCTCAACCCGGTGCCGAGGAACGTGCCGACCGTCGTACTGAACAACGGCGACACGAGTCCGCCGGCCCCGCGCTGGGCGCGGGCGAACGGACTGTTCGCCCGCCGCTCGGCCTCTTCCGCGCGCTGTTTCTCCTCCTCCTTCCGCCGCTGCTCGGCGAGGGAGAAGGCAATCCGCGACCGACGTTGGGCCTGATCCTCGGCCTCCGTCCGTTTCTGGTTGGCCAAGGACCCGGCGACGCGCGACCGGCGTTGGGCTTGGGATTCGGCTTCCTGGCGACGCTGGTTGGCCGACGCCTGCGTGGTCGCCGCGGCCTTCTCCTCTTCCTTCCGCCGCTGCTCGGCGAGACTGAAGGCGATGCGCGACCGCTTGGAAGCGTCCGACGATCCGAACGCGGCCGGCTGCCCGGGCTTGGGCACGTCGTCGAGGAGGTTGAACGAGTCCGCGGTCAGGACTTTCTCGCGGGCCACCCGCCGCCGCTCCCGGTCGTCGGCCCGCGCGGCCCGCTCCTGGAACGTGGACTTGCCAGCGCCGAGGACGCCGAACGTGGCGTTGACGCCCCGGAAGAGTTTCTGTTCCCGCTTCCGGAGGTCGTCAAAGATCCTCTCGGCCTGCTGGAAGTCCTTGGCCTCCTGCTTCGCGCCGGCGAGGATGCCGAGGTCCGGGCCGAGGCCGGCCCCGAACCGGCCGCCCGCGTTGCGGAGGAAGTTGGCCGCGGCCGCCCCGCCCGGCACCGATTTGAGGGTGGAACCGGAGAACTGGCCGGTCGCGTCCTTGGCCAGCTTCGCGGCCCGGCTCACGTCGTTGAACGACTTGGTGAGGCGGTCCAACTTCGCCTCGGCGTCGGTCGCGACCTTCGGCAGTTTGCCGACTTCCTTCGCGAACTTGTCCGTGCCCGTGTCAACGCCCTCGGCGTCCACGATGGCCTTGATGGCGACGGTTCCGACGTTGACGCGGCTCATTCTCGGACCCTTGCGTTCGCGTGTTGCGCCAGCCGCTGTTGCACGGCCGCCGCGTACTCCTCGTCACTCTTCTCTTGCTCGCCGGCCGGGGCCGCCCGCCGCCCCTTCTTCGCCCACGGCGTGATGTCGTCCGCGTCGAAGGGCGGCTTCCCGCAAACCAACGACGAACTCGCGATCAAGTTCAGGATCGTCGCCGCCACCGTCGCCAGGTGGACGAGGCGGTCTTCGGGGTCGTCGAGCCGGTTCACGCCCGCCAGGTGGGCGCGGAACTCGGCCTCGGTCATCAGCGGCTTGAGGACGTCTTCGGGCAGTCGGAACCGCCGGCACATTTTCAACCAGTCGTGCCGGCGGCCGTCCCTTTTCCCTCGGCGTCGAGGAACTCGTCCTCCGCGTTGACCGACGTGGCGAGTTCGGCGAGGGCCAGGACGGCGGACGTGTTCCCGTCGCACAGGTCGTCCACGTCGTCTTCGGTGAAGACCGGCTTGTTGGTCTCCGGGTCGACCACGGTCGCGACCACGAACAGGGCGTTGCCGCGGGTGACGGACTTGGTCTTCGCCCGGGCGGCCGCGTACCTGTCGTAGGCGTCGCCCGTGAGGGCCAGCACGCGGACGCGGCCCCACGGCGTGTCCGCGTCCTTGAACCGGGGGGCCGCGATCGCGGCCAGGAAGTTCGATTTGAAACTCACGTCAACTCTCCGTTTGGTGGTGCCGGGCCTTCGCGAGCCCGCGCGGGGGTTAGGCTGTGTCTGAAAAGCTACGGTGTCAGGTACCACAGGGCGAAGGCGAGTTGGATCATGGCCCGGAAGTTGACGGCCAACTTCTCGTACCGGGTGGCCACCCGCCGCCGCTCCTTCAACCACCCGTTCAGCCGCTCGATGACGTTCCGCCGCTTGTACTTGCCCGTGTCGAACGCCGGCGGTGCGGGCAATCGGGCCAACTCGTCCTTGCGGCGGGCGATCACGTCCTCGATGCCAGCGGCGAGCAACGTCGCCCGCACCCGGTTGGCCGAGTACCCCTTGTCCCCGGCCAGGGCCTTCGGCGGCCCGAGGCCCTTCGGGACGGCCGCCAGGGCGGCGGCCAGGTGCACGACCTCTGGCTCCTGGCCGCCGGTCAGCACCGCGGCCAGCGGGTTACCGGCCCGGTCGCACACCAAGTGCACCTTGGTCCCCCACCCGCCTCGGCTGCGGCCCAGGGCGTGATCGGCCGGCTCGCCGGCCACCGCCTTTTTTTTTCGCCCCGGCGGCCGGCCGGGCGGCCCGCACCACCGTTCCGTCGACGTTCCATTGCCCGTGGTCCAGGTCGGCGTGCCGCTGCAGGTGCTCGACCACCCGGTCCCAGATGCCGTCCTGGCGGTACGCGTTGAATCGGTGGTACGCCGTCTGCCACGGCCCGTGCCGGTCGGGCAAGTCCCGCCACGGGGCCCCGGTGTGCAGCACCCAGAGCATGGCGTCGATCAGTCGCCGCGGGTCGGACGGCGGCCGCCCGCCGGGCTTGGCCGGCGGCAGGAGCGGGCCGAGGGCGGCCCACTGGGCATCGGTCAGGGCGTAGCGCGGCGTCTGCATGGCGGTCGTCCGGTGGGAGGGCCACGCATTCTACGCCCCACCAACCGCTTTTCAGACACAGCCTAGGGTTCGTGACTCCGCGTCCGCGGGTCACGCGGGCGGTCGGGGAAGTGTAGCCCCAAAAGTAAAACAAAGTCATACCAAAGCCTTAGGTGGCCTCAGTTTGTTGATTCTCATGCGTTTGAATCATTGCAATCACTGCGGCCTTGACTCGCGGAGGAAGGCCACCCGATGAAAGCGCGACCCGCAGGAGGTCGTCCGACAGGATGTAACGTGGGATGTAACAGGAATCGGAGACCTGATAATTGCCTAGAAATCCAGCGCCTGAACGTGGTGTCGCTTGGTTCGGGACCAAGAGGTCGCAGGTTCGAATCCTGTCAGCCCGACTAGTAGGAAATGCTTGGGAGCAAAGGGTTTCGGGAATATCGCACGATCTCCCGTCACAGCTCCCGGGCACGGTTCGAGGCACGGTACGCGAAAAACCCCCGGTCAGTGTCACCTGACCGGGGGCCGAGAGTAAGCCTTCCGGCTCACCCGTGGTTTCACGGGAGGTTTACTCGATGCGACAGCCCAAACCCTGGTACCGCGCGTCCAAGTCGGCGTGGTACGTCGAACTCCACGCCAAGAAAATCCGCCTCGGTTCCCACCCCGACGGCGCCCCGCCGCCGAAGAAGACGGCGGCCGGGTGGAACCCGCCGTCCCCCATTCTCGACGCCTTCTACAAGTTGATGGCCACCGACCCGGCCGGCTTGCCGAAGGCCGGCAAGTTGGCCGTGCGACTCCTCTGCGAGTTGTTCCTCGAGTACAGCCACGCCCACCACGCCGCCGTCACGTACGACAACTACCGGCACTTCCTCCAGTCGTTCTGCGACCGCTGCGGCACCCTGCTCGCCGCCGACGTCAAGCCGTTCCACGTCACCCGCTGGCTGGACGCCAACCCGACCTGGAAGGGCGGGCGGCGGCACGCCGTCATCGCGGTCAAGCGGGCCTTCTCGTGGGCCGACGAGCAGGGGGTCCTCTCCCCGACCCCGCTCCGGAGTCTGAAGGCCGGGCGCGCGAACCGCCGCACCCGCGTCCTCTCCCCCGACGAGTTGGCCCAGATCCTCGCGGCCGTCCGCGACACGCCGTTCAAGCGGTTCATGCGGGCCATGCTCGAAACCGGCTGCCGGCCGTCCGAGGTGGCCCGCGTTCGGGCCGAGCACGTCGACCTCGCCGCCGGCGTGTGGCGCCTACCCGAGCACAAGACGGCGAAGAAGACGCACAAGCCCCGCGTCGTCTACCTCACCCCGGCCATGGTGGAACTCAGCCGCACGCTCGCGGCCGAACAGCCGGACGGGCCCCTGTTCCGCGGCCCCCGCAAGAAGACGCCGTTCACCCGCCAGGCCATCCGGTGCCGGTTCATCCGCCTGCGGGCGAAGCTCCCGCACCTGAAGCACTTCGTCTGTTACAACGTCCGGCACACCTACGCGACCAACGCCCTGGTGAACGGCGTCGGGGTGGCCCAGGTCGCCGAGCTCCTCGGGCACACCAGCACGGAGATGGTGTCGAGCACGTACGGCCACCTGGCCGAGCAGGTGCAGCACATGCGGGACGCGGCGCGGAAGGCGGTCAGCGGAGGTGCCTGAGCGGCGGCCGGGCGGCGGGCGGCGGGCCCGCCGCCCGGCACGACTCCAGGAAGGCGTCGAGCTCCTCTACCTCGATCAGCCACTTCCCCCTCCCCCGCACCCCGATCCGCAACGCCTTCAGTCGCCCGGTCCGGAGCAGGCCGTACACCAGGCTGCGGCTGACCTGCGCCCGCTCCGCCGCTTGCTTCACCGTCAGTCGCATGGCCTCTCCTCGGGATGGTCCGGCCGCCGTTGCCCGCGGCCGAGTTGGTGGTGCCCGGAATGACAATCCGAAGGGCCGGAACCCCGGCCCGGAATCGACCGCCCTTGCCCGGACCGGGGCGGGAACTCCCGCCCCCTCGCCGTCGGCAGGGGGCGATCGTCTGCCGGCGTTTCACTCGCCCCTCGGCCCGCCCGGCCGGGCCGAGGGGGTCGTCGGGCAACGAACTCGTTTGCACCCGGGGGCGGGCCCGACGCGTTCGGCCGGCAAACCGAGCGGGATCGGCGGGCGTCACGTCGACGGACCGCGGCCGCACGGTGCGGGCACGGATTTCCCCGCCAACCCGACCGGCGTGCGGGCGGGGAGATCCGTGCGACGTGTGATATGCTACGGGCGGGGCGGGGGACACCGGAACGGGTAAAAGGACGGGGAATACCGGGGAATTTTGGGGGACGAAATGACCGACGACGCGTTGCGGCACTACCGCCTGGGCTTGCGCTTCCGGCAGGCCGTCATCACGCTGGGGTACGCCGAGAGGTGTAGGACGACGGCCGGGTTCGCCCACGCCCAGAGCGCGTTCAACCGGCTGTTGGCCGCGATTAACGACTGGCCGGGGCTGGGGGGCGTGATGGGGGCGTCGTGGAATCTACAACTCGAGGGACTGGTCGGCGACCTCATCCGCCGGCGGCGGTGCCCGGAGGCGGAAGCGGAAGACTTAACGGTGACCCTCGAGCACCTCGCCGTGGACGTCCGGCAATGGGTCCAGGGCCGACACCCGGGCGGCACGGCGACCGCCGCGTGGTTCGCCCTGGGGGACGCGGTGGCACAAGTCCAGGTCGATGAGGGCGATACGACCAAAGGTGCGAACGGGCTGCCGCCGAACGTCGCCGTCGCCCTGACCGAACTCGGGGCGGACCGGGCAGCCCTGTTCCGGGACCACGGGGACGGGGCGTTCGTCGACACGCTCCCGCCGTTCGGGTACGTCCAGGCGTGGGTCGCCCTGGAGGGGGGGCTGGCCCACTGGGCGTGCCCGCCGGCGGGCCGGCCGCGGCCGCGGGCCGAGCGGGACCACCAACTCTTGCGGATGTACGAGGCCGCGGGGGCGGACACGCACCGGAGCCCGACCCGGGTCCGCGCACGGTGGAACCGCCTCCACCCGGACGACAAGATGCAACTCGACGCCGTGAAGAAGGCCCTGACGCGGGCCCGGGCCGAGCGGGAGGTAACCCCGCCGGCCGGCGGGGACGGCCCCCGGTAGGCCCGCCCGGTCTCACCGCCCGCCGGACGGCCAGGCGAACTTGGCGTCCAACCGACCGACGGCCCGGGACGCCGCGTCGACCATCGTGCCGGTCAGGTCCAGCCGCTCGATCCGCCCGGCCGCCGACACCTTCACGGCCTTCCGCTCCCCGGCCCCCCACGCCCCCCACGGCAGGGGGACGGACTGCTGCCGGCCGTTCGCGAACGACACGACGAGGGTCAGGTCGCACGCCTCGTACGCGGCCGGCGCGTCGTTCCGCAGGACCACCTCGTGCGAGAACAGGCCCTCGTCCTTCGTCGCGACGATCCCGGCGGCCATGGCCGTGCCGGCCTGGGCGGCCGCGGCGCGGCGGTGGCTCACGCCCTCCGCGTGGGTCCAGTTCAACAAGACGGTGAGAGCGATCACGGCGGCGATCAGCAGCCCGAGTTCAACCTTAAATCGCACCTCGCGGGCGGCCGCCTCAGGCGCCCCGGCGGCGTGCTCGGCCCGCCGCCGGTCGAACGCCCGCCGCCCGGCGGCCCGCCACTCGCCCGCGGTCACGCGGTGGCCGTCGTGCGGGAGGGGGAGGCCGCGACGGCCGCGGACGAACGCGACGTAGTAGACGGGCGAGAGGAGGGCTAGGGCGACAAAGACGCCGCCCGTCGCGCCGAGCAGCGGGAACGCGCCCGGGCGGTCCGGGGAAACCAGGGAGGCGCCGGCCACGGCCCCGAGGGCGGCCGCGGTCGTCCCCACCCACCACAGGCGGGGGCCCTCCCGCCACCGCTCGAAGTCCGCGTACGCCTGGTCGATACGGAACGCCAGAACCCGCCCGGGGTGGAGGTCGGCGAGGGGCCGGCCGCACCCGCGGCAGTTGCCGAAGCAGAAGGCGTATTCCCTTCGCACCAGACTCTGGGTGTGGCAGCGCGGGCACGGGGCCGACTCCCCGCCCGGTGCCCGGGCCAGTAGGGGGTCCTGGGTGTGGCCGCAGTGCGGGCACACGTCGGCGGCGTCCGAGACCGGGGCCTGGCACCGCGGGCACGCCACGAGCCGCGTCCGAGCCGGACCGCCCGGCCCGGGTTGGATCAGGCCGGGCACGTCGGCGCCCGCCGCCGCCGCGTCGCCGTCCCGGGCGACCGGGTCGGCCGGGGCGATGGCCCCGGCCCCGGCCAGCTGTTGGAGTTGGGCGAAGGTGAACGGGCCGACCCGCTGCCCGCCCTTGGCGTAGTACCACGACCCGTCGGTCATCCGAGGCCCTCCCCAGCGGCCGGGCTCGCCGGCCCGCGTGGCCGCCCGCCGATCGACCGGCCGCCGCGGGCCGGAATGTCACTCATCGTCGATACACGGATAGTCTACACGACGCGATGCTCCGGGGATGGCAAAAAAGCGCGGCCGGGCGGACATTCGCGAGCGGTTCGGGTTCGCCGTCAAGGCGCGGCGGGAGGAGTTGGGCCTGACCCAGGAGGACCTGGCGGCCGCCGCCCGGATCCACCGGACGTACCTGAGCGACGTCGAGCGGGGGACGCGAAACTTGTCCCTGGTCAACGTCGAGCGGCTGGCCGCCGCCCTGGACCTATCCCTGGCGGCGTTGTTCGGTCGCGTGGACGCCGGGGCCGACGGCGCCTAACGAAGGGCGGTCGGCGGCCGGAAACCCGCCGCCCTGCGACCGCCCTTCGTGAGCCCAACCCTGGCGAAGGAACGCCACCCCGCCCGCGGCCGCCGGGGGTGCCGCACCGCACGGGCACCAGCGGCCGGACCGAAGGCCGCGGCCGACGCCGGAAGGACTCACTCGGGACACGGGACCGACCCCAATCCAGTTCCCGCGGGCGGCATCAACGGTGTCAGGGGGCACGCCCAACCCCAGGCGGGCCAAAAGGGCGACAACCGGGGGCCGGACCGACATCGCGGTCTGTCGAGGGCGGGCCGGGATCGGCTCGCCTGGCGCCCCATCGACGCGGCGTTCGCCGGGTTCCTGGACCACCCGGCTCACGCCCGGAGTTCGGCGGGGGACGACGAGAACGACTTTGTGTCGAGTCCGCCGCCCCGGCCGTGGGCGCCGGCCCCCCTCGGCCATCCCAGTGGTAGCGGGCGGCCGTCACGGGAATACCGCCTTTCACAAGTTGTTCCGTCGGTCCAAGTCCGTCGGCGCGGTCAGGCGGATCCCGGGCGGGGGCAGTCCGCGAGCGTTGCGATCCCACCCGACCCCGGCCCGCTCGATCGAATTTGGGAGGGGGAGCAACTTCGGATGCGAAAAAGCGTGGTCACGCCCGGCCCTCCCGCTCCGGTCGCGGTCGCCGCGCGGCAACCCGGCACACCTCATGCCACCCTCGTCATCGCCGCGCGGAAGCCCTCGCCCCGGCGGCGAGCGCGGTTTCGAGCCGTCCGCCCCGGCGTTCATCCGTTCGGTCGGCCGAGTCGCGAGCCGGGTTCAGCTCGCCGACGGGACCGCCCCCGGGGGTGCGGACCGCCCGGCGGGCGGGGATTGTCGGCGGATCGGGTTCCGAGACGCGGCCACCGCGCCGGGCGGGTATCGCAGGCCCGACGGCCGGTCGTGGCTCCCCCGGCAACCGGCCGGGCGCTCGGGGCGGCGTGACGTCGGGCGGCCGTCCGTCGGCGACCGCCCGAGGGCTAAACGAAGTCGACGCGGCGGCCCCGGCGGGGCCGCGCGTCGACCGTCGGACTCGGCGGGCCGCGTCGATTCGGGGCGATCGGCCGCCGGCCGGACCGGGGTCACCCGCCCCACCGGCGGGCGGCCCGGCGGCCCACGAGGGCGGTGTGGACGCCGAACGCGGCGACCGCCCCGCCGAGCCCGCTCAGGGCGGTGGCGACGGGGTGGGAGACGAGGGACACGGCGGCGACCGCCCCGCCTGCGGCGAGGCCGACGGCGGCCGCCCGCTTCAGGTGCCAGGCGACGTGGACGACGCCGGCGACGGCCGCGGCCCGGGCCCGGGCCGCGGCCACGCCCGCCCGGCACCGGGCGACCCGTACGCGGACGGCGGCCGCCGCCGCCCGGCCGGCCGCGACGCCCCCCGCCCGGACGGCGGCGAGGCCGGCCCGGCACCGGGCGAGGAAGGCCGCCCGCCGGGACGGACCGGGGGCGGGGGCCGGCGGGCCCGGCGGCGGCGGGGCGACGGCGTGGCGGACGAGGGCGAGGGTGGTCGGGTCGGCCAGGGTCTCGGCGACGAGCTGGCGGAGGGCGTCCGCCATGCCGTCCCGGACGGCGTCCCGGACGGCCTCGGGGAGGGCGTCGGCGAGGACGTCGATGATCCCGTCGAGGCGGTCGAGTTGGTCGGACAGTTGCTTGCGGGGGCGGCCGTTGGGGCACGCGGCGGTCACGCTCATGGTCCATCTCCGATCGGCAAGGGGTTGAGAACAGGGGAATTCGACGGCAACCGCCGCCGGGCGAAGTTCGCCGGACCCGCGGACGGACGTCCCGGGGCTGGGCTTTTCTCCGAACGGCGGTCGCGGGATCAGTCGAGCGGGGCGGGGGCGAGGTCGACGGCGGCGGCCACCGCCCCGAGGGCGGCGACGACGGCCGGGTGGCCGGTCAGGGCGGCCAGGCCGGCGGCCAGACCGCCGCCCAGGCACGGCCACCACGGGAGCCGCCGTTGCCACAGCCACTTGGCGGCCAGCACGCCGGCGGAAACGGCCGCCGGCCACGGCCGGGCCGCGGGGGGGCCCGCCGCGGCCGGCCGATCGACGGGCGTGACACCACAGTCGCCGTCCCCGGCGTCCGGATCGACCGGATCGTCGGGGGCGGCCCACCGGCCGGCCGGTCTCGGCCGGTGAGCGCGGTTCGACGGCGGGACGGGGGTCGGGCGACCGCGGACGGCGGCCGCGAGGACGTCGTTGACGCACTCGGCGACGATCCGGCCCATCTCGGTCGCCACGGCCTCGCGGACGCGGGCCTTCAACTGGACGAGGGCGTCGGTCAGCCGCACGAGGCGGTCGCGGACGTGCGGGATCAGGGGGTGGGGCACGGCGGCTCCTTTCACGGACCGGGGTTCAGGGACGTCGAACGGGACAAGACGGACGCGAGGGCCCTCGGCCCTGCTACTTCGATCTCAAGATCGTCACCAGGCGGGCGGCCGCCCCCGCGGCCTCGAACAACCGCGCCCGCCCGGCCCCGGCGAGCGGGTCGCTGGGGGCCGCGGGGGTGCCCGTCGGGCGCGGGAAGAGTCGACCGTGAGCGGCGGGCCGTGGGGCCGGCGACGCCCGTGCGACCCGGGTCGCGGATCGACCGCCGGAACGAGCAGGGGGCGGTCAACATTCTTGACCTCCTAGGGTTAGCGGGCCACCGTCACGGTGACGGCGGCGAGGGTCGGGAACCGGCGGACGAGGGCGGCCGCCAGGCGGCGGAGGGCGGCCGGAAAGGCCGGGTGGTCGAGGGTCCGGCGGGCCCGCGCCGCGTCGGCGGCGGGGAGGTCGCGGGGGACGGTGATGGTGACGAGGAACTCGTCGAGCGGGACCGGGTCGGCGGCCATGGGGTCGTCTCCGAAGGACAGGGGGCAGGGAACGCGACCCGGCCGCCGGGCCGGATCGCACGGGGGGGTCGCCGTTCGGGCCGTCACGCGGTCACGCGGACGGTCGTGCCGAACGGCGGGGGCGTGTCGGCGCCGCCGACCACGGCCCACAGGACGGGGACGGCCGGCGGCCGGTCGGGGAAGCGGGTCTCCAGGTCGGTCAGACAGACGACGCACGCTGGCGAGACGCCCTGCCGGTCGAGCCAGTCGAACACGCACGCGTGGGACGTGCCGCCGCCGCCGACCGGGTCGAGAACCAGCGGCCCGTCGCCCGACCGCCACGCCCGCACGCCCTGGACCTCGGTGTCGTGGTACAGCACGGTGGCCGAACAGGCGAACGCCGAGAGGATGTCCTCGACGGCCCCGGCGAACACGGCCAACTCGGCCGGCCCGACCGAGCCCGACGTGTCGACGGCGATCACCACGTCGCCGAGTTCCTCGGACGCCAGGCCGGGCAGGTACAACCCCTGCCACAAGAACCGCCGGTTCGGCCGAGACCACGCGTAGTCGTTCCGGGCCGCGGCCGACACGAACGCCCGCAATTCCTCCTTCCAGTCGACCGGCGGGCGGCGAACCGTTTCGACCGTCCGGGCGATCCCGGCCGGCAACTCGCCCCGGCCCTTCGCGACGTGCTCGGCCTGGACGACGGCGACCTGCCACGCGGCGGCCACCTGCTCGCACGCCGCGGGCGACCCGGCCGCCGGGTCCGTCACGCCCCCGCACCCGCCGGGGTCGGGGCCGTGACCGTTTCCGGTGTTACCACCTCCTTCTCCGTCCGTGCCGCCGTTCGCGGGCGGCTCGGCCAGGAGGGCGTAGTACTCGTCGGCCGATTTCGCCGGCGGGAACCCGGCGTACCGGCCCTCGCCCGGCAGCAGCCGGGACGCGGGCAGGACGAACCCGGCGGCGAGCAGCAGGGGGTTGACGGCCAGGTCGCACGCCTCGTTCCACCGGGCCGGGTCGCGGGGGCCCCGGCGGAACGGGTGGAGGAGGGCGTTGTGCAGCACCTCGTGGGCGAGCACGCCGACGAGTTCGGCCGGGCTCAGGCCGGTCACGAACGCCGGGGCGTACGCGAGGACGCGGCCGTCCGTGGCCATCGTCCCGCACGCCCAATCGACGTCGAGCCTCAGGCGCAAGGCCAGGGTGGCGAAGAACGCACTCTTCGCGTCCCGGCCGAGGATCAGATTCGCCCGGGCGACCGCCAGGCGCTTCGCCGCGTCCTCCGCGGCGGCCTGCTTGGCGGCTTCCGCCTCGAGGGCGGCGAACGGGTCGGCGGTCAACTTCATCATGTCTCCTTTCGTGGTGACGGTGGTGGCAAGGGGATCGGGTTACACGCCGACGGCCGCCGCCGGCTGGGCGGCCAGCAACAGCGTGGCGGTGGCGGCGGCCTGGTCGGCGGCGTCGACCGCCCGGTGCAACTCGGCCAGGCCGACGGACAGCAGGTCTTCGTAGAGGAGGACCTTGTCCCGGAGGTTGTGGGCCTGCTGCCGCCGCGTCTCCAGCGCCCGCGGGCCGAGGTCGCCGGCGGCGACCTCCTCGGCGATCCGGGCGGTGGCGGCCTGGACCTCGCCGACGACGGCGTCCCGGACGGCCCGGACGGCGTCGGCGTCGAGGCGGTGGCGGATCAGGTACACGGCACTCGGCCGCCCGTCCGACGCCCCCTCCACCGCTCTGGCCACCGCCGCCCTCGCGTCGAGCTTGTGCCCGGGCACCCAGTACACGGCCCCCGTCGGCCGCAGCCGCGTGCCGCCGAGGGACTCCACGACCTTGACCAGGCACGCGGACAGTTGGGCGGCGGGGATGCGGCCGGCGTGCCGGCGGAAGGCGGCGTTGACGGCCGCCGCCCGGTCGTCGAACGGGTCGTACTCGACGGTGGCCAAGGCGGCATCGCGGACGCGGGCGACCAACGCCGTGGCGTACGCGTTCGCGTGCTTGCCCCGCTCCTCCTTGACGACGGTGAACCCGTCGCGGTCGGCGAGCGGGCGGATGAGCACCCGCGACCCGCCGAGGGCTTCTTCCAGGGCGTCCTTCAACACGCCGGCCGGCGGCCGCGGGTCGGGGACGAACGCGTCGAGGCCGAGGGGGAGCAGACCGGCGCGGAGGCGGTCGCGGTCGGTGAACGCGGCGGCCGTCCAGAAGGCGACGGCCCCGCCGGTGTCGAGGCAGGATTCGATCATGGCAATCTCGGTTGGGGAATGAAGGGGAAGAGTTAGGCGGCGAGGAACAGGCCCTTCGTCCGGGCCCGGGCGATCCACTGCTGGACGACGGACAGCGAGGCGAGCGCCGGCTTTACGGCGAGGACGTCGCGGAGGGCGAGGAGGGCGAACTCGTCGGGCAACCGGAGGGCGTACTGCACCAAGCCGTGCACCGGGGCCGCGTCGGCCCGGCACTTCTCGGCGATCGCCCCGACGAGGGCGTACAGGACCGCCGGCTCGCGGGGCACGGCCGTGGTCTCCGGCTGCTTCCCGAGGGCGTCGAGGTCGGGGAGCTCGCGGTACAGTTGGAGAAACCCGACGAACTCGGCCGCCGGGCCGTCGCCGACGCACCCGGCGACGACCCGGTGGAGCAGGTCGGCCGGCGTCCCCGTCAGGACGTCGGACACGAACTGCCAGCTCCGGGGCGTCGGGAACGCCCGCGGGCTCGCCACCGGGTCGAGCGGGGCGAGCAACGCCGGCCGGTACTGGAGGAACGCCCGGACTTCCGGGGCAACGCCGCTCGCGCCGGCCCACGCCTGCCAGTCCCCCGGGTCGACGTCCAGGTCCAAGTGGACGAACCGGTTCAGGAGGGGGGTGATGAGGCGGTGCGTGCCCGCCCGGTCGTCCTGGCGGTTGCTCGCGGCGACGACGGCCCACCCGGGCGGGAGCTCGTACTCGCCGACCTTCCGGTCGAGGACGAGTTGCAGGCACGCGGCCTGGACCAGGGGCGGGGCCTGGGCGAGCTCGTCGAGGAACAGGACGCCGTCGCCGGTGCGGGGGAGGAACGCCGGCGGGCACCACTCGGCCCGGTCCTCCGTGACCTTGGGCAGGCCGCGGAGGTCGACCGGGTCGAGGAGGGTGGCCCGCACGTCGACGAGCTTCACCTTCAGGGCGTCGGCGGCTTGTTTGACGACGCTCGACTTGCCGCCGCCGGGCGGCCCCCACAGGTACACGGGCCGTCGGGTCGGGATCAGGGCGGACAGGGCCTTCGAAACGTCACGCGGTCGCATGGGTCACCTCACGTCGGAAAATGGAGCCGCCCCGGCGGAAGGCCGGGGCGGGGGCGAGCGGGCCGTCGCCGAGGGGTAACGCCCCCGGTCAGAGAGAGGTGACGCAAACGGGGTGACAATTAAGCCGGAACGGCCGTGGTCGCGTCGGGCGGAGACCGGCGTAACGGGAGCGGTCGGCGGAGGGCGTGTGACGGTCGACCGAGCCGCCGGCCGTTAACCGGCGGGTCGTAGGTTCGAATCCTACCGGAGGAGTTCGTCAGGCCGGTCGCGGAACTTTGGACCGGCGGGTTAACGGAAACGGCCGAGAGTATGAACTCTCGGCCGTTCGCATTTCCCGGCTTGTTTCCAAGCCTTTCGCGCATTTATCAAGTCTCGGCCAGAGTCTCCGGTTCGCAAAACGCAATCGAGGGTGCGAGGCGAAACGCTTGGGTTCGTCTCGCACCCCGAGACGAACGGAGAAAAACTCTCGACGTCTCCAGTTAACAGCCCCGCTGGTTAACACTACTCCGTTAGAAGCAGTGAGCGTTGGTCGCGATAGTAGGAGCAATCGAATTTCGCCAACGGCACGAGCAACCGTTGGAGGGCACGGCGGATGCCGGGCACGGTCCGCGGCGGTATACCCCCCTTTCCCGAGCCGGTCGGCTCGGGTTGCGGTCGCGCCTGTTCGAGCAGCGAGAACCCGTACGCCCGCTGCACCATCGCCGCGTGGTGATGGAAGCCCTGCCAGCTCCGGCCATCGAAGTGATCCAACCCCAACTCCTCCTTCATCGGCTGGTGCCCCTGTTCCACCCACCTCCGCTACTTCCACGACCGCACCGCCGCCCGCCGCGGCGCCCCCGGCCGGCCGGTCGGACAACGCGAACGTGAGCACGCCGTCGGGTTGCTCCTCGACCAATGGCCAGATCGGCTCGGGGCGGACACGCATCCCGTGCTGCCCGGCCGCCCTCAGAAAGCCGAGGTGGTGCGAGACCGTCTGGAACGGCATGCGGAGGCGAGTCGCCAGCTCGCCCACGGTGGACGGCCGGGCCGCGATCGCGTCGACGAGGTGCAGGCTCGCGGGGTTCGCCCGGGCCGTCAACTTCGTGGCGTGGGCGCGGGCGACTTTGTGCTCAGTCATGGCTCGGGCTGGAGGAGGAAGGTGATCGGGCAATCCCCTCGACATGACACGCCGGCCGGGGTAGAGCAAGGACAATGCGGTGACGATTGTCGGACAATCGTTCCCTTCACCCGGACGATCCGATCCTCTTTACCCCACCGCCTCACCGCGGCCCCGGCGACGGGGTTCGACCTAGCGCCACAGTCGTGGTACGCGGCGAGTGCCAAGCGGGTAACGTGCCCGTGAACTGCCGCAGCCCGCTCCCCGCGTCCAATCTGCCGGGACGAACGGGTTGAGGGCTTGTGGACTGGCCGGCATCACCGGCGACCACTCACTCCTCGTGGACCTTGATCCGATTCAGAGTCGCCGCACCGTTCGCCGACGGGGGCTCCAGCGGGTCGAATGGGAGCGGGTGGGGGATGTGCCACATCGGGTTGCCGAGGATGCGAACTTCCGACGACTCGACGTGGATGACGTCGCCGGTCGCGTCCAGGCGGACGACCCAGATCGTGTTGATCGACGGGCCGTAGTCGATCAGAAAGTAGGCGAGGCCGCCGCCCTTGGGCGTCTCCACCCAGATCTCCGGGTCGATTCGGTGTATGGCGGTCATGAGTGGGCCGAGCGAGGGTAGGCGAATGCAAATCTCGGCAGGAAGCCAGCAAGTCGTGTGCCTACATCCTCTCGGCCCACTCGATCGGAATGCGGAACAAACGTCAAACCCGTACAGGGCTGGCCGAGCTAGGGGGCAACGCACGGGCCGCTAAATCGCGTCCGTCCCGAAGCCCTCCTCGCATGAACACACCCACTGCCAGCCGGGTACGATGACGCCGAGGCACGTCAAACAATACGGCGTCGGGTCGTACTTGTTCGGAGTAGTCGGCTTACCGCCGCAGGCGGGGCAATGCGACGCCGCCCCGTGATGGTGGTCAGGGTCGCGGAGGGCAACTCGGCGAGTTGTTCCATCTGTCGCTCCAACTCTGCAATCCCGTCCGGGATGTGCGGCTCGTCGGCGAACCGATTTGTGGCCAGCCAGCGGAGGGCCGCGAACGTAGGCCGCACCACCTCGGCCATGAACCGCCGGGCCCCGGCCGCCGACAAGGTGATGCGGTTGCAGTAGTTGAGGATCAGGTCCTCCTGCCTTGACGCGGCGAACACGTGTGGGGTCCGTGGGTGGTCAAGGTCCAGCATGAGCAACTCCTCAGAAGCCAGCCTTCGGTACCGTACCTGTGGCCTGAGCGGGAAGAGGGTCAGGGTGCCGGTTGCGGCGTATCGCCTTGTTCGGCGGACCTCTCTCGCTCCGACAGTACGAGCGAGTACAACGCCTGGTCCGTGACCCGGCCGCCCTTGATCGCGCTCTGCCGGAGCACCGCGTCGAGGGTGAACCCGGCCTTCTCCAGCACCCTCCGGGACGCCGCGTTCCTTGCGAACGGGAGGGCGAACAGCCGGGTGAACCCACCGCGATCGCAGACGTGATTGACCAGCGCGACCAGGGCGGCGGTCGCCAGCCCTCTGCCCCAGTGCGGCTCGCCCACCCAGTACCCGACCTCGGCGCTCACCCGCTCGACGTCCCGGCCGGGGACGTACCCAGCGCTGCCGACCAGGACCACGTCGCACACGACCGCCAAGTGTGTGACGGGCGACTGCGCATTGGCCAACGCCACCCACCCCCGCCCGGCCTCCGTCGTGTACGGGTGTGGGAAGGTGTCCCGCAGTTGATCGGCCAGTCGCCGGCTGCCCGCGAGCCGGACCAACTCCGGCACGTCGGCTTCTTGCCACGGTCGCAACCGCACTCCGCTGGCGATCCGCCCTTTGCCGACTGTCATAGTTTGACCTCGGCCGGCGGACCCGACACGAAAAAACAGACCACATCGGGATGCCGGCACCGGATGAGGTTACTTCTTCGGGGCGGGTTGCACGAAGTGGAGGGAGCGGGTCCATGCCCTCGGACCCGCCCCCAGCGCCCCCGGCCAGGACCGGCCGAGGGGACGCAAGCGGTATAGCCAGGACAGAGGCGGCGGTGTCGGGAGTCTCCCCATTCTGATTGGGAGGCGACCGCGCCGGCGTTTCCCGGAACTGCGGCCGTTCGAACAGCGGCCCTCATCGCGGCCGGCGTCAGTAACTTCCCGACAGGCGGCGGCATGGGACGGGCTAGGAAATACGGGAGACTCGCCCGCCGATCCGTCGCCCGTGGGAGCGGAAGCATGTCCGTCGAAGAAGCACTCGCCTACGCCCGAGAACGGTGGGGCCGTACGGCGTTCGCCGAGATCACCGTCCGGGACGGGGTCGAGGTGTACGAAATCGGGGTGTTCAGTTCGTCCGGGCACACCCGGTACGTCCACGGCGTCGGCCACTCGTGGGAGGAGGCCGTGCGGGTGGACCGCGTCCTCGAAGGCTGTGACCCCCGGCAAGAACTCTGACCGACTGAGCGATCGCCCCGGAGGTCTGTCGTGGACAACAAACACTCGCCGCGGTTCGTCCTCGTCGTCGACGACCACGCCGACGCTGCTGACTCCATGGCTACCTTCCTCAGTCTCCACGGGTACTGCGTCCGGACTGCGTACGGCGGCCGGGACGCCCTCCGATCGGCGGCCGAGGCCCCGCCCAACGTCGTCCTCCTCGACCTCCTGATGCCCGGGATGAACGGGTGGGGCGTGGCCGAGCAACTCGCCGTCACCGGCAACGCCCGTGATCGCTGCCGTCACCGGCCATGCCGACGACGCCCACCGGACCCGGTCGGTGTGGGCGAACATTTCGTTCCACTTCGTCAAGTCAGTCAACCCTAACGTGATCCTCGACCTCCTCGCCTGGGCTGACCGGGCGAGAAACGAGCGCCTTAGGCCGGCCCACTCCCCTTGACCTACGACACTCATCGCCAGCGATGCTGCTCGGCCCCACCATAGGCCCGGCGTCCTCCTCGCGGCTCACTCGTCGCTCGCGTCCGCGGCTTTCTCGGCCGGGCCGGCGTTTGGCGGCCCAGTCGTGCTCGCGGTCGGCGGGTTCAGTCCAGCCCAGTCCTGCCGGCTCTCTTCGTCCCGCTTGCGGGTGTCTTGGTTTTTTTCGAGGGTCCATGGTCATCTCCGGGTAAGGGGAAAGGGCTTCCTCGAAGAGTGGCAAAGTGTGTGCCCGTTGCTTGAGGCACCTCAGGTAGAACACGCCGAGGGTTCATTCCCCATGCCAGCTCACGCTTTGCGGTCGACCGAAGTGCGGTGCGTCCTCAATCCCGACTCACGGGGGTACCTTCTTCTCCGTCCGCTTCGCCCGCACGGCGCTCCGCGTACGGCCGATCCGTGCAGCTATTTCCCTGCCCGGTATCGTCCCGAGCATGGCGAGTTCCTCGATCGCCCACCCCGTCTCAACCCAACGATCCGGCGGACTCAACCCGATCCGCAAGCCGTGTCGTTCGTGGTGTTACACTCGGCGGCCGTCCAGACCTTCCCCCTCAGGGTCCGCCTCGGCGGGCGACGCCGCGAGACCCGCGATTCGTGACCCTTCAGTGACCTGATTGCGATTCCGTGGCGAGAATTCTTGGACGGCCCGGCTTTCTCCGATTTTCCCGACTCCGGGCGAGTGCCACCGGGGTAGAAGTGTGGAATGTAAGTTGCATTAACTGTGAGAACGTTGTTCTCACTGCTTCGATCGATTCTGGCCCTGGCGAATCTTAACGAGACCGTGCAGGAAACCGCCACATGGCACAACCGCAGCCGTTCACGATCCTGTGCGTCGACGATAGCGAGGACAACCGTCAATCGTCGGCCGTCTTGCTGGAGTTGGCCGGCTATCGAACCCTGGAAGCCGGCACCGGGGCGGAAGCCTTGCGGCTCGTCGCGGGGGCCGATTTGGTCCTCCTCGACGTCCGCCTCCCCGACGTGAGCGGTCTGGAAGTGTGTCGGCGGATCAAGGCCGATCCCGCGACGGCTCTGGTCCCCGTCATTTTACTCTCCGGCGTCTTCACCCGCAGCGACGACAGGGCGGACGGGTTGGAGGGGGGAGGGGATGCGTACCTGACCAAGCCGGCCAAGCCGCGAGAACTGCTCGGCCAGGTGAAGGCCCTGTTGCGCGTCCGGCAGGCCGAGCGACGGGCGTCCGAGTCGCTCGCGTTGTTGGACACCTTGTTCGAAAACGCCCCCGTCGGGCTCGGGTTCATCGACCGATGGTTCCGGTACGTCCGGGCGAACACCGCCCTGGCGGCCGCCGCCGGCATCCCTGCCGCCGAGATGGCCGGCCAGACGGTTTCCGCCGTCGTCCCTGACCTGTGGCCGCACGTCGAGCCGATCTACCGGCGAATCTTGAGCGGCGACCTCTCCTCGTCGAGCCAGGACGTCTTCGGCGAGACGCGGGCCAGGCCCGGACAGGTCCGGCACTGGCTGGCCAGTCACTACCCGGTCGCCCTCGGCGGCGAGGTGCTCGGCGTCGGCACGATCGTCCACGACGTCACCGACCGCAAGCAGACCGAGGACGCGCTGCGGTTGCGGGACCGGGCGATCCAGGCGGTCGACGCCGGCGTCATCATTACCGACGCCCTCCAACCCAATAACCCGATCGTCTACGCCAGTCCGGCGTTCGAGCGCGTCACCGGCTTTGTCGGGGAGGAAGCGATCGGCCGGAATTGCCGCTTCCTCCAGGGGCCGGGCACGGACCCCCTCGCGGTGGCCGCCCTCCGGGACGCCGTCCGGGAAGGAAGGTCGTGCGACGTCGAGGTGCTAAACTACCGGAAGGACGGCACGACGTTCTGGAACCAAGTGCTCATCTCCCCCGTCCGGGACGACGCCGGCCGACTGACGCATTTCGTCGGGGTCCAGACGGACGTGACGGCGCGCAAGACCGCGGACGAGTCACTCGCCCGCCTGGCGGCCATCGTCCAAGGGTCCCGCGACGCGATCTTGAGCACGACCCTGAGCGGGGTGATCACGAGTTGGAACGACGGGGCGGCCAAGATGCTCGGGTACGCGGCCGCCGAGGTCGTCGGGCAGCACCAGTTGCTCCTCGCCCCGCCGGACAAGGCCGACGACATGGAAAGCGCGCTGCGGCGGGTCGGCCGGGGCGAATCCGTCCCGCCCTTCCCGACGGTGTGGCTGGGGCGGAACGGCCGGCCGGTCGACGTGATGGTCAGCGTCTCCCCGATCCGGGACCGCGACGGGCGGGTCGCCGGGGCGTCCAAGGTCGTTCAGGACATCACGGGCGTGCGGCACCTGGAGGACCAGTTGCGGCAGGCGCAGAAGATGGAGGCCGTCGGCCAACTCGCCGGCGGGGTGGCCCACGACTTCAACAACCTGCTCACCGTCATCACCGGCTATACCGAACTCATCCTGGAGGACCTCCCCCCGGACAGCCCGACGCGGGACCTGCTCGTCGAGATCCACAAGGCCGGCGTCCGCTCGGCGGGGTTAACGCGGCAACTGTTGGCGTTCTCCCGGAAACAGGTCCTCACGCCGAAACTGCTCGACCTGAACGAGGTCGTCCGGGAGACGGAGAAGATGCTGCGGCGGGTGATCGGCGAAGACGTCCGCCTGGGGGTCGACCTACAACCGCACCCGGGGTGGGTGCTGGCGGACCAGGGGCAACTCGAGCAGGTGATCCTCAACCTCGCCGTCAACGCCCGGGACGCAATGCCGCGGGGCGGCGGGCTGACGATCACCACCCGCACGGCCCCGGCGGACCACGGCGGGGCCGGCCCGCGCTCCGGCCCCGCCGTGGTCCTATCGGTGGCGGACACCGGCGTGGGCATGACGGACGCGGTCAAGGCCCGGATCTTCGAGCCGTTCTTCACCACGAAGGCGGTCGGGCACGGGACCGGCCTGGGGTTGGCAGTCGTGCACGGGGTGGTCGCCCAGAGCGGCGGCCGCGTCGAGGTGGACTCCGCCCCGGGGCGGGGCACGGTCTTCCGGATTTTCCTCCCCCTGGCGGAACAACCGGGGGGGCAATCGGCCGGCCGGTCCGGCGTCCGGGGCATGGCACGGGGGACCGGAACCATTCTGGTCGTGGAGGATGAGGCCGCCGTGCGGGCCTTGACCCGGCACATCCTCCAGGCGGCTGGTTACTCGGTCCTGGAGGCCGCGGACGGCGAGGGGGCCGTCCGTGTGGCGGCCGGGCACCCGGGCACGATCGACGTGCTGGTGACGGACGTGGTCATGCCGGGGGCCGGGGGGCGGGAGGTCGCGGATCGCCTGCGCGGCCTGCGGCCGGGCCTGAAAGTGCTGTACCTGAGCGGCTACACGAGTGACGCGGTCATCCGGCACGGGATCGAGACGCACAAGGTGAACTTCCTTCAGAAGCCGTTCTCCCCGGCCGCCCTCGCGGCCAAGGTCCGCGATGTTCTTGATGGGAATCGATAAGGAGTTCACGCCGGACGGGGTGACTTCGCGGCCGGACACGTTCGGAGCGAGTCCAGATCTTGCCCGCAGGTTCGATCCGAACGAGTTTCACTCCGAACCGCTCTTGCCGGTTGGCGACCCGAGCACGCCACCGGTCGACCGAGGTGGCCGAGGACTTGTGCGAACGGCCACGAACGCAACTTGTTGCGGGCTACCCAAGTCGAAGGGGCTGGCCGGGCCGGACTGCTAGCGTCCACCGTCGCCTGACGACCCAGACGGCGGTCGTCACTCGACGAGCCGCACGTCCGGCACCTTGGGCGCGTTCTGCGTCCCCAGGTCGATCGTTACCCCGCCGATCCCGCCGACCGTCAGCGTGTCCACGACGTACGCCCCGCCGAGGATGTCCAGGCCGATGGCCACGCTCCCCGTCAGCGTCACCGCCGCCGATGCCGCGTAAATGACCCCGGTGATCGTCGTCAGGCCGAGGCCGGTCAGCGAGATCGGCTGGGCCAGCCCGCGGTGCTGGAAGAAGTTCAGCCCCTGGTACGTCCCGGACAACGGGGCCGTCATGACGACCTTGCCCACCCCGCTCACGGAGATCGGACCCGCCGGGTACGTCGGGCTCGTCGTGTTGTACACCATCGTCCCCAGTCCCGCGACCGTCGCCAGACCGTCCACGCGGAAACCGCCCCCCTCCATAACGTACACGCCGGGCTGCATGACCACGACGGACAGGCCGGTGATCCGGATGCCGCCCTTGTACACGCCCGGCTGGAGGGTGTAGATGAGGCCGTTCAGGGTCAGCGGGGTGGCGCTCCGCACGGGCATGCCGGCCGTGTCCGGGACGGGCAGGAAGGCGAGCGGGTCGTACGTCGGGGGGACGCCCGTCCGGGCCTTGGTCGTCACGGCGAGGAGGCCGGAGTTGTCGATCCCGCCGGTCACCTTGATCGGGGCGAGGGACAGCCAGACGAGGCTCGAGTTGACCAGCGCCCGGGGGTGGTTCGAGTTCACGACGAGGGGCCGGGCGACGAGGGCGAACGCCGCCGCCGTGCTGGTGAACGCGCCGGCCTTGGTCCGGTTCAGGGCGATGATCCCGAACTTGAGCGGCTCGCCGCGGCCGACGGCCCGGGCCGACACGGCGGCCGCCTCGGCGGTGAAGACCCGGCCGAAAGTCGCGTCGAGGGTGGTGGCGATGGACACCTCGGCGTGCCCGGCCTGGCCGGCGTACGGGCCGGACGCCGGCGGGATGGTCACGGTGACGGTGGGCGCCGGGTACCCGTTCGCGGCCGCCACCTGTTCGGCCGCGGCCCGCGCCGTGCCGGCCGGGTCGAGGCCCTTGTTCGCGGAGAAGTGCGCGTACAGGTCGGCGCCGGCGGCGAGGGCGGCCGCGTCGGCCGCCGCCTGGGCCCGGCGGCGCTCGTCCATCGTCCGCCCGCCGTCGAGGTTCAGGGCGACCACGCCGATGAGGACCGGCAGGCAGATGGCAACCTTGGCGAGTACGGCCCCGGGCCGGTTGGGCCCCGACGAATTCTTGACGAGCACGCTTCGAGTCACTCCCGGCGGGAAATAGAAACCCGAGTCTAGTTCCCGAGGGGTCGTGCCCATGTCAGGCAAAGTCCGAATCTTCGGCGCGTGGTGGCGAAAGGCTCACGCAAGCGAGGCCACTACCACATTTGTCCCTCGCACGAACTTCCGATTGCCGAATTGGATGGGAACCTATTTCTCTGGCCACTCCCGGTGCTCCGCGGCCGGCTCGAATTGGGGGTCCCCCTGACATCCCGGCGAAATGGGCACTCTAAGGTACTGGGTTGAATCGTGACCGGCCGCGCGTCTAGCGCCGCGGACGGGATACGACCCACCCCTTGTCTCACCGCCGACGACGGAGAATATTTGATGAGCCGTTCATCCCGCAAACTTGGATCCAACCGCCGCATCGCCAAGGGCCGGCGACCGGCATCACCGTTCGCCGAGTTCATGGGCGGGCTCGAGGAGCGGCTCACGCCGGCGTTCAGCCCGACCGGGCTGCTCTCCCCGACCGCGGCCGGCACGGAGGCGGTGGCCGAGGTCGCGGCCGGCACGCGGCTGGCGAGCGTGAACACCGGCGACAGTGCCCTCTTGAACGGCCTGCTCACCAACCTCACCGGGACCGGGTCGGGCGTTTCCTTGTCAGCCGTCGACTATAGCGGTCTCGTGGGCGGCGAGGTGAACCTCGGCAGCGTACTAGACAACCTCCGGGCTCAACTCTCGCTCGCGACGCCGGAACAAGCCCTGACCGCCAACGTTAACCTGAGCCAACTGCTGACGGCCGCGGCCACCGCGGCCCAAGCCGACGGGAACGTGGCCGTCGCGTCGTCGCTCGGCACCCTCGCCACGAACCTCGGGTCGTTGACCGGCACCGTCCGCCTCGGTGACATGTTCAACATCGACCTGCCGGCGGGCGGCTACAACCAGGCGAGCGTGAACGCCCTGGACTTGCTCACCGGCGGGGTGCAACTGTTCAACTTCCAGAACGTGGTCGCGACCACGGCCCCGGTCTCACTGTCCGGCGGCGTCCTCGGGCTCGGGGGGGTCCTGAACTCGGTGTCGCTCCAAGCCGTCGTGGTCGAGCCGCCGGTGTTCGCGGTCGGCCCGGCCGGGACACAGTTCTCTTCGGCCGGCGTCCGACTCAAGTTGGACGTGGACCTAGTCGACCTCAATCCGAACACGTCCGGCCTTGTCGCGGCGCTCTCGGGCTTGGGGAACGTGACCGCGTCTTTGACCCTCGGCCAAATCCAACTGTACGCGGACATCGCCCGCGGGGCCGGGACGATTCAGGCGATCGACTCGATCAGCAGTGCCGTCACGATCCGATCGACACCGGGGGTCGCCAACGTCTACCTGGGCGACGTGTCCGACGCCTTGCTCTTCAACCGGTCCCATGCCATCAACCCAGCCGCCGACATCGGATTCGGCACGGTCGGCAGCCTCAACCTCCGGGTGGCCGTGCCGATCATCGGCACGGTACTGGCGAACGTGTCGGCCGGGGTGACCGTCCGCTCGACGGCCCTCGGGGTCGCGGCGGCACCGGCGCTGAACACCTTCTTCGCCCCGTTCCCGGGGTCGGCCACCGTCGGAGCGGGCAGCGGGGTCGTTGCGAACTTCCTCAGCTCGCTCACGGCTTATCTGCAAGTCGCCCTGTCCGGGAGCCTCGGGGCGTTGCTCAATCCCCTGGTCAACGGCACCATCCTCCCGATCGTGCAGCCGATCGTCGGGGGCGCCCTCTCCCCGGTGCTGGGCACCGTGTTGACGGGCGTGGTGGACCCTGCCCTAAGCGCCCTCGGCGTCGGGATCGGGGAAATGGACGTGGCCGTCCTCGGCGCCGACCTGCCCGACGACGTGCCGACGGTGTCCGTCGGCGACGTGACGGCGGCCGAAGGCAACGGCGGGACGGCGGCGAGCTTCACCGTGACCCTGTCGGCGGCTAGCACCCGGACGGTCACCGTCAACTACGCGACCGCCGACGGCACGGCCACGGCCGGCTCGGACTACGCCGCCGCGGGCGGGACGGTCACCTTCGCCCCGGGCGAGACGTCGAAGACGATCACCGTGGCGATCGTCGGCGACACGACCGACGAGCCGGACGAGACGTTCTCGGTGCACCTGACCGGCGCGACGAACGCGGCCGTGGCCACGGCGGTCGGCACCGCCACCCTCACCGACGACGACCCGCCGCCGGCCGTGAGCGTCGGCAATACGGCCGCGGCCGAGAATGCCGGCCTTCCCCCGGTCATGACCTTCACCGTCACCCTGTCCGAAGCGAGCGCGAAGACGGTGACCGTCAACTACGCGACGGCCGACGGCACCGCACTCGCGGTGGTCGACTACGTCCCGACCAGCGGAACGCTGACGTTCTTGCCCGGCGAGACGTCGAGGACGGTGACCGTCTTCCTCATCGGCGACACGCTGATTGAGTCCGACGAGTCGTTCACCCTGACGCTGAGCGGCCCGTCGAACGCCACGCTCGGGACCGCCACCGGGACGGGCACGATCGTCAACGACGACACGGGCGTGGCCGTCGCCGTCAGCCCGGCCGCGGTGGCCGAGGACGCCGCCACCGGGATGGCCTTCACGCTCACCCGGACCGGGGTCACGGCCGGCCCGCTCACCGTGGTGTTCACGGCCGGCGGCCTCGCGGCGTTCGGGGTGGACTACGCCGTCTCCGGGGCCGATTCCTTCACCGCGGGGTTGGGGACGGTCACCTTCGCCCCCGGCTCCGCCACGGCGGTCGTCACGGTCACCCCGACGGCGGACGGCGTCGTCGAACTGAACGAGACCGTCAGCCTCACGGTTCTCCCCGGCATCGGGTACCAGCCGACGGGCGTGGCCGCGACCGGCACGATCGTCAACGACGACACCCCGGGCGTTCTCGTCGTCCAGAGCGGCGGCACGACCGCCGTCACCGAAGGCGGGGCGGCCGACACGCTGGCCGTGTCGCTGACGTCGCAGCCCCTGACCGCGGTGACGATCACGCTCTCGACCGGCTCCCGCATCACCGCCGGGCCGGCCGTGCTGACGTTCACGCCGGCGAACTGGAACGTCCCGCAGGCGGTCACGGTGACCGCCGTCGACAACAACGTGTACGCGGGCCCGGCCGCCGACGCCGTGGCGTTCACGGTACTGAGCACCGACCCGAGCTACCTCGCCGTGACGGCCGCGTCCGTCCCGGTGGCCGTCACCGATAACGAGACCGTGCCGACCGTGTCGGTCGGCAACGCGACGGCCGTCGAAGGCGGCGTCGCTCTGTTCACGATCAGCCTGTCGCACCCGAGCGAGACCGCCGTGACCGTGCGGGTCAGCACGGCCGACGGCACGGCCACGGCCGGCGTGGACTACCTGCCCGTCGCGAACCAGTTGGTCGCCATCCCGGCCGGCCAGACGGCCGCCACGTTCGCCGTCGCGGTGCCCGGCGACGGACAGTACGAACTGACCGAAGCGTTCTCCCTGGCATTGTCCAGCCCGACCGGTGCGACCCTGGGCACGGCCACCGGCACCGGCACGATCACCGACGACGACCCGGTGCCGACGCTGTCGATCGCCGGGGCGACCGTGAACGAAGCGACCGGCACCGTGACGCTGACCGTCACGCGGTTCGGGGCGTCGAACGTGGCCACGACGCTGAGCTACACCACCGCCGACGGGACGGCGGTCGCGACCGGGCCGGGCGTCGGCCGGCCGGACTACGCGGCCACCAGCGGGACGCTGTCGTTCGGCCCGTCCGCCGGGGCCGATACGCGGACGATCACCATCCCCCTCGTAAACGACGCGGTGCGGGAAGGGACCGAGCGGTTTTTCGTAAACCTGTCGAACGCCACCGGCGCCACCGTGGCGAACGGCCAGGCGGTGGTCAACGTGATCGACGACGACCCGCTGCCGAACCTGTCCGTGGCGAACGTCGTAACGACCGAAGGGGCCGGTAGCGTGACGTTCACGGTCACCCTGACCGGGGCGACCGACTCGCCGGTGACCGTGGCCTACGCGACGGCCGACGGGACCGCGGTCGCCACCAGTCTTCTCGGCACGCCCGACTACGTGGCGACGAGCGGCGTCCTGACGTTCAACCCGGCGGCGGCCGGCATGCAGACCCTGACCGTCACCGTCCCGCTCGTCGCGGACCCGACCCGCGAGCCGACGGAGGCGTTCTCGCTCTCCCTGTTCGCCCCGACGAACGCCACGCTCGGCGCCGCCACGGCCACCGCGACCGTCGCCGACGACGACAACGCCCCGACCGTGAGCGTCGGCAACGGCACCGTCGCCGAGTCCACCGACGGGCCGGCCGTTTTGACCTTCACCGTGACGCTCTCGGCGGTCAGTGAAGAGACCGTGACCGTCGATTACGCGACGGTCGACGGCACCGCCCTCGCCGACTCGGACTACGAGGCGGCCCGGGGGACGCTGACGTTCCTGCCCGGCGAGACGACGAAGACCGTCACGGTGTCGGTCTACGGCGACTTCGAGGACGAGGCCGCTGAAACCCTGGCCCTGACGCTGAGCAACCCGACGAACGTCACGCTCGGCACGGCGACGGGCACCGGAACCATCACCGATGACGACGCCGCCCCCGTCGTCACCATCGCGAACGCGAGCGCGGCGGAGGGCAACGGCGGCTCGGTCGCGATAACCTTCACCGTGAGACTGTCGGCCCCGAGCGGCCAAATGGTGACCGTGGACTACGCGACGGCCGACGGCACGGCCCTCGCCGGCAGCGACTACACCGCGGCGAGCGGCACCCTCACCTTCGCCCCGGGCGAGGTCAGCAAGACGCTGACGGTGACCGTTCGGGGTGACGCCCTGAACGAGGGCGCCGAATCCTTCAGGGTGAACCTCGGCAGCCCGACGAACGCGACGGTCGGGGCGGCCTCGGCCACCGGCACGATTCAGAACGACGACCCGCCGCCGAGCGTCAGCGTCGCCGCCGCCACGGCGACCGAGGGGGACGTCGGCACGGCGGTGATGACCTTCACCGTGACCCTGTCCGCCGCCAGCGGCCAGACCGTGACCGTGAACTACGCCACGGCCGACGGCACCGCCGCGGCCGGGTCGGACTACACGGCGACCAGCGGCACGCTCACGTTCGCCCCCGGCGAGACGTCGAAGACTGTTTCCGTCACCGTCCGTGCGGACGCCCTGAACGAGGCCAACGAGACGCTCGCCCTGACGCTCAGCGGCCCGACGAACGCCACCTTGGGCGCCGCGACGGCGGCCGGCACGATCCTCGACAACGACCCGCGACCGACCGCGACCGTCGGGGCGGTAACGGCCGTCGAAGGGACGACCGCCGCGTTCACCGTGACGCTGTCGGCCCCCAGCGGTCAGACCGTCACGGTCGGGTACGCGACGACCGACGGCACCGCCCGGGCGGGGTCGCGGTACACGGCTGCGGCCGGCACCCTGACGTTCGCCCCGGGCGAAACGTCCAAAGTTGTCCCCGTCTCCATCGCCGCCTCGGCGGCCGCCGAGGCGGACGGGACGTTCACCCTGACGCTCGGCAACCCCACGAACGCGACGCTCGGGGCGGCCGCGATGGCCACCGGCACGATCGTCAGCGACGACGTGCCGACCGGCGGGGCCGACTCCTACCCGGCGACGGAAGGCCGGCCGCTGGTGGTCGCCGCGCCGGGCGTGCTCGCCAACGACGTGACCGGCACGGTCGGCCGCGTCGAACTCGTCGCCGGGCCGCTGCACGGCACGCTCGCCTTGTCGCCGAACGGCGGGTTCACCTACACGCCGGCCGCCGACTACAACGGCCCGGACGCCTTCACCTACCGGGCGATCAATTCGAACGGCCCGTCGGCCCCGGTCACCGTGGCCCTGAGCGTGGCGGCCGTCAACGACGCCTTACGTGTCACGGCCGGGCCGGACGTCTCGGTCCCGTTCGCGGGCGGCCCGCAGACGGTCGCGAACTGGCTGACGGGCACGACCGACGAGTCGGGTCTGCCACTCACGATCACCGTGACGGCTGACAACCCCGCCCTGTTCGCGGTGCAACCGTCGATCGATTCGGCCACCGGCACGCTGACGTTCACGCCGGCCCCGCTGGCGTCCGGCACCACCGGCGTCACCGTAACCGTCAACGACGGGTCGACCGTCCAAACGGAAACCTTCCGGGTCACGATCGCCGTCCCATCGCGCGTCAACCAGAACCAGTTCGCCTTGGTGGCCGTCGGGTCCGGCCCGGGCCGCGACGACGGTGTGACGGTCTACACCCCGGACGGCAAAGTGGCGTTCAGCGTCGCCGGCGACGGCCAACCGGGCGGCACCCGGGCGGCCGTCGGCGACTTGGACGGCGACGGCTCGGCCGACGTGGCGACCGTGGGCGGGCCGGGCCGGGCGGCGGTCGTCTCGTTCGTGAGCGGCGCCACCGGGGAGACGATGCGGACGGTCACCCCGTTCGAATCCTCGTTCAAGGGCGGGGCGTTCGTGGCGGCCGCCGACGTGAACGGCGACGGGGCGGCCGACGTGGCCGTCAGTGCGGACACCACTGGCGGCCCGCGGGTCGTCCTGTACGACGGCCGGACGGGCGACGTGATGGCCAATTTCTACGGGATCGCAGACGCGGCGTTCCGCGGCGGAGCCCGTGTCGCATTCGGCGACGTGAACGGCGACGGGATCAACGACCTGATCGTGGCGGCGGGGACCGGCGGCGGCCCGCGGGTGGCCGTGTGGGACGGGGCGTCGCTCCGCCCGGGCGGCACCCCGACGCGACTGGCGCCCGACTTCTTCGCGTTCGAACCGACACTACGGGACGGCGTGTTCGTGGCCGCCGGCGACGTGAACGGCGACGGCCGGGCCGACATCATCGTCGGCGGCGGCCCGAGCGGCAGCCCGCGGGTGCAGATCTTCGACGGGGCCGCGTTGACGGCCCCTCAGCCGACCATAAGCGTGGTAGCCAACTTCTTCGCCGCCGACCCGTCCATCCGTGCGGGGGCTCGGGTGACGGCGAAGGACGTGGACGGCGACGCCCTGATCGACGTGGTCGTCGGCGTCCCGAGCGCATCCGGGGCGGTCGTGAAGACGTACCTCGGCAAGGACCTCCGGCCGGGCGTCACCCCGTCGGCCCAGGCGACGTTCGCCCCGTTCGCCGACGAACTCACCGGCGTGTACGTGGGGTGAGTTCCCGCCAAGTGGGCGAACCAGTGGCGGTCGAAACTGGCCGCGTGTGCGGAGGTCGACTTGGTCCCGGCGTGGGCACCAAATTAGCTCCGGCACCTACAGGGGACGGAGGTGCGGAAGGTGTTCGGGCTGGAGGCCGCACAGGTGCTCCTCGGCCACGCCGGGGCCGGCGTGACCCAGGTGTAGGCCGAGCGGAACTTCGACGCATAGAATCGAGAACATGGCAAACGTCATCCGGCTGGTGGAACACTCGCGGGACCCGGAGGCTGTGTTGTCCGACCCGTGCTTTCATTACGACGCACAGTCGTTCCTGGGGCGGTGGACGGGGCCGTCTATGGGCGAATGTTTACCCGCTACTTCTTGATGAAGCTTGACTACCTCGACCAAGACCACTCTCACAAAATGTCCTCTGAAACGTTGTCCGTGGATCACGTGTTGTCTCAAAACCCGGCCGCGGACAGCAGCTGGCGGAAGGATTCCGATGACGGCTTTCGGGAAGAATGGGCCGATCGCCTGAGGAACCTCGTCCTCATCAGTGCGAAGAAGAATTTTCTGCCCAAGGGCGAGCAGATTACTCAACGCAGAAAGCCCGTTATTTTAGCAAGAGCATCACGACGTGCCCGAATTCATTACGGGTTTTGCAGAACTCCGAGTGGACGCCGGCGCAGTTAGAGGCCAACCATGGGGAAGTTCTTGATCGCCTCCAGTCGCACTACGCGATCAGAAAAGAGTCCATCAGTTGACCTACACTGACCGCTTCTAACCTCAACACCAACGACGCCGACGCTTCAATTCATTCGTAGGAGAACGATGTCGAGAAATTGGGTCCTTTTTTGGTTCATCTCGTCCGCGTTTCGCGAAGTAAATAGATAGGGGGCCGTTCGCGCCCCCGTCAGCTCGCCGGCCGCGTCGCGGAGGTCGCTGGAATCATCCACCCGGAGGTTCCCGTGCGACCCGACCTCGACCCCGCCCTCCTCACCCCCGACGACCGGCTCACCGAACTCGCCGCCATCCTCGCTCGCGGCCTCATCCGTCTCCGGGACAAGGCCGCCCTCACGCCACACCAGACTTCTGCCACGCAGATAGTCGCAGAATCCCGCGATTCTGCCGTTGCGGTCCCGCCCGACACGTGGCTCACTGTCCACACCGGTTAACGGACCGGAGACGGCCCCATTCCACACGACCCAGGAGACTCCCCGATGGACCCCAGTCCCACGATCGCGCAACAACTCGCGGCCCTGCCCCGGCTGACGGTCAAGGACCTGCAACGCCGGTACGCCGACGTCTTCGGCGACGAGACGCAGGCGCGGAACAAGGCGTGGCTGGTCAAGCGGATCGCCTGGAAGGTCCAGGCCAACGCCCACGGCGGACTGACCGACCGGGCCCGCGCCCGGGCGGCCGAACTGGCCGCCCGGGCCGAGCTCCGCACGACCATCCCGGCGAAGCGACCGACGCCCGCGCCGCCGGCGGCCCCGGCCGAGCCGGAGATGAAGACGCTCCCCTTCCCGGCCGACCGCCGGCTGCCCCCGCCCGGGTCCGTCCTCACCCGCGCGTACAAGGGCCAGACGCTTCAGGTCCGCGTCCTCACCCACGGGTTCGAGCACGCCGGCCTCGTCTACCCGTCCCTCTCCGCCGTCGCCAAGGCGGTCACCGGCAGCCACTGCAACGGGTACCTGTTCTTCCGGCTCACGAAGGGCGGTGACGCATGACGAAGCGAGCGAAGGCCCCGGCCGACACCCTGCCCGTCGTCCGGTGCGCCATCTACACCCGTAAATCGAGCGAGGAGGGGCTCAAGCAGGAGTTCAACTCCCTCGACGCCCAGCGGGAGGCCGGCGAGGCGTACGTCCGCAGTCAGGTCGGCGAGGGGTGGACGTGCCTCGCCGAGAGGTACGACGACGGCGGGTTCACCGGCGGCAATACCGACCGCCCCGGCCTCCGCCGCCTCCTCCACGACATCGCCGCCGGTCGGGTCGACTGCGTCGTCGTGTACAAGGTCGACCGCCTGTCCCGGTCCCTCCTCGACTTCGCCGAGATGATGCGGACGTTCGAACAGCATCACGTCGGGTTCGTCTCGGTCACCCAGCAGTTCAACACGGCGAGTTCGATGGGCCGGCTCGTCCTCAACGTCCTCCTCTCGTTCGCCCAGTTCGAGCGGGAGATCGTGAGCGAGCGGACGCGGGACAAGATCGCGGCGACGCGGCGGAAGGGGAAGTGGGCCGGCGGGTGGCCCGTCCTCGGGTACGACGTCGACCCGCAGGGCTTCAAGCTCCGCGTGAACGACGCCGAGGCCGACCGCGTCCGGGCCGTCTACGCCCTGTACCTGGACCGCGGGTCCCTCCTCCCCGTCGTCGAGGAACTCGCGTCGCGGGGCTGGCTCAACAAGCGGTGGGAGCTGCGGAAGGGCGGGTTTAAGGGCGGCGGCCCGTTCACCCGCACGTCCCTGTACGGCCTGCTCACCAACCCCGTGTACGTCGGCAAGGTCCGGTACAAGGACGAAATCCACGCCGGCGAGCACGCGGCGATCGTGGACCCGGCCATCTGGCAGCGAGTCCAGGCCCACTTGGCCGGCAACGGGCGGGGCGGCGGGGTCAGCCGCGGCGGCCCCGCCGCGTTGCTCCGAGGCGTCCTCCGGTGCACGGCGTGCGACGCCGCCATGTCCCCGACGAGCACGACCAAGGGGAGCAAGTCGTACCGGTACTACACGTGCACCGCGGCCGCGAAGAGGGGGTGGAAGACGTGCCCGGCCAAGTCCGTCCCCGCCCACGCGATCGAGCAGGTCCTCCTCCGCCAGGTCCGGGCCATCGGCACCGACGTCCGGCTGCGGGCCGAGGTGTTGGGCCAGGCCCGGGCCCAGGACGAGGCGCGGACGGCGGAACTCGCGACGGAGCAGAAGGCGTTGGAACACGACCTGAGGGGGTGGCACGGGGAGCTCCGGCACCTATCCGGCCTCCTGCGGCCCGGCAACGGGAACGAGCCGGTCATCCGCCGCCTCGCCGAACTCCAGGAGCAGATCGCGGCCGTCGAGGGCCGCGGCCGGGCCGTCCGCGACCAACTCGCGGCCGTCGGCCGGAACCTCATCGCCGACGACGACGCGGCGACCGCCCTGTCCGTGTTCGACCCCGTCTGGGAGGCCCTCAACCCTAGAGAACAAGCCCGGGTGGTCAACCTCCTGGTGGAGGCGGTCGGGTACGACGGCGGGCGGGGGAAGGTGACCATCCGGTTCCGCCCGGCCGGCGTGCGGACGCTCGCCCGGGAACTGGCCGACAAACGCGAGGGGATGCGGGCATGACCGAGAACGGCGTATTGACCGTGGAGTGCGACGTGCACGTCGACCGGCGGGGCCGGGGGGCGCGAAAGGAAGTGCGGCCGGGCCCGGACCCGCGGCGAGACCAGCCACCGGGCCGGGTGCCGCGGGTGAGCCGGTGGATGGCCCTCGCCATCCGGTGCGACGAGTTGATCCGCGACGGCGTGGTCGACCGGTACGCCGACCTCGCGGAACTGGGCCAGGTGAGCCGGCCGCGGGTGACGCAGATCATGAACCTGTTGGGCCTCGCCCCGGACATCCAGGAGGCGGTGCTGTTCTTGCCGCGGACGACGGTCGGCCGCGACCCGATCCTCCTCCGCGAACTCCAGCCGATCGCGGCCACGCTCGACTGGGGGCGGCAGCGGAAGATGTGGCGGGCGTTGAACCGCCACCACGACCGAACGTGACGCGGTCGGAATCTGTTCAAAAATTCACTACCGACATCGTGCCATCGGTCGGCCGTCTTTTAGCATTTCCACCTTCCACACTTCCGACCTTCGAGTACTCCGCCATGGGCCACCAGGAGCCCCCGCCACTGTCCCTGTCAAAGCCGTGGCGAGAGATCGTCCACCTCATCCACCTCGGGGCCGGCCCGGAGCAGGTGGCCAACGCCGTCCTCCGGGCCCTCCGGGCCGGCCTCGGCTTCGCCGGCCGGGACCCGGCCGTCGTCGAGAGCGTTTGGCTCCTCCTCCGCATCCCCGGGGCGGCCCGGGCCGACGACTTCGGCGACGCCCTTCGCGACCTCGGGCTGGGCGTCGGCGACGCCCCCGACCTCTTCGACTTGGCCGCGGCCGTGACCGCCCAGGTCGACGCCCGGACGCCCGGCAACCGCGGCCGGACCGACCTCGGCGAGATGGCCCAGTGCGCCATCGCCGAAGCCCTCACGGCGTACGTCGGCGGGCAAATGGACAACCTGTTCGGCCCGTCGGCGGAGGACACCCGGCACCACCTGGCCCGGGCGGCCACGCCCAAGCACGTCGGCGAGCTGGCCCGCGACTTCTACGCCCGGTTCTTCGAGCGGGCCCTCGGGTACGTCCTCGACCGCACCCTCCCCGACCACGTCGGCCCGAACCGCCGGTTCGCGTCCCTGGCCGACCAGGCGGCGTTCCGGGCGGCCCTGCACGTCCACTGCCACGAGATCGCGCGGGTCGTCGAGCGGTACTCGGCCGAGTGGTTCTCCAAGACTCGGGTCACCCTCGACGGGCCGATCGACCGGGCCGCGGCGAGCGACTACGCCAGTTACGGGTTCAAGAAGATGCTCGACGCCCTGTCCCGCCAGGCGGAGGCCGCGGCCCATGCCTGACACCACCCTCGTCCACTGCGGCCGGGACGCCCGGCCGGCGGTCGACCACGTGTCGCTCCGGTTGGGGGCCCGCCGCGACGGGACCGACGCCAACCTGTTCCTCGACGTCGAGCGGGTCCACCGGGCGTTCCTGAAACCAATCCCGTCCGTCGACCGGGACCTGATGGAGGTCGCCGCGTACGTGTTCGCCGCCGACCAGGCCGTCCCCCGCGGCGGCCCCGGCCTACCCGCGGACGGCGAGTTGGGCGCGGGGTGGCGGCGGCGGTTCTGCTACCACGTCCCGGTCCGCAACCCGGACGTCTGGCGGTCGGCGGCCGTGACCGACCTGCTCACCGCGACCCTCGGCTTCCTGTCCGACGACGAGTACGAGTTCCACTTCCGGCCGCTCGCCCCGGACGCGGACTTCCAAGGGACGGTCCGGTTCGACCGGGCCCCGTACGACGGGCTGATCGACGAGGTCGCCCTGTTCTCCGGCGGCCTGGACTCGCTCGCCGGGGCGGTTGACGCGGCCGTCGTCCGCGGCCGCAAGGTCCTCCTCGTCAACCACCGGACGAACGCCAAGGTGTCCGGCCGGCACCACCAACTGCTGGCCGGCCTGGGGGACCACGCGCGGGCGTGCCGGCCGGTCCACATCCCCGTCTGGCTGAACAAGGAGAAGGAACTCGGCCGGAGTTCACTCCAGCGGACCCGGTCGTTCGTCTACGCCGCGGTCGCCGCGGCCGTGGCGAGACTCGTCGGCCACGACCGCGTTTGGTTCTACGAGAACGGCGTGGTCGGCCTCAACCTCCCGCTGTCCGCCCAGGTCGTCGGCGGCCGGGCGACGCGGACGACCCACCCGCGGGTGCTGAACGGGTTCGCCCGGCTGTTCGGCCTCCTGACCGGCCGCCCGTTCGCCGTCGAGAACCCGTTCGTGTGGGACACGAAGGCGGACGTCGTCCGGCGGATCGCGGCCGCCGGGTGCGGGCCGCTGATCGAGTTCTCGTCGAGTTGCGTCGAGACGTGGGGGCGGACGGTCGAGCACCCGCACTGCGGCGCGTGCTCGCAGTGCGTCGACCGGCGGTTCGGCGTTCTCGCGGCCGGGCAGGCCGGGCACGACCCCGGCCGCCGGTACGAGGTCGACCTGTTCACCGGCCCCCGCGGCGAGGGCAAGGCCCGGCACACGCTGGCCGGGTACCTGGCCCGGGCGGAAGAAGTGCGGCAGGACGGCCCGGCCGGGTTCTTCCGCCGGCACGGCGAAGTCGGCCGGGTGCTGGCGGAGTTCCCGGGCGCGCCGGCCGCGGTCGCGGCGAGGGTGTACGCCCTGTACCTGAAGCACGCCCGGGAGGTCCAGGCCGTCCTCCGGCAGGGACTGGCGGCGGCCGCGCCCCGGCTCGACGACCGGTCCCTGGACGCCAGTTGCCTGGTGCGGCTCGTGGTCGATCCGCAATCCGCCCCGCCGCTCCCGTCGCCGCCGGCCGGGCCGCGGAACGTGATCGCCCGGCGGGGGCGGGGGTGGTTCATCCGGTTCGCCGGCGGGGAGGGCCTCTTCTACCCGGACGACCTCGGGTTCTGGTACCTGGACCACGTCCTCCGCACCCCGGACGTGGTCGTCCCGACCCAGGACCTGGACGCGGCCGTGCGGGGCCGGCAGGCGGCGATCCGTCAGCGCGTCCGAACGCTGATCGCCGTCGCCGAGCGGGCGGCCGGGTTCGCTGAGGGGTTGGGCTCGGACGACGCCTTCGACGGCCGGACCCGGGACGAGTTGCGGGCCGCCCTGGGGACGATCGCGACCCTCTTGGACACGTACGCCGGCGACGGCCCCGACCGGCTGGAGGTGGTCGACGAACTCCGGGCCCGGCGGGCGGCGATCGAGGCGTACTTGCGACAAGGGACGCGGATCGGCGGGAAGGTCCGGAAGCTGACCGACCCGGTCCACCGGGTCCGGGACCGGGTCGGGAAGGCGATCCGGCGGGCCGTGGCAATGATCGCCGACGAAGACCGGCCGTTAGGAGCCCACCTCCGGGAACCGTTCCTCACCCTGGGCAACACCGTCTCGTACCGGCCCCCGACGGGGACGACGTGGTCGGCCGTCTGGACCACGGCGTCGTAATTTTTTGGCTTGCGACACGCCATGTCGCAGGTGCGACACGCCACGTCTCGCCTTGGTTGCACAAGGCACAGCCCGGCGAGCCACCCAGCCCGCCGCCCTCGGGGCGGCGAACCACGCGGTCGACCAAGCCTTCCTCTCGCCGGGACCCGTCGACTCGCGTTCGCGTCAAAGACGCCGGTCCCACCATGACGAAATTCGTGTCCAAGGCCGACCTGTCCCCGGCCCGCGGGCGGCTCGTCGAGCTGTTCCAGGAGCTCAACTTCGGCCGCATCCACTTCCTCCACATCCTCGGCGGCGAACCCGTCCTCCTCGACCCGCCCCCGCGGGTCGTCCGCGAGATCAAACTCGGCGGCGACAATACATGCCGCCGCGAGCGGGCCCTCGGCCACTTCCTGTTGAAAGCCCAACTCGTCGAACTGTTCGACCTCTTCGACCGGATCGGCGACGGCGTCGTCGAGCTGATCGAAATTAAGAACGGTTTGCCCTTCAGAATGCTAATCCCCGAGCTCGTCAGCTAACCCTCCGCCGTTTCCCCTTCCTTCCGACCCTTTCGCCGGCCGCGTTGCGGGGGCGGACCCGTGCGGGTTCGCTCGTCCCGAACCGGCCGGGAGGATCACGCTCGTGCCCGCACCGTTGACGGAATCCGCGTTCGCCCGCCGGCTCGTCCGCGCGCTGGCCGGCCGCCTCGCCGCCCGCCGCCGCCTCCGCACGTGGGACGGGGACGATGTCGCCCAGGAAGTCCTCCTCCGGCTGCTGACGACCCGGCGGGCGTTCGACCCCTCGCGGGGCGCGTTGGAGGCGTTCATCGCCCTGGTCGTGGACCGCGTCGTCGTCGACTTACATCGCCGGCAGGCGGCGGCGAGGCGGACGGCGAGTGTGCGGTCCCTGCCAGACGTCGGCGAGATTCACCTGGTCGATCCCCGCGACCCGATCCCGGCGATTGACCGGGCCCTCGACGTGGCCGCGGTCCTCGCCCGCCTCCCCGGAGACCTCCGGGCCGTCGCCGAACTTCTGAAGTCCGAATCATTTACGGCGGCGGCCCGGGCGCGGGCCGTTTCGCGGGACACGCTCCGACGACAGGTCCGCGATCTCCGCCGGGCGTTCGAGCGGCACAAGGCGCGAGATTCTTGAAGAATCCCGCACCACTTCGTCCACGCTTTGCGAACTTTACTCATAGACCCCTCGATCACGCGCCGAGCCGAAGGCAACCGCGTGATGGCACACCGGACGTGACCCACGTCCCGAACCATCACGGTGACCCTGTGGCCGATTCCATTCCGCCCCTGACCCCGATCGACTTCGACGCCCCGCCCGCGGACACTTCGCCGGCCGCCGAGGCCCCTCAGATCGCCGCCGGGTGCCGGGCGCTCATCGCCCCGGACCAGGTCGTCGAGCTCCGGGCCCTGGGCGTGCCGAGCGGCGGGACTGGACGTGCACGTGCACCGGGTACTTCGCCGCCGACCGCCTCGACGACCTCGCCCGGGCGGCCGTCGGGTACCGGGCGGCCAAGGGCGTGTACTGGACGCTCAACCCCGTCCGCCCGGACCTCCTCGCCCGGCGGGCCAACCGGGCCGCTCGCGCGGCCCGGGGGGACGCGGCGGGCGACGCCGACGTCCTCGCCCGCCGGTGGGTGCTCGTCGACCTCGACCCGCGGCGGCCGGCCAACATCTCGGCCACCGCCGCCGAGAAGCGGCACGCCGCCGACCTGGCGCTCCGCATCCGGGACGACCTCCACGCCCGGGGCTGGCCGGAACCCGTCGTGGCCGACAGCGGCAACGGGTACAACCTCCTGTACCGCGTGGACCTGCCGGCCGACGACGGCGGCCTCGTGAAGCGGGTGTTGGCCGCACTGGCCGGGCGGTTCGACACGGCGGACGCCCACGTCGACCGGACGGTCCACAACCCGGCCCGGATCTGCAAGGTCCCGGGGACGTGGGCCCGGAAGGGGGACGACACGCCCGACCGGCCGCACCGCCGCAGCCGCCTCCTGCACGTCCCGGACGCCCTCGTCGCCGTCGACCGGACTCTGCTCGACGCCGTGGCCGGGCCGGACGCGCCGCCCCCGCCGCCGGCGACGGCTCGGCCGACGGGCCCGCGATCCGCGGGCCCGGGCGGGTGGGACCGGCGGCTGAACGTCGCCGGGTGGCTGACCGACGCCGGCGTCGCGTTCCGGGTGAAGGCCGAGCCGGACGCCCACGGCCGGACCGTGTACGTGCTCGCCCGGTGCCCGTTCGACCCCGCCCACGCCGACCCGGACGCCTGCGTCATGCAGACCGAGGACGGCCGGCTGTCCGCCCGGTGCTTCCACAACTCGTGCGCCGGCCGCGGGTGGCAGGCGTTCAAGGCGGCCATCGGCCCGCCCCGCCGCCGGCACTACGAAGTGCAGGGCTTACCGCCGTCGGCCGACGGCCCGACTCGGCGTGGACCTGCGGGACCGATCCCCAGCGCCCCGCCGGCGGGCGGACCGCCGCACGACGATTCCGCGGGCGACGACGGCCCGCCGGACGACCCGCCCGACGACCCGGACGGCGGCGGGCCGGCTCGCCTTCCGGCGATCATCGTCAACGACCGACAACTGCCCGACGTCACGTGCGACGCCTTGGCCGCCCTCGCCGCGGTCAACGACCCGCCCGTGATCTTCCAGGCCGGCGGCGTCCTCACCCGCGTCCGGGCCGGGGACGACGACGACCCGTGGCGGCTCGAGCCCCTGACCGACAGTGCGCTCAAGGGCGTCATGGCCCGCACCGCCCGGTGGTACGAGGTGCGGACCGGCGGCCAAGGCGTCGAGCACGTCGACGCCTCCCCGCCCATGGAGGTCGTCAAGGACGTCGCCACCCTGCCGCACTGGGCCGTGCCCAAGTTGCGGGCCGTCGTCGAGGCCCCCGTGTTCCTGCCCGACGGCACCCTCGCCCTCGCCCCCGGGTACCACCCGGCCGGCCAGCTGTGGTACGCCCCGGCCGGCGGCCTCGCCATCCCGCCCGTCCCCGTCCACCCGACTACCGCCGACATCGCCGCCGCCCGCGCGTTGATCCTCGACGACCTCCTCGGCGACTTCCCGTTCGCCGACGCGGCCGGCCGGGCCCACGCCGTGGCCGTGCTCGTGGTGGCCTTCGCCCGCCACCTGATCGCCGGCCCGACGCCGCTCCACCTGGTCGACGCCCCGACCGAGGGCACCGGCAAGACGCTCTTGGTGAAGGTCCTGTTGTGGGTCGTCCTCGGCCGCGACGCCCCGGCCATACCCGAGGCCGAGAACGACGCCGAGTGGCGGAAGCGGATCACCGCGGCGCTGGTCGAGGGGCGGCCGTGCCTGGTCCTGGACAACCTGAACCAGGCCGTCGACTCCGGCAGCCTGGCCTCCGCCTTGACGACCGAGACGTGGTCCGACCGCCTGCTCGGCGTGTCGAAGATGGTCCAGGTCCGGAACCGGGCCGTGTGGATCGGCACCGGCAACAACGTCGCCCTGTCGCGGGAGCTCGTCCGCCGGACCCTGTGGTGCCGGCTGGACGCCGGGGTGGAGCGGCCGGCCGAGCGGACCGGGTTCCGCCACCCGCACTTGCTCGCGTGGGTGCGAGAGAACCGCGGCCGACTGGTCGCCGCCGTCCTCACCCTCGTCCAGGGCTGGCTCGCGCGGGGCCGGCCGCCGGGGTCGCAGACGATGGGCATGTACGAGTCGTGGGCGGAGGTGGTCGGCGGCGTGCTGGACGTGGCCGGCGTCCCCGGCCTACTCGCCAACCGCGACACGTTCCGGGACGCCCAGCAACCGGCCGACGACTGGCCGGCCTTCCTGCACGCCTGGTGGGCCGCCCACCAGGGCAAAGCCGTCGGGGTGGCCGCCCTGTTCGACCTGGCAGTGCGGGGGAAGTACCTGGACGGCGTGCTCGGGGACGGGTCGGTCCAGAGCCAGCGGTGCCGGCTGGGCCGGGCCGTCACGAAAATGGTGGACCGGGTGCAAGGCGAGTACCGGGTCCGCCTCGGCGACCCGGACAACTGCCGCCGCCAGCAGTACCGCCTCCAGTGCTCCGACCGGGCGGCGGCGTACCAGGAGGTGGCCGAAACGATCGTCCGCTGAGCCGGCCCGCAACACCAGGCTAGGCCGTCGGATTTGGGCCCCGTCGCGTACCACGCGCGGCGACGGTGGCCGATTTCGGGGCATCGGTTCGCCCCTCCGACCCGTCACGTCTCCGTCCTTCATTCCGTTTCGCGGATGTCGAACAGGTTTGGGCAGGCTTCTGCAGGTTTCCCCCGTGAAACCTGCAAGCAGCAAACCCTTTAAAGACAATATCTTGCGTTCACTTCCGCAGGTTTCGCAGGTTTCTACCCGGTCCGACCTCTCGCGCGTGCGTGTGCGAGCCCGTGTGTGTGTAAGGACTTGGCCGAAACCTGCGAAACCTGCGTTTTTCGCTGCAACTGCCTGTCGGGGTACAGATTACGGCGGGCAGGTTTCTCCCCCGAAACCTGCAGAAACCTGCGAAACCTGCCCGCGAAGGTCTCGTCCGGATCGCGGCCCTCGCGGCACGACCGCCGTACGATAACCCCCTCCCGAAAGCCGCGAGGGTTTGACCGTGCTCCCGTGCCTGCTCGTGATCGCCGCCGCCGGCCTCCCCGCCCCGATCGACGTCGGCGGCCGAAAGCAGTTGTTCGTCGACGACAAGTTCCTCGCCGCCCGCCACCGGGTCGACCTGCGGGTCAACCCGCCCCAGAAGCTCGGCCCCCTCAAGGACGCGGACGGCAAGCCCTTCCGGGGTCACGTCGCCCGCGTCATCGACGACGGCGGCACGGCCCGGCTGTACCTCGGCCACAAGAACGTGGAGGTGCTCGAGAGCGCCGACGGGCGGACCTTCCGCCGGACCGGCCGGAAGCTCCCCGGCGGCCTGTTCCCCACGCCCTTCCTCGACCCCCACGACCCCGACCCGGCCCGCCGGTACAAGCTGTTCCACCTCGAATTCGACGACCCGTTCGACCCGGCCAAGCACGGCGTGTACGCCAGCACGTCGGCCGACGGCGTCACGTTCACCAAGGCCGGCCGGGTGCTGCCGTACTTCCCGGACAACCCGACGATCGCCCACTGGGACGGGCGGCGCGACAAGTACGTGGTGTACACCCGGGCGTTCGACTACGGGTCGGAGAACCAGCGGCGGGTCGGGCGGATCGAGGCCGACGACCTGCTGAAGCCGTGGCCGTACGCGAAGGCCGATGACCGCCGCCCGTTCCCGTCGATCGCGACCCTGCCGGTCGTGTACTCGGCCGACCGAGAGGACGACCCGCACTCGGACGTGTACTACAGCGCGGCCGGGCCGTACCCGTGGGCGGACGGCGTGCACCTCATGTTCCCGGCCCACTTCCGCCACTTCTCCCCGAACCGGCACGCCTTCGTCGTCCCGCCCGCCCCCGGCCGGTGGGAGGACTTCGGCCCGCTGGAGGTGCAACTGGCGGTCAGCCGGGACGGCGTCGCGTGGACGCGGCCGGAGCGGACGGCGTACATCCCGCCCGGGCTGGCCGACGAGTGGGACCGGTGGTACGCGGTGGCCGCCCCCGGGTTCGTCCGGCGGGGGAATTACGTGTACCAGTACTACTACTCGTCCGGCCGGCTGCACGACTCGGCCGTCCTCCGGCCGGAGTACGCCAAGGCCGCCGAGGCCGAGGGCGGGGTGGGGGTGGTGCGGCAGCGGTTGGACGGGTACGTGTCGGCCGACGCCGACCACCGGGGCGGGTGGCTGACGACCCCGCCGGTGGTGTTCCAGGGCACGCGACTGCGACTGAACGTCGACACCGGGTCGGCGGGCACCGCGTTTGTTGAGTTGCAAGACGCCGGCGGGACGCCGGTCCCGGGGTTCGCCCTGTCGGACTGCGAAGAGATCGGCGGCAACTTCGTGGACCAGCGCGTGTACTGGAAGGGGACGGCGGACGTGTCGGCCCTGGCGGGGAAGCCGGTTCGGATCCACGTCCGGATGAAGCGGGCGAAGTTGTACGCCTTCCAGTTCACCCGGGACTGACGGGGCGCACGGCCTCCTTCCCGGCCCTGACTCCGTGGGAAGTCGGTGGTGCGTACCCGTCCGCCCGGGACCGAGTGAACCGCGCACCGCGCCCCCCACCCGCCCCGGCGGGAGACGCCCCGTGCCTCCGGCCGCCACCCCGGGTACACTGGTCGGAACGGGGTTACGGCCCCGAGGGGGGGGCCATGACCGACAATGAGGCCGAGCACGGCGTACCGCGGCGGGCGTTCCTGATCGCCGCGGCGGCGGCCGCGGCGGGACCGGTTGCTGCCGCCGACCCGCCCACCCGCGAGGTGGACGTCGCCGTCGTCGGGGCCGGGCTGGCCGGGCTGACCGCGGCCCGCGAGCTCCGCCGGCACAAGGTGACGGTGTGCGTGATCGAGGCCCGGGACCGCGTCGGCGGCCGCACGCTCGACCACCCGATCGGCGGCGGGCACGTCGTCGAGGGCGGCGGCCAGTGGGCCGGGCCGACCCAGACGGCCGTCCTCGGGCTGGCCAAGGACCTCGGCGTCGACACGTTCCAGACGCACGCGACGGGCAAGACCGTCGTCCACGCCGGCGGCGCCCGCCTGACCGTGGCCGCGGGCGAGGGCGGCGGCCGCGACCTCCGGAGGGCGAAGGACAAGCTCGACGCGCTGGCCCGCGAGGTGCCGCTGGCCGACCCGTGGGCGGCGAAGCGGGCGAAGGAGTGGGACGCGGTCACCGTCGCCGACTGGCTGAAGGCGAACGCCGGGGCCGCCGCCCGGGACGAGCTCGGGCTGGAGGTGGAGACCGCCCTCGGCCCGCCGGCCAGGACGTCGCTGCTCTGGTTCCTGTTCTACGTCCACTCGGCCGGCGGCCTCCACGCCCTGAACGTCGGGGCCCAGGAACTGCGGTTCCAGGGCGGCCCGCAGGCCCTCTCGAAGAAGCTCGCGGCCGCCCTCGGGGCGGACCTGGTCCTGGCCTCGCCGGTCTCGAAGGTCGACCACGGCGGGGGCGGGGTGGTCGTCGAGTCCAAGCTCGTCCGGGTGAAGGCCAAGCGGGCGGTGGTGGCGATGATGCCGGCCGACGCCGGGCGGATCGCGTTCGCGCCCGACCTCCCGGCCGCGCGGGCCGGGCTGGTGAAGAAGTGGGTCGGCGAGCCGGGGTTCAAGGTGAACGCCGTGTACCCGACGCCGTTCTGGCGGGCGGCCGGGCTGAGCGGGCTGGCGGTCAGCGACCGCGGGCCGGCCGGGGTGACGTTCGACAACTCCCCGCCGGACGGGTCGAAGGGCGTCGTCGTCGTGTTCCTCGACCCGAAGAAGGCCCCGAAGGGCGCGGCGGCGAGGAAGAAGGCCGTGGTGGACGACCTCGTCGCCCTGTTCGGCAAGGGGGCGAACGCGCCGGCCGCGTACGTCGAGACGGACTGGGCCGGGGAGGCGTGGACGGCCGGGTGCGTGTCGCCCCTGCCGCCGGGGGTGCTGACGGCGTACGGCGCCGCCCTCCGCGCCCCGGTCGGGACGGTCCACTGGGCGGGGGCGGAGACGTCCGACGTGTGGTGCGGGTACATGGACGGGGCCGTGCGGTCGGGCGTCCGGGCCGCCGACGAGGTGCGGAAGGCGCTGTCGTAGGCGGCCCCCGGTCGGGACGGGGCCTCGTTGCTATCGCCACGAAGTGGGCGGCGACCCTTCGAGAACAAGCGACCACGTTCGCAAGGCCGCGGCCTGGACCCCAACCGGCCGGACGCGACGCACGCCACGACCGGGGGGGGCCGACCGGCCCAAGTCGCACGGGTCCTTCCTGGGCCCGTTCACGTTCCACCCCACGCGGAAAGATCAAAGACTTAGACAGACTTGCTTTCTTCGCCCCCCGCCGCACAACCGCCGACCGTGACGCCGGTTGTGCGACGCACGGGCATGGGGTATAATCTCCCGAGCAGCTCGCCGCACGTCCTCGTGGGAGGACGGGGTGGCGGGCCGGCGGCCAAGCACCCGGCACCACGGCCGGGCCGAACGAACGTCCCTGTTCCTTCGAGGCCCCGCCGATGCTCGTCCAGATGCGCGACATCTCCTCCATCACCCCATACGAACACAACCCCCGGATCAACGCCGCCGCCGTCGACCCCGTCGCCGAGTCCATCGCTACGTTCGGCTGGCAGCAGCCGATCGTCGTGGACGCGGCCAGCGTCATCGTCGTCGGCCACACCCGGTACAAGGCCGCCCTCAAGCTCGGCCTGACCGTCGTCCCCGTGCACGTCGCCACCGACCTCACCCCGGCCCAGGCCAAGGCGTACCGCCTGGCCGACAACCGCACCGCCGCCATCGCCACGTGGGACGACGGCAAACTGGTGGCCGAACTCCTCGCCCTCCAAGGCACGGACGTCGACCTCGCGTCCATCGGGTTCACGGCCGACGAACTGGCCGACCTGCTGAAAGCCGACGAGCCCGCACATCCCGGCGACCCGGACGCCGTCCCCGATCCGCCGGCCGACCCCGTCACCCGCCCGGGCGACCTGTGGCTCCTCGGCCGCCACCGCCTCCTGTGCGGCGACGCCACCGACCCGGCCGTTCTCGCCCGCGTGCTGGATGGGACGCCGGCCGACCTGCTCCTCACCGACCCGCCGTACAACGTCGCCTACGAGGGCAAGACGGCCGACAAGCTCACCCTCGCCAACGACGCCATGGCCGGCGACGACGACCGCCGGTTCCTCGCCCGCGCCCTGGCCGCCGCCAACGGCGTCCTCCGCCCGGGGGCGGCGTTCCACCTCTGGCACGCCGACCTCGAAGGACTCAACGCCCGGGCCGCGTGCGGGGACGCCGGGTTGCAAGTGCGGCAGTGCCTCGTGTGGGTCAAGTCGGCGTTCGCCTTGGGCCGGTTCGACTACCACTGGAAGCACGAGCCGTGCCTGTACGGGTGGGCCGACGGGGCCGCCCACACCTGGCTGTCCGACCGCGCCCAGACGACCGTCCTCGAATTCGACCGCCCCGCCAAGAACGACGTCCACCCGACCATGAAGCCCGTGGATTTGTTCGCCGACCTGATCGGCAACTCGTGCCCCAACGGCGGCGTCGTCCTCGACCCGTTCGCCGGGTCCGGGACGACCCTCGTGGCCGCGGAACACACGGGACGAACGGCCGCCCTCGTCGAACTCGACCCCCGGTACTGTGACGTCGTGGTCCGCCGGTACGAGGACCTGACCGGCCAACCGGCCGAGCGCGTTCCCGCCGAAGACGCCGTCCCGGCATCGGTGTGACCCGCCCCGAGGCCCGTAAAACCCACCACGAGCAACCACGAGCGACCACTTTGCCCCTGCGGAGCCCGCCGATGGCGACCCAAGCCGGCCGGAAGACGGCCGACGACCACCTGATCCTCGCCCTCGCCTGCGGGGCCACCCAGGAGGCCGCCGCGACCAAGGCCGGCCTCGGCGTCACCACCGTCCGCCGCCGCCTCCAGGACCCCGACTTCGTCCGCCGCCTCCGGGCCGTCCAGGCCGACATCGTCGCCCGCACGGCCGCCGCCCTCACGGCCGCCGCCACCGAGTCCGTCCGGACCCTCCTCGACCTCCAGAAGCCGGGCACCCCGCCGGCCACCCGACTGGGGGCCGCACGGGCCGTGCTGGAGCTGGGGCTGAAGGTCCGGGAGGTCGTCGAGCTCGAGGCCCGCATCGCCGCCCTGGAGTCCCACGTCGACGGCGACGGCCGGTAGCCGGAGGGCGGCGCGATGCGGTTCCACCAGCGGGTCGGTCGATTGGCGAAGCGGGTGCGGGCGGGGAATTCTGACGCCGGACCCTTCACGATCTTCCTCGTCGAGGCGACGGCCGATCGGCCGGTCGGCGTGCGGGTGGTGTGGGGCGGGATCGCCCGCGAGATCTGCTACGACGCGGCCCACGGCCCGCCGCCCCTGCCCCCGGGCGGGCCGCACAAACTCATCCTCGGCCCCGCGTTCGACGTGTGAGGACGATTGGGGTTGAAATTCCCATCCCGATTCTCAGGATCGGATCTGCCAAGTTACCGAAGGGCCAAAATCATCGCCACCCGCAGAATCGTTGGCTCGCGACGAGATTGTTGTCGGATTTCCTCAACTTTGCGGCGGCCGCGTTGCGGAGGGGAGAAGCGGCTACCGCCACCCACTAACATCGCAGCATGGCCCCATCCGTCGCAATTATCGGTGTGACACTCCTGTCCGCGGTGGCCGGATGCCACACGTCCCGAGGTCCGCTCGCCCGGGCGGCGTCGCCCACGGACGTCGGCTTGAACACCCGAGATGTCGTTGACCCGGTCGCGCAACCCTTGGCCGACGCGGCGCTGACGACCCTCGACGCGAGCACGCCCGCCCGCGAGGCCGGCGACGCCGCCCGGGAGCGGGCGGGGGCGGCCGCCCAGGACGCCCGCCACGTCCTGTGCCTGTCGGGCGGCGGGTCGTACGGCGCGTACGCGGCGGGCGTCCTGTGCGGCTGGACGCAGTCCGGCCGGCGGCCGGCGTTCGACGTGGTCACCGGCATTAGCACCGGGGCCTTAATCGCCCCGTTCGCGTTCCTGGGCCCTCGGTACGACGGGGCCATCCGCCACTTCTACACCGAGACGCGGACCCGCGACGTTTATGTCAAGCGGCCCGTGCGGGGTCTATTCAGCGAGGCCCTGGCCGACGACGCACCCCTCCGCCGGACGATCGACGGGATGGTGACGTGGGGATTCGTCGCGGACATCGCCGCCGCCCACCGGGAGGGCCGACGGCTGTACGTCGGCACGACGGAACTGGAAGGCCGGCGGTTCATCGTCTGGGACGTCGGCGGCATTGCGTGCCGCGGCCGCCCGGACGACCGGGCACTGATCTGCGACGTCCTCGCCGCGTCGGCCGCGATCCCGGGCTTCTTCCCGCCCGTTCGGATCCCGGTCAGCATCGACGGTCGGGTGCTCGCGGAAAAGCACGGCGACGGCGGCGTGACGCAGGGCATCTTCTTCCGCCCCCCGTGGCCGCCGGACCGGCCGGCCGCCGGCACGCGGGTGTGGTGCGTGGTGGCCGGCAAACTCTACGCCGACCCGGCCCCGCTCCGACCCCGCGCGCTGGCCATTGCCGGCCGCAGCCTCTCGGACATCATCTTCGCCCAGACGCGGGGCGACCTCCAGCGGATCTACACGCTCGCGCAACTCAACGGGATGGACTTCCAGATGACTGCGATAGCCGACGACTTCCCGGCCCCGGCCGAGAGTACGGAGTTCAACCCCCCGGAGCTGCGGGCGATGTTCGACGAAGGGTTTCGGCAAGCGCAGTCCGGTCGGGCGTGGCGGGGGACGCCGCCCGGCGTCGCCCCGGGCGAGGCACCTCGAGAGCGGGCCGGCACCTGCCTGACGGAGGTGCCGAAGAGGTGACCATGGAGCTTAGGGAGTTGGTTTGGTCGAGGGAAGGAACGATCGGGCGGTAGTGGATCCGCTCGGCCGGGACGCGTGCCTCCCAGCGGGGTCGGTTCGACGAAAGCGTCCGGTGAGTCGGTCTATCTGAGGGCGTCAGGGTCGGGCGTCGCGGAGTCTATGACAGTCGCCACCGCTTTGCAAGTGGGCAGGCCCCGTGAGCGGGACGGATCAGGACCGAATAGACGAGCAGCGGGCGGATAAAATTGGCGACGACGGGGCTTCCGTCGTCGCCCCCGGGCGGGCCGCACAAACTCATCCTCGGCCGCGCCCTGAAAGTGTGAAACTCGCCTTCGACGTGTGAGAGGGAGACCGGATGTCGGCGCGGCTGCGGCGGGTGAAGCGGATCGAGGCGGCGGTCCGGCGGGAGAACCCGCCCCCGGCGTGGCCGGGCGTCGTATTCGTCCTCGAGGCTACCCCCGACCGGCCGCCGGGCCGGTGGGTCCGCCCGGACGGGGCGACCGAGGTCCTCGTCTACGACCCGGCCGGGCCCAAGCCCGACGTCCGGTTCCCCGGCAACCCACTCGTCCTCGGCGGCGACATCGACCCCTTCGCCCGCGACCCCGAACTCCGGGCGGCGTGGCGGTTCGTCCGGGCTGGCGAAGCTGGGACAAATCAGAGTGTTCTAAAATGAATGTTCACGTTCCGCTCCCCGGGATATTTCGGCCGCGCCAGGAAATCTTAAGATGTTCGGGCAAAGTTCTCGCGGCGACTCAACGGGCATTCGTGCCTGAACTCCGGGGTCTCCCCCGCGCGACTATACTGTTTCGTTGCACGTACCCGTCGAGCCCCGTCGATCGTCCGGAATCCATGCCGAACACACGTACCGTCGTCCCCGCCACCTCGTGTCCAGAGCCAACAACCCACGCGGTCGCACGATTTCGCGCCCTCCTCGCACGGAGCCTTGACCCGGTCCTTTTGTTCGGGCCGGACGGCGCGATCCTCCACGCCACCCCGGCCGGGGCCGAGATCATGGGATACCGGCCGGACGAGTTAGAGGGGACCAGCGGCCCCGGCCTCATCCACCCCGACGACCAAGACCGGATCGGGGCAGAGATGGTGGCGGTCCTGGCGACCCCCGACGCCACGGCCGCCGTGGAGTACCGGGCGCGGCACCGGGACGGGACTTGGCGGTGGCTGGAGGCCCGGGCCGTCAACCTGCTACACGAGCCCGACGTGGGCTCGCTCGTCGTCAGCTTCCGGGACGTGACCCGCCGCCGCGAGGCCGAGGAGGAACTGCGGGCGAGCGAGCGGCGGTTCCGCGCCCTGGTCGAGAACAGCGCCGACGCGGTCGAGGTGCTCGCGGCCGACGGCACCATCCTGTACGCCACCCCGTCCGTCGTGCGGACCGGCGGCCGGACCGCCGACGAGGTCGTCGGGCGGAACGCGTTCGCGTGGGGCCACCCGGACGACGCGGCCGGGCTCGCCGCCGCGCACGCGCGGTTCCTGGCCGAGCCGGGGGCGGTGACGAGCGGCGAGTACCGCTACCAACACAAGGACGGGTCGTGGCGGTGGGTCGCGGCCACGTGCACCAACCGCCTGGGCGACCCGGCCGTCGGCGGGGTGGTCGTGAACCTCCGCGACGTGACCGAGCGGGTGCGGACCGAGGCGGTCCTCCGCGGGGCCATGGAGGCCAGCCTCGACGCCGTCTTCATCCTGGCGTGCGAGCGGGGCGGCGGCCGGGTCGAGGACTTCCGGTTCGCCGACGTGAACGCCAACGGGGCCGCACTCCTGGACACGGACCGGGCGGCCGTTCTGGGGCGACGGCTGTGCGACGTCCATCCGGTAAACCGGACGGGCGGCTTCCTCGAGAGGTACGTCCGGGTCGTCGAGACCGGGACGCCGTTGGAGGAGGAGTTCCCGGTCCGAACGCCCGGCGGCCGCGACGTGTGGCTGCGGCACCAGGTCGTGCGGGCCGGCGACGGGGTGGTCATCACCACCCGGGACGTGACCGTCCGAAGGGCGGCGGAGGCGGCCGCCCGCGGGCAGGCCGAACTGCTCCGGACCGTCATCGCCAACATCCCGTGCGGGGTCTTCTGGAAGGATCGAGACTCGGTGTACCTGGGGTGCAACGACCTGTTCGCCCGCAACCACGCCCTACCCAGCCCGGACGCGGTCGTCGGCCGCACCGACGACGAACTCGGCACCCCGGCGGCCCAGGCCGCCGGGTTCCGGGCGTGGGACCGGCGGGTGATGGACGCGGGCGAGCCGGCGCTCGGCGTCGAGGAGGTCCTGACCCGGCCGGACGGGTCCCGGGCGGTCTTGCTGACGGGCAAGGTGCCCCTCCGGGACGCCAGCGGGGCGATCGTCGGGGTACTCGGGGTGTACCAGGACATTACCGACCGCAAGCAAGCCGAGGACGAGTTGCGGCGGCGGGACGACCGCCTGTCCGCGCAGCAGGCGGCACTCCTTTCGCTCGGCCGCGACGTGCTGCGGTCCGGCACCCCGGAGGCCGCCCTCGGCCGGGCGACCGAGGAAGTCGCCCGCACCCTAGGCGTCGGCCGGGTGAGCGTGTGGCGGTACGCCCCCGACCGCCGGGCCATCCGGTGCGCCGACCTGTACGAGGCGGCCGCGGACCGCCACGCGGCCGGGGCGGAACTGACCGCCGAGGCGTACCCGGCCTACTTTCACGCGCTGGACGGGGGCGACGTGGTTCCGGCCGACAACGCGGTCGCGGACCCGCGGACCCGCGAGTTCGCCGCCGACTACCTGACCCCGCTCGGCATCGGCTCGTTGCTCGACGTGACCCTGCGGCCGTTCGGCCAACCCGAGGGCGTCTTGTGCTGCGAGCACGTCGGCCCGCCCCGCCGGTGGGAGGCGGACGAACAGGTGTTCGTGACGGCCGTCGGCAACCTCCTCTCCCTCGCGCAGGAGCGGTGGCAGCGGCAGCGGGCGGAGGGTACAGCCCGGGCGTGGAACGAGCGGTACGAGGCGGCCGTGAAGGCCACCGGCCAAATGCTCTACGAGTGGGACGCGGCGACCGACCGCGTGACGTGGGCCGGCAGTTGCGAGGCGACGCTCGGGTACGCCGAGGCCGACATGCCGCCCGACGTGGGCGGGTGGCGGGCCTGGGTCCACCCGGAAGACCGGGCGGCGTTCGACCGCGAGGCCGGGCGGTCCCTGGCGTCGGGCGACCCGTTCCGGCTCGAGTACCGGGTGCGGCGGCGGGACGGGGCATTTATCGTGGTGGACGACCAAGGGCACTTCCTCTCGCCCGGCGGCGGCCGCCCGGACCGGCAGGTCGGGTTCGTGGTCGACGTGACCGCCCGCAAGCGGTTGGAAGAGCAGTTCCGGCAGGCGCAGAAGATGGAAGCCGTGGGCCAGCTCGCCGGGGGGGTGGCCCACGACTTCAACAACCTGCTCACCGTCATCAACGGGTACGCCGCCCTCATTTTGGAGGAGGTCGCCGCGGGCGACCCGGTGCGGGACTTGATCGGGGAGATCAAGCAGGCCGGCGACCGGGCCGCGGACCTGACCCGGCAGTTGCTCGCGTTCAGCCGCCAGCAACTGCTCCGCCCGCGGCCGTTGGCCCTGAACGACGAGGTGGCCGGGGTGGCCCAGATGCTCCGGCGGGTGATCGGCGAGGACGTGGCGCTGGTCCTCCGGCCGGGTCCGGCGCTGCCCTCCGTGCGGGCCGACCGCGGGCAGGTCGGGCAGGTGCTGATGAACCTGGCGGTAAACGCCCGCGACGCCATGCCGACGGGCGGCACCCTGACCATCGGGACGAGCGCCGTGACCCTCGAGGCCGCGACCACGAGGGACGGGGAGGCGGTCCGCCCCGGCCCGTACGTGCAGCTCTCGGTCGCGGACACGGGGACGGGAATGACCGACGAGGTCCGCCGGCACGCCTTCGAGCCGTTCTTCACCACCAAGGAGCAGGGCAAGGGAACCGGACTGGGGCTGGCCACCGTGTACGGCATCGTCAAGCAGTCGGGCGGCCACGTCGAGGTGGAGAGCGCGGTGGGGGCGGGGACCACGGTCCGCGTCTACCTGCCCGCGGCGGTCGCGGAGGCGGGGGCCGAGGGGGAGAGCGACGAGGGGGCGCCGCCGGGCGGGGAGACGATCCTGCTGGTCGAGGACGAGGCCGGGGTCCGCGGGCTGGTCGATCGGGTTCTGCGGCAGCGGGGGTACACGGTACTGGCCGCGGCCGACGCGGCCGAGGCGATGGAGGTCGCGACCCGGCGCGGGCGGCCCGTCGACCTGCTGTTGACCGACGTGGTCATGCCCGGCCCGAGCGGCCGCGTCCTCGCCGAGGAACTGCAGGCGGGGTGGCCGGAGCTGCGGGTCCTGTTCATGTCCGGGTACACGGCGGACGCGGTCGTCCGGCACGGCGTCGCGTCGGACCGGGCCGACTTCATCCAGAAGCCGTTCACCCCGGACGCCGTGGCCCGCAAGGTGCGCGAAGTGCTCGACGCCGCGGGCACCCGAACGACCCTCGACACCGGCGACCGGCGCCCGGCCTCCCGAGAAGCGGGCGGGCCGCTGTTCCGCGACGGTCGGAGTCGGTCGTCGGACGAGGGCACACAGGCGGTGTGAGGCAGTCGGTGCCCCCGGGTAACGTGCGGTACGAGGGCACCCCGGACGACCTGTGGGACCGGTTTCCCCTTATCACGGTCGGCGGCGGCCCGTCCGTTGGTCCCGGCAATGAGCCGCGGGTCGCGCATCACGATCCGACCACGCCCTGATGGCCCAGAGGCCGGATTGGGAAAAGAAGTTCGTACGCTCCGCGGACGCGGGGCTCTACTCGCGGTACCGATTCTGCACAACATCATCCGGCATCCAGTGTGGCACGATATCGCGGCGTGCCCGTGCCAGGACGGTTGGTGTGCCGGATTCTTCGACAGTGAGCCGCCCGTTGACGGGCAGAACTGATTATGGGCAAGACAGAATCCCACCCCGCCCCGTTGGCGGTCGGCCCCGCCAACGGGTTCGTCCGCGTCCGCGGCGCCCGCGAGCACAACTTGAAGAACGTGAACCTCGACGTGCCGCGGGACGCGCTCGTCGTGTTCACCGGCGTGTCCGGCTCCGGCAAGTCGTCGCTCGCCTTCGGCACCCTGTACGCCGAGGCCCAGCGGCGGTACCTGGAATCGGTCGCCCCCTACGCCCGCCGGCTGTTCCACCAGATGGGCGTGCCGCAGGTCGATTCCATCGACGGCCTGCCGCCGGCCGTCGCCCTTCAGCAGCAGCGGGGCACGCCGACCGCCCGGTCGTCCGTCGGCAGCGTCACCACCCTATCGAACCTGTTGCGGATGCTCTACTCGCGGGCCGGCGACTACCCGCCGGGCCAGCCGCTCCTGTACGCGGAGGCGTTCTCCCCGAACACGGCCGAGGGGGCGTGCCCGACGTGCCACGGCCTCGGCCGCGCATACGACGCGACCGAGGCGTCAATGGTCCCGGACCCGTCGCTCACCATCCGCGAGAAGGCGATCGCGGCGTGGCCGCCGGCGTGGCAGGGGCAGAACCAGCGGGACATCGTCACCACGATGGGCATCGACATCGACGTGCCGTGGCGGGACCTGCCGAAGAAGACCCGCGATTGGCTGCTGTTCACCGACGAGCGGCCGACCGTGCCGGTGTGGCCGCACCAGACGCTCACGCAGGTGGAGGCGGCCCGCGGGCGGAAGGAACCGCCCGACTACCAGGGCACGTTCGTCGGCGCCCGGCGGTACCTGCTGGAGACGTTCGCGAAGTCCGAGAGCGCGGCGATGAAGCGGCGGGTCGCCCAGTACCTCGTCAGCGCCGCCTGTCCGGCGTGCGGCGGCAAGCGGCTGCGGCCGGAGAGCCTCGGCGTCACGTTCGCCGGCCTCGACATCACCGCCCTGTCACGGCTGCCGCTCAAGAAGCTGGCGGCGATCTTCCGCCCGTTCGCCGACGGCAAGGGGAAGGGCCACCGCGGCCACCCGGAGCAGGCCGAGGTGGCGCGGCGGATCGGCGGCGACCTCGTTGCCCGCCTCGGCCCGCTGCTCGACCTGGGCCTCGGCTACCTCACGCTCGACCGCAGCACGCCAACGCTCTCGCCGGGCGAACTCCAGCGGTTGCGGCTGGGCACGCAGGTGCGGTCGAACCTGTTCGGCGTCGTGTACGTCCTCGACGAACCATCCGCCGGCCTGCACCCGGCCGACACGGAGGCGCTGCTGACGTGCCTCGACGGGCTGAAGGCGGCCGGCAACTCGCTGTTCGTGGTCGAGCACGACCCGGACGTGGTCCGGCGGGCCGACTGGATCGTGGACGTGGGCCCAGCCGCCGGCACGGGCGGCGGCCGCATCCTCTACAGCGGCCCGCCCGCCGGCCTGAAGGGTATCTCAGAGTCGCAGACGGCCCGTTATCTGTTCGCGAAACCAACGCCGCGCACCCGCCCGCCGCGCGAGGCGACCGGCTGGCTGCGGCTGGCCGGGGTGACGCGGAACAACCTGGCGGGGCTGGACGCCGCGTTCCCGCTCGGCGTGCTGACGGCCGTGACCGGCGTGTCCGGGTCGGGCAAGTCCACGCTCGTCAGCCAGGCCCTCGTTGAACTCGTCGCCGCCCACCTCGGCCACGCCTCCCCGGACGACGAGGAGGGAGAAGTTTCCACATCGACCGGCGGCCACATCGTCGGCGGGCTGGAGGGCGTCCGCCGGCTGGTCGTCGTGGACCAGAAGCCGATCGGCCGCACGCCGCGGTCGAACTTGGCGACGTACACCGGCCTCTTCGACCACGTCCGCAAGCTGTTCGCCGAGACGAAGGCCGCGAAGGCGCGGCGGTACGACGCCGGCACGTTCTCGTTCAACGTCCCCGGCGGCCGGTGCGAGAACTGCGCGGGCGAAGGGTTCGTCATGGTGGAACTGCTGTTCCTACCGAGCGTGTACAGCCCGTGCCCGGCGTGCGGCGGCAGCCGGTACGCGGCGAAGACGTTGGACGTGAGGTACCGCGACAAGAACATCGCCGACGTGCTGGCAATGACCGTGGACGCGGCCGGCGACTTCTTCGCGGACGACCCCTCGGTCGCCCGGTCGCTGGCGGTGTTGCGGGAGGTCGGCCTCGGCTACCTGCGGCTCGGCCAGCCGGCGACGGAACTGTCCGGCGGCGAGGCCCAGCGGATCAAGCTGGCGACGGAACTTCAGCGGGCCGACCGCGGGGGGACGCTGTACGTCCTCGACGAGCCGACGACCGGCCTCCACCCGGCCGACGTGGACCGCCTGCTCGCCCAGTTCGACCGACTGGTGGACGCCGGCAACACGGTCCTCGCGGTCGAGCACGACCTGCGGGTGATCGCGGCCGCCGACTGGGTGATCGACGTGGGACCCGGGGCCGGCGACGAGGGCGGCCGCATCGTCGCGGCCGGCGTGCCGGCCGCGGTGGCGAGGGCCAAGGGCAGTCGCACCGCTGCGTATCTCGCGGCCGCTCCGGCGTGAGCCGGGCTACCAGGAACTCAACTTCTCAATCGGCCGATCCGCGGCCCCGCCGGGCCCACGGCGTGGATCACTTTGTCGGGCCGGGCGATCCTGCGGCGTCGGGAAAAGTCCTTGTCTCCGGGCGATCGCCGGGTTCGGGCGCAGATGTTGCGGGTCTGCGACCGTAGGCATCGTCACCATTCTTGGAACAAGGACCGACCATGAAAGCGCTGTGCTGGCACGGCAAGGGCGACGTGCGGGTCGACACCGTCCCCGACCCGAAAATCGAGAGCCCCCGCGACGCGGTCATCAAGGTGACGTCCACCGCCATCTGCGGGTCCGACCTGCACCTGTTCGACGGGTACATGCCGACGATGGAGGCCGGCGACGTGCTCGGCCACGAGTTCATGGGCGAGGTGGTCGAACTCGGGTCGGCCGTCACCAACCTCCAGAAGGGCGACCGCGTGGTCGTGCCGTTCACGATGGCGTGCGGCGCGTGCTTCTTCTGCCAGAAACAGCTCTTCTCCTGCTGCGACAACTCCAACCCGAACGCGAAGGTCGCCGAGGAGGCCATGGGCCACTCGCCGTCGGGCCTGTTCGGGTACTCGCACATGCTCGGCGGGTTTGCCGGCGGGCAGGCGGAGTACGTCCGCGTGCCGTTCGCCGACGTCGGGCCGTACAAGGTCCCCGACGGCCTGGCGGACGAGAAGGTCCTCTTCCTCACCGACATCCTGCCGACCGGATACATGGCGGCCGAGCAGGCGGACATCGAGCCGGGCGAGACGGTGGCCGTGTGGGGGTGCGGGCCGGTCGGCCAGTTCGCCATCCAGAGCGCGTGGCTGTTCGGGGCGGGGCGGGTGATCGCCATCGACCGCGTGCCCGAGCGGTTGGAGATGGCCAAGCGGCTCGGCAAGGCGGAGACGATCGACTTCATGAACGTGAAGGACAGCGTCTACGACCGGCTACAGGAGATGACCAAGGGCCGCGGGCCGGACCGGTGCATCGACGCCGTGGGGGCGGAGGCGCACGGGTGGGGCAGCACGCCCGCCGTCGTCGACCGGGTGAAGGCCGCGGTCGGCGTCGGCACCGACCGGCCGGCGGCCCTGCGGCAAGCGATAATGTGCTGCCGGAAGGGCGGCACGGTGTCGGTCCCCGGCGTGTACTCGTTCGTGGACCAGATGCCGATGGGGGCGTTCATCAACAAGTCGCTGGTCATGAAGACGGGGCAGACGCACGTCCACCGGTACCTGAAGCCGCTGATGGAGAAGATCCAGAAGGGCGAGATCGACCCGGCGGCGATCATCACCCACCGGCTGCCACTGGCCGACGCTCCCAAGGGGTACAAGACGTTCCGGGACAAGCAGGACGGGTGCGTCAAGGTCGTTCTCAAGCCCTGACCGTACGACGTAATGAGCGACCCCTCGGATCCGCACCCCGGGAGTCCGTCCTGCTCCGCGGCGTCCGTACCGCGGGGTTTGCATCGGTCCGCCGGGTAGCGTACCCGTTCGACCGGGCCGCCCCGTTCGACGGCCCGACGGCCGCGTTGCTTCTCCGCTACTTCGAGTTCCTCCGGTCGTTCGTGCACCAGCACCTGCCGGCGGTCCGTGCGGCGTTTGATCGGGCCACCTACCGGGACGGTGCGGACTCGGACGTGGAACTGGTGTGCCTCACGGCAGTCTACCTGGCCAAACGTGATGCACGAGCGAAATGAATGCCGGCCCCGCGAAGTCGTCTAACTCGGTCCGCCGGAACGGCGTTTGCAGCCTTCACCGCTCTCGCTCGCCCGGTTCGAGACGATCCTATGCACGCCTTCCCCGACCCGCACCCCGACCGCCGGAGGTTCCTCGCCATGACCGGAGCCACAATCCTCACGTCGCAAGCGGGCGCGGCCCAAGACCCGCCGCTCGCCCCGCCGGACAAGCAACCGCCGCACGTCCGGGTGCCGGAGCCGGTCGCGAAGACCGTCGGATGGGCGGTCGTCGGCCTCGGGCAACTGGCGCTGGAAGAAGTCTTGCCCGCGTTCGCGAAGTGCCGCCTGTCGAAGCCAGTTGCCCTCGTCAGCGGCCACCCGGACAAGGCGAAGAAGGTGGCCGCGGTGTACGGCATCGACCCGAAGAACGTCTACGACTACGAGAACTACGACACGATCGCGAAGAACCCGCAGGTGGACGTCATCTACGTCATCCTGCCGAACAGTCTGCACGCCGAGTACACCGTCCGCGGGCTGAAGGCGGGCAAACACGTCCTGTGTGAGAAGCCGATGGCCGCGACCGTGGCCGAGTGCGAGCGGATGATCGCCGCCGGCAAGGAGGCGAAGCGGAAACTCATGATCGCCTACCGCCTCCGGCACGAGCCGTTCAACCGCACGGCCATCGACCTGTGCCGCAAGGGCGAGGTCGGCAAGATCAAGCTCATCACCGCGAGCAACGGCCAGGACACGAAGGCCCCGAACATCCGGCTCAGCAAGGCCCTCGCCGGCGGGCCGGTCGAGGACGTGGGCGTCTACTGCCTGAACGCGGCCCGGTACCTGACCGGCGAGGAGCCGACCGAGGTGACGGCCGTGGCCGTGCGGCCGAAGGACGACCCGCGGTTCCGCGAAGTGGCCGAGAGCGTAGCCTTCACCCTGCGGTTCCCGTCGGGGACGGTCGCCGTGTGCGATTGCAGTTTCGGCGTCGCGGGCGTTCGCCGGTACACCGTGCAGGGGGCGGCGGCCACCCTCAGCATGGACGGGGCGTTCGGCTACGCCGGACAGGAACTCGTGCTGGAGAAGGACAAGCGGAAGGCGAAGTTCGACCTGTCGCCGGTCAACCACTTCGCCGCCGAAATGGACTACTTTTCGACATGCGTGCTGAAGAACGAGAACCCCCTCACGCCCGGCGAAGAGGGTCTGGCCGACGTGCGGGCGATCATCGCTATCGCGGAGGCGACCCGCACCGGACGGCCCGTTCCGATCCCTCGATAAGGAGTCACCCATGCCCACGACCCGCGGCGTACTGCTCGACGTTGACGGCACGCTAGTTGACAGCAACGACGCCCACGCCCACGCCTGGGTGCAGGCATTCCAGGAGACGGGCCGGTCCGTGCCGTTCGAGATAGTCCGACCGCTGATCGGCATGGGCGGCGACAAGCTCTTGCCGAAGGTCAGCGGGATCGACGCCGAGTCGGCCGAGGGGAAGAAGGTTAGCGACCGGCGGGGCGAAATCTTCCTTGAAGAGTTCTTGCCGACGCTGCGACCGTGTCGCGGTGTCGAGGAGTTGTTGCAACTCTTGAAGGGTCGTGGCCTCAAACTGGTCGTCGCCAGTTCCGCGAAGGAGCGGGAACTGAAGTCGCTGTTGCGATTGTTCAACGGCGAACGGTACGTCGAGGAGAAGGCGTCGTCGGACGACGCGGACAAGTCCAAGCCGGACCCCGACATCTTGCACGCCGCCTTGAAAAAGATCGCCCTAACCCCCGCCGAGGTCGTCATGCTCGGCGACACGCCCTATGACGTGGAGGCGGCGCGGCGGGCCAAGGTGCGGGTCATCGCCCTCCGGTGCGGCGGCTGGGCGGATCGCGATTTGGCCGCGGATGCCGTTTACGACGACCCACGCGATTTGGCCGCCCGGATCGAGCAATCGCCGCTCGCCCGGTGATCAAACTCCAAGGGGTGACACTAACCCCGGTCCAGTCTCACGGTTGATTGCAGTCGACCCGTTCAGGGATCGACGTGACCGATTGAGCAGTGGCAGACGCGGGACGGGCACTACGGATTCGTCGTCTACCCGTTCAGGAGCCTCTCGTTCTCGGGGAATCGCCGCCCTCGCTGCGCACCCTCTGTCGCGGGAACCTCCGTTGTTCGCGTTTGCCCTCAGCAATTACAGTTTCGAAATCAGATTCTTCGACCAGACCGACGGATTGAAAGAACTGCTCACACCTTATCGCCGTGATCATGGCCTTGCCGAGGTGGTTAGACTTGCGACTTTGCGGGATAAGTTTTGACCGACGGTGGCGCTGTCGATGGACATTCGCTACGTCCGGAGGGGTAATCCGCTACGAGAATCGGGGCCGGTGGCAACGAAGCGAAATCGAGCGGTCGCCCCGCCGTCGGGCCGGTCGTGACCCGGACATCGACTGTGGTCACGTACAACCGCACGCCGCTAACGATCGGGCCGGGTTGCGAACCGCCCCCCACGATCCGCAGGCGGCCGGCCGGGAAGCCGGCGAACAGGCGGTCGTTGGTGCAACCCTGGAGGCCGGCCTCGACCGCCGCGGAGTGGCCGACCGCGATCCGCCGGCAACCGATCGCTCCGCCGTGGAAGGCGTCCCGCACGGCGTCCTCGAAAGAGCGAAGGCTCAGCCAGGGAGCCGGCCCGGCGGGGCCCGAAGCCCGCGCGGGCGAGCCGAACGGTAGGGCCAATCCCAGGGCGGTGATTACGGATCGGCGGTCCTGATTCATGGCCAACTCTCCACGAGGTTCCCGTTGGTTATCGCTCGGCGCCGGCCCGGTCCCAGAAGCGAAGTTTGCGGCAGGCCGCCACGAAGGCGTCGGCATCGCCGGGCTTGTTGAGCGGTAGGAAGCCTTCGTCGATGCCGTCGCCCGCGCCGGCCTTCTCGAACAATGGCGTGGCCGCCGCCGCGTAGCCGATGAACTTGCGGTGCGCCCGCGCGTCGGCGACGAAGTCGCGGGCGGCCGGCAGTTGCGTGAGAACGTCCGCCCCGCCCTTGGACGGCAGCACGGCCACGGCGTCGAACAACACCGACGGGCCGCCCTCGAGCTTCTCGTCGGCGTCGTGCCACGTCCCGGCCGAGTCCTTCACACCGCCGACTTCCGGGGCGATCAACTTCAGCACCGCCCCTTCCGCTTTCAGTACCTTGCGGAGGGCTGCGAGGACGCCGGCGTCCACGCCGTCGGTCACGAGCGCACCAACCTTGCGGCCTTTGAAGGACGCGGGGCCGTTCTTCACGATGCTGAGTTTCGGCGACGGCTTCAGGTCCGCGCGGGTCGGTTTCGCCGCCGCGGCCGCCGCCGGCATGTCCTTCAACCGCAGGCCCTTCGCCACCGTGTCGGCCAACGCGGCGTCGATGTTCAGGAGGTGCGACACCATCCGCACCCGGATCGCGAGCGTCTGCACCTTGCTCAGTTCGAACGTCAGCGCGTTGGCGATGTGCTGCTGCTCCAGGGGCGTCTGGCTGACGTAGAACTGACGGGCTTGACTGTAGTGGTCGGCGAACGTCTCCGACCGCACCCGCTGCTTGGGCGTGTTGATCGGTTCGGGGAACGTCCGATAGCCGGCCGTCGGCGATTCCCGCGGGCCGGGGGCGTCGGCCCACGAGTTCGGCTCGTAGTTCACGCGGCCCTTCGGGTTCCGCACGGCCATGTGCCCGTCCTGCTGGAAGTTCATCACCGGGCACTTCGGGGCGTTGATCGGGATGTGCGTGAAGTTCGGCCCGCCGAGCCGCTTCAGTTGCGTGTCGAGGTACGAGAAGTTCCGCCCTTGCAACAGCGGGTCGTTCGTGAAGTCGACCCCCGGCACCACGTTCTGCGTGCAGAACGCCACCTGCTCCGTCTCGGCGAAGAAATTGTCCACCGTGCGGTTGAGTACGAGTTTGCCCACGATTTGGACGGGCACCTGCTCTTCCGGGATCATTTTCGTCGGGTCGAGGACGTCGAACTCGAACTCGTCGGCGAAGGCGTCGTCGAACAGTTGGAGGCCGAGTTCCCACTCGGGGAAGTCGCCCGTCTGGATGGCGTCCCACAGGTCGCGGCGGTGGAAGTCGGGGTCGGCCCCGTTGATCTTCACCGCCTCGTTCCACACCACCGATTGCAGGCCGAGCTTCGGCTTCCAGTGGAACTTCACGTAGGTCGATTTGCCCTGCGCGGTGACGAGGCGGAAGGTGTGGACGCCGAACCCTTCCATGAACCGGAACGACCGCGGGATGGCCCGGTCGGACATGACCCACATGACCATGTGCATGGCCTCGGGCGTGAGCGAGATGAAGTCCCAGGCGTTGTCGTGGGCCGTCGCCGCCTGCGGGAAACCCCGGTCCGGCTCGTCCTTGAAGGCGTGGACCATGTCCGGGAACTTCATCGGGTCCTGGATGAAGAAGACGGGCATGTTGTTGCCCACCAGGTCCCAGTTGCCCTCCTTCGTGTAGAACTTGACGGCGAACCCGCGGACGTCGCGGGCCATGTCGGCCGAGCCCTTGTTGCCGGCGACCGTGGAAAACCGCACGAACACCGGCGTCTGCTCGCCGGCCCGCTGGAACAGGTCGGCCCGCGTCAGGTCCGTCAGCGGCTTGTAGTTCTCGAAGTACCCGTGCGCGCCGAAGCCGCGGGCGTGGACGACCCGCTCGGGGATGCGCTCGTGGTCGAAGTGGAAGAGCTTTTCGCGGAAGTGGAAGTCTTCCAACAGGGCCGGGCCGCGGGGGCCGGCGCGTAGCGTATTCTGGTCGTCGGCGACGGGTGCGCCTTGCTGAGTGGTTAGCACAGGGCTCTTGCCGCCGGCCGTCTGGTGCGTCTCGCCGCCGGTGCCGGGCGAGTCGGGGAGGGTGCCCGAAGCGGGAGTGGGGTCCACCGGGGACGGCTTCTGGGACGCGGCCATGTTCAAACCTGGGAGTGTGTGCAAATGTTGAGGATCGGCGGGCAAGACCACTTGCAAAAGTCGTACCGGCCGAGCCCGAGCGGATGGCCCGTGGTGCCGTTCCCGCAAGCTCCCGACACGAACCGTGGGTTCCCATTCTCATGGCAAGTGCGCCGGGCCGGAGGCGATCTTCAACCGGACCAGGGCACAGCTGCTCGGATAGTTCTTCTGCTAATGAAGTTGGTTGACGGCTGAACGCCTGTAGCGGATTCTCCCGACACGGCGACGGGGGTCACTTCGTGGCCGTTTCGGGGCGGTGGGGTTAGGCTGAGTGCATCAACACTTCTGCAACTTCCCAGGGAGATGGCGTGACGAGTCACACGGGAAATGAAGCGGGCGACCGGGACGGAGCCGAGGGGGCCAGCGGGGCCGACCGGCTGACCTGCCCGCCGGACGGCACCCGCAAGCCGCGGCTGCCGTTCACGGTCGTCGGCATCGGGGCCAGCGCCGGCGGGCTGGAGGCGTACACCGAGTTCCTCCAGGCGTGCCCGTCCGACGCCGGCATGGCCTACGTCTTCGTCCAGCACCTGCCGCCGGACCGCGAGAGTTTGATGGCCGAAATCCTCACCCGCCACACGGCCATGCCGGTGCGGGAGGTCGAGGACGGGCAGCCGGTCGAGGCCGACCACGTCTACATCATCCGCCCCGGCCACACGCTCACCATTAAGGACGGCCGCCTGCACCTCGGGCCGGACCTCTCCGCCCGCGGGCACGGCCGGCCGGTGGACGACTTCTTCAGCAGCTTGGCCGAGGAGCAGCAACAGCGGGCCGTCGCCGTCGTGTTCAGCGCCATGGGTTCGAACGGCACGGCCGGGGCGCAGGCGGTCAAGGCTGTCGGCGGGCTGGTCATCGCCCAGGAGCCGGAGAGCGCCAAGTTCCCGGCCATGCCGCGGCACCTGATCGACGCCCACCTGCCGGACTACATCCTCCGCCCGGCCGAGGTGCCGGAGGCCCTCGCCAAGTACGCCGGCCACCCGTACTCGACCACCGACGCCCCGCCCGAACCCAGCCCGCGGGACGACCAAGCCCTGGCCGACGTGCTGGCCGTCCTCCGCACCCGCACCCGGCACGACTTCACCGGCTACCGCAAGCCGACGCTGCTCCGCCGCGTCCGCCGGCGGATGGGCCTCGGCCAGTACGCCACCATGGCCGAGTACGTGCGGGCGTTGCGGCAGACGCCGGCCGAGGTGATGGCCCTGGCCGACGACCTGCTCATCCACGTCACCGGCTTCTTCCGCGACCCCGAGGCGTGGGACGTGCTGTGGGACAAGGTCATCCGCCCCTTGGCCGCCGAGCGGGCCGACGGGGCGGAGGTCCGCTGCTGGGTAAGCGCGTGCGCCACCGGCGAGGAGGCGTACAGCCTGGCCATGCTGCTCATCGAGGCGGCCGAGGCCCACGGAAAGCGGTTCGACGTCAAGGTGTTCGCCACCGACATGGCCGAGCGAGCGCTCGGGGCGGCCCGCACCGGCACCTTCCCCAACGGCATCGAGAGCGAAATCACCCCAGAGCGGTTGGCCCGGTTCTTCGACAAGGACGACAGCACGTACCGGGTCAAGAAGGAACTCCTGGAGCTCATCATCTTCGCCCCGCAGAATGTGCTGCTGGACCCGCCGTTCAGCCGGCTGGACATCGCCACTTGCCGCAACCTGCTCATCTACCTGGTGCCGGAAACCCAGCGGCGGGTGCTGAGTGTACTGCACTTCGGGCTGCGCGAAGGCGGGGCCTTGCTGCTCGGCAACAGCGAGTCGGCGGGGCCGGCCGAGGCGGACTTCGAGCCGATCGACAAGCGTCATCGGCTGTTCCGCCGGATCGGGCCGACCCGGGCCGGTACGCTCGATCTGCCGACGCTGGCGGCCGCCGGCCGCGAGGTCAAGCAGGCGTTGGGGAACGGCGCGAGCCTGTTGCCGCTGCCGGTCGCGCAGCTCGTCAACCGCGCCCTGCTCGACCGTCACACGCCGGCGGCGGTAGCGGTGGACGGGGCCGGGCAGGTGGTCCACGTCCACGGGACCACCTGCCGCTACCTGTCGCTGCCGGCCGGCGGGCCAACGCACGACCTCTTGGCCCTGGCCCACGACCAGATGCGGGGGGCGGTGCGGACGGCCCTGCACCGGGCGGCCGACACGCAAGGACCGGTGGCCGTCCGCGACGGGCTGGTGGACACCCCGGACGGGCGGGTGCGGATCGAGGTGGGGGCGATCCCGCTCGCCCCTCGCGGGTCCGCCCCGCTGTACCTGGTCACCTTCCGCGACATCCCGGAGCCGGTCCTGCCGCCCATCCCCGAGGGCGACCCGTCGGCCGCCGACCGGATGTCCCAGAAACTGGACCGGGTCCGCAACGAACTCCAGGGCGCGCTGGAGGAGATGCAGACCAGCAACGAGGAACTGAAAGCCAGCCACCAGGAGGCGACCAGCCTGAACGAGGAGCTGCAAAGCACCAACGAGGAACTGGAAACCTCGAAGGAGGAGATGCAGAGCCTGAACGAAGAACTCGTGACGGTGAACGCCCAGTTGCAGGCCAAGATGGGCGAGCTGGAGGGCACGGCCAACGACCTGGGCAGCCTGCTGACGAGCACCGACATCGCGGTGCTGTTCCTGGACACCAAGTTCCGCATCCGCCGGTTCACCCCGGCCGTCCGCGACCTGCTCGACCTCATCCCGTCGGACGTCGGCCGGCCGCTGGCCGACCTGCGGCGGAAGTTCGCCGACCCGGACCTGACGGCCGACGCCCAGGCGGTGCTGGACAATCTGGTGCCGGTCCTGCGACCGATCGAGAGCGAGAGCGGCCGCCGGTACCTGCGGCGGGTGCTGCCGTACCGCACCCAGGACAACCGCATCGACGGGGTGGTGGTGACGTTCGTGGACGTGACCGAGCGGCAACGAGCCGAGACCGAGCTAGCGGCCATTACCCGACTGCACGACCTGTCCGACCGGTTGCTCACCGCACCGGACCTGCCGGCCGCCCTGGGTCACGTGCTGGACGCGGCCGTCGCCCTGCACGCCGCCGACAAGGGCACGGTGCAGGTGTACGACCCGGTTGCCGACGCGCTGCGGTACGCCGCCTTCCGCGGGTTCGACCCGACTGTCCTGGCCGCCGTTCCGGTCATCGATCGCGACTTCCACTCCACGTGCGCGGCGGCCATCCGCACCGGCAAGCGGGTGGTGGCGGCCGACATCCCGGCCGAGGCGATGTTCGCCGAGCACGCCGCCACCGCTGCCGTCTTGGGCTACCGGGCGGCCGTCAGTACGCCGCTGACCACGCGGCAGGGCGAGTTCCAGGGCGTGCTAAAGGTCCACTTCCGCGAGACGCACGTCACGACTTCGCGGGAACTGCGGTTGGCCGACCTGTACGCCTTGCCGGCGGTCCACCTGATCGAGCGGCGATGGACCGAGGACGCCCTGCAAACGAACCTGGACGAGCTCACCCGGTTCAACCAGGCGATGGTCAGCCGCGAGACGCGGATGATCGAACTCAAGCAGGAGGTGAACGCCCTGTGCCCGGAACTGGGCCGGCCGGACCGCTACCCGCTGAAGTTCGACACGGAGGGCGAGGATGACTGACCCCTCCGGCCTCGACCCGCTGACCGGCCTGCAGTCGGTGAACGCCGAACTGCAGGCCGCCCGCCGTGCCGCGCTCAACCTGATGGAGGACGCCGTCCTGGCCCGCGACAATCTGCGGGCGAGCGAGGAGCGGCAGGCGTTCCTGCTGAAGCTGAGCGACACGCTGCGGCCGCTGGCCGACGCGGACGCGATCCCGGCCACGGCCGGCCGGCTCGTGGGTGAACACCTCGGCCTCAACCGCGTCACGTACTTCGAGGTGGCCGGGGCGGAGTACGTCGTCACCCACGAGTGGCCGGGCGACCCGCCGACCGTCGTCGGCCGCCACCCGCTCTCGACGCTCGGAGCAAAGGCCCTCGCCGACCTCCGGGACGGGCGGACGGTCGTATCGACCGACGTGCGGGCCGACACAGACCTGCCGCCCGCGCTGAAGGTCGCCTACACCACCGCCGAGGTGCTTTCGTACGTCTCCGTCCCGCTGGTCAAGGGGGGCGTGCTGGTGGGCGGCCTGGGCGTCACCGCCAACCACCCGCAGGGGTGGGCGGCGGACGAGGTGTCGCTCCTGGAGGAAGTGGCCGAGCGGACCTGGGAGGCGGTCAACCGGGCGAAAGCCGAGGCCGCCTTGCGGGCGAGCGAGGCGTGGCTGGCCGGGCAGAAGGAGGCGTTCCAGGCGGCCGTCAACGGCGCACCGCTGGCCGAGTCGCTCGGCGTCCTCGCCCGCACCGCGGCCGAGCAGGCGGGCGACGGCACCCGGTGCGCGTTCTACCTCGTCGATCCCGCCCGAAACGCCCTGTACCCCGTCGTCGGCATGTCCGAACTGTACGCGGAGGCCGCGAAGGCGTTCCAGATCGGCCGGGACGCGCTGGCCTGCGGCCGGGCCGTGGCCACCGGCCGGCCCGTCGTCATCCCGGACGTGACCACCGCCCCCGCCTGGGGGGCCTGGCAGTCGCTGGCCGAGCGGCACGGCATCCGCGGCGTGTGGTCGTTCCCGGTCGAGTCGGCAACGGGGCGGGTGGTCGGCACGTTCGCCCTGTACTTCCGCTCGCCCCGCGCGGCGTCGCCGCGGGACCTCGAATCGGCCGCCGGGCTGGCCCGGGCGGCCGCCATCATCATCTCCCGCGGCCGCGAGGCGGACGACCGGGCGCGGGCCGAGGCGGCCGTGCGGGACAGCGAGGAGCGGTTCCGCCTGCTGGTCGAACACATCCCCGACCACGCCCTGTTCGCCAAGACCCCCGACGGCCGGGTGACGAGTTGGAACGCCGGCGGCGAGCGACTGTTCGGGTACACGACCGCCGAAATCACCGGCCGGTCGGTCGCCGTGCTGCTCACCCCCGAAGACCGGGCGGCCGGGCGGTTGGAGCGGGAACTGGCCGCGGCCGCCGCCAACGGCCGGGCCGACGAGGACGGCTGGATGGTGCGGAAGGACGGCCGCCGGTTCTGGTCGAGCGGGGTGTGCACCGCGGTACGGGACGCCGACGGCCGGGTGGCCGGTTTCGTCAAGGTGGTACGGGACCTGACCGACCGGAAGCGGATGGAAGACGAACTGCGGGCCGCCCGCGACCAACTGGAGCGGCGGGTGGCCGAGCGGACGGCCGAACTGGCGGCGGCCGTGGACGCCCTGGAGGCGGAAATCGACCGCCGCCGGGAACTGGCCTTGCGGCTGTCGGCCGCCCAAGAGGAGGAGCGGAAGCGGGTGTCGCGGGACTTGCACGACACCGTCGGCCAGACGCACGCCGGCCTGTCGATGGCCCTGAAGGCCGTCGCCGCCGCCGTGCCGCCCGGCGGCGTGCCGGCCGAGCGGTTGGCCTACGCCCGGAAGTTGGCCGACGACATGGGCCGCGAGTTGCACGCCGCGGCCGTGCGCCTTCGGCCGACCGCCCTCGACGACCTCGGCCTGGAGGCCGCCCTCCGCGACCTGACCGCGGCGTGGTCCCGCCGGGAGGGCGTCCCGGCCGACCTGTACGCCAACCTCGGCGGCACCCGGCCGGCCCCGGAAGTCGAGACGGCCGTGTACCGGGTCGTTCAGGAGGCGTTGACGAACGTGGCCCGGCACGCCGGGGCGACGGCCGTGAGCGTGATGGTCACCCGGGCCGACGGGACGATCCAGGCCACGGTCGAGGACAACGGCACCGGGTTCGACCCCGCGGCCGCCGGCACCCGCCTCGGCCTGATGGGCATGCGGGAGCGGCTCGGCCTGCTCCGCGGGGAGCTTCAAATCGAGTCCGAACCGGGCCGCGGGACGACGGTCATTGCCCGCCTCCCGGAGCCGACCGACGGGTGAGCCGGCGGGGAAAGTAGGGCGGCGTCCGTGAAACTCCCGACGGCGGTTCGCGCCAACCCGCTAACAAAGGCCGGAACAGCGGTTCTCGTCTCGAACGTTCCGTCCGGGACGGGGCGCGTCACACCAACTCCGAAAGGCCGGTGGACGATGCCGAACAAAGTCCGGATCCTGTTGGCCGACGACCACGCCGTCGTCCGCGAAGGACTGAAGGCCCTGCTGAACGGCGAACCCGACCTCGAAGTCGTCGGCGAGGCCCGGGACGGGGCGGCCGCGGTCGAACTCGCCGTTGCGTTGGACCCCGACCTGGTCGTCCTGGACGTGTCGATGCCCGGGCTGAACGGGGTGGCGGCCGCCGAGCAGATTCACCGGGCGAACCCGACGCGGAAGATCGTCGCCCTGAGCGTTCACGAGGACCGGGGCTACCTGCGGATGATGCTCGCGGCCGGGGCAGCGGGATACGTCCTCAAGCGGTCCGCGGCCGACGAACTCCTGCGGGCCGTGCGGGCGGTGACGGCCGGCCAGACGTACCTCGACCCGGCCCTGGCCGACGGGCTGCGGGACGAACTCCTGGACCGCGTCGCCGACGGGGCCGCCGGCGGTGAGTTGAGCCAGCGGGAGCAGGAGGTTTTGAAGCTCATCGCCGAGGGGTTCAGCAACAAGGAGATCGCGTCGAACTTGAACCTGAGCGTGAAGACGGTCGAGACGTACAAGACGCGGTCGCTGGAGAAGCTCGGCCTGCGGACGCGGGTAGACGTGGTCCGGTACGCCCTCCGCCGCGGGTGGCTCAAGGACCCCGTGTGACGGCCGGAGGACGAAAACGACCCGGCCCGCCTCATACACGGCGGGCCGGCGTAAGCAATCACGGTGCCATCACCCGGCGCACGAGCCGGCGTCGCTCTTCCAGTTACTTTCCGTCTCGACCGAGTTCTTCGTCAGGTGGACGTGGTTCTCGTGCACCCGGCCGACCCACGCCGTTGGGACGAAGTGGTGCTGGCCGTCCGGACTGTCCTTCCGCGTCAGCTTGATGGCGTTCCCCTCGACGTGATCGACGACGCCGACCTTCTTGCCGCACGAGGCGTACACTTCCATCCGCTCATGGATGCCGGCCACGCCCGCACTTTCGCCCGTCGCGGAACACCCCAGGCCGGCCTTCTCCTTAACGAACGCCGCCGCCTCGGACGCCCCCTCGGCAATCTTGTGCCCCACGGTCTTGGCCGCGTCACTCACGGCGTTGGCGGCTCCCGCCACGGTGTCTTTGATGTTCGACATGGCAACACTCCTGATGTTGGAACCCATCCACCGCCCGAACGGGAAACGGTGTTCTGCACAATCCCTCCGCAACCGCCGTGCCCGATCTGAAGAGTGACAAAAGGGCCACGGCCGCGTCCTGCCGCGCACCCGCCTGCCGATTCGGTGGGAGCACGCTGCCCGGCCGTGAGCGGCACGCCGCGTGCTGATGATGGCCGCCAATTTTCGCAGATGAACACCGTGGAGGACCCACCGATGCGCCGCTTCTTCCTGTTGACCGCCGCCCTGTTCACCGCCGGGTGCGAACAGCCCGCGTCGCCTAACAAGGCGACCACCACGACGACCACGACCACCCACAACACGACTCCGTCAGACCCCGACAAGAAGACTGACGTCCACATCCGCACGCCGCGGGTGAGCGTGGACGTGAACCGGGAGGGTGCCGACAAGGGCGTGGACGTGGACGTGAAGAAGAACGACCGCTAACGCGGGCGGGAGGCGTTTGGTACTGCTCTTGCTGCAAAGCACGGCCCAACGGTCCGTGCCGCACCCTCACGACGAGTGGCTCATGAATCGGACCCTGCTCCTCGCGTCTGCCGGCGTTGCCGGCTATTTCGCTTACCGCGCGCTGAAGCCCCGGTACGACTTCGCGAACAAGCACGTCGTCATCACCGGCGGCTCCCGCGGGCTGGGGTTGCTCCTCGCCCGGCAACTGACCGCGGCGGGAGCACGCCTCTCGATTTGTGGCCGCGACCCGAACGAACTCGGGCGGGCGGAAGAGGAACTCACCGCGGCCGGGGGCAAGGTGTTCGCCCGGCCGTGCGACGTGACCCACGCGGGGCAAGTCCGCGAATGGGTCGCCGCCGCCCGGCGGGAGAACGGCCCGGTGGACGTGCTGATCAACAACGCCGGGGTCATTCAGGTCGGCCCGCTCGACGAGATGCGCGAGCCGGACTTCCAGCGGTCGCTCGAAACGCACTTCTGGGCGGCATACCACGCGATCAACGAGGTGCTACCCGAGATGAAGGCCCGACGGGCGGGGCGGATCGTGAACATTGCCTCCGTCGGCGGGAAGGTCGCGGTACCGCACCTGCTGCCGTACTCGGTCGGCAAGTTCGCCCTCGTCGGGTACTCGAACGGCCTGCGGAGCGAGGTTCGGAAGCACGGCGTTACGGTCACGACCGTGTGCCCCGGCTTGATGCGGACCGGCAGCCACGTCAACGCCGAGTTTAAGGGCCGGCACGCGGAAGAATACGCCTGGTTCGCACTCACCAACGGCCTGCCGGGCCTCTCGGTGAGCGGAGAGGGAGCAGCCCGAGCCGTCCTCGCCGCGTGCGCGCGGGGCGAGGCCGAACTCCTCCTCGGCCTGCCGGCGAAGTTCATCGTCGCGGTTCAAGCTCTGTTCCCGAACCTCACGGCCGACGCGATGGCCGTGGCGAACCGTTGGCTCTTGCCCGAACCGGGCGGCATCGGCCAGGCGACCGCCACCGGCGCGGAAAGCCGTGACCTCTTGCCCGCCGCGGCGACGGTCCTGACCGACCGGGCCGCCGCCGCGAACAACGAATGACCACCCCTGATTCGGAGCTTCGCATGGCAACCACCGCGGCCGACGTCCTCGTCGATCGGCTCATCGCCTGGGGCGTGGACACCGTCTTCAGCCTGCCGGGCGACGGCATCAACGGCATCTTCGAATCGCTCCGCAGGCGGCAGGACAAGGTCCGGTACGTGCAGGTCCGGCACGAGGAAGCGGCCGCATTCGCCGCGTGCGGGTATGCCAAGTTCGCAGGCCGCCTCGGCGTATGCCTGGCCACCAGCGGCCCCGGCGGCATTCACCTGCTCAACGGCCTGTACGATGCCAAGATGGACAAGCAGGCCGTCCTCGCCGTCACCGGCCACACGTTCCACGACCTGATCGGCACGAACTACCAGCAGGACGTGGACCTCGTCAAACTGTTCCAGGACGTGGCCGTGTACAACGAGCGGGTGGCCGGCCCGGCCCACGTGGTCAACGCCCTCGACGCGGCGGTGAAGGCGGCCCTGGCGTACCGTGGCGTGGCCCACCTGTGCATCCCGAAGGACGTGCAGGAAATGCCCGCCGACGCCTCGCGATCGGCGGCGAACGTTCCCGGTCACAGCGGCGATCTCGTGGCCGACACAGGCTTGACGCCGGGCGCGAAGACCTTGCAAGCAGCGGCCGACGTCATCAACGCCGGCAAGCGTGTGGCCATCCTCATCGGCCGCGGGGCCATTGGGTGTGCCGCGGAAGTCGAACAACTCGCCGACGCGGTGGCCGGGCCGGTCGTGAAGGCTCTGCTCGGCAAGGCGGCCCTGCCCGACGATAGCCCGTACACGAGCGGCGGCCTCGGCCTCCTCGGCACCGCCCCGTCGCAGGACGCGATGAAGGAGTGTGACACCCTCGTCCTCCTCGGCACCAGTTTCCCGTACTTGGAGTTCCTGCCGAAGCCGGGCCAGGCGAAGTGCGTGCAGTTGGACATCGACCCGACCCGTATCGGCCTGCGTCACCCGGTTGATGTTGGCCTCTCCGGGTACGTGCGGCCGATTCTCACGGCCCTTCTGCCGCTGATCGAAAAGAAAGCTGACCGCTCGTTCCTGGAAACCGCTCAAGATCGGATGGCGAAGTGGAACGAACTGATGGACGAACGGGGCCGGCGGACCGACTTCCCGATGAAGCCACAGGTAGTGGGCTACACCGTCAACCAATTCTTGCCGGCCGACGCGATCATCAGCGTCGACTGCGGCACGGTGACGACGTGGGCGGCCCGGCACCTGAAAGTCCGCGGGACGATGATGTTCTCCGCGTCCGGTTTGTTGGCGACGATGGGCAACGCCCTGCCGTACGCCGTCGGGGCGGCGGCCGCGTTCCCCGGCCGGCCGGTCGTGGCGGTGTGCGGTGACGGCGGGTTCACCATGACGATGACAGAACTGGCTACGGTCGCCAAGTACAACCTGCCGGTGAAGGTGGTCATCGTCAAAAACAACACGCTCGGCCAGATCAAGTGGGAGCAGATCGTCTTCGAGGGGAACCCGGAGTACGGGTGCGACCTCCACCCGATCGACTTCGCCAAGTTCGCCGAGGCGGTCGGCGTGCCAGGGTACACGGTGGAAAAGGCCGAGGACGCCGAGCGGATCATTGGCGAGGCATTCCGGCAGCCCGGCCCCGCATTGCTGCAGTGCGTTGTGGACGCGAACGAGCCCCCGATGCCCGGCCACGCCACAACCGCTCAAGCCTTGCAGTTCGCGAAGTCGCTGGCCCGCGGCGAGCGGGACCGGTGGGACATCCTCAAGACCGTCTTCAAAAACGCCGTCCGCGAAGTCATCTGATCCGGTCCGGCGAACGGCGATTTGCAGATTGCACCACCCACCAAGTTCGAGGCAACCCTTTCGCAGCCATGATTCTCAAGTCGTGAGACGGCGTTGTCCGTGACTCCCTGGACTAGCAACCGCAACACGTCCAAGTGTCGGCCCCTCTCGAAGACGTCTGTTGAGACATCGTCGGCCTCAGCCCACCGGCGTTGGGATAGGGTCTGTCCGCGTTCGCGAATGACCCGGTGTCGAATCGCATGGCCTTCGTCAGCGGCCCCAGCCAGATCGTCGCCGCCCGTCATGGTCAAAAACGGTGACTACCAGATTTGCTTGCGATTCCGGCATTCGGAGGACTGGGGCACGGCCGATCACTTGTCCGAAAAAATCGGCTGTGATTGAGTGCGCCGGTGCAGGCAGACATTGGACCGATGTTTGACGTGAGCCGTGTCCCGAATGGGCTGAAGTCGGCTGCGGCTCGGTGGTGTTGGCCGAGCAAGTCCGCCGAGCCACTTCCAGCACCGCACCCGCCTCGCAGTAAGGTCACCCCTGTCGTCGAATTCACCGCGGCTGGGCCGTCGCTACTGCTTTGGTACGGTCGCTCCGAATAGTTGTAAGCCATGAGCTCGGCGAGCGGGTAGCGTAAGGCTTCTCCCCGAGCACGGCGAAAGGTTGAGCACTCGTACCGGTGTGCCTGCGAGAGCCGCTCGGTGCGGGCGTTGACATCGGCAACCAACTGCGCGACTACGTCCTCGCCGAGTTCGACCTACCGCAACCCCACGTCCTGTAGTTCGCCCCCACTTCGACGGCCGGGGAGAGGCAGTCCGAATGGCCGCGCGGGTTCAGGGCAGGCGAGGCCGTGGTGTCGATCGTGGACGATTCCGACGGGGCGTAGGCGGTGCGGTCCATCATGACCTTTGTCGCTACGTACGCGACCATTGAGCCGCCCGGAGCGAAACTCTGCCGGATGGCGGAGGCATACATCGGGATGACCGACTGGTGGGAAATTCTCCACGGTGACAAGGGGGTTCGTGGCTCGCTTCAGAGGGTGAATCACTTCGACCGGCGGTTTTGCGGACCCTCCCGACATGCCGCCTACCGCTTGGCCACGGCTTTCTTCACCGGAGCCTTTGCCCTCGACTTCGGCTTCGGTGTTGACTTGGACTTCACTTCGTCCTCGTCGTGCGTGTCCTCCACGTTCTCGGCCGTGTAGTTGATGACCGTCTCCGCGAGTTGCGTTAGGGCCTTATCCGCCTCACCCTCCTCGTCGAGCGTCTGTTGGAGCAATTTCTCGGCCTCGGTGTAGCCGAGCAACCGGGCGAAGGTGCGAACGGTCCCGTACCCGGCCATTTCGTAGTGCTCGACCCGTTGGGCGGCCCCGATCAGGGCGGCGTCCTTTACCGCCGGTTCGCCGTCCTCGTCGATGACTTCCTTTCCTTCCTCGACCAGCCCTTCCATCGCCTTGCACTTCTTTCCCTTCGGGCTGACGCCCAACGCGGCGAAGATCGTGTCGAGCCGTTCGACCTGCCCGCGGGTGACCTCAAGGTGCTCCGTGAAGGCAGCCTGCAACTCCGGGGCACTCGCGGCCTTTGCCATCCGGGGCAGGGCTTTCAAGAGTTGGGCCTCGGCGCTGTACAGGTCCTTGAGTTCATCGACGTACAAGTCCTGGAGGGAATCGAGTGACATGGTCGGCTCCGGGTGGGAAATGAACGCCCGTCGGGCGTTCGCGAGCGCACACTTGCAACCGACGGGCCAACCGCCCCAGTCCGTCGGGGCCGGTACACGGGGACCAAATCGTTATGGCTTTGAATTCGGGGGCTGTCGTGTCGAGCCTCGCGAGGGGCGAAGCGACTGTTGCTCCGACGACATTGTGACCCGCCTGCCGGGTCGGGACGCCTCGGCCGAACCGTCAGGGAATCGGCACGAGGTGTGCCTGCGGATCCCTTGCCCACAATCCGTCTGTACCACCTCTCTCGAAGGAGCCTGCCATGGGCAAGTCCATCGTCCGCGTTTTCAACACCCGCGCCGCCGCCGAGGCCGCCGTGCGCGATCTGAAGGCCGCCGGGTATACCGACGCTCAAATTAGTCTGGTCGGGCGGGACGCCGCCGCGGAGAAGGCCGGGGAAGGAGCCGCCGTGGGGGCCGCGGCCGGGGCCGTCGGGGGTGCGGCCGTCACGCTCGGTATCATGACCGGGGTCATCCCCGTCCTCGGGCCGGTTCTCGCGCTCGGGTGGCTGGGCACGACGCTGCTCAACGCGGCCGGGGGTGCCGCCGCCGTCGGGTTAGTCGGGGCACTGACCGGGTGGGGGTTGTCGGAGACGGACGCGAAGTATTACGAGGGTGAAGTCGCCGCCGGCCGGTACCTCGTGACCGTGGACGATGACGGCGACACCTTCCGCGCCCGCGACGTGTTCACCCGCCACCCGAGCTACGACCGGGCGACGGCGCCGGCCGTGTGAGACGGCGACGGGCCAACTTTCTGATCTGAGACAGCGGGGGAGACACCCGCTGTCTCGCTTTCTTCGCCTGAGAAACGACGGTAAATAAGGGGTAGTGAGGGGAGCGGGCGTGGCCGACAACGATGAACACCGCCTTCCGGGATCCCCGGCGTCGTCTTCAACTCGCCGCCCGAGCGGCATTCTTGGAAGGTGGTCTCGATCAATCAGCAGCCACTGGTAGATACCGACAAGTCGATCTGATAGGGGGTGGTAGAAGCGACAACGAACGCCCCGACCAACAGGCCGGGGCGTTGATGTTGCGTGCGCACGCGGCGTGTCGTGTTAGCTCGTGACGTCTCCTGCCCCGATACGGTTGCTCGTGTAGCGGAACGTCGTGCTGGCCGCGCGCCCAAGGGCGGTAATATCCCAACTGTGAGCCGTTCGCGGCCTCACCTTGCAGATGAACTTTGGAAAACACGAGCCGAGCCTGCAAGTCCAAGGCGGTTCGTCGGACACCGGTACGTTGCCCCTCCCCAGGTGCGACCGCTCGGAAATGTAGTGGGTCAAGAGCTTGGACAGGATGTATCGCAGGTGTCGTTCCTCGAAGCTGATTCGCGGAACGCTGAGCCGCCGCGGCGATCGTAACCCTGCAAAACCGGTACGGTATTTGCCTCCCGACCTCGCACCTGAAACGGGAGGATGGTCCAATGGTCAAGGCGACCGCGAGCGTCTCGAAGAAACATCCGGAGGCGGCCCAGGTCTTTCGACTTGTGGGCGGGAGGTTGAGGCGACAATCCCCGCCGGCCGAGACGTCGGAGCGAGTCGGTGCCCCGGCCCAAGCCGGCCGGGCCGGGGGTATGACCCCGGAGCAGATTCGCGACCGCGCTTACGAGAAGTGGTGCCGGGCCGGTCGCCCCACCGGCGACGGCGTCCACTTCTGGCTTGAGGCCGAACGCGAGTTGATGGCGGAGTCTTAATTGACCGGCCAGAGCGTCGAGCGGCACCTTTCGAAGTCCCGCGAGATTCGGATTGACCGGGACTCGCGATTGCGTCTGACACCCGCCTTTTCGCTTGCCGAGGGTGACGAGGCTCATCCAAGTGGTTTCAGCGGGCGAGGCGTGAGAACCTCGAGATCGAGGCAGATCGTGGGACGGAAAAGACTTTTAGCCGTACAGCGCAGGCCCCCCGCTTCGGCGGCCTGTAGCCGATTGGGCGTGATCCCTGGCCTGGGCAAGTTCAATCAGCGGTCCACACTGAGACCGCCTCGCGGCCGAGCGATGGGAAACTTGTCGCTCAGCTGTTAACTCGGAGGGTTAAGGTTTGGCCTGAATCGCATTTCGACCCGCCGTTTAATATCACCCGAGACTTCGGACTCTGAAAACTGTTCCACTCCGACACCGGATTGGATTCGGAATGGAGTCGTTCTTCGTTTATCAAATCAATCGAAACGCCTCGATAACAAGCCGCTCCGTCACAATCAGAGGGTATTCTCGCGCCGAGAGTCGCGCACAAAAGTTCGAAATCTGTTCTCGCCGGGGAGTTCGTCAGGCCGGTCGCGGAACTTTGGACCGGCGGGTTAACGGAATCGGCCGAGAGTGTACATTCTCGGCCGTCCGCATTTCCCTACTTATTTCAAGCCATTCTCTCGTTTATCAAGTCTCGACCAGAGTCTCCAGTTCGCGAAACGCAATCGAGGGTGCGAGGCGAAACGCTTGGGTTCGTCTCGCACCCCGAGACGAACGGAGAAAAACTCTCGGAGTCTCGGGTTAACAGCCCCGCGGGTTAACAGCCGAATGGCCTCCGATTCCGCGGTCCGTCATCGATAGGGCAAGATTCTGGCGCAGCGAAACGCACGTCGGGCGTCGTTCTGTTGCGCCCTGGCCCCGCGGGCGGTACGATTTCCTCAGCGGCCGTGAGGCAAGCGCCGTCGGATGTCAGGCGAAACCGAGCAGACCTGGGGACGTTGAAGGCTTCACCCATTCCACGGATTCTCGCTGCATCAACGGCGGGATCGGTGACTGGTACGGGCCGTCGTATCCGACCGTCTTGAACAACACCCGGATGAGGAGATCGTGGAGGTGGTCTCTCACCCGAAGGATCGTGTGCAGATCTTCGCGACTTGCCCAATCGAAGTACGCGTCATGGGTCGCCGCCGCCCTGTAGTGCGTAAGAACACCCGGCCACGTCTTGCCCGTCGGATGGGGCTTGGCCGCCAAGAAGGCGTCGAGCACCTGAGCGTCGTGAAAGCCGAACTTTAGAGCCAAGTCGGCGACGGCCAACCCGAACGACTTCTCGATCTGGGCCGCGTTCTGAACGCGAGATCCGATGGCTTCCAGTACCGGCTTACGGCCGAGGTCCGTTTCGGCCTTCTGGATCTTACGGATCTTCGCCGCTGCCTCCTGAAGGATGGCCTTCACTTCGGTCTGCTGCGCCGGCCACAACCGTGGCGACAAGTCCTGTTTGATGAATCCGTGCTGGCGGCAGAGCGTCTCGAAGCCCCGGCACAGGCTGATGAACTGGCTCTCGAGAGAATGATGCTGATTCGACGCCGCCAGAGCGTGGTTGACGGCAACACGAAGGAATTTCTGGCCGCGGTCCGCGGCTGCCAGCACTTTCCCTACCAGATAACCCAGTGCGTTGGTTGCCATGTGTCTAGGAATCGCCGTGTGCGTCCTTTCGTATCGCCCCGCCCCGAAACAGTGGACTCGTCGGACTAATGAACCCTTCTCGTCGCGGAACTCGAGCCATGGTGCACCAACGGGCACCCCGGTCGCCAGCGAAAGCATGCCCAAGATGTCTTGGGGGAACAGGCTGGCGTACTCCGAGAACTCGACATCCTGGACGTGGGCAGGGCCGACCATCACGCCGGTGATCCGCCGTGATTTCTTGCGACGGACCATTTTGGCCCTGGCCGTGAGGTTCGGCATCCGCTCGATGAAGCCCGGTTCGCCGTTCACGAAGAAGTAGTAAAGCCCGGCACGACGACGGAGAAGCCAAGACGCGGCCACCAGATCATTTTCCGGCAACCCTTCAGGCAGCGGCGGCCAAGTGTTGAGACGGAGCGGGTGAGTCGCCAACTCTGGGACTTGTTCACCCTCCCAGGGGTTGGGCAGGAAGTTCACCAGCGGCAGCACCCAGAACTTTGCCGGAGCCGCTCCCGACATCTCGAACCGCGACTGGACCGGTCGGAGTTCCACCTCCTTTGGTGTAACGAACGGAAACCCGTCGTGGACGATCCTGTCACCCGCGGTGAACGCGCCGGCTTCGGTCTTTACCGTTAATGACAGGCACGGGTTGGACATGCCGTTGATGAGATACGTCCCGAGGCGAGCACTTCTGACCCCAATACGAAGTTGTTCCCGTCGGGAGCGTCGATCTTCTCAATCTTCAATCGGACACGGCATCGGCCCGCACGATCGACCCGGACGACGGCTGGTCCTTCGATGACGCCGGGCGGGCTGGCGAACTCGGCGCGTGCCGTACCCTCGTAAAGTGCCTGCGTTTAAAGCCAGTTGTGAGAAATAGGCGTCAGAGTCGCCGGGTCGAAGGGCATTGCTGCCTCAGCGGTTCGCGGTAATAGTCAAGCAAAGCCGTCGGGTGCATCGTACAGGCAGACCGCTTGGCCTCAGTATACTTTCCACTGTTGGGACGCCACGGGATTGACCACATAGGTGAACACGCGAAGCATCTTAGTTGGCTCCTCCGGCCTCACTCGGGTACGCACTGCTACCCGAGAAAACGATCTCCTCCGAGGGGAAGTGCGTTGAGAGGACGAGAACCTTGGCCGGTCGTCGGCCTGGAATTCGAAGTTCGCTCCCCAAATCCAAAGACCGTTCACACGTCCCCCACCCGCCCCAGGAACTCAAGGCGTTCGGAGTTTCCGAGGCCAGCAGCCACAGTGTGCCTTCGACGTATACGTCACGCCCATCCGTTCCGCGGATCTCACCGCTGAATCGCTCCAGCCGGCCCGGGCGGGCGTACCACGGCTCGGGCCACTTCCGGGTCACCCCGGCCCAGCGATCCGCGACGGCCTTCTGAACCCGCTTCAGCCAGTACCGCACGGCCGGGGGCAGTTCTTGCCGCCGTCGCCCGGCGAGGCGGCGAACGGTCCTGTCGTCCCCGACCCGGCCGAGCGCGAGGCCGTGCCGCCAGTGGCGAATGACACTCCCCGCCTTCGATACCCCGAGCACTTCCCGCTCGAACGCCTCGGCCGCCCGTCGTTCCTCCCGCTCCCGCACGGACCGCTCGAAGGCGTCCCGCACCGCCGGCTCCGGGTCCCACGCAAGTCCGGCGATACGGCCCGACACGGCCTCCGGCGTCAGCCACCCCGCGCATTCGGCCGCGTACCGACGCGGCCCGGCCCGACAAATGTCGTCGTCACGCCACGCCGCCCAACTGGTGACCATCGCGAGAAGCCGGTCGGGTTCGCAGGTGGCGGCCTGGCGGTACGCCTCCCGCCGGACCGCGTACACGCCGTCCACTGCCAGGCGGGCCAACACGGTGAACCGAGCGTCTAACGAGTTTCCCGACGGAAGGACTAGCTCGCCCAACGTCTCGGCGAGCTCGGCTCTCGCCTGGGGCAACCAAGCGGTGACGTTCTCGCACCCCTCCGCCAAGAGCCGGTCCGGCGTCACCGCCGCAAGGGCTCGGAGGACTTCGGGTTCGAACGAGTAGCCCTGGTCTGCCGCTCGGAGGCGAGCGAGAAGAGCGTCCGAAACGACCGCCGGGGTGCGGTTTGCCGCCTCGCGGACGGCCGGCAGCACGAGGGCGATGGTCCCCTCGTCGCCGTCCCCGACGAGGGACGCAACGGCCGTGCCGAACCGCTCCGGGTCGGCCGCGTAGTACTGAGCCACTACGTGCGGTGCGACGCGGCCGCCGGGCCGCGGCCCGGCCAGCACGTACTTTCCGTCCTGCTCCGCAAGCCCCAGGTGTGTCGTCAGGAACGCGAGGTCGTGTCGGCTACGAGGTTGCAAGCCTACCAGCCAAACGGCGGCAGCTCGAACTCCGCCGACATCGCCGACGGCCGGGGTTGTTACTACGCCGGATGCGTACCGGACGGCACCGTCCTCGACGCCTTCAGGACCAAGGGCGGCGAAAGCGTACAGAAGTTGCCGACGGGCGTGTACGTCGGTCGTCGACCGGGTGAGGAGAGCCGCCGCCTGGCCACGTTCCGCTAATGTGAGGGCGCCATGTTCGAGTAGGCCGGCCAACGCCCCGGCTGCGGTTGCCCGGCTGTCCTCGTGCGGCGAGTCTTGGGCGACGGTGAACAATTTCACGACCGGGCCCCGGTCGTCCTCACGGAGAAGACGAAGTGCTGTTTCCGCAAGGGCCTCAATGGCGCTAAGAAGGACACCGTCTCCAACCGGGCGGTACCCTAGCAGGGCGGCGAACGCCTCCGGCGTGCCGGCCCCGTGTGCGGCCTCGATGGCTCCGATCTGCGCGACCAACCGTTCGTTCTTGCCCCAACTTGCTCCGGCAGAGCCCGCGAGTAACTGGTCCACGGGGCTGGGCAGCGGCGCCATACCCAGGCAAGCGGCCAGTTGAAGGAACCGGTGGGCGACATACCCACTCTCTTCCGCTATGGCGTCTCGGAAAGACGGCAACGCCGCTGCCGCGCCGTGGCACAAGAGCACGTCCCAGGCAGCTTCCTTGTCGTGAAGGTCGCTGGTCGCCACCAAGCCGGTCATCCGCGTTGGCTGAAGGGCTTCCTTACGAACAACGTCGATGTCGGAAGTGGCAACCAGGTCCCATCCCGGCATGTGAGCCGGCCGCCGGCACTCGAGCGCGCGGAGGAGATAAAGATCGCGGCGACGGGCCGCAGTCGCCAGCCGGATCAACTGCGGGACGGCGTCCGGGACGTCCAAACGATTGACGAGCGAACTGTTCATCGAGAAGACAGGTTCGAGGCCGTCGACCGGTCGGCCGGACAGATCGACCAGCCAACCCCAGACGCGAGTAGTGAGGGATTGGTCGCCCGCGCGTTCGGCGATCTCGGAAAGCAGCGACCGCGCGAACATGTTCAGCAACTCCGATTCGGGATCGGATCGCTCGGGCTTAGCGAGCCAGCACTCCCATACCAACTGGGCTGTCTCATGCGTCCCAATGATCCGGCCCGCAGTGCACTGGTACCGGTTCGGGCCGGCCGGAATGCGAGCGTGTAACTTCGACAAGCACTGGCTTCGTTCCGAAGGATCGAGGGGCTGGCGGAGCGAAACCCGTGTACTCAAAGCCTGATCGCCCACGACGTCGTCCCGGTCGTGAGCAAGCCGGTCCAGGGCTCCCAGGACGGCCTGGTCCCAGTAGCCGATTGCCGCGATGAGTCGAAGTGCGTTTCGGACGGGCGGCCCGTCCAGTGCCGTGATTGCCTGCCTCAGGGCGGCCGACCGAACCTCGTGCCGCTCAGCCTCGGGCAGGTCGTCGACCCACTCGCCGAATCCGTAGCCCAGAAACCATCCGTAGTCGTCCTCGCCTGAGTGGTCGGGAACGAGACAGCGCGAGAGGAGGTCGTTGACCAAGATCTTCGCGGCCAGGTTTGGTTCCGACTCAGTCAACTCCCGCAAGACGATAACGGCGCTGCGGAACCCGTCCGCAACTGCCTCAGTCGTTCCCTCCCCCGCGGCCAATTCGTCCAGTATCGGGAGCACTGCCCGCACGTCGTCGACCGACGCCGGTCCGCGCAGGCGGAGTTCGACCTCGGCAAATCGGGGGTCGCCGCTCATTCGCTCCCCTCCGTCCTGGTGGCGAGGTACCTGGCTACAATCTGATGGCTCCACCGCCAAGTCGAACGGTCGTTGCGTTCCACCATTCCGTAGCTGAGGCACTCGTTGTACAGTGCCTTGACCTCAGTCTTATCCAACCACTCATCGCTCGCCGTATCCCAATCGTTTATCGTGTACGACGGTACAGAGGCGGCTCCCACGGTCGCCCGACTGATTGCACTGAGGGCGGGTAACAACAAGCTCTGGTCTCGCCAAGATCGCCGTGTACGGCAACGGAGCAGGAAGCGGTCGCAGAGTGTTTTAGCCAAGCGGTTCAAATACGTGTCGTCGGCGTTCAGAACACCACCCCGTTCGGTTTCAGCCATGGTAGCGTAGCCCGCCCAAACGACAGGGTGCGACAACAACCTCCGGACCTCCCTACTAACGGGATCCGATGAATCGTCAAACTGACTCCCGATTTCGTCGGCGTTCCACTGAAGCCGACCTGCATGAGTACCTCCCAGCAACTCGGCCGCCTCCACTAACTCGCTCGGATTGAAGTCGTCTACTTCGACGTACCCAAAGCCCTCGATGGCGTCCGGTCGGAAAACGCCGAGCCATCTTGATACTAAGTCCTTCCTTGCGAGTTCCCACCGGTCCGGACGACAACTGACCACGACAGACGCTGGGGCATGTTCGGGTTGACCCTCGGCCCAACACAAGCGAATGATCTCGCGGAGTCGTATGTCACGGCCCGGTGCTTCAACGTCGAGTCGATGCCGACGAAGTACGTCCGGCCGTCGGCCGCCAGTTGCTCGCGGAATTCGGTCACGGTCCCGAACAGGCTGTCGGCCAGCACGACGCCACAAAATCCATGGCCCGCCGCCTGCCGGAGCATAGCTAACGCCATCTGCCACTTCGGCCGGTAGCCGACCGCGACGGGGACGCCGGCCCGGGCCATGCGATCGGCGTCGTCCGCCCACGCTTGCGGCAGGTACAGTTGGGCGTCCAGCCCCACGACCTCTTTGGCCGTCGCGAACTGCAAGGTCACGGCCACCTGGCAACTCGCCACCTTGCCGAGGGTGCCGGTGTACTGACGGGCCACGCCGACGGAGTGCGTGCCCTGCTTGGGGAACCCGGTGTCGTCGATGATGACCACGCCGGCCGTGCCGAACCGGCGGGCGACCCACGCCTGCAGGCCGCCGCGGACCTCGCCGGTGTCCCACGGGCTCTGATTGAGGAACTGCTGAAGGGCTTGCTCGTAGTCCGCGTCGCCCTGCTCGATCGTCTTCAACCGGGCGGCCATCGGCTCGACACTCTTGCGGTGGCCGTCGAGGAGGATGCCCCGCAGGTAGGCATCGCACCATCGCCGGCGGCGGGCGTTGCCCAGCGTGCCCGCGACCTCGTCCAGGAAGGCGGTCAGCTCCCGCCGCAGCTTTGCAAGCTTCCGTGCGTCCATCCCGCCAGAGTACGGCGGGATCGAGACGAAGTAAATAACCTAACGGAGTAATACTAGCAGGGTGCTGAAAAGCTACGGTGTCAGGTACCACAGGGCGAAGGCGAGTTGGATCATGGCCCGGAAGTTGACGGCCAACTTCTCGTACCGGGTGGCCACCCGCCGCCGCTCCTTCAACCACCCGTTCAGCCGCTCGATGACGTTCCGCCGCTTGTACTTGCCCGTGTCGAACGCCGGCGGTGCGGGCAATCGGGCCAACTCGTCCTTGCGGCGGGCGATCACGTCCTCGATGCCAGCGGCGAGCAACGTCGCCCGCACCCGGTTGGCCGAGTACCCCTTGTCCCCGGCCAGGGCCTTCGGCGGCCCGAGGCCCTTCGGGACGGCCGCCAGGGCGGCGGCCAGGTGCACGACCTCTGGCTCCTGGCCGCCGGTCAGCACCGCGGCCAGCGGGTTACCGGCCCGGTCGCACACCAAGTGCACCTTGGTCCCCCACCCGCCTCGGCTGCGGCCCAGGGCGTGATCGGCCGGCTCGCCGGCCACCGCCTTTTTTTTTCGCCCCGGCGGCCGGCCGGGCGGCCCGCACCACCGTTCCGTCGACGTTCCATTGCCCGTGGTCCAGGTCGGCGTGCCGCTGCAGGTGCTCGACCACCCGGTCCCAGATGCCGTCCTGGCGGTACGCGTTGAATCGGTGGTACGCCGTCTGCCACGGCCCGTGCCGGTCGGGCAAGTCCCGCCACGGGGCCCCGGTGTGCAGCACCCAGAGCATGGCGTCGATCAGTCGCCGCGGGTCGGACGGCGGCCGCCCGCCGGGCTTGGCCGGCGGCAGGAGCGGGCCGAGGGCGGCCCACTGGGCATCGGTCAGGGCGTAGCGCGGCGTCTGCATGGCGGTCGTCCGGTGGGAGGGCCACGCATTCTACGCCCCACCAACCGCTTTTCAGACACAGCCTAACCCCCGCTGCCCGTCCCGGCTGCACCGTATGCCGGGCCGAGCGGGCCGCGACTTGGGGGCCGGCCTGCGCCCGTGGCCAACCCTCACCTTCCCGAGGCGGGTTATGCGGTGCAGGATCGTATTGCTCTTGGCTCTCGCCACCGGCTGCACCGCACGCCGCTTGCCTGACCCCGACGAGATCACGCCGGCCCTTGCCGCCCAGCGCGAAGCCCGGGCGGAACAGGAGGCCGAGCAAGCCCGGGAATTGGCTAAGGCGAAGCGGCAGGGCTACGATTGATCGCCGCCCGCCCACGGCGGAGGGCGACGGATTGCGCCGCCGGCTGGTCCGGGGTCGTAGACGGCGTGCCGAAGCTGTCAGGGAGTCACCGGCGAACCCTCGCTCACACCGGTCTTCTCTCGCCGGCCAATTCCGTTTCAGAACGTGGGTCTGATTCTTCCGCTTCGGGAGGGCGAGCCATGTGGTTCCGAACCCGTGCCGTCCGGTGGGGCGTCCTCGCCGCCGCATTCGGCGGTGGGACGTGGGTCTTCAGCATGAACGCCGCCGCCGAGCGAACGCTGCGGAACGCGGTGGCGGAGTCCGCCCGCCTCGACGAGCGGCTCGCTAACGTCCTGGAGGTCGAGGAGTCGCGGGTCCCGGCGGGGCGTCCGCGGTTCCTCGCGGCGAGTTTGGGTGACGCCGACAGCCCGTTCGCCATCGCCCGTCCGTAACGTTCGGCCAACGCGAGCGAAACCGTCGTCGTGAATGACCGGTCGCCGATCGGGCGTCAAGAGTGACCGGGGCGTGAGGGCGTGCCGCGAACGCCGTCCGGGTTGGTTCGGGGCAGAAAGCGGTCCGGCATCCACGTTTGGGCGTCATTCGCGGTGTGCTGGGTGCTGGCGCTCTCGCCCGCCGACTTCCGGCTCGCCCGCAGCCGATGGAGTTGCGAGGCGGTCGCCGTGGTACTCAAGGAAGATCACCGGGTGATGGTCGGGCGGGAGACGGTTCGGCTCTGGCTCCGGGCCGAAGGGCTCGTATGGCGGCGGCCCCGGCCCATCATCGGGTCGGCCCTCGGATAGAGTGAGGGCGGCATTGTGACATGATGTGAAGGTGGGACGTGGTGCTGGGGGACGGGAAACGGTGAGACGCGAGCAAGGAGTGCGGGTCACGGCGGGGATTCGATCGGCCCACCCGGGACGGTACCCTCTAGCGGAACTGTGGTGTTGCGAACCGACGCCACGACCTCGCCTGTTGACACGCGGACCCGAGCCGCATGGTAGACGGTGGTATCGTCCAATCCGGAACCGACTAATCTGTTCACGGGTAGCCACGTCTCCCAACTCTCCCGTGGTCGGAGTCGCTTCGGGAGCAGACGGTCCGGGTTGTGGGCAAAAATTTGTGCCGTTGCTTCAATCCAGACGTGCGTCAGTTCAACGTCTGCGTCGCGACTCACATTGGTCACGTTGATGAAGCAGCAAGCGGTACCCGACACTTCGAACTCCGCGAGATGAACCGTGACCCGGACCGGCGGACTCGCCACGGCGGGAGGCCGCTCCCCAGCCACACTGTCGAGGTCGGCGATGCCCTGGATAAACACGCACCGCCTTGCCGAGTACCGTTCGTCACGCTTCCCGCTGATTACTTCCTCCGCCCCGTAGGCCGTCTTTAACTCGTCCGGGAGAGCGTCGAAGGTTGCGGCGTCGATGACCAACTCACCCCGTAGGGCGGCCGCTTCCAACCGCACCGCCCGGGTCACGGTCGTGCCGACGACGCGCCGTTCCGCCGGGAGCACGAGTACCGGGCCAGTTGCCGCGCCGATTCGGAACCACCGCTTAGCCGATTCGGCCGCCCTCTTGCTGTTGTGGTTGGCACTCACGCGATGGACCGCCTCCGAGAACCGATGCGCGGTGGCCGCGTCGTTAAAAAACAGCAAGGCGTTGTCGCCCGCCGTGCCGAACACCACGTCATCTCGGCGCAGTCCGAGCAGTTGGAGCCCTTCGTCCACAAACGATTGAATCTGGTCCTGGAACGCCTTGACGGCATAGACATCGAGATGGTCTTCGAGGATCCGGGCAACGTCGCTATAAGACACCAAGTCCAGTTCGAGAACTGTCTTCGCTTCGCCGTTAACAAACGACATGACGAACGCCTTCCGAAAGCGGAACCGAATTGTGCCCCCGCTCGCGGACTAACTCGGCATGCGCAAAGTCATCCCAAGCTAGGGTCTCACCCTACCCGCCTTCGGGTCCCCGGTCAATCGAGCGGGGTTGTTTAGTGGCGGGTGTGCTGTTCACGCCTTCCAAATCTCCAGGTCTGAGGAATCGAGGGTCGGCCACGACGGCAAGAAACAGCCCGACGGGCAGCGGTGTAGAGAGCGCAAGGAGTCAGGACGCGGCCGGGTCCGGTGCGGCGATTCGTTCGGCGTCTGGGACCTCAGTCGATGGTGTTGCCGACGAAGCACCACCCGCTTGGCCGCCCCGACTCATCGTAGAACGGGAAACACACGCTGTACCCGCGGCCCAGCTCCGCGTTGATCCGGCCGACGGCCAGCCCCGCCGCAACGGCCGTCGGCCGGTCCGCCCCGCACAGCCGCGCGACCTCGGCGACCGGCAGGCGGCGGGCCACATGCACCCCACCGCCGTCATTGACGTGGGTAACATCAAGGACGCACCCGATGCCCTCCCCGCTGGCCTTGTACAGCATCCGCAGCCGGGCGATTTCGTCGTCCGGGGTGGCCGGCGGTGGGAAGGCGGCCAGTTCTTCGAACCGGGCGACTTCGGCCCGGTAGTGGTCCAGGAGGTTGTACGGGTCGTCGGCCTCGGTCAGGCGGACGGCCTCCCTCGCCGACGCCAGGTGCTCAGCCAGCCGCGCGGGGTAGTCGAAGGCGGAGCGGAGGTGGGCAACCTGGACCTCTCGCAGGGACACGCCCGGCTCGTCCCGCCACGGGCCCACGTGATACCAGAGTTGCGCGCCCACCGATCTCCCTCCTGGCCCGGAGCCGGATTAGGCCAACTCGGAGTTGTTCTCATCCGGACGGACCGCCGGCCTTTGGCCGCACGACCGTGGTCGCCAGGCTAACTGCCCGAGCCGGTCGGGTCCATCACCAAATCGACCGGCGCGGGTGCCGAGTGGGATGGCGGTCGATCGCGTCACGCCCCCGGCTTGTTCATCGCGCCCACGATCTGCTCGACCGCCGCGGGCTTGACGAGGTGCTGGTGGAAACCGGCCGCCTCGATCCGCAACCGGGATTCAGCGCCTTTGGCGATACCGCTCGGGACCCGCCCTTGACCCGTCCGGCCGGACCGCGGATGATGCCCGCACGCGAGGCCGGGGTGAGGGGCGGGCATGATGACGAAACTACCGCGGTGGGTGGAGGTCGGCGGGTTCGGCTTGGCCGCGGTCGCGGGGGCGGCCAACGCCGTCGGCCTGCTCGGCTTCCGACACCAGGCCGTGTCCCACGTCACCGGCACGGCCACCCTGGTCGGCCTCGCGGTCGCCGACGGCGACGGGGCGGCCGCCGCCCGCCTCGCGCCCGCGCTGCTGGCGTTCGTCCTGGGGGCGGCGGCGAGCGGGGCGATCGTCGGCCACGCCGCGTTGCGGTTGGACCGCCGGTACGCCGTCGCGCTGCTCGCCGAGTCGGCCTTGTTCGTGGCCGCGATGGTGCTCCTGACGGCCGGTTCGACGGCCGGGCACGTCCTGGCGTCGGCCGCGTGCGGGCTGCAGAACGGGCTGGTCAGCACGTACAGCGGGGCCGTCGTCCGGACCACCCACGTGACCGGCCTGCTCACCGACCTGGGCACGATGATCGGCCACCGCGTCCGCGGCCGGCCGTTCGACCGCCGCCGGGCGGTCCTGTACTTGGTCCTCATCTCCGGCTTTGTCCTGGGCGGGGCGGTCGGGGCGGTGTCGTACCGGGACCTCCGGTTCGCCGCCCCGGCCGTGCCGGCGGCCGGGGCGGCGGGGTTGGCGGCGGCGTGCTGGGCGTACGTGGGCCGGACGCCCGCGACCACCGAGGCCGGCCCGTCGAGTCAGCCCTAAGCCGCGTTCCATTCACGGGCGACACCCGGATGACCGTTCACCCCTTCCCGAGCACGCCGTCGACGACCCAGCACCCGCGGACGTGCGGCCCGTCGCCCCGGCCGTGGCCGAGGATGTCGGCGGCCCGTCGCCCCGGCCGTGGCCGAGGATGTCGGCGGCCTTACACCCGGCGTCCTGCAAGGCGTCCGCGAGGATCGGGTGAGCGATTCAGGTGTTCCCGACGGGGTCGAGCGTCGAGCGATGCCGGAAGGACAGGACCCTCAACAAGACTTTGTGTTCTCGGGTGCGATGGGAGAATCGACGAAATGAGTCAATAGTTCTAGCGTGGGATGTGATCGCCGGGCGGGGGTGCGGCCCGATCGGGGGTGGAAGAGCTCGATCTGCACGCGATTATTGGTCGTTAGCAATGCCTCTCACAGGAAGATACGCACTGCTGCCACCTGGGGGTTCCTGTCTTAAATCGGTCAGAGCACCCGTCTCGGCAATCGGCGGAACAGTCTGCGTCGGGGAAGCCGTTACGCGAGCGAGACCTCCACGGTTGCGGTTGCGGCTTGCTGGCGGTCGTCGCGTCGGCGAGCGCGGCGCGGGCCGAAACCATCTCGTCGTTCAAGTGGTTCACCAGTCGCAACATGGCGGTCGCCTGCGTGTCACCGGCGCCGGCCGCCTTCATGGTAAGAACCACGAGGGGGTGCGAGTGGTCCTTGCAGGTGACGGTTCGGAGCGTCTCGACCTTTTCGACACTGTCGGCGTGAATTTCGACCCAGTTCAAGCAGGCGGTGCCGGCCGAGAAGAGGAACGTGCCGGCCTGGATGTCGAGCAGCTTGACCATCCCCGTGAGCATGACCGGCACTTGGAGCGTCCCCTCTTTCAGCGACTCGATCATTTCTTTCGCAGTCATCGTTGCCATCTTGTTCCTCGGTAAGTGGATACGAGCAAGAACCCCAAACGTTCGACGATCATTGATACGCGATTAGGCGTTCAGTGGATTCGTCCTGAAAAGACGTTTTCACATAGTTTGACGAGTCACTACGGCTCTTCGCGCGGCAAGGCGGTTTGGTAGCAAAGCCCCATCGCGGCAGGGCCGGAACATCGAGTATTACGGCGGCCCAAGTTCGTGCGATGGGCAAGTCCTGAAAGAGAATGCTGCGAGAGCCGCCAGTCTGTCAGGAATCGTAACGACCGACAAATTTATTTTGGAACGGTGCCGGCACCTCGTATTCGCTTCTGCCGGGTTGACCGGCGTCAACCCGTTGTCACACGTGCCAACAGTGTTGCCGGCGCTGCCAACCTGTGTTGCCAAAAGTTCTGAACTTCCGCGGAGTATTCGCGCAGTGTCGGCACGTCGGCGGGGTGCAACATTGACGGGGAGGGTTGCCCTCAAACGACTCGAAGGCGGTATCACTTCTCCGCCGTCCGCCCGATGCTGATCCGCCACGCGCCGACGTTCAGGGTGCCGAGTTCGCCCCCGTCCGCCGACGGGGTGAATACGCCCGGGGCGAAACTGTACTCGATGAACTGGCCGCACCTGCGAACTGCGAGTACGCGAGCCCGCCGGAGCGAGCTGAGGTTGTGCCACACCGCCATGTACGGGAGGCCCAGCCGCCCGGCGAGTACGGCCACGCCGAGGGGGCCGCCGGCGGCGATCTCGTCGACGATGCGGATGCGGGTCGGTTCGCCGAGGGCCCGCAGCATTTCGATTGGCGAATGATCGCTCGGGTCGTCCGTCATGGGATCCGGTGTGCGTCGGGCTAACGGAGGGTCATTCCTGGACCTTCACGGTTCGGGGCCAGGGGGCCGGGGGCGACGCAGGCGTGCGGACGGCCGACGACGACTCTTACGCCCGGCCAACCCCCATTCTGGGTTTGCCGCCTTAGGCGGTCTCGGTGACGGCGCCAGGCCAGCCTCATCCTGACCGCCGTCGTGCTACGCGGCGAGTGCCAAGCGTGTGAGGTGCCCGCGAACCACCGCCGCCCGTTCCCGCGTTCGAAAGTCGGAGGCGAGTGGGCAGCGAACTTGGGGGCCGGCCCGCGTCCGTGGCCAACTCTCACCTCCCCTACTTCGGCTCGTCCTGTTTCTGATCCGTGCCGAGCGTGAACGACTTGAGGACGGTCGTCCGCTCCTGGTCGCGAAGTTTAACCACGGACTTCACGAGGCCGACCCCGGGGGCGTACCACAGGGTGCTCGTGAACGGCGTCCCGCCCGCCGCCCCCGACTCCGTCCGCTCCACGGGGATCGCCTTGAACTTGCCGGCCGGCACCTCCACCTCCACCGGCTCACCGACGGTATACGTCATGCCCCCCGCGGCCGGGCCGTTCCCGACGCCCCACGTGTCGCCCTTCTTCGCCGGCAACTTGAGCAGCGGCTGCGGGATCTTCAGCTCCGCGCCGGCCCGGGCCACCGTCGCGAGGCCCGCCGCGGACACCTCGTGCGTCACGGCCGTCGCCCGCGGGCCGGCCGCGGCGGCCGTCGCCCGCACGGTCTCGGTGGTGACGCGGAACACGCCGTCCTTCTCCACGACGCCGGTGACCGTCACCGTCGATTCGGTCGTCGCGTCGCCCGCCTTCGTTTCCAACACCCACTTCGTGCCCACCGTCGTCGGGTAGTACAACCCGGCCTTCTCGTCCGCCGCTTTCGGCGGCGGGGCGGCGACGGCCAGCGGGGTAAGAACGACCAGGGTCACGAGCGCGCGGAGCATGAATTGTCCTCGAATGCGGTGGGGCAACGGATTTCAGTGCCGGGACAGGCGGATGTTCGGAAAGAAGTCGAATCGCCGGGCGGGACGGAGACAAGGGTGACGGTGTTCTCGCTCGTAGCCCTCCTGTCCCTCCTTGCCGAGCGCCCCGTCCACTCATTGTCCGCTCCGGTGGCCTCGGCCAAGATTCCGGGCGGCCGAGCGGTTCCGGCCGCCACGCCCGTCCGTTAGCCGATGACGACCACACGGTAGGATAAGAACGGTGATAAGTTCAGGAGTTCGATGGAATCCTCGTCGACGATGCGGTAAGTGATCGGCCCTTGTTGTCCTTGCATGCCGAGGGCGTTCAGCCCGCTGTCACTGGACGTCAGGGCGACGGTCACGTCCCGCGTGTTCAGGTTGTGGGTCACGGTGACACTCGTCCCCACGGCGGCGGCCCGAACATCGGCGGCAAACTTTGGAACACTGCCCGCCCCGGCCGGCCCCTGGGGTCCCGTAGGCCCTTGCGGTCCCGCGGCTCCCGCTTCGCCCTGCGGCCCGACCGGGCCGGCCGGCCCCACGTCTCCTTGGGGGCCGGGTGCCCCAACTCCTCCGGTACTCCCGGGCTCACCGGTCGCCCCTGGGGGCCCGGCCGGGCCGGTTTCTCCGGCGGCTCCCTCCGAACCCGTATCGCCGGCCGGCCCTTGCGGGCCAACGGCCCCGGTCGCCCCGGTCGCACCTGTGGGTCCAGTTGCTCCCGGGGCTCCCGCCGGGCCGGCGGGGCCTTGAGGACCGGCCGGCCCCCGGGGGCCGGCCGTGCCCGCAGTCGTCGAGAGGGGCGTACTCGCGGCTCCCGCCACGGCACTGTAAGTCGAGTTATCGGGCCCGTTGAGCCTTTTCAGGAGCGACAAGTCCGAGCCGCTCAGCACGAGGACTTGAAAGAATCCGCCGAAAGAATCGCCGACGACAATGTCGCTCCCCCCACCCGCCTTTGGAACGAGTGCGACCTTTGCCCCGTACGTCGGGAAGTAATCGAAGGTGCTTTGTTCGCCGGTCGCGGTGGTAAACGTCTGGGGGGCGGTCGCGAAACCGTTCAACACGGCCTTGGGCGTCTTGCCATCGAAGGTGACGTCAAAGGCTTGAACGCGAGGGGCCGCGAATCCCGACGGCCCGGTGACAATTTCGGGCACGCCGTCGCCGTTCACGTCGCCGGCGGCGACGTTGACCGTCCCCTCGAAATGATGGAAGTCCCCGTTCGCATCGAAATCGGCGTCGTCGTAGGGGTTCAAGAGCAGTTCCCCGGACGTCGCCGTCGTCTCGGCCAGAACCGAGGTCGCGTCGTACACGCCGACTTGGGCCGGGTAGACCGCGGAATGGGGGCCGTTGCCGGTCGCCGAGGGGACACCGCGGGCGTCCCTCCTGTTCAGCAGGACGTCTTTCGAGCCGACGACGATATCGGCTTTGCCGTCGCCGTCGAAGTCGCCGGCGGCGACGGTTGCTCCCGCGCGGCTCGACTGTGCGGCCGTGAGGCCGAATGCAAGTAAGACGCCCAATCGTTGACTGGTCGCGAAATCGAAGATATCGACGATCGGCGCCCCACCCTCCATCGGTGCCGTAATGATGTCCGGGTTTCCGTCGCCGTTCACGTCGCCGACGGCGACGTTGAGGCCGGTTCGCAGCGTGACCTCGTAACCCGCCAAGAACGACCGCACCTCGGCCCCCGTCGCGCCGTCGAAGACTTTGATGTGCGGTCCGCCGCCGGGGCCGGGGGCCGTAATGACGTCGGCCACGCCGTCCCCGTTCATGTCGGCCATCGCCACGTTCACGGCCCCGTGGAACCCGGGGTAGGGGTCGAACGACCGGACGACGTCTCCCGTGTCGGCGTCCAGGACGGCGACGAACCCCGGAATGAGGTCTGAAGAAGGGACCCCGTTGTTCGCACCGATCGCGATCAGGTTTGCCGGAACTTCGCGGCCTTCGAGGGCGTCGAGTTGCAACCGCGGGCGGCGGGGCGAGGGAGAACGGGACCAGCGCATGGCGGCAACTCCAAGGAGCGTATTGCCCGCGACGGGTTCGCTCTTGCGTTCCCCGGGCGTGGCCGTATTCTCCTGGATTTCACGCCGGCGGCCAATTACCCTAAACAGGGTAAGGACGACGACATCCGCGGCCCAACCGAGAGCTGATTCATGTCCAAATCGGCCCAGATTCGGATCGAGGACGCCCGCGCCGTGTTCCGCCTGGTCGGCGATTGCAGTGAACTCGGCGACGACCTGCAGGCCTGGCTGCAACGGATGACCGACGGCGCGGCCGCCCTCCTAGATTGCCAGTCCGCCTCCTGCGGGGAGTTCCGCGTCATCGACGGCCGGTCGCACCCGGTGGCGGCGGCGTTCCACGGGTACGACGCGGCCATGCTGGCGTCCCACGCCGCGTGGCTGGCCGACCCGAGCTTGCCGGGCAATCCGGTGTACGAGGGGTTCGAACGGCGGCCGGACGAGATCACGGCCGGCGTCGAGGACTTAATCCCGCGGGGCGAATGGGAGGCGTCACGGTACTACAACGAACTGTTGGTGCCGATGGACATGGGGGACTCGTTCCTCAGCAAGCGGTTCATCCCCACCGACGGGTCGCCGCACTACGTCACCGTCTCCCGGCCGGTCCGGGCCGCCCGGTTCACCGCCCGCGAGAAGGCGGTCGCCACCCTCCTGCACGACGCCGTGGCCGACCGCCTCGGGAGGGCCCTGGCCACGTCCGCGGACCCGCAGGCGAGCCTGCCGCCCCGCCTGCGGCACGTGCTGAACGGGTTGCTGGACGGCGACTCCGAGAAGCAAGTGGCCGCCCGGTTGGGCGTTACGGCCGCAACGGTTCACGAGCACGTGAAGCGGCTCTACCGGCGGTTCGGCGTCCAAAGCCGGGCCGAGTTGCTCGCCCACTTCCTCCGCCGTTACCGGGCGGTGAACAGGTCGCCCTGACGCCGAATGCCTTCCGAATTTCACCCGACCCGCCCATTCGAGGTCGGAAGATCGTTCCCTCCGGCCGATTTGGATCGCTGGTTTTCCTCACGGCTTTGCCACCGCTCTGCAAAACGGCTTTCGGGTGCCTCGATCGGCCTGCTATCGCCGTCCGTCTACGGGCTGTGTTGTAAGTGAGCGATCTTGCCGTCCTTGAGGATGACCTTGACCCACCGGCCCTCGGTGAACTCTTCCGCCGATCCCCTGTTGATCGACGTGGTCGTGTGGTCGACGTTGTGCCGCCCCGTGTCCCCTTTGACCGCATTCGGGTCGTCCTTGGCCACACCGACCTTCACCTTGGCGGTCGCCACCGGGCGTCGTCCCACGGGAGGGCGTAGTCGGCCGTCCCGCCGGGGATGATGGTGGACGCCGGGTCGGCCGTCAGGAGTCACGGGTTGATCCGATCTGGCATGCGGAGTTCACGAGACCCGCGAGTGCCTCGACGTCATCCCGGAGCAACGCGCAAGGCGGGATTTGCGTGAGGGTGTCCCGGGCGAGCGCGATCGCGAACGCCTCCGTCGGCGTCATCCTGTCCGCGTTGGCGCAGAGCGTGTTCAACACGCCCGCGAGGACCGCGGTCAGTTTCTCCCGCGGCCCGCCGTGGCCGTCGAACGACGCGACAAGGTGTTGGGCCGTCGTCTTTGCGAGCCCGTACAGAGGGGCTATGGTGTTCTCCATCGCACGCCCGAATCATCGCGGGCGGATGACGGGGAGGGGTGGCCCATTCTAGGGCCCGGCGGTCCGATCCTCCAGACTTTACGGCAGACCACGCTCTGAGCGGGAGTGCCGTCGCGGTTCCACAACACGTCCGGGGATAGCACTTCAATTTCTGCCCCCGGATGGCGGTGGCGAGTTCGACCCGCCGCGGGTGCGAGGTTGGCCAATGACTTCACTTGCCGTGCGTACGGTCTCGCAACGTCTCCCTTGTCGTCGCTCGCCGGCCGTTGCACAAGCCTCACAGCTCGTCAGGTCCTCACGGTCGAGGAACCGGACAGCGGTCTTCGGCCGCGCAATGGCCGAATTCTTGGCCGAGGACGCGGGTCGGCTAGGACTAGCAGTCGAGAACTTCGCGCACCTTGCGGACGAGTGCCTGCCACGACGTCGGCCGGCACGGGAAGACGCTGCCGGCCGACGTCACTTGTCGTCGAAGTCGCTGACGACAGAGCACCCCGGCAAGGCGGCCTGGAGTTTCTTCACCCCGGCGGCCGTCACGTTCGTCTTCTTGACGTGGACGAGTTTGAGCGTCTTGATGGAGGCCAGAGACTCCAACCCCGCGTCCGTGACGCCGGTCTCCGCGAGCCACACCTGGTGGAGGTGCGGCAGTTGCTTGAGGTGCGCGAGTTCGGCGTCCCGGACGCCGGTCCCCGCGAGGCCGACGGCGCTCAGCTTCATGCCCGCGAGGTGGACCAGCCCCGCCCCGGTGAAGCCCGCGGCCCGGTCGACGGCGAACTCCCCCAGGGCGGCCAGGCGGGGGAGGGCCTTCAGCCCGTCGTCCGTCACGCGGCTGTCCATCAGTTTCAACTGCCGCCACTCGGGGGCGTACTCGAACGTCGCCAGCCGGGCCAACCCGGCGTCCGTCACCGGGCCAAACACGTTCACGTCCTTCAAGTCGGACAGCGGCCGCAGCAGGTCCAGGTCGGCGTCGGACGTCCGCGGATTGTCCGCGGCCCCGAGGGTCGCCCAGTTGGTCTTGAACGGTCCGGCCGGGAGGGTGCCGGCAGCGTAGTGCCACGTTTCACCGATCCGCACGCTCCCGCCGCCGCGGACGACGGCCTCCGCCGCCCGCCGGTCGGGGTCCTGGTCGGCGGCGGCCTGGGTGTACGCCGTGCCGTCGATCCGCTTGTACTTCAGGGCGTGGACCGTCCACCGGCACCCCCACGACAGCAGGGACACCTGGCCGGATGGCAAGTTCTCCCCCGGCGGCAGGGACAGGGCGGCCGCCGGCCCCTCCCAGCGGATGTCGTCGTACCCCCCGACGGCGGCCGAGAGGGCCACCCGTCCGCCTTCCCGGCGGACGGTCAGCGTCATCGCCACCCGCTTACCCGTCGCCAGCGGGGTCGTCGTGCGGACCGTCGGGTTGCCGGGTGCGTCGTCGCCGTCGCCGTTGACCCGCGCGAAGCTTGAAACCGTGCCCTGATGGGCGTTGAACCCGAACGTGACGCCCCGGCCCGGTCCGACCGGCAGGGCGACGCCGAGGAACTCGCTGCCCTCGTCGAGGGTGGCTTCCAGGGTCAGGGTGTAGCTGCCGGAAGCCAGGAACGGGAGCGTGACGGCCGCGAGCTGCTCCCGCGAGCTCGCCGTCGCCCACTTGCCGTCCCGCCACGCCCACCCGCCGGGCCCGGTCGGGACCGTCGCGGCCTTCGGGTCGAGGGCGAGGAGGTCGACTTCGTCGGCCGTCGTCGGCTTCCAGCGGGTCCGGAGGACGGCCGGCGGCAACCGCAGGACGTAGGCGGTCTGGTTGCCGTTGTGGGTGACGAGGTGCCGGCCGTCGGCCGCCCACGCGACCGCGTCGACCGGGCCGGGGGCTTGCCAGTCCCACGCCGGCCGGAGGGTCGCGAGGTCGAGGACGCCGACGCCGTGGTCGCCGCCCCAAGCCAGTTTCGTGCCGTCCGGGTGGAAGGCGAGGGCCGCCACGTACCCCATCCGCCCCTTGTCGCTGTACGTGCCGACTTCCCGCGGCCGCGGCCCCGACAGGTCGATGAGGACCACGTCGCCCACGTGCGTCGGCGTGTGAGCCAAGTACCGGCCGTCGGGCGACAGGGCCGCCCGGTGCGCCCCGCCGCCGACCGCGACGGGCAGGGCGAACGCCCGCTCCGGCCGCGTGCCGGTGTTCCGCCACACGGCCAGCGTCCACGGGCCGTCGTCCTTTTCGCCCTTGACCTGGGTCGTGAACCACCGGCCGTCGGCCGAGAACGTCACGGCCTTGAACCAGCGGGCGTCGGCGGCCGGCAGGGACCAGAGCTGCCGCGGGGCGGCGGTCGAAAGGTCCCAGCCCTCCAGCCGGGTGTCGGCCGGCTTGTCGGCATTCGCAAACACGACGGCCGTCCTGCCGTCCGGGGAGACACCCCCGGGGGCGGCCCCCGCGGGCAGCGGGTCGCCGGACGGCTCGAAGGTCGTCCCGGCCCGCCGGTACGCCTGGCCGACCGCTTGGACGTCGGAAGCCAGTAGCACGCACCGCTCCCCGGACAGGGGCCGAACGACGGCCCACCCTTGCGGGACGAACCGTGCCACGGCCGCAGGACGAGCGGCGGCGAGGTCCCACAGTACGCAGGGCACGCCCGCGTCGCCCCGATCGGTGAGGGGGCGGACGAACAACCGCCCCGACTGCGGGTCCAGGGCCGGGTCGCCGACGGCCGCGTCCGGGCCCATCGGCGATTGCTCCTTCGGCTCCGCCCCGGTCAAGTCCCAGAAGCGGACGAGGCCGTTAGCGTTCGCCAGCACCAGTTGCTTGCCGTCGGGCGGGAAGGCAATGCCGCACTGAACGACCGACCCCGGCGGGTCGGTATCGTCCACCACCGCCTTCCGCGTCGGCTCCGGGCCGTCGAGGCGGAACAAGGCCGTTCTGGCGTGCCTGGCGACCAGCCACCGACCGTCTGGGGAGAACTCCAGCCGGGAGTCTTCCCAAACGTCGGGCTGCGCGGGGATGCGGTGGACGATCGCGGGCACCTTGGCCGACACGTCCCACACCTCGAACCCCTTGCCGCCCCACCGGGCCAACTTCTTGCCGTCGGCCGAAATGGGCATCCACAGCCGCGTCAGGGCGGGCATCTCGATCACCTCGTCGGCGGTCAGCTTCGCGTCGCGGACGGTGGCCCGGTGCGTCCGGCCGTCCGGCCCCGTGTAGACGATGACGTTCGCCGCGTCCGGCACGGCAAAGGCGGTCGCCGGCACTTCCTGCCCGGCGACCGTGGGGTTCGGGCCGCGGAGGTCGTGCAGCCGCAGGTTGCCGTCCCCGAACACCACGACCGTCCGGCCGTCCTCAACGGGGTGGAAGTTGCCGGGGAAGGACAGCGGCTCGGCCTTCCCGCCGGCCCCGATGGGCACCAGCACGGGCGTCGGCCCGGTGACATCCCACGACTGCAGTTGGGGCCAGTCCCCGGCCCGGTGGCAGAGCAATTTCTTGCCGCCGTCGGCGAACCAGGCCCACGTTTGAGGCCGGTCGCCGGGGGCGGCGTTGTGAATCGGGATGACGGCTTTCGGCGTCCGCGCTTTCAGGTCCCAGAGGGTGATCACGACCCCGCACGTCGCCGCCAGCGACCCGTCCGGGCTGACGGCTGCCGCCGAGTGCGGCCACCACCCGCGGCGGGCGTGGCTGCCGACGACGCCGACCAGTTCCTTCGGCTGCCAGGGGAACCGCTCCGCCCCCGGGACGGCCGCCGGGTCGAGCTTGTCGAACGGCGACGGACCGACCGCGACCGGGGTGTCCGTACCCCCCGGCGGCGTCCCCGGCCTCGGCGGGGCGGCGGGCTTCGGGCCGACGCTCGCGACCGTCTTGCCCCCCTCCTGCACTTCCACCTTTGCCCCGTCGGGCACCTCCACCGTCGTCTTCGTGCCGTCCTTGTTCGTAATCACGATGACGATGCCGCCGAGCGCGATCAGGAACGCGAAGAGACCGCCGGCGGTGATCAGCTTATTCTTCGACGGCGGCTTCCCCGGTGCGCCGGGGAGAGCCTCCACCGCCGGGGAACTCCGCGGCGGTGGAGGCTCTCCCCGGCCGGGCCGCACGATGACATCGTCCTTTTCGGTCAGTTCATTCCAGACTTGCGGCGCGGCGTCCGACACGGGGATGGCCACGAGTGGCACGCCGACGGCCGACGGCGTGACCGTCTTCGCCGCGTCCTGCAACTTCTTCTCGACGGCCGCCAGTTCTTGCAGGGCCGCCTTCGCGTTCGCCGGCCGGCCGTCGGGGCCCTTCATCAATAGGCGGTCGAGGAAGTCGGAGTACTCCCTCGGCACGTCCGGGCGGGCCGTCGCGACCGGCGGTTGCGTCTCGAACCCGACGGCCCCGAGCGTCTCCATCAGGCTGCCGCGGGCGAACGGGTTCTTCCCGGCGAGCAGCGTGTACATCACCACGCCGACGCTGAACAGGTCGGCCCGCGGGTCGACCGGCTTGCCCGACGCCTGCTCCGGGGCCATGAACGCCGGCGTGCCGACGACGGCCCCCTCTTGTGTGAGTTGCTCGTCGGCCTCGTTGCTCCGGGTCAGGCCGAAGTCGAGGACCTTGATCCGCAGCGTGCCCTTCTCGATCCACAGGTTCGCCGGCTTGATGTCGCGGTGGATCAGCCCCTTGTCGTGGGCGCTCGCCAACCCCCGCAGGGTGTCGCGGACGACGCGCAACGCCTGCGGCAGCGGCACGGCCTTCTTCTGGGCCTTCACCCACACGTCGAGGGGCAGCCCTTCGAGGAACTCCATCGCCAGGAACGGCACGCCGTTGGCACGGCCGACCTGGTAGATGGTGATGACGTGGTCGCTCTTGAGGCCGGCCGCCGCCCGCCCCTCGCGGAGGAAGCGGTCCGCCGCCTGCGGTTTCGACGCGACTTCCGGCCGCATGACCTTGAGCGCGACGTCGCGGTTCAGGGCCGGGTCGTGGCCCCGGAAGACGAACCCCATGCCGCCTTCGCCGAGCTTCTTCAGGATTCGGTAGTCGCCGAGCCGGCCGAGCTCGTCGGACCGTTCCGGCGGGGACAGGAACGGGTACTCGGGCACGCCGCCGGGCGGCGGGGCGACGCTGCCGAACGTGGGGCTGGTCGAGTCGGCCGAGAATTCCTGCGTCGGGGGCGTGTCGGGCCGGACGCGCGTGCGGTCCGGCGTGGCCGGGTCCGGCGAGGGCGTGCTCATCGTCAGGTCCAAACATCGGCGGGCGGAGGACTCACAGTGTAGCTCATCCCGCCCCGCACGCCTACCAGTCCCCGCCCGAATTCACGGCCCGGACGGCGTCCCCGTTGGAAAAGAAATTACCGACACGGACAAACGCCACGAAACGCTTAGAGTCACAGCCCGCGATCGCTATGTCACTCCTTCCCGAGCACGAGATCGACGACCCAACACCCGCGGGCGTGAACGCCGTCGACCCGACGGCCGTCACTTCTTCGGCACGGCCGGCGAATCAACGATCGAAGTGACAACGAGTTGGGCTACGAATGTGCGGAGCATGGGGCGCACTCGGCGCGAATCGGAGCAGTGAGAAATGAGCGTACCCTCCGGACCTGTCCGGGGCAAGGACGATGTGCTGGGCAGCGGTTCGTGTCTGGCCGAGCAAGGGGCCAACAGACGGCCGGGTCCAAAGCGATTGGTTCGGCGCGCCTTACTTGCCCGGGCGATCGGTCCGCCGCCGGTCCTCCCCGAACACCTCCACCCGCCGCCACTCTTGGCCCGGCTCCCATCCGTCGGGGAACACATCGAACGTGGAACCCGGCCGTACACCGATACGGGCAAGGAACGGTTTGAGCCGATCAGCCCAAGCGTACGGATCTTCGCCGTCCTCCAACTCGTAATCCAGATGGAACCCGTCCTTGCCGCTGCCCGCCCCACAGTCCTCGGCCGCGGCCCCGAAGAACTCCTCCATCGCCTCTTCCAGATCGGCACGACCAAGGCCATCCTTCACGGCCGGGCAGTAGACGTAAATGTTTGCGGGCACCTCGCTCCTCCGTACGCCTCTTCCGCCGAACTACTAAGTTCAGGGGCCAGGGCCGCGCCAGAAAGCTACGCGGTCCCAGAAACCTGGAACGCGGGCCCGGTCCGGTGCAGCACCTGTTTCGGCGCGACGCACCTCTGCGGCCGGCACGCACTCCGGGTCCAGAAAGGCCGGGATGCGGGCGCGGACCGCGAACGCATCCGGGGCCGGCCCGGGGAACCGCCCGCCGGCCATCCGCAGGGCCACCCGCCGCGTCCGGCCGACCACCTCGGGGGCGACCAGCAGCGACTCCAGCATGAACGCCGGGTCATCCAGGCCAGGGACCGCCCGCAGCCCGGCCGCCCACAGCATCTCGCCGGCCTCGTCCCGGCCGACGGCCGTAACGCACACCCCAGCCGGACCGTGGCCGGCGAACACGCACCACCCCGTCAGGTTCAGGATGGCGATCGGGCACGGGGCCGGTTGCGGCACCTCTTCGACGGCCAAGTGGTGAACGGTGGCGAACCCGGCCCGGATGACCACGCTGCCTAGGGCGGCGAGATCGACCTCGAAAGCGGTTGCCGTGTCGAAGGTCACGCCCGCCACTCTCACGCCCTCCGCAGTTCGGGCCTCTTACGCCGAACAGTGTATTCGCCGGCGCATGACAAGACCGGGCACGACATTGGACCTCACCGGCGACCGCGGGTCAAGGCCCTGGGAAGTGATGTACGGCTGCCACGAACCGGCCCCATCGGCACCATCGGCACCATTTCAGAGAGAGCAAGAGGTCAGGATGCGCCCGGGTCTGGTGCAGCGCCGGGTTCGGCGTCTGGTGAAGGCCGCTGCCTACAACTACGGCGGCGATTGTCGGCCGCGTAACTCCGCCCGTATCTGCGCCATCTCCTCCGGCGACAGCGCGGAGAGCGGCGGGGACTTCGAGCCCGCGAGTCGCGTCAGGTACTCGGCCCCGGATAGGGGGTTGAGCAGGAGCATGTAGCCGGGGTCGCCGGGCACGATCTCCAACCGGACCCGCCAGCCGCACCGCGGGCACACCACTACGGCGGACGGGAGCGGTGGCGTGACGGGGAACCCGGCCGAACACTGCGAGCAGAAGATGTCGAACGGGCCGTCTCCCGCCAGAGCGTCGCCAGCGACCCATGCGGGGCTGTCGTAGTCGTCCTCGCCGGCCATTGGTAGCGCCTCCGCTCGCCGAAGAGAGTATTAGCCTACACCATCGCATGATAACACCGGCACGCCATTGGAAACCGGCGAGCAACGCAGGTCAAGAGATTAGGTGGCGCGTTGCTGAGTGGGAAGACGGTCGTTGTGGGGCGAAGGCGTCATTTCTCCCACCCCATGTCAGGGGAAGTCCGAAATCGCCGCCGTCGTTCGGCGGAACCTTTGCCCGTGGGCCGCGCGCGTGCTACCGTTCCCGTTCACTCCCTCGCAGGAACGAGTCCGCCCCATGACGCCGACGAACGAATCACCCCTCTTCGGCCGCCTCAACCAGTGGCGGGCCCGGCCCGTGTCGGTGACCGAGGCGGCCGACGCCATCGACGCCGGCCTCGCCCCGGCCGAGCGGACGGCCCTCCGCGTCTGCCCGTTCAAATTCCTCTCCCAGTTCGATTACACGCTGGGCGTCGTGATCCGCAACCGCCTGGGCCTGTGGAACGAGGGGCGGATGGTCGACGTCGACGGCCAACTGGTGACCTGCCCGGACATGGCGGCCCAACTCGTCATCGAGGAGTTGTGGTTCCGCGAACGCCAACAGCAGGTCGCACCGGATCCGGTGGCCGTGAAGGCTTCCGTCGTCGCCGCCATGCGGAGCACGCTGGGGACCGGTCTGCACGTCACGCGCCCGGCGGGATCGCGGTTCTAGCGAGCCGGCCCGCCCTCACCCCTTGCCCAGCACGCCGTCGACGACCCAGCACCCGCGGACGTGCGGCCCGTCGCTCCGGCAGTGCCCCAGCACGTCGGCGTCCTCGCACCCGGCGTCTTGAAGGGCGTCGGCGAGGATCGGCAGGCGGTCGAACGCACGGTCCTCGTAGATGACTTCCGCGAGGTCGACGGCGGTCGGCGTGAGCCAGTCGGGGGAAAACGTCACGGGGCGAAAAGCGTTGCCGAAGATGTCGCGCAACAGCACGGACTGCGCGAAGCGCTCCACCCGTCGCTGCTGGTCACCCGCGGACGCGGCGGCGATGGCACACCCCCGAACGTCTGCGATCACGTCCGCGGCGGCTTCCGCGGCTTCACTCCCCGGACCGTGGGCGTCGTCGGCTGCGTCATCCGCGGCAGTCATGGCGGCCTCAATTTCCCCGGTGGTCACGTCCCCGTCGACGAATCGTTCCGCCGTCTCGACCGCGTGCCGACTTCGTGGATCGGCGAGCAAATGCCAGATGCGCCGGCAACACGCGCAGGCGAACAACCGCTGCTTCCGAACACTGACCCTTCCGATCAAATACTCCAGCATCTTTCGTGGTTCCGCCACGGCCAGCCACTCCGCCTCCGTCATCGCCCGCCCTCCGTGCGGTTGTTGTAGCGGGCCGGGCCGTGCGCTTGCCTCCTCCGCGATCGTGCTCTATCCTCGTTCGTTGCCGTGATTCGTCGCGGCGATGGTCCGGGTCGATTCTGAGGGGCAGAGATCCGGGTCAACCAGGCTGCCGAAGTCGGACGGGATCTCCGTGTAGAACTGGTCGCCGGGCGGGGTCACACCCGCCCGGTTTTTTCGTGCGCGGTTCGCCGGCCGATGACCACCCGCCAAGTGCCCAGTGCGAGTTGACCGATCGCCGGGCCGACCGGGATCGGCTCGAAGACACCGTCCGCGAACCGGTACTCGATCGTCCGCCCGACCTTCGCGTGGGTGAGGATTCCGACCCGCATCATCAGTCGCAAGTGGTGAGATACGTTCACGAGTTGGTTCCCCACGCACTCCGCGATCTTGCCGACCGACAGCGGGCCGCCGGCCAACGCCCGGAGGATGCGGATGCGCGTCGGCTCGGCGATCGCGGCTAACTGCTCGCTCAGGTGGCGGTCGGGGTCGCGCGTCGGTTTGGCACTGATCATGGAACGTCCTCGCAGTCTTGGGGAGAAGCACTTCTCTCGAAATTTAGCCCCGAAATGCTGTGACGCTCGTCAGGGTTTGTCCGAGAATTCGACAGAGGTCAACCGCACCTTTCTGGGGAGTTTTTCATGTTCCGAGATCGGGTTGCTTGGGCTGCGATCCGTCGCGCCTTGCTTGAGGACGGCGTAAGCAAGCGGCGCATCTGCCGGGAGACCGGCATCCACTGGACCACCTTGCAAAAGATCCTCCGACACGAAACACCACCCGCGTTCTCCAAACGCCTACGCCCGTCGGCGGAGTCGCTCGCCGGTGAGATCGACCGCGTCGTCGCTGCGGGCAATCTGAAGCCCCGAGACCGGCGGCCCACGCCGGAGCAGATCGCGGCCCTTCTGACCGAACAAACAGGCCAACCCGTCACTCCCGTGATCGTGCGCCGCCTACGATCCCCGGTCCTACGGCGGGACCACGCTTGGAGTGAAGTATTGCAGCGATTGGACGCGGCCCTTGGAGTGGAGGCGCGGAAGATCATGGTTGACCTGTTGACGGTCGAGCCCGACCGCCTCCCGCTCGACCGACTCAAAAAACTCCGTTCGGCGCTTCGGGCCGCCAGCCGACCACTTCCGATCGTCAACGACTCCCTCCGCTGATCTTCGGAGTTGGCCGGGTTCGTGCCACTCTTGCTCGGGAAGGCTCGGCCGGCCGGAGGGTCGGCCGATGTGGAGGCCTTGTACCAAGCCGTACGGAACGGCGGCCTGAAGCGGCGGGTTAAGGCGTTGGTGGTGTTGGAGGAGCGGGCGGGGAGGTCGTACCGGGGAATAGCCGCCCTCTTCGGCCTGAGCTGGATCACGGTCCGGAAGTACTGCCGACAGTACCAGACCGGCGGGCTTGATCGTCTGTTCCGCTCCTTCCCACCGCGGCTCGGCAAGCACGACAGCCCGTCCGTACGCGAGGCCGTGTTCGAACTTCTTCACTCGCCGCCGTCTGCCCATGACATCAACCGGACCACGTGGAAATTAATCGACCTCCGTCGGGTGTTGATGGACCGAGGAGTCGACCTCTCCCGGGACACGATCCGGGCGATCATCAAGGCGGCCGGCTACCGGTGGAAGACGGCGCGGGTGGTCCTCACCAGCAACGATCCAGAGTATCGGGCGAAACTTCAGCGCGTCACCGCGACCTTGTCCTCCCTGAAGGCCGGCGAGCGATTCTTCTCGATCGACGAGTTCGGCCCGTTCGCGGTCAAGCAGAAGGGCGGACGGGTGTTGGCCCGCCCGGGAGAAGTTCCGACCGTCCCCCAGTTTCAGAAATCGAAGGGCAAGTTGATCATAACGGCCGCGTTGGAGTTGTCGACGAACCAGGTGACGCACTTCTACTCGACGGAGAAGAACACCGGCGAGATGCTCAAACTGATCGACCGCTTGTTGGACGAGTACGCCGAATGCGAACGCCTATCCCTGTCCTGGGACGCGGCGTCGTGGCACGACAGTAATGAACTACATCAGCGCATCGCCGAGGTGAATTCCGGGAATTATCGTCCCGGCCAACGGACGCCACAAGTCGAGATCGTGCCCCTGCCGTCACGAGCACAATTCCTGAACGTCATCGACGTCGGTCTTCAGTGGGATGGCCAAGGCCGTCGTTCATGGCAGTGATTACCAGTCGATCGCCGAGGCCGAACAGGCGATCGACCGATACTTCCAAGATCGGAACGAGCACTTCCGGCTACATCGGAAGCGAGCGGGGAAGAAGATTTGGGGCCAGGAAATAACGCCGCCCGCGTTCTCGGCGGCGAACAACTGCAAGGATCCTATGTGGTGTCAGAACCGATAGATCACCGCGGCAGTCCTTGAATCATGCCGATCAAACTTTTTGCTCGTCACTCGATTGTGAGGGCTGCTGCCGTGCTTCCATAGCCTCACGCGGCTTGATGATCCTGGGAAGAAAGTTTCCCATCCTGATGCACTACCGGCAGTTCCAGGATCCAGGCTTCCAGGTCGTACGACTTCCACCGCTGTTCCCCGTTGGGCAGGCTGATCGGCGATGGAAAGCGGCCGGCGGCGAGCCAGTCCAAGACGTCCTGCTCGTCGGCGTCGAGGATCGTGGCAACGTTGGCGAGTGAGTACAAACGGAGTTCCATCCGGTAGCGCCCTGGGAGAGTACGGCGAGACGTTTTAGGACCGAACCAACGGATCGGCAGGGTTGTGGACCGCCGGCTCGAAGTGCGGTACGTCCTCCGGTGGCCGATACCCGACTTGTACTGCCACGCGGAGCAGGTCTACGGCCGTCGGGAACTTCACCCTGTTCTTCGCCTTGTACGCATCGACCGCGCGAAGGGAGCGGAGTTCGTCGTCGCTGTACATCACGCCCCCTTCGGCGCTGTTGCTCTGCAGCGCGATGCTCTTGTGTCGGACCCCTTTGCCCGTGTCGCCGGCCATGGTCTGCCCTCCGGTGATGCGAATCCCACAATCATAGCGCCTGCCTCACCCCGCGGAAGGCGTCGGGGTGCGAACCCTCACGGAGGGCTCAGGTGTGGTGTCACATCACGCACCAGGGAGGGTACGCCCCCGCCTGAACAGGGGTGGGGGGGGGGGTTCTGACTTGGGCGGTCGAGAACCCTGACCACACCGGGTGGCGTACATTTTTGGCCGAAAAACAAAAAAAGGGGCCGCGGGATCCGGGACACGACTCTACGTTATACTTGGTATAACTTAACTCCCGTTTCCCGACCTTGAGGATTCTTCCGTGCCCGACGACGACTTCCTGAAGCCCGCTGGCCTTGGCCCGGACGGCGAACAACTGTGGGCCGACCTGGTCGCCAACGCCGAACTCCTCGGCCTCACCCGCCTGGACCGGCACGCGATGAAGATGGCGTGCAAGTACGTCGACCGGTTCCACGCCAAGGCCGACGACCCGAAGGGCGACATCGGCATGAGCATCAGCTTCGACAAGCTCATGCTCATCAGCGGCAAACTCGGCCTGACCCCGGCGTGCCGGCGGGCCCTCGGCCTGCGGCCGGCGAAGAAGAAGGTCGAGCGGCCGAAGACCGTCCTCGACGGCATGCGGCCCGAAGACTTCGGCCACGTGCCGTACGTCCCCGGGGTCACGGCCGGCCGGCCCCGGACGACGTTGGACGGGTTGAAGCCGAGCGACCTCGGGCACTCGGGATGAACGTCACGCCCAAAAAGGACCAGGCCGTCGCGCCAGGCACCCCCGGCAGAATCGAACCGTGATGTGGCGGTCGCGAGGCGTGACGGGTTCGGCCCACCCCTCCGACTTCCGCCGGGAACCCGGAGGCCGTTTACCGCTGGCTGGCTGTTACTGCCCGGCCCCGGCCACGCGGTCGCGGGTGGCGAGCACCTGGTCCCGCGTCGCGAGCGCGTCGTCCAGGACGGCCTTGGTGTCCTCGTAAGACGCCAGCCCGCGGATCGTCCGGAACGACTCGACGTCAAGCGTGAGGACCGTGTACGGCACGCCCTTGGGGGCGAACTTCTTGACCAGGTCGACGTTCCCGGGAAGGTCGATGTCGATGGCCCGGAAGGGCACGTCCGGGGCCGCCGCCCGCAACCGTTCCAGCAACGCCGGGACCCGCTTACAGTGCGGGCACCACGCGGCGGTGAAGGTGAGGAACTCGACCTTCATCGGGTAGGCCGGGGACGTCGACTGGGCCGGCGTCTCGGCCGGGGCGGTCGGAGGTTGGAACTCACAGCCGGACAGGGCGAGGACCGCGGAACAGCCGACCGCCCCGAGTGTGCGGCCGAGGAAGGGGTGCGACGTCATGCGAAAAGTCCGTTGAGAGCGGGGGCCCCGCGGGGTCGGAACCCTTGCTTCTTAGCACCCTTTTGCCCCTCGAGCGTGTTCCGAGCCGCCGGCGGGACAACGAAAAACGCCGGGGATCGCCCGGCGTCGCGTTGGTCGGCGGTGTCATCGCCCGCTACTTACCGCCCCCGAAGTTCACGCCGATGACGTTGAACCCGCCCGGCTTCGCCGCGATGATCTTGAGTTCGGTCATCGCCTGAACATCCCGTGCCTTTCGAGCATCTTCTTGTTCCTTGGCCTGCTTGATTAGTCCTTCCAGTGACGCCCCCTCGCTGGATTGATAAGCGTTCATGGCCCGCGTGATGGCCGACTGCGTCTGTTGGGAGCCGGCCGTCAACAGCGGCGGAGGCTCGCCGAGTTTGGTGTCCACCGACGACCGGAGCTTATCGACCGCCATGAGCTTCGCTCGGTCGAACCCCTCGCCCGTCAAGCCGTCCTGGAACCCGAGCATGCCCCTCAGCCGGCCGAATGCCGCAACGCCGATGTCCTCCTGGAACTTGTCAAGCGGCCGGTCGACGGGTTCCCCCAGCCGCTTGTTCAGGTCGTCAAGGCCCTTCCCGAACCCCGGCAGCCCCCTTTCGGCGAACGTGTTGAACTGCTTGTCCATACGGTTGAACCAGCCCGTGGCCTTCGAGACGTTCTCCTCCTGCTTGACGAACAAACCCAACTGGTCCGGTTCGCCGTTGAGCATCCCGGCGCGGTTTCGTTGCAAGGCCCGGCGAGGGCCGGGCCCGAAGGCGTCACCGAACACGCTTTGGGCAGCGCCGAGCAACCCCCGCCCCTCTTCCCCAAGGAGTTTGTCGAAAAGGCCTTGCTTCGCGCCGTTGTTGAACAATCCCGATGGCTTCGCTTGACGGAGACCCACGGCGATCCGTTGCAAGCCGTCAGCCAGGTTCGCGGGATCAACCTTGCCTTGCGCTTCCAGTTCCGCCGAACGGTCTGCCCGGTTTTTCTTCGCAATCGCTAAACCCTTCTCCAACGCGGCGAGATTGGCCCCCTCAACGGAGATATCCCAGCTGTTCACCAATGGGTGATCCGCCTTGAATCGGGCAACCTTGCCTTCGAACGCCGTGACGCTGTCAAGTGGCACGAAGGACGACAAGAAGTCGCCGAACCGGATGGCCGCCGCGCTCACGTCCAAGAACGCGGCCACGACTTGGCTGCCGCCGTCGAGGATGGTCGGGATGGTCTTGTCCACGATGGAGTTCAACCGCTCGTCGAACTTGGCCCAGTCCGCCTTGAACAGGTCGGCCCCGGCCCCGCCGGCCAGCCCCTAAAGGCCCCCGCCGATGCGGCCGAGGAACGGGCCGATGGTCCGGTCCGCCCCGCGGAAGAAGTTGTCCACGCCGCCGGCGTCGAACTTCTGAATCTTCCCGGCCGCCGTGTCGAGGAAGTTGCCGACGCTCGTGTTGTCGATGAAGCTCTTCCCGACTTTGCCGGCGAACACGTCTGCCGACTCCCGCAGCGCCTGCAACCGGCCGCCGAACGTGCGGCTCTTGTCGTCCATCAGGCCGAAGAACCGGCCGCCGGCGGTCGTCATCCGCTCGAAGGCCTTCTCGACGACGGATGCGCCGATCTGCCCCTGCTCGGACAGCGCGAGGAAGGTGTTCACGCCGACCCGCTTGCCGGTCTGGTCGTTGTAGGCGTTGGCGAAGTCCCGGACGCCGACGCCGGCTTCCGTGAACTGGCGGAGTTCCCCGCCCTGCAACCGGCCCTTCGCGATCACCTGCCCGTAGGCGAGGGACAACCGGCCGATCGGTGCATCCGGCGAGGGGGACGAGCAGTAGCACAGCAACGAGACGCATGGCGGCCCCTCGGTGACAGGGCCATCTTCGACAACGAGGGCTGGGTCGTCAGGCGAGGCCGTCCAACTGTTGGCGGCCGGCCCGGGTGCGGGTCGCCCACCGGAGGAGGTCCACGAGGACGTCGGCGGCGACCGGCTTGACGAGGTGGAACGGGATGTGCGCCCACCGCGACCGATTGCGGTTCACGTCGCCGTCGCACCCGGTGATGGCGACGATGACGGGGCGGGATCGGGTGGCCGCGAGGCGATTCGCCACCTCCCACCCGTCCATCCCGGGCATCAGGAGGTCGAGGAGGACGACGTCGGGCGGGGCGTCCTCCGCCAACTTGAGGGCGTCGGGGCCGTTGTACGCCATCCGCACAGGATACCCCTTGAGGGTCAGTATCGTGGCTAGCGAGTCGGCCGCGTCAGGGTTGTCATCGACGATGAGGACGGAAAGGGATCGGCTGTCGGCCAAGGGAACGGTCTCCCGGGCGATCGGCGGGGGCGAGCTATTCGCTTGATACCAAATGACCGGCGCGACCGCCACGGCAACCGGGCGTGTAGGATTTGGCATTGAACGTGCGGCCGGTCGTTCGAATCCGCTCACTTGCGACAAGGTTCGCCCATGACCGAACTGCCGTCCCCGGCCACGCCGGTCGTCCCCCGAACGCCGCCCGCCGGCGTCGCCCGTCGAGTCTCGGAAGGGGCGCACGGTATTCTCAATGAGTTGGGCATCATCAGTGGGACGGTCGAGATCCTGGGGATGTCGCACGCCGCTGGGAGTTCCGCGGACCAAGCGGCGGAGAAGATCCTGCAAGCCTGCCACCGGGCCGCGGACGAGTGCCGGCGGTTGAGTGAAGACGTGGACGCAATGGCCCTCCCGCCCCCCGTCGCAGGCGGTGTTCAACCGTCTGCCTCGCCGCATTTTCTGCCACTCGAGACGTTGAGCGAGCGGGAGACGGTCGTGCTCCGGAACCTCGCCCTCGGTTACAGCAACAAGCAGATCGCACAGCAGATGGGTTTGAGCGTGAAGACGCTCGAGACCTACAAGACGCGGGCGTTGGAAAAACTCGGCATCCGCACCCGCGTCGAGATCGTCCGGTACGCCGCCCGACGGGGGTGGTTCAACGGACTCTGATCGGTGAGGGTTCGCCGGTGACGCCGGCCGCGCAGGTTCGCGGCCCGCCTGCAAGACCCCCGAGAGGCGGGAGAAGCGTCGCTCATCGTGAGCCGTCAAGCACCTGCCGGACCTTGGCCGCCAACTCGGCCGGGGTGAACGGCTTCTGCAGAAACGGCACGTCGGCCGCCGTGACCCCTTTGCGCATGACGGCATCGTCCGTGTACCCGCTCATGAACACCACCTTTGCCTCCGGGTGCCGGGCCGACACCCCGGCGACCGCCGCCCGGCCGCCGGCCCCGGGCATGACCACGTCGCTCAGCACCAGGTGGATCGGCCCGGCGTGCCCCGCCGCCACCCGCTCGGCCCCAGTCGCGTCGTCGGCCGTCAGGACGGTGTACCCGAACTTCCCGAGCACCAGCCGCACCAGCCCCCGCACCGCCGCCTCGTCCTCCACCACGAGCACCGTCTCGGACCCCCGCGTGGGCTTGCGGACGTCCGCCGCCGCCGCGTCCCGGACGTCCGCCGCCCTCGGCAGGAGCACCTCGAACGTGCTCCCCGCGCCCTCCTTCGACCGCACCCGCACGTGCCCGCCGGCCTGCTGGACGATGCCGTACACCGTCGCCAGCCCGAGGCCCGTCCCCTTGCCCACCTCCTTCGTCGTGAAGAACGGCTCGAACACCCGGGCCTGCACCTCCGGCGGCATGCCCAAGCCGGTGTCCGTCACCGACAGCACCGCGTACGGCATGGGCTTCGCCGCCGCCGGATCGGCCACCGCCTCGTTCCGCGCGGCGATCGTCAGGGTGCCGCCGTGCGGCATGGCGTCCCGGGCGTTGACCGCCAAGTTGAGCAGCACCTGCTCCAGTTGCCCCGGGTCGATCAGAACGGACCCTGCCCCGGACCCCAGGTCGGTGACCAGCCGCACGTCCTCGCCGATCAGACGGCGCAGCATGCCGACCATGTCGCCCGCCGCCGAGCAGAGGTCCAGCACCTTCGGCTCGACCACCTGCTGCCGGGCGAACGCCAGCAACTGCCGGGTGAGGGTGGCCGACCGTTCCGCGGCCGTGCGGATCTCCGCCACCAGCCCGGCCTTCGGGTCTCCCGCCGCCAACTCCTCGCCGAGTAGGACGGCGTACCCATTGATCACCTGGAGCATGTTGTTGAAATCGTGGGCCACGCCGCCGGCGAGCTGGCCGAAGGCGTCCATCTTCTGCGACTGGCGGAGCTTCTCCTCCAGGAGGTGCCGCTCGGTCACGTCCTGAAGCGACCCGCGGACGCGGGCCACGCGGCCGTCCTTCATCGCCGGCCGGCAAATGGCCCGCACCCGCTTCTTCATCCCGTCGGCGGCGGTGAAGTCCAGCTCCAGGTCGTACGGGGTGCCGCGGGTGCGGGCCGCCTCGACGGCGGCCGCGATCCGCTCCCGGTCCGCCTCCGGGAATCGCTTCAATCCGTCGGCCACCGACGCCGTGGCCCCCGCGTCGAGGCCGTGGATGCGGGCCGTCTCGGCCGTCCAGTCGCCCTCCAGCGTGACCGGGTCGAAGCTCCACCCGCCGACATGGGCCAGCTCCGCCGCCTCGCGGATCAACGCCTCCTGCTCCTGCAACCGCACCTCCATCCGCTTCCGCTCGGTTACGTCGGCGAACAGCACCCCGACGTAACCCGCGATGGGAAAGGCGTACCCGTCGTACCACCGGCCGAGCGCCTTGGCCTCGCTCACGAACCGCGCCGGCTGGCCGGTCGAGATCACCTTTCCGTACATGTCGAACCAGTACGCCTCAAGGGCCGGGACCATCTCGCGGATCGACCGGCCGACCGCGTCCTTGAGCCCCGTCTGCCCCTCGAACGCGGCGTTCACCTCCACGAACCGGTAGTCCACCGGGCGGCGCTCATCGAACAGCACGTCGATGACACAGAACCCCTGGTCGATGGAGTTGAACAGCGTACGGTACTTCTCCTCGCTCGTTCGCACCTCGGTGGTGCGTTTCTCGACGCGGCGTTCCAGTTCCGCCTTGCCGGCCTCGGCGGCATCGAGCGCGACAACCGTCTTCCACCCGGCGGCGGCGAACCGGGACAGGCTGGTCAGAAGCCGGGCGTCCTCGGGGTCGAACCGGCGGCCGGGGGCGTGCGCCACCACCCACACCGTGCCGACCGGCTTGCCGCCGGCGTGGAACGGCACGAGGATCGACTCGACGATGGGCGGGTCGATGGCGACGGGGTAGGGGAAGTGCCGCTCCGGGTACGAGAACATGAGGGCCGCGTCCCGCTCCAGGACGACGCCGCACGGGCTGGCGTCGCGGGCGATGGTGCCGCCCAGGTGGGGGGCGAACGCGCCGGCGATGGCGTGCCACCGGAAGGCGTCGCCGGCCGGTTCCAGGATCGACACCCCGGCGCTGTCGGCCCCGCACAAGTCCATGGCCAACTCGGCCAGCCGCTGCAGGAGCGCGCGGGGCTTCTCGGCCAACGTCTTCGCGAGCTCGGTGAGGGCACGGGCTTCGGCTGCGTGGTCGGGCGGGCGGGGCGTCCGCCGGGCCAGGTCGGGCGTGGTCAGGACGGCACTCAGGCCGCCGGAGGTGAGGGACGGGTTCACGGGTTGCGGTAACTCCCTACACGGGCGCCGACGAATCTGACGAGAGCCCTTCAAATGTAGAACGCGGACAGAGACCCCGCCGTGTCGGCCCGAAACGGCAGCTTGAAGGGTACTTTAAGGGGAAAGGAGGCCCAGAGCCAAAGTACGCACTCTGCCGAACCCCACTCGCGAGCACTTTACAAGAGCCCGATCAAGTAGGCGGGCCTTCCCCGAACCGAGCGGAGGCATGGCGAGTCCGGAGGGGAGGACAGTTCGGTGGTAACGCTCCAGCGGGCACGGACCGGCGCCGATCCTCGACGACGACAGACCCCTCACGGACTCCCCGGGAGTCAGGTCAGGGGCGGGCTGCGGCGGTTCGCGGGCACGTCACCCGTTGGCACTCGCCGCTGGCCACGACTGCGGCACGGGGCCGAACCCCGTCGCCGGGACCGTCGGAAGGTGGTACTTCTGAATACGCCAGCTCCCTCAAGAAAGCGGGCAACTCCTGACAGAGGCGGGACGGTGATCTGGGTATACGCCGCCCTTGTCGCACCCGGGCATACCCGAGGCGATGGGCGGGCCTCACGGGCATGGGGCCCGCCCCTCCCCCTCCTCAGGAGGCAGGAAGTTGCGGCCGGATGGAGGGTAAGGGGTCACTGACGGCCGTTGGCACGTTCGGGTTGCCCTCGGTCCCGTGGGTCGGTAAGGTTCTGCGGTCGCTCTCCGTTCGCCCGCCCCGCTCCCGAACCCCATGACCGACGACCAGATCACGCCGTCACTCATCAAGCAGTTACGCGCCCTCGGCGAGCCGACCCGCATCCGGATCGTCGGCGGCATCGCGTCCGCCGGTCCCGTAACGGTGGGTGTACTCGCCGAGCGGCTGCGCCTGCCGTTCATGGCCGTGTCGCACCACATGAAACTTCTACGGCAGGCCGGCATCTTGGCCGACGAGAGGCGGGGCCGGCACGTCGTCTACCACTTCGCCCCGGGCGTCTTCACGCCGTCCCAGATGGCCGGCGCACTCGGCACCCTGCACTTCGGCGGGTGGCGGATCAGCATCGGGCGGACGGCGGGGAAGTGACGGCGGGGCCGGACACCCTTGGCCGCTCATGCCTGCCGTATTCGTGACGTGCGAGCCGGCGACGAGGTACTACCGGGGAATGACGCGATTGGAGTGAATGCCAGTACGGATTGGGGAGGTGTTCTGAGGCGACCCGCCGACGACCGTACCACTTGTACCGGCGCTTTGAATGGTTTTTGGGAAAAAAGGTGATTCGTAGCTACTTTTCCGATGAATTCTCTTCTCGATACACGGCAAAATAGCGGAGGGCGGGGCTAAGGTCTCAACCAACCTGATCTGCTTTTCCTGAGGGGGATGGGGTGCGGCTGCTGGGACTCGTCGATTTCGTTGGCGATGACGACAAGCTGATCGACGGGCTGGTCTCTGTTCATCAACCAGAGGATTCGATCGGGTTGCACGAGCGCGCCGTTTTGCATGAGGCGTCGGCCTTCCTGTACGTAGATTACGTGTTTTTTCGACGGTATGAAGCCGCCGACGATGCAACCTTGCTCTCGTCACACGTTGCCGCTTACGTAATTGACAACACCCGGCACGGATTGGATGAGGCGGCGATTGCCGAAATTCATCACAAACTCTGGTTGCACGGGATCGCCCCACTCGTTTACGTGAATTGGCCTACGCGAATTGACATCCTTAGCTGCGCGAGAGAACCGGATTTTTGGGACACGACCGGTGGTACGGGACGAGCAGCCTACCGACCTGCCGAACAAATATCTGCCCCGTCGCCGACTGGAACCAATAATGACGCGGCCGTATCGGCAATCAAGCTAGCAGCTCGCATATCGCAGAAATTCGAGCAGAATCGAAGGAGATTCTCTGGTTATCGATTGTCCGAGGGTACGTTTTGGGACGATCCGGCCAACCGCACACTCGCACGCCATGATTTTGCCGCCCACCGCAGCCTCATCCGAGCCGTAGTCGAAGCAGACAGAGCGATAGACGGGAGTGCCAAACCAGTCCGCCGACGGCTGCTAATGCTGGTCATTTTGATTAAGTACTTGGAGGACCGGGGCGTCTTCCCAGTGGAACTCTTCGGCCGATTCCACGCTGGCGCTCGCTCGATTCGCGACATTCTCCGCGATGGAACTGCCGAGGAAGTTCATAGGCTTCTGGCTTATTTCGAGCGAAAGTTTAACGGCGACGTCTTTTCTCTCGGAGCGGACGCCGAACAATTGACGGAAACGGAATTCAGACGGTTCGCACGCCTCGTTGCGGGAAACGAACTTGGGGGACAACTCCACTTCTGGGAGCTGTATTCGTTTGAACACATACCTGTCGAGGTCATCAGCAGGCTTTACCAACGATTCGTGACGAGTCGTGGAGCGGTCTACACGCCGCCACAACTCGCATCCTTACTACTCGACCGCGTCATGCCGTACGAGCAGATGACGGGAATCGAAAAGGTTCTTGACCCGGCGTGTGGTTCGGGCGTGTTTCTCGTTGGTGCTTTCAAACGGTTGGTCGTACACTGGCGAGGCCAAAACGACTGGCGGCGGCCAGAGGTGAACGACCTGAAGGGCATCCTCAGCCATTCGATCTTCGGGGTTGAATTGGAGACCACGGCCGTAGATCTGACGGCGTTTAGTCTGGCGCTTGCGGTGTGCGACGCACTGGAACCGCCTGTAATCTGGCAGGCCCTAAAATTTGACAAGTTGCGGGGCCGCAATCTTCGCGAGGGTGATTTCTTCGACCCCAATACTTTCGCTGGCGACGGCGCACGGTCTTGGCCATCCGCATTTGATGTGGTTGTCGGAAACCCGCCGTTCGATTCTGAGTTAAGCGAAGCGGCTGTCGCGAGCGACGCCGCACGAGAACGGAATCTTCCTTCGCTTCCCGACAAGCAAACGGCTTACCTTTTTCTGGAGAAGGGGCTTCAAAGCCTCGCGACCGGGGGCTCGTTATGCCTCATTCAACCGGCTGGGTTGATCTACAACAACAACCCGGTTGAGTTTCGTCGACACCTAATGCGACTCAGACCGCTGCGATCCGTCCTTGATTTCGTATCGATCCGGGGCATGTACGAGGGGGCCGATCCGAAAACGATTGCTTGGTACGCCAGCGGTGAACAAGATATTCAAGCTGTGATTCACCATCTGACGTTTCGCCGAACCTACTCCGCCGCTGAGATGATTGCCTTCGAGATCGATCATTACGACAACCATCCAATCCCACGGAGGTCGTGGAAACGAATCCGTATGTGTGGAGGGAAGGACTTCTGGGAGGCGGCAGGCTAAATGCTGTGGCGGAGAGAATCCGCAGCCTTCCTACGCTCGGCCAGTACGTGGAACGCATGCAGTGGGAATCGGGAGAAGGGTTCATTGTTGGGACTCGCGACCACCATGCGCCATTCTTGACCGGTCAGACGTTTCTGCCAACGGAAGCGTTCGGCGAAGAAGGTATCGACGATTCGCGACTCGGGATCGTCGAGGAGACTCACTTTGTCCGGCCACGAACAGAGGAACGGTACTCGCCGCCACTTCTCCTGTTCAAAGAACATTCTTCGTACTTGATTAGCGCCCTCGGGCGGTGAGTGGTGGTTTCCCACCCCTGCGACTACGATACGCGCATGGACGAGCCGGTGTGTCCCGGTTGCCGGGAACTCTCCAAGCAGGTCGCCGAACTCACGGCCCAGGTCGCCGAACTGACCCGGAAGCTGGAGGAGGCAACACGCGCCGGTAAGCGCCAAGCCGCCCCGTTCCGCAAGGGGCCGCCCAAGCCCGACCCGAAGACGCCGGGCCGCAAGTCGGGCGACGCCCACGGCACTCATCGCCACCGCCCCTCGCCAACCGAACCGATTGCCGAGCGCCACGACGCCAACCTCCCCGATGCGTGCCCGCACTGCCGGGGCCGCATCGTCGAGACGGGCACTGCCGACCAGTTCCAGACCGACATCCCGCGCGCCCCACTGGTCCGCAAGTTCAGCGTCCATATCGGGCACTGCGAGTCGTGCGGCAAGCGTACCCAGGGCCGGCACCCGCTCCAGACCTCCGACGCGCTGGGCGCTGCGGCCAGCCAGATCGGCCCCGACGCGCAGGCCGCTGCCACGCTCCTGCACACCCAGATGGGATTGTCGCACGGCAAGGTCGCGTCGATCTTCCAGACCCTGTTCGGCATCACGCTGACTCGCGGAGCCATCGCCCAGATCGGCCTGCGGGCCGCGACCCGGCTGGAGCCCGACTACCGGCTCATCCTCGACGAGGTGCGGTCGTCCGAGCAGATCGCGGCCGACGAGACGGGGTGGCGGATCGGAGGGCAACCGGCCTGGCTTCACGCTTGGGTCGGTGACCGGGCCACCGCCTACGCCATCGACTCAAAGCGCAGTGCCGACCCCTTGGAGCGGGTGATCGGGCGGAACTGGTCGGGCGTCCTGAGCCACGACGGGTTCGCCTCCTACGAGCGGTTCGAGGACGCGATCCACCAGCAGTGCGTGGCCCACGTACTCCGCCGCGCCCGGGAGCTGCTGGCGGGTGCCACCCGCGGAGCCGTGCGGTTCCCGCGGCAGGTGATCGGACTGTTCACCGAGGCGATCCACTGGCGCAACGAGTACGTGCCGGGCGCGTGGTCCGACGACCAACGCGACGCGCATCGGGTATCGTTCGACGACCGCCTGCTGGAGTTGGTGAGCCGACCGCGGGCCGTGCCCGAGTACGCGACCTTGGCGAAGCACTTGCGGAACCACTTCGAGCAGTGGTTCGCGTTCGTGTTCGACCCGCGGATCGAGCCCACCAACTGGCAGGCCGAGCAGGCCATCCGCCCGGCGGTGGTGAATCGGAAGGTGTGGGGCGGCAACCGGACGGACTCGGGCGCGCGAGCGCAGGGGGTGCTGATGTCCGTGTTCGAGACGTGTCGCCGCCGAGCCCGTTCGGTGGTGGATCACGTCAGTCAGACGCTGGGCTGGTTCGGCAATCGGCTCCTGCCACGTCCTCTCCTGCTCGCGCGATGAATGACTACCGGTACAGGGGAAGATCAGCGCGCGACTACGGGAGAGAGGGTGATGAAAGCTAGGGGATAAGCTCGGAGAAAATGCCGACGGGGACAACCGATGACCGAAGCGGAATGGCGGACCTCCGGCGACGCCTCGGCGATGTTGAGGAGCCTGCCCCAACCGGTTTCGGGACGGCGGTGCCTTCTTGCCGTTTGCGGTTATGGGAGGCGGATCGAACAGTACGTCCCACACGCTTCGGTCGTATTACATCTCGCCGAGTGCGAGCGCGGGGCCGATGGGCTTACAACAATCGACAACTCGAATGAGGCCATGCACGATCGCATCGACTCGGTAGCCGCGCCTTTCCCCCGAGACAGCTCTCAGCGCCGAATCAGCGTCTCGCTTCTGGAGTGCCTGTTCGTCGCGCAACTCGAGCGCCCTTACATCCACACCGGGTCGTACCAAGTACTTCGCACCTCGGTCGTGAATCTCATGCGGATCGACCCGGGCAACGATCGAAGCGGGCCGGAACGCCATTCGGACGAATGGCGAGCGCATTGGGAACACGAGCGCAACGCGCAAGCAGATATTGTGCGAGACATCTTCGGGAACCCGTTCCGCCCGGTGGCGTTCGCCGCGGCGTGGCTCACCGACACCGCGGTCGCTATCGCGCAGGGGATGTACGAGTCACGTGACTTCGCGGCGATGCCGATTCTGGCCGACGCCCTTCAAGACGCCGGGTGCGACAACGAGGACATCCTGAACCACTGCCGCGGGCCGGGGCCGCACGTCAGGGGGTGCTGGGTGACGGACGCAGTGCTCAACAAAGAGTGATCGGCGACTATCGGATTAATGGTCCGGTGATCGAGCTGCGACAGAGTTCAACGCGCTAAACAAGTACCATTCTTCACTCCCAATCGCGTATTGGGATCAAGGGTTCTTGGCGTACAAGCATAAAATTGTCGGCATACACGCGCCCCTTTCGCAGCGGGACGAACTGACGCGCGTTTATCAGCTGATCACGTCCAATAAAAAATATTACCAATTCTGTTGTGCCATCAACGGGTCGCAGGCGCTGATCGGCAAGGCGACGGCCATCTTAAAACAAGACATCGAAAACTTGCCCTACCCGGACGCGGCAGACAAACTTGATCTGGCGTTTTGGGAGCAAACGATCATCAATGATGTCATGGATCACATGGTCGATTACGTCAGGCTGGGCCAAGACTCGGAGCTGCTAACAACCACTGCAAACGCGGCAAATCTCGCGGCCTACTCGGAACTCTTCGTCCGGCTGCTCGGCTCTCTGTATCGTGGCCTCCATGCTCACGACCCGGTCTTCCTGAACGGGCTTGTTGCGCAACCGTTCTACTACGGCGTGCGGCCGGACGTAAGTTGGTTGGGGGTAGATTGCCAGGAGGCATTGCACAAATTGGTGTACGACACTAGCCGCGATGTCTTGCGGAGCGTCCGCGTCGTTCGCTACTACGAAGAAAACATCATCTTGGTCGTCAAGCCTGACCGCCTCCGGTACTGGTTGCCGTCCACGGCGATACGCGATGCGGACGACACGCTTATCGAACTCCGTGACCAAGGGTGGTGATCATGGTGAAGCGGCGATCAGCACGGACCGGTGCGGTCGGGCGACTGAAGGTGCGGCCCGAGAGTGGAGACGGCCTTATCCCGCGAACTCTCGAATTTATACGGTCGCAGTTGCCGGCGTGGCGGGACGATCCTCAACGGCCGCAGGCCCCGAACGAAAAAACGTCGAACTCTTCGCTAAGCGACTACCTTGACGTAAAATCGCGCAGTCTACACCCCATGGTGCGTTTCAAACATGAAGCGACACAGGCGAGCGGTCACTCGGTAGACATCGGCGTTCATGGCACCAGCGAAGTAACCTGGATCGAGGCTCACCCGTACTCCCTGTATGAGCCGTTCATGGTGATCGAGGCCAAGAGGCTACCCGCTCCCTCCAATGATCGTGAGCGGGAGTATGTTAGTGGGCCGAACGAGAAAGACGCTAAAGTCACGGGAGGAATTCAACGATTCAAGCTCGGATTGCACGGTGGGGGCGTTGATTCCGCCGCGATGGTGGGATACGTCGAAGCCCACTCGGAGCAATACTGGCGAGACAAGATTAATGCTTGGATAACGGCCTTAGTCGGCATCAAGTGCCACGACGGTGCCACATGGGCCGCGTCAGAAGTACTACAAGAATTCTCGCGTGACGAGTTGAGCGGCGTGGTTTCGGCTACGTCGATACACGGACGACATGGTTCCAGTCGTTCAGATGAGATTTCCATCCACCATCTGTTCATCAACATGACGTCAGCCAGAGCATCCGAAAAGGCTGCTTGCCAGAAGTCTTAGTAGTCCCTGCCTACTTTCCTTGTTGATCGATACGTAGCCCGCCAATACGCGGAATGTTTCTCATGCCGTCGACCGTCGCAGCGTAGCCATCGCTGGGGTCGCCCAAGTCGCCTCCGTCGTCAACTCTGCACGACATTACCCGATCGCCGCTCCCATTGCTCCCGCACGCGGCACGGCTGGCCCGCGTACTCCTGCAGCGACTCGATGAACACCTGCAGGTCGGCGGCCGTCACGCGGACGAACCGCGGCTTGGTCGACTCGTTCAGGCGGACGGCCCGGAGGCGGCCGGCGGCGATGTAGTTCTGGACCGCGGCTCCGGTCAGCCCGCCCAGCCGCGCCCCCGCCTCGGCGAGCGTCTACAGCCGCGGGCCGTCGGCCGGGGTCACAATCGGCAGTGGGGCCAGCGGTTCCGCGCTCGCGGCGGGCAAGGTCGGGGTTGCGCTCATACGTCACGTCCTGTTGAAAGATTCTGGGGGCCACCGCAAGCGTTTGCGGTGGGCGGAGGGTGATCTCGCCCCGTGCCGGGCGACACCGCAAGCGATTGCGGTGGGAGTGCAGTCTCAGCACACGGCCGGTTGAGTGAACGCTTCCCCGGTCTGCCAGTGCCACCGGTTCACCTGAGAACCGCTCTGGCCGTCTTCGCCCGCGAACCCGATCGCCAGTTCGACCGCCGCGACTTCGGCTGGCGCGAGGTATTCAAGGTTGAGGCCGTCGTTCAGCCCGTTGAGTTTCAGGAGGAGGGTCGGCCGGCACGCGGCCACGCAGCACAGTTCCTGGATCCGCCCAGCCGTCGCGCCGAGGAACGCCGCCGCCGACACGCTTCTCGCGACCGGCGTATCGCCCGCGGCCGCCGGGGTCGCCGGCGTGACCATGAACGGCACGCCGAATCCGTCGTCGGGGTTCAGGTGGAAGGCGAGTTGCGCGACGAACGTCGGGTGGAACCCGTTGACCGCGACGAACGCGAGGATCTGCTCCACGCACTCGGCGGCGCGGCGGATGAGTTGGTCCGGGGTCATGTCGGCTCCAGGTGCGAAAGCGGTTCGTTGCGTTCTTGAGAGCGGGCACCGCAAACGCTTGCGGTGGGGTCACCCGCCGGGGTTCGGGTTGTAGTTGCCGCCGAACGGCCCCTGCCCGTTGATGCCGTCGATGAGCAGGTTCAGCCACGGGTTGCCCGTGTTGGCGGCCCCGCCGGTCTGGAACGACACCGTGGGGTTCAGGGGGACGCCGTTCAGGCAGATGACATCCGTCGTCGACTGGGCGGCGAACAGGGGCGACGGGACCTTCGCGATACCCCACCAGATCGGGTCCTTCGCCACCGTCGCTTCCGGCAGGCCGCCCGGGAACTGAGCCTTGACCTGGGGGAGCAGGAACGGGGCGATCACCTGCATCGTGGCCAGCCGCTCGGGCCGCCGGTGGCCGTACACGTATTTGCCCGTGGCGGTGAACTTCAGGTGCCCGCTGTCGGCTTTCTGGGGGTTGTCTCGGCGCACCCACCGGTTGAGGAGGATGAAGTCTCCCTTGCACGGCGGCGGGAGGGGGTCGGGCTCCTGGGGCGGAACGCCGTACCGGACGGCCGTCCACCGGATGGTGACGGTCGCCTTCCCCCGGTTGGTCTGGGTCACCGGGTTCGGGTACGGCTGGCCGGTGCTCGGGTCCTTGGCGGCCGCGTTCGGCATGACCCGCTTGCCCGTCTCCTCGTCGATCTCGGACGTGAGGTAGTAGACCGAGTACGTGGACGGGTCGTCGGCCGGATCGGGCTTGGTCGTTGGGGTGGGCGTGCTGGTGACGGGGTTGGAGCCGAACGAGCCGAAGCTGTTGTCGGCCCCGCCGACGCCCCCGGCCTGGGGGTTGTAGCCGTCGAGGAGGGCGGTGAACCCGTCGGCCGCGGCCCCGCCCCCGGTCGGGATGGCCACGCCGAAGGCCGTCGCCTCAATGGAACTCGGTGACGGCCCGACGGGGCCGATGGGGATCAGGCCGCCGAGGATGTTGGCGATCTCCTGGGGCGTCAGGTTCGGCGGAACAGTCGTGTTTCCCCCGTTCCCGCCGCCCGGGGTGCCGATCAGGATCCCGCCCCCGACACCCCCGCCGCCGGCGATTGGGCCGGGCGTGGGCTGGAGGCCGCCGCCGGTGAGGTTCGCGAAGGGATTCGGTCCACTCACGAGCGTGCCCGGGAGGCTCGGCGTCGGCAGCTTTACCAGCTCGCTGCACGGCTCCTGGAAAGGGGCGCGGAGCAAGTCCTTCTCGTTCGGCGTGTCCGCCGGGATCGTGTACGCGGCGGAGCCCTGGGGGAACATTCCTACCGGCGGCTCGGAGAAGAGGTCAGAGCGTAGAGCGGGTGATCCGTTCGCCAAGACCTTCTTCGCGTCCACCAACACTGTCATCGTGGCCGACACGGACTTGCGCTTGGTTCCGCCGCGATAAGAAATATTCAGAATGGGTGAGGTTTTCCCGATTGAGACTTGGTACCTCATCGCCACCGAGAACATCAACTTCGTCGCCAGGGCAACGGCCTCGGAATACTTCCGGTCCACGTTGCCCGTGAGTTCGACGGTGATCGTCGCGTAGGCCGCCGCCGTCCCGGCCCTGGTCGAAATCTGCGTCGTGACCACGGCATCGGCCGCCTCATCGGGGGGCCGCATTTCATACTGCTCTTCGGTTCGGTGGTACTTCAGGGTCAGGCCGTCCGGCTCCCACCCCGATTCGAAGTCGATCTCCTGGTACCCGCCGGCCACGGCCGGGATGCCCGCCTCCTTCAACGCCTGCTGTTTCGTCAGCGTCCGATCCCGGCAGACGATCATGCCCTCGACGGTGCGGGTGCGGTAGCCCTGTATGTCCCGCGACTCGTCGTACTTGAAGTGGTGGTTGAGCACCTTCCGCGTGGCCGTATCGCACGAGGCGAGCGTCACCTCGACGACGACCTCGATGAGGAACGCGGCCTCGGCGATCTCCACCGGCCGCACGTCGATCACCTTCGGGCCGTTCGCGTGGTCTCGGTTCGCGTCCGGGTCGTTCGGGTTGTTCCGGTCCCCGACCTCGACCATCGTCTGGCCGAACGGGGCGTAGACGAAGTAGCGGCGGTGCCGCATCAGTGCGTTCTTGATCCGGTCGAACGTCTGCGATGGCGTCTCCGGGCTGGTCGTGGGGGCCAGCCCGCGCGTCACGACCCCGCGGGCGGTGATGGTGTGCTTCGACGCGGTGACGCTCACGCCGCCCGGGTCGGTGATTTTCTCCGTCCGCATCTCGGACTGGAGGTAACTCAGGACGATCGAACCGAACTGCCACTGGGCGGGCGATGAAACGGACATTGCTCAGAACTCCGATACGGAAGATGTTGCCTGAACCGAACAAATTCGCGACACTGGAGGCATCCCCGAGGGTTTCCGATGCCCCGCTCCCGCGACGATGACTATGACGATGACCGCCGTGATGACTTCGAACCCCGCCGCCCGGTGAAGTCGTCTGTTACCGGCATGCACGTGATCTTGGCCGGGATTGCTGCGGGCCTTGTAGCCGCCCTCGTCGGCGGGGGTATCTGGATGGCGGGGAAGGAGCATAAACCTGCTGTCCAGTATGGGAACAACCCTCTCATTGATGCTGCGGAGAAGCAGTATCAGAACATTCTTGAAGAAGAGCGGGCAAAGCAGGGTCGGTGAATTCATCAACTCATCCGCCTCACTTGCCATTCATTCGCTTCTGTGCATCCTTCTCTTCCTGCTGAATCTGCTCATAGAGCTTCTGCGCCGCTTCCGCGAGCGTGCCGCCCTTCGCGTCGTCCCCTGGCAGTAGGCTGTTGAGCTGCTTGGAGATCTTGTCGAGCGGCCAGTTGGCGATCGCGGAGAGGTAGTTCTCCAGGCTCTGGAAGTAGTTGTCGATCCGGGCCAGGAGGATCGTCTGCTCCTTCTGGTTGTCCTTGTTCGCCTGGTCGCTCTCCATCAGCGCCCGGGCCGATGACGACGTTCGATCGCCCTGCTCGCGGCTCCGCAGTTGGTCGCGGATCTCGCCCTCGGTCTGCACCATGTGCAGCAGGCCGGACATCTTGCCGATGCGGTCGTTCATTTCCTGAAGCTTCCTCGTCGCCTCCTGGGCCCGCTGGCCGAAGTCGTACACCTTGCCCGCGGCCTTCCCGGCCGCCCCGCCCATCGCGCCGGCCGCCTCGCCGCCGACCTGACCGCCGACGGCCCCGCCGACCACCGCCCCGATGGGCCCGGCCGCCAGCCCGCCGACGATCGCCCCGGCGACGTGGCCCGTGGGGGAGTCGAGTCATGCGGTCCACGGGGTTGAAATTAAAACGGGCCGTCTCGCGCCACCGGCGGCCGATCCACCGCTCGACGGCGAACGTCATGGTGATCGTCTCGGTCATGGGGTAGGTTCCTCGTTGGGTGTCGGGTCGCTGGACTGAGGGTTGCGCACGGCGACGCACCGAAGGCCGAACGCGCGGAGCAGCGTCTTCAGGGCGAGTTTGAGTCGGTAGTCGGGGTCACGCGGGGGAACGCCGGGACCGGCCTGCGGGTCGGCCACGGGGCGGAGGACGAGCACGAACACGAACTCGCCGTCGGGCGGGGTCATTTCTTCCCCCGCTTCCGGGGCTTGGCCGGCTTCTTTTTCTTCTCGTCGGGGGCGTGGGTAACGATGACGGAGAGGGGATCGAAGGCGAACCTGCTCCGCCACGTCGAGTTGCGAGACGACGCTCAGGACGCGCCTGTCCTCGGCGAACTCGGCGACGGCCTCTTCGGAAACTTCCCCCCGGGCCACTAGCGGGACCATCTTCTTGAAAAACTGCGAGCGGAGTTCTACCTTCGCCCCCCGATCAGCCAGCCACCTGTACAACTGTGCTGCTCTTGTGACCACGACGGCCGACAAGGAGAAGAGGGCCCCGATCTCGCGAACGGCTTCGTCAACGGTCAGGCTGTCCAAGGGCTTGAAGGCGATCGAGGTCACGGAGGAGGTTGAATTCTCGCTGCTCTTCGCGGCGGCGGCGTGCGCCAATGCGGCCCCGCTCGCGCTTCTTGTCGAGCAGGGCGGGGTCGGCACTGGTGGCGAGGGCTCTTCGGAGGGCGTCGGCACGTTTGTTCTCCTGGTAGGTGGCAAACTTGTCGGGGTCTTCGAACCGCATTCGCTCCATGCGGGATCTCTGCTGTAAGCGGGCGGCGTCGGCCCGGCACGTCGGCGAGCAGTACCTCGTACGATTCCGCCCGGGTGCCCACTTGCGGAACGGCTGGCCGCAGTGGAGGCAAGGACGGGTTCGATCAGGGGGATTCTTCTTGAGGAATCTGGCGCGGGCGGTTCTCGCGCGGTACAGCCGTAGGCAGTCGGCGGATTGACAGATGACACGGCGGCGGAGTGGAAATCGCGGGGGGGATGACCGCCTCGCAGATGCAGCAGTGCTGGGGCGCATCCCGGTCGATCCGCGGCGGCCGCAAAACCGCGGATCGGCACCCAATCGAGCAATACTTCCGGAGCGTGCCGGCTCGCCGGGTAAACGTGAACACCGTCCGGCAGTAGGCGCACCGCAACGTCGTTGTCATAGGACGAGATGCGGTCATGCCAGCCCCCTCGCGGTCCGGATGATCCGACCGACCCGCCACGCCACCTGCCCCGCGGTCATGAGCTTCTGCGCGGCGATCTCGACCGCCGATAGTTCAAGGACGAACCGGGCGTGCACGAACTCGCGGTCGGCGGGGTCAAGGCGGGCCATCAGTTCGCGGAGGCGGTTGCGTTCGGCCGGCGAAGGCCCTGTCTCGCCCCCATCGTGCCGGTGGTCAACCGGGTCGAACTCCCGGCCGTCGTCGCCAACCAACTCCCCGAAGGTCTTCGTGCCGCGACGACGGTGGGACTTGGACAACACGCTGCGACAGACCATCACCGCCCAGGTGGTCGGCGCGCCCTTGCCGGCGTCGTAGCGGTGCGAATAACGCATGATCGTCAGCACGGCTTCTTGCGAGAGGTCGTCCGCGAGGGCCGCCGGGGCTCGCCTGAACATGAACTGTCTGACGAGGGGGTACACCCGCTCGGCCAGTTGTGGTGGGGTCAAGGTCGTCTGCATTTCTTCCCTCCGTGAAGACGCACAATCCTACCCTCGGGACGTGCGAGGACCCCGACGGCCAACGACGGCCGTTCCCATCCGCTGCGGGGCGCGTGAGTGGTTAGCGTTTGCCGCGGGCGTCGGTGATGACCTGCTTGACGCGCTCCAGTTGCAGCATGTGGCGAAGCTCCCCGAGTGCCCTCGGGTGCAGGGCAACACCCTCGCGGTCGAGGATGGCCCGGAGGTGCTTGCTGCCCATGACTGGCAGCGAGAGGGCCTCAGTGCCGAATCGGCGGACAAGGTCGTTGAGTTGAGCGGTGTCGATGCGGCGATCGTGGTGCTGGCGTCGCATTACGCGGCCTCCTTGCTCGGGGTGATCTGATACTCTCCGGCCGCGGCGAAGAAGGCGTACAGCCGCTCGCGGTCGGTGTGGTAGTCGTGGGCGAGCATCCGCATCCGCTCGGCCGCCGCGTCGCCCCACTGCCTCGCCCATTCCGCCCGCGAGTGTGCGTGAACGCCCCCGAATCGTCGATCGACGAACTCCTGCAAGGCGGTGAGGTTGACGAACTGGAACGCGGACAGCATCTCGCGCAGGTACTGGATCATCATGTTTTCGAGCCCCGTCAGCAGCAGGTCGCGGGTGGGGTCGAGGACGGCCTCGTCGAAGGGTGGCTTGGTCTTGGCCATGACTGTGAATCCTTTCGGTTGGGGGATAATGAACTTCAGCGGCGGAGGTAGTTCTTCAGTTCGCGAAGCGATTTGAACGCGTTCACGTGCAGAACGCTTTGCAGGTGAAGGGCCGCGAGGTGGTCGACCATCGCGGCGGCCTGACCCCACTCGGCGGCCGTCGTCACGACTGCACCCGAGAGCCGTTCCAGAGGGAGCAGATCGTCTCGGCGTCGGCCTTGATCGCCGCCCACGGACGGCCGTACCCGATCACCAACCGACATAGACCGATCGGCGTATAAATGCTCCCATCAGGCAGTCGCTCGCCGTGCCGAACGGGTACGACGTCGATCCGCCCGGCGGGCTCGTCAACCAGCAATTTCACGGCGTCCATGGCTTCTCCATCAGCGCGCAGTCTCTCACCAGCCCGCGACGTGCGGTCGTTCAGGGGAGTCGGCGAGCGGGGTTCAGGATTCGGGCCGGTTTGGCTAAAGAGGTATCAGGATGTCTACCGATGCCTGTGGGGAGATATTAGTGCAGTTCCACTTTAGGTTCAAGTGGATTTCCACTTATTCGGAGGAATTCATTTGTTCGGTCCAAAACTCAAAGAGTTACGCGAGGGAAAGAGCTGGTCACAGAGTCGACTGGCACAAGAAAGCGGCCTTCCACAAAAGTCGATTTCATCCTGGGAGAACGATCAAGCCGTGCCGCTGTGGGACTCGGTCGTCAAACTTTGCCGGTCCCTGGGGGTTGAGTGCAAAGTGTTCGAGGAAGTGTTCGACGAGTCGCCCGAGACACCAACCCCGAAAGCCGGACGCGGGCGCCCCGCGAAGAAGCCCGTCGAGGTGAAGCCGACGCCGATGGTGAAGAAGCGGAAGAAGTGATGGGAGGGAACCGAATCGCAGTGATCTTCCTACCGCTTGTGGAAAATTACCACCACCGGTCGGCAGCAGGCCAAATGTGTTGCTCTGACAACGACTCAGGTGCCAACCGTTGAAACCTGGAGTGTCATTCCACCCGCTCGGCCGGCACCCACTTGAACACCGCCGCCATCTCTGCGAACTGTCGCGCCGTCAGGCGTTGATTCCCCCGGGCCTGGATCTCCTTCTCGACGGGCTGGGCCAGTTCGTTCACCTCGGCCTCCGTCGCCGGCTTTGCTTTCGTCGGCTTGCCGGCGGTCTCTTCACTCGGCTAGCAACAACAGAGTTTCGACAGCGATGCTTGACGCTGTCTTTCCGGCGTGGGAAGATGCCCCCTCTTTTAAGAGGAAGCCATGATGGCGATGCAAAAGCCCAGGGTTGAGAAGCCCGTCACCGTCGGTGAAGCGGCCAAGTCTCTAGGCGTCGAAATCAAGGTTGTCTCGAAGTGGATTCACCAGGGCAAACTTCGCGGCACCTTTTGGACCCCGGGCGGGGTGCGCATGATCCCGAAGGAAGCCGTCCGCGCACTCAAGTCACTCCTGAAGAACGCGCCGCAGGGTGAGGGTGAGGAGCCAACCGATGACGATGTCCGGGATTTGTTCCATCCTGACCCCTTTGGTACTAAGAGTTCCTCGCACGCCCGGAAGGACCTCCCGCCGCGCCCCCTAACGCTCACGCAATACGCGCACCTGCTCGGTGTCACATCCGGAACTGCTCGCAGGTGGTGCATGGATGGGAAGGTGCCGGGGGCCGTGGTGATCGACGACGCCGGTCACTGGCGCATACCACTCTGGGCGGTTCCGGCGAGCCTCAAGCCCGTCCCCGACCCGGTTGAGACGGAAACGCTCCGACAGCGGATGGCCCGCTCGGCTCGTGCAATAGCCGAACTCAAGGCGATGAGCAAGAAAGAGAATAAGGCCGATAGGGAGCGGAAGTAGATATGCCGTTCCGGGCGAACTTCGAGGCGAACGTCGCGGATCCGCGGTTCGGCCGGGCGTGGGCGGGCGAGTGGGTCGCGCGGCCGCAAACGGACGGCGATCAGTTCGCGTTCACGCAGCGCTGATCCGCCGAAGAAGTGACCGTCGGCCAGTTGTCGCCCTTTCAAGTGTCGTTAGGATCGGAGGCGACCATGATGTGGCAAAGGTGGAAGTGGCCGCTGGCCGGGATCGGGGTGGCCGCAGTTGTCATCGCAGTCTGGGTGATTCGATCGCCCGGCCGACCGTTCAACGCAGTGGACTGGCAGGACGAGCGCCTCGCCTCCAAAGGGGTTCGCTTGGAGATGGCGGAAAGGCTGGTTGCCCGAGGCACCCTGAAAGGGATACCGCAAGCGGAAATCATCGGGCGCATGGGCAAGCCCGCGCCGGCCAGCTACTCTCCGAACTGGCAGATGGTCTACTGGCTCGCCCAGGGGCGTGGTTCCTCACCCACGGAATCGGACTGGCTCATGATCCGTCTCACCGATGACGGATTCGTCAGCGAATACCGCATCGTCCGAGACTGAATCGACAGACTTGCCACCGGCCCCGAAGGAGTAACCCCCCATGCCCGTCCTCGTCGCGGTCGTGTTCCTCCTGGCCGGCGTGCTGTTCTGGTTCGGCACGGGTCGGCACCGGCGCGGGGAGGGCGGGCGATGACGGAGGCGGAGTGGCTGGCGGATGGCGACCCGACTGCGATGCTGGATTTCTTCAAGCGGGAGGCGGACGGCCGCAAGCTGCGGTTGTACGCCTGTGCGTGCTGTCGGTGCGAGTGGGACAAGTTGACGGACGAGCGGAGCCGGGCGGCGGTCGCGTTCGCCGAAAAGTACGCGGACGGCCTCCTGTCCGACCTGAGCCTCTGGGAGCAATGCAGTCTTGCGACGACCGCGTGGGGCGAGCGCGTTCGGAGTGGCGGCACCGAAGACGTGACCCACATCTTTTTGCTCGCGAGGACCGCCACCGAGGAGGCCCTACGCCTACGCCGCCGCGCGTACCCGCCGTACGGCCTTCCAGCACTCCCGTCGGTGATGCGTGACATCCTGGGCAACCCGTTCCGCCACTTCATCCCCGACTCGTCTTGGCTCACGTCCACCACCGTCGGCCTCGCGGAGACCATCTACGAAGAGCGTGCGTTCGACCGCCTGCCGATCCTCGCGGATGCGCTCCAAGACGCCGGGTGCGAGGACGCCGACGTGTTGGGCCACTGCCGGGGCGACGGCGTTCACGTCCGCGGGTGCTGGGTCGTCGACGGGGTGCTCGGGAAGGGGTAAAGGGTAAAGACTTGACCCGCGGTTGCAGGTGGGGTCCAATGACCTGCCGGTGTTATGATGCGCCGGCGCACACTCGGACTCTGTTCGGCGGCGGAGGGCTGTCGGGTGGTTGTGTCGTCTCGAACACCGGAAGGCGATCCGAATCGGTGCAGGGTGTGTGGCCGCCGCTGCCGAATCGAGCCGTCCTGCCTCTCGCCGGACGCACCGTGCCCGTCGTGCGGGCACCTCCTCTGGTTCCCGGCCGAGGCCCACAAGGCGGCGGGCGCGGGGCACCCGGCGGGCGCGGGGCACCCGGCGGTCCGGGCCAAGCGGCCGCAGAACCCGCCGACGGTCCGCGATCCGCAAGCGCAGGCACAACGACTGGTGCGGCGACTCGTCCGTCGGGCAGAGGGACGCCTGGGCCAGCCGAGTGCGGCGGTCGCGGCGGTCCTCAACGAAGTGCGGGATCCCCATCAGGTTGAGCGGCTGTTATCGTTGCTGGCGGCGGCCCGGTGGTGGCCGGAGTTGCTTGCCGCATGGCGGTCAGAGCAGAGCACGCCGAGCCAAACTCAACACCGGGCAAAAATTGGTTGACGGCCCGCCCACTCAGCAACGCGCCGGATGGGTTGGTGATTGACCGACGGCCGGCGGGCGTTTAGCCTAGCGGCAGCGGCCGAGCGGCTAGGGTCGGCGGCCCGCCAGGATTAGAACAACTCCGAGTTGGCCTAATCCCTGTTCGGCGACGGAGGCGTACCGATGGGCGACGGCTTCGAGCCGGTGCATGAGGTTGTGGACTACTGCGACGGACCGCGGTCGGGGTTCGCCGACTTCCGCGGTCGGCCGCACTGGTTCTGCGCCGTCGGCTGGTTGTCCCCGCCGGAGGACGGCGAGGCCGAATGGGACGTGACAGGGTTCGACCCCCGCGACAACCGCTTCCAGTTGGTCCCGGTCGCCGCCCCGAACGGCAGCCAAGCGTTGGCTAGGGGCACCTTCCGCGTCCGCGAGCCGGCCGCGGACCTGCCGGCCGGCCAGTTCCGCATTCTGGAGGTGCATTGGGAGCCGTATGGATGCATCTTCCTGGGGTAGCACAGACGCCGAACCAGACGCTGCACCAGACCCGGCCGCACCCTGACCTCTTGCTCGGCCAGACACGAACCGTCGTCCGGCACATCATCCTTGCCCCACGCCGGCCCGGCGGGTAGGCTCAGTTCTCACCGCCCCATCCGTATCGAGGACACCCCATGCTCCGCGCACTCGTGGCCCTGTTCGTCGTCGCCCCACTGGCCGTTGCCGCCCCGCCACCGATGGGGGCCAAGAAGGCCGACGCCCTGTACTTCCCGACGAAGGTCGGGACGAAGCGGGTGTACGAGGTGACGTTCAATGGCACCACGACCGAGCTGACAATTGTAGTCACGGCGGTGGTGGAGAAGGACGGCGTGTGGCGGGTCACCGAGGAGAGCGACGACCCGACTTCGGCGGTGGCCGGTGGCAAGTCCGTCATGACGAACGAGGTGTCCGACAAGGGCGTTACTCTCGTGGCCCGTGGGGCGAAGGATCTGCCGAAGCCGCAGCCGTTGCTCAAGCTGCCGGCGAAGTCCGGCGACACGTGGGACTTCGATCCCGCACCGGCGAATCGTTCGGCCGGCCTGCAGAGCGAGGCCACGACCTACGTCGTCGGTAAGGAGGAGGACGTGGAGACGCCGGCCGGGAAGTTCAAGGCCGTGTCGGTGGAGTCCAAGCGGAAAAACCCCAAGGCCGAGAGGGTCGCGGGGCCGGTCGCCGTCACGCAGTGGTACGCGGTCGGAGCGGGGAAGGTGAAGGCCGTGTCCAAGATCGGCGACCGCGAGCGGACGATGGTCCTCAAGTCGTTCACGCCGGCGAAGTGAGCGAGGGGTGGCCACTGGCGCAGGCCGGCCCCCAAGTCGCGGCCCGCTCGCCCCACGCAGTTCAGATGTGGAGCGCGGACTGCGGCGGTTAGCCCCTAACGTCTCAGGGCAGGCACTCGCCGCTGGCCACGACTGCAACCCGAGGGCCGAACCCCGTCGCCGGGACCACGGTGATGCGGCGGGTGAAGCATACCCGATCGGGCGGCCGAAGGGCAAAGAATCGCCGCCGCCGGTGGCCCGCACGTCCGGGTTGTGCTCGGCCTCGTGCGCGGGTAAGGTTCTGGGATCGGCCTCCGTTCGCCCGTCCCGCTTTTGATCCCATGACCGACTATCCAACCGCGCGCACCGTGGCCGCGAGACTCATGGCCCTCGCGGACCCGACGCGAGTGAGCATCGTCCACGACATCGCGGTGGCTGGGCCATCGGCGGTCGGCAAGATTGCCGATCGGGTGGCGTCAACCACGACGAGAGTCTCCCCGCACCTGCGCGTGCTGAAAGACGCCGGGATTTTGGAAGACCGGCGGGAAGGCAAGTCCAGGGTGTACAGCTTCGTCCCCGGCATCTTCACTTCATCCCAGAGGACCGACGACCTCGGCACCCTGCACTTCGGCGGGTGGCGGATCAGCATCGGGCGGACGGCGGGGAGGTAAGGATTGAAACGGTCAATCTCAAGTTGAGTGGACTCTTCCTTGCGAACCGATTATCCGAACTCTTATCAAAATCGGAATCTAGCGCAAGGTGTTATCACGGTAAGAATAGCAACGAGTGTTCTGACAGAATTTACACCGGCTATACTCGACAAGCGTACAATCCCCTCTGGGTGTTATTAGGGGAAATCTCATGGCAGCCATACTCCTGCCAGCAGCAGCCATTGCGAACGAGTTCTTGGAGCGAAGTGGTCGCGACCAACGACCTGTCACGCCCATGCAACTCTTGAAGTTGGTTTATATCGCCGACGGATGGTACCTGGCTGTGACGGGCAATCCGTTGTTCGAGGAGCCGGTTCAGGCTTGGCGATACGGACCCGTGGTTTCTCCGTTGTTCCATGAGTTCAAAGAGTATGGGGGTGGGGCGATTCGAAAACTCGCGCATGTCCCGGTGCCCACTGGGGATGACCCCTTTGAATTTTCGCTTGATGCTCCTTTCGTCCCCAAAGGAGATACCGATAAACTTCAACTGCTTGAGTGGGTGTGGAAGACATACGGTTCGATGAGCGGCATTCAGTTGTCCAACCTCACGCACCAGCCCGGTACTCCGTGGTGGAACGCGCGGGAACGAATGAAGAAAGAGAATGTTGAAAACAAGCGACCAGAAGAGTCATGGACTTCGCATTGCGTGATTCCCAACGCGGACATTCGTCAGCACTACGTTGACCTCTGGAATAAACGGAATGCCCGACCAGCCTGACAAAGTTCCGTTGGGGGCGCTGACAGCTTCGAACGTTACCGAGGACGAGGGTGCGCCCGCGGGCAAAAAAACACAAAGGCGAGGCCCCCGCGAACTGGAAACGATCAAGCGACTGCGGCTTATAAACGATCGTCGGCAACTAAATCTGGACCAAGAAAAAGCAACACACCAACAACTGATCCAATTTCGCAAGGATCTCTGCCAGTTCGCCATGCGGGTGGTCCTTGGCTGGCAACTCGCCATTCTCGCCATCGTGGTATGGCAAGGGAACGGCCTGCTCACCATCAATCATCATGTACTCTTGGCTCTCATCACAACGACAACAATCAACGTGTTCGCATTTCTGATCATCGTGATGAAATTCGTGTTCCCTTCTCCTGCATCGGAGAAAACAAAAACCAAAACGAAGAAGAAAAAACAGCGCGTCGAGAGATCCTAATTATTGCCCCCATCAACCCCACCTCATCCCTTCCTCACCTCTCCACCGGCACCCACCCTAACATCGCGACCTCGCTGATCCACTTCGCCGTCGGCCTCGCCCCGCCGCGGACCTGAATCTCCTGCTCGACGCGGGCGGCCAAGCCCTCGACTTTCGCCTCCGTCGCCCGGGCTTTCTTCCCCCGCTACTGCGATCGCTCCCGGTCGACCGTCGTTCCGGGGCGGGAAGAGATCCGATACCCCGTGGAGTTACAGGCGTGCGCGACGACCACGAGCGGGGCCGTGGACGCGGACAGTGAGTTGGTCACGACGCTGAAGGTGGGGTGATGGGGTTGACTGAATCGCCGCCGGCGTGCGAGAGTCTTCCCGACCGCGAGGGGAATTCTGATGGTCCCAAGCAATCTTGTAAAGTTCGCCAGCCAAGTCCGTGAGATGGACACGGAACCGCAATCAGAGCGGTTCGTGCGCATGTTCATGGAAAGGCTGGCGAACAACTGCCCCAAGACGTTGCTGAGGCAGTTGTCAGAGTGCGTCATTGACTTCCGTAAGGCGGAAGTTCGTCAAGAAGCCGAGGCGAATTAATTCTCGCTGTCGAGCACTTCGGCGAGTGCTCGACGCACGACCTGGGTACGGGACGGACCCGCCCAACCGTGTTGCCCTGCATGTTTGTCATGCTCGGCGAGTGCTTCCTTGAGTGCCGCGATGATCCGCGGCGACTCAGCAACTTCACGGAGGACGCCCTCCGCCGTCGCCTTGTCCATCGTCTCGCAAAACGCCTCGTCGAACCAGTTCGGCTTCAACATTATGAAGCCTCCCTGCCGCAAGCTGCTCTAGACCCAGCGGCCGCCCTTGACTAAATAGCCAGAGGGCTTGCGGCACAACCGCAAGGTCTCGATTGACGGGGAAATCCGTCAGCCGCACCGGCTACCTCGTCGCTCTTACTAGGGGACGAACGGGGTAGCCGGTGTCTCGTTATGCGGGCCACCGCATCGGCGTGGCAGCCGCCATTTGTCAATTCGGAGTCGTTCACTCCGCTCGCATCTGAGGTTGTACGGTCGAGAGATTGGGGGTATGATCCAACTCTCTTCTCGCGGGGGCTCGTAGCTTTGCTTAGCAGGCTTTTTGCTACGAGCCCCCTCCTTTTACCTCACTTCTATGAGCTCACGCAAGGCCAGATGGCGTCAGCATTTATTACAAGTGAGCGGGCGTTCAGGTTAATGCACTAGCAAGGCTTGTTTTTAAGGTGTTTTTCGGACAGGTCAAGCTTTGTTTGCGGCTCAGTAAATTCTGAGAAAATTACCTTCGTGGAATATCACGTCCCTGACAATCTTGCACTGTTCCTCCTTCGCTGACAGGTCAAGGATACATTCCTACCAATCCGCCCCTTGACCCGCCGCCCCCGCCGTCGCCGAAGATGCACGCTCACGCAAGTGACCCGGCGACGGGGTCCGGCCTGCCGGCAGTCGTGGCAAGCGGCGAGTGCCTGCCCCGAGACGTCTGGGGCTAACCGCCGCAGCCCGCTCCCCGCTTACAATCTGCCGTGGCGCGCGGGCCGCGACTTGGGGGCCGGCCTGCGTCAGTGGCCAACCCTCACCGACATAATCCCCGGTCGCTTGCCGCCCGATCCGCCGGTCCGATCATCGCGGTAACATCATCGCGCAACCGGCGGCTGTCCCTTGCGGCTTGACTGCACGCCCGCAGGATTTTGTCCACGTACTGTTGTGAAGGACTGTGCGCGGGGAGCACAAGCCGCAGGCACTCACCCGCGAGTATTGCCGCCGCCAACTGGTTGTTGATGTCGTGAACGCCCTCGGCCAGCCGGGCGTGGGGCGTGGCCGCAAGGGCGGCATCGGTGAAGTCGGGCACCAGAACGTGGGCCATGTGCGAGCCTCCCCGGACGGACGTGGTACTCAGTCTGTTGAAGAACAAACGTCCGTGTGCATGTGCGATGCCGTAGTGAACAGATTGAGGGCGCCACCGCCCTTGACCCGTCACCACCCGCCCCCGAAGATGGTTCCAGCAACGGGGGCTATCACATGCGCGTCGTCATCGTCGTCGGGCTGCTGTTCGCGGCCGTCACCCATGTGGCGGCCGCCCCGGTACCGAAAACGGCAACGAAGGTGACGTACTACCCGACCACCGCCGGCGCGAAGTGGGTCTACCAGCAAGAGAAGCGGGAGTGGGAGGAAGTGATCACCAAGGCGGAGCAGCGGAAGGGGGAAACGCTCCTCACGGTCTCCGTCACCGAGGGCGGCGGGTCGTACGACGACACGTACACGATCAGCGATGAGGGTGTGACCAAACTCACGACGAGCAATTTCCAACTCTCACGCCTACTGATCAAATCGCCCGCGAAGAAGGGTGACGCATGGGCCGTCGAAACGCCCGTCCAGAAGGGCATCCTGCCCGAAGGCGGCATGGCGACCGTGGGGGAAGCCGAGGACGTGGAAGTGCCGGCCGGGAAGTACCACGCCGTCCCGGTGCGGATCGTCGTGACCAAGACGAACGGCCAGGTCTTGGCGACCCCGGGGCGGACGTACACGCACTGGTACGCTCCTGACGTCGGCCTGGTGAAGTTCCATTGCCAGGACGGGGGGACCGACCTCGACCGGGTGTTGAAGTCGTTCACCCCGGCCGTCAGGAAGTGACCCACCGTCGCCGGCCGTGAAGCCTTGACCCGTTAGTCCCGGCCCCCGAAAATGGCCCTGTCACCGAGGGTCCGCCATGTCACCCGTGTCCGCAACGCCGTGCCCGCAGTGCGGCGAACCCGTCCTCTACGACCCCGACTCGCTCGCCCGACAAGCGGGGTGCGGGGCCTGCGGTAAGGTGGTCCGCCTGACCGAGACTTCGCCCGTGGCCGGTCCGGGGCAGATGAACTTCACTGTGAACGGCCGCCCCGTCTCGCTGGCCGGGTTCCGCCCGTCGCCACTGGCCGTCGTGGCGATCGTACTGGCCGTCGCCACCGGCGTGGCCCTCGCCGTCGTGTTCGCGGCGCTCGCCCTGGGGTTGGTACTCGCCGCGGCCGCGCTGATGCTCGCCGCAGCCGTCGTTGGTCGAGTCGGCCGGGCGTTGTCCCGCGGGCGGGGCGGCAACGACACCCGCCTGCGACTGCCGGTCATCGTCGTCGGGCTGCTGTTCGCAGTGGGGTGCTCCGATCGAGACCCCGCCCGGAAAGAACTGGCGGCCGCCCAGGCCGACGCGGCCGCGGAGAAGCAGAACGCCGAGGTCGAGCGGCGGGTGAAGGAGGAGTTGGCGAAGCGGGATTCGGCACCAAAGAAAGTAGCAATTGCACCCCAGCCCGACCCACCCGCGAGAATCTACACATTCGAGGAAGCGTGGGCAGAGGCTAAAGAGATCAGCACCAAAATCAACTCACAAGAGCCGGCAAAAACGGAAGAGGCGTTCAATCGACTGGGGAAATTGGATCAAGGAGCCGCCCGCGCGTTGCACATGAACGCACGCGAGATGTACCCGCACTGTATAGTGGACCCCGAAACTGAGACCGCCAGGTAAGCTACTCTGGCGGCCCTCGGAGGTGGTCCTGATGACGGCGAAGCGGAAGACCCACACGGCGGCGTTCAAAGCCCAGGTCGCTCTGGCCGCGGTGAAGGGCGACAAGACGGTCAACGAGTTGGCCGCCCACTTCGGCGTCCACCCGACCCTCATCCACGGGTGGAAGAAGCAACTCCTGGCCGGGGCCGAGGCCGTGTTCGCCGCCGGAGCGAAGGCGGTCGCCCCCGGCGACGACCAGACACCCGCGCTGTACGAGCAGATCGGCCGGCTCAAGGTCGAGCTCGACTGGGTGAAAAAAAAAGCTGCGACGTTCGGTTGACGACCTGCGGCCGCTGATCGACCCCGGGCACGCCGACCTGAGCGTCCGTCGGCAGTGCCAACTGGTCGGGCTCGGCCGGGCCACGTACTACCGGGGGCCGGCCGAGGAGTCGGCCGACAACCTGGCCCTCATGCGGCGGATCGACGAGCAGTACACGGCCTGCCCGTTCTACGGCAGCCGGCGGATCGCCCGGTGGCTGGCCCGCAACGGCCACCCGGCGAACCGCAAGCGGGTCCAGCGGTTGCTCCGGGTCATGGGCCTGGAAGCCATCCACCCGAAGCCGAAGCTGTCGGCCGGGCGGGGCCACCCGGTGTACCCGTACCTCCTCCGCGGCGTGCCGATCGACCGCGTCGGGCAGGTGTGGAGTGCCGACATTACATACCTGCCGCTGCCCGGCGGGTTCATGTACTTGGCCGCCACCATCGACTGGTACAGCCGGTACGTGGTGGCCTGGCGGTTGTCGAACACGCTCGACGGGGCGTTCTGCCGGGACATGCTGGACGAGGCGTTGGCGGCCGGCACCCCGGAGGTGTTCAACACCGATCAAGGGGTGCAGTTCACGGCCGGGGCGTGGGTCGAGCGGGTGGAGGCGGCCGGGGCGCGGGTGAGCATGGACGGCCGGGGGCGGTGCCTGGACAACGTGTTCGTCGAGCGGCTGTGGCGGACGGTGAAGTACGAGGACGTGTTCCTGCGGGGATACGAGACGGTGACCGAGTTGGAGCGGGGGTTGAAGGCGTACTTCACCTTCTACAACGAGGCCCGCTTGCACCAGTCACTGGGGTACAAGACCCCGGCCGAGGTGTACCGGGCCGGACGGTCAAAAGAGCCGGCGAAGGAGTAGCTTAAATTCGTCGGTTTTTGGTCTCGCAAATGGGGTCCACTATACTGGCCCGCGGATATGGATGAACATTTGCTGGGTTACGGCCTCACGGATTTCTTGGCTAGGAAGCGAAGAGAGTTAGCGTTCAGCACTGGCTCGCACTCGATGAAAGAGGCTTGCAAGATCACTTGGAAGGCCGGCCTCGAACCAAAAGATTACGTTTCGGCGGCCGGTTCGTGGGAATCAGAATCGCCACGGGTCATGAAGGACGCTGTTACGGCACTTGATTACAAGAGGCGACCGCTGCTGACCGAGGCCGTGCGAGTCATCGAACGGCTTCCTGGGGGCGCAGACTGGCTCAAAACGATTCCGAAGTGACAACTCACTTCCGTCGGATGAGTTGCAGCACCTCCTGCTTTAGCTTCTCGTACCTCGCGTCCCCCTTCGATCGGCGAACTTCTCCAACTCCTTGATGAAGGCGTCGTTCGACACCTTCTGCACCGCGTCCGCGGCCTGCTTGCGGTTCACCTCCTCGATGCTGAGCGTCAGCTTCTTCAACAGGTCGTTGTACTGCCCTTGCACCGTTGGTAACTCGTCCGGGATGCCGGGGAACTCTTTCGCCAGACCGCCGCTCCGAATGCGGTCCACGCCCCGTACCTTGCCGGCGTTCTGAACGAGCGCCGGGTCGATCTGGGCCGCGCCGGCGATCACGTCCGGCGACAGGCCGGACAGCCCCCGCGACTTCACGAGCCGCGCGAACCGAAGGTTGTTGGTGTACTCGAAATCGTTCATCAGCCCGATGCGCGTCGCGCTGTCCGTTGCCGCCTCCACCCGTTGGCCGAGGATGCCGAGTTCCCCCTGCATCACGCCGATGCGCGACCGGCCCACCTCGGCCTTGGCCTGCACGATCCGCTGCTCGGCCTGGTTGATCTCGACCCGGAGCGACTTCATGTCCTCCTGGGCCTTGGTGATCTGGTCACCCTTCATGATCGCCAGCCCGGCGTATTTCGACTGCTCGGCCCCGCCGGCGGCCTCGGCCTTCTGCATCAGGTCGGCGCGCTCGGCCGTCAGCGACTTGGTCCGCCGTTCCAGTTCGTCGAGGAGGCGGCCCTGCCGCGACTTCATGTCCTCGGCCGTGGACAAGTCCTTCTCGCGGTCGATCACGTCCTGGCGGGCGGGGAGCAACTGCTGCGCCTCGCGGAACGCCCTCTCCCCGGCGACGGTCATCCGGTCGGCCGCGGGCATGAACGCCATGCGGCGATCCCCGGACAGCACGGCGGCGCGACTTTCCGCCCCGATCCTCTGCCGGCGCACTTCCAGCGACGCGGCCCGCTTCTCGTCTTCCGTCTCCTGCCGCAAGGCCGCGAACTTCTGATCGTACTCGACCCGGCGGAAGTCTTGCTCGCGCCCGCGGATGCCGTCCAGGAAGCCGACCGCCGTTCGGCCGAGGATGGTGTTGTTCGCGAACGCCCGCGCCTTCTGCCCGCGGGCCGCGCCCATGTAGTCGGCCAAGTCCGCCTCGTGGAAACTTTCCACGAACGACGGAAGTGCCGAGACGCCCGCGGCGACAATCGCACCGACCGTCCCGAGCTTCTCCAATCCGCCGAGGCCGGCGGACTGCGCGACGTTTGCCGCGCCCGACCGGAGCCCGGCCCCGAACTTACCGAGCAGTGTCGCGGGCGCGGGGGCCGTGGGCGGCTTCGTCAGGCTGGCCTTCAGGCCGACGAGTTGCTGGTCCGTCATCCGCGTCAGGTCGGCCGGCGTCAGGCCGCTCTTCTCGTAGTTCTTGTGCCGCATCGCCTCCAGGATGAGCTGGTCCCGCGTCGACGCGGCCCCGAACAGGTTCCCCGGCCCGCCGCCGGTCGGCGTGATGCCCGACGGCCGGGCGAGGGCCTCGGTCGCCTTCTTGAGTTCCTTCGTCTCGTCCGCCGCCTTCTTCGTGCTGTCCGCCAGGTCCTTCACGCCCTTCGCGGCCGTGCCGCCGGCGTCCCAGTCGAATCGGAGGCGGACCGTCTTGCTCGCGTCGCTCACGGGGGGAGTCCTCACTTAATTAAGCGTGCGCCGGGCAGGATCACCTTGAGTTTTGCCAACGCGTTCGCGTCCTCCCAGTCCTCGGCTTTCGAGGTCAGATTGAGGATGGTCCGGGTGGCGTTCGCCTCCTGGTTCTCGGTCCGCCGGCGGGCGGGGTACGGCAGCAGGAACGTCGAGTGCTCCATGTTGCGACTCGCCTGCGTTCTCGCGCCGCGACCCGTGGACCACGTCAGGTGCATCACCGCGCCGTCCATCGGAATGAGTTGAATCCCGTGATAGCCGACGCTGTAGCCGCCCGTGACTTGGTGCTCCAAGAGGTGCCCGATCAGGTAGTAATCCCCGACCTTCTTACTCACGTCCTGCGGGTCGATGAGAACTTCGGACAGGACGTGCGCGTCCGCCTTCGCGTCGTACTGGTAGCGGGCGATCACGCCGAGTTGCATGTCCCGGTGGCCGTGCCACTCCGTGCCCTTCTTCGGAACGTCGTCGGTCCCCACGTTTTCCCTGATCTTGGGCAGCTTGGCCGCGAACGGCTTGGACTTCGGGACACCGTACTTCGAAAGGTCGATCTCGACGTTCCGGTCGCGATCGTCACTCCCCGCCGGGGGCTTACCAAAGTCCATCCACCGCTTGTACGTGACCGGCGCGAACGTCTTGTTGTCGAGGACGTTCACGGCCGTTTCGAGCGCGAGGTTCGGGAACTTGGTATACACCAAGCCAGAAATCTCCGTCCTGCGATACACCGGGCCGGCTGTGAAGACGACCATTTGGCTTCCCGCGTCCAGCACCGACGGCGCGGCCACAAGTGAACCGGCCGGGCTGTTTTCCGCATGATCTGCCGCGTGCCACCGCCCGATGCACAGGTTCGAGATGGACCCGTACACGCTGGCCTGCTGGTTCCGACTCCACCCGTCGTAATAGTTCTCCTGATCGGCGACCAGGCCGAGTGTAGTCGCGCGGGTGGTGTCCGGCTTCTCGGGAACCACCTGCTCGACCTTGTCCGGCAGCAACAGCAGGTTCTTCCGCCAATCAACCTCGCCGTAGTAGGGCACGAATATCTTCTTGGACTTGCTGGCCGGCCCGGTGCCGTCGGTAACGTTCGCGACCGCCGCCCCGCCGGCCACCTCCCCGCTCAGAATCACCACGTCGGGTACTGGCCCGCCGTTCAACGGGGTGATTCGCAGCGTACCCGCCCCGGCATCATACGAGGCGGTCATTTGAGTCGAGAGCGCGGCGTTGATTTGGGCCGCGAGGTCGGCCAGCGTCCCGCCCGCGGACCCTTGCCCGACCGCGTTGAACAGCCCCCCGTTGACCGACACCGAGTAGGTCAGTGCGTTATCGAAGAGCGTCGAGTCGATGGTCAGTGCGCGGCCAGAGACATGCGTGGATTTCTTCGTCGACCACCCGCTGCTCACGTCGTCGTCGGCCACGCGAAAACAACGCCCGATACTTTCGACCGCCATCTGGCGGGCTTGGTCGTAACTCAGCCGGTCCGTGGGTCGAACCCCGTACCACTGGCCCGGCGTCTCGAAGTCCCAGGGGCTTGAGATCGGCAAGTCGACCGTGGTGACGACCGCGCCCGCCCCCGCCGCGGGGTTGGCGGACGTCAACGTGGCGGAAATCGGGACCGCAACCCCGTCTTCGACGGCCTGAATCTGCACGGTGTCGCCCGACCCGATCACCGTGGCTTCGAGCACGTTGTCGAACGCCGGGGTTCCGTTCACGACCCCGACGACCTGGGCGGCGGCTGAGTTGATGCTGCTGTGCGTGCTGGTCGGGAAGTCCACCCCGTTGACCGAGACGTTCGACGTGAACGGGGTTCCCGCGGGCGACCCGGAAAACTTGATCGTCCACTTGCCCCGCTGCGGCTGGCGGTTCGGCCGGTAGCTGACCTTGTCCGCCTCGACGTACCCCGTGTGCCACTCCTTGGCCATCGGGATCAGTTTCAACCGCATCTGGTACTTCACGGCGTCCCCAACAACACCAAGGCCCGGCGGCGTGGCCGTGGCGTCCAGGCCGAGCGTGACCGTGTCCCGGAACTCGTTGTCGGGCAAGTCCTCCCCGTCACCAGCCCGCGCGATGACGACGATGTCCCGGACCGGGCACCGCATGAAACGCAGGCCGAACAGGTCGCACAGTTCGCAGACCGCGTCGACCGGCAACTTGTCTTCCCAGATGACTTCCGGGTTCGTGTTCGTGGGGGGCGACGACTGGCCCGGGACCGGGGTGCCGTCCGTCTTGATCTGGCTGGCCTTCAGCCCCTCGGGGAAGTAAACCTTGTAGCCCTTCTCGCCCATCTCCTTCAAACACAATTCGGCCAGTTCCTTCGGAGTTTTCGCCGTCGGCCCGACGATGTTGCCACGCTCGTCCCGGCGGTTGTAGTGCCCCGAGATCGCCCCCGTCTGCCACCGCCAGGCGCGGTCGAGAAGCGTGAGCGTGAAGCGAAAACCGCCCCCGTCCTTTTCGACCTGCGAGTGGACGACCTTGCAGTCCCGAATGAGGAGGGATCGCTCGCCGTCGCTCATCAGGAAGTCGCCGAACGGCGGGGCCGCGTCGATGGGGAACGGCGTGGAGGCGGTGATCTCCCCGGGCTTCGACCCGTGGTAGATGCTGTAGTTCACGGCGTCGAACCCCGCGACGCCGGGGTAACCGCTCATCCCGGAAATGACGTGATCGGGCACGATATCACCCTGCTAGTTTGGACGCCAGTTGCCGGACGGCGTTCACGAGATTGTTCAGGGGGGCGATCTTCCGCCGCCTTCAGCAGCGGCCGCAGAAACTGCGCGTTGCGGGTCACCCAGTCGTCGTCGGGGAACCGCCCGACGGCAGCGCACCCGAGGAAGTGGGCGACGGTTTCGCGGTGTCGGTCGTCCGGCTCGTAGGCGTCGGCCGGCGTGACCGTGGCCCCGGTCCGCTGCTTCACCGCCAGCACCGACGCCGGCACCTTCGGGCAGCGGCGGCACGGGGGCGACGTGGCCCGCGGCAGGGGCGTCAACCCGTCCCGCGAGTACTCCCGTCGCCCGCGGTTCGGCGACTCTTCCTCGTCGTCGTACTCGTACGCCTGGCAGTCGGCGCACGTCCGGTTCCAGGCCGTGTCGATCAGTTCGAGGCGGGCGGCGACGAGGATTTTTTTGCGTCCTCCTCCTCCGCCCCGGTGTCCGCGTACCCGGTGACGACCAGTTCCAACGCCGTCAGGAAGGCGTCCGGCAGTGCGGCGAGGTTCTCGGCCGTCGGCGGGCCGTTTTCGCAGTTTCAGGACACGACGCGGCCGGCGAGGGCCTTCGTCACGACCTTCAGCCGGCCGGCCTCGCCCGCGGCCTTGGCGGCGCGCTGCAGGTCCGCCACCTCGGCCGACGACATCGGGCGGAAGACGCCGGTCAGGGCCGGGCCGTTCGGCCCCCACGCCCGGAGGGAGAACGGCAGGTTCATCCCGTCGCGGATCAGCTTCAACGTTTTCATCAGGTCAACCTTTTCGAAAGGGTTCAGGGAACGTGTCTCAGTCGCCATCGTCCTCGGCTCCCCGCCAGGCGTCGGCGACCACGCCCGGCAGGAGGGCCGTCATCCGCGCGACCAGGGCGGCCCCCGCCGGCCCCTCGCGGTCGTCCACCCCCGCGAGTTCCACGGCCGCCGCGACGAATGCCAGCACGGCCGATCGGTCGAGGATCTCGAACCCGTCCACCGGCGTCGTGCGGAACCGGGCCAGGAACTCGGCCGGGGTGAAGTACACCCGCCCAGCGTCTAGCACCCCGCGGAGGTCGCCGAGCCGTTCCCAGAACGGGTACCGCGGGCCGGTCCCGCCGAGCGCGAACAGGGCCTTCGGGAGCACCCGCATTGCGGCCGCCCACACCTCGCGGGCGTACTCCGCGAACAGAGCGTCTTCAAGGGCCGTCATCGCTTCCCCCGGTGCTTCTTCCGCGACCGTGACCGCGATCGCGCCAACGTCGGCCGGGGGGCCACCGGCCCGGCCAGTTCGTCCTTCAGCACCGCCCGCACGGCCCGGTCGGTGGCGGCGACCACGGCAAGGGCCACCGCCGCGAAGGCAGGCAAGTCGTTCCGGGCGGTCATCACGGCGTCTCCGGTCGGGAATGGGGTCGCGCGTTACGCCTTCGGCGGGTGGCCGATCGTCTGGAACACGGCGGCGGTCGGGATCAAGTGGCCGTGCTCGGCCAACTCGTGGGTCGCGAATACGATGACGGCCAGGTCCTCGATCTCCGCCCCGGCCTTCGCGCACAGGGCGCGGGTCGCCGCCGTCCGCTCGGCCCGGAGGTCGCGGTTGCGCTCCCGAATCGCCGCCTGCGCGGCCAGGCCGATCACGTCGCCCGCCCGCCGGTGGAGTTCCGGCATCAGCTTGCGGATCGTCGCGACGTCGTCCTGGCGGCGGCGGTATTCGGCCGCCGCCTCGTCGCCCCGCGCGTTCGCCGCCCGCACGTCGTCGGCCAGCGTCTCGCTCGGCCGCAGCCGGACGAGGTCGGCGTCGGCCTTCGCCGCGGCCGCCGCGGCCTCGGCCTTCGCCGCGAGCGCGACGGCCTCGTCCAACTGCCGCTTCGCGGAGAAGTAAGCCTTGACCGCGTCCGACGCCGCGGCCTTCGCCTTGGCGGCGGCGATCGCGGTCCCGCCGGCCGCCTTGCGGACCGGCGCGTCGAGGTCGGCCCCGGTGCGGAACAGGACCGACAGCACCCCCGGCCCTTGAGGGAGGGCCGATCCGGAATCGAGATTCTCGTCGACGTACCAGTTGCTGTTCATCTCGCGGCACTCCGTTCGGTTGGGTTGGGCCAGGGGGTCAAACCATGTCGAGGACGTTGCGGGCCGGTTCCTTCAGCTTGGCCGGGTCGTCGCCCCGCTGCAGGGCCTCCAGCACCGTCCGGGGGACGCGCCACTGTTGGCCGCGGCCGACCCGCAGGCCGGGCCAGTCGCCACGCTCCAGGTGGTACCGGATCGTGCCCGGGCTCAGGCCGGACCCGCGGGACAGTTCGACGACGCCGATCAGGCCCTTGCCGTTCGGTTCCGGGGGCTCCGTCGGTCGCGCTGTTTCGTCCATCGGTGTTTCACCCGCCGGCATCGGTTCGACGCGACTCGCACGCTGGTGGGCGTTCGCGCCGCGTGAGGGCCACACGGGAGTAATTGCCAAGTCTTTCGCCTGTTGGGCCGGTCCGGCTCGGAAAAGGCCCCGGCGTTCGGTCAAGACGGGGGTGCCGAAGTCGGCCCTCTCGTCGGCCGAAATCCGTGCCGAGGGCGGTTGCCCCCGGGCGTGGGCCGTGCGAAACGGCGTGCCCGGCTCAAGTCACCCGGGTGCTGTAACACGACAAAAAACCTTGGGACCTGTCAAAATGGCAAGCTGTAGGGTGTTCCACCATGGGACGTTCCAGGCCGGTGCCCTTGTGGGTGCGAACGGGCATCGCGGTCGGGCGACCGTGGGGTATGATGGGCCATGCGCACGAACGACCCCACCCGTCCGCCCCCGTTCGACACCACACTGTCGCCGGTCCGCAGGCGAAGCCGGGCCCGCCTGTGCGAGTGCCCGTTCGTCCGGTACACGCACGGCCGGTACTAGGCCCGCGTCGCGCTCCCCAACCCGTGGGGGGCGGTGAGCCTCGGGCTGTACTCGTCGGAGTGGTACGCGGCGACGGCGGCGAAGGCGGTGCTGGGGCTCCTGCAACCCGACGGCGCGCCGGACCCGCTGACGGTGTGGAAGGCGACGCGGAAGGCGATCGAGACGGGGGCCGTGCGGCCGGACGTGTTACCGAAGTGGGTCTACCGCCGGCGGGGACAGTTCTTCGCCCGGTTCGGGAAGGTCGACCCGAACCCCATCGGGCCGTTCAAGTCGCCCGTCGAGGCGCTGGTGCGCATGATGGACGTGAAGCTGCTGGCGGTGAACGCCGGGCGTGTCGCTCGTGCCGCTACAATCGGAGCGGGTCTGGAATGCGAATAAATCGCGGTGGCGGGGCGACCGATGGCGATGGGATTGGTTCCCGCCAGTCGGGAAGATCGCCGCCCAGTGAAGGCGTAGCGGGACGGGCGGGGTGATGGCCGGTGTTTACGGCCCGAACATCTCGTCGTCCGACTGCGACCGATAGCCCGACCAGTCCTCGATCACGTCACTCCGGGCTTCCAAGTCCGCCAGAAGCGATTCCCGAGTCTGCTCGTCCGGAATCGAGATCACCAACTTGTCGTGGTGGTGCATGAGGTAGACTTCCCGGCCCTCAAGGTCGCTCACGAAGAAATCGTTGCTCGACCTGCCGACGAGGTTAGCCGCATCCCAAAGTGCGCGGCAGTCCTCCCCGTCGGACAAGTCGAGGAGTGCCGCCACCGTTGCCGCTGGATCGAAGGATTGGCGCACGAGCCAAGCTTGTAGGTGTGGAGCGTTGTCGATCCGCTCACCCCCGCCGGTCGTCGGGATAAAGGCGAGCCCGTCGCGACCGCGAAACCCGCCCTTCGGCCACAGAAGGACCTGCCCGAAGTGCGCGATCCGTGCGAGCAACCAGCGGACTGGGCCTTTCACAAAGTCGTTGCTGGAGGGCTCGCCCCCGGCTGCGATCCGAAACGGTTCGTCGAGCGCGAATGCCGGATCACGAAAGAGGAGCGGCTCGTCCTCGGCATCGCGGACGCAAGCGAAGTAGCGGTCTCGGTACGCCGGCTTGAGAGTCCCGTCGGGGTCTACCCCGATGGTCAGGTGAATGTCCGCGGGGGGTAACACGTCGATCGGGTGCTCCGCCGGCAGGTCAGACCAGAAGGCATGACCGCGATCGCGGAGGAGTGCGTGAAGTTGCTGACTGGCGAGGAATCGACTCATCACGGGGCCTCGGCTTGCTTCCGGTCTTGGGCGGCGAAGGGTTTGGGCAAATGACCTCCGGCCCACCGACCCGCAAGGGGCCAACGTCCGGCGGCCCGACGGCGAGGGCTCGGACATTGGTGCGACATCTGAAGCGGCAGCACGGGCACCACCGGCGGGGCGGTCACTTAAACGCCGAGGCGAGCACAACGGTCATCACCCCGACGATCCGGTCCGAGCCATCCCGCCCAGGGGTGATGGTCACCGTCAGGACGACGGTCGGGTCGCGGAACGTGAACGACGCCAGGTGGTCGCCCCGCTTCTTGGTCACCGGGTCCAGACCGATCTCGCGGTCCTGGACGGCGGTGCTGGGGCGGCCCTTGTGCCGCCCCATGTACAACTGCGGGAACTTGTCCGCGGCGTACTTCTGCTCCTCTTCGCACTTAGCGGCGTAAAAGTTCCACACGTCCTCGAATGACGCCCCGCGGACGTCGAACGTCCGCGCCGCCACGCCCTTTTGACCGTCGTTGTGCAGCAGGCCGCCGTACTTGTCCACCGTGGCCCCCTTGATGTCCGGCAGCCAGGCGGTGGCCACTTCATCCACCGTAGGCTTTTTATCTGCGGGCGCGGGCGCAGCGAAGGCCCGGTCGCGGACTAGACCCGCGACGATCAAGGACGTCACGACGGCGCAGCCGCTCACCATGAGGCGAATCCGAAGCATTGCACTCCTCCGCAGATGAAGGCCGGGACTGTTCACCTACCCAAACTAAACGTCCATCGGGGTACGGTCAACGTTCAACAAGATCACCGTCATCTTTGCGAAAGGAACTCCGTGCAAATTGCAGGACGTTCCCGGCGGGGGCAGGCGTGGAAGGTGCTGGGCAGGACCCGGTCGCCGGCGCGGACGCGCGGCCCTACTGGTCGCCCCCGCCCATTACCGGGGGGATCGCTCACGAGGTGCCGTGTGAGGGCGGTTCCTCGGCCCACCCCAACCGGACCACCGCCACGTCGCCCAGGGTGACGTACTCGAACACCGACGGCCGGAGCATCCACACGTCCTGTGCGAAGTGGAGGCCGGCGGCCCCCGTCAACTGGTCCAGCGGGATCTCGAAGGCGGCCGTGCCGGCGTCGTTGACGTACCCGGCCGTCTCCCGGTCCGCCCACCCGGCCGGCAGGCCCCGGCCGGCGACCAGCGCCGCAATCCGCGATTCGCTCGCGGGCGTGCCCCCGAACGTCGCCAGCAACCGCTGCACCCCTTCGCCCGGCTTGCCCGCCATGCCCTTCTCCTTCCGGCCAGCCTATGCCGCGGACTACAAGCCGACCCGCATCAACGCCTTTGCCAGCACGTGGTCGGCGTCGACGCACGCTCGGACGGCGGTGTTGACGTTCGGCATGTCCGCCAAGAACAGGGGCACCCAAATCTCTCGCCACCCCGAGCGATTACTTATGACCAAATAGCCGAGGCCGCCCATCCCGTCCTCGCGAACCTCAGCCATCTCGTCCCACGTGAGCGTGCGGTACACCCCGAATCCGTTGTAGGACCGGACGCCGGACGCCGAAACGTACACCGGCATCAGCCAGACCGTGAGCGAGAAGAGCACGCCGAGTAAGAGGGTCACGCCGATGGTGATGAGAATCGCCGCGGCGACCGCGCTCCCGGAGCCTTTCATCAGGGCGAGACCGATGCCCCCGAATCCCAGGACGCCACCGTACAGGACCGCTCGCCCCCACAGGAAGCGGTGTGAGGATCGGAACACGAGCGTCGGCACGTCTCCCAACGTCACATCTCCTTTTACGGCGGGTACGGAGGGAGGAGTGACGGTTAGTCTGGGGGCGAAGAGGTGGGCGGTTCGGCGACCGATGCACGGCGGCGGGCGGCCTGGTGCGCCCCCACCCACGGCGACGCGAGCCCGATCCCAAACGCGAGGCAGACGGCCCCGAACCCGGCCATCAGCGCTACCACCTCGGGCCGCCCCTCGGCGGCCGGGGACGCGACTCCCAAATAGACTGCGAGCACGGCCGCGGCAAAGAGTAGTCCGGCCAGCAGCCACCGCGCCCACGCGGCCCCGTCCCACACCTGCCACAGTAACCAGCCGGTCAGGACTACCCGTACGATCTCCCCGCCCTTGAACCGGCCGGCGTGGAGGCTGAGGGCGGTGAGGGCCAATTCGCCCAGGGCGGTTACAAGAATGATGACGATTAGCACCCACTGGCCCGATCGAGCCTTGCCGCCCATCCGTGCCTCCGTCGCCGAGCTTGGGGTTCTCTCGCCGCGTGTCCAGATCGGACACGAGAACACGCCGATACTGTAACCCGTCGTGATGCCGTGTGCAATGAAGCGTCAGAAGGGCCGCCAATTTACTGACTGTCGGCTACTGCGGCCGTCGGTATCTGGTGCAGTCCGGGCAGGCGGGGGACGTGCGGAAAAGAGTCGTGAAGGAAGAGATGCCGCGTAGGGGAATCGGTGTTACTGAGGTCGGGGCGGGCAGATCATTCTTTATCGCCGAATTCCCCCGGGCGAATTTTACACAAGACGACTATTACGAGCGGCAACAATGCGAATCCGAGAACGAGAAGCGGATGTGCCACCGGCCCGGTGTAGGCCAGGTATCCGCGAGAGTCGTACTGGGGAGTAATTTGGGTATCGACCCAGCCGGCCAGCAGGCCGCACACGAGGGAAGAGAAGACAAAAGCCTTCACCTTTTCGACCGGCGAGAGGCCGACAACCTCATGCTTCAACGGGGCGTGGGGGCTCGAATTTCGATCGGGCGATCGGCCCGTGCCAACGCAGTCAGGACAGACCTTCTGGAACGACCCGTTCATGTTGGCCAGGTACACCGTGATGCGCCCCAGACCTTTGCACGCCTGACAGACGCCCATCGGCTCAACCTCCGCGCACCGGGCGTCCAGCATCGATTGCTCGGTTCGATGCCACTCTACCCCCTCCGCCGGCGGCTTGCAAGGATCCGTCAGAGCGACGGGCTGGAACATCGTCACGGTGGAGCGCACCCTGCGGCGCGAGTCGCCCGATTCGCGGGAACGGGCGGGGTTCCAGAATGTGGGTGCTTCTGATCGATCGTGGCAGGCTCTTGAGAGGCGAAGGCACGGCAGTGCAGGAGATGGAATGTGTTCTCCTGCAAGGCACCGACCCGCCGCGGCGGACTTCTCGACTTGGCAAGCGTTTGTCCGCTCCATGTGGGCGTCGTAGGCGGGGTCAGGGAGTATGTGCTTTGCCATGCAAAGACATCATACCACGTCGCCCGGCCGGGTGACGTGGGCCTCCACTGATCAGGCTATCTTCCCTTCCAGCGCCTTGACGCGCTGATCGATCGCCTGCACCTTTTCGAGGACGACCTTGATGTCTGCGGGTCCGGCCGCCGTCTTGCGGACCTCGTCGAGTTGCTTGGCGAGGTGGGCTAACCCCGTCTCCACGACCTTGAACTGGGCCGCCGCGGACTCGATATCCTTGAGGTTCTTGACCCTTTGCTTTTCCAAGTCCTCCAGGATTTTTTCCCTCATAAGTTTGAGGAGCCCAGCGGTGCTCCGGTGCTGTTTGCCGTAGTCCTCAATCGCTTGCTCGGCTCGCTCGACTTCGGCTCTGATCTTCTCGTAACGGACATTTTCCGTCTCCTGATCAAACTTCTGGCGCTTCTCCACCTCCGCCACCCGCTTGGCCATCTCTTCCGGACTGAGTCCCATCGCACACCCTCACCACGGGGTTGACAAGGATCCGCCACCGACGTTGGTGAGCGATCCGCGGCCCGTTACACGCCACCGGTAATGCGTAAACAGGAACCCGAACCCGCCAAAAAAATCGGCGAGCTGCCCGAATCATTTCGCGAAAGAAACTCAGTGCGAATTTCAGGGTGTTCCCGGCGGGGTGAATCGTCATAACCGGCCGGAAGGACCCACGACACGTAGCCGAGTAGCCGAGTGTCATTGCGAATGGGAGTGCCGGTGGGCAGGCGGGCGAACCCGGCTTACAATCGTCACTCCCTCCCAATCGCTCGACACCCACATGAACTTCCGGCGGCCACCCATGTACCCGTACCGCATCGCCTTCGCACTCGCTCTATCCCTCGCTTGGTGGCCCACCGTCCGCAGTGCCGACCCCGCCGGCGCGCTCGTCATCGTCGGCGGGGGGAAATTCCCCACGGCCGTGCGGGCCGAGTTCTTCAAACTGGCCGGCGGCCCGGGCAAGGCGCGGATCGTCGTCATCCCTACCGCCAGCGAGACGGCCGACGACCCGAAGGCCACCGAGGCATCGCTCAAGGGGTGGCGGGACTTGAAGCCGGCGGCGGTGCAGGTGGTCCACACGCGGGAGCGGAAGGCGGCCGACGATCCGGCGTTCACCGCGCCCCTTCGCGATGCGACCGCCGTCTGGTTCGGCGGCGGGGACCAGAACAAGATCATCGCCGCCTACCGCGGGACGCTCGTCGAGAAGGAACTCCGCAAGGTCCTCGACCGGGGCGGGGTCATCGGGGGGACGTCGGCCGGGGCGGCGATCATGTCCGGCCTGATGATCCAGGGCGGGACGGCCGAGGCCCGCACCGGCCCGGGGTTCGGGTTCGTCCCGGGCGTCGTGGTCGACCAGCACTTTGTCGCCCGGGACCGGATCGGCCGCTTGCGCGGTGTCCTCGGCAAGAACCCGACCCTCGTGGGGTTGGGCGTCGACGAGGCGACGGCGGCCGTCGTCCGGGGGGACACGGTCACGGTCCTCGGCGACGGGACCGTGACGGCCATCGCGGCGCGGTCGGCCGCCGCGGCGGGCGAGGAGAAGGTGTACAAGGCCGGGGAGAAAATCGACCTGGCAGCACTGCGGCCGGTGACGCCGGCCAAGTCGCGATAGGGACGGCGGCCCGCCGAATCTGCCCCGGGGACACCTGACAATTTGGCGACTTGGCGAGATTGAGAAATACAAGGGAAAACACCGCTTTTGGAACTTGGCGAGAATGGCGTCCGCCAAATTCTTTTGAACTTGGCGAGAATGGGCGTCAGGCCGCCTTACGGCGTTGGGTCGGCCGTGACTGCTCGGCAGCGTTGCGCTCGGCGATCTGCTGTTCGGCGAGCACCTGGAGCAGCATGTCCATGACGAGGTCGCGGATCTCAGGGTCGAAGATGGGCCAGTGGTGGCGCAACCAGGCGAGTTGATCTTGGGTGGTGCAACCAGTGGTGCCCACAAACTCCGATAAGCACAGAATCGCTTGATTTGAAGCGCTTTCGACGGTAGATGCGTTGGTTCGGGACCAAGAGGTCGCAGGTTCGAATCCTGTCAGCCCGACTCCGCAAGTGATGGTATGGACCACACTTGCGGTTTTTTTATTGGTCGACCGTGGGCCCCACCACCGGGGCTGCGGGCTTTCGACGCGGGCTTTCCAGGCCGGTTCGAGCCGATTCTTCCGTCCGACAACTTGCCGCACGCACCTCTCGACGGGGTACCATCCTCACCTACGAGAGGACCACGATGCCACGCTTTGCGAAGCCATACACCGAGCGGGGGTGGTACGTCAGCCGGCCCCACGGAACGTACCTCAAGCTGAGCCGGGTCGAAGACGGCATGACCGAGGCCCGACGGATTCTGAAAATCAAACTGGGCGAACTTGAGCAGGAACGAGGGGACCGCCGTCGGGCCGGGCAGTCGCCGTCCAATCTGACCGTCGCCGAGATGTTCAGCCTGTTCTTGGCGGACTTGAAAACGAACAAGGACGACACCTTCCGCGACTACCAGCGGTGGTGTACCGAGTTCGCCAAAACGTACGGCCACAAGCCCGCCCGCGACGTGACCTGGGCGGAGGCCAACGACTTCAAGCTCCGCCTGACGACGGCCACCTACGTTCAGGGCAAACAGCCCCCGAAGCCGTACCGGCCGAAGACCGTCAACCATGCCCTCATCGCCCTCCGTCGGGCGTTCAACTGGGCCATCGACACCGACCGCCTGCCGGCCGGCCGCAACCCGTTCGAGAAGGTCAAGCTCCTCCACACCGAGGGCCGCCGGCGGGTGGCCACCGACGAGGAGTTCCAAACCCTCCTCCGGGCGTGCAACAACCCGGCCTTCAGGGACGTGCTCGTGGCCATGCGGAACACGCCGACGAGGCCGCAGGACGTCTACACGCTGGAGTGGCCGATGGTCGACAGGGAGAACCGCCTCTGGGTCATCCACAAGCACAAGACGGCCAAGACCGCCAAGCAGCGAATCATCCCGATGAACAGCGAGGTCGAGCAGATGCTGCGGGCGAGAGCCGAGAAGTACGGCGAAGAGGAGCTGGTGTTCCGCAACCGTAACTGACAGTGGCACAACCTGTCGGCCTGGCCTTTGCGCCACGGCCCTGGGGCCGTTCCCATCGTGGAGGTTCCGGCCGTGGCGGATGCACGCGTGCCCGACGAGTTCTATGCGGTCGTCGCTCACCACCTGCCACCCGAGCGGCCGAACGGCCCCCGCGGCGGGCGGCCGTGGGTCGGCCACCGGGCGGCCCTGCGGGTCATCGGGTACGTCCTGGCGAGCGGCGTCCGGTGGGCCGACGTGCCGGCCGAACTCGGGTGCTCCGGCCGCACCGCGCACCGCCGGCTGCGGGCGCGGGAGGAGGCCGGCATCTGGGACCAGTGGTACGCCGATCTACTCCGGCTGCTCCGCCCGGCCGGCAAGCGCGACACCGACCGGGTCGTCATCGACCGCGTCTACGTGCGGGCGTTCGGCGGCGGCGAGGCGACCGGGCCGAGCCCCGTGGGCCGCGGGAAACCCGGGACGAAGCACACGCTCATGGTCGATCGGTCGGGCGTGCCGCTGTCCATCCGCACGGCCGGGGGCGAACGAGAGTGACCACACCCAGATCATCCCGCGGGTCCTCGACGTCCCGCGGGTCGGCGGCAAGCCCGGCCGGCCGAAGGAGCGGCCGGACGAGGCGTACACCGACCGCGGGTTCGACCGCGACGCCGCCCGGTGGATTCTGCGGTGGCTGGGCATCGAGCCGCGGATCGGCCGGCGGAAGGCGCCGCACGGGAGCGGCCTCGGCGAGGTCCGGTGGGTGGTCGAGCGAACGATCCGTTGGGTGAAGGGGCTGCGGCGGATGCGGGTCCGGTACGACCGGCTGGCCGTCATGCGGATGCCTTCGCGTCCCTGGCCGCCAGCGTCGTCGGCTACCGCAACCTGACCCACGACACACTGTAGATTCCGAGGTAGTGTCACTGCCTGTAAGTGATCGCCCACGCTGCCATCCAGGGTGACCTCGTCAACGAAGCCCAGGGTGGCCATCAGCACGGCCATGTACGCTTACTGGACGAATTTGCGGACATCGGGTGGGAACTGGACCATCAGGAACGTGGACTCGTCGATGTGGCTGACGTCGGTGATTCTCGGCTTCGCGGTGTAGCCCTCATTCACAAGTTCGGTGAGTCTGTCGCATTTCGAGCCGGATAGCAGTCGGCGACCAACGATCGGATGCGTTCCCGCACTGTCTGGAAGTAGCACAGGCTGTTGCGGATCGCCGCTTCAGGTCGGCCGGGGTGTCGAATAGCCGGTTGTGGGTCGCCCGCCGCCGGAGCTTCTTCCAGAACTGCTCGACCGGGTTGAGGCTCGGGCTGTAACTTGGCAGCCGGTAGAACGCCAGGTGCGGGTGGTCCGCCAACGCCGCGTCGATTGCCTGCCCGCGGTGCCACGGGGCGTTGTCGATGACGAGGACCACCCGCCTGTGCCGGTCGGCCGGGTACGCCCGGGCGACCGGCACAGGCGGGCGGCGAAGGCGTCTTGCAGCCGCCGGGTCTTGCTCCGGCCCGTCTTCGCCTTGGCGTCCTTCGGGCTGTCCAGGGTGTTCGCGTGCAGGGCGGCGGTGATGACGTTCACGACCGCGAACACGTACAGCAGGTGCTTGCAGTCCCGCGTGCCGACGACCGGCCGGTGGCCCTTCACGCCGAGCGTGGCGGTGAGCGTCGGGACCATCGGGAACCGGGCCTCGTCCTGGCTCAAGAGGACGAGGTCGCCGGCGGCGGCCCCTTTTTGAGGGCGGCCAACTCGCCCCTCGCCGTCGCCTGCTTCGCGGGATCGGCCCGCAGGAAGCGGTAGGTCGGGCGGTACACGCGGACGCCCAACTTCTTGCAGAACCGCAGGACGGCCGACCGGCTGGCGGCGACGCCGTGCGTCTTGAACAGGTGATCGGCCAACTCCGCGTACGTCCAGTTGGCCCGGTCGAGGCCGCACGCGGCCGGCCCGTCGATCACCCACCGCTTGACCTCGGCGGCCAGGCTGGCCGGGACTTTCGGAGCCGCCCCACGGGCCTTCCGGGGGCGGAGGCCGTCGAGCCCGTGCTCGTGGTCGGCGTTGAGCCACCGGGGCACGGTGCGGGTACTGATCCCAAGGTCGGCGACGATGTCGGCCGGCCGGCGGCCGCGGTCGGCCGTGAGGACGATCTGGAGGCGGTCCCGAAGCTTGCGATCATCGGTGCGTCGGAACTCGGCGTCGAGCACGTCGCGGTCACAGGCGGGCAGTTGAACACGGATCATCGAGACATCCTGTCGGCATTCGTGTCAGGTGTTCTTCCCGTTCTACGAACGCGACAGCGTCACCGAACTCGTGTATCAGGCGGAATGGCGGAAGATGTTTACCGATATCCTTCTCCACGTGAACTCGTGAGGTGGATTGTGAAGGCGAGTGACACCCGCACCAGCGCCTCGATCGACGCGAAGTCGCCTTCAAAGAAGTTCGGAGACTTCGCTACGGCAACTCCCGGTTCGAATGTCATGGGGTCCATCGTCACCAGCCACGGTCCTGCCAGAGGACGTTCGGCGAGGAGATCGATTTGCTGTCGCCAATCGCCGTGATGCACTGAAACAGCAGACCCTCGCCAGGCACATTCAATGTGCCGTAGCATTCCTGTCATCGTACTCGCAAACATCTCCCACAACTCGGTCTCGCCCAACGATCCCTGCGACGACTTCGGCCGAATTCGGGTAGTGCAAGTAAGTGGAAAGGCATCGGCGATAAGCGGCTACAACCGCTGTAAGCTGGTCTTCATCGACGAATCGGAGGGTGCGGTGCTTTCCAGTTGCTACGTCTAGCCAATCGCAAAAGAGCGATGTCGCGGGGCCGCCAGCGCTCGCTAGCGTTCACCGTGATACGATCATCGACACCATGGTGGAGGTCGGCCGGAAGTGCGAAGCGTTCCTCACCCGCACGGTCCGTCACGTCCCGGTCAACGACGTGCAAGCGGATGAGATTTGGGGCTTCGTCGGGTGCAAGGAACGCACGAAGCAACGGAACGGGTACGGTGAGGAAGTCGGCGATGCGTGGTGTTTCGTCGCCATCGAGCGGGACACGAAACTTATCCTCGCGTGGCACCTGGACAAGCGGACCACGGACGCGACGGTGATGTTCTCGGCTGACCTCCGGGACGCGACCGACGGCCGGCTTCCGGTCGTACCAGAACGCCGTCCCCGCCGTGTTCGGCCACGGGATCGACTTCGCCCAACTGGTGAAGACCTACGGCACGACGGCTGACGTTGGTCCGGCTTCGCGTTACTCGCCCGGTGAAGTCGTGCAGACGCACAAGGTGGTGACAATAGGCAACCCCAACGATGACGCCGTTTGTATGAGCCACGCCGAGCGGTCGAACCTGTCGATCCGCATGGCGGTTCGCAGGATGACCCGCCTGACGAACGCTCACAGCAAGAAGTGGGAGAACCATCAAGCCGCGATGGGCCTGTACTTCGCCTACTACAACTTCTGCCGCGTCCACAGCACGTTCAAGGCCACGCCCGCCGTCGCGTCGGGATTGGCGGAATGGACGTGGGGCGTGGCGGAATTGCTGGATACGATTACCGTGTAAGATCACATCCGAGGGCAACAAAAATGACACGCCGTAGGTTCACCTCTGCTGGCGTGTTGTTCTCGTTCATGTGGCTTGCGTGTTTCGCGGCTACAGTCATTCCGGGATCGGACGCGAGTTACGCTCAGTGGTTTATCGGCAACGGGCTGGCGTTCTTGGCGGGCGGCGCGCTTGCATTTGCCGCGACAAAATCAGCAACGCAAAGCTAGTTCAGCCAGGTGCAGAAGAGGACGCGGAAAGGTGGACCGGCCGTGGGCGAGGCGAAGCCGAAGGAATCACTCGCCCGCCCGTCGCACTGCGGGGCGGGCGGCGGTTGCACGGGCTCCCGCATGCAACAACCGCCCGAGGGGCGAGCCGCACCGCAGTTCCGCTGGTACCGGCGTGGGCCCGGTGGAGGGCCAGTTCCGGGGCGATCGGCGAACTGCCGGAAACGGACGACGGCTCCCGAAGCTCGGCGGTGACACGAGTGCTCACGGGAGAGGAGAAGGCGACCAAGGCGAGGGCTGCCACGGCGACGACCCCGCCAAACAGGGCGGAGAATCGTATTCCGCGGTATGGGCTTCGCGTCCGCATTTCTTCCTCGGCAGTGGGCCGGAACCTGCGACCGACGTCGGTCATCGCTCCCACCCTGGCTCGGTTCACTTCCCATCGCCCTGCGGCGGGAGTGGACAAACGCGTCCCCCGACCGGCCGATCCCGCAAATCGCCGAGCGGGCCGTCGAGGCGGGGCCGTCGTGGGGCGACCCCGCCGATGTTCCACCAAAACCTTTGCCAGGCGGAGAGGGACTTCTTCCACCGGGCCGCCGTCGCCCGGAGTTGCCGTGCGGACGGGTGGTCCTCCCCCCCGAGCTTGTCCAGTGTGTTCAGAAACTCGTCGGCGTTCCCGCCGACGAGGAGCGCCGTGGCCAAGTTGGTTTTAAACACCATCGGGACGTCGGCTCGGAGTTCGAAGCTCGCGTGCTCGGTGGCGATGTACCGGAGGAGCCGGACCGCCCGGGCGGTGTTCCCGAGCCGCAGGTGGCAGACGGCCAGGGCGTTGGCCGTCCACGGACACCGCAGATACGCATCCCCGATTGCGTCCACGGCCTCCTGGGACTGCCCGGCTCCGAGGAGGCGATCGACTCTTGCGAGGAGCTCGGCCGACCGAGGGGGCCAATTGGGATCGGTTACGACCACGGGGATCCGAGCTTCCCCCGGCGGTGGCTTACTCAGGGTCAACATTGGCAGACCTCCATTCAGTGATTCGGTTTTCGCATGCCAGACCGAATCGCCTGGCCGTTGTTGTGCGTGGGTTTGCAGTCTCCCGTCACCAGGAGCCTCACCGCGAGACACATCACCGCATGCGCTCGGGTTGTAACATCACTTCCTCCACGCGGAACCGCCGCACACCAGCCGGGACCGGCCACTCGATCTCGTCCCCGGACCGATAGCCGAGCAGCGCCGTTCCGACCGGGGATAGGACCGACAGTTTTTCATCCTCGATGTCCGACTCGTCCGGGTAGACGAGTGTGTACGTCTCATCCTCGCCGGTCTCCAGATCCCGGATCCGGACGGTCGAACCCATGCTCACCACGTCTGGCGGGAGTTCGGTTCGCGGCACCACCCTGGCCCGCCGGAGTTCCTCGGCCAGGGCGGCGAGGCTCCCCGCCTGTTGCAAGGGGTGGTCGACGGCCCGGCGGAGGAGCGCCTCCAACAGCACCCGGTCGTCAGTGGCGATGAAAATGCCCCGGTCCGTTAACGGGCCGGCGGCGTTGACCTTCTTTCCCATGTCATACTCCCTCCGAGGGGCGGTCAGCCCGCCACGGCATCCGGACGCGAACGGCCCATCGGCGGATGCCGGCCGGTGGGCTTCTCCCAATATCTTGGTCAGACCGCTACCGCCCGCCGCCGCCTGCTGCGGCGGGTGAGACGGGAGCGGACGAGCCGGCGGCACCGCACCGCCGCCACGGTCACGGCCGCCACCGGGTCCGGGCCGGTCCGGCTGACCACAACCGGGCCGGTCCGCAGGTGGGCGACCACCCGACACCGCTTATCCGGTCCGCCCCGCCGGCCGTTGACATCGGTCAAGTACAGGTTGACCCACTCAAGGTCAGACCGGACCGGCTCAAGCGCGGTGCTGAGAGCGTTCTCGACCTGGGCTCGAAAGTTCGGGTCGGAAGTGATGCTGCGGGGGTGAATCAGAATACGCACGGAAGACCTCCTTCGGTTGCCCCGGCGGGACTAGCGAGTCCTGGGGCGCGTTACGGGTTCGGGTTAATCGAACAGGACCGGGGTTGACGGGTGGCGGGAGCCCGGATGGTGGGACAGCCCGGGCTGCCTGTGGGAACGGACCAGCGGACGCGGAACCGCCGCGGGGGGGGCTCATCGTATCCCTCATGACACGCCTTGCGTCTCCGCGGCCGCGTCGTTCACCAGCATGTCAAGGTCACCCATGATGCCCTGAGGCCGCCGCTGCCGGTCGAGGACCACGACGAACGGCTCGTCCGCGTCGCGCATCCAGTCATTGATTTCTCCCTCGTCGGCGTCAAGGACCGCCTCCGCGAACCGTCGGGTCATGTGGTGGCGAACTTCGTCCGGGCGATTCGCGGGGGCGCGACCGGCGGCCGTGGCCGTCGGGTCGTCGGGCCCGCCGGCGAACCACCGCAGGTAGTCGCCCGGGGTAAACACCCCGACGCAACGGCCGCCGGAGTCCACCACCGGGGCCGCGTCCACCCCGGCCGCGTCGAGGAGGCTGACCGCGGACCGGACGCTCATGGTCGGCGGAAGGTGGACCGGGCACTCCGTCATCAACTCTTCGACGAAGCGACGGGACGAGTAGCGGGACGGCTTGAACATGGGTACGTTCTCCTTTGCTGCGGTTAGGGTGAGGTCATGAGGCATCGTCCGGGGGACCGATCCGGCCCAGAGTGCTCGTAAGCCCCGGAACAGGTCCGTTGTGCTGACGACTCCGACCGGGACGCCCTCGCCGTCGGTCACGAACATCCGTCGGACCATGTGGCAGGCCATGGCGTCGGCGACATCGCGGGCGGTGGCGTCCAAGGAGACGGCGATGACCGACGGGGTCATCACCTCCCGGACCGCGGCGGCGTCCACCCCGGCGATCACGGCCAAGAGGACGTCCGTGCGGCTCAGTACTCCGATCGCCCGGCCGGCCTCGTCCACCACCGGGGCCGCGCCAATTCCCCGCCCGTCCAGGAACAGGGCCGCGTCCCGCGCGGACATCCCGTGTCGGACGGAAACCGGATTCGTGGTCATGAGGTCGGAGGCCCGGAACTTTTCGAGTCGGGTCCGTCGGGTCATCGGGGCAGGAAGCGTCTGTGGCATGATCCTCTCCTCTAAGGCTCGGTCGCGGGAGTTGCTTGTAGTTGTCTGTCCCAAGGCACGACCCGTGCCACGCCCGACAAGGCGACGGCGGCGAGATCGCAAATGCTTTCGGCCGAACGGCTTGAACCGTGGCGGAATCGCAACGGCGATCAAAGTTCGTCGTCCGCGACACGCGCGGTGATGGGCTGAGTTCGACCACCTGCTGGGCGGACATCGCCCGGCGAGGGTGCCACCGCCGGGCGGATAATCATCGCGACCGACCACCCCGCCGGGGCCTGTCGGGTCGGCCTCGACCGGTATGCGCAGCGGGAGCGCTTGTTTACGCGAGCGGGAAGCGGTGCTGGTCGAATCGGGGCCACATGGGTCTACCGAGGGCGGGGACTTGCGAGGGGCGGACCAATGGGTGAGCGAAGTGGCCTGAACCGGGGCCGCGAGGGCCGCACGGGCGGACGGGATCGTGCTGCTCGCTGGTCTCGCGGCCGCGGGCGGCGTCCCCGTGTTCCTTGGGGGAGACGCCTGACCGCCGGCACGGCCTCACCCCTCCGGCGGGACCGGGTGGCCGGCCTCGTCGCCGGCGGCGGGGCGATCGACCATCAGCCCGAGGGCGGCGAGCTTCGTGCGGAGGGTGGCCCGGGTGATGCCGAGGATTCGCGCGGCCTGGGACAGGTTCCCGCCCGTCTGGCGGAGGACCAGCCCGAGCAGGTGTCGGTCCGTCACCGCCTGGTAGTCGGCGTACAGGGTCGTGGCCCCGGCCCCGAGTTGCTCCTCGACGTAGGCCGTCAGCCCGCCGAAGTCGAGCCCCGGCCCGCCCCCGTCCGCGGCCCGCCGTACGGCGGGGGGGAGGAACTCGGGCAAGATCACCGGGCCGGTCGTCCCGAGGAGGGCCTGCTTGACCACGCTTTGAAGTTCCCGCACGTTCCCCGGCCACGGGTAGCGGCGGAGGAGGTCCATCGCCTCGGGCGACACGTCCCGCACGCCCTTGTCCAGCTCCCGGCCGAACCGGCGGACGAAGTGCTCGACTAGGAGCGGCACGTCGTCGCCCCGCTCCCGCAGCGGCGGGAGCCGGACGGTGAAGACGTTCAGCCGGTAGTACAGGTCCCCACGGAACGTCCCGTCGGCCACCATCTTCTCCAGGTCCCGGTTGGTCGCCGCGACCACCCGGACGTCGGCCCGGAGCGACTCGTTCCCGCCGACCCGCTGGAACTCCTGCCCTTGGAGTACCCGTAGGATCTTGGTCTGCGTGAGCGGGGTCATGTCGCCGATCTCGTCGAGAAATAGCGTCCCCCCGTTCGCCTGCTCGAACTTCCCGATCCGCTTCCGGTCGGCCCCGGTGAACGCCCCCTTCTCGTGCCCGAACAGCTCGCTCTCCAGCAAGTTCTCCGGGATGGCCGCGCAGTTGATGGCTAGGAACGGCCCGTTGGCCCGCTTGCTGTAGTGGTAGACAGCCCGGGCGATGAGTTCCTTGCCGGTCCCGCTCTCGCCGAGGATCAGCACCGTGACGTCCTGCGGGGCGACCCGGCCGACCGCCTTGTAGACCGCCTGCATGGCCGGGGCCCGGCCGACCAGGGCGTCGGCCGCGGACGACGGCTCACCCCCCTCGGGGAGCGTGGCCGGCACCCGCATCAGTCGACTGATCTCGAACGCCCGGTCGACCAGGTCGGTCAGGTGATCCAGTTCGAGCGGCTTGAGCAGGTACTCGTACGCCCCCAACCGCATCGCCTCGATGGCCGTGTCGGCCGTCCCGTGCCCGGTGATGAAGATCACCGGGATCTTGGGGGCCAACTCGCGGGCGCGGCGGAATGTTTCCAGCCCCGAATCCCCGCCCAAGTTGATGTCGAGGACGACGACGTCCGGGCGGTCCCGCTCAATCGCGGCGAGCCCCTCCGCGGCCGTCTGAGCGGTGAGCAGCGTCACCTCCGGCCCGGGGAACGCCCGGCGGAAGAAGTGGAGGATCGACGGCTCGTCGTCCACCACGAGGAGCTTGGGCATGACATCCCCCGGACGTGTGGCGCCGGCGTCAGACCGGCGCCGGCAGCCGAAGGGCGAAACACGCGCCCCCGGCCGGCAGGTTGTAGGCGGACAGGGTTCCGCCGTGGTCCTCGGCAATCCGCCGGGACACTGGCAGCCCCAGGCCGATCCCGGTCTCCTTGCTACTGACAAACGTCTCGAACACCTTGGGCAGGATGTGGGCGGCGATCCCCGGACCGGTGTCGCGGACGAGCACCTCGGCGTGCCCGTCCCGCGGCGGGCGGAGCTCCACCTCCACCGCCCCGCCGTGGGGCAGCGCGTCCAGGGCGTTCAGCACGAGGTTCAGCGCCAACTGCTGGATTTGGTCCTGGTCCCCGTCCACGCCGACCGGGCCGGCCGGCCGGAGGGATCGGAGGGCCACGGCCTGCTTGCCCGCCCGCCCGCCGACCAGGGCGAACACCCGGTCAATCACCTCGGCGAGGTCGAGCCGCTGGCGGGCCGGCCGTGGCGGGCGGGCGAAGTCGAGGAACGTCTGGAGCGTCCGCTCCATCCTTCGGACCTCGTGGTCGATCACCTGGAGATCCTCGGCCGGCAGCCCGCGGGCGTCCGCCTCCCGGAGGTTCACTTGAACCAGCCCTTTGATGGACGTGAGGGGGTTCCGGAGTTCGTGGGCGACCCCGGCGGCCACCTGCCCGATGGCGGCCATCTGCTCGGCCCGGACCATCTGCCGCTCCCGCAACCGCTCCTCGTCTCGGTGCCGCTCGATCGCCGTCGCCACGACGTTCGCCACCGCCTGGACGAAGTGGACGTCCGCCTCGGGGAAGGGCCGCGGGCGGGCCGCGTGGACGCCGAGGACGCCGAGCGGCCGGGCCTGGCCGTACAGGGGGACGGTCAGGCTGCTCACCACCCCGTGCTCGCGGGCCACGGACGGGGCCGGGTGGCGGCCGTCAGCGCGGAGGTCTTCAATGAGCACCGGGGCTTGGTCGAGCACCACTTGGCCAGCCGGGGTGCCCGGTCGGAGTTCCACCGTGAGCTCCCTCACAAGCCCCGCCCGCCAGCCGACCCCGGCTCGGAAGACCGCCGTGCCGTCCGGGAGCAGTTCCAAGAGGTTCGCGAACTCGACCCCGAGGTCCACGGCGAGTACGGTCACCGCCTCGTCCATCAACGGGCCGAGGCCGATGCCGGTCAGGGCCCGCCGACCGAGTTCGGCCACCAGCCCTTGCTGGCGTGCGCGTGCCCGGAGTGCCTCCTCCTCCCGTTTTCTCGCCGTCACGTCGCGAAGGGCGAGGAGGGCCAAGTCGCCCGGGCTTCCGATCGCGGCAACGGTCGCCTCCGCCACGAACGTCCCCCCGTCTTCGCGCCGGAAAGCGAGGTCGGCGGGCTCGCCCGAAGCGGCCGAGACGAGGTTCGCGTACGCGATGCGACCGTGGTCGGTGAGCAAGTCTTCCGGCCGGCGGCCGACGAGGTCACCGGGGTTGCGGCCGAACATCGCTTCCGCGCGGCTGTTAACGAGCGAGATGAGCCCGGACCGATCAATAACCACGAAGCCGTCCGCGGCGAACCGGAAGAGGCTCTCGTACGAGACCAGCGTGTCAGGCCGCATCTCCGACGCCCTCTCGACAGATCCCGGTCACCGCCGGGACCTGTGCCCTGACATGTTACGGAGTTTCGGAAAGGACTCCCTGGTCGAGACCCGACCGGCAGGTGGTCGGAGAATGCCCGGTACGCCCGGTCGTGTGCCGGCGGGTTGGACCCAGTGGCCACGCCGGATCGTTTTTTGGCCTTCCTCTGCTCGGGTACGGACTTTGCTTCCCTGTTTGTGAGGAGCACGGAATCACGCCCAGGGGACAGAGCATCATGCGCGGACCGAGCGAACGTCGGTCGATTGAAAATACCGAGGGAACCGTCCGCCGGGTGGACCCGGTCGGCCGGGTGGTGGAAGTTCGCGTCGGCGGTGTCACCATCAATTTCGACGTCCGACCCGACTGCGTCATCACCCTCCGCGGCGAACGGGTCAAACTGCGAATGCTGGAGCCCCGGGACCGGGTCCGGGTGACGTACACGGAGTACCAGGGCACCCGCGTTGCCGACGCGGTGGAGGTCTCGACCGCTGGCCCGGCACCGGTGTAACACGTCCCGACCGTCAACCCACCCCCTTCCCGTTCTCTCCAACGCCTGCGGGATACGGAATAATCGACCCGGTGAGTAGCGGCGGCAATCCGGCCCCCTGGCCACTCCCAGACCAGAGGCCGGACGATTATCGATCGACTCCGTTCGTGCCGGCGGCCGTGCGGGTGGAGTGACACGATTTGTTTCGCCTCCCGTTTCGAAATCCCGGGTCGCAAATTCCATTGGCTTTCTCAGGACTTCAAGCCGACGCGCGGCCCAAGAGGCGTGTCTTGCCGGTGACTGGCATGGGTACTGCGTTGGTTAGGGGCAAGCAGGAAGACGAGTGAAGGACCGCCGCACAGTCCGATCAACCGGATGGCGGGATGGACGTCGGGTAGGAACTCCGGTCAGAGTTCCGCACCCGGCCACCCCCGCGGCGACCGTGGGGAGAGAAAATGTTGGCCCTCGGCGTCCGCCGCCGCGTCGTCAAGGACGACGCGGCATCTTCATCGGGGTCGCCAGTGCCTTCGACTTGCTCCGAGAGCCCGACCGGCCCTTCCTTGCGGCCGGGTGACCGCCCGCAGCGGATGGCGGGGTGATGCGACCGGCGGAATTTCCGCCGGTCTTCGTTCAGGAGGCACAACGTGCGGAAGACATTTAACGAACCGACGGCGGTCGAGGTGATGCGTGGCAGCGGAATCGCAATCCCGGTAGTCCTGCCACTCCGGAGCGCCACGCCTGCGGCCGAGACCCAGGGCCGGTGCGAGGGACAAACCCGCGCGTCAGACTTACGCCGCGGGTTCGCGGACGGGGAGGGGCGTAACCACGGTCCCGTCTGTTTCTGGTCGGAGTGGCAGATGGTCACGATCGGCGAGCCCGAGATCGTCAGGCGAATGACAGTTGCCCCCGAACGCCTTGCTCCGCGAGGGGGTTTGTGAATTCGTCGCCTGCCGGACCTCCTGGCGGCCACCGTTCGCCGCCGAGGCCGACGTGCCCGTGTTACAGACCCATCCCGCAGACCTGCGGGCATCGCAGTCGGAAGCGGCCGGACACGTCGCCGTCCGTTCCCTACTACATCGCCGACCTGGCGTTGCTCAACGAGGCGGTAGCAGCGAACTAAAGCGGCGGGATTCTGCACGGTGGTCGCTGGCACGCCCGCAGAAATGGCTTCCCGACAGACGAAGTCGAGCATGTCGTTAACGCTACGTTTCGGCGGAATCGCACCACGACCAAAAGGACCGAAAGGGGAGGAGGGTGACATGCGCTACGCGGAATTCGCCATCGTCGGTACGCTCGTGTTTCACGTCGCGACCTCGGCCGGGATGGGCAAGCACGAGAAGCGGCCCGCCGGGGTTTCCCCACGACCGGAAGAGGTCCGGTGCGATGCGACCGTGCCTGCGAAAGTTGATGTCACCGCGGCCGTCCCGCAGCAAGTCGAGGTCCACGTTCCTCAGGTTTTGCACGCGGACTCGGACGCGGACGGAGGGGATTGCATTGGGACCACATTCTCGGAACGGACACGGGTCGGTTGGAAATCGACAAGCGTACGATACGGCATGGGGAATCTGCGTCCGCGGCTGGCCGCGGGGCCGGCGGCTGGCCGCGGGGCCGGCATCCGCCCGCCGAACCGGTTCGACTGCGTCCGCCGCGTGCTGCGGGAACTGGGGCCCAACAGCCCCGGCCCGGTGACCGAATTCCTCACCGGCCAGAGCCGGTCGGTCGCCACCGAGAATCGCAGCCCGGCCGTCGGCATTCGCTCAGCCCGTCCGCGGGCTGACCTCACACCCATGCCTCGATCATCGTGAACGTCCACAAGCAAATGTGGAACGCCCCGACGCTTGCCCGCATGTGCCGCACCTGTTGCTCACCCGCGCCGACGACGTTTTTCAGGTCGCGGAACGCGACCTCCAGGGCGAACCGCCCGGCAACCGCGATCAGCACGTCGGTCACTGTCGGTGCAGAAGAATGCCACCGGACCCGTGGCTCGTCCACTAGTATTACTCCGTTAGGTTATTTACTTCGTCTCGATCCCGCCGTACTCTGGCGGGATGGACGCACGGAAGCTTGCAAAGCTGCGGCGGGAGCTGACCGCCTTCCTGGACGAGGTCGCGGGCACGCTGGGCAACGCCCGCCGCCGGCGATGGTGCGATGCCTACCTGCGGGGCATCCTCCTCGACGGCCACCGCAAGAGTGTCGAGCCGATGGCCGCCCGGTTGAAGACGATCGAGCAGGGCGACGCGGACTACGAGCAAGCCCTTCAGCAGTTCCTCAATCAGAGCCCGTGGGACACCGGCGAGGTCCGCGGCGGCCTGCAGGCGTGGGTCGCCCGCCGGTTCGGCACGGCCGGCGTGGTCATCATCGACGACACCGGGTTCCCCAAGCAGGGCACGCACTCCGTCGGCGTGGCCCGTCAGTACACCGGCACCCTCGGCAAAGTGGCGAGTTGCCAGGTGGCCGTGACCTTGCAGTTCGCGACGGCCAAAGAGGTCGTGGGGCTGGACGCCCAACTGTACCTGCCGCAAGCGTGGGCGGACGACGCCGATCGCATGGCCCGGGCCGGCGTCCCCGTCGCGGTCGGCTACCGGCCGAAGTGGCAGATGGCGTTAGCTATGCTCCGGCAGGCGGCGGGCCATGGATTTTGTGGCGTCGTGCTGGCCGACAGCCTGTTCGGGACCGTGACCGAATTCCGCGAGCAACTGGCGGCCGACGGCCGGACGTACTTCGTCGGCATCGACTCGACGTTGAAGGTAGTCGCGGCCGACGCCGATCTGGGGCCGGTCCCGCCGGCCGGCCGCACCGGGCGACCACCGACGCGACCGGCCGGCGTCCGGGCCGGGGCGAAATCACCCAACGTCAAGGAATGGGCGTTGGGTCGCGTGGCGGACTTCCGCGCCGTGATGTGGCGGAAAGGGACCAAGGGAAAGATGGCCGGCCGGTTCGCCGCTTGGCGGGTCCGACCGGCGCACAAGCTGTCGAGCGGCCGTGAGCCGGGGGGCGCCTGCTGGCTGCTGGTCGAATGGCCGGCGGGGGCGGATCAGCCGGCCAAGTACTTCTTCAGCAACTTGCCGGCCGCGACGAGCCTGAAGCGATTGGTCGCCGCGGCCAAGAGCCGCTGGTGGGTGGAGCACAGCTACCGCGAGTTGAAAGACGAGCTCGGGTTGGACCACTTCGAGGGGCGGTCGTGGCGGGGATGGAACCACCACGCCGTCCTCGTCCTGATGGCTTACGCCTTCCTCCAAGACCTCCGCCGGACCCGCCGAAAAAAAGTCTCGCCGGGCTGACCCTTCCGGGGCTGCGGGAGCAGTTGCAAGCGGTGCTCGCGTGCTGGTGCGCCCGCTGCCCGGTCTGCCGTCAAACCGTGCCCGAACTTCTCGGCAAGCGGCCGCCCTAGCTAACGGAGTAATACTAGCAGGTTGCTGAAGAATCTCGGTCTTGAACCGGGGTTGGGATCGCGGTAACTTCTCGGACCGCAGTTCCGAGGTGAGGTCCTGCGCGGCCGATCCGACGACCAACTCCCGCGGTTCCCGATGCTCGACGTCGAGGCTCGCATCCGGGCCGACCACCCGCTCCGGGGCATCCCGCGGCGAGCCGGCCCGCCGCCCGCGTTCACCGCGGCGTACCGCCGGATCGGGCGGCCGGGCGTGCCGTCGGAACGCCTGCCCGGGCCCTGCTGCTGGCGGCCCTGTACCCGGCGCGGTGCGAGCGGATCGACACCGACCTGCGGTTCCGCGGGTCCCTCGACCCGCCCCCGACCGAGGGGGCGTTCGACGCCATGGCGTTCACGCACAACCGCCGGCGGCGGGACGACCACGACCTGGCGAAGGCGTTCTTCGCCGCCGTGGTCCGGGAGGCCCTCGCGGCCGGCCTGGGCCGCGACCACTTCAGCGCGGGCGGCCCGCGCATCGAGAGGTTCGCGTCGGCCAAGAGCTTCCGGTCGAAGGCCGCCGGCGGTGGGGCGGATGACGCGAACGGCTTCCGGCCGCGGAACCCGGCCGTCGATTCCCGCGGGCCGAAGCGGACGAACGACGCGCGCCAGAGCCGCACGACACGGAGCCGTGGTTGCGCCGGAAAGGGTTGGGGAAGGAGGCGAGGCTCACCCGGGGGGCACGCGCTCGCCGAGGACGGCCACGGCCCGATGGTGGCGGTCGCGGCCAACGGCACGGCCGAGCGGGTGGCCGCGTTAGAGATGCTCGACGGGTTGAAGGACGCGCACGGCGTGCCGCCGACGGCCCTCGGGTCGGACGAGGGGTTCGACTGCGAGGCGTTCTTCCGGGCGGATCGCCCTGCCCGTCCCGCGGGTCGAGGAGCCCCGCGGGACGAAGGCGGTGGCGTGCCAGGAGCAGCTTCCGGGTGTCGGCGCCCGGCAGCGGATGAAGGCGAGGGTGGGCACCGAGGGGTACCGGCTCCGTCCGAAGTGCCGCATGAGGATCGAGGAAGGGTTCGGGTGGTTGAAACGGGTCACCGGCCTGGCCGCGGCCGGGTGGTGGGAGTTTCAGCCGTTGCTCGGCATCGGGGCCGCGGCGTACAACTTGGTGCGGTCGCGAACGCTCCGGCCGGTCGCAGGGGTTATCGAATGATGGGCCGGGGACAGGGCGCGAGAAATGACGAACGGCGGCTCGCGCTCCAAGAACGTACCCCTTGTCGGCCCGGACGGCCGCCGACCGGTGGTCGCCGAGCAGGTCGATGGCGTGCGGCGCGTCCCCGGCCTGGCCGGCCGTCAACGTGAGGACGACCGGATGGCCGGCGGCGGTAAAACTACCGTGGCTCTTGGTGCCGAACCCGCCCTTGCGGCGGCCTAGAGCCAGTTATGCACTTTGAAGTCCCAGCCGGGGCAGGAGCAGGGTGAGGGAAGCGAGCCAGTGCCACCCGGCCAGCGTCGCGGGCAGCCGCTCGTAGTCGCGGGCCAGCCGGCGGAACCGGCCGAGCCAGGCGAACGTCCGCTCGACCACCCACCGCCGCGGGAGTAGGACGAACCCCTTCTTCGCCTCGGTATGCTTGACCACCTCCAACCGGATGCCGTTCCCTTTGGCTTGGTCGGCCGCCGACTCGCCGGTGTACCCCTGGTCGACGAACGCCACCTCGACCGTCCCGCCGGTCACCTCCTGCAGGCGGGCGGTCAGGTCGGCCACCTGGGCCCGCTCCTGCTCGTCGGCGGCCGTCACCTTCAGGGCGAGCAAGTGCTCCAGGGTGTCCACGGCGATGTGCACCTTCGACCCGTTCCGCCTCTTGGCTCCGTCGTACCCGGCCCGGCCCCCGCTCTCCGGCGTCGACTGCACGGTGCGGCCATCGAGAATCGCGGCCGTCGGCTGGGCCTCCCGCTCGCCGACCAGCCGCAAGATGACCCGCAGGTCGTGGGCGATGTCCTCGAACACCCCGGCGGCCACCCACCGGCGGGCCTGCTGGTACACGGCCGAGGCCGGCGGGAAGTCGTGGGACAGGTAGTCCCACTGGCACCCGGTGCGGACGACGTACCGGACGGCGTCGAACAGACGCCGCAGGGAGTGCTCCCGCTGCGGTGCATCCTCCCGCATGAGCGTCAGGTAGGGGGCGAGGAACTCCCACTCGGCGTCCGAGACGTCGCTCGGGTATGGCTTCCGGGGCGTCTTCATCCACCTAACGTATCGCCAGGCAACTCGATAAGTGCATAACTGGCTCTAGGCCTGGCTCGGGTGCGATTGCCGAGAGGTTTCCCGAGCCGACGGAACATTTCCAAGACTCCCTTGAGCCGTCCAACGGGCGAAAAACGACTCGGAAAGTGGTTGGGGGCCGTCGCCACACCGGCCCGGCCGACCGGAGTAACCGCCGGACGGCCTCCCGTCCGACCCGTGCCCGATAACCCCATCCGGCGGAAAAGGTCACCAACATCACTGCAACTCCAACACCTTGTGCAATACCGAGATGGCGGCAATCTTGTGCTAGAAGGCCGATTGTAGGTGTGACCACGGCGACAGCGTACTCCTCGACGGCCAACCGGCCAGTCTTGTTCACATTCATTTACCGTCGAAGAACGCCACCGGGTGGGGGATTCTCGCCCAAGCGGGGGAGGCGTGCTCACGTGAAGTTGGCCGCCCTCTGCCGCTGACAAAAGTTGACACGACTTACAGGCTGAGTTCACAGCGGTTCCGATGCAGTATGTAGCAAATCGTGATGGCGGCATACTGGTTGCAAACTCCGTTCGGCCGGCGCCTTGCTGGTTTCCCGTATCTGGAGGCAATCGTGGTCGATGAAGCGTTGGACGTGTCACGATCGCAACCGTTCGTCGCCGCACACGCCGGTTCCCGCTCGGCCTTGTCGTGGCGGAGTTGGGCGGGCATCAACGCGGCCAACTTCTTCCTCGCGGAGGTCACCGGGGTCACGCTCCCGTTCGTCGCCTCGTCCCTGAAGGACCACGGCTGGTCGCCGTTCGGCATCGGCGTGGCCACCGCCCTGGCCGGGCTGGGCGTGTTCCTCATGCAGACGCCCGCGGGCATCATGACCGACCGCAGCCGGGGCCACCGCCGGTTGCTCGCCGTCGCCTCGCTCGTCCTCGGCGTCTGCTACGGCCTGCTGCCGCTCGTCCCGCCGACGCCCCTGCTATGGGACTCGCTGCTGTTCTTATCCGGGGCAGTCCAGGCCTTCTTTCTGCCGGTGCTGGGGGCGCTCGCCCTCGGGCTGGTCGGCCACGCGGGCCTCAGTCGACTGATGGGCGCGAACCAGAGCTTCAACCACGCCGGCAACCTCGCCGCGGCCCTGGCCGCCCTCGGGTTGGTCGCGATCGGCGGGGCGGACGCCGTCTTCTACGCCGTCTTCGCGGTGTCGCTCCTCTCGGCCGCGTCGGTCTACTTGATCCGCGGCAACGAGCTCAACGAGGCGGCCGCCGCGGGGGCGAAGACGGACGAGAAGACGGTCGGCCTTCGTGAGTTGCTCCGCGACCGGCGGGTGCAACTGCTGTTCGCGGCCACCGCCCTGTTCCACCTGGCGAACGCCCCAGTCATGCCGCTAGTCGCCCAGAACGTGAAGGAACTCGGCGGGAACGACCGGCAAGTCGCCTTCGTCGTCCTCGTCGCCCAGGCGGTGATGATCCCGGTCGCCCTCCTCGCCGGGTGGCTGGTGGACCTCTGGGGGCGGAAGCCGGTGTTCGCCATCGGGTTCATCGCCCTGCCGGTGCGGATCGCGCTCTACGCCCTGGCCCAGACGCCCGAGCAGTTGATTTGGATCCAGACGCTCGACGGCATCGGGGCCGGCATCTACGGCGTCGTCATCGTGTCGATGGTCGCCGACCTGACGCACGGCAAGGGCGGGTTCAACGCCCTGTCCGGCCTGATCGCGACCGCCCTGAGCATCGGCGGCGTGATCGGCCCTTTGATGACCGGTGCTCTCACGCAGACGCTCGGCTACTCGGTGGCGTTCGGCGTGTTCGCCGGGATCGCGGCGGTGGCCGCCGCGATGTTTCTCGTGTTCGTGCCGGAAACCCGGAACGATTCTCAACCTCAGGAGAAGAAATGAAGGCTGCAACGATCGACGTGTCCCGGCCGGTGACGTGCCGGGTGCTGCACTATAACTTCAGCCCGAAGGGCGGGCTGGAGGGCTTGATCGTCGAGGTCGGCGGGGCGCGGGCGCAGGTCGTCTGCCCGCCGCACCTCGGCCACGACCTCGCCGCCGCGGTCGCGGAGGGGGAGACGGTGGAACTGGTGCTGTCCGAGGCCGAGCCGTCGGACAAGGGGCCGGCCGCCCACCCGGTGTACCACCTCGAAGAACTGCCGCACACGGACGCCGCCGACGAGGAGCCTGGGGTAAAGGGAATCGTGGCCCGGCTGAACTACGCCAAGCACGGCGAGGCGAACGGCGTGGTCCTCGACACCGGCGACTTCGTCCACCTGAAGCCGGACGGCATGGCGCAACTCGGCCTGAAGGTCGGCGACCGGGTGAAGGCCGAGGGCGAGACGCGGGCGATGGACCTGGGCGGCCGGGTGGTCGAGGCGACGGCCGTCAACGGCGTGGCCGTCAAGCGGAAGCCCAAGCACCACTAACGCCGGAATGGGGGGACGTGCCGTGAGTGAAGTCGGGCTGCACGATCGGGCGTCGGCGGAGGAGGAGTTGCCCTTCCGGCTCTCGCACGCCGCGGCCGGCGTGTTGCGGCGGCACTTCCTGTTCCTGCTCGTGGCCGCCTACGGTCTCGCCGCCGTCGGACCGGGCCTGGGCCGGTGGGTCGGCGGACTGGGGGCGGACGTCGGACCGGCCCACTTGTCGGTCCCGATGGTCATGCTGGCCGCGGTTTTGTTCCTGGCCGGGCTGGAGGTGCCGACGGCCGGCCTGCGGCACCTGTTGCGGAAGCCGGCCCCGCTCGTAGTCGGCCTGTTGGTCAACCTGATCGTGCCAGTCCTGTTCATCGCCGGGGTCGCCCAACTCACGCGGTCGTGGGCCGGGGCGGGGGTGCAGCCCGTGCTGGTCGGCCTGGGCCTGATCGCGGCCATGCCGATCGCCGGGTCGGCGACCGCGTGGGCGCAGAAGGCGGACGGCGACCTGGGCTTGAGCCTCGGTCTGGTGCTGGCCTCAACGGCACTGAGCCTAGTCACGACGCCGGTCACGCTGTACGCGGTCAGCGTCGTCGCCCTGGGGGATGACGCGGCCGTGCTGCGGGATCTGGCGGCCCACGGGTCGGGCGGGTTCCTGCTCGTGTGCGTGCTGGTCCCTTCGGCCGCGGGGATCGCCGCCCGCCGGTTATTAGGAACGGAGCGGGTGAAGGCTCTGCACCCCGTCCTCAAGACGGTCAGTTCCGTCGTCCTGCTGGTGCTGGTGTACGTCAACGCCTCGCGGTCGCTGCCGCACGCCTTGGCCCAGCCGGACCCGGACCTGCTCGTCGCCCTCACGCTCGTGGCCGGCAGCTTCTGCGCGGTGGCGTTCGCCTCCGGGTGGCTCGTCGCCCGCCTGCTGCGGGTGCCGCCCGGCGAACAGGCGTCGCTCGTGTTCGCCCTCGGCATGAGCAACAACGGCACCGGTATGGTGCTGGCCGCCGCCGCCCTGGCCGACCGGCCCGAGATCGGGCTGGTGATCGTCTGCTACAACCTGATCCAGCAACTCGCGGCCGGCGGCGTGGACTACGTCCGCACGAACTGGACGACCGAACCGGGTCCCGGCGGCGGGTGGTTCCGGACGGGGCCGCTGCGGGCCCTGGCGTCGTTCGGGTTCGTGCTCATCGCGGCTGTCGTGGTGGCGAACGCGAGTGCCTCGTACTGGAACGTCCGCACGCTGGCCGACGGCAACCGCTGGGTCGTCCACACGCACGAGGTCATCTCGCGGTTGCAAGACGTGCTGTCGCTCTTGAAGGACGCCGAGACGGGGCAGCGGGGCTACCTGCTGACCGGCCGCGACGAGTACCTGGAGCCGTACCGCGCGGCCGTCGAGAAGGTGCCCGGCCGGGTCGAGCAACTGCAAGTCCTGACGGCCGACAACCCCGACCAGCAGACCCGGCTGGCGAAGATGCGGGCGCGGATCGACGCCAAGCTCGGCGAACTCCGCGAGGCGGTTTCGGCGCGTCGCGAGAAGGGCCAGGAGGCGGCGCTCGCGGTCGTCCTCGACGGCCGCGGCAAGAAGATGATGGACGACCTCCGCACGGTCGCCGACGAGATGGAGGCGACCGAACTCGCGGCCTTGGAACAGCGGGCGGCGGCCGCCGACTTGCGGGTGCGCCGGACGCTGTCGGCGATCGTGCTGACGACGCTCGTGGTCTTGATCGTGCACGTCGCCCGCGGCCTGTCGCAGTTCCGACGGCGGCCGGCGACCACCGGGGGGGACGGATGAACTTGCGGAACCGGTTCGGGCTGTACGGCTCTTACTTCTTCGGCATGGCCGGCATCGGCTTCACGCTGCCGTACCTACCGGCCTACCTGAAGGAGACCAAGGGGTACAGCGACCAAGACATCGCCCTCGTCTTCGTGTTATCGGCGGTCGCCGGGCTGGTGCAGTTCCCGCTCGGCCTGTGGTCGGACAAGCTCGGCCGGCGAAAGCCGTTCCTGGTGGCGGCCCTCGCCGTCCTGGCCGGGGCGACACTCGTGCTGCCGTGGGCCGGCGGCCTGCTGCTCGGCGTGGCGGTGGTGCTGTTCGCCGAGAACGGCGCGTGCCGGGCGACGGTGGAGAGTCTGGCCGGGGCGGAGGCGGCCCACCTGGCGGAGCCGGGGCAGGTCGGCCGGGCCATCGGGGCGTTGCGGTTCTGGCGGCCGGTGAGCATCGTGCTGACGGCCCTCCTCGGCGGCGTGCTGGCGAAACAATTCGGCGTTGCGTGGCTGCTCGGCCCCGTCGCCGTCCTCCAGGGGTTGGCCGTGGTCGCGGCCCTGGCCATCACCGACGACCGCGGCGGGAAGCACCCGGACCCGACCCCGTCGGCCGACGCGGAGCCGGCCGACGGCCCGAAGAGCCTCGGCCTGAAGGACGCGAAGTTGTGGGTGTTCATCGCGGCGATGGTGCTGTTCCACGTCGGCAACGCGCCGGGCGGCATGTACCTCGGCCTGTACCTGCAAGGCGACTTGGCCGCCCCGAAGGACTACATGTCCTTTGCCTTCGTCGTCAGCATGGTGGCGTGGATGGGGGCCGTGCGGCCGGCCGGCCGCCTCGCCGACGCCCTCGGCCGCAAGCCGGTGCTCATCGCCGCCTGGACGATCATGACCGTGCGGCTGGTGCTCATCGCGGTCGCCCAGGCCGGCTGGCAGATTTTGCTCATCCAACCGCTCGACGGCCTGGGCCAGGGGTTGTTCGCCGTCACCGCGGCCGCCTGGGTGACGGACCGACTGGCCGACCCGAAGCGGGTGGGCGAGGCCCAGGTACTCGTCGGCTGCGCCCTCGTCGGCGGGTCGGCCCTCGGGCCGGCGTTGGCCGGGCTGGTCGTCGGCGACCTGGGCTACCGTGGCACCTTCTGGGTGCTGGCCGGGGTCGGGGCGGTGGCGACGCTCATCGTCACGTTCCTGGTGCCGGAAACGAAGACCGCCGACGCCCCGGCCGTGACAGCGGAGGAAAAGGTATGACCCCCGTCGTCGTCTGCGTCCCCGGCGACCTGCACCTGACGGCCGCGGGCCAGCCCAACCACCGGGCCGCCGAGTGGGCGGTGGACGAGATCGAACGGCTCATCAAGCCCGACCTCGTCCAGTTCATCGGCGACAACGTGCAAGACGGTACGGCCGACCAGTACGCCCTGTTCCGCGGACTGACGGCGAAACTCACCCGCCCCTGGCACGCGCTCGTCGGCGACCACGACGCCCAGCGCGACCCGACGGCCGCCGACTTCCGCCGGCACGTCGGCGACCCGTGCGGCTCGCTGCGGCTCGGCGGCTTCCGCTTCCTGCGGCTGAACACCCAGGAGGCCCACCCGGTCGGCCTGTCGACGACGCAACTGGACTGGCTGTCGCGGGAACTGGCCGCCGCGACGGCGGCCGGCGAGCGGGTGGTGATCTTCCAGCACAACTACCCGTTCCAGATCTGGGAAGACTTCGCCGGGCCGGGCATCGACACCTGGCGGGGCATGGTCCACGGCCACGGCGTCCACGCCGTGCTGAGCGGGCACACGCACTACTGGCAACTGGCGAACGACGGCCGCAACGTGTTCGCCGCCACCCGCAGCATCGGCGACCCGGAGGGCGGGCCGCCGGGGTATACGGTCGCGTACTTCCACGGCGACGACTTCGCGGCGACGTTCCGCAGCGTCAACGACCGCGGCCCGCTGGTCCTCGTCACCCGCCCGCGGGACGCGCTCCTGGCGACGCGCCCGGCCCACGTCGTCCGCGGGGCGGCCGACGTGCGGGCGCGGGTGTGGTCGGCCGAGCCGCTCGCCCAAGTGATCGTCCGCGTCGAGAGCGAGAAGCCGGTCCCGCTCACGCCGGTCGGCCCGCTCGACTGGTCCGGCCCGCTAGCCGGCGACCAGTTGGGCAAGGGCGTCCACCGCCTCGTGGTGCGGGCGACGGACGCCGCCGGGGCGGTCGGCGAACACGTTGTCGAGGTGGCCGTCGATTCGACCGGTCGTTACACCGCCGTCCCGGGCGTCCGCCCGGTCGTGACGGCCACCGACTTCTGTTAACCGAGGAGCCTTCGTGTCCGAAACCGTCGCCTGGTGGCTGACCATCGCCGCGTTCGTGTTCACCTACGCCGGCCTCGCCGTCGGCCGCCTGCCGTGGCTGCGGACCGACCGGGCCGGCATCGCCCTGGCCGGGGCCGCCCTCACCCTCGCCCTCGGCCTGCTGACCTTCGACGACGCCGTGAAGGCCGTGGACTTCGCCACCCTCGCGCTCCTGCTCGGCATGATGGTCGTCGTCGCCTACCTGCGGCACGCCGGGTTCTTCGAGGCCGTCGCCGACGGCGTCCTCGCGCGGGTCCACTCGCCCGTCGGCATCCTCGCCGTCACGATGTCGCTGTCGGCCGTGCTGTCCGCGCTGCTGGTCAACGACGTGGCCTGCCTCGCGCTCGCCCCGCTCGTGCTGCACATGGCCCGCCGGCGGAAGCTCGACCCGCGGCCGCACCTGATCGGCCTGGCCGTCGCGTCGAACGCCGGGTCGGTGGCCACACTGACCGGCAACCCGCAGAACATGATCATCGGCGGCCTGTCGCACGTCAGCTACCTGCGGTTCGCCGCCCGGCTGACGCCGATCGCGGTCCTGTCCGTGGTCGTCGCGTTCCTCGTGACGTGGCTGGTATTCCGCTCCGCCCTGGCGGCGACGGCGGCCCCGGCCGAAGAACAGGGGGAAGAGCCGCCAAAGGAGCAGCCCCGGCACCCGAGGCACCGCCGGCTCTTGGTCAAGAGTTTGCTCGTCACGGTCGTGACGGTGGGCTTCTTCTTCGCCGGGTTCCCGATGGCCGTCGTCGCCCTCGCCGCGGCCGGGTTCCTCTTGCTCGACCGGGTGAACCCGACGAAGGTGTACCAAGAGGTCGATTGGCCGCTGCTGGTCATGTTCGCCGGATTGTTCGTGGTGGTCCACGCCTTCGAGGTGCGGGTCCTGGCCCCGAGCGGTGTCGAGAAGTGGCCGGTGTTGCAACACCACCCGATCGACGTGCTGAGCGGGGCGTCGGCCGTGCTGTCGAACGTGGTCAGCAACGTGCCGGCCGTGCTCCTGTTCAAGCCGGTCATCCTGGCGATGCCGGCGGAGTCGCAGGAGGTGGCGTGGCTGGCCCTGGCGATGTCGAGCACGCTGGCCGGGAACTTCACCGTCCTCGGCTCGGTCGCGAACCTGATCGTCGTCGAGGCGGCCCGCAAGGAGCGGGTGACGATCACGCTCCTGGACTACTGCCGCGTCGGCGTGCCGGTCACGGTCCTGACGCTGCTCCTGGGCGTCGCGTGGCTCACGTTCGTCCCGTACTGAGGAACCGGAGATGCGCCGCTGGGTGCGGGCGAACGGGCTGGCCGTCCTGGTCGGGGTGCTGTTCCTGGCCTCGCTCGGGACGATCGTGGCCACCGCGGCCCGCGTGTTCCTCCTCCCGCACCGGGAGTTGGAAGCCCGCGACCGGTTGCGGGACGCGGCGGCCGAACTCGCCGCCGCGGCGGAACCGCTCGTCGCCGAGGTGCCGACCGGCGTCGGCCCGGACCGGTCGCTACCGGACGACTACGATCGGCACCTCGCGGCCGTGACCGCCCGCGTCCTGGACCGCTACCCCGGAGCGGAGGGCGGCTTCTACGTCAACGGCGGCATCGACCAGTTCGCCGGGTTCGCGCACCCGACGGAAGGCTCGGCGAAGCCCGGCGTCGGACGGAGGGAGCCGCCGCCGCTCGAAACGCCGTCGATCCGCCGGCAGGCGAAGGAAGTGCTGAACGGGTCGGCCGACGACCCGCCGCTGGTCGAGGTGCGGGACGTCGGGCCGAGCCGCGTGGCCGTCGCCACGGCGGCGGTCGGCGACCGCCGGCCGGCCCGCCTCGCGGCGTGGGTCATGGTCCGGCTCATCGACCCGGCCCAACAGCGGGAAGAACTCCGGGGGTACCTGCTCTCGGTCGCGTTCGCCCTCGGCGGCATGGTCGTGGCCCTCGGCCTGACGGCTCAACTCGGCCGGTCGCTCCGCCACGAGCGACGGAAGCAGGCGCGGCTGACGGAGGATCTTCGCAAGGCCGAGCACCTCGCCTCGCTCGGCCGCCTGTTGGCCGGCGTCGCCCACGAGGTCCGCAACCCGCTCGCCGCCATCCGCTCGACGGTCCAACTCTGGGAGCGGCTCCCGGACCAGGCCCGCACGCCCGCCTCGTTCGCCGCCGTGGTCGCGGCCGTGGACCGCATCAACGGGCTGGTCGGCCGCCTGCTCTACTTCGCCCGGTCCGGCCACGAAGACCTGCGGCCGGTCGACCTCGCCGCCGTCACGGCCGAGACGCTGGAGTTGTCCCGCGCCCAGGCCGATTCGCAGGGCGTCGCCTTCGACATCGACTTTGCCCCGGAGGTGCTGCCGGTCCTCGGCGCGCCGCAGGCTCTTCGGCAGGTCGTGCTGAACCTCGTGGCCAACGCCCTGCAAGCCATGCCGACGGGCGGCCGGCTGGTGTGCCGCACGCGGCGGGCCGGCGACGCCGTCGAACTGACCCTGTCCGACACCGGGCCGGGCATCCCACCCGAAGTTCGCAAGAAGCTGTTCGAGCCGTTCGTCACGACCCGGCCCGACGGCACCGGCCTCGGCCTCGCCCTCTGCCGCGAGATCGTGGCTCAGCAGGGCGGGCGGATCGCGTTCGACCCCGACCCGCCGGTCGGCGCGACCGTCCGCGTCACCCTTCCCATTCCGAGGGCGACATGACCCGACCGACGATCCTGGTGGCCGACGACGACCCGACCATCCGCGGCAACCTCGCCCTGCTGCTGCGGTCCGAGGGTTACGACGTCCGCGAGGCGGCCGACGGGGTGCAGGCGGCCGCGATGCTCGACGACCCGGCCGTCGCCCTCGCCCTGTTGGACTTGAAGATGCCCGGCCAAGACGGCATGGCTGTGCTGCGGAAGCACGCCGACCGGCTGGAGGAGACGCCGGTCATTCTCGTGACGGCGTTCGGCGGCAGCGGGCCGGCCATCGAGGCCATGCGGCTGGGGGCCTACGACTACCTGACCAAGCCGTTCGACCTGGACGAAGTCCTGTTCACCGTCCGCCGCGCCCTCACCCAGCGGTCGCTCGCCGAGCAGGTGCGGGCGCTCTCCCTTGCCCCGGTGGCCGAGGACGACTGGGCCGACGACGAACTGATCGGCCGCCACCCGGCGATGCTCGCCGTGTTCAAGCTCATCGGCCGGGTGGCCGCGACCGACGAGCCGGTGCTCGTGATCGGCGAGAGCGGCACCGGCAAGGAACTGGCGGCCGGGGCCGTCCACCACAACTCGGCCCGGTCGGCCGGGCCGTTCGTGAAGGTGAACTCGGCCGCCCTCAGCCCGCACCTGTTGGAGAGCGAACTGTTCGGCCACGAGAAGGGGGCGTTCACCGGGGCCGTGGCCGCCCGCCGCGGCCGCTTCGAGCAGGCCCACGGCGGCACCCTGTTCCTCGACGAGATCGGCGAACTCGACGTGGACCTGCAAGCGAAGTTGCTCCGCGTCCTCCAGACCGGCACGTTCGAGCGGGTCGGCGGCGAGGCGACGGTGACCGCAGACGTGCGGGTCGTCGCGGCCACCAACCGCGACCTGAAGGCCCGCATCGCCGACGGGAAGTTCCGCGAGGACCTGTTCTACCGGCTGAACGTGGTGTCGATCGAACTGCCGCCGCTGCGGGACCGCCGGGACGACATCCCGCTGCTGGCCGAGGCGATCGTCCGCCGGCTGGCCCAGAAGTATCGCTGGCCGCATCTCGCCCTCTCCCCGGACGCCGTGTCGGCCCTCACCCGGCGGGACTGGCCGGGGAACGTCCGCGAACTGCAAAACGTCCTCGCGCGGGCGGCGATTCTGGCCCGTGGCCGCGTCCTCCAACCGGCCGACTTCGAGGCCGCGGCGGCAACTGGGGCCGTCCTGCCGCCGGCTGGCTCGCTCGTCCTCCGAGACGCCCTCGCGGAGACCGAGCGGCGGGTGATCGGCTTGGCGTTGGACCAAGAGAAGTGGAACCGCACGCAGGCCGCGCGGGTGCTGGGCATCAGCCGCCGGCAGTTGTTCGACAAGATTCGGGAGTACGGCTTCCGCGAGCCGTGAGCCGGGCGGGAAGCCCCCGACCGGGGCGGGCGACTCCCGCCCACCCGTTCCCAGCCCACTCTTGAGATTCTCCCCGGTGAACTCCGCCCGGTCGAGTTTGAGGATCGAAAATCCCTTCCGATCCAGCACTTTGGAACTGCCCTCCGATTCTTCCATCGCGACGGCACCCGTTGGCCTTGAGCTTGCCTTCCCCCTTCTCGCCGGTCCGCGATCCGTGCGATTCGCACCGACCGACACCGGCAGTTCCCCCATGGAGAAGACCGATGATCTCGCTCCGAAAACTCCTGACGGCCGGCGGGCTGGCCGCGGGCGTGTTGACCGTATCGCTGGCGGCCGACACCCCGACGGCGTTCGCCCAGCCGCCGAAGAAGGACAAGAAGGACGGCCCCGGCCCGAAGGACGGGCCGAAAGAGAAGGCCGGGCCGAAGCACATCGCCGACCTGCGGAAGGCCTACGACATCCTCGCGGACGTTCGTCCGGCCCCGAAGAAGGGCGGCCCCCGAGAGGAGGAAGGTCGGCGATTGTTCGACTCGGCCAAGCGACTGTACCGCGACGCGGTGGCGGCCGCCGACGGGGATGGCCCGCCGAACCCCGAACAATCCGCTGCGGCCCACGACGCCGCCCGCGGGTTGAAGCACTGGATTTCAGCCAGCCAGACGCCGGTGCCGGACCTGCCGAAGCCCCCGGCCCCGCCCGCCGGCCCGATGGGCGACGACCCGTGGGAGCCGGCCCGCGGCGAACTCCGACGGGCGAAGGACCGCCTCGAAGACGCGACGGCCGAGGGCGGCCCGATCGGTAAGGAGTTTCTCGACGCGGCCAAGAAGGCGTACGCCGACGGCCGTGCGGCCTACGAGGCGAAGGAGTACGACCGGGCGGCCGACCTGGCCCGCGCGGCCGAAGCGTGGAGCCATGTCGGTGAGCACCTCGGCCGGGCCGCGGATCGCCGGGACGGCCCCGACGGCAAAGCTCCACCGCCCCAGCCGGAACGCCCGGCCGGGAAAACGCCTCCGCCCCCGCCAGACGGCAAGACCCCGCTGCCCCCACCGGAACGCCGCCCGGACGCAAAGACTCCCGGGAAAGAAACCCCTCCTGCCCCGCCGCCGCTCGGCGAGAAGGAACCTCGCGAGCGACCGCCGGCCCCCCGGCCATAGGAAGTCAAGTCTACAGGAGGCGTCCTTTCGAAGGAAATATCGCGGCCGAGGTTACGGCAGGTAACCTCGGCCGCGATCGTTATTGGGAGGTTGACGGTCGCGGTCATCGGGACGCGCTTGGGACGAGCTCTTCCGCCAGGCCGATGAGAACGCCCTCGGGGCCGCGGACGTAGCAGAGCCGATACACGTCCTCGTACTGGACCACTCGGCCGACGACCTCCGCGCCGCGCTTCCCGAGCCGGGCGAGGGTATCCTCGAGGTCTGTCACGGTGAACATGACGCGGAGGTAGCCGAGAGCGTTCACCGGGGCGCGGCGGTGGTCGGCGATGACCGGCGGCGCGAGGAACCGGGACAATTCAAGCCGGCTGTGGCCGTCCGGCGTCCGCATCATGGCAATCTCGACGCGCATGTTGCGCAACCCTGTGACGCCGTCGGCCCAATCCCCTTCGATCGGGGCGCGGCCTTCGAGCGTGAGGCCCAGTTCGGCGAAGAACGCGATGGCGGCGTCGAGGTCTTCGACCACGATGCCGACGTTGTCCATCCGCTTGACCGTCATGATGTCTCCTTGGCGTCACCCACCCCACGACGGCTGGGAGCAAGCCCAACGTAGCGATGCGCGAAACGGACCGCAAGAACGAATCGGCCCGGCACTGTTGCTGGATGAGTAATGAAGCCAGACCTGGAGCTGGTCGCCGCTGTAGAACAACCGGTGGCGGCCGAACGGACCCGGTGTTGGAACCGAAGTCGTCAGGCGGCAATCGATGGCAGAGGCACGGGCGGGAGGGTGCGGATGGCGAGCGAGCACGGCGGGGCAGTAGACGGTGGGTGGGAGGCGCGGCTGGCCCACGTCGTGGACCTGATGCGCGAGATGAGCCGCCAGACCGACCCGCAAGAGATGGTCCGGGCCTACGGCGAACGGGTCCAACACCTGACGCGAATCGACCGGCGGATCTCGCTCAGCCGGCGGGATCTCGCCGCCCCGTGCTACCGCGTCACCCGGAGCACGACGTGGCCGGGCGCCGTCAACCCGTGGACCGACAAGGACCGCCTCCCGCTCCTGGAAGGCGGGTTGGTCGCCGATCTCATCTACGGAAACGAGCCGCGGGTCGTCGACGACTTGGCCGTGCCCGCCGACGACCCGGCGGCCGAGTACCTGGCCGGCCACCGGTCGCTGCTGGCGGTCCCGCTGTTCGACCAGGGGGTCGCTCTGAACATGGTCCTCTTCCTGCGGACGGAGCCGGCCGCCTTCGCCCGCGAAGAACTGCCCGAGCTAGTGTGGATGAGTAACTTGTTCGGCCGGGCGACCAACACACTCGTCCTTTCCGACCAGTTGCGGCAGGCCAACCAAGCCCTCGACCGAGAGTTGAAAGCCGTCGGCGAAGTGCAACGGTCGCTCCTGCCGGCGGCCCTGCCAAAGATTCCGACGCTCGACGTGGCCGCGTACTACCGGCCGTCGGCCCGGGCGGGCGGCGACTACTACGACTTCTTCCCGCTCCCCGGCGGTAGGTGGGGAATCTTCATTGCCGACGTGAGCGGGCACGGCAGTCCGGCCGCGGTCCTCATGGCCGTCACGCACTGCATCGCCCACACCAACCCCGGCCCGGCCCAACCGCCGGGCCGGGTGCTGGACTACCTGAACCAACATTTGGTGACGCTGTACACGGGCGGGAGCGGAAAGTTCATCACGGCCTTCTACGGCGTGTACGATCCGAGGGGCCGAAGGCTGACGTACGCCAGCGCCGGGCACAACCCGCCCCGCCTGAAGCGGTGCGCGGACGGGCGTCTGATCCCGCTGGACGCGGCCGGCGGGCTGCCGCTCGGAATCACGGGCGAGGAAACCTACGACGAGGCCGTGCAGCAACTCCAGCCGGGCGATCAGGTTCTGTTTTACACGGACGGCATTACCGAGGCTGCCAACCGGACGGGCGAGCTGTTCGGCACCGACCGCCTCGACCGGGTGATGGGGAACTGCGCGCTCCAGGCGGCAGGCCTGCTCGAAGAGGTTCTCCGGGCGGTCGAGGCGTTTGCCGACGGTCATCCGGCCGACGACGATCGGACGATGATCGTCGCCCGCGTCTCGTGATCGGCAAGACCGTCGCTCACGCCTGGCGAGCGTCGCCGGCGGCGGCCCGACGGCGGCGGCCGCTCAAGAGGTAGATGTCCGACCGCACCTCCGTGAGCGGGTCGCCGGACGGATCAATGCCGTCCACCCGCGGGACCGGGTCGAAGATCACCTTCCGCATTTCGGGCGAGAGTTCATCGACCCGCTCGGTCAGGGTGAGCGTGCCGAACTCGATCACCTCGCGCGACTCCGGCCACACGGCGGTGGCGTCGGCCACTTCGTCCCCGTCCTGGGCGAGTTGCACCTGAAGGCGGAACACGACCGGCCCCTTCGCGAGCCGCTCCGACAACTCGGCGGCCAGGAAGTCCGCCGTCTTGGTCGCGGCTTGGTCCGCCGTTAAGAAAGCTGTGCCCGCTTCTGGCGTGAGGCGGAAGCGACCGAACCGACTGGCCCCGGCCGCATTGGTGAACCGGAACGCGGTCACGGCAAAGAACGCCTGCCGAGCGAAACTCGTCGGAATCGGTTTCGGCGCTTCGACGAACCGCTTCGCGGCTGGGTGGGCGGCGAGGAACGCGACGATCGGCGGCGGTTCCGGGGCACCGGGGCCGCTGCCGGCGACGGCCCGCAGAAATTCCAGAAACTCCTCGCCAGTGCGGACCGAGAACCCGTTGTGCGAGTGGGCCACGATGTCCGTGTGGACGTGGTCGGCGAGGTGGAACCGGATCGCCATGCCCTGCGGGCCGGACCCCTTCGGGTCGTTGTCGGCGACGGTCGGGATGCCGGCCGCCGGCGAGAACCGCACAGTCACCGGGGTGGACGGCCGGGCCGCGTGCGGGGCGCGGGTGAGGGCCGCGGCCCCCGCTAAGGGAGTGAACCTCCCGGCGTACATCGTGCCTTTCGCGTGGGCCGGGCGGAAGCCGGGGTGGACGCCGCCGGCCAGGGTGTCGAGCGTGCCGAGCAGGTTGGTGGAAAGTTGGGACGCCATCGTGCGGACTCCGTTGCGGGCTGAAGCGAGTTTTATGGCCGGACGTTCCGGGAAGCGATACGGTCCGTTATTTCATGGCGGCGACCGCGTCGTCGGTCGTGAGGACCGCGTTCGCGAGGTAGCCGTAGTTGATGAGGGCCGCCGTGTACCCGTCGCCGAGGACGGGGTGCCGCGGGGCGGCCGTCGCGTCCTTCACCACGGCCACCTCGAACCCCTGTTCGATCAGTTCCCGCAGGTGGCTCTCGACGCACAGGTTCGCCAGCATACCGGCCAGCACGACCTTGCCCACGCCCCGCTTGCGGAGTTGGAAGACGAGGTCGTTGGTCTGCGGCCCCCACGCCTTGTGCGGGCTGACCACGACCGTCTGGCCGTCCTCAATGAACGGCTTGTACTGGGGAAGCCAGTCGGCCCCAGACCCAGGGAACCCATCGAGAGTGAGCGGGTCGGGGCGGAAGAACTCCTTGCCGTCGAGCATCATTTTCTCGACCGCCCCGCCGAACCGCCACTGCTGGTCGTGCGGGTACAGGTAGTGCGGCGAGACGAACACCCCGAACCCGCCGCCCTTCGCCGCCTGGAACAAGCGGCCGATGTTCTCGACCGTGTTGTTCTCCCGGATACTCTCTCCGACTAATCCCCACGAGACGCCGGCCTCACTCAAGACGTCGTTCTGCGGGTCGATCATCACGAGTGCGGTGTCCGCTTGGTGAATGTCCATCGTCGCTCTCCTCAAGTGTGTTTGGGCTTCGTTTTCAGACTTACGACCTCGGCCTCCAACTCCGCGATGCGGGCCTGGAGCGCGGCGATCTTCGGGGCGATCTGCCATTCCGAAAACCGCCGGTGGATGTGCTGCGGGCAGTTCACGTCCCACGCCGCAACGGTGAACACAATCGCCCGCTCGACCCGGCCGGGGTACGCCGGATCGCGAAGCTTCTCCAACAGTTCTGGATCGTCTTCGACGACGCGGGCCGTGCCCCACACCTTCACCCGCCGACGATTGGCGTAGTCCATCAGGAACAAGAACGCCTTCGGGTTCTCGCTCAGGTTGCCGACACTCAGGTATTGACGATTCCCGCCGAAGTCGGCGAACGCAAGCGTGTGGTCGTCGAGCGCCTTCAGGAATCCCGGCGGGCCGCCGCGGTACTGGACGTAGGGCTGGCCGTCGGCCGTCGCGGTGGTCAGGTAGAACATGTCCAGGTCCGCGATGTACTCCCGGAGATCGTCGGTGACGGTCGTTTCCCAACTGCCGTCCCGCTCCATCCGGGCGTAGCTCTTGCGGGAGCCGGCCCGCTCTTGCACGGCCTTCACCGCAGGGGTAAAGGCCACATCGCTGGGGTACGTTCGCACCATGATGCCTCCGGGCGGGTTACGCCTTCAGGTGCTTGCCGAGGAAGTTGCGGATCAGGTCGGCGATCTCGTCGCCGTTGCTTTCGAGGGCGAAGTGCCCGGCGTCGAGAATGTGATACTCCAGGTTCTTCAGGTCGCGCTTGTACGGCGCGGCCCCGGCGGCTGGGAAGATCGGGTCGTGTTCGCCCCACGCGATCAGCACGGGCGGCTGGTGCGTGCGGAAGTATTCTTGCCACGCCGGGTAGAGCGGCGGGTTGCTGCCGTAGCTCAGGAACAGGTCGAGTTGAATCTCGTCGTTGCCCGGCCGGTCGAGCAGGAACTGATCGTGGGCCGGGCCGTCGGGGCTGACCCGTTCCGGGTGCTTCACGCCGACGGTGTATTGCCACTTCGTCGCGTCATAGGTGACGAGGTTGCGGATCGCGTCCCGCTTCGCCTTACTCGTCGGCTCGGCCCAGTACGCCTTGATCGGCTTCCAGAAGTCGTTGTCCAGCCCCTCGTCGTAAGCGTTGCCGTTCTGCACGACGATGGCTGTCACCCGATCCGGGTGAGCCGTCGCCAGGCGGTAGCCGACCGGCGCGCCATAGTCCTGCACGTACAGGGCGTACTTCGTGAGGCCGACCTTCTCGGTGAAGGCGTCGATCACCTTCGCCAAGTTGTCGAAGGTGTACGCGAACTGATCGTGCGGGGGCATCGAGCTGTGCCCGTAGCCGGGGTAGTCCGGCGCGATGACGCGGTACTTGTCCGCGAGTTGCGGGATCAAGTTGCGGAACATCTGCGAGCTAGTCGGGAAGCCGTGCAGCAGTAGGATCGCCTGGGCGTCCGCCGGTCCGGCCTCACGGTAGAAGATGTCCAGGTCGCCAACCTTCACGGTCCGGTGGTTCACGATGGCAGTGATCATGAGAAGTCCTCGGAATGGGTTTCAGGTTTGAGTTACTTCACGTCGGGAATGCCAGGATGGTCGGCCGGGCGAGGGCCGGGGGCGGGCCAGAGGAAGGTCCGTTCGTCCTCGCGGATCGCCAGGTCGTTGATGCTCGCCTCGCGGCGGCGCATCAGGCCGGCCGCGTCAAACTCCCAGAGTTCGTTGCCGTAGCTGCGGAACCAGTTCCCGGCGGCGTCGTGCCATTCGTACCGGAACCGCACGGCGATCCGGTCGGCGGTGAACGCCCACAGGGCCTTCACCAGTCGATAGTCGAGTTCCTTCGCCCACTTGCCGGTCAGGAACGCGCGGATGGCGTCGCGGCCGGTGATAAACTGATCGCGGTTTCGCCACACAGAGTCCTCGGTATAGGCCAAGGCGACGCGGGCCGGGTCGCGGCTATTCCAGGCATTTTCGGCGGCCCGCACCTTGAGCGTGGCGGTTTCGAGCGTGAACGGCGGGGCAATCACAGGTGGATTCATGGCAGTCTCCTGAAAGGGTGGGGGTTGAAGGATCAAGCGGTCACGAGCGACTGTTCGGCGGCCACTTGCAGGCTCGCGGCCCGGCTCCGCAGGTACTTTTTCGCGGAGTCGGCCATCGTGACAACGGCGGCACCCATCATGATGGCGTCCTTGACGACGAGCCGACCGGCCCCGGATAGGAGCGGGAAGCCGTGCTCGGCGCTGCCGAGCGACGGAACCCAAGTTTCCGGCGTGGTGACGAGGAACGACAGCGTGGTCAGCGACATCACGAACACCAGGAAGCTGCCGGCGGCAGAGACCCGCGGGAAGACCGGGTGCAGGGCGATGAGCACGCCGTACAGCACGATCACCGACCCGAGGCCGTAGGCGAAGACGTAGGTGCCGTTCTTCTCATGCCACTCGCGGTTGGCGGGGACGAGTTCGCCCTCCTTGTTCATATGCTGCTTATACTCGCCGGCAGGCTGGTGGTAGAAGAAGCTCATCGCCGGGCTGTTGGCCACGAACGGGACGATTCCCTCGTCCTCGTACTTGTAGACCTTCAGCCCGCCGATCCACACCAGCACGACGACCAGGCCGATGCGGGTGAGTGTGACCCCGACTTGATCCATCCGGGAAGCTATCTCGAACAGTTTGTTGAAGGCGTTCATCGGACTCTCCTCAGTTGTGTGTGCCTTCCCGCGACGATCCTCGCGTGCAATCGCTCGCGGGATCGAGTCCGGGGTCAAAGAATGAAGCGTTAGGCGGCGACAGTTTCTTGCGGCAGCGGCTCGACCGGCGGGAAGTCGATGGCAATATCGCCGACGAGGTTGAAGTAGTTGGTGAAGACGTGAACCGCGACGTTGGCGACGACCTCGGCGATCGCCCCGTCGTCCCACCCCGCGGTTCGCACGGCGGCAAGGTCCGAGTCCGTGACCCGTCCGCGAGCATTCACGACCTGCCGGGCGAAGCGAACGAGCGCGTTCGCCTTGGCGTCCACCGCCGTACCGAGGCGGCTATCCCGAATCTGGTCCGCGGTCAGCCCGACCATCTTGCCGACGGCGTTGTGGGCGGCGAGGCAGTAGTTGCACCCGTTCGCCTCGGCGACCGCGAGGGCGATCTGCTCTCGTACCTTCGGCGACAGCGCCCCCTTGGCAAGTGCCCCGCTGAACTGAAGGTAGGCGTCGAGGACGGCCGGAGCGTTGGCCATCGCACGAGTCATGTTCGGGACCATGCCGAGATGATGTTTGACCGCGTCGAGCAGTTCCTTGGCTCGGCCGGTTGCAGTTTCAGGGTGAACGGAGTTCAGGCGTGACATGGCTTTGATCCTCTTGGTTATGGTCTTCCACCTCGCAAAGTCGGAGGTCGATGAAAGCACAGATGATCACGAAGTGTGCCAATCGCATTGATTTTTCTGAAGTTATTACCATTAATATATTTACGTCAAAATTACACGGCTCGAATTGTTCGCGAGATTTCGTGAAATTACGAAATATCGTAGTATAACTGCGAGATTTCGTGAGGGCCACTCATGGCGATCGATGTATCGGGACATCTCTTCCACGACCCTAAACGCCTGCTGCTCGACATGGCGAGGGAACACAACTTGGCGAGTCTGCTTCGCCTCGTCGTCGATCGGCTGGCGGTCTCGCCGCGGGTGGCCCTCGCCCGGATCTGGCTGGTGCAGAAGTCCGTGGACTGTTCCGGCTGCCCAATGATGGCCGAGTGCCCGGATCGGTCGCTGTGCCTGCACCTCGCCGCGAGCGCCGGCCGGTCGCAGGACGACGCGGCCGTCGAGTGGACGCGGATCGACGGTGCCTTCCGCCGATTCCCGCTCGGCGTGCGGAAGGTCGGGCGGATCGCCGCGACCGGGCAGGCAGTCGAAGCCCCAGACCTGTGGCCGGACCCGCCGACGTGGGCGGCGCGGCCGGTGTGGATGCGGGCCGAGGGCGTGGCCGGGTTCGGCGGGCAACCGCTTGTCCACCGCGGGCAGACGCTCGGGGTGCTCGCCGTGTTCGCCCGCGGCCCCATCGGCCCGGACTGCATGGACTGGCTGCGGACAATCGCGGACCACACCGCCGCCGCCATCGCGACCGCCCGCGCTTTCGAGGAGATCGACGCCCTGCGGAAGCGACTGGAGGAGGAGAACGAATACCTGCGGGAGGAAGTGACCCGAACCGGGGCGTTCGGCGAACTCGTCGGGCAAGGGCCGGCCCTCGAAGCCGTCGCCCGACAGATTGACCTCGTAGCCCCGACCGACGCGGCGGTCCTCGTCCTCGGCGAGAGCGGCACCGGCAAGGAACTCGTTGCCCGCGAACTGCACCGCCGCAGCCGGCGAGCGGGGCAGCCACTGGTGAAGGTGAACTGTGCGGCCGTGCCGCGGGAGTTGTACGAGAGCGAGTTCTTCGGCCACGCCCGCGGGTCGTTCACCGGGGCGTTGCGGGACCGGGCCGGCCGGTTCGAACTGGCCGACGGCGGCACCCTCTTCCTCGACGAGGTCGGCGAGATTCCCCTGGAACTTCAAGCGAAGCTGCTCCGGGTGCTTCAAGAAGGAGAATTGGAGCGGGTTGGGGAGGAGCGGACGCGGAAGGTGAACGTGCGACTGGTGGCCGCGACCAACCGCGACCTGCGGGCTGAGGCCGAGGCCGGGCGGTTCCGGCTGGACCTGTACTATCGCCTCAGTGTGTTCCCGGTCGAACTCCCGCCGCTGCGGAAGCGGACCGAGGACATCCCGCTCTTGGCGGACCACTTCCTGACCCTGGCCGCCCGCCGGGCCGGTCGACCGAAGCCGAAACTCACGCTCGCCGCGGTCCGACAACTCCAGGGCTATTCGTGGCCGGGGAACGTGCGGGAACTCCAGCACACGATCGAGCGGGCGATCATCACCTCGGAAGGAGGCAGGCTCAGCATCGAACTGCCGGGCGACTCGCCCCGGCTGTCAGTTCCGCCCCCGCCCTTGGCCGCTGTCGAGCGGGTGCGGACCGACGCGGAGGTGCGGAAGTTGGAAGCGGACAACATCCGGGCGGCTCTGGCGCAGGCCGACGGCAAGGTGTCCGGTCCGAACGGGGCGGCCGCGTTGCTCGGCGTGAAGCCGACCACCCTGGCCTCGCGGATCAAGGCCCTCGGCCTGACGTCACGGTGACCGTTGCGAACACGTACGGCCGGCTACTGTCCTCTTGAGCGAGGTGGCGGGCGCCGAGCGACACGGGCACGACCCGCGGGCCTACGCCCACGACCTGCTCACCCATCTCCCCACCCGGCCGCCCAACGCCGACGTGTCCGAACTGCTCTGCGACCGCTAGCGACCGTCGTCGCTCAGCCGAGGTCGAGCCCGGACGCCCTTCGTCAAACCAACTCGCCGGACGCTCACGCTGATGTAGCCGTCGGCCGGCTTCCACCGCATATTACCGTTTCGTCCGGTCGCCCCGGCCGTGGGTCGTCGATGCCTTGTTTCGCCGTCGCTCGGGGATTCAAGTTCAGAGACGGCCATCGGCTCCCATTAAGAGGTTCGGTATGTCCGCACAACACGTCGAACACGTCGAAATGACCGGCCACATCGTTGACTCGCTCCTGTTGCCGAAGGTGCTCGACGCGATCCTGTCGCGGGGCGGGCGCTATCACATTGAAACCCTTCGGCTCGGCCAGCGACAAGACGACCCCAGTTTCGTTCGCCTGGAGGTCCGGGCGGACGCGGCCGAACAGCTCGAAACGATACTCGCGGACATCCACCCGCACGGTGCCGTACCGGCCCAGTCGGGGGACTGCGGGACCGTACCGGCCGACATCGCCGGCGCGTACCCGGACGGGTTCTACTGCTCCACCAACTTCCGCACGCAGGTCAAGCTCGCGGGCGATTGGGTGGACGTGGAGGGGCAGGAGATGGACTGCGGCATCGTGGTCGATCCCACCGGGACCGCGGCGCGGTGCGTCCCGATGACGGCGGTCAAGACTGGCGACCACGTCCTCGTCGGCCGCCAGGGCACGCGGGTGTTCCCGCCGGAGGCCGAAATGCGGCGGCACGAACTGTTCGAGTTCATGGCGAGCCCAGTGTCCAGCGAGCGGCCGAAGGCGGTAAGCGTGCGAGAGATTGCGGCCGCGATCCGCAAGACCCGCGCCGCGGGCGACAAGGTGCTCGCGGTCCTCGGCCCGGCGGTCGTCCACACGGGCGGTGGCGAACTCGTCGCGAAGATGGTCCGCGACGGGTTCATCAACGTCCTGTTCGCCGGCAACGCGCTCGCCACGCACGACATGGAACAGGCGTTCTACGGCACCAGCCTCGGTGTCTCACTCGACCAGGGGCTGCCGACCGTGGAAGGGCATGAACACCACCTGCGAACGATTAACAGGATCCGGCGTATCGGCGGCATCCGGAAGTCCGTGGAAACGGGTCGGCTCACGAGCGGGATCATGTACGAGTGCGTCCTGCGGGACGTTCCGTTCGTACTTGCCGGCAGCATCCGCGACGACGGGCCGCTGCCCGAGGTGGTCACCGACATGCTCGCCGCCCAGGACGCGATGCGCCGGCTCGTGCCCGGCGTCGGGTTCTGCCTCATGGTGGCAACGACGCTGCACAGCATCGCGGTCGGGAACTTGCTGCCCGCGTGGGTGAAGGTGGCGTGCGTGGACATCAGCCCCGCGACCGTCACGAAGTTGATGGACCGGGGCACCACACAGACGGTCGGCATCGTGAGCGATGCCGAACCGTTCCTGCGGTCGCTCGCGGCGGAACTTGAGAGAGGCGGGACGTGAGCAAGCCGGGCGACCGATCCCTGGTCTGGTAAAAGGTAAAGAGACTCGCCGCGTTCCTGAACTCACGGAAGTCGCTGATGTCATCGCCATCGCAGCCGCGCACCCTCATGTGCCCGCCGGACCACTACGGCATCGAGTACGAGATCAACCCGTGGATGAATCGCTCTCGCGGGGCCGACGCCGCGCTCGCGTCCCGTCAGTGGCGGCACTTCTACGACACCCTTGTGGGACTCGGCGTTCGCGTCGAACTGATGCCCCCACAGCCGGGCCTCCCCGACCTCGTCTTCACCGCCAACGCCGGGCTCATTTTCCACGGAATGTTCTTGAGCAGCCGCTTCCGGCACGAGGTCCGGGCTCGCGAGTCGCCGCACTTCGACGAGTGGTTCGCCGGGGCGGGCTTCCGGGTGGAACACTTGCCGGAGGAGATGTTTCACGAAGGCGCAGGCGACGCGCTGTTCTGCGGCGACACGTTGTTCGCCGGTTACCGCACGCGGTCGGACGCGACCGCCCACCAGTGGGTCGGAAAGTTCCTCGGCGTCCGCGTCCTCCCGCTGGAGTTGGTGAACCCGCGGTTCTACCACCTCGACACGTGCTTCTGCCCGCTCGCGCCGGGGGTCGCCCTGTACTTCCCGGAGGCGTTCGACGACTACGGTCGGCGGGTGCTGCACACGCACGTCCCGACGCTGATCGCGGTGGCGGAGTCGGAGGCGGACCGGTTCGGGTGCAACGCCGTGGTCGTCGGTACGACGGTCATTCACAACAGCCGGTGCCCGAAGTTAGCCACGGACCTGACCCACGCTGGGTATCGACCGATCGAAGTCGAGTTGGACGAATTCCTGAAGGCCGGCGGTAGCGCGAAGTGCCTGACGCTGCGGCTCGATGGCGAAGAGGCCGCCGGTTGGAGGTACGGGCCGAAGCCGGGTTAGGGGGCGATCCACAACGGCGGGACGAATGCCCACACCAACCGGAGAAGCGACTTCCGCACCTCGGGGACGATCCCCCGACCTCGGTCTCCCGTTGTGGACCGCCTCCGCGACCCTATTCGTCCCCGACATCCCGCTGGGCTATGCAGCATGGAGCTGGTGAGAAGTTGTGGGCCTTACGTCGAAGGGGAGGCCGTGCCGCGACAACACGGTGGCAAATTCTGCGAGCAATTCGTCGGACATTAGCACGGCAAGGCTGAAATATCCGCGGCGGTCGGTGAGAAAGCGTTCGCAATCATCGGCAGAGTTCATGACGAGTGTTTCGACCGTAGGCGGGGTCAGTTCTTGGAACCTCTCTCGTTCGGTCCGGTCGATCTTCCAGGCGACGGTCGGCATCGCATCGAGCCACTCCAAAAGCCGAACTGTCCGACTCACCCTAACGGAATCTGCGGGCTCGCCTACGAGCAGCACTTTGATGGAGGTGTCATTCACTCGGCGATGTCGCAGGGTGCTCTCCGGCGTGTTGGCAGGCTGTTCGGCTAGCCAATTGCGATGACGCGCGCAGAAAATCTTGTGGTGGTGGTGGACGAGCTTCTCCAATTCGCTCTGGCCAAACATCTGTCCGGAGGTCGCATTCTCGTAGTGGAGGATCGCGACTTCGGGCAAGTAAACGGCACGCCAACCAGCGAGTTGCATGCGGATCGCGAAATCCGGGTCCTCAAAATAACCGGGCGAGAACACTTCGTCGAAGCCACCCGATGACTCGAATATCTCGCGGCGGAGCAGTTGGAACGCGGCGGAGCAGTAGTCGACGTCGCGTCGGAACAGCACAGCCGGGTCGTCGGGTTGCCGGCCCCGGGCATATTGGCAGACCCAGCCGTCCGAAGTAATCAGGCAACCAGCCTCTTGCAAGGTGCCGTCCAACAAGATGATGCGGCCCCCCACTACGCCGACGTCGGGATGGGCGTCGAGGAACTCGACCGCGGCGTCGATACTTCGGCCGAGGATTTCCGTGTCGTTGTTCAACAGTAACAGGTGGTCGCCGGTCGCCCGGGCGGCCCCTTGATTCACGCCGCGCGGGTACCCGACATTTTCGCGGTTGCGGATGATCGTCGCACCCCGCACCCGCGACAGCAATTCGTTCGTCGCGTCGGTGCTGCAGTTGTCAACGATGATTAATTCCTTGGACACCGTGTTGGCGAGGGAGGCCAGGGAGAATAGGCAACTGAGAGTAAATTCTGCGCGGTTGTAAAGGAGCATGACCACGCTGACCCGCGGCGGAGCCGCTGCGGGGGGCGTGAAATCGAGAACCTGGTCCGATTGAAGGAACGAGCGCAGCCTGACCTTCGCAACGGCCGTGGCGTAATCCTTCGCCATGTGGGATGTGGACATAATGCCCCTTCGAGGCCGTAATCGTCTGCCCGGTCGGTGATGTCAGGCGGGGCGGAGAAGCGTGCGGAGCCGGTGGGCGAGCCGCCAAGCCCGCGACCGCCGCACGAGTTCCAACTGTTGGTGGGCGTTCGCCAGAGCATCTTGTTGCTGTCGAATGACAGCCAGGTGCTCCCGCTCGCGATTTCCCAGAACGTCTTGCAGGTGGTGCACCGATTCTCGGGCCCGCACCTCCGCGTTCAACGAGGCGACCGTGGCTTGTAAGGCGTCGTTGTGGGATCGCAGTTGGTCGATCGTGGCCTGGAAGTTTTCCGCAGCGGCGGCGTGGTTCTGAAGTTGAACTTGCGATTGGTGCAACTCGGCCTGAAGGCGGCGGGCATCGGCTGCGCCCCGTTCGGTCGCCTCTTGAAACGATGCGAACTCCTGGCGGACAGCGGCAAGGCTTCGCGCCTGATCTTGCAGAATGCGAAACCGTCGCTTCCAGTACGACAACACTGCCGCGGCGTCCGGAGGGGACTCGGCCGGTTCGTCGAATAGGCGGGCGAGTTCTGCCCGCAGCAGTCCGGCTTCTGAATTGATCACGGGGGGCAACTTCATTGGATGACTCCCGAATCTCGACGTCGAGGGAACGCGGGGAAATCCCCTGATCGGCACAATGCGTGTATTTCCTATCGGCGGCAACACGCGAATGGCTTTAACTGGGTTGCGCTCCCTAAAGGGAGGAAATGGCGACGAGTTGCGCCACACGCGCGGATGTTGAAGTGAAATTGGCCTCTCGGAGTTCACCGAAAATGCCGAAAATGCCGACTGTAACACGTCGGTGGTTTGCATGAATTGTGTCAAGATTTCAGACGCGATGACCGATCTGGATCGAGACGTTTTGCGTGGATGTTACGAACATTGTACCGAGAGATGGCCATGAGCTTTGAAGCCAACGCAGTGGAGTCTAACTCGGATGATTCGGTGGTGACGCCGGCACTCACAGTGTTTCGGTCCAAGAATTCGGAGCCGGCTGCGGAAGTGTTCGACGGCCTTGAGATCGCCATTGAGCACCCGAAGCGGTTCACGGGGGTCTCGGCGTGGGCGACGCACACGCCGTTCGCCATGCAAATCGTGGCGATGTTGCGTCCGCGGGTGCTGGTCGAACTCGGAACCCACACCGGGGATTCCTACTGTGCGTTCTGCCAAGCCGTCGACGCCCGTCATCTGCCGACGCGCTGCTACGCCGTCGATACCTGGCGTGGCGACGAGCACAGCGGCGAATACGACGAATCCATTTACACAGACCTGCGCCAGTACAACGAGGCAAATTACAATCGGTTCTCGGTGTTGATCCGCTCGACCTTCGAGAAGGCGTTGCCGTACTTCACGGACGGCTCAATCGATCTGCTGCACATTGACGGCTGTCACACCTACGACGCCGTGCGGAGCGACTTCTCTTCGTGGCTTCCCAAGCTGAGCGACCGGGCCGTCGTTTTATTCCACGATACGAACGTACTGGAACGAGAATTCGGGGTCCGGAGGTTCTGGGACGAGATCACACAAACGTACCCGTCGTCGTTCGAATTCCTTCACGGGTATGGCCTGGGGGTACTCGGCGTCGGTTCACGGTTGGCCCCAGAGGTGATGAAGTTATTCAACGCCAACTTCCACGAGACGAACCGCATCCGACAACACTTCTCCCGGCTGGGCGACCAAGTTCTTCAGACCGAAAGTCTCCGCAAGCAACTAGTCAATTCGCAGGCAATGCTGTCCCAAAAACAGAACGAACTCGGCCAGAAACAGGACGAACTCACCCAGACACGAGGTGCGTTAGCGGAAGTCCAGCGGCGGGTCGATTCTGCCGCGCAGGAACTCGCCGACTCCGAACAGCGAGTCGCGATCGCTCAACAATTGCACTCCCTCAGTTGCGAAACAGCTCAATCATTACAAGAGCAACTTGCCGCGGAACAAGCAAAAGTTGAGCAACGGATTGCAACCCTCAACGGACAGGCCGCGGAAGTCGAGCAGGACTACAAACAACAGATTGCAGCGATCAACGGCCGAGCCGCGGACGTCGAGCAGAGCTACAACACGCTCCGCAACGAGGCCGCAGAGAAGCAGCCACAATTCCTGGCCATCCGCCAAGAATTGGGCGTCCTGCGGGTCCGCGCGGTGGACCTGCAGCAACAGCTCGCGGAATCGCAAGCCAGCCTGTCAACATTGCAGCAAGACGTCGCGGCGGAAAAGTCCCGGGCGGGACAGGCCGTCCTCCGCTCGCAGCTCGCCGTCGCCGATTTCGAGCACAGCCGGTCCAGCTTCGCCCGCGTCATGCAGCAATCGGAAGAAGCGTTACGGCAGGAGCGAGGTTTGCGCGAACGCCTGGTCCGTGAGGAGTGGGAACACCGTCAGGCTCTGGACGCCGCCTTGAGCCGCACGCGAGAAGCCTCCAGCCAATTGCAGAATCAGTTGGATTACGCCCACGTGCAACTGTCCAACTATCACCACCGTCACCACGACCTGACGGCCCACGCGGGGCACCTGAACCACCTCTTGCACTTGGCTCACACCGAAATGTTGGCCGATCGGAATAGCCTGGCGTGGCGGACCGTCCTGCGGTTCCGCCGCCTGAGGCACGCGGTGGCCCCGCCCAACACCCTCCGCGGCAAGTACGCTTACGGGCTAGTGCGCATGCTTCGCGTGTGGAAGCGTGACGGGTCGATCGGCCTGAGTAAGAAGTTCGTGAAGAAGACGCTCCAAAAGCTCCGAGTGTTGCCACGCCCGACGGCGCTGAACGCCATCCCGCCCGCGCTCGCAACCTTCGACCCCACTCCTTCAGTTCCGGAGGCGATCCCGGTCACTCCAGAACCAGTCGGCGTGGCGGCAGAGAATATCATCGTCCACCGCCCGGTCGAAGAGTTCGGATACTCTCCGACCACGAGTAAGGCGTACGTCCCGCCCGTCTACATTCCTCCGCATTACCGGCTGGCCGGTCAGTTCTCCGAAACTTTGCCCCTGCGATCGCCCGCGACCGCGTTTAATCCAGGCGCCATCCACTTCGCCTGGATTATTCCCGGCCCCAGCATCGGGTCGGGCGGGCACATGAACATCTTCCGAATCGCCAACTGGCTGGAGAAGTTCGGGCACCGGCACACGTTCTGGATCTACGACCCCCGGCCCGGCTTCACCGAAACACAGTCTCGCGAGATGATCGTCAACCACTTTTTCCCGCTGCAAGCGGAGGTCCGCCACCTCACGCACCCGGAGGAAATTCGCGGGGACGTGTTGATGGCCACCAACGCATGGAGTGCGTACCCGGCCCGGGCGGCAACCCACGTTCGGCACCGGTTCTACTTCGTGCAAGATTACGAAACCACCTTCGAGGCGTCGGGGTCGGGGTCGCTCCTGACCGAGAACTCGTACCGGTTCGGCTTCACCTGCATTACCGGCGGCCGGTGGCTCGAAAACTTGATGCGGGAGAAGTACGGCAACCGCGCGACGGCCTTCGAATTCGCTTACGACCCCACGTACTACCACCTGGATACCCGCGTCCAGCGGGCTCCGAATCGGGTGGCCTTCTATGCCCGGGCGTTGACGCCGCGGCGGGCCGTCGAACTCGGGTTGATGGCGCTGGACGAACTCGCCCGGCGGATTCCGAACCTCGAAGTCGATCTGTTCGGGCAGGACATCAACCCCGGCCCCGTGCAGTACAAGTATCGCAACTTGGGGGTGCTGGGCGCGCAAGAACTGGGGCGGATGTACCGCGAAGCCTCCGTCGGCATCGTGCTGTCGGCGACGAACTACAGCATCATTCCGAACGAAATGATGGCGTGCGGTCTCCCGGTCGTGGACCTGGCCGGCGACAACAACGCGGCGGTTTACCCGCCCGGGGTGATTGCCCTCGCGGAGCCGAGCCCGACCGGCCTCGCCGGGACAATCGAGCGGCTGTTGACCTTCCCGGAACTGCGGGACAACCAACTGCTGCGGGCGTTCGAGTACCTGAAGACGATTGACTGGGAGGGGAGCGCCCGGGTGGTGGAGCGGGCGGTCGTGGGAGCGGTCACGGATACAGCGGCAGCCGCTCCGACGGGCGGCAACCGGATTTTTGTCAACCCGCCGGCACCCGCTCAGCCGCGATTCCACGGCCCTATCCTGATCGTGGGTCAGCCCGAGTATTATCGCTCGGCCTACTACGACCTGCTGTCGGACGAGCGGAACGTCGAGTTCCCGATTACGTCAGCCGACTGGAACGTCTTCCAGCACCTGCCGGCGTTCGCCAAACAGGTGCGGGCGAAAACCGTTCTCGTCTTCCGCCCGGAGTGGTTCACGGCTCAGCCGGAAGCGTTTAAGGCTCTCAAGGCCGACGGGATTTCGGTCATCGGGTATTCGTCGGAGCCGGTCCCACACTCATGGAACGGCCCCCAGCATCCCGACCAGATTCAACGGTTGCGTTCCCTGCTGGCCGCCAACCGGTTGGATTACGATCTGATCGTCCACTTCGACCCGTCCTCGGGCGAACTGCTGAAGTCGCTCGGATTCGGAAAATTGGTCTGTTACCCACTGCCGGTGAGCCGAAAACTCTTCTACCCGGAGAAGGTCACCCCCGATTTGGACATTTGCTTCCTCGGCCGGGGCACCGACTACCGCGAGCAGTTCTTGATGCCGTTGAAGATGCGGTACAAGATCGCCCACGTCGCCCACGGCCTCCGCGACGAGGACGCGAGGGAGTTGATGAACCGCTCGAAGGTGGTCCTCAACATCCACAACAACGACTACCCCAACTTCGAGAACCGTGTCGCCCAGGCGCTGGCGTGCGAGCGGCCGGTGATCAGCCAGACGTTGTCGGGGAACATTCTAACCCCCTGGGTGGATTACATCCCCTTCGACACGCCCGACGAGCTGTTACAGCGGACGACCGAGTTCCTGAAGAACGGCAGCGAGACGGCATGCCCGACGGTCGCGAAGTACGACCTCTTCGAGATGCGTAACTTCTGTCAAGCGATTGGGCTCGAGTATGACGCGAGCCGATAAGTTCAAACTCTTTGAAGGAGTAGTACGATGATGGCCGTTCGATCCCGTGCGTTTGAAAACCGCGAACACCGCCGCTATTGGTGGCATAAAAACCCTTCGCGAAAATACGTCCCCCCGGCTTACGCGCTTCTTACCGATGCGGAGTGGGATGTCTTGGAGGAGTGGTACGACGAGACCGAACGGCACAACATGGTCGGGGAGTGTACCGTTCCGCTAGTCTCCATCGTGCAGGGCTTCGTGGGCGGAAGTGGCATCACGCGGATCGTGCAATGCGGCCACTACGTAGGTTACTCGACGTTAATGCTCGGTTTTCTCTTACGCCACATGGGCCGGAAGCAGTCCCTGTTCTCCATCGACATTGACCCGCTCGCCAACAGCGTCTCGCAGCGGTGGGTCGATCGGGCTCAATTGAATGAGCAAGTCCATCTGGAACTGGGCGACTCGTCAGACCTCTCCATGCCAGCACGCGCGACCAAATACCTGGGAGGAACGCCACAACTCGTCATTATCGATTCGTCGCACGAATACCACCACACGATCCGCGAACTGAACCTCTGGTACGACGTAATTCCGCCCCACGCAATGATTCTCTTGCACGACACCAGCATCTTCGCTGCCCCCTTCGATTCGGGTAAGAACGGCGGCGTCCGCCAGGCCCTGGCCGACTGGGCAAAGGGCAAGCCGGTGGCCGTTCTGAACTTGAACGAGTCGTTCAAGTCTGGAGACGGGAACGACCTAGTCTACGCCGACCCGTGCGGGATCGGGTTGATCCATAAGCTCGCCTAAAGGGGCTGACTGTGCTGAACACAGTCCGGGCTGGTGCGTTCTGCCTGGAGAGTTAGCAGGGCGTCGTCATACGGTCAGCCATCAACCACTCGGATGGCTGACCGTCCAATTCATTCTTGCGCTTCTCGATCCACGAGGCCGATGGCATGGCAGTCAGTACGATGTTTGACCCAGTGTCATCTTGCTCGGTTTGTGGGTCAGCGGACCGCGAGGCACTTTTCACGCGGCACGACGGAGGGATCGGCGCGGACCTGTCGCTGGTCCGCTGCCGGTCATGCAATCTCGTGTACCTCGCGCCACGGCCGTCGTTGGCATTCATCGAATCCCTGGAAGGCAATAGCTCCGTCTACCTCATGCCGCCGGACGAAATGGCCTCAAAAATCCGAGCCCTTAACGACATGGTGGCCGGCCTCGAGCAATTCACGACCCGACGAAAACGGCTAGTGGACATCGGATGCAACCGCGGTCTGCTCCTCGAAGCCGCCCGCCGACGAGGGTGGGATTGCATCGGAGTAGAACCCTCCGAGGCCGCGGCACAACGGGCGCGTCTCGACTTCGGCCTGAGGGTGGTAAAATCATCTGATGAGATTGCCTCATCCGAACGAGACTTCGATTTAGCGGTTGCATGGTACGTGCTGGACCACACCCTCGACCCCGTGCAATTCCTGATCGACGCGTCGAGCCTGCTGCGGCCGGACGGCGTGCTGGCACTCCAAGTCCCGTCCTTCGACTTCATCAGCTCGTTCGCCTCACAAAATCGAATTTCGCACCTCATCTGTGCCGTCCACACGTTCTACTTCACCGAGAAGACGATGCACGCCGTGTTGGCCAGAGCCGGGTTAGAACCATTCTTCGTGCTCAATAATCCCGACGACCTGATGCTGACGGTCCTCAGCCGTAAAAAAACGTTCAACGCGGCTTCGGCCCCGCCGAACCATCCGGTCGAGGCCGGACACCTGAGTGCCGTATAACTCGCTCAGGCGTTTCATGGCTCAGATACTCCACCCGATTGATCGCAATGGGTGTGTCGAGGCTGTTGAATCGCGTCGAAAGTGATTACCCGCGAACGGAGCGAGTTCATGGCACTCTGGGCCGAGTTCCTCACCAACACGCAACGACTGATTCACAAGTGGAAGCACTACTTCCCGATTTACGAACGACACTTCCACCGGTTTGTGAATCAGGACGTGACCCTGATCGAGATCGGCTGTGGCGAAGGTGGCTCACTCCAACTCTGGAAGCGGTACCTCGGACCTCACGCGAAGATCGTTGGAATTGACATCGAGCCGAAGTGCAGCGGCTACGCGGAAGATCAAATCGAGATCCGCATCGGGGATCAATCCGACGGCACTTTCTTACAGAAGGTGGTGACCGAGTTCGGGCCGCCGGACATCGTTCTCGACGACGGCAGTCACGTCATGTCCCACCTCCGTGCCACGTTTGATTTCCTCTATCCGAAGATATCCAAGTCGGGCGTCTACATGGTTGAAGACCTGCACACGGCTTATTGGGATGAGTATGAGGGGGGCTGAAGCGGCGCGGGAGTTTTATCGAATACTGTAAAGACCTCATCGACGAGTTGAACGCCGATCACTCGCGGGCAGCCCTAAGCCCTACTGACTTCACGCGCACGACCCTCTCGATGCACGTGTACGACAGTGTCGTGGTGTTTGAAAAGGGGGCACACACGTCAAAGCACGCGCCGAGAATCGGGCAGCCGCCCGGCTACTGATCCGTAGGTTATCCGGGCTGTTCATGTATCGGTTCTGGGAACGGCAAATCGGATGCGGCCCACGGTCGGCGTAGCAACCGGGGTTGCACTTCAACTCGACCAGTCGTTCCACGACCCACTCGCCCAGGTGGTGGACATCGTACGGCACGAAGTTGGACGACGGCCCGTACTTCCGCCAACTCCACACACGGCCTCGACCGGGACCCGGTCCGGGCCGTACGCTGGCAACCGCTCGAGCCGTAGCCGCGGGTTCCGGACGAGGAAGGCCCGCGCCCGCATCGCCCGGCCCGCGATGGTTCGCCCCACCATCCCACACGATGATGACCTTCCCCCGCAGGTGCCGGAGCAGGTCCCGCAGGAAGGCCACGACCTTCTCGGCCGTGAAGTACCCGTCCGGATCGGTGGCGAAGTCGAACCCGAGGCGGCGGGCCGCCGGGGACATCGACTCGGGCCCCGATCACGCTCACCTTGTCCAGTTGCCGACCCCAGGCGTCGAGGACCGGCATCCGCCCCTTCGGAGCCCAAGTCCGGCGAACGACGGCTTGAGGAACAGGCCGGACGCGTCGATCCAGACGACGTGAGCAAGCTTGTCGGCCGTTTTTTGGACCGCCGGCCATGCCTCGGTCCGCCCGCGGTCGATCACCGCCGGGGTTCGCTCCCGGGCGCGCTTGGCCGGCTTCTGCGGGGTCAGGTTGCGGCGGGTCATCCACTTCCGCAAGTAGTTCGGGTAGTACGCCACGCCGAACTTGCGGCGGATCAACTCGGCCGCCCGGCAGGCCGTCCACAGGTCGGTCGGGAACCCGTGCCGGGTCGGCTTCTCGTTTAGCCAGGCGAGGATCTTCTTCTCCTGAGAGGGCGTCAGGAACGGCATTCGCCCCGGGTGCGGCGTGCCGGCCGGGCGGTCGGCCCCGGCGGCGCAGTAGGCCCGCACCCACGTGTTGACGGTGACCGGGTGGATGCTGAGGAAGTCGGCCACGTCCTGCTGGGACCGCCTGGCCGCGACCTTATCAACGGCCAAGCGGCGGGCTTCCTTGTCGGCGGCGGTGCGAGCGGGTTCCATGGTGGACATGGATTATAGACCGCACCGGCAGGACGCAATCCCGCGTCGAGTCGGCCCGCCAGCAAGCCCGTACCCGCCTCGCGTTGATGCGACAAGCGGCGACGAAGGGGGCGAGAGGATCGAAGGCCGGACGAACGGACCGACCCGCTCCGCGACCTGTGGCGGCAGTGACGGATTGAGCCATTCCGCGACGCCGCCGCCAACGATTTCCGTTCTTGTGTCGTCGTGTAACGGACCGTATTCTTGACGGACGCCCTTACACCCGGACCGAGCCTCGCGATGATCGCCTATTTCAAGCGGCAAGCCCACGCCTTCGTCGTCGGCGGCTGTATTCTCTCCGTCATCGGTATCGCGTCCGCCATCTATCTGCCCGGCCGCCGGGACCGGGCGAACGCCCTGAGCGTGGAGGCCCAGCGGATCACCTTGGCCGACCTCGCGGCGAACGGCCCCGGCGGCAACCGCCACGTCATCGTGACCGACTACGACTGTGCCCCGCACTTCGCGTACGAGATCACCCCTTCGAACGCGGACTCGGAACCGGGCGTGCGGCAAGAAGGGCAGGGTCGCGCGTGGCTGCCGTTGTTCAAGAAGACGCCCCCGACCGCTGACCCCGAGGCCGAACCGACGGCCTTCGTCGTACTCTTGGAGACGACACCTACGTCCGCGAGCGGGGCCGGGTTCCGCCTCCTGAGCCGGAAGAGGGAGATGGAAGGGGTCGTGTTTCCCCTCCCGCAACGCGGCCTTTTGCCCGAAGTCCGGGGGCACTTGGCGAACGACTACCCGGACACGGACTTTTCCGCGTGCTGGCTGTTGGAGCAATTCGAGCCGCGGGAGAAGGACGACGCCCCGTTCTTCGCCGACGCCCTACTCGTGGGCACCGTCGTCGGGTTAGTCTTCGGCCCGCCGGCCGTTGTCGCCGGACTGGTCTGGGATCGCCAGAATATGCGGAAGTCTCGCCGCCGCCGGAACCGAGCCGAGTAACCTCCCGCCCCGTTGACCCGGCGCGAGGGGGCGGCTACTCTTGGGCGGAAGTCTGAATGTCTCGCGTGGGGCCGTGGGGCCACGCGGCCCGTGTCTCATGGCAAAGGGCGCTCATGTTCAACATTGCGTGTCCGTGTGGGAAGACGATCCCGGTGCGGGCGGGGCAGGCCGGCGGGACCGTCCCGTGCGGGTGCGGGCAAACAGTCCCCATCCCGACTCTCGGTGAGTTGCGGCGATCGGCGGCGGATGCAGGCGGGATCACAACCCCGTCGCCGACTCAACATGACTGGCGTGCGTGGTGGCGGGGCGTTTGGCTCCTCGTCGCCGGGTGTGCCTGTCAATTGGTCGCGGTCCTGCTGCCCGGTGTCATCGCTCCGACGACGGGCGTAGTCATGGCCGCGGCTATAGTGGACCCCGAAACTGAGACCGCCAGGTAAGCTACTCTGGCGGCCCTCGGAGGTGGTCCTGATGACGGCGAAGCGGAAGACCCACACGGCGGCGTTCAAAGCCCAGGTCGCTCTGGCCGCGGTGAAGGGCGACAAGACGGTCAACGAGTTGGCCGCCCACTTCGGCGTCCACCCGACCCTCATCCACGGGTGGAAGAAGCAACTCCTGGCCGGGGCCGAGGCCGTGTTCGCCGCCGGAGCGAAGGCGGTCGCCCCCGGCGACGACCAGACACCCGCGCTGTACGAGCAGATCGGCCGGCTCAAGGTCGAGCTCGACTGGGTGAAAAAAAAAGCTGCGACGTTCGGTTGACGACCTGCGGCCGCTGATCGACCCCGGGCACGCCGACCTGAGCGTCCGTCGGCAGTGCCAACTGGTCGGGCTCGGCCGGGCCACGTACTACCGGGGGCCGGCCGAGGAGTCGGCCGACAACCTGGCCCTCATGCGGCGGATCGACGAGCAGTACACGGCCTGCCCGTTCTACGGCAGCCGGCGGATCGCCCGGTGGCTGGCCCGCAACGGCCACCCGGCGAACCGCAAGCGGGTCCAGCGGTTGCTCCGGGTCATGGGCCTGGAAGCCATCCACCCGAAGCCGAAGCTGTCGGCCGGGCGGGGCCACCCGGTGTACCCGTACCTCCTCCGCGGCGTGCCGATCGACCGCGTCGGGCAGGTGTGGAGTGCCGACATTACATACCTGCCGCTGCCCGGCGGGTTCATGTACTTGGCCGCCACCATCGACTGGTACAGCCGGTACGTGGTGGCCTGGCGGTTGTCGAACACGCTCGACGGGGCGTTCTGCCGGGACATGCTGGACGAGGCGTTGGCGGCCGGCACCCCGGAGGTGTTCAACACCGATCAAGGGGTGCAGTTCACGGCCGGGGCGTGGGTCGAGCGGGTGGAGGCGGCCGGGGCGCGGGTGAGCATGGACGGCCGGGGGCGGTGCCTGGACAACGTGTTCGTCGAGCGGCTGTGGCGGACGGTGAAGTACGAGGACGTGTTCCTGCGGGGATACGAGACGGTGACCGAGTTGGAGCGGGGGTTGAAGGCGTACTTCACCTTCTACAACGAGGCCCGCTTGCACCAGTCACTGGGGTACAAGACCCCGGCCGAGGTGTACCGGGCCGGACGGTCAAAAGAGCCGGCGAAGGAGTAGCTTAAATTCGTCGGTTTTTGGTCTCGCAAATGGGGTCCACTATAGGCCGTCCTGCTGCTGGCCGGCTATGTCCTGTCGTTCATCGGGACGCTCGGGATCGGATTGGGCAAGGGATTGTCTTTAGGCGTCTGCCTGCTGCTCGTCTTCGTCATCCCGTTCGGCGGGTTGGTCGTGCTATTCTTCCCCGGTAAGGGTGCAGACGCGACGCCGTGACGGAAGAGTAGTCGCTCAGTCGGTAGTGATGTGGCCACCCCTCGCGGGAAGGTCGTTGACCCGGCGAGAGGCGGCGGGTAGGGTGAGGGGCGACCGTCCATCTCTCATCGCAAGAAAGAATCCATGAACACGCCGAAGGTCATCACCGGCCCGTTCCTGCTGCTCACCGCGGCCTCGTTGTTCTGGCTCGCCGGGGCGTTCGCCCGGCCACCCGAGGCGGAGACGCCCGCCAAAGCCCATCAACTCTCGGCGGGGGACGAGAAGGCGATCCGGGACGCCGTCAAGGATCAGGAAGCGGCGTGGAACAAGCACGACATGAAGGCGTTCACGAAAGCGTTCCGGGACGACGCGGAAGGCGTCAACGTCGTCGGGATGCACTGGCGAGGGAAGACGGAAATTTTGAAGCACCTGACGGCCTACCACGACACCATCTTCAAAGACTTGGAGGAGACGATCGAAGAGGTGAACGTCCACGCGACCGGCGTCGGGTCCGCAATTGCCGTCTCGGTCTGGAAGGTTGGCTCGTTCAAGGTGCCGAGTGGCATTGTCGTGCCCGCGTGCCGCCACCGGAGTACCCTCGTGCTGGCGAAGGCGAGCGACGGTTGGAAGGTGGTGCACTTCCACAACACGACCATCAACGAGGTTGCCGTGAAGAACGCCCCCGCCCCGCCGAAGAAGTAGTGTCCCCATCCTCAGCACCACGCTTCACTCCCTTCCCGTGCCACAATGCCGCCCTCACTCCCACCGAGGGCCATCCCGTGCCGCTATCCGTCCGTGAACAAGACGCCGCCGCCGTCCTCGCGAAGCATCATGCCGAGAAGGCCCAGCGAGTGAAGGATCGCATCGACCGCCTCGAACGCATCGCCGTTGCCAAACTCCGCGGCCGTCTCGCCATCGCGGGCAAGAAACCGCCGACCCGTGCCGAAGAGAACGCCGCCGCCGAGGCCGCCGTCCGCCAAGACGAGCAGGACCGCGCCGCCGCCCGGAGTCGTGAAGCCCACGATCACAACGACGTCCCCGCCCACCGTCGCATCCGCTAGATCGTCGGTTCCAGACGCCGCGAATTCGTGGCAGTCGGAGTGACGATTTCTGGCCCCCTCCGTCGCGTGATGAAACGGTGGTCGATTTCACCCGCCAGTTTAACCCTTCGTTTCGCCAGTCGAATTCTGGCCCGTTCACGGCGTCGTAAACCCCTCGCGTCCGGTCGCGTCGTCGGGTAGCATCACCGCGAGGGGTAGATGATGACGGAAGCAGAGTGGCTAACGGGGACGAACTCGTGGGCGATGTGGTTGTTCGCTCGGGACAGGGCGAGCCGTCGCAAAGGGTTGTTGTTCCAGGCCGCCCGAGGTCGAACCGTGTGGCCTTTTTTGGCGGACCAGAGAAGTCGAGACTTAGTTTTAACGGCTGAACTGTTCGCGGATGGATTGGCACCTTATGAGGATCTGCTGATCGCAACGGAGGCCTCGCGAGCAGCGGGGCTCGAACTTCGCCATGCCGCCTTGGCACGTCTTGGCGACGCGCGAGGCAAGGCAAGGACTTTTGTAACAGAGGCATTCAAGTCCGCTGCCGCGGCGGAAGTCGCCCAGTTGTCCGCGGCGGCGGTTTTTCGAGGCTCCCTTCTAGGCGATTTGCAGACAGACGACCCGCACGACCTATCGGTTGAAATGCTTCAAGAGGCTTTCGGAGTACTCACTTCAAATACGACGTACCTCCTCCGCGACATCTTCGGCAACCCGTTCCGCCCCATCGCCTTCTCCCCCGCCTGGCTCACGCCCGCCGCCGTCGGCCTCGCGGAAGCGATCTACGCCGACCGTGCCTTCGACCGCCTGCCGATCCTCGCGGATGCGCTCCAGGACGCCGGGTGCGAGGATGTGGACGTGTTGAGTCACTGCCGGGGCGACGGGCCGCACGTCCGCGGGTGCTGGGTCGTGGACGGCGTGCTCGGGAAGGATGAGCGCGGGACGGATCGCTAGAGCCGCGCGCCCACCGGGCGTGTAACGTGCAGACCGGTCCCCAGCGTGCTCCTCATGGCGGCGACGGCGGACGCCTTCCGTCCCGCCGGATTCGTTACAATCTGTTGTTGGCGTCCGCGAAACCACAGTTCCTCGATGACGAGTTGGGCTGCCGTGTCCGGGCAGGCCACCGGTTGGTCGTCGGCGTCGATCACCCGCCCGTCGTTCCACAGGCCTAGGCGGTTGCGGATGACGACCCCCAGCGTGTAATCGAACTGGGAAAGGAACTTGAACGGGCAATCCCGGAGGGCCGTCCGCTCAGCCGGGCCAAGGTCGGCGTCGATGGTGTCGGCCGCTTCGGGCACGGACACGGGCCTGGTCCGCCACACATTGAGGCGGGCGAAGAGTGGTGATTCGTTCGTCGGCGTCATAAGGCGAATCCGTTCTTGCGGGTGGGGGCGTGGTCTGAAGGCGAGGGTATCCCACGCCCCGCCCGCGGGCAAACGATTCGCCGAACGGTGGCGGACATTTCGGGCTTCCCCTGACACGTGGCAGGAGAAATGAAGCCTTCGGCTCACAACCCTGACCCCTTCTGACACGCTTATTTCGAGAGCGACCGGCCCGCAGTGTCGAGTGCCATTTCTGCTGCCCATGGCCAGAACTGAGATCAGAAGCGTTGAAACCGACTGCCCACTCAGAAACGCGCCGGCCGGGTTGGTTCTTTCCACCAGAGCAGCGCAGGGTGCGTTACCGTGTTAGCCTGCGCGGCCGACCGCCGATCGCCTCGGCGTAACTCGCCACCAGAGATCTTGACTGACGCTCGCCGGCCGGGTCCAATGTCGTGCCGGTGTTAACATGCGCCGGCGCAGGCTAATGCTCTATTCGGCGGCAGGAGGGCTTGCGGGTGGCACAGTTTGTCAACTACATCAGCGGCCACCTGGACCTCACGGCGGCCGAGTCCGAGGCGCATTACCGGCCCGCGCTGGACGCCGCGATGGCTCGCAGGGAGGCGTTCGTGGTGGGCGACGCCTGTGGGACCGACGCCCTGGCCCAGAGCTACCTGCGGGGCAAGACGGTGGCGGTGGTGGTGTACCACATGTTCACCGCCCCTCGGAACAACGCCGGATTCCCGATGGTCGGCGGGTTCGAGTCCGATAGGACGCGGCGGGACGAGCCGATGACCGCAGATTCGCACCACGACATCGCCTGGGTGCGTCCCGGCCGCGAGAAGTCGGGCACCCAAAAGAATCTGGACCGCCGTAAGGCTCAAAGTCCCGCCGAACCAGCGACTGTGTTCGTTGTCAAGCCGTCGTAGCCATTTTTCCGTCCCATGCGCGGCCGTCGCGGATCACGGCGTTGGCGATCACCAGCAGCTTGCGGGCGACGGCGATCAACGCCACCTTCGACGGCTTCCCTTTGCCCTTCAACCGCTGGGCGAAGTCCCGCAGCGGCCCGGGCACGCGGGCGACGGCGAGTGCCCCCATGTAGAGCGCCCGGCGGACCTCCCTCCGGCCGCCGCGGATGTGCCGCTCGCCTCGCCGCCGGCCGCTAGCGGCTGCGAACGGGGCCAACCCGGCCAGGGCGACGAGCTTGGCCGGCGGCCGGGTGCCGAGCTCCGGCAGGTCGGCCGAGAGGGTCCGGCGGACGACCGGCCCGACGCCGGGGATGGACCGCAGCAGCCGGTCCCGCTCCCGCCACGCCGGGGTGCGGCGGACGATGGCGGCCACCTCGGCATCGATGTCGTCGGCTTGTGCGTCCAGCCCGGCCACGTGCGCTTCAATCCCGCGACGGATGGCGGCGGGAAGGCCCGGCCGGACTCGGTTGCCCTCGGCCGCCCGCATGCGGGGCAGTTGCCGGCGGCGGTCCAGAAGGCCGCGAGTCGCGCCCGATCGGCGTCCGGCGGGGCGGCCGGGGGCGGGCCGGCGACGGCCGCGAAGTGGGCGAGCACGGCCGCGTCGATGGGGTCCGTCTTGGCGTGCTGGCCGATGCCGGAGGCGAACTGGCGAACGCGCCGCGGGTTGACGACGGCGGCCAGGAGGGCGGCCAGGGCGTCGGCCTCGTACCCGCCGGTCGCCTCCAGCGCGACCAGCGTCGGGATCAGCCGCCGGACGCGGGCGACCAGGTCGGCGATGCCGGCCGAATCGTTGCGAACCCGGAAGCGGTCGCCCGGCCGGGCGGCCACGGCCAGGAAATCCTTCGACACGTCGATCCCGACGGTGATGGGGTCGGCCATGTGCCCTCCTCCGAAAAATCCCGGCCGTGCCCAGTCTCGCGAATCCGGCCTCGGGGGCGGATGACTGTTCGGGCTTGAGCCGGGATGGGTCGGGGGCGGCGGTCAAGCTGGTTCACGGCCTCGGGGGCCGGATAGCGGGCGACCTACCGCCCCCGGAAAAGTGGCCGCGAATGCGAAGGGAAGATACAAGGTAGCGTGTTGTCAAGTGGCGATTCTTGACCCCCGATTCGGGTCGAACGGCGTCCGATCCTTGAGGACGCCGTAGCGGATCATCACGAGCTTCCGCATGCACGCCCCGATCGCCTGCTTCTTCGCCTTCGGGCCCCCGTCCCGCGTCGGGTCGGTCCGAGCCGCGAAGAACCGACGAAGGATGGGATTGAACCGGACGGCCGTCTGGGTGAGCACGAACAACGCCTTCCGCAGGCGGGCGTTCCCGGCCTTACTCAATCGGGTCCGCCGCTTGACGCTCTTCCCGCTCCGGAACGCCTTCGGGGCCCGCCCGCCGTACGCGGCCGCCGCCGGGGCGGCCGGTAGCCGATCCACCGCCGGCCGTTCGGCCAGGACGGTCGTCGCCGTCGGCCGGCCGACGCCGGGGATCGACTCCAACAGGTCGCGGTCGGCCGCCCGGGCCGCGGCCGCCGCGACCACCGCGTCGGCCGCGGCCCGGACGCGGGCGGCCTCCTGGCCCAGCAGTCGCACGGTGGGGGTTGATCGACCGGCGGGCGGGCGTGTTCAACGCGAGCGAGGCGAGCCGACCCTTCTCCCGGGCGGCCATCTCGACGAGGTCGTCGACCCGCCGCACCAACGCCTGCAATTCCCGCACGGCCGGCGGCGGGGGTTGCAGGCGTTGGTGGCCTCTCGCGGGCGGCGTACCGGGCGATCAACTCGGCGTCGGCGCGGTCGGTCTTGTTGGCCCGGCGCCAGGCCAAGCCGGCGTACTTGACGCGGGTCGGGTTGACGACGCTGACGACCCGGCCGACGCCCGCGAGGTGAACGGCGAGGGCATCGGAGTACGGCCCGCACGCTTCCATGCAAAAGTGCAGGCCGGCGGCCCGGCGTGGCGGCCGGCCCAGGCGGCGAGGGCGGCGTGCCCCTTCGGATCGTTGGCGTACGGGGCCGCCTTGACCTGGCCGTCCGCGAGGAGGCAGGTGTCGAGTGCGTCCTTGGAAACGTCGATGCCGACGAACGCGGTCGCGGAGTCGGTGCCCACGGCGTCCCTCCCCTCGTGCTCACGGATGCGGGGTGGCGTCCGAGGACGGTCCCCGGATAGCGTCCGAGGTCGAGGAACGCCGGTAGTCGGTCCGCAATCTGATTCTCGAGGTCAAGCCTTAGGCACTGCATGCGGTTGGTCCGACCGCCGGGCCTCGCGCTCTCACGATGACCGCATGCGAACATGTGAGGTGCTGCACTTGACACCGCGGCACACCTCGGTTCTGGTAGTTCATAGGTCGCTGAGTGCGGCCGGGCCCATGAGCGGGGTCGTTCGGCGGCGGAGGGCTTTAAAGCGGTTCCCGAGTCGGTGTAGCGGTTGAATAGTCGCGACAGGCGAAGTAGTTGCGGCACTCCTCGGCCGCGAACGTCGTCGATCACTCGCCCAGGTAGCCCTCGACGGCCCGCACGGTCCGCTTGGTCGCCGCCCGGTGTCGGGCCTTCCGCTTGGCGAACGCCTTTTCGATCGGGTTGAGGCCCGGGCGGTACGCCGGCGGCAACCGCAACTCGCACCCCGGCCCGCTTGTGGCAGGCCAAGTTGTCCATTACCACGCGGTCACCCGGCCGCAGCGCCGGGACCAACGGTTGCTCGACGTACGCCACGAACACGTCACCCGTCACCGCTCCGTCGATCACCACGGGGGCGGTCATCCCGTCCGACCGCCGGGCGGGCACGAACGTGGTCGTCTTCCCGTGCCCGTGCGGCACGTCCATCACCAACCGCGGGCACCGGCCGTGCGTCCGGGCCATCCGGGTACTCGCCCACGTCGCGTCGACGAACACCAACTTGCCCGGAGCGAGGTGCGGCTGGCCCGCACGCCACGCGGTCCGAGCCGCGGCCCCATCCGGGCGGTCCGGCTCGCCGGCTCGGACCGACTTTTTTCCCGCGGCAGCCCGAGGGCGGCGAGGGCCGAGCGGGACCGGGGCAGCGCGAACCGCTCGGCGGTACTCGGCCCGCGTCGCGTCTGGGGCCGCCGCGACGGCCGGCCGGATCGCGTCCGCGTGGGCGACCCGGCCGGGTGTGGGTCCCCGCGCGGATCAACGGGCGTGATCCGCCCGGCCCCCCCGCCGTACTTGCTGGACCCGCCGGACCCAAGACTCGCTCGCGCGATACTCGATGGCGATGGCCCGGGTGCCCGGCCCGGGATCACAATCCGCCAGCACCCGCGCCCGCACATCGGCCGAGGACGCCCGCTTCGGTGGCCCTCCTGTGAGTCGCCAACAAACTAACCGACCCGCGCACCCGGCGCTTGATCATCTCGGGAACCGCTCTAGAAACGCACGCCATTCGCGACGGTCCAAACGGTGCCGATGACGACGTGACGTTCACCCACTCGCGAGACGGGGTCAAAGAACGCCCGATTTCGCACGCCGCGACCGCGAGGGAAGACGCCAGTTTCACGCATCAAAAACTGCCCCGATTTACCCCTCGAATATCGCCGCCGTTTTCGGCCTAAATATTGGGAGCATTTCGGGTCGTCGAAGCCATGTGCTTTTGGTAATACTTTGTAAAACTATCTTTATAGGAAAAGGTGCGCCGATACGGGCGTGGTCTCCCCTTCTGGAACGCGCGTTCGGCCCCCCCACCTCTGACGATGGCCAGTGGGCACGTCGCTTTACTCGTCATCGCAGTCGTTGCTCTCGTCACCGCCCTATCGCTCGCGTCGTTCTGGCGGCATCGGCAGCGACCTGCAACTCTACGGCGGTAGGTGACTGACCCTTTAACGCGAGCTTATACCTCAACTCGCGTTGGGCGATGTCCCGACTTCCAGCGATGCGGTCGGCCTCGCGGAACTGGCGGTGGACTTGGAGTAGCGGTGATGGCACGGGTCGTCCTCGATCGTGGGGGATGGGTCAGCGGATGCGCCGGTGACTCGGCACGCCGTTCCGGTTATCGGTCTCACGGAGGCGGGTTGCATCGCGGTCCTGATCGTCTTGGCTGATGGCGTCTCGTTCGGCGTCGGCGATCTCCTGGCGGGTCGGCGACTTGCCTTGCAGGGCGAGCACTGCCTTCACCTTGACACGGCCGATGCGATCACGCTCGCGTTGGTCACGGCGGGCATGATGGGCGGCGAAGACGGCAGCGTCTTCTTGTTCGCGGACGGATAGCGGTACGGGATGGCCCTCGGTGGGAGTGAGGGCACACTCTCGCACGGGGACAGGGCGGGAGGTGGTGCTGAGTGACGGGGGCCAATTCGGAAACGGATCAGATCAGGTTGTCGGGTCCGTCACTCTTGGTGAGATCGTCGAGCCGTTTCTCCAAATCCCGTATGCGACCTTCCTGCCCTCTCACGACTGCGATACACCCGGCACCTACCAAGGCCGTTGCAATGTACGCCCCCGGATCGCCGAGGCTGGCCGGCCCGCCGATCGCAATTCGGGCGACGGACCACGCGAGGGCCAAGACGCAAGCGAACACAGATACCGCCAAGAGTGGCAACACAGGGAGAAGAGACTGACGCACCGGGATGACCTCCGTCACGAGTGTTCAAGCCCGCAACGGTGAGACGGCGGGACAAGCTGGCTTCTGTGAGGCGACGATTCGTTGTACCAACTCGGCGACGACGACCGCCCACGCGGCCCCGCCACCCGCGATGAGAATCGTCCCCGCGATACCGTTCTCATGACCGATCACGAGCGTCCCAGTACCCCCATGAGGAACATCTCCCCGCGAATCAGATCGACCGACAACCAGAGGATGCCCGCGACCATTGCACCGACCCACAGCCGGAGGAGCACCGTCTGCGTCGTGACGCGGTGGGCGGGGCGGTTTGCGGTTTCGGACGAGGGCGTAGGCGGCCAGCAGACCCAAGCCGGCGATCAGCCCGCGGAATTCCCACGCCTCGATGCCGTACTGCAAGCCGGGCACGACGGGCGCGAGGAGTGTCGGAGACGTTTCCACGGCAAGCTCTCTACGAATCGCTTCACCCTACCCGCCCCTCGCGCCGGGTCAACGGGCGGGGCAGTCGCGGGCGGGATGAGTCGGGGATCAGATCGGGTCTCCGTACCCGACGTACCTCACCTCGTCACCCGTGACCCGCTCCGCCCGGAACAGCGGATATTCGCGGAATGCCAGCGGCGGGGATCGGCGGCACCTCAGGTACTGCACGCCACCCACAACGATCATGCCGACGACCCAAGCCAGTGCGATGCCGCCGACGGACGCGGCCGCCAGCGTGTCGAACCACGGGTTCTCGGCGAGTGCGACCGGGTAATTGATGCGAGGGTCGGCGGGCACGTACCGAACCTCGACGTGCCGCGTCTGGCGGGACCGTTCCCACTCCTCCGGCCAAACGGACGACCACAAGTCCTCCCGGCCGAGGCCCGGATCGGCCCTGGAGAACCGCTCCGGGCGACCGGGCACCGTAAACGTGTACCGAATTTCGTGTTGAACCCCGCCCCGCGAACGACTGGTCCGCCAGTCGTACACTTCGGCCGGAGTGACGACGCCCGTTCGTTGTAATCGCAGGTCGTCACTCGCAGCCATCCCGCCGAAGGCGAGGAGCGGAGCCCCCACGGCGAGCAGAACGACACACTGCACGACCCCTCGGCCGTTGAGGCGGTAACGAATCACTCGTGCGGCCCTTGTGGTCGGCAAGCGAAATACTTCTCCCTCGCGTCATTGGTGTATTCGACCGCACCGTCGGACGCGGGTCAAGTGCCGAGGCGGACGCGGTTTTGACTCTGTTCGCCCGCGACGGGGGTGGGAAGTGGCCGGAGGCTCTACCGCCTTACTGCCGCCACAGGTCGCGGAGCGGGTCGGTCCGTTCAGCCGGCCGTCGCTCCTCTCGCCCGGTGGTCGTCGCCGCTTGTCGCATCAACGCGAGGCGGGTAAGGGCTTGCTGGCGGGCCGACTCGACGCGGGATTCACGTTCGTGGTCGGTCTGACGTTCGGCGTCGGTGGTTCGGTTCATGATGATGGCTCGTGGTGATGTGCCCGGCGGCCCGGTCGGGGGCGGGCGGTGAATGAACAGCATGCAAACTTGCTGCCAATACAACGGCGTCGGGCGGTGCCGCTAGAGTAACCTCACCACCAGAGGGGAAGGCCATGCCGGACGAAGGGAACATCTCGGAGATACTGATGAAGGTTCGCCGCGTGGTAGACGCTCGCTTCGGCGGCGACATCCGGGCGGCGTTCGACCACTACGACACCAATAGGAACGGGTTGATGAGCATGTCGGAGTTGAACGCCCTGTTGGCCGATGCCGGAGTCGGATTTTGGCTCACCCGCTGGTCGTGGGTCAATGGGGTGGCGCACGACCTGGACGCGAACCAGGACGGCCGCGTCTCGTGGGCCGAGTTCGAGGACCGGTTCCGCCGCGTCTGAATCGCGGTCTCCCGCCCGCAGCGGCACGGGACGCGAGGGGGGTGGGTGAAATGATTCTCGGAAGCAGGTTTGCGACACTGTTCGTCCGCGACCGACGGTTCGGTTTCGACGCGGGTTGTTGGGAATTGACGACAGTGCCACCGGCCAAAATAAAGAAACCCCAGCCTGTTTAAGCCGGGGTTTAGTACTGAATTTAGTACGGACGAGTTGAGGGCGTTTCAAAAACCCCTATTTTTCTAGAGTACACCCGACAGGAGTTGAACCTGTAACCTTCGGCTCCGGAGGCCGACCGGACACCCACGCCGGAGGCTTGAAACTCAAGGCTTTCGACGTTCACGCCCGGGCCACATGTACCATCACATGTACCACCGCGCCGGACCTCTTCCGGGTCGCCATCGCCTGGCCCGCCCTGCCCTTCCCCATACAAGCGGCCATCCTCGCCCTCGTTGAGTCACAACAGCCCCAGGTTAAGCCAGCCCCTTTACCCATCCGCAAGGTCGCGTGACCTTCACCAATATCTGGGATGGTGGGAGGCAACGGCCAGTTGCCCAGAGTCCGAAACCTCTCACGTTCGTTCATGGGAGGTTGGGAGGGTTCGAAGAACGGAATCGGACGTTTCCCCAAAAGTGGCGTGTAGGGCGCTTTCCATGAATCGGCCCTCAACCCTCCCACCCTCCCGTCACAGGGGCCAACTCCCGCCCGGCCCGGAACCCTGATGGTGGCAACCGGCGAGCAGGGCCAAGACGAGCGCGACGAGGAGAGGCGCGAAGCGGGCGGGAACACCCTGCGTTTCGCACTGAGTGTCTTTCGCAAAGTGAACTATCGCGACTTCGCAGGTTGCGTGACGGGTGGGCCGAGGGTAAAGTCGGCCCCGGCTGGCGAGGGGTTCGGTAATCGGCCGTGTCCCACCCGTGGAAAGACACCAGCGGCGAGTCGACCAACTCCCGCCAGGATGCGATCGGCGGCCGAGTCCGCCGAACACTCGCTACCCGCGGTGTCGAGTTTGTTGCGACTGAGGCCCCCGACCCCTCGTCGGTCATTTGTCGTGGCATGGCAAAGCAAATACCAACTGACCCCACCTACGATGCTCACAAGGAGCGGACGAACGCTCGCCAAGTCGAGCAGTCCCGCCGCGGCGGGCATATGCGTTGCAGGAGATCACATCCCATCTCCCACAACGCCGTGCCTTCGCCTCTCAAGAAGCTACCACGATCGACCAAAAGCACGCACATCTTGGAACCCCGGCCGTCCCCGCGACACCGGGCGAATCGGCCTCGCAGGGGACGTTCCACCGTGGCGATGTTCCAACCCTTCGCCGTGACGCATCCTTGCGGGCCGCCGCGGAAGGGGTAGAATGACATGAAAATCACGTCGCGGGGTGCGCAATGGCGATTCGGCATTGGGTCAGCGACGACGCGGGATATGAAAACTGGCTGGCGGCACACCCCAGCGGATTCCATGCGAATGTGTGGAGCCGGCGTCGACCCGGCTACTTTCGCATCCACCGGGCGACGTGCGGCCTCCCCGACCGGTCAGCAATGGGGAGCGTCAATCCCCGAACGGGCAACCGGTACGCCAAGGTCACGGCGGATAGCGTGGCCGAGTTGGAGGCGTGGGCGTTGGCCAACGTACCCCAACTCGCCGCCCTCGGTCCGGTAAACTATTGCCTCCCCTGTGCCCCCACAACGAATCGATCCATTCTCGCCGAAATCGCTCCCAACCCCACTCGGTAACTCAATAACACCGGACGTACTGCGCGTCGCCGTGATGTCGCGGTCCCGTTGCGTCGTCTCGGCACTGCCCTTGTGCCCGGAGCGCGGCCTTGTCGTGGGATTCCGGGCCGGGTCGGGGCGAAAGCGGCTAGAACAACAGGGAGCGTCGGCAACTCGCGCGGAGAAGCGCGGCGCTCAACAGGGGCGGTATGAACAAAATCATCTTCATTGGCAACTTTACGGGCGGCTCTTTCGGGCTGCCGGGCGACCCGTCTAAGACCTTCCCGTACTACGCCCTCCAAAGCGACATCGATACCGAGTCCCAGTCCCACGAGTGTTCCCGGCTCGTTGCCTTCCGGATCAAGCAAGACGCCCAAGCCCGCCTGGACTCCCTGAAGCAGCGGGCGGCCGACGAGATTGCCACAGCCACGAACGTCCGTTCCGTCCGCCAAGTCAAACTCGCCCTCGGTCGGAACATCCGGGCGGCGATCGAACACCACACGGGCCAAGCCGTTCACACGTTGCGGTGGAGTGAGGCGTCCCGCCCTGTCGCGACCTTGAGCAAAAAGTTGGCGGCCCTCCTCCGGGGTTGCCCGGCCGGTGGGTGCGACGCCGTCGCGGACGGCAAGAGCTTTCGCGTCTGGATCGGTTCGAGCGGCCTTGCCGTCCACATCGTCGAGTTGAGTGCGGTGTAACCAGGCGTTCAGCCTGAGATGGACTTGCCCGACTGGATCCCACTTTCGAACGAGGCCGCGGAACATGGACACGAAATTGTACGTTAGCAACGTGGCCCTCACGACCACGGATGAAACACTCTTTGAAACCTTCACCCGGTACGGGGCCGTCAGCCGGGCCCGCGTGGTCGTGGACCGGGGGACAAAGCGGTCGCGCGGGTTCGCGTACGTCGAGATGTCCGACGGCGCGCAACAGGCGATCGAAGGGTTGAGCGGCTCCGAGTTGGACGGCAGCGTGCTCACGGTGGAACTCGCCAAGCCGCGGAACAACACCGGCATGAACCGCGACGGCTTCGACGGCGGGATTCCGAGGCTCAAGTGAGACGACCGGCTCTCGATGGCTGCACTCGCTTTCGTGAGTGATTTCGCGGGGGTCGATCCGCGATCGGCAACGCTCTGAACGTTGCTGGTGAAAGCAAAATGCCATCGGTAATCGAAGACGAATCAGCACTTCCGCCAAGGGTGTATCCAGTAGATACACCCTTTGTTCGTCAGCGACGTGAGCCGAGATGGTGACCGGGCATTTTATGCGTTCCCATAAAATGTCCGCGACGCGTTCAGGTTGAAACCGTTTCAACCCAGAGCATCTCCAACCGTTGGAGATGCTCGCCCCACCGGATGGACGGACGGAATGAACGAGATCACTTGCTTCAAGCACCCGCGGCGGAACTTTACTGACGTCAGTAAAATGCTCGGCCAAAGCCTTTGAGACTAGCACTTTCCGTCAAGGGTGTAGCCAATAACGACACCCTTTCACCATCCTGGTATCTCTACTGGATCTAGAGTCTACCGGGCGGACTTTAATCGCGGAACTCGTGTAATCGCCTTCACTTCCGGGAATACCCTCCACCCGACTTAGGGTATTCGCGCTCTCCTGCTTCAAGAACCTGCCATCGCCCCGACTTCCTCCCCCGCACACACCACGTCCGGGATGCGCAACCGCCCCGCCGGCATCGGGTCGGCCCACGGCCGCCGGTACCGGCCCAGGTACAACCGCCAGTCCGCCCCGAGTTGCTCTTGCACGATGCGCACCGCCGCGGCTTTCGCCCCGTCGCGCGACGCGAACCCCATCTCCCGCCGCCGGTCGGCGAACACCAACTCCGGCGTGCCGGCGACCCAGATCCGCCCGACCCACACCGGCGGTCGGCCGTCGCGCACTTCGTCGTCGAAGGCGTCCACATCCGGGAGTGCGAGCGGTCGCGCCGCGGGAGTCCAGGCGTCGCCGTACCGCCACTTGAGGAACCGGACGGCCGCCTTGCCCGCGGCCGACGCGGTGTGGAACCGGCCGGCCAGGTCGACGGACGCGGCGGGGCCGCCGGGAGATGACTCCGGCAGGCGGACGCGGTACGAGACCCGGCCGAACCGGCCCACCGTCGTCGCGTACACGTGGCGCAGGCGAACGGCCTCCCGGATGCCGTAGTGGTTCGGGTCGTAGGTGCGCAGCTGTTGGACGTCGTCGAGGGACGCGGGGACGTGGGACACGTCGAGGGCGAACGCGCGTGAACCGGAGCGGGCGACGGGCATCGGGGGCCTCGCGGGGGTCGAGACGGGCGATGGCTCAATCGTAACGGGGATGGGGGAAGGAACGCAGAACGTGCAGAGGAACGCAAGAAGAACGCCCCGGTCGGTCGCCGGCCCCACACCGACGTACCAACCCGATCCGACCGGGGCGTGGCTCACGAATCGCCGGGCCAGTCGTGCGGCCCCGTCTCGGCCGGGAGGAAGATGGTCGGCCGGCCCTTCGCCCACGCCGGGAGCGAGTCGCCCGCCGCGAGGCAGAAGCGGGTGTCGCCCGTCCGCGGGACGGCCGGCTTCGGGTCGGTGTCCGGCGTGCAGCCGTAGCGGACGACCAGCGGGCCGGTGTCGCCGGCCGCGGCCTCGTCCTGTTCCAGTTTCGCCAAGCGCGATTCGATGCTCACGGGTCAGCCCTTCGTGATCATGCGGGGGTCGTGGTTGCCGATCGCCTTCGTCACGAACCCGGGCGGCTGGTTCGCGGGCACGCCGAACCCCTCGTTCGGGTCGTACCCGAGGAGGGACTTGATCGTCGCCCCGGGGTCGCCGTTGACCAGCGCGAACGGCTCGCCGCCGTCCCCGTCGCGGACGAACAGCAGGGCGTTCCGCTGCCCGCCGGCGAGGGCCTTCGTGACCTGCGCCTCGGAGTCGAACACGTCGATGACGGCGTGGACGCCGCCGCAGTGCGGGCACCGCCCGTCGCCGTCCTGGCGGCCGGTGACGCGGTCGCCGACGATCGCCTTGTACACGGTCATCCGGCAGTGGGGCATGGACGCCATCCGCTCGGCCTCCGTCCGGCTCGGCGTGTAGTCGAGGCCGGGGACGGCGCTCGCGTTCGCCGGGATCATCACGGTACTCATCGGGCATCCTCCAGGGGTTAAGACTTTTTCTGCTTCGCCTTCCGCTCCAGCGCGGCTAGGCGGGCTCGCACGTCGAGCAGCTCGCCGAACTTCGCGGCCCACCCGAGGACGGCGTTCGCGGCTTGCACCTTCACGGCCGGCGGGGTCACGTCGTTGGCGAGGATCTTCGCGAGTTCCTGGACGGCGGAACTGGTGCTGTTGTGCAGCAGGCCCACGGCGGCACTCACAGCGTCCTCGCGGGCTTGCCGGTACCGGGCCTGAAACCCCGGCTGGCGCATCCACCGCTGGGCGGTCCGGCGGCTGATGCCGGCCTTCGCCGCCGCGTCCGTGACCGTCCCGCACGATAGTAACTCGGCGATCAGTCGGGGTTCGAACACCCGCCGGGACGGCTTGTCGTCGTCCGGCGGTGGTCCGTCGGGGGTGGGCGGTAGCTGCGTCATTTTGTGCCATTGTGCGTCACGGGCTCGGTGGGTACGGCAGGCGGTTCGCCGTCGCAGGCGTGCGGGACGCGGTCGGCCCCGTCGTCCACCGGCTTTTGCGGCGGGCAGTAGTACGTCGGCCAGACCTTTGCTCTTGCGGCGGCTTCGCCCTCAAGCCTTTGGAGTCGCGTCTCGATGCTCACGCTCGACCTCCCGCGGCCCAGGACGCGGCCGTGTCGCGGGCCTCGTCCACGGCCCACTCGACGGCCAGGTCGACGGCGTTGGCGTCCCCGCGGGCCATGTCCCGCAACTCGTCGTCGGTCGTGACCGGCTCCCGGAACGCCCGCTCCGCCATCCGGGACACGACGAACGGGTCGACGCACTGCGGGGGCAGGTGCAGGGGCGTGGCGTCCGCCCCGTCGCCCAGGTCCGCTTCCAACTTCGCCAACCGCGATGCGATGCTCACGCTTTCGCCCCCGCGAGTTCCCGCCGCAGGGCTTCCATCTCCCCGACCGTGATCGGCCGGCTGAGCCGCCGCTGTTCCTCCCGCTGCCGGTCCTCTTCCTCCTCGGCCCGCAGCCGCTCCTCGTCCTCGCGCTGCACGGCCGCCTGGTTGGCGACGAGCGCCGCCGTGTGCCGCTTGATCGCGTCGATCGAAATGAACGGGCGGACGCGGCCGTTGACGCACGCCGCGGCCATCCGCCCCAGGACGTAGTACCTCTTCCGGAACAGCACCTCCGGAGGCAGCAGGCCGGGCAGTTGGTCCCGCGCCACGTCCCCGTCCTCCCACCGGGCCGGGACGACCGCGTAATCGGCCGTCAGGGGCGAGCCGGCCTGCCGGACGCTAACGAGGTGCTCGACGTGGAGGCCGCGGGTCGAGACGAACCCGGCCGGGGCGTACCGGGCCGCGTGCTCCGGGTACTGGGCGAGCAGTTCCTCCCGGCGGGCGAGCGCGTTGCGGATGCCGTCCGAGACGGCCTGGAGCGAGTACCGCAGGCCCTCCGTGAGGCGTCGGGCCAAGAGGTCTTGATCGGCCTCGAACCGGACGAGCAGGCCGAGGGCGTCGTCGACGTCCGGGTAGCGGAGTCGGAGGGCGGCGAGGACGTCCGACAGGCCGCGGTCGAAGTCGTGGTCGCGGACGACCGCGAACGCCTCGACGGCGGCTTGGACGGCGGCGACGGCGGCCAGCGGGTCGGCGGGCGGGGTCACTTCTGCGGCGGGGGGCATGTCGGCTCCGGTGGTTGGTACGGGGGTAGGGCGTCGGGGGTGAGGGCGTCGAGCGGGACGCGGACGCACCCGCCGACGCGGACGGCGGGCAGGCGGCCGTCCGCGAGCATGGCGTCGACGAGCCGCAGGGACACGTTCAGCCGGCGGGCGGTCTGGACGCGGGACAGGTACGCCGGTTCGGCCGTGGTCGTCGATCCCATGCCCCGACTGTGGCGGCCGGGCGGGGAAGGACGCGATGCGGAGAACTGCGGGGGCGTGCGTGACCGCGCACCGCGTTCCCCGGAGGCGGCCACAGTCGGGGAGCACAACCGCTGACCAGGAACCCACCCGATGACGACCCCCGACCAGCAACCTGTCACTGACCTGCTCCGGATTCGCGACGCGATCGTGTCGCAGTTCCTGACGCGGATGACTGGCGTGGCCGACATCGGCCACCTGATCCGCCCGCCGGTGGACGTGTCCCGGCTCACCCGGCCGGTCATCACCTTCCCGACCCTGCCCACGATTTCACTCCCCACCCGCTAAGGATGCCCCCCATGTCGATCCCCCTGCCCGGTTCCGCCGGCCCCGCCCTCGTCACCCTCGGCGGCCGGGACTTGATCCTCACCCCGATTCCACCCGCCGATGCGTGGAAATTCCGCAAGGCCGCGGTGACGAAGATCCAGGCCAAGATGCGCGACCCGGCCGAGTTGGCCCTCCGTGCCGTCGCCCAGGCCCGGGCGGCCGGCGAGCCGCTCAGCGCGGAGGATCGATCGGCCTTGTTCCGGGAGGCGCTCGACGCGGCGGCGGGCGGAAAGAGGGAGCCGACGGACGCCGAAATTCACGCCTGGACGATGACGGCCGAGGGGATGCGCGAGTTCGTGTTCCTCACGGCCGTCGGGAACAAGCCGCTCGTGACGCGCGAGTGGCTGAAGGAGGTGTTAACGGAGGACAACCTTGTGGACTTCCTAACCGGCGGTACCTCCCTTGTCGCGCCGGTGGAAGCGGAACCCGCGGACCTATCGGCCGAATAACGTCCCCTTCCTTCACGCAACGGATGATCCGCCATGTTCCCGCCGCCGCCGAACCGCCCGCAAGGTCAACCCGACGCCCGCCGCCCGCGGGCGGCCGTGGATTTCGAATTGAAGAACTACGACAAGGCGATGTACGACCTCAAGGAGTTCGGGAAGGAAGTCGAGCGGGTCAAGAAGGCGCTCGCCGACCGCGGGTTCCAGTTCGCGCCGCCGGTCAACCTGCCCTCGCTGCCGACCGTACCGGCGCAGTCGCCGGTACGGTCGGCAGCGCCGTCGGGATGGGGCACTCCGGGGCCGCTCGGGGGATTGATCCGCTCGACTAAACTGCCGTCGCCCCAGGACACGATGCCCGGCCGCGCGATGGCGACAGCGTCGGGATTCGTGGCGGGCAACAAGGGCGGCCCGGCCGGGTGGGGCAACGCGGTCAAGAACCTGCCCGTCACCATCACCGGCGTCACGGCGAACGCGAGCCGCGCGATGGGGGCCGGCCGGCCGGGCGACGGGTCGAACCGCGGGATCAGCGCCGCCCCGCTCCACGCGCTGACGGCCGCGGCGACGGTGGCCACCGGCGGCATCCTTGGCATGGTCCGGGCCGGGCTGAGGAACACCGTCGAAGGGAACATGCTGGCCGCCCAGTTCACCATGCTCTCCCGCGAGTTGGCGGGGATTTTTCTGCCCGTCGTCCAGGCCCTCACACGGCGGATGCAGGCGTTGAACCTGTGGCTGTCGAAGCTCACCATCCGGCAGCAGGACCAACTCATGCACGCCGGCCTCGCCGTCGGCGGGGTGGCCGCGGCCGGGGCGCTCGCCAAGCCCGTCATCGGCCCGGTCGTGGGTTTGCTGGGCGGCGCGATGAAGGCGGTGGCCGGCCTCGCCCCGGCCCTGATCGGGGTGGCCGGGGCCGGTGGACCCGTGACGATTATCCTGGGGGCCTTGGCCGCCGCGGCGACGGCGGCCGGCGTGGCGTTCGCTACTCTTGTGGCCGTCTCCGAGCCGATCCGGAACGCGCTCGGAAAGGTCTTCGCGGCATTTGAGAAGGTGTGGGTCGCGCTCGCCCCCGTCCGGCAGGCGCTGTTGGAACTCGCGGAAGCGGTGGTCGTGCCCTTCCTGGAGGAGTTGGCCCAAGCCATCACCGACATCGCGACCGACCCGGAAGTCATCGGGTTCATTCAGGACTTGGCCGACCGGATCGACGGCCTCGGGGTCGTCGCCCGCGGGGTGGCCGAGATCGTCCGCGAGGCGATGGCCGCCATCGTCAACCTCCGCCCGCCGGACTTCCAGGGCGTCGTGAACGGCATCATCGACGATGCCCTCCAGAATGCCGCAAAGCGTGGGAAGAAGGAGAAGCCCGACGACCCCGGCGGTCACCGCCTGCCGACGCCCGTGAACCCGGGCCGCGAAGACGCGATCGGCGCGTACAACCGGATCCAGGACGCGGTGACGAAGGAAGGTGGAATGACCGAGGCCGAGAAGCAAACGATGCTGTTGGAGGCCATCAAGAAGGCGCAAGACGCCCTGCTCCTGCAACAGCAGCAACAGGCCCTCCAGCAGCAGTTCGGCCAGCGACCAGCAAACAACGGGCGGCCGGGGTGACGGGAACGCCTAACCGACGACGGCGACGACGCCGTCCTTGTAGTAGAGCCGCACGTCCTTGACCTTGTTCCCGCCCGGGGCCGTGAAGTCGCCCTCGTAGACCGACACCGGCCCGTCCCACGCGCCCGACAGATCGTCGATCGACCGCGCCGGCGGGCCGTACTTCTTCTCGACCTGCTCCCGCGTCCGCCCGAAGACACTTTCCTTGAACGCCGCGAACGTCATGCGAAGCGCCTTCCGCTCGGGGCCGAGGTCGGCGTTCGGCGCGACGCGGGGCGGCGCATTCGGGGCGGGGTTCGCGGCCACCGGCGCGACCATCGGGGCCGGTGGTGGAACCGGGGCGGGTGTCGCCGCCGTGCGGCCGATCAGGAACCCGCCCGCGAACCCGGCAGGCAGGCTCACCGCGATGCACACCGCGGCGACGATCGCCGCGTTGGCCGGCTTCCGCCTCGCGTCCCACTCGCCGCTGCCGTCGTCTCGGTCGCGCATCGGCCCGCCCTCCCCGGAAGTGCGGCGCATCATCCCGCGGGGGCGGAATGGCGTCAATGACGGTAGAAGTCAACCGAAGCCGACCCGGAAGCGGATCTGCGAGGTCGTCGCGATGCTGGGGTGGGTGCCGGGGGAGAGGTGAGGGAGACCAACGGCGGGGGCGTTGGCGCGGACAGCGAACTGGTCACGACCGTGAAGTTGAGCGAGAGTCTACGCTTCTTGGACGATGAGGAACAAACTCCCCGCCGTCCCGATGGGGTGCGGGCCAAACACGAGGGCCGCACCCGCGCTGAACGCCGCGTCGAGATCGAAGGGCTGGCCCTCGCCGCCGTGGACCGTTCTCGCCGTTCCAACGGCGTCGACGATCACGGCACGCCTTTTCTTGGGCGGCGGGTCGCCCGGGGTCGGCGTGTGAGCCTTCTTGACTGGTAGGCCCGGGGTCGGCATCATCGCTTCCGTTCGGTTGGAACATCTCGACACCGCCCGCCGCCACGCAGGCCGTGGGCCCGGTTGCTTTTCTACGACGTGGAGGCGGGGCAACTACCCCTTGTTGCCCCTCGGCTTCGCCCCCATGAACAGAACCGCGGGCACTATGACCGCCACGTCCGAGTTCGCCACCGCCCATTTCCGGGCGGTGGCCTCAGCGTCTTCCATCGTCGCGCAGGACTGCGACTGGAATCGTTGGGTGCCGATACCGGACAGGACGAGAAAGCCTTCTCTGCGATCGACGTGGGGCTGGGCCATGGGCGTCTCCGTTAGGGTGGCAGAGTCGTACCACCGGCGGCCGACGCCGTCAATCCGATCGGCCGGAGAGCCGAGCGTGGGGTGGCCGCGGCCACCCCACGGGCTAGCCTTCCCCCTTGACCCGCCGCCCCCGCCCGCCGAAGATGACCCGGCCGCCAAGCCGGACGCGGGTCCGGTTCACTTTAAACACCGCCTTCGACTAAAGCGAGTAGGAACGATGGCCGCCCCAGATTTCCCGTTCGCAGACGGTGAGCAGGTGCTGGTTCAGGACGGGGCCGGCCGCCGGTTCACACTGACCTGTCGATACCGCTACGCGGCAGGCGTTCCCACAGGGTACGTCTTGCAAACAAACTACGGCACCCTCGCCGCTTACGACAAGTTGGCCGACGAATTCGAAGTGACCGCGGCGGGCGAAATACTCCCCGTGACCGCCGGACGGGTCAAGTGAGTCGGCGGCAAGGGACTTCTTGCCCCCCCCCGCCCGCCGATGATGACCCGGCCGGCTGCACCCTCACCAGGTCGACCGCGAGGGGGTCGGTCCCTTCCTCACGCCGGCGCGACACCGGCCGGGCGGAACCGCCCCCACTGCCGGCCGCACCTCCGACAGGCGCGGTGGACGTGGAACATCTCGCCGCACGGCCCCCACTCGTTGGTCCGTTGCGTGTGCCAATCGGCTCGGTGAAAGATGAGGCACGTCAGGCGGTGAATCGTTCGCATCGGTATGGTCTACCCCGAACGAGCCACTTTGTAAGTGGACGGCCCGAATCTCTCGACATCCCGTATACTTCACCCGCCGCCTTCCGGCGGTCCCGGCGACGGGGTTCGGCCCCGTGCCGCAGTCGTGGCCAGCGGCGAGTGCCCGCGGAATCAAGATACCTCCGCCAACCGCCGCAGCCCGTTCCCCACCTCTCCAATCTGTGAGGTGCGCGTGTCTGTGAGGGGAGCGTGGGCCGCGAACTCGGGGGTCGGCCGGCGTCAGTGGCCAACCCTCGCTGCACGCCACCCCGCGACCCGCCAGTGAAAGTCCACTCGGTGAGGGCCGGGCTGTGGAGGTGATCGTAACTGGTGGGGTGGGTTGATCACGCCGGGCCAGGGACGATCACGTACGTGTCCCCTTTAATCCAGAATCGCGATCCGTCAAACGGCACCTCTTGCCCGTACTCGTCGAGGTACCGGTCGTGGTCCCTAACCGCGTCGCCATCCCCGGTTGTCTTGCGAATCTTCGTCAGCGTGATTTTGTTTCCGCTGCCGTTTTGAACGGAAATGATGGACCGAGTCATCATGTGTCCCATTGAGCGGTGGGAGAATTCTCACTCCCTGAAACCTTCGATCAAGGCCGGCATACCCGTTCCCAGCATTCTTTCGAGGGTGCACGTCGACCCTTTCGACCTGCACCCTTACTCGTTTGTACCCCGTGCTCTACGGAGGGGCAAAGCAATTCGCCATCCCCTTCACCCGCCCCACCCGCTACCCGAAGATGATCACGGGCAGCGACGGACCGCCTCACGGCCAGGGACGGCCTGCCCACCCACTCACTTCCCCTTCTTTCGCCCGATGCTGATCCGCCACGCGCCGAAGTGCAGCGTGCCGAGTTCGTCGGCCGTCGCGGGCGGGATGAAGACGCCCGGGGCGAAGCGGTACTCGACGTGGCGGCCGAGCTTCTGGTCAGCCAGGATGCCGGCCTGGCGCAGCATTTTCAAGTGCTGTGACATGTTCACCATGGGGACGCCCAACCGTTCGGCCACGACGCCGACCGTCACCGGGCCATGCGCGGCGATCTCTGCGACAATCTGGAGCCGCGTGAAGTCCCCAACGGCAACCAGCCTCGCGGCCAACGCACGAGCGGCTTTCGGATCGGTCATGGCTTGTCGAGGGGCTGTCCGCGCAAGGGGAGGGGCGGGTCCATGCCCTCGGACCCGCCCCCATCACTCTCGGGCCTGATTTCCCGAGAGGACGCGGGCGGGTATACCCTCGCCGAAGGGCCTCGGTGTCAGGAGTTTCCCCATTCTGATTCGAGAACGACCTTGCTGGCGGTAGGATACATTGCCGCCTTTCGGCGGTCCCGGCGACGGGGATTCGGCCGATTAACCCCTGGCCGCAGTCGTGGCAAGCGGCGAGTGCCTGGGGCAATCCGAGCCTCTGGTGTGGCGACGTCTGCTTCTAACCACCGCAGCCCGCGCCACGGTTTAAAAAGTCCTGGGGCGAGCGGGCCGCGGAGTTGTGGGTGAGCCGGCGTCATCGGCGAACCCTCGCCCTTTCGAGGCCCGCCAATGAGGCGCACGATCGTCCTACTCCTGGCCCTCGTCGTCGGATGCACGGAGCGGCGGTTGCCGGATCCCGATGAGGTCCCGCCCGCGCTCGTGGCCCAACGAGAAGCCCAGGCCCGGCAGGAAGCGGAACGGGTACGGGAAGCGGCCCGGGCGAGGCAACCCGGCTTCGAGTGATCCGCGGAGGCTATTCCGCCGCCCCTCCTCGCGAACGATGACATGGTTCCCCGCACCGGACTGGCCGAGCCACCGGTCAACGGGCGGCAGTGTCTGGCGTCGTGGTGGGTTCAGTGCCGGGCGACGGCGGACTGAACGCCTCGGGGAAAAACGCTGCCGCCTCGGCCGGGGTGAGTGGCGGGCGGTAGTGCGGCTCGACACCACAACCGCCCCAATACTGCCCGCATGCTGGGCACTGAAGCAGGTAGGTTGCCACTGGCCCTGAAGCCAGCCCGTCAATCAGAGGATTTGCCGGGTCGCGGCAGAACTCACACCCAAAGACTCCGTCGACCTCAACCACATGGACGCCCTCCGCCGAACCATCGCCTACACGTTTCTGATCGAGCAACGGGTCAAACGGGCGGTGGAACGGCGGAAAGGATCGCGTCTCGATCGCCCGAGTCGAGGTCCATGAACGCCATTGCCATCAGATTTTCCGCCCTCGCCCGCCCGATGGCGGATGCGTCATGACAGGCATCATCGGCCACCATGTAGCGAACCCACCACCGCCTCGCCCATCCGGGGATCCGACGGGGATCATCCGTTCCGAAGACTCGCTCAAATTGCTCCCGGAACCGCGATAGAGGGCTTTCCGAGGACGGGGCCGCGTACAAGGTCAGTCGGCCCATCGCCCGATAACCAGGCCCGCGCGGGTCGCTCCGTTCGTCCAAAAATTGGGCAAACGACAGCCGCGTGCTGTGGTCCGCCGGGTTCGCATCGAGAGCAGTTTGGAAGGCGTCTTCGTCGGTCATCCTGACACCTTACAGAGAGAGCAACAAGTCAGGACAAGGCCGGGTCCGGTGCAGCGACGGGTTCGGCGTGCGTTTCCGGCAGCCAGGACTCTTGCACGCCCAACTCCCTGGCTACCTCCTCGCAGCGACCTCTGCTGAGTTGCCGACACCCCTGGAGGTCCAGCAACCGAATCGTGCGCAGTTGCCGGATCACGTCGAGGCAAACGTCGGTGACCCGCGACGAGTACAGCTCGAAGACATCGACTTGCCGCAGGTACCGCAGATGGCTGACACCGGCGTCGGTGATGTTGTCCGAGTGTAGCCGCACGATCTCCAACTCGGGCAGGTGCTCGATGCACCGCAGGTCGTCGTCGTGGATCAGTTCCCCCTCCCACAACACCAGGCAGGAGTACTCCTCTCGAATTGGGTGGTGGCTCAGGTACTCGTTGGCTTCCTCAATCGGGAGCCCGTGCAGGAATTCCGGCAGGTTGATCGCCGAGTGCAGCCAGGGGATCTCACCGACGGTCTCGAAGAAGTTAACGGCCTCGGTCCGTTCCGGCGGGTCATCGAGGCGCCGCATCCGATAGGTGCGTGTGACGCCGTACTGCGTCCGCTGGAACTCGGCTTCCCGCATCCGTGCGCCTCCGCTGCCGAACTGAGTATTATTCCGTGCCGGCGAATGATACCTCCGGCACGACATTGGACCCGGCCGGCGGTCGCAAGTCAAGGGATTGGGTGGCGCGTTGCTGAGTGGGCCCGCGGTCAGCCTGTCCCGGCCTGTCGGCGTCACGTCACCGGCGAACACTCATTCCTCGTGGACCTTGATCCGATTCGGGTGCGCTGAACCGTTCGGCGACGGGGGCTCCGGCGGGTCGAACGGGAGCGGGTGGGGGATGTGCCACATCGGGTTGCCGAGGATGCGGACCTCGGACGACTCGACGTGGATCACGTCGCCGGTCGCGTCCAGGCGGACGACCCAGATCGTGTTGATCGACGGGCCGTAGTCGATGAGGAAGTACGCGAGGCCGCCGCCCTGGGGCGTCTCCACCCAGATCTCCGGGTCGATGCGATGGATAGCAGTCATGAGCGGGCCGGGCGAGGTTCGGCGAGGTTAGGCGAATGCAGTTCCCGTCGGGAAGTCAGCAAGTTGTGTGCCTGCCTCCCCTCGGCCCATTCGATCGCGATGCGGGCTTGAGTTGCATCCGCTGACGGGCCGAGCGAGGGGTCAATTTCCAGCCAGCCTCTTCACCTCGGTTTCAAGCCGATCGACCTTCTCGATTAGGGTGTTAATCGAGTCGAGATAGTGTTTGTTCGTCTTCATCAGGCCCTCTATGTGGTTCAGCAACAGAGCTATCCGCGCGGTCAGTTCATTCGCGTTTTTTTGATCCGACTCGATGTCGAGTGGGGTGTCTGACATGAACTTCGCTCCGGGGGTCAAGTTCAACTTAATATGCTACTGGGCCTTTTTCGTTGCGGAGGGAGTAATCGGCTCCACCGCCGCCCGGGCGGGTATCCAACCGAGAGTGGCGGCGCGTTCCACTGATTCTCTCACGAGCAAGGTCGAAAACAAACCGGGCCGGCACCCGCCGGCCCGGTAGACCAATGCGCAGTGAGTTCCCGCGGGGGACAGCCGAACCAACGCCTTCCCCGCGGCCCGGCGGTTACGCCGACTTGAGGGCGATCTTCCGCGGCTTGGCGGCCTCGGACTTCGGGCACGTGATGGACAGGACGCCGTTCGCGAGCGTCGCCTCCACCCGGTCCGCGTCCACCCCGCACGGCAGGGCCGCCCGGGTCTCGAACCGGCCGAACGATCGCTCGTCGCCCTCACGGCCGCGGACCTTCCGCTCGCCGCAGACGATCAGTTCGTCGCCGTGGACGGAGATGTCCAGGTCCCCCGCCGTCGCCCCCGGGACGTCCATCTGGAAGTACACGGCGTCTGGGGATTCCCACAGGGCCGGCCCGCGGGTCGGCCACCCGGGGGCGGTGATCCCCTCGAAGAGTCGGTCGAGTACGGGGCTGAGGCGGTTGGCCGGGGCGAACGGGGAGTCGTTGGCGAGAAGGGACAGCATGATTAACCTCCTTCGAGCGTGGTCGGGCACCGCGGGGACAACGGGCGGCGGTCCGTGCCCGACGGGAATCCCCGCCGCCCGCCCGGAAAATGCAAGGAGCGTGCCCGCGGCGGTAGTCGGGCGGAAGTCGAAATACGACTTAGAAATAAGGAAAATGGAGAGAAAAGCGGCTTGCCGAGGGGTGCCAAGTTGGCAGGGAACGGCGATCGATTTCGTAGCCCCTCGTGAGCCTCGGCCGGAAGTTTCGTTCAGCCGGCCTCAGATGTCAGACCGGGTCGGTCACACCTTCCCGAGCACGCCGTCGACGACCCAACACCCTCGCACGTGAACCCCGTCGCCCCGGCAGTGTCCCAACACGTCCGCGTCCTCGCACCCGGCGTCCTGCAAGGCGTCCGCGAGGATTGGCAGGCGGTCGAACGCACGGTCCTCGTAGATGCCTTCCGCGAGGCTGACGACAGTGGGGGTGAGCCAGGCGGGGGAGAAGTTGACGGGACGGAAGGGGTTGCCGAAGATGTCGCGGAGAAAGGTCGTTTGAGTCGTACCTTCCCCGATACGGGCGTCGCGCCTTCCCTTCGGCGGCTTTTGCAGACTGATGGACCGCGAGGTCTGATTCGCGGAAATGATCGCCGCATGGAACGCATCCGGCAACATGGCACACGTCGTGTGGATGGGCGAGGCCCGCTCGATCCTCTGATAGAAAACGGCGTTCAACTGGCTCTCGGGAATAGTTCCGTCGGCGAACCGCTCCGCGGACTCGACATCCTCTTGGTTCCGCTTCGTGGGAGCGAGGGGGAGGAGGCGTCGGCAACAGGCCACGGCGAAGAGTCGAAATTTCCGGCTGCTCGCCTTCCCCTCCAAGAACGCCAGCAGGAGCGTCGAATCGGTCCCCGCCAGCCACTCCGCTTCCGTCATCGCCCGCCCTCCCCGCGATCGTCCCTCAGTCGGCGGAAGAAGACCCAGAACAGCACGCCGGCCAGCAAGAACACAACGGCGACGATGACGGGCATGGCGGGGCTTACTGCATCGGGCTGTTCACCGCGATCCCGAGGACCGAGTTCCGAATCGCTACCTCGGAGGCCGGCCGAACAAGTAATAGGCTAAGCCGCCGATCGCGATCCCAACGACGACCACGCCGACAACCTTTAGCCACGCCCAAGACCGCGGGTTGTCTTCACGGTACTGCTTTCGTTGGCGGGCCTCGAAAAGTGCCCACTCACTGCTCTTCTTGGAATCGCTCATGGTTTCGCCGAGAAGGTTGTGGGTCCGGTGGCGATGCGGTCATTTCTTCGGGGCTGGGGGACCGCTAATGTCGTCGTCGGTCGTTTCCCACGGGTGCCGGCGGTCCATGTGTTCAATCACGGTCAGGAGGTCTTCCGTAACCGTGAGGAGTACATCGAGTCGCGAGGCCACCTCGTCGAACGTGGCCGGCGGGACGGGGGTCGTGATCGCCTTCATGGGGGCTCACTTCTTCGGCGGCGAGGTTGACTTGGCGGGTAAATGTTACTCCTTGGGCTTGCCCTTGACCTTCGTCGCGCCCTTCGCGGTCGCCTCCTTCGGGACCGGCGCGAGGTTCTTCGACATGAGCTTCCCCGACGGCGACGTACTCCGCGGCGGAATTGGGGCGGCCGCCTTCGGGGCGGTGCTGTTCTTCTTGGCCCGGGCCGGCTTGGCCTTCGGCTTCTTCACCAGTCCGACGGCCTGACCGACCGGCGTGACGACGTGCTTCTCGGCCGCGTGGGCCACGTCGGTGGCGATCTCGGCGACCTTCTCGGCCGACCCCGTCACGGCCTTCTTGACCTTGGCGAGCGTCGTCGGCGGGGCCGCGGGGGTCTTGGGGGCGGGTTTCGTCGGCTTCTTAGCCATGGCTGTCTCTTTCACGGGCGAATTGGGAAAGATTGTTGTATCGACTCCTCACCCCCCTTCGCCGGCCTCCCAGCACGCCGAGAACACCCGGCACGGCACCCCGACACCCGCCGCCAGGCGCACGACCAGACCCCACGATGGGGACCGCTTGTTCTTCCCGGCCTCGAACCGGCGGATCGTCGCCAACGGCACGCCGGTCTTGTCGGCGAGTTCCTGTTGCGTCAGGCCGGACGCGGCGCGGAGTTCGGTCAACTTCTCGGCGAAGGTGGGCGGGGTCACTTCTTCTTGCCCTTCGCAGGCTTGCCATCTTCCTTCGCCTTCGGTGGCCGGCCAACGATCGGAGGCGGCTGTTCAGCGTCTTCGGTGAAGAAGAAAGTGCAGTCCACTTCCAGCCCCTTGCAGAGCGCCTCTAGGGTGTCGTGCGTGGGGTTCACCTTGCGGCCCTGCTCCATTGCTTCGATGTGGCGCTCCGGCACACCGCACTTCTCGCCCAACTGCTTCCTTGTCAAACCAAGTTCTTCGCGACGCTGCTTCAACTTCAGATGCGGAAAGGGCATAGGGACCACTGGGAAAAAAGTTGGGAGAATCTTTGGAAAACTACTCCCAGAGGAGTAGACAAAGTACTCCCGCGGGAGTATTCTACCACCGCAGCACCACCAACGCCATGTGAACCGGGGTTCAGGCGAGAGGATTCGTTCCGTCGTCCGCGTCGAGGGTGCGCGCCGAGGAACATGCCATGCCCCTTCCCACGTGCGGTCAACTGGCTCCCACCCTGACCCACAAGGCCGGCCGCCGGTGGGCCTTCCTCCCATCCGCGGACGCAACCAGCCCGAGCCTCGGCACGCTGACGATCGTTCAGAGCAAGCGCGACACGATCAGCTACGGCGTCGCCCTGGAGGAGGGGCAAGTCCTCTTCCTGAAGCTCACGGACGGCGAGGTCTACGGCGTGACGCTCGACCGGGCCGGGCGGCCGGCGAAGTGTTCCTGCCCTGGGTACTGCTTCAAGAAAACGTGCAAGCACTGCGATTGCACCAAGGAGTTACTCGCCGACGGCGTCCTCGACGCTGCCCCGGCGCACGCGGCCTGACCCCACATCCTTCCCTCTCCCGCAAGGGGGAGGGTGCGCATCACGACGAACGGAGTCACCGACATGAAAGCGAACGCCACCCCGCCCGCGAGCGCCGAGGCCGCCTTCGCGCTCGACCTCGTCGCTGTGCTGAACGCGCTTGACCGGGCGGGGAAGCCCGTGGCCCACCTCCTCATCCCGTCCGATCAATTCGACGGCGTACCCGCAACCGACCTTGCGCCCGACGGCCGGCCGCCGATGATGGGCGGCGGGAAGCAGACACCAGCGAGGCAGGGACGCCTCTCCCCCCGCGCGGTCCGGCAGAACCGCCGGGGGTCGATCCAACACCGCGAGCCCGGGACGGCGTGAGGCTGCCCCGCGGCGGATCAGGACGACACCCGCCGCGGAGTTCCTTGGCACTTGCTATCCCCGGACCAGCGTACACCCGGTTTCGCCGCCGGGCCGGGGAGTCTGCGCGCACCTACCCGCGCGCAGGCCGTCATCCATCCACGGAGAGTTCCCGATGTGTACGTCGACCCCGTTCACCCGCGACGAGTACGACCGTCCGGCCATGCCGGCGCCGGCCCTCAAGGCCGAGCCGCACTGGCCGCACTTCGTCGCCGCCGACAACGGGCACTGCTGGCCTGACCAGAAGCGATTTCACGTCCGCCTCCCCGGGTCGCGGGCCGGGGCCGATAAGTGGGTCGGCGTTTCGCTTCGGGACGCGGAGTCCGCGGCGGAAGCTTACGACTGCCCGGTCGAGGTCGGGGCGTTCGTCGTCGCCACCGAGCGGGCGGCGGACCCGTCCCGGGAGATGCGCCAGTTCCGCCAACTCATCCGCCTGCTGGAGATGGCCGCCGAGGTGGCGATGGACATGCTCCACTACCACGGCCGGCTGTGCGCCTGCCCCCTGTGCGTGTGGCTCGCCGCCCTCGACGACCGGCAACCGGGGATGAAGGCGGCCGTCTGGGCGCGGGTCGCGGAACTGCCGGCCGTGGTTCGGCCGGCGGCCAGCTTCCTCGACCTCTGGGTTACCCCGACCCCCGTGAGCCCGGCCCGGCCCATCCGGCTCACAACCGCCGCGTGCGAGTACAGCACCCCGGCCGTCGCCGTGGCGTACCCGGAACGCGCGGCGGCAACCCCGGCCCAGGTCAAGGCCGCCCCCCGCCCCTTCCTCACCGGCGCGAAGTAGCACACCCACCCACGACAAGGAGACCCAACATGAGAGCAGCACTGAAGAAAGCGATTCGCCCGGCCGGCCCGACGACCCCGGCCGAGTTGGAGTTCGTCGACCTGCTCCGGCAGGCGGACAAACTCCGCCATGACTTGATGGCGTTTACGTCCCGCCCGGATCACGAGGACGTTGTCTTCGGCCTGATGAGCGGGTTCGCCATCACCGAGCCGGACGTGCAACTTTACGTGAACGAGGTCGTCGACGCGCTGTGTTCTACGGCGTTCAACCTCCGGGCGTTTCGCCTGATGATTTCGAGCGACTTCGGCTCCGGCACGTGGTTCGACAAGACCGAATGCCGCGGCTGACTCTTTCCTTCTTCACACCCAACACCGGAGAAACCCACCTTGCCAACGACTACCTGCCCGACCTCTCGGAAGAAGCCACCACTCCTTCCCACCGCCGAGCGGAACGCCGTCGCGCTGTCCGTCTTCCCGCTTCTCCTGAAACTCTGTCGTGAAGCAGTGCCATGCCAACACGACGCCGACGACGCGGGTCAGATCTCCGCCGTGCGCATCCTCGAAACGGCCCGCGGCTATGACCCAGAAAAGGGCCGACCAGGAACGTGGGCCGGATTCAAGGTTAAGAGCGTCCTGAGCGCGCGTCGGCGGAGCCGGGAGTATCATGCCGCCCACGTCTCGGGCCATCTCTCCAATCCGGAGGGCATTCTCGACCATCGTGGCCCAGAGCGAGACGTGGATCGCGAGGACTTGGCTGATCGCATTCGGACTGCAATTGCAACGGTACCTGCGCGGCACCGGCGCGTGCTTCGGTTGCGTTTCACCGCCGGCCTGACGCTTTCGGAGGTCGGCGAGCGACTCGGGTTGAGTGAAACCGCCGCATGGCATCGTGTAAACGCGGCGATCACCGCCGCGTGGCTCGCGTGCCGGCGGGCCGGACTGAAACCGGGCGTGTGCTGACAACTGCCACGACATCACCCCCGGCCATCATGTGGCCGGGGTTCGTTCATTGACATCTCGGCGACGCGGCTACTTCGTTACCTTGCCGAGCGACTTCGGGTTGTCCATGACGGTCAGCGAGAACACCTCGCCGGTCGCCGTGTCCACGACGAACGCCCCGGTCGGCCCACCGCCCGCGGCCGGGTACGCCGATATCTGATACCGGCCGATCGGTAGCGGGGCGGGGTTCTCGGCGGCGGCCGAGGGCAGAGACGGGCCAGTGAGGAACAGGGCGGCGGCAACGCCAACGACAACGCCGGCGAGGATCAGCAAGAAACGTGTGCGCATGGGGGGCTCCGAGCTGAGGGACGGGCGGGATCTTTGTACCGATCTCGAAGCCGAGCCGCGGATCGCCATCGGGTTCGGGACCGCTTACACCGCCACCGCCGCCTCGGGCCGCCTCAATTCGGTGAGCAACTGACCCATCAAGTTCATGACGCGGTCGCGGTGCGGCCCCCAGATGAGGTTGATGAATGCGACCTCCGCCCCCTTCTCGGGCAGCGACGGTTCCCACGAGGGGCGGGCCACGGGGTGGCCCTTGATGAGAAGCAATTCCTCCCGGACCATGACGCGAAGGGCCTCGGGGAACTTGGCGTCGGCGAGGATCGTCAGCTTCCCGCCGTCGGTCTTCCGCGGTGTGGCCGCCCAGAACGCCGCCTTCGAGCCGGGCAGGGCGAACTTCAGGACGCCGCCTTGCCCGACGTGGCGGGTGTACGCGAGGCCGTTTTGTTCGCTCCAAGCGATGAGGGCGTCGAGCAGCGGGGCAAAACGCGCCGACTCCCCGGACTCCATGCTCTCAACGCGGGAAAGGAAGTTAGCTTTAGCTGCGGCCAGGTCGGTCATGGTGCGAGTCCCGTTGATTTGAGAAGCCGGCGACATCGAACCTCGGGATCGCGCGGATGAACTCTTGTTGTACGGACGTTCGGCGGTAGGCTCGCGGATGACAGCCGATTGGCACTCAAACCCGCCTTCCGCCGGTGGCGTGCCGTTGTCCTGAAGTATCTGACCGGAAGGAGATACTCAAACGGTCCGCCATATTCGATTATCTTGTGAGTCGGTCAGAAACACGCTACCCCTCGGCCGCTCCACGTCGGAACAATATTCGAACATGCTGATGGGCCTGAAGAACGCCCGCGAGATCGCAACGGCTCGCCCGAGTGACAATCCCACCGCCCGGCCCGATTCGAGGTAGGTCAGTGTGGTTTGCGGGATGCCGGATACGGACGCGAACTTTGCCCGTGACCACTTCTTTCGGGTGCGCATCGCGCGTACCAAGTCGCCGAGCGGCCCCCGGTGATTTACCCCCGGCTGGTAGAGGTACACGTCGTTCGGATGGCCAACCTCGTCGACGACGGACGCGACCGAGCATCGCATGGCGTGGCAGAGATGAACGGCCGTCAGGAAGCCGACGTCGTAGCCCCGGCGCTGCTCGACGGCCCGCACCGTCTCGACGCTCACCCCCGCCTCCTCAGCGAGTCGCTCTTGCGTCCACCCGCTCGCGGGCGTGTCGCGCAACCATTCGCCGATGGACATGCGAATGTCTCGGATACGCCACCCGATTTCCATTTGATAAATGGCGAAAGTATTAGGGCGCGGATAAAGACACTTGCATTTTGACCCCTAAACCCTGATTCCAGCAAGCTCAAGCGGCAAAATTCAGCGGAACTGCCTGGAACTCTAAGGGATTTTGATGATTCCCCGCCGCCTGTCCACAGTCCCCTCACGAACCGCGTGGTGCGGTCGGGTATTGGGGGCTAGACATGGCGATGACGACCTTGACTGAGGTGCTGACGGTCAACGACGTGACCCAAACGCTTGGCGTCGGCAAGACAACACTTTATCGGTGGATCGAATCGGGTCGCTTCCCGCGGCCGATCAGTCTCGCCGGCGGCCGGGTGGTTCGCTGGACCCGTGCGACTCTCGAGAAATGGCTAAGCGAGCAAGAAGCCACACAAACCCCCGCCCGTTAAACGCGAGCGGCCGACCCCGCCAGGTCGGCCGCCGCAATCGCCAACAGTCCCAAACATCACTGACCACCAACCGCGGGCATCACCCCGCAGGAGGCTCACCATGATCATACCACCGCGCCCCGGCGGCCGGCCGCCCGTGGATGATTTTCCGTCGGCCCCGCTCCTCTCGCCCGAGTCCTTCGTCGGCCTGCGCGAGATGGCGAATCGCGAGCGAGAGCCCAAGAAAGCACTCTCTCACCTCTACCTCGATTGCTGCGAGGCCGAGCGTGCCGTGCACGTCGCGCACGTGTCGGGTGATTCCGCAGCGGTTCGCGGTGCCGAGTGGGAGAGGGCCGCGGCCAGAGCAAAGCTCCGCGAGGAGCAGGAGCACGTCGGCAACTCGTTCCTGATCGGCCTATCACACTCGTTCGCGTATCAACCGGACGAGTTAGCCGACTTGCTCGCACAACTCTTCCGCGACGGCCGGATCCGGGCCGCGTTCGTGCCAGTCCTGCAACAACTCCTCCAACCGACGGTCGACTGGGTGCGGGGCGAACAGCGAGACATCGAGGAGCGCGTCACCAACTTGGAAACCATCGCCGCAACCGAGGAGGCGTACTCGTGAGTGCGTCACGACAACGGGTGGCCGACCAAGCCGCCAAGAAACGGGCCGGCCGCGTACCGGCCGACGAACGACTCTTGCACCCGCTCAGCGACATCGGCAACGCCGCCCGGCTCATCGCCGACCACGGCGAGGACGTGCGGTACGTCGGCGATTGGGGGTGCTGGGCCGCCTTCGACGGCGTCCGCTGGGTCCGCGACGGCGTGGGGGCGTCCGTTCAAGAGCGGGCCAAGGCCACGGTCAAGAACCTGCTCACCGAGGCCGTCGTGGCCCTGAAGGCCGCCGTCGACGCCCTCGCCGACGCCAAGACCGAAGAGGAGGAGGCCAAGGCCAAGAAGGCGGAGACGGCGGCCAAGGCGATGATCGCCCACGCGAAGAAGTCGCACGACATCCGGAAGATCCGCGACATGCTCTCGGCGGCCAAGTCCGACCCGCGAGTCTTCATCCCGGTCGGGAGCGACGTGTTCGACAAGCGGCGGGACTTGCTCAACTGCCCGAACGGCACCGTCGACCTGCGGACCGAGCAACTGACGCCGCACCGTCGCGAGGACTACCTCACGACGCTCTGCCCGATCCGGTTCGTGTACGACGCCCCGCGGCCCCTGTACCTGAAGTTCCTCGACGACATCTTCCCCGACTCGCCGAACGTGGCCGACTACCTCCGGGCGTTGGCCGGGTACATGCTCACGGGCGAAGTGACCGACCAGGCCGTCTACCTGCTCGTGGGCGACGGGTCGAACGGCAAGACGGTATGGCTAGAACTGTTGCTGTACGTGCTGGGGTTGGAACTCACGTACACGGTGCCGGCCGAGGTACTCCTCGACGCCAGCGGCAACCGGCACCCGACCGAGCGGGCCGGGTTCCGGGGGGCTCGTCTCGCCGTCGCGAGCGAGACGCAGGAAGAAACGGCCCTCAACGAGAGCCGCATCAAGAACCTGACCGGCGGCGACACGATGACCGCCCGGTACTGCCGTCAGGACTTCTTCTCCTTCAGCCCGACGCACAAGATGGCGCTGGCGACGAACCACCGGCCCCGGGTCCGGGGAACGGACAACGGCATTTGGCGGCGCATCCGGTTCATCGAGTTCCCGCGGCGGTTCTGGACCGTGAGTGACCAACTCCGGGAACCCAAGGGGGTATTCAAACCAGAGGACAAGGCCGACCCGCACCTCTTGGAGCGGTTGAAGGCCGAAGGCGAGGGCGTCCTCGCCGACATGGTGCAAGCCGCCCGATGGTTCTACGCGGGAAACGGCACGATCGAGCCGCCGGCCGAGATCGCCCATGCGACCGCCGCGTACCGCAAGGACGAGGACACCCTCGGCCGGTTCTTCATGACGAAGACGCAGCCGTGCGACGAACCGAACATCACCGGGGCCGAACTCCGGGACAGTTACGTCGACTGGAACCGGGCCAACGGGCACACGGACGCGACACTGATCGGGTCGCGGAAGTTCTTCGAGCGGGCGGCCAAGTTGTTCGGCAAGCCCTCGAAGTCCAGTGTGATGATGTACCGCTGCAAGCTGAAGCACGTGGACCCGCTCGCCGACCCGAAGGACGAAACCGAGGCCGGCGCGGGAGGGTGGGAGGGTTCGACCCCGAATCCCGGAAAGCGCCATACACCCGGTTTTTCGGGATTCGGCCCAAACGTGACGGGTGAATCCTCCCAACCTCCCGTAAACGACAATCAGAGCGACACAACCACTTCCGCCAATGGCACTTCCACCGGCCGCCGGTACAACCCGCCGCCGGACGACCCCCTTGGAGGTATCCGATGAGTCGTATTATTTCGTCCGAACGGTGGTCGATCGAGTTCAAACCGGCCGGTGCTAGGCGGTGGACGGTCATCGGCACGGTCGGCACCCGCGAGCAGGCCGAGTGGTTCATGTTGCGGTTTCTCGGAACGGGTGATTGGTACATCCGACCTCCGAAGGTGAAGGAGGTGGCCCGTGCCTGAATCTCCTGCCAAACGTCGAACCTGTCCGCCCGGTCTACTCCGTCGGGAGGACGCTGCCGCCTACTGTGGCGTCTCCGCCCCGACCTGGGACCGCTGGACCGCCACCGGGTTGAACCCGCAACCCCGGAAGATCGTCGGGGCCGTCCTGTGGTCCCGGCACGAGTTGGCCGAGTGGTGTCGCCGCGGGTGCCCGCCGCGCGACGAATGGGAAGCCGTCTGGCGGTCAGTCCTCTCTCGCCGCTGATTCACACCTGCGATTGATCCTAACGCATTGAAGGGCGTACCCTGTTCGCTCCTGCGGCGAGGGTACGCGCGTGAAGATGTACAAGCCGACGTTTACGAAGAAACTGCCGCCGAACCCCGACATCGTGGACCGCGACGGGAAGGCCCACGTGAGGATCCGCGAGGGCGGGCGGGCGGTGCTCTACCCGGTCACGGCGTGCGGGACGATGTACCTGAAGGAACTCGACACGTGGTACGCCAAAGTTCGCCAGCCCAACGGCAAGCGGAAGCCGGTCCCGTTGTCGCCGAACAAGCGGGCCGCCGAGATCATGCTCGGGGAGATGTTGCAGGCCATCGAGATGGGCAAGGCCGGGGCCGTCGACCCGTTCCGCGAACACGCCGTCACCCCGCTGGCCGACCACCTCGCCGCCTGGCAGAAGGCCCAACACGCCGACGGCGTCACCCGAAAGCACTACCGGGCCGCCGCGTCTCGCGTGCAGAAGGTGTGCGACCACTGCCGGTTCACGTTCGCCCCCGACTTCGACCCCGCCGACGTGACCGACTTCCTCGCCGACCTCCGGGAAGCCGACTCGCGTCCCGTCCCGCCGGACAAGACCGAGTACACGAAGAAGGAGTTGGCGGAATTCCTCGGCGTCTCCCTCGCCGCGATCCCGCCGATGATCCGGCGGCACAATCTGACGGTGACGGGCGAACTGCACGGCCGCCGGTTTCCGCGGGAGACGGTCGTCGCCCTCGCCGAGCGGAAGGCCCGCGGGGCGAGCGCCCGCACGGCGAACACGTACCTCATCGCGCTAAAGGCGTTCGTGAACTGGATGGTGCAAGGGAAGCGCATCGCCGCTAACCCGTTCGACCACCTGTCGGCCGCGAACGAGAACACCGACCGCCGCCACGACCGCCGCACGCTCACCGAGGAAGAGACGTTCCGCCTGATCGATGCAACCCAGAATTCATCACAGACGGTGCGCGGTCTCACGGGGCGAGAGCGGGCCGTCCTCTACCACACTGCCCTCGGTACCGGCTTCCGGGCCTCTGAATTGGCATCGCTGGCGATAGCGTCTTTCTCTCTCGCCACGAACCCGCCCACGATCCACCTCGCCGCCGACAAGGCCAAGAACCGCCAGGAGGCCGTTCAGCCCATCTCCCCGTCCCTGGCAGACGTTCTCCGGCCGTTCCTCGCCGGCAAGCCGCCCCGGTCATTGGCATGGCCGGGCAAGTGGGCTGCCGACGCCGTGGACGTTCTCCGGCACGACCTGGACACGGCCGGCATCCCCTACCGGGTCGACTCGCCCACCGGCACGCCCCTGTTCGCGGACTTCCACTGCCTGCGTCACACGTTCATTCGACGGCTGGACGAAAGTGGGGCGACACTGAAAGAAGCCATGCAACTGGCCCGACATTCTGACCCAAAATTAACGATGGCGATTTACGGGCGGGCGTCGGTGGCGGAACTCGGTGACGTGGTTTCTCGCCTGACGCTGGTTCCGTCACATGTACCAAAACATGTACCAGCCGGGGATAGCCCGTGCGGAACCATGAGGACCGATGAGGAAACTTGTCCAGTGGATACGCCTGAACAGGCATTACTGCAAGTACTTAATTTGAAGACGTTTGAGGACGAATGTGGAGAGATGATGACCGCTGAGGAAGTACACCCGACAGGAGTTGAACCTGTAACCTTCGGCTCCGGAGTCCGCGTTTCAAAGACAATTTCCCTTTGATTTCAAGCCTATTTCCTTTCTATGATTGGTACAAAGCCCACGGTTTGGTACGATTCGCATAGGTTTGGTTCGGGTTTAGTACGCATCGGGAGGCGATCATGGCCCGTCCGGCGAAAGTCTGGCACCGCAGTGACATCGGCTGGTGGATGATTACCCTCGGCGGCGAGAAGACGCGGCTCGTCCAGGGACCTAACGACGATCATCACCGTCAGCTCGCGGAAGAGAAATACATCGAACTGAGAAAGATGCGTCGCACGTCACCGGAAGCCGTCGGCAGCCGCACCGCAGACGTGATCGAAGCGTTCCTCCATCACAGCCGCGTCCACTTCGCCGCCGACACCCATCGGCTGAACAAATACTACTGCCAACTCTTCGCCGAGGCGTGCGGCCAGGTGCTCGCCCGCGAACTGAAGCCGTACCACATCGACCGATGGATCGACCCGAAGGTCGAGGCGAAGGACTGGGGCGAAACGACCGTGTACAACGCCCGGAAGGCGGCGGGCCGCGTCTTCTCGTGGGCGGCCGAGCGAAAGCTGTTACCCGAGAATCCGATCGTCGGGATGAAGAACCCGAAGCCGCGTCCCCGTCAACGGGCGATCAGCGACACCGAGTTCTGGAAGCTCCACGAGAATGCCGGCGGGCCGCTGAAGGATTTGCTCGTCGCGCTCTACCTTACCGGCGCACGGCCGAAGGAAGTGCGAGAGTTGAGGTGGGATCAAGTCCAGGAAGACCGCTGGGTACTGATGGAGAACAAGACCGGCAAGAAGACGGGCAAGCCTCGCGTGATTTATCTCACGGGACCGCTGAAGGAAATCACGAACCGGCTCCGGGGCAACGGACACACCCACGTGTTCCTGAACACCGAAAAACAGCCGTGGACGATGAACGCCTTGCGGCTTCAGGTCTGGCGGATCAAGAAGAAACTGGGACTGGCGGACGATGTCTGTGCCTACCTCTGCCGGCACGGGTTCGGCACGCGGGCGATCATCTCGGGGGTGGACGGTCAGACGCTGGCCGAGTTGATGGGGCACACGAGTCAGGAAATGATCTCGAAGGTGTACGTTCACCTTGCCGACCAACACCAGCACTTGAAGGACGCTGTGAACAAGATCAACGGGGCTTCCATGCCTTCGCAAGCCGCTGAGGGTTCAACTCGCAAAAGGGCAAAGCCGGTGAACCCGAAGCGGCCGGGACCGAAACCACAGGGGCCGAACAAACCTTGAACGCGGCGATCACGCCGTTCAGGTCATCGACGGCGATACGGATCGTGCCTCGCTTCCCCTTGCGACCCATACGGACATGGGGGAGCGTCCCGTCGCCACACCACACATATATCAGTGACTCAGAGACACCGGCGTGGGTAGCAGCTTGCTTGACAGTTAACACGGTACCATCTCCTTTAAACAGTAGTTTCCAGGATTCTCGTTGATCGGTGGCGGGTTTTGCGGCCAACTGATTGGGTGCGGACTCACCATCAGGATGCCCGGAACCGACGTCATGAACGACGCGACGCAACTCGTCCAGTTGTGGAAACAACTGCTTCTCCCGTTTGCATTCGTGCTCACCCAACCGGGCTTCACCCGCTTCGCGCAGTGGGTCACCGGAACCGTGCTCGGCTGCGAAGAACACACCATCACCCAGATCCTCACCAGCATCGGCATGGAGGATCGGTGGCGGGTCGTCGAGCACTTTGCCGAGTATGGCGCGTTCCGCCGCGACGCCATCGAGCAACAGACACGGCAGGTGATTGAGACCGAGGTCAGCCCCCGATTTCACGGTTACCGGGTCGTGGCGTTGGACGATACCAAGTGTCACCGGACCAGCCCGCATGTCTGGGGCGTCTGCACCTTCCACGAACCGGCCGGGCGAAGTCCGAACCGAGCCTCGACCGTCCGAGCCCACAACTGGGTCGTGGCCGGGGACCTCGTTCCGGGCACACCCTGGACCTTCCTCCCGCACACGTCTCGACTGTATTTCCGCAAGACCCAACTTCCCGAAGGGGAGATGTTCACCACCAAGACCGAGTTGGCAGCGGCCATACTCCGACAGGCCGATGCCGACTCCCCGGTCCCGATATTGGGCGTGTTTGATGGGGCCTACGCGAACAAGACGGTGATCGGTCCCTGTCTGGACACCAAGAACGGGCGACGGATCGACGTGGTCACCCGGCTCCGGTTCGATGCCCAACTCTACCGTCCACTCGACTCGACTGAGGTTCCCCAAGTTTGGTGGAGTCGAAGTTAACGGTGTACACTCTGACCGAGGAGTTCACCGATGGCTCGTCCCCGAACGACTTATACCGCCGAGTACAAGCTCGCGGCTGTGAAGATGATCACCGACCAGAAGTTGTCGGTGGCCGAGGTCGCCCGACGCCTGGACGTCGGGGAGAACCTACTGCGGACCTGGCGGAAGGCGCTCGAGGAGCGCGGGGCCGCGGCCTTCCCGGGCCACGGCAACCCGACCCCGGCCGAGGACGAGCTGCGCCGCCTGCGGGCGGATAACGCGCGGCTCCGGGCCGAGCGGGATTTGTTAAAAAAAGCCGCCGCGTACTTCGCCAGCCCGCCGACGTGACGTTCCGGTTCATCGCCGAGAACGCCGACGCGTGGCCCGTCGCCTGGATGTGCGAGTCGCTGGAGGTGTCCGTCAGCGGGTACTACGCCTGGGCCACGCGTGCTGACAGTTCGACCGCGGCGTGGCGTCCGGAGTTGGCCACGGCCATCGAAGGGATTCACGGCGAGGTGAAGCAGCGGTACGGGAGCCCCCGCATGGCCGCCGCGTTGAACGCCCGCGGGCATGCCTGCTCGGAGAACACCGTGACCCGCCTGCGGAGCAACGGGCACACGCACGTCTTCTTGAACACCGAAGGAAATCTCTGGACAATGAACGCCCTGCGGCTACAAGTGGGCCGATTGCGGAAGAAGCTCAATCTGCCCGCCGACGTATGCCCGTACCTGATCCGCCACGGCTTCGGCACGAAGGCGATCCTGAACGGGGTGAACGGGCCGACGCTCGCGGAACTGATGGGGCATTCGTCGCGGGACATGATTCAGAAAGTGTACGTCCACCTGGCCGACCAGCATGAACACTTGGCGGCCGCCGTCGAGAAGATCAACGGGTCAGCCAAGCCTTCGCCAGCCGCTTCGAGTCCAACTCGGAAAATAGCGGCCCAGGTGCCGAAGAAGTCGAGGAGTTGACGAACTTCGGTTCGGCCGGTGCGATTTTCAACTGTTCGAGGAACGCGGCCAAGTCAGAGGTGGAGATGAGGATCTTTCCTCGCTTTCCTTTTCGGCCGACCCGGTAGTGCGGAAGCATGCCGTCGGCACACCAGTCCCGAATGAGTGACTCGCAGACGCCGATCGCAAGTGCGGCTTGCTTCACTGACAGATTGTGCGTCAGTGTCATGACCGGCCCTCTTCGGTTTCTTCCTTCACCATTGATCGGACTCGAAGATTTTTTCCCGAACCGCTTGGTGGTCGCAATGAAGACCGCCCATCGTTTTTTGAAGTTCGAACTCGACCCGGAGTAACATCGCGAGATGAATTTGGTGCGCCGTAGTTCTTGGCCATCACGCGTTCATCGGCGTGCCTAATCATGGCTTGCCGATTACAACGGATACAGGGCAATAAGCGTTGACGAGAAATTTTTGGAGGGTCGTTGTGACCAGATTCGCTTGGGCCGTCAGTGGGGTTGGCTACAGTTGGGAGAATGTCAGCCGTGACGAGCGCTATCGGATCGGGCTGGCGACCTTCGCAAAAGACACAGCCGTTCAAACTTACCAGCCGATGGTTGACACGCCGCTGTTGTTCCACAAGTTCGCAGAATTAGACGGTCCCGACGACTACATCGCGTTCGCGAACAAATACGGTCAGTTGACCACGGGCGTCACTGTTCTCGACGACGATGGCGAGGTACTCGAAAGTTGCACATTGGCCGACCAGCTCCGGTGGCCGAACGGGCGGCTCCAAGAGCCCCACGATTTGGTGCGAACAGGAAACGACGAGACGGAAGCCGAACCCGAAGTCGAAGCAATATGGCTTTTCCACTCCAGTAATATGAGGAGTTGGAACAAGATCTGGGACGGTGGTTCGGCGAAGGGTCGAGCTTTAGAACGCTGCCGAGAAGTAATCCTGGCCAATCTAAATTTTAACGTTTTGCCGATTTTTAACGATCAAGGCGCCATCTCCTTCCGGCCGACCAACCTGCTTTCGGCGCTGTGGCTTCAGTTCGGCATAGCCGTCGGCGGCGGGTTCGAACACCGTCAATGTCCCCAGTGCGGAGATTGGTTTGCCGTTGGAACGCGTTCGCCCGACGCCGAGCGACGGACGCGTCGAGACAAGGTCTTTTGCACCGAACGTTGCCGGACGGAGCGACACTACGAGCAAAAATCAAAAAGGAATGATCGGAAACGTGTGACCAAAGGTTCTGAGAAGTCGCCGCGCGGCAAACCTTGATCGTCTATCGGCATGATACGCTTCCCACATTTTACCCTGCGCGTAGCGAACGGTGCCGATGCGTTTGCGGCCGTCGAGCGAGTTCAGGCTGAGCCGCGGTTGTGCGCCGAGAAGGTCTGCGATTGGCATCGTCACGGAACATCCGAGCCAGTTTCTCGATTCGCATCAAGGGGCCGTCCGGCGGCGCGTGCGACCGTGGCGAGCGACCCAGGGGCCGGGGAGGGCAAACCTTTTCCGCCAAGTCCCTGTGGTCGGCGATCTCGCGGCCTCCGACTTTCCGCAGCTGAAATCCTTAAAGGTCACCTTGATGGATCAAGGGTTCAATGACCTGGAGTACCACTTCGTGCTGACGCAAGTCGGCCGCATCGACCGCTCTCGTGTCGAATATGTGGCGCAAGGCTCGATCGGAGCGGACGCTCGGCGCGCAAGGCATCGACTTCCGCCGTCGACTTGACGAGAAGGGATGTCACGCGGGTGCGTATCGCACCGGTCGCGGCCCGGACGGCGCGAACAAGGTGGTCAGGTCTATCGTTGAGAACGGACGGTATCAGCGAACCATCTCTGTGCTCGCCAAGTGGGGAGGACTAGCCCATGGTTCCGTGATCCAATCCGATCTCGAACATGATCTTGCTCGGTACGGCAGGCTTGCCGAGTGGGGCAAGTCTGCCGTACCGAGCCCGGTCGACGACTGAATCGTGCGCCGGACGTCGCTGACGTCCGGCCAATGGGGCGGAGCACCCGTCGTCTTTCGCGTCCTGGCGGCCAGGTATCTGTCCCACGGCGTCACGGGTTTGACCGGCCGGACCGGGTCCGGTCGACCAGCGAGGGTTTTAATCCACCCCCCCCGTGATGCCACGATTCGTTTTCCAACAAATGTCTTCGCGTCGGGAATGGTGAGTTCCGCGGCCCGAAGGTGGTGGAGGATCTTTCGCGTGACTTCAGTTGCTCTCGTTTCGAGGCACGGACCTAACGCGGCGATCAGGCCGTCGATCGTACTGCTAGCGAACGCCGTAGGGTTGTCGTGGTCGTGGGCACCGTTGAGGACCGCCTGGAGTTTAGTCCATAGGGTCTTCTTGGGCGAGTAGATCACGCGGCCGCCCCGAACGTGAAAATTGAATCCCAAAATGTCGGACGTGCTTGGGGTCGCACGCCCGTCCTCCGGGTCGTCACTTGGGGGGCGGGTGTCACGGGTGTCGATCACGGCGGACTCGGCGTTGCCTTTCAACTCGAATCCGGCCGCGTGCAGAAGATCGTGCTGTCGCTCGTAAAGAAACTTTGCCTCGGACACCGTTCGAGTCGTGCCGCCGATGTTATCGGCGAAGCGAAACAGGAACGGGAACTTGTGACTCCAATACAGGAGTTCGTCGTACCGGTAGTGCAGGATGATGTTCAGCAGCAGCGGCGAGATCGCGCTGCCCTGGGGGATGCCGTCGGTTAACCCATTTACACCTCCGAACAGGGAGACAAAATGCCGAAGATACCGCGGGTCCGGAACCATCCGGGCGAGATCTTCGCGTAAGTGGTCGTGCCGCACGTAGTCGAACGCGCGACGGATGTCGTCGAGCACGACGATCGGGTAGCCGCCCTCGATCGCCCGGGCCATGTCGGCCAGGACGTGGTTGGGCGACCGGCCCGGCCGGAACCCGTAGTTCATCGGCAAAAACTTCGCGTCGGCGAACGGGCTCAAGATGGCGTTCGCCGCCGTCGAGACGATCCGGTCTTCCACGTTCGCGACCGACAGGATGCGGTAATCCTGCGGCCCTTGCGGAACGAGGACCTTCGGGATCGGGACCGGTCGGACAGGGCCCAGACGATAGCTCCCTCGCAAGATCTCATGACCGACGTGGGCGAGCACGGGGGCCACGTCCCGGAGGCAGTAGTCGGACGGGCGGACCCGGCTGGGTCCGAACGCGTCGCCGCCCCGCCGGAGGAGGTCGTGGAAGTTGGCGATCAGGTTGTCGACGCCGAACGCCTCGTGGAACGGGGGCAGTTCCGACGGCGACCCGGCGAGCGCCAGCCTGCGGGCCCGTTTCTTGCCGTTAATGTAATTGCAGATCAAGGACGCCGTCTTCGCTTGGGCCGGTCGGGCCGGACCCGGCGTCGCGGCCTCGGCGGCGGTCGCCGCGATCTCGACCGCGCGGAAGTCCAACAGAGTCGGCCGGTGCGGCGTCGTCAGGCGATTGGCCGGCCGGGCCCGCATCGCGATCGTGTCGCGGCCGGAGAGGATGTTCGCCCGCTGGGCCCACCACCACCGGCCGTCCGGGTGGGTGTGGACGTAACGGTAGAGGTGCGGGTACGCGGCCTCGGCGGACGAGAGCCACCCGGCCGCCTGGTACGCGGCGAGGCGCCCTTCCGCCCGGCGCCGATACCGCCAGTCGAACGCGTCGTCGAAGTCGATGACCGTGAGGACCCGGGGCCGTCGCTGCGGCGTGGAGAACTGCCGGGGGAGCGGCCCGAACCCCGTCAGCCCGTCCAAGCGCACGATCGTGTCGACGTCGTCCAGGTCCTCAGGGCCGAACTGTCCCGGCGTGACGACCCGGACCCGCGGGCAAGGCGCCACGTGGCAACTGGCGTCGAGGTCCTCGTTCGTATATCCCGAAGGTGCGACGACCAGTACAGTTCGCGAGGCCGTCAATCGCTCGGCGAACGCCCGAGACAGTCCGAAGTGGACCAAACCGTCCGTGTCGCCCGCCCGGATATTGCGAACCACGGACGCGGCGAGGCGCTGCCGTTTCGGGTGACTGGCGAGGTGGCCCGCCATGGGAAGGCGATCGGCCGGCAGCCACGGTTTCGCCTCCCGCCCCGTGCGGACGAAGTGGTATTGCACGTCGCGCGCCTGCCGCCCCGACACGGGCACGTCCACCGTGTGACAGCCGTACCGTGAGAAGACGCGGCGTTGTTCGTCCGGCGTCAGGCGGTCGACCGCCGGGAGGAAGCCGACGAGCCGCCGGTGGCGGAGGCCGACGCTCCCGCCGAGGCGCTCGTGCGGAACGAGGCCGTCCGTTCGGCGGTCGGTCGCACTGTCGGCGTCCTTGCCGAAGATGCCACAGCCCAAATCGTTGAACGCAAGCCGGGCGTCGGCGAGCAGGACGATGTCGGCCGACATGAGCCGCTCGGCGAGGCGGATGCGGACGCACTCCCCCTCCCGCGAGATCGTGATGGCGTTCGGGGCCGCACCATCGTCCGGGCCATCGGCGCCATCGACCCCAGGACGACACACGCGGTGGCGGAGTCCACTCCCGCGGAGGCACGCGGCGATCTCGGCGCACTGGTCCTCGTTCCGCCCGACGATGAGGATCTTTGCATCCTGGAACGCGAGGCAAAGCTGCGTGATGAGCTTCAGGAGTTCAAACCGCTTAGTCCCGTACGTGACCAGCGAGGTCGGGGCTGACGCGATCATTCGGACCAGGGCCGGGTTGTGTAGGTTCGGAAAGTCAACGAACGGAAGCGGTGGTCCGATTCCCTCGACGCGGTGGACGTCGACCTCTCGTCCGTCGTGTCGGAGAACATCCTGGGCGAGAGGTAGGTGCCGGTGGGCGACCCACGGGTAACCGTCTCTCCACCGCACCATCGAGGCGTCGCACCACCCCGGGCGTTGGGCCGGCGCGGTCCAGTTCACGCTCAAGGGATCAATGTCTGCGCTCACGGGCTCGCGGATGAGGATCGGCGGCAGGGCTCTCGCCAACGAAGGGTCCGTCGGCGTCTCGCCCCACCCCCTCAGAAACATGTCCCCGTAACAGACGAGGTGCGTCGGCGCAGCCGAGGGGGCTCTTTTTGAACGCGAGTTCGGGGTCAGAATCACGGCGTCGATCCGAGGAGCGCGTCACGGGCTGTGGATGCCGCGAGGGTACCAAATATCGAAGCCGGCGTGAAGGTCAGCACTGCGTTCAGGTCTTGCACGGCAGCTTGAAATTAGATAGCGTTAGGCTTCAAACGAGGCCCAAACCCTGCGGAGAATCTGCCTTGAACCGGCCCCCGAAATCTGAAATCCGAGTCCGGTACAACTTGCCGGAGGAATACTTCAAGGCCGTACGAATTCGTGCGGCCTTGGATGACGTGTACCCTCGCGACGTCCTCGTCCGGGCGCTGGATCAATACCTGGCGCCGGAGTTGGCGACGATCCGCAATCTCATATTCCTCCCGACCATGACGAGCGAGCGGTAGCGGAAGGTGTCCGACGGCCCCGCCGGCCGCCGCGCCGAGGGCGGCCCCGGTCAGTGCGTCGGCGAACGGACGCTTGCGACCGGTCAGAAAACCGAGGCCGGCCCCAGCGCCGGCCCCGATGCCCGCCCCGCGAAGGGCGTCCTGAACGTCCGGCGTCTGGGCCTTCCAGTGCTTGTCGACCGAGGCCGACAGGTCGTCGAACCACCCGGCCTGCTTGAGGTGTTCCGTGCCCAGTTCGACGACGGCCGCGTCCGGCTCGGCCGGCCCGGTGATGGTCATGGCGAGTTGGCGGCCGGTCAGGGTTTCAGCCAGCTTTGTGAAGTGATTATGCAACGGCGTTCCCCTGGGGCTTGTTGGGTGCGGGGGCGTACGTCTTCTCCAAATCACGCATCTGGGCGACTTCGTACGGGTCGATGGCGTTCTTGCCGGCCATCAGCCGCTTGCGGAGGAGGGCCCGCATGGTGCCCTGGTCCTGTAACGCGATGGGCGACGTCTTGGCGAGTTCGTTGTAGTGGGCCGTCACCTCGCTCGGCGGGGCGTGGCGGAGGATCTCGTCGTGGCTCATCAGCCCGCCGAGGGTGGCCGCCAGGCGGATGTTCCGCAACTGGGCCTCGTGCTCCATCGTGTCCGTCTGGTCCCGATAACTTTCAACGTCACCGGGCGTCTTCAGCGGGTCTTCCACCTTACTCCGCTCCATCATGGCGTTGATGCCGACCCACTTGGCCAGGTCGCTCGCCGACTTGACGCCGAACATCACGGCCAGCGTCCGGTCCCCCTCGCGGGTAATCGGCCCGTCGAGCACGGCGGCTTCCGCCGTCAGAGCCCGGGCAGAACGCTCGGCCCGGGCCAGGAGTTCGAGGTCCGCGTACTGGGCGACGGCTTCCTTGAGCAGCGTGTACGACCGCGTCCGCGTACTGGCGTGGCGGGCCGCTTCCTTCCGGCGGGCCGGGGCGACCATCGGCTCGACCCAGTTCAGGACCGTCGTCGCCGGCGGGCCGAACAGGACCTCGCCGTCCCGCCGGAGGTCGGCGAGACTCGGCCCGTGGAAGTCGCCCAAAGACGCGATCAGGTCTGTGGCCGTCTTCCGGAACCGGTCCACGGCGGCCAGACTCTCGTCCGTAACGCGGCGGGCCAGGGCGGCGGCCGTCTTGGTCCGCGGGACCGGCTCAGCCGGTCGTTCGGCCGTCGGTGCCGCGTACGCCTCGACGTTGCACAAGACGAACGACAGGTCCGGCGTCGGCGGGGCCTGCCACGGGTCGGCGGCCGCCTCCTTCTTCCGGGCCTTGTGCGTCCGCGTCCGCCGGACCATGATCTCGGCCACGTTCTCCGGCCGGGCCACGTCGACGGCGGCGGCCTTCGCCATCACGGCGTCGTTGTGCTGCCGCTGGCCCTCCATCGCGGCCGTGTTCGCCGCGTAGCACAGCGGCTTCAGGTGCGCGGGCGGCACGCCGTGCTCGAGGGCGGCCCGGGCGGCCGCCTCCTCGATCGACTCGCCCGCCTCCATCAGGTCGCACGTCGTGTCCACGGCGGCGGCCAACTTTCGCTTACTCGCGGTCGTCATTTCCGGCATCATTCGTTGCTTCCTCGGGTTGCCCCTCTCGCTTGAACGGGTCGCTCTCGCCCAGGTCTTCCACCGGCGTGTTCGCCAGGAGGCCGACGGTCCGGGGCTCCGTCTTGACCGCGGTCGACTCGCTGGCGTCGATGACCGCGTAACAGAACGACTTCAGAATTCCTTCCAGGCTGGCCGCGATCTCGTCCGCCTGGCCCAGCGACAGGCGGTGCTGCAGGTCGGTGTTCCGCATCATCAGGTCCATCACGTTCCCGTCCGTGAAGGAGCTGATGGACAGCGTCCGGCCGGCGATCAAGCTCTTGTACGCCAGCGAGTGCTGGGTGTCGGCCGCCATCGAGAACTTGACCTGGCCGGCGTCGTTGACCCACGTGATCCCGTTCTTGCGGACGAACACGTCGAGCATCAGCGGGCCGCCGAAGTACGCGTACAGCTTCCACATCTTCGCCCAGTCGCGGGGCTTCAGGCCGTCGTGGAACTGCTGGCCGAGGACGCAGTTCACGAACCAACTCACGTTGTCGAGGCGGTCCCGCACGTGAAAGAAGACGGCCTCGTACGCCTCGACAACGCCGACGGCGATCCCCTGGATCTCGGAGATCTCCTCGACCGTCTGGCGGGCGAGGAGGCGGCCCTCGATCTCGTTCCCCATCGGGTTACCCGCCTGGCGGTGGATCGAGTACGCCCCGAGCTTCGCCGTCGCGGCCTTCCGTCCGGGGGCTAAAGGAAATCGCCCTGGGGGCGGGCGGCCCGTTCCGAGCCGCCCGCCCCCGGGCGTCCAACCGTTCAATTCCGGTTCAACCGCACCCCGGTCACGGCCGCCCGTCGTCACGGGCCGTAGGTGCGAGAGACGGGGGTTCTCGATCCGGAACGCGCACGGGTCAAGCGACCCACGGGCGGGCGACCCGGCGGCACCACAGGCCGGCCTGGACGGCGAACGCGGTCAGCCCGGCCCCGACGCCGCTCAAGAAGGTCGCGACCGGGTGCGAGGCGAGGGCCACGGCCGCGACGGCAACCCCAACGCCGACGGCGATGATCGCCGCCCGCTTCAGGTGCCACGCGACCTGGCACGCCTGCCGCACGGAGCGGGCCTTCGCGGCGGTCGCCGCGGCGTACGCCTTCGCCCGCTCGGTCCCGGCCCGAACGGCGGCGATCGCCTTGCCGGCGAGGCCGGTCGCCCCGCCTCGCACGGCCGCCTTGCAGCGGGCGAGGAACGCTGCCCGCCGGGACGAGCACGGAGTTGTGGCGGCAACGGTCGAGACGGGTGGGGCGACGGCCTGGCGGACCAGGGCCAGCGTCGTCGGGTCGGCGACGAATTGGCGGAGGGCGTCCGCCAGGCCGTCTCGGACGGCGTCGCGGACGGCCTCGGGGAGGGCGTCGGCGAGGACGTCGAGGATCCCGTCGAGGCGGTCGAGTTGGTCGGACAGTTGCTTGCGGGGGCGGCCGTTTTGGCACGCGGGGGTCACGCTCATGGTCCATCTCCGATTGGCAAAAGGGTGGGAACGGGGCGTTCGTCGGCAACCGCGGCCGGGCGGGACGGGCCGGACCCGCGGACGCACGTCCCGGGGCTGGGCTTTTCACCGGGCGGCGGTCGGGGGATCAGTCGGTCGGGGCGGGGACGAGGTCGGTCGCGGCGGCCACCGCCCCGAGGGCGGCGACGACGGCCGGGTGGCCGGTCAGGGCGGCGAGGGCGGCGGCCAGGCCGACGCCCAGGCACGGCCACCCGGGGAACCGCCGGCGGAGCAGCCACCGGGCGGCGAGGAGGCCGGCGGACACGGCCGCCGGCCACGTCCGGGCGACGGCGGTGGGCGGCGGTGCCGACCGGTCGCCGGACGCGACGTCGTCCTCGTCATCCTCCTCGGCGGGCGGGTCGTCGCCGTCGTCCCAGCGGGCGGTCGCCGGGCGGTACGCCCGGTGTTGGGGCGGGGGCGGGGCCGCGGGGCGGCCGCGGACGGCGGCCGCGAGCACGTCGTTGACGCACTCGGCGACGATCCGGCCCATCTCGGTCGCCACGGCCTCGCGGACGCGGGCCTTCAACTGGACGAGCGCGTCGGTCAGCCGCACGAGGCGGTCGCGGACGTGCGGGATCAGGGGGTGGGACATCGCGGCTCCTTTCACGGGCCGAGGTTCAGGGACTTCAAGCTGGAGTAGACGGACGCCAGGGCCCTCTGCTCCTTCTTCTTCGACTTCAGGACCGCCACCAGGCGGCCGGCCGCCTGGGTGGCCTCGAACAGGTGGGACCGCAGGGCCTCGGCGTCGGCGAGCGGGTCGCCGGGGTCGGCCGGCTCCGTTCGGTCGCGGGCTGGACCGTTTTGCTCGGGGAGTTTCATGGGGGATCGGGCCTCCGTAGCGGGTGGGGGGTGAGAGGTCGCGGCAACGAGGGCGGCGACCGGGGCGGCGGCCGCCACGACGGCGTCGGGGTGGAGGTTGGCGGCCAGCCAGGTCAGGTTGTCGCCGCACGCGACGACCGGCTGGTTCGCGCCGGCCACGCGGATCGTCGAACAGCCGAGGGCGATCGCACGGATCAAGAACGCCCGGTCGACCGCGACGCGGCTCGGGCCGTTCGTGACCCGCGACCGCGGCAGGACAATCTCGGCGGTGTCGCCGGTCGCTTCGTCTCGCCCCCGCACCACGGCCGGGCGGCCGGGGGCCAAGTCGAGCGTCACCGGTCGCTTCTCGTCGCGGTGGCCGGGTAAGGTCGGCACGCCGGCGGCGAGGACACCGGCGTCGGCCGGGTCGAGGGCGAGCGAGGTCGGCGTGGGCGTCCGCGGGACCACCGCGGCCACGTCCGGGAACCGGCCGGCGGCGGTCCGGAGGAACGCCGTCCACGGCCCCGCCCGGACGACGAGGTGGTCGTTCGTCCGGCCTACACCGACGGTCGCCGCCTTCGCCCACTCGGCCGATCCGAACAGCGCCACCGCCGGGACGAGGACGGCGTCCGCGAACGGGAGCGAGAAGCCCGTGTGCCAGTACACGGTGACGCCGTCGGACGCCATCACGTCGCCGGTGCCGCCCCGCACCTGGACGCGGTCGAGGGCGTACCGGGTGGCTTCACGACTCGTGGTCCGCCCGGCCTCGTGCAGGGCGGTCGAGAACGCGATCGGCACCGACGACAGTTCCTTCGGGTCGGTTGGGAACGCGGGCTTGGGGCCGGGCGGCGTCACGGCCACGGTCTCGACGCGGTCGCGGCCGCGGTCGGTCCAGCGGACCTCCGCCCGCCGGCCCGCCACGGCGACCGTGACCGGGTCGTCGCCGGGGCCGGCGACCGCGTCGAACAGGCCCCCGGGCAACTCGATCGGGTCGAACGGCTCGGCCGGGCCGGGCACGCGGCCGGTCAGGACGACCGCGTCGAGGTGCACGGCCCAGACGCCCGCGTCGCCGGTGTGGGCGACCGTGACCGGTGGGGCCGGGCCGCGGGGGCGGCCGACGACGCACGTGCGACCCAGGTCGCGGAACGCCCGCAGGAACGGGCGGGGAACGGTGAGCATCATGTCCTCGGGGGTTAGCGGGCCGCCGTCCGGGTGACGGCGGCGGGGGTGGGGAACCGGCGGACGAGGGCGGCCGCCACGCGGTGCAAGGCGGCGGGAAAGGCGGGGTGGGCGAGGGCCCCGCGGGCCGTCGCCGCGTCGGCGTGGTCGCGGGGGTCGTGATCGGGAGGAGGAACTCGTCGCGCGGGACCGGGCCGGCGGCCGCGGTCGGGCGAGCATCTCCGGCGGAAAGGGGACGGGACCGCGACCCGGCCGACGGGCCGGGTCGCACGACGGTGGTTACCGTTCGGGTCATCCCGCGGTCACGCGGACGCTCGTGCCGAACGGCGGGGGCGAAGTGTTGTCGCCGACGACGGCCCACAGGACGGGCACGCCGGGCGGGCGGTCCGGGAACCGCGTTTCGAGGTCGGTCAGGCAGACGACGCACGCCGGCGACACGCCAGCGCGGTCGAGCCAGTCGAACACGCACGCGTGCGCCGTGCCCCCGCCGCCGACGGGGGCGAGGACCAACGGCCCGTCCCCCGACCGCCAGGTCTGGACGCCCTGCACTTCGGTGTCGTGGTACAGCACGGTCGCGACGCAGTCGAACGCCGACAGGACGTCGTCGACGGCCCCGGCGAACACGGCCAGTTCCGTCGGCCCGACCGACCCGGACGTGTCGACGGCGATGACGACGTCGCCGAGTTCCTCCGACCGGAGGCCGGGCAGGTACAGGCCCTGCCAGAGGAACCGGCGGTTCGGCCGCGCCCACGCGTAGTCGTTGCACGCCGTGGCCGACACGAACGCCCGGAGGACGGCCCGCCAGTCGACCGGCGGGCGGCGAACCGCTTCGACCGTCCGGGCGATCCCGGCGGGCAACTCGCCCCGGCCCTTCGCCACCTGCTCGGCCTGGACGACCGCCACCTGCCAGGCGGCGGCCGTCTGCTCGCGGGCGGCCGGCGACCCGGCCGCCGGCTCGGTCACCCCGCCGCACCCGCCGGGGTCGGGCCCGCCGCCGTCGCCACGTGGCGACTCGGCCCCGGCGCCGCCCGGTCCGCCGGTCGCCGGCGGCTCGGCCAGGCGGGCGTAGTACTCGTCGGCCGACTTCCCCGCCGGCAACGCGGCGTACGTGCCCTCGCCCGGCACGAACCGGGACGCCGGCAGCACGAACCCGGCCGCCAGCAGCAGCGGGTTGACGGCCAGATCGCACGCCTCGTTCCACCGGGCCGGGTCGCGGGCCCCCCGGCGGAACGGGTGGGCGAGGGCGTTGTGCATCACCTCGTGGGCGAGCACGCCGACGAGTTCGTCCGGGCTCAAGCCGGTCACGAACCGCGGGTCGTAGGCGAGGACGCGGCCGTCCGTGGCCATCGTCCCGCACGCCCAGTCGACTTCCGACGTGAGTCGCAGGGCGAGGGTGGCGAAGAACGCGCTCTTGGCGTCCCGGCCGAGGATGAGTTTCGCCCGGGCGGTCGCGAGGCGCTTGGCCGCGGCCTCGGCGACGGCCTGCTTGGCGGCCTCGGCCTCCAGGGCGGCGAACGGGTCGGCGGCCGTGGTCATGGTCACTCCTTTCAAGGGTTGAGGATGGGTCGAGAAGGGTTGCGGCTACACGCCGACGGCGGCCGCCGCCGGTTGGGCCGCGAGTAACAGGGACGCCGTCGCGGCGGCCTGGTCGGCGACGTCGACCGCCCGGTGGAGTTCGGCCAGGCCGACGGACAGCAGGTCCTCGTATAGGAGGACCTTGTCCCGCAGGTCGTGGGCCTGCTGCCGCCGCGTCTCCAACGCCCGGCCGCCGAGGTCGCCGGCGGCGACCTCTTCGGCGATCCGGGCGGTGGCGGCCTGCACCTCCCCGACGACGGCGTCGCGGACGGCCCGGACGGCGTCGGCGTCGAGGCGGTGGCGGATCAGGTACACGGCACTCGGCCGCCCGTCCGACGCCGCCTCGACCGCCCGCGCCACCGCCGCCCAGTCGTCGAGCTTCGGCCCCGGAATCCAGTACACGGCCCCGGTCGGTCGGAGCCGCGTGCCGCCGAGGGACTCCACGACCTTGACCAGGCAGGCGGACAGTTGCGCCGCCGGGATCCGCCCGGCGTGCCGGCGGAAGGCGGCGTTGACGACGGCCGCCCGGTCGTCGAACGGGTCGTACTCGACCGTGGACAGGGCGGCGTCGCGGACGCGGGCGACGAGCGCCGTGGCGTACGCGTTGGCGTGCTTGCCCCGCTCCTCCTTGACGACGGTGAACCCGTCCCGGTCGGCGAGCGGGCGGATGAGCACCCGCGCCCCGCCGAGGGCTTCTTCGAGGGCGTCTTTCAACACGCTGGCCGGCGGCCGCGGGTCGGGGACGTATTGCTCCAGGCCGAGTGGCGTGAGGCCGGCCCGGAGGCGGTCGCGGTCGGTGAACTCGCAGGCCGTCCAGAAGGCGACGGCCCCGCCCGTGTCGAGGCACGATTCGATCATCGGAATCTCCGTAAGGATTGAGGGAAGGGAAAAGGGGAAAGGGTCAGGCGGCGAGGAACAGGCCCTTGGTGCGGGCCTGGGCGATCCACTGCTGGACGATGGACAGGGATGCGAGCTTCGGCTTGACGGCGAGGACGTCGCGGAGGGCGAGGAGGGCGAACTCGTCGGGGAACCGCAGGGCGTACTGGACGAGGCCGTGGGCGGGCGTGGCGTCCGACTTGCACCGCTCGGCGATCGCTCCGACCAGCGCGTACAGGACGGCCGGCTCGCGGGGCACCGGCGTCGTTTCGGGCTGCTTGAGGATCACGTCCAGGTCGGGGAGTTCGCGGTACAGTTGGAGGAACCCGACGAACTCGGCCGCCGGGCCGTCGCCGACGCACCCGGCGACGACGCGGTGCAGGAGGTCGGCCGGCGTCCCCGCCACGACGTCGGACACGAACGCCCAACTCCGCGGCGTGGGGAACGCCCGCGGACTCGCTGCGGGATCGAACTGGGCGAGCAACGCCGGCCGGTACTGGAGGAACGCGCGGACCTCCGGGGCGACGTTGTTCACCACGGCCCACGCCTGCCAGTCCTCGGCACTCACGTCGAGGTCGAGGTGAACGAAGCGGTTCAAGAGGGGCGTAATCAGCCGGTGCGTGCCGGCGCGATCTTCCTGCCGGTTACTCGCGGCGACGACGGCCCACCCGGGCGGGAGTTCGTACTCGCCGACCTTCCGGTCGAGGACGAGTTGCAGGCACGCGGCCTGCACCAGGGGCGGGGCTTGGGCGAGTTCGTCGAGGAAGAGCACGCCGTCGCCGGTCCGGGGGAGGAAGGCGGGCGGGCACCACTCGGCCCGGTCCTTCGTGACCTTCGGCAGGCCGCGGAGATCGACCGGGTCGAGGAGGGTCGCCCGGACGTCGACGAGTTTCAGTTTCAGGGCGTCGGCGGCGTGCCGGACGACGGCCGACTTGCCGACGCCGGGCGGCCCCCACAGGTAGACGGGCCGGCGGGTCGGGAGCAGGGCGCACAGGGCTTTCGAGACGTCACGCGGTCGCATCACTCACCTCCTTGGGAAACGGAACCGCCCCGGCGGAAGTCGGGGCAGTGGGTTGGGACGGGGGGAACGTGAGGGGTAACGCACCCCTCACAGAGAAGTGACGCAAACAAACTGGAAATTAAGCTCTTGAACTGCATGAACTGATCGGAGCACCGGACGCCACTGGCACCGCCCCGTTGAAGGGGCGAGACTGGCGGGGCCGCATCGGGGCCGGTCAGCGGACAGGTGGATCAGGCGATCGGGCTGTGCATGCGGTCTGGGTTTCGCCGCATGGTCCTGCGGGGCGACACCGACTTCTCCCAGACTCAGCACCTCGACCGCGGGCACGAGTTGCCGGGCGTGAATTTCATCTTCGGTTACGATGCCATGCCGAACCTGAAGGATCTCGCGGAAGGCTTGCCCGCTACGGCTTGGAGGCCTTTGGATCGCCCAACTCGGTACGAAGTGCAGACACAACCTCGCAAGCGTCCGGAGAAGGTGAAGGACCGGATCGTTCGCGAACGCAAGTTCGATGTCCTGCGGTTGCAGTCGGAGGAAGTCGCCGAGTTCGATTATCGACCGAGTGCGTGTGCGAACACGTACCGGTAACGTGGTAAAAGTTGCGCACATTCGTTTTGAGGCGTGGCGGGAGGTCTTACCGTGAGCGTACCGGCGATTGCCGGTCGGCTCGGAGAGGCCCTGATGAGCGATTCCCCCTTGCCCCCAGATGCACCGACGGCGGCGACTCCGCCTCACACGCCGTTGCGGGCGGCCTTCGCCGTCGACGACCGGCAGGTCCAAGCCCACCTCGACCACGTCGTCCGGCAGACGGTCGAACAGACGCTCAACGCGCTCCTCGACGCCGAGGCGGATGCGTTGTGCGGGGGCAAGCGGTACGAGCGGTCGCCCGACCGGGTGGACACGCGGGCCGGGACCTACGACCGCACCCTGCACACGACCGCCGGCGAGGTCACATTGAAGGTGCCCCGGCTGCGGTCGCTGCCGTTCGAGACGCAAATCATCGAGCGGTACCGGCGGCGGCAGTCCAGTGTGGAGGAGGCGTTGGTCGAGATGTACTTGGCCGGGGTGTCGACCCGGCGGGTCGAGGACATCACCGAGGCCCTGTGGGGCACGCGGGTGAGCGCCAGCACGGTGAGCGAACTCAATCAGAAGGTGTACGAGCGGATCGACGCGTGGCGGGGGCGGCCGATCGCCGGGGAGTACCCGTACCTGTTCGTCGACGGCATCTGGCTGAAGCGGACGTGGGGCGGCGAGGTGCGGAACGTCGCGGTCCTGGTCGCGGTGGGCGTGAGTGCGGCCGGGCACCGGGACATCCTGGCCGTCCAAGAGGGGTCGAAGGAAGACGGCGAATCGTGGCTGACCTTCTTTCGGCACGTCAAGGAGCGGGGCCTGCGGGGCGTCCGCATGGTCACGTCGGACAAGTGCCTGGGCATCGTGGAAGCGGCCGCGGCCGTGTTCCCGGATGCGACCTGGCAGCGGTGCGTCGTCCACTTCGAGCGGAACATCCTTTCCACGGTGCCGCGGGAGAAGATGGCCGAGGTGGCGACGATGGTGAAGGCCATCTACGCGTCCGAGGATCGACCGGCGGCGGAGGCGAAGGCCGAGCAGGTGGCGGCGAAGCTCGATGCCATGCGGCTGAGTTCGGCGGCGAAGGTGTTGCGGGCCGGGGTGGGCGAGACGCTTTGTTACTTCGCGTTCCCGCAAGGCCACTGGCGTCGGATTCGGACGAACAACCTGCTGGAGCGGTTGATGAAGGAGATCCGCCGGCGGACGCGGGTGGTCGGGGCGTTCCCGGACGGCCACTCGGCCGTCATGCTGGCGGCGGCCCGGTTGCGGCACGTGGCGGGTACGGACTGGGGCGAGCGGGCGTACCTGGACATGAAGCTGCTGTCCGAGCAGGACGGGAAAACGAAAACCGCTGGCGAAGGGAATGGTCCGCTGGTAGCACCAGCGAGTAACGGCAGCGTGGGAGCAGTTGTGTAGTGACGAGGCGTGCGTGTTCGGCGTTCACTCGCCGACTTCCCAACCCCGACCTCCAGCCCTTTAAAAAAATGTGCGCAACTTGACAGACACTACCGTTCGGGCTTGTCTGCTCCCTCCACGCAGGCATTCACCAGCGTTCGAGCCATCTCTCGACGCCACTCCCGGATGCGGCGCTGCAAGGTTCGCAGCTGCCCGTCCGGATACCGGTCGGGGTCGGCTTGTAGCAAGCGCTCCAACACGCACTTCGCGGTCGCTTCGGGATCGGCCTGGAGCCACAGCAGGATCTCCGGCCACGCGCCCTCGAAGGGATCCTTGTGAGTCCGCCAAGTGCGCGGCGACGATACCTCGCTCCGATGCGTGGGGCGAGGTATTGTCGCCGCGCCACAACTCCGGCAACGTCGCGAGGAACGCCTCCAGGCTTTCTCGTTCCGGACCATGGCCCAGGTCGCCCGAGTGAAGGGCCGCCAGCGCCGACTGCCCCGCGCGGATCCGATGCAACAGGTCCAACGGATCCAGACGGGCCAACTCTGCGCGGACCGGGCGGGTCGTCCTGACCGCGGGGAAGCCGAAGGAGGGTCGGGGTGCGGCCCTGTTCTGCCGCCACCTGGACGACCTCCGGCGGGCGTTCCGCCAGTACAAGGTCATCCACGTCATCTGCGATAACGCCGGGACGCACACGCCCGAGGGGTCGAAACTGGTCCGGGCATACCTGGCCGAGTGGGGACACCGGGTGAAGGTCCATTACCTGCCGAAGTACGCCCCGGACACGAACCCCATCGAGCGGCACTGGTGGCGGCTCCACGAGGCCGTCACCCGGAACCACCGATGTCACACGATGCAGGAGTTACTCGACCTGACATTCGACTGGTTCGAGACCCGCACCCACTTCCGGGTCCAGTCCGGAGTGTACGCCAAAACGCCTGGGAAATGAGGCAACTTCCGCCTTTGGCGGGAGCTATTTAGCTGAGCCACTACCAGATTTCTATAATATGCATTACATAATTGCGCGGCGGATCGCTGAGACGGCGAAGGACTCTTGTAAGCCAGCGACGTTGGGATCGGAAAATATCCATCGTGAATATCGAAATCGTTTGTTTTGACTCATTTTATCTATTACGTCCTGCTCCGATTTTAACTTATTTACGACTTTGAATCGTTCAACGTCATCATAAATCTGGAAACCAAATGATTGACGGATTTGGTTGCTCAACTCAATTTTTGCCAGCCTCTCGTAAGCCTGGGCTGATTCCTCATCTTCGAATTCTACCAGCGCGATATCGCTCACTTGATTCGGGGCATGCATCACCGATATTAGAAATACTGGGTGTCCAGTTTGTCTTGACAGAGGTTCAGAATACTTGCTGTTCAAAACTATTTTTTTTTGAGAGACAAGAACTTGAATTAGATCTTGAGTTGTTCCATTATAATGCAAAAATCCTTTTTGAAACGGTTTTGACATGGTAAGCAGAATAACACCGAATATTACGAAAGCTGTAACTAACGCTCCAAGTACTATCATTGATCTGGTTCTTTTGGATTTGGAGTGTGATGGTTGTCGAGATTCGGGAGCCGAGGTGATATCGAATTCATCTTCATCTTGGTCGTGAGTACGACCATTGTCGGGCGAAGAAACGTCGCCTGTTGTCCGGGATGGGGCGGCTGGTATAGGAAAGCTAGTGACGGGAGGCGCTCCCGGAATAACTATCCGCACGTCACATTTTTTACAAGTGAATTTCTTGCCCGATTTCTGGTCCGGCACGGAATACCATACTCCGCACTTTGGACAGGGAAATTGAATAATCAATTTACTTCTCCTATTCGGTCACTGAAGGAATAACCTTCTTATTGGTTGAACAGGAACGCCTTCGTGTTTAGCAGCGCCCACACAATGTTTTCGTAGGCTTGCTTCTTGTCCTTCGCGTGCTTCTCCAGGTGGGCCTTCGCCATCTGGTCGGCGGTCGGCTTCTTACCGATCGCGGTCAGGAACAGTTCCGCGACCTTCGCCTCGTCCGCCCGCGTGTCCTTCGCGAGCTTGTCGGCCCGGCCGGTGGCGTGGGCGATCTTGTCCTGCACCTCCTGCGAGTTCAGCATGTGCAGCGTCATCGCGAGGCTGGCCTCGTTCACCCGCTCGCACTCGCACGCTCTGATCCGCTGCGGCCGGACCGCTTGTTCGTCGCGCTGCCGGTGGACTTCACGTAGACGAGTTGATTCCGATTCTGCTGGCCGTCGTTGACCCGTCCCGGCGTGTTGATCGGCTTCTTCCCCAGACGGCCGTAGAACGCGGCGAGGCCCCAATAATCGTCCTGGCTCCACTTCTCATACGGGTGGTGGTCGCACTGGGCACAGGCCATGCGCTGGCCGAGGAAGACTTGCGACAGATCATCGACGAAGTTCTCCGGCGTCGAGACTTCCTTGTACCACACCGTCGGCGGCGACTTGAGTTCGTCGCCGTTCGCGCAGACGATCTCGCGGACGAACTGGTCGTACGGCAAGTCGGCGGCCATCGCGTCGCGAATCCAGCCGTGGAACGCGAACGTCCCGGTCGCCCGGCCTGTCTGCCCCTTTCGCTTCACGCGCAGCACGTCGGCCCACTTGTTCGCGAAGTAATACGCGTACTCCGGCGTGTCCACCAACGGCGACCTCCGGACGCAACCGGACCAACAGGTTTAGTGCCGCCGCGTGCAGGTACAGCCGGAAGTAGTTCGCCATGAACCGGTGGTCGCTCAGCCGATCCATCGCCATCCCGCACTTGAACTCCTTATTCCGATTCTCGCTCTCCCCGCGCATCGCGTACTCGTCGTACGTCGCTTCCGGGTAAGCTGGCGTTCCGGGTCGGTTCGTGGTCACGAAGCGGCGATTCGTTCCTTGTACGTTCGCCTCGGCCTTCACCACGACCCAGCGAGGGAGGGGTCATGTTCCGGCTTGGTACCAGAACCCGGCGAACAGCCGTTTCGAGACGTGCGTCTTGTCCCAGAGTCGAACCGCTTCGGCCAGTAACTGCCCAACTTCACTACCTATGCGCGGGCCTTGCCATACGGTCGGTTCGTCCGACGGCGTCCAATCAACCCGATGCTATCTTGAATGCCGGGATGTTCACGAAGTCGCCGGACTGCATCACGACCGTGCCATCCTCGAACTGCAGCCTCGCTGCTCCCCTCAAGACGATAACCCATTCGTGCTGAGGCTAGTCGTATCAGACCTATTTTGCCAGAGTGATCAAAGCCTTTTCTACGGATTCACGGACCCGCTCTTCTTTGTCGAATCGCATGCCCGAGAGGGTCGACTCGATCTGCTTTCTCGTTGCCGTGTCTGCGACAGCGACGAGTGCCTCGATTGCGGCGAGACGGACGGTGAGCTCATCGGTTTGCGAGAGTTTCAACAGGGTCTTGGTGTGCTTCTTCGCATACGTCAGCGTTGTACACGCCTCCACGGCCGTGAGCCGAACCGTATAATCGGTTGAGGTGATGCCACTCAAGACGGCGTTATTTGCAGTCTCATCGTCGGGGCCAATGGCGGTCAGTGCCCGCATCGCTGTAACCATCAGACCAATCCTCTCCGTTCCCGCCTTGAGCGTCAGCGTGTACTTGAGATAGTCGAGAACAAGGGGCGTAAAGTGGGCCGCTTTCGTTCCTACAGTGCGAAGGTCGTTGACGGCCTGATAGTCTCGATCGATGATGATCTTCAAAGCCGTTTTGCACGCCTCCGCATCGATCTTTTTCATCGCATCAGCGGCGGCCACACGAACCTTTGCGTTTTTGTCGACAAGAGCTTCACAGAGGTCGCGACGGTTTCCCTTCGCATTTTCCCCTAACTCGGCCAACATGTCTGCCCCTTTGACCCGGTCCTCTGCCTTCTTCTCCTTCAGATAAGAAAGCGCGGTCTTGATAATAGCCTTCATCTCTGGGGATGGCTGGTCGTCATCGGCAGAAGCGTGGGCGCAGGCAATGGAGACGGCAAGCAGGCTGAGCAGGCGCATGGTTCCCTCAACAACGAAAGTACTTCGGCAACCCACCCCTTCGAAAACCGATCTTTCCCAGATGAAGGCGTCTGGGAACAACGAATCGGCTTCGAGGGTGGAGTCTACCAACGCGACAGGTTGCCAGCAACGATTTTCCTGTCTGGATAACTGTCCGCCCGCGTTCGGTGCGGTCCCAGGCCACTGGGTCAAGCGTTTCTCGGCCCCGGATGCGTCGAAAACGGCCCCCCAGACGCGCCCCGAACGCCCGGCGACAATGGCAGGCCACGATCGACACATCGATTTCGCGACGGCCGCGAACCTCACCCGAATCACACGCCAGCCGCAACCGCCCGATCCGGGTCAGGATTGCCGCGAACAAATTCCGTGGTACTGCCACCTCGGCCAACTGGTAGATGATGTACTTGGAATGGCGGACCACCTTGGCCCCGATCTTGACGAGTTTCTCCCGGAGCGTCGTCAGCGTCCAGCTCCGGACCGGCGGCGGCAGCACCAACCGCCGGAGGAAGTTGGCCAGGTTGTAGGCCAGGGCGAACACCTGCAACCGGGCGGCGTTGGCGGCGCACGTTCCGACCTCGTTCGGCAAGAGGGCCGCGCCGGTCTGCTCGCACCGGACCAACTCCGCCTCCAGGGCGAGCCGGCCGGACCGGTCGGACAGCCGGAGGAGGCCCGCGTCTACCACCAGGCCCGAGACGGCGGACGACCGCGTCAGTTTCGTCGACGCATTGCGGTGGTTGCGGGTCGCGAGAACGGGGGACGTTCCGCCACGATTGATCGTTCACCCGGAACGGCCGGGGCGGTTCGAGCCGCGGGTCAAGAAACGCCGGCCGAAACTGTTCCCGACGATGAAACGCCCACGAGCTGTGCTGAAACGAGAGATCGAACAACAACTTGCCGCTTAACTACACGGCATTCGGGCCAAGTCCTTATGCGATTTTTTCCGCGAGGCTTGCCATTTCGGGTGCCAGCAATTGGACGTCCCGGACTACAAGGAAGTCCCACGTGCCGAACTCCTTCAAGTTGTTCACCGCTCGGGCCCACCGCCGGGCTGCGGCATACTTTGCATTGTTCCGTTCAGTGTTGTGGACTTCAAATCCTTTGATTTCCAACAAGAGGTTGAGTTCGTTCGTTAGCCGAACGATGAAGTCCGGCTCGTAGCTGTGCTCGGACTCGAGGTACTCGTAGGGGATGGCCAATCCGAGGTGGTCGTTTCGGGCGTAGCACTTGACGTGACCGCACTTGTCCAGCTTCTTCGCCGACGCGCCTTCCCAGTCGGAGTGCTGCACGACTAGGTTGAGGTGGCTCTTTTCCGTTACTGTGACAGGCCGCGTCGTCGGGAAGTCAACCACGCCGGTTCGGCCGACCGGCCGATACGGGTCGAGAATGGGTAGCAGTGGTGGCTCGCCCTGTTGCTCATCAGGGTAGATGGCCGACTCCAACCGCTCGACGATCCACGTCACGTACTTTTCCAGACCCAACTCTCGGGCGTCCTTGCCGTTGAGGTTCACCCGCCGCGAAATGTACTGTTGGACGATTCGAAGTACCTGCGGGAATAGGTGATGGCGGGCTTGAAGCCGAAGCACCCGACTCTTGCGGTCGGTCTTCGTCGTGGTCGGCGTGAGTAGGTCGTCGACAATTTTCTGGGCGATGTGGAAGACGATCGATTGGAAGTGGACGTTGGCGAAGTATGCGTCCCGGGTCTGCTCGACGAACTCGAACGGGGCGACGGCCGGCATCGACGAGTCGTGGTAGCCGACCGTCGGGCGGAGGAACGTGGCCGTCGGCTCGTTCTTCGCGTCCACCGTGATCGGTTCGACGGCGTCCACGTCGCAGCGCACGTGCCCCTTCGTCATCTCGAAAACGTACCCTTTCACGATCGGGAACTTAATCTCCCAGTCCGAGCGGTCCGGGACGGCCCAGACGCGGTGCTTCGGCTTGTCCTCGGGGGCGGATTGGTTGACGGCTCGGCCCTTGAACGGAATGACCGAGAACGGGATGCCGTAGACGTCGACGTGCTCCTCCTGGAGGAGGCCGGTCGCCGGGTCCGGCTCGTAGTTCATCCGCCGGAGGCCCCGGCCGATGACCTGCTCGCACAGCAGTTGGCTTCCGAATGCGCGGACGCCGAGGATGTGCGTCACGTTGTTGGCGTCCCACCCTTCGGTCAACATCGAGACCGACACGACGCACCGCACGTGCTCGCCCGGCTCGCCCGGGCGGCCGACCGTGGCGATGACCTTCCGCAACTCCTCGGCCGCGGTCTTCCGGTTCTTCGTCGGGTCGGCGCTTTCGGCCTCGGCGAGTAGCTTCGTGTCGATCCGGATCGTGACCTTCCGGGCCGCCGCGTTCGCGAACTCGTCCAGGATTTCACTCTTCCCGTAAACGACCTGCTTTTTCGCCTTCTCCTTTTTGCCCGGCGTCGGCTCTTCGTCCTCGCCGGCTTCGACCTCCTCCACGTCCTGCGGCGTGACGATGTCCGCTTCCGATTCGCCGCTGATCTTGCGGAAGAAATAGTCCGCGATGTCGGTGTTGTCGCACACGACGATCAACACCGGCGGGATCTGGACCTGATTCGCGTCGGCCGACCGAAACTGACCGAACTTCTCCTTCCACTGCCCCGCGAGAACTTTCAACGCACCCTCGGCCTCGCGGTAGCACGGTTCCGCCTTTGGCTTGCCGGACCCGTGCTTCTCGTGCGGTTTCATCGCCGCGGAGATGTGGTGCCACAGGCGGAAGTATTTCGGATCGGGCCGCCCGATCTCGTCTTTTTTCTTCGCGTCATCCGACACCGGCAGGCGAGGAATCTTGACAATGCCGCTCTCGATGGCATCCACAAGGCCGAAGTCGCTGACCAACCACGGGAAGGGTTGACCTTCCGGGTAGCCGCTACCGCGGAGGTAGAACGGGGTCGCCGACAGGTCCACGCAGAAGGAAATCCCGGGCTGCTTCGGGCCGAGGCAGTTGTTGATGCGATCCAGACCTTCGAGCCATACGCGGGCTTCCGCCTGTTCCTCCTCTGTTGCCACGAACGAATCGTCCTCGACGGGTTTCTTCTTCCGCCCGCGCGACGGCGTCACAGGCTCGTCGGCTTCGTCGTTTGCCCCCGCGGGTCGCCAGCAGTGGTGGCCTTCGTCGTTCAGCACGAGGATCGGTAGTCGGTCGTACAAGTCGCCGAGCACCCGGCGCGCAATCGTTTCGGGCGTTTCCGGCCCTTTGTTCACCACCTGGTAGCTCTTGTCGCCTTCCTTGTGCTCGCTCTCGGGGGCGAACCGGTGCCAGTTCTCGACGAGGACTTTGCCCGAGTGCAGGTACGGCCGGAGGTTTACCGGCACGAGGTCAAAGGCGGTGAAATAGTTGTCCGGGTTGTCCGGACGGAGAACTTGAAGCCGTTCTTTTACGGTCAGGTTCGGACAGCAAACGAGGACCGCGTTCGGGTACTCGGTGCTCCGCGGGTTCACCCCGCGGTTACAAAACGCCCAAGCGATCAGCAGAGACATCACCACCGTCTTGCCGGACCCGGTCGCCATCTTGCACCCGAGGCGGGTCAGTGGCCGGAGATTCGGGTCGAACGGCCGGTCCATGAGGGTTGGCCAGAACGTCTCACTCGTGAGGTTCAACCCCCGCGGCTTCTCGCCTCGGAGAAGTTGTCCCAGCGCCTCGTCCGATAGCTTCGGCGTGAAGCGGACCTTCGACGTGCGGCCGGGGATTCGCAATTCGGCCAGGTAGATGATCGTCTCGACGGCTTCGCGCTGGCAGAAGAACAGCCGGCGGCCGCGGGCCGGGTTCGCCCACCACCGGAGTAGTTCCTTCGTGACGTTGCTCGCCCCGCGGTAGTCGGCCTCCCGCCACCGTCGGACGTCGTCGCGGAGGACGTTTACCAGTGGAAGGTCGTCCCGCTCCTCCTGGGCCATCCCCGGCAACGCCTGCTGGGCGGACCCCGTCCGCTCGGTCTTGTAGAAGTACCCGGCCTCGCGCCGCTTGCCGGCCCGGGTGGCCACGCCCATCTTGTCGTAAACCCAGTGGTCCCGAGGCTCGTCGTAGGGGGGACAAATGATCGGGTTGGCCACCGGCTGGATGGGGACGTTGGTGGGCTCGCTCACGCCACGTCCTCCAACTTGTGGACCTGCATCACCTCGTTCCCTCGCGGGTCGATGACCTTCACGGCCACGCACCGGTGGCCGCCGGCCGGGAAGGGTAGGCTCTTGGTGCCGGACAGCGCCTCGAACCGCTCCGGATCGACCACGCCGCCGAGGGCCTTGCTGAGTTTCTCCCACGCACTCTTGTCCGGAAAGAACGCTTGTGTGACACAAAATGTGCGACCGTCGTAGTCGCCGTCCAGGAACCACGCCGCCACCTTGCTGTCTTCCGTCGGGTGGACGACGTTCCGCACCGGGTCGTAAATGTCCACACCCTCCATCGTCACGACGTACTCGGCCTTCCCCTTGACCCGGTCCACCCGCGTCCGCGGCAGGCCGAACACCGTGAACAATTGGCTCCGCGGCGTCTCCTTCAGCAAGCCGTTCATGCCGGGGTTAACGTCGGGCCGGATGTGCGCGACGTGAACCTTGAAATTCTTCACCTGCGGGTTCGCGGCGAGGTCGTACACCTCGGGCGAGAAACTGAACCCGGCGACCACGAGGTCGTCGTACTTTCGCTGGGCCGGCTTGATGACGAGTTCGAGCATGGCGCTCGTGAACGGGCCGTACTGCGGGCCGAAGATGACGCCCACGGTCGCATCGCCGGCCGGGTCGGCGTCCTGCTCGCCGGGCGGAACCCACCGGCCCTCGGCGTGGATGCCGTGGCCGTCGGACACTCGGTCGAGCCGGGAAAAAGTCATTTCCTTGTTGTTGGGGAACCGCACGCCGTCGCCGCGAAGCAATCGTGTCATCTCCGTTAGGTAAGCGTCAATGTTCTGCACCTCGAACGCATTCCTCGTCTCGACGAGCCGCAACTGTCGGGCCGGGGCGAAGGAGCCTTCTAACTCCTCAGGGGCACCGCCGATGGGGGGGAGCTCCTGAGACACATCGCCGAGCGAGATTTCCGGCGGTTGAACCGCTTCGACGGTGAACGGCCCGCTCACCCGCGTCCGGTTCTTCACCACCCGCGGTTGATCGACAAGTTCCTCCTGCTCCGCGTTCCTGGCGATGCAGTCGTTTACTTCGTCCATCTTGGCCCGCCACGTCTTACGGTAGTCGGTGACGGCTTTCATCAGTTCGGCCGAGTAGTCGGTGTCGGTGTCAAAGGGCACGGTCCAGTGCTGCCACACGTTCCCCTTGTCGGGCAGCACCCACCGGCGGCGGTCAGCGTCCATGACGGCCCGCTTACCCTCAGCTCGTTCCTTCTCTAGTAGCTTCGCTTCGAGGGCGAACCGCACGTCCTTCGTGAGATTCACTAACGCTGCATTACAAGCACTTAATTTCGCGTCGAGGGCCGCCCCGTATTTCGCAAAAATCGGATCGAGGTTCTGGTTTTGCGCGATGCTCTTAAGCGTGACGTGAGGCACAGTTTTGTAGACGAGGTTCCCGGAAAGTCCCTTCTTCTCGTCGCGGAGTTCGTAATAGTCGAACTTCGAAGTTAGCAATCGCTGTCGGGCTATGGCCACTGCGACTCTGCTAGTGTCGGTGGTAATCCACCGGCGGCCCCACTGTTCCGCGACAAAGGCTGTTGTGCCGGATCCACAAGTAGGATCGAGGACGAGATCACCCGGATCAGTAGTCATCAACATGCAACGCTCGACGATGCGAGCGTTCGTCTGAACGACGTAAATAACATTGGGCGAGCCCATTGTGTCGCCCCAAATATTACCGAGTGAGGACACTGAAAAATCGTCAACACATCGAACGTATCGAATGTTTTTCCCAGATTCTGTTACCCTCCCAGCCTCAACTAACCTCGAAAGACCCTTAACGGTTGTTTTCCAATGAGAGTTTGGGTTTGGTGAGTAACTTTTGTTGTTGAAAGTAAATGGCACGGTAAGAGAGATGCTGTGTCCAGAAGATTGAAGTGCCGTCGCTTGGAATACTCGTGTGTTGGCCGGTAGCTTTGAAGGATTGTCTAGCTCTTCTTGAGAAATTGGTCGCCGAGATCCATCTGCCAACAGAAGTTGTCTATAATCTTCCCCCGCGCCTGTACCTACTCCTTTTGGGAGATAGAGTTGATTGTATTTTGTTAAATCTTTGTTTTTCGCAAACCATAATAGGTAGTCACCTAAGGTGCCTATTACCTTTGTACGTGCTTCTGGACTGCTAACTGCTGCGGTCTTCTGAAAAGTGATAAGAGAACAAAAGTTATCTGAGCCAAAAACCTCATCTAATAAAGCACTAACTCTATGCAAGTTTTCATCGCTAATCTGCACAAATATACTGCCGGTGTCAGCCAGTAGTTCCTTAGCTGCGATTAGCCGATCCCGAAGATACGTTAAATAGCTATGGATGCCGAGATGCCATGTATCGCGGTAAGCCTTCACCATCTCGGCCTCGCGGGTGAGGTCTTGCTCCTTGTCCTTCACGTCCCGCTTACCGACCTCCGGCTGGAAGTTGCTGGCGAACTTGATTCCGTATGGGGGATCAAGGTAGATCATCTGCACCTTGCCGGCGAGTTCTTCCCGTTTCGCAAGGCTGGCCATCACCTGGAGACTGTCGCCGAGAATCAATCGGTTCGTCCAATCGACGTCGTGCCGATAGAACTGCACGGCCTCGTGGTACGCCTGCTCCGGGTCGCCGAACAAGTTCCGCTCAACGTCATGCCGAGCGGCCACCTTGAGAATCGCTTGGGCCGAGACGCGCTCGTGGATGTGCAAGGCCACAGGATCGACGGCGAAGCCGGGAAGTTCGCACTTGCCGGCCCATTCAAGCCACGGCTCGTGCGTGCGGAGGGCTTCCGCGAGTACGCGGACCTCGTCCTCGGTGAGTTTGGACTTCTTCGCCTTCTCCAACAGTTCGGGCAGCTTGTCGGCGCCGCCGTGCGAGTCGAACCGCAGGACCGGCGGCCGCCGCGGGCTGTAACTGTACCCGATCTTCGGCATGACCGGCACGGTGCCCTCGGCCGCCATCTTGGCCGGGGGGATGTTCTTCCGCTTCTTGTCCGCGTGCCGGTAGTCGGTCACCGCGTCGTCGGCGGCCGGGGCGGCCGTCTTTCGCTTCGCCATTCCTCACCTCGGACCGGGTGGTTACAGGTCGTACTTCCCGCAGGCGGCGTGCTTGCACACGGCCCGCACGTCACACCGCGTACACTTCTCCTTGCCCGGTCGCTCCGGAAAGTCCCCTTCGGCAATCCCTTCGACCAGAGCCAGGGCTCGGGCCTTCGCGGTGCGGATGCGGACGGTGTCGATCGGCACGTCCTCGCGCCGGGTTTCTTTTAAGTGATGCACCCGCGCCGCGACCACGTCCAATCCCTCGCCCCGGCCGGCGGCGGCGTAGATCTGCAACTGGAACGCGAACAGGTCGTCCTGCTTTGAGTCGTTCGCCGTCTTGTAGTCGACGAGGGCGAGTTTGTTGGTAACACCGCCCTCGCGGTCGAGGATCACGTCCGCTCGGCCGGTGACGTTCGCCCCGCCGAGGTGCAACTCGAACGGCCGTTCCGTCTGCCAGACCCGCAGGAGGTCGTCGCCGTGGTGGTCGATGTACTTGTGAACCAGGGCGTTGGCCCGCTCCCGAAGGTTCTCGAAGAGCGGCAGGTTGGCGAACGGCAGGTAGAAGTGGTCGTTGAAAATGGCTTCCAGTTGCTTTTTCGTCGGCTTCTTGCCCGCCTGTTGCGTGAACTCCGCGACGTGGCGGAGAATGTGGTGGATCGCCTTGCCGTACCCGAGTTCCGTGGCGAGTTGCGACTGGAAGCCGAGGAGCGAGCTCAGGCGGTACTGGAGCGGGCACGTCTCATAGGCCGCGAGTTCTGAGAACGTGACGACCGGTAACTCGTCAGTGCCGTGCGGCGCGGCCTCCGGCTTCTTCGGAACCGGCAGCGTTTCGAGTCGCTTCACGTCGCCGAAAAGTTGCGTGAGGAATCGCGACGGCTTGAACTTGTTCGACTTCTTCTCGAAGTGCGAGAGGTACAACGTATCCCGTGCCCTTGTCATCGCGACGTAGAAGAGCCGTCGTTCCTCTGTCTCGCTCCCCTCGTACCGTTTCCGCACCTCCTCGGGGAACACGTCTTCGGTGAGTAGCCAGTTCTGTTCGTTGCCGGACTTTCGGGACGGGAACCGACCCTCGACCAGGCTGGGCACGAAGACGACCGGCCACTCCAACCCCTTCGACTGGTGGACGGTGAGGATGTCTACGGCATCCGTGGCGAACGTTTCCTCACCCTCGAACTCGGTGTAACTGTCCAGGGCGTAGAACTGAAGGTAATTGAACAACCGCCCGTAGAAGTATTTGCCGCGGTCCTGACCGCCGCGGTAGGTGCTTTTGCCCTGTTCCTCGACGTTGCGGGCCCGCCGCGTGACGCTCTCGAAATCCGCGAACAGTTGCGAGAACCGGGCGAGCGTGCCGAGCCGGTTGACGGCGAGCGGGTCGGCCAGATCGAGGGTGCGGACGCCGAGGCGGTAAAGGAGAACGTAATAGTCGCGGACGAGGTTCACCGGACTGGCGTTTGTCGACGCGGCCGCCTTCCAACTCTCCAAGTAAGCCCTCAGTTCCTTCTCGGACTCGGCCTTCGGGAAGTGCTTGCGAATCTCGGCCAGGAGGTCGTCGAAATCGACCGGCTGCATTTCCGAGTATCGCTGCGGCTTCCAGTCGTTGTCGCTCAACCAGGCGTAGAGTTTGCCGAGGGCCTGCATCTCCGGCTGTTGGAACAACCCGGCCCTCCCCCCGCAGCGGTACGGGATGCCGCGAGCGTCGAGTTCGGCAAGCAACGGCGGGGCGGCGGTACGGACCGACCGGAACAGGATCGCAATGTCGCGGTACCGAAATCCGGCCTGTCCGAGCCGTTCGATCGATTCCGCAATGATCTCCGCCTCGCGGGCGTCCGTTTCCGCCGACCACGCGACGACTTCGGGGGCGGCGGCCTTCCGGCAGGGGATCATAGCCTTCTCGAGCCGCGGCTGGATCGTTGCCGCAAACCGATTCGCAACTTCAATGATCGCCGGCCGCGAGCGTCGGTTCTCGGACAGCTTCAAGGAGGTGGTCCCCTTGTACCGCTTGGAAAACCCTTGCATCATCTTCACGTCCGAGCCGCGCCACTGGTAGATGGCCTGGTCGTCGTCGGCCACGACCGTGAGCTGAACCGGGGACTTCGCGAGCAGGCGGATCAGCTTCTCCTGCGCGGGGTTGATGTCCTGGTACTCGTCCACGATGAGGTGCCGAAGGTTCGCACGAACTTTTTTGGCCACTTCCGTCGTTTCAAGGGCCTCTACGGCCTTCGTGATCAGCCGGCCGAACGTGAGGTAGCGATAGCGGTCGAGCGTCTCGACGTACTTTCGAAACGATGTAGCGAACGGAGTGTCGCCAAGCTCCTTGGACGGGATGAGTTCGTTCTCAACGATGTCGGCGTTCCGGAGAAACTCGCCGATGGAACTCCAGTGCTTTCCCTCCGGTACGATTTTCTTGAGTTCAAGGTTTTTCTCTTCCCGACTTAGCAAGCCGGCCAATTGGTTTTCGTCCAACAAGTCGTGATTGCCGAGTTCCGGGACGAAGTCCTGGAGAAGGCGGAAGCAATAGGCGTGAATCGTGCCGACGAACATTGGCGAGAGGCGGTCGAGGAAGGCGAGCCCTTTGGACTCCGCAACCCGCTTGGTGATCCGGTTTTTCAAACTAGCCGCCGCCCGCTCGGTGAACGTGAAGGCAATGATCTCACCGGGTTCCGTGCCTTCCTCAATGAGTGAAACAGTCCGGCGGGAGATGGCCTCGGTCTTTCCCGCCCCCGCACACGCGATGACCTGAAGGTGGCCGCCACGGTGGTCGATGACGGCTTGCTGCTCGCCCGTCGGCGAGAAATTCATGGTGGGCATGGGGAGGGTCGTTCTAAGACACATCTATTGCTGGGAAGCCAACCGATTAAACCAAATTAGTCCTTCGTGCGATAGTTTCCTCTGATAAAAAGGGCACAGATTTCATTTAGGGGTGCATGATAGCTATCCCAGCAAAGAACACAAGGTGCGGGTTCTCGCGAACGTCTCGAAGAGGCTAAACGGTGGGAAACTCGAGCAGAAGCCTTCCAGCCTAAACGAGGTCCAGCGTGCCAGTCAGACGTGACAAGGAAAAGGACAAGCGGGAAACGCGGCGGTTGATCCTCGACCCCAACCGCTTGGCCTACGCCGGCGGGGTGAACTGGCTGGGACACGGCGCCCGCGGCGGGAAGGATGCGGTGATCGACGAGCTGCTGCTCGACGGCGCGACGATGGAGCAGTTGCTTGAGGAGCGGGGAACCGAGGCGTCCGTCCGATCCCACTTCAACAGCCTTCGGACCCTTCACGACCTGCCGGTAGTCCGCGGCGCGGACGGCAAGCATCGGTTCGACCGCCAACACCTCGGACTGCCGGACGTGCTCGCGGCCACGTCGGCGGCACCGGCCGAGGCGACTCGCGTGCTCGGGACCGTCCGCGGGACCGGCAACCGGTACGCGCTTGACGGCGTCGAGGCGGTCGAGATCTGGGTCCCGCTGGCCGACGCCGACGGCCTCCCGTTCGACCCAAACGGCAGCATCGACGTGGGCCTGCTCATCGACGGGGATCGGTACGACTCGACGCTACGCGTCGCCGCCGGCAAGGCTCCGTACGTCTGGATCTCGTCTAGCCTGCGGGCCGGCGATGGGGCCAAATCGCGTCTCTCCGACGTGCTAGGCAAGGCAGGGGTGGCGAAGAACCAGCGGGTGGAGCTGATCGTTACCGGCACCGAGATCGTCGTTCGACCCGCCGGAACGGACCTGCGAGGGGCGGTCGTCCCCGACAGCGGCCAGGGACAGCAACAAACTACCGTCGCCAGCCTAGCCGCTGAGGAGGCCCTGCCCGGGTCGGGAGGCGACGACGAGTTCGAACTGCACGACGGCGATCAGCGGCCGCTCATCGAGCGGCAGATCCGCGAGCGGCGGGGCCAGGCGGCGTTCCGAAACGCGCTGCGGGCCCGGTACGGGGACCGGTGCCTCGTGTCCGGTTGCCCGGTCCTCGCGGTGCTGGAGGCCGCCCACATCCGGCCGTACCGCGGGGACGGGGATAACCACCCGGCCAACGGCCTCATCCTGCGGGCCGACCTGCACACGCTGTTCGACCTGGACTTGCTCGGCATCGAGCCGGACACGCTACGAGTCCGCCTGCACCCCGGCGTAGCGGCGGAGTACGGCGATCTCGAAGGACGGAAACTCCGGTGCGAGGGCCCGTCGCGGCCGTCGTCGGAGGCGTTGCGGGGTCGATTCGAGTCGTTCTTGATCCGGCTCGGGCGAGCAGATGAGTAGGGCGTAACAGTTGTCTCCGCCTAACAAGCGAAGGCCGTCCTCGCTGAACCACACCGTCAACTCCGCGTAGTCGAACACGCGCGGACCCTGACTCCCCTCCGCCACCGTCCGCCGCCGCCACGCGCTCGCCGGCAACGCGGCCGCCACGTCCGCCACCCGCTCCGGCTTCGTTGCCGGCTTCGGGTTCGTCGTCGGGCGGCCCTTCCCCGGTGGCTTCCGCCCGGCCGGGATGACCTCGGGCTCGGTCGTCCACACCCGCGCGTCGGACGACGAGTCCAGGACGTACCACTTGCCCAGGGCCCGGACGCCCTGGCAGAACGTCGGGCTGACCCCGTACACGCTGTCACCCGTCACCCACTTGAACGGCAACTCGGTCGCCACCGCGTCGGCCACCATCTCCAACGCCAACTCCGGCTTGGTCCGGAAGATGACCCCTCGGGCACCCCGGCCTTCTCCCGGCGAGGGCGGTCGGCGGCCCACTCCTCGGGGAGGAACAACCGGCGGTCGATCAAGGTGTGGCCCTTCGCGGCGTGGTATCCGAGGAACACCCCGATCTGGCAGTTGTCCGTCCGCCCGAGGGTGCCCGAGTACGGCTTCTTGACCCCGACCGAGAGCGTCCCCTTCTTCGGGAACCCGGTCTCGTCGGCGGTCAGGACGGCGTCCGGGTCGTCCCACTCCTGGCCGACCTGCCGGCGGAGGTCGGCCAGGACGGCGTTGGCGTCCCACGGGGCGTTGGTGATGAACGTCTGGAGGGATCGGACGACGCACCCGTCGATGGCCTCGGCGATGTTCTCCACACTCCGTCGGTCGCCCCCGAGGAGGAGACCCTGGACGAACCGGCGTGCGTGGCCCTGAGCCTCGGGCCGCCCGAACCGCGGGGCGTACCGGTCGAGGAACGACTCCAACTCCGGCTTCCGCCGCCGCAACTCCTTGGCGTCCATCGCACCCTCCGGCCGGGGACCGTTCCGGTCGAAGTTATAGCCTGAACTACGACGGCGTAAAGGGTTACGACATCCGGCGCTGTAGAATTAAGCAAACGTCCGAATGACGGTCTGGTTCCGGCGGCGGGCCAAGGCCGTGTTCGGCATGGTGTTCGCGGGCTGCGCCGCCCTGGCCGACCGGAACGACATCGCGTCGGACGTGTTCCCCAGGGAGCAATTATGACGATCAACGGCGTTTCCCAACTCTCGGGCGATCAGCGGTTGTTAGACGTTTCGGCAGCGGGTGAAAGATTGAAGATCGGCATCCGTGACCGCAAGCCCAACGCCGAATGGAAAACACAAAGATCTCGGCCGATTCCTTAGCTCGACTTGTGCACTTCCTCCCACGGCTCGTGGGTGGCATAGCGGCGTGATTCTTGCGTTGTTGCTCACGGACGACCGCCATGCTCCTGCCCGCCGAGGCCCGGCCCTTAATCTTGGCCTTCCTGCCCGTCTTCACCCATCCGACGTACACCCGGTTCGTGACCATGATCGCCGCGGCCGTGCTGACGACCGGCCGGCGGACCGTGACGGTCCGCTGGGTCGGCGGGGGCGTCACCCGTCACGACCTGGTCCGCCCCGTCCACACGTACGAACGGCTGGGCGACCTCCCCCGGTTGCGGGAGCGGATTCGGGAACTGATGGCCGCCGGCCTGCGGTCGGGGTTGATCGCGGCGCGGTTGAACGCCGAGGGGTTCCACTCCCCGAAGGGGGACCAGCGGTTCACGGCGGATCGCGTCCGCCAGATCGTGTGCCGCCTCGGCCTGCGGCCGCGCCGATCCTCGTTGCCGGCCGACGCGCAGGCGTTGGAGCGTCACGAGGCGTGGATGACCGACTTGGCCGAGGAGTTGGCCATCCCGGTCCCGACGCTCATGGCGTGGTGCAAGCGGGGCTGGGTCGAGGCGCGGAAGGTGGAGGCGGTGGTCCTTCGCTGGGTCGTCTGGGCGGACGACGCCGAGAAGGCTCGGCTGAAGCGGCTGGACGGCGGACGGCCCAGCGGGCTACGGCATCCGTACCCGGTCGATCTGACGACGCCGAGGCGATTGCGAGACAAGAATGTGGTCGCCGACTGACGAAAGATGTTCTGGATAGGCCGAGCCGGAACGAGCAACGGCCTGTGACAACGGAGGCATCGTGTCGCAACAATCAAGTGCATTAAGCGGCAAATGTATGGTCGGGCCGGTATGAAACTGCTTCGCGCGCGGGTGCGGCACAAGGGGTAGGATTGTCGGCGAACGAAAAATGGTCCTCGACATTTGAGGGGAGGACCTCCACCAACGTTGCGGGACAACCTGAGAAGGGGTTGACGCCACGATGGGCGACCTGCTGCGATTCAGCGTCGAAACCGTGGGGCAATACAAAGTGTGCCAAGCCCGGCAGGCCGCCCTGAGCGATTGGGCGAAGAAGTGATCGGGCCGGGAAAGAGCGGCGGCGAAGGCTTCGCAAGGCGGTTGAACCGCAACGACTGGATCATGCACAACGAAGAGCCGACGACCATGATTTCCGCGCTCAACACCTGCTTTGCAAGCGTGATAAAAGTGGCCATTGGCAGTTTGGTTGCGGCAGCGGCAATGGAAAGCTTCCGGCAAGGTGGAATGGGCCTCGGCTAAGAGACGCCGCTCCACCCACTCCCTCCGGCTCAAGGATGGCCCGCCACCACCGTCCCCTCTGGTCGTGGTTTGTCGGGGGTCGCACTTACGGCGACGACCCCCGACAAACCACGACCGACGGCGACGGGATGGCACAGACGCTCCGCCTCATCGCAGATAATCACTCGCTAAAAATGGTCTTTGTTATTGCAAAATCCACACAACAAAGACAGAATAGCCACTCAGGCAAGACCACGTATGCTCCGGTAAATGCCAGTTCGGAAATCTTCTTTCTGAACGAGCGATGAATCGGCGTCGATTCTGCCCGGTCAACCACCTTTCTACTGCATCCGTGGTGCCGTGTTTACTGCTCCGGGTCGGTGGGTAATCCCATCGCCGTTGCTTATTATTAGTCCCTCGGAGCAGGCTCAAGCGGCCCGCATTTTGTCACCATGCCGCGTGTAACGAAACTTAGCAAGTGGCTCGCCTCTAGCGTAAACACGGTCCCTAATCGCTCTTACCGGCATCGAGTGCTCAAGGAGACCTCAGGCGGCTGGCAAGAAGTTGAAGCCCAATTGAAACGATACTTCCGTCGGGCACACTCGGACGCGGTGCGTAGACTTCGGCGCCTAGCAACTGGCAGCCTCCACCCTCTTCGCAGAAAAAAATCATTTTCAGACCCCGCTAAAAACTACCCCCACGCCCTGGACCTAACGACGTTAAAAGGTTATTTTGGAGAAGTTATCTCGTCTGCAGTCGCTGAGTCGTTTGATGTGTGCGGGCACAACGATTGGGAAGTTCCTGGATTTTTGTTCCGTGTACACGTCGGTCTTTTTCAGAAGCTTGAGGCCCAGCGGCTGACGGGTGGACCGATTGGTGCGCCGTTTGGACGGACGGGAGATGACAGCCTCGCCTTTCGAAGGGATGATTCTGGAGCAATAACAGGAGTTTTGTATTGTGAAGCGAAGTGTTCGGCCGAGCACGACACTAGTCTGATTGCCGATGCACACGAAAAAGTTAATGGCCCAGGCCCACTCGACGTTCTGAGCATTATCGAAATGTTGTTGGATTCGCGAGAGGCGGATAGTGACAAATGGGTCGATGCCCTACGGACATATCGAGAAACGCTCCCGCATGGGATAATTCCGCGATTCGATGTGGTTTGTTACACTTGTGGTAAATCGCCCACTCTTAACCCCACTTGGATGGACACAAAGGGTCCGCACCCTTCGTACAAACCATCCGGCAGGCAACTAGAGTCAGTCGAGATACATCTACTGAACGTTGTCAAAACCATCCGAGCGATCTACTCGCCGGAGGGATGGGCATGAGCACTTCGACTTCCGCAATTCGATGGGCTGAGGGCATTCGAGAAAAGCACGCTGGACAGCAATTGTCCCGCTTGATTGCGCGGCTGTACAGTCACCACACCCAAGTTCGGGCCGGACAACCCGGGCTATCTTCTTGGGCAGACGCAGAGGCGAAAGCTAGATTAGACGAAGCGGTTATCCTGATTGATGCAGGCTTGACTTTGAGAGAGGATGAAAATGCAGGGTCGAGGGATTGTTTAAGGCGGGCTGCCGAGTTACTCGAATGGCTTCCGCCAAGCAAATCAGGTAATCAAGATAGTGACACGACCCACTTACTACTTAGCGCTGCTGCCTATCAATTAGCTGGCTACCCAGCGCGGGCATATTCAATCATCAAAATCCCCTTTAAAATCGGTAGTCACTCGAATATTCTGCGATCCTTCCTGCGTGGTATGTTTCACGAGGTCGAGGCCGAAATTCTCAATTACTGGACCATGTTCGCAAGGGTGGAGGAAGAGCCAGATCATACGGACCTTTCTCAGGTCAGCCGACTTGTCATTGATGAGACAGTCTCCGCTCTCGGAATCGTAACTGCCTTTGCTCGATGGGGGGACGATGACCGGTTGGAAGCTGCGATAGATAAATTAGATGCAGTGCGTGCGATGCTTGTCCGAGGCAGAGATCAACTCTCTTGGCTACTTGCCAAACTAACGTCCGTGTTCGCCAAGGATTTTGTCAGGTCCTCCCTGCGGACACTGCTGCGCGGTTGGGAAAGCTCGCTGTCGCCTGACGGAGGGCACGCACTCGAACAGTATGTGCGTTTGGCGTATACAACCGGTCGCTGCCAAGCATGGCCATCTCAAAGAGCGGGGATCAACCGCCTTCTCAAAGAGGGCTCGTTCGCCCTTTGCACTCCCACAGGATCTGGGAAAACAAGTGTGGCCGAACTCGCTATCCTTCAGTCGGTGTTCGGTCGGGCCGAAGCATCACTGTCTTCAGTCGGGCACGAACCGATTGCGATTTATTTGGTCCCTAGCAAAGCCTTAGCGGCCGAAGTAGAAGGGAAAATGTCCCGTATCTTTCGGCGTCTATCAAAGCGTCGGGTGGTAATAACAGGACTTTATGGGGGCTCGGATTGGGGGCCTGCCGACGCCTGGCTGACGAGTCCTGACCCCGCAGTCCTGATCTGTACCTATGAGAAAGGCGAGGCATTAATGCGATTCCTCGGCCCCCAATTTATGGGCCGAGTAACATTGATAGTGTTGGACGAAGCTCACTCAATCCGGTTTGACGGCGACTACATAAAGCTGGCCAAAGCCGACAGCCGTGCTTTCCGTCTAGAGTCTCTCGGCATGAGGTTGCTGGGCATTCTTCACGCAAGCAATGCACGGGTGATTGCACTCTCGGCTGTTGCAACCGGCATTGAACGTTCTTTGCAATCGTGGGTGACGAATCGCCCAGAAGGTGAGCCGGTCGCGGTTGATTATCGCAGCACTCGTCAATTAATCGGCAAGCTTCTCGTGAATAAAGCTGGTGATTTCGAGATCCATTACGACTTGCTGGATCGAGCCCGATTGCAATTTCAGGGTTCGACTGATACTCCTTACGTCCAGAATACCATCCCGAAATGCCCACCAGCACCCGGTTGGGATCAAGGCGGTGTTGAGGTTTCACTCCGCCCACCTTTGTTGTGGGCGGGAATGCACTTGGCTCGCGACGGGAATGGCACGTCTCGGGGAGTGCTCATCTCGGTGAACCAGAACCTCGGAACATTTGCAAAAGACTGCCTCAAGCTTCTTACCGAAACATGGGCTGGCCTAAAAGTTCCTGACTTTTTCCGCCCGCCTAACACGGCTGAAATGGTCGAATTGTTCGAACGGGCCCGGCTAGCGTGTGGAGACATCTTCGGACAAGACTCATGCGAGTACCGACTGCTTGAGCGTGGGATCGTGATGCATCATGGCGGGATGCCGCCGTCACTCGGGCGGCTTCTCGTTGCGCTAGTCACGGACGGAGTGGTGAATCTTGTCATCGCGACTTCGACACTGTCTGAAGGTGTAAACCTACCACTAGAGGTGGTTTTAATCCAATCACTACTCCGCAGCGGCAAGGAGATGAGCGCGGCGGAGTTTGCGAATCTAGCCGGTCGAGCCGGTAGGCCTGGAGTGAGTTCAGAGGGGCAAACACTTGTTCTTCTACGCAAGCCCGAGAAAGAAAACTGGCTAACGTGGAAGCGTTACAACGAACTCATTGCCGAACTGGTTACCAAGTCTTCCCTACTCGGTTCAGAGAACTTGAAAGTCAGTCCGCTCGCTGAGTTGCTTACTTTCTTGTATGGCCAGTGGTCAAATCTTACCGGGTCGCAAGATGTAGCTTCTTTTCATGATTGGTTGGAGCGCACGGCTGTCGATGACGTTACGTCTATTGGCGCAGCGTCAGACGCTCTCACGGCAGAGGGCGTACTTGATACTCTCGATTCGCTGCTACTCGCTGCCGTCGTCGAGTTAGAACAGGCCAACGCGTTGACTACGGCTGAAGACGCTCTTAAAAAGTTGTGGCAACATAGTTTCGCGGCTCATGTCGGATCATCTGATCAACTGCGCGACATCTTTCTTCGCCGCGGCCTAGCAATTGGGAATACAGTTTACACAGATCGCCGTCGCCGCCGGAACCTCTACCGTACAGGGCTTCCCCCACGATCCGCGTCCGAACTTCTCGCCTTGTATCCGGCCATTCGAGAAGAGGCCTTGCCCGGCACCGACTATGCCAAGTGGGACAAGCCCCGCCGCCTTAAGTATGTGACAACGATGGTAGGCCTGATAGGGCGGATCAAACGATTTGAGTTTGCTGCAAAAGCCTCGCGTTCAAAAGTTAATTGGCAGAACGTTTTGGCTTGGTGGCTTGACCCCGAGAAAAAACCGTATGACCCAGGCCCTGACCGGCGAGCGGACTGGTTCAAGTATGTAAGCCATCATTTCTACTACCTATTCTCATGGGGAATTGGAAGCTTCATTGGTGTAGCATCTGCGGAAGCTCAAGGAGAAGGGCAATCTGTTTGGCAGCTCGAAGACTGGGTTAGAACGGGGCTGCCGTGGTCAGTGTTCTGGCTAAAGGAGTTGGTTGCGTGGGGAACTTTAGATCCTGCGGCGGCATACTTGTTGTCTAAAGGACTAGTCCCAACGCGGGTCCAAGCCCAAAGCCTTGCTGCAGCTTATTATCGCAGCGAATGGGCGAGAGAGGGAGAAGATGCTCTCGACCCCCGATCCATTCGTAAGTGGGCTGAGGCCGAAGTGACGCCATTAACCCAAGTCGCTCAATCACTCGAATCAATTGTCTCCGATGTCAATTTGGATGAAGACTTTACAGGAGAGGAGCAGGAGCGTTGGCGGGTGCTCCCAATTCAGTCTGAATCTGGAACCCACTGGATAGATCCCGCCGGATTCCGTCTTGCGACATCTGCCTCCCCGGTACCCGAGGGCGAAGCCGCATCACCCGCGAAAGATTTCCAACTCAGCGTCCCGCGAGCAAAGGTTGAATCCTCTCCCTACCTCTAATTTGATGTAACACGTGTCTTATGTCAGATGATTTCCTTGATTAACACGGGCATCCATTCCGCGCGCGTCATCACCCGGTAGTACCGCGTGGCGGGCTCACACACGACGAAGACGGCTGGTACACCCGACGGTGTCCGCACCATCAGCCCCCGAAGCCCTTCCCGCACCCGGAACCACACGCCGTTCGCGAGTACGTAGTTCGCCGGAATCTCCACAGGCTCAGGCTCGATGCCGACCCACCGACCCTTTTCGACCGTGGCCTTCCACGTCCATCCCGTCGGCGGCAGCTTTCTCTCCGCCCGGTCCCTGTTCCCCCACCGAACGATTTGCAGCCGGCCGTTCCACCACACGGGCAGCAACGCAGGCACGGCCCGCCAGTCAAACCGCACCTCCTTCTGATCCCCCCGCGTATACACCCGAGCGTGCAGTTCCTTGACAACCTCATCGGGCAGTTCGCTCGTCGGCAGCGCGATGGCCCGCATGCTAGAAGCACACCTTTCCTCGCACGTCGCAGATGTCGTACTCGTTCGCAGGATCGCGGTAGACGGCGGGCAGGTATAGCGTCGTCGCCGTTCTCACCTTGAACCGTCCGTACTTCTCGTTGATCGCCGCCTTCACCGTGGCCAACTTGTCCTTCTTCGGGTCCGGCTTGTCGAACAGGGACAACTGGAAGCCCTTGCCCCGCCGCAACTCGGTCGCCTTGACCTGCATGTGCGTGGCCGTCCGTCCCGTAACGTAGGCCCGCCGTAGAGACGCACGCGCGAGGTCGAGCAGTTCGTCGATCCGGTCCGTCGGCGTCGGACTGTTGCTCGTTCCGCCGGTCCATCCCTGATCCTTCCAGCCCACCTCAACCGCCAGCGTGGTCGTGCGGACGTTGTGGTAGCGGAGTTCCTCGATCAGCCGTTCCACGTGACGCACGCACCACGCCCACAGCACCTTCGGGTCTTCGACATTACCCATCAGGCTGCCCCCGCGGCCGAGGACCTGGTGCGGCGGCCGTTCGGGGCGAATCGGCATGACCGGCTCACCGTTCAGCTCCATCCAAATCTCGTGGCCCGTCTTCGTGAGCAGCCGCTTTACCAGCCGGCCGTCCGCGTCGGCCAGGTCGAGACAGGTGCGGATGCCGTAGGGGGCGAGGCGGTCCGCCCGCTTGCCGCCGATGCCGGAGATTTCTGTAACCGGCATTTTGGCGAGCAGTTCACGCTCGTGGTCCCGCGTCAACACGGCTACTGCCCCGAACGGCTTGCCGGTGTCGCTGAACAGCTTCGCGAGCGTCCGCGTGCGGGCGATGCCGATGGTCACCGGCAGGCCCGTCGCTTCCAGGATGTGGTCGCGGATCGTCGTCGCGGTGGTTGCGAGTTGCTGCCCGTGCCGCAGCGGCTCGGCGTGAAAGAAGAACTCATCGATCGAATAATACTCTAGTTTCGGCGAGAACGTCCCCACGATGCCGAGCATCTTCCGCGACAGTACCTCGTACCAGTAAAAGTCCCGTTTCACGTACACGCCCTCGGGGCACATCTTCGCCGCGTCCCAGATCGGCGTGCCCGTCTTCACCCCCTTGGCCTTCATCTCGTACGACTTCGCAATCACGCACGCGCCGTTGTTGCCGAGCACACCCACCGGCTTGTTCGCCAGATCGGCGTGCCGGACCCGTTCTGCCGAAACGTAAAAGGCGTCCGCGTCAAGATGCGCGATGAATCCGGCCATGCCACCACCCTCTTCCTTCCGGGCGAAGTGTCGGTACTGTTTAGGCGTTCACTACCCGCCGACTAATTGGTACACTCAGAACGTGCGATGTCCAACCGCAGGAGGCCGGAAACCGTGTTCCCGTTTGTTCCGCGAGTGTACCGACCGTGCCGAGTGAAACCCGAACCCTCGTCGAGTCCGCCGCCCGTGAGTTGATCCGGCTGCTGGCGCGAACGGCCTCCCCCACTTCCGTTCGCGTGACGGAGGCGGGCAGCGGCCTCGCGTGCATGATCCAGGTGTGGGACCCGGCCGCGGTAATGCCGACGGCCGCCGGCGAGAAGAGAGACCACCATCGAGCCGGATGCAAGCAGGCCATCCTCGACGCCATCCGCGCCGCCGGAGAGCCACTCACACGCAAGCAGATCGTGAAGCTGTTCCGCGATAACAGAGCGGGCCACGGCCCCGGGACGGTGGCGAAGGCGTTGGCCGACCTGACGAAAGATGGGACGCTGGTTAACCCGAAGGACAAGCGTGGCTACCGTCTTGCCGAGTGGCCGAAGCCGCAGAAGGGGCCGACGCTTTTCGACGGGGTCAATTAGTGCTTGCACGAGGTTCGAACCCGCGCTAGCGTCGGCCGGTGCAGATCACACTTCAAAGCGGCTTCAAGGCAACGGTGGACGAAGAGGACTGGGAAACACTCGGCCTGTCGAAGTACACCTGGCAGGCAAAGAAGCACAATAGCGGCAGGCACTACGTGGTGGCGAACGTGTGGCAGCCAGAGTTGAACCAGCAACGCGGCGTCCGCATGCACCGCCTCATTATGTCCCCGAAGTCATCCGAGTTCATCGACCACATCGACGGCAACGGGCTGAACAACTCCCGCAGCAACCTGCGGATCGCCAGCAACGCCGAGAACCAACAGAACAGCGGACCGAGAAAAGGTTCTTCGCAGTATAAGGGCGTGTCGTGGTCCGCCTCGCGACAGGTTTGGCGAGTAGCGTTTCGGTGGAACGGCCAGCACTACTTTGTCGGAAGTTTCCCGAACGAGATCGAAGCGGCGAGAGCCTACAACCGGGCAATCAAGCCGCTGGCCGGAGAGTACGCCCGGCTGAATCCGGTGGGGGTTTAGTACGGGCAATGGTACGGGAGGTTTCGTCGCGAGTCAAAAATGCCTTGTTTTCTAAGTACACCCGATAGGACTTGAACCTATAACCTTCGGCTCCGGAGGCCGACGCTCTATCCAATTGAGCTACGGGTGCGACACTCCCAAATCTATAGACCTGGGGCCGGTCTTGACAAGGGGGCACGACGGGACTTCTGCCCCGTCCAAGGATTTCCGATTCCGTTCTTGCATTCCGCGTGCGGATCGGGTGTCATGGCCTTAGCCTTGGGATTTCCGTTTGGCCGGCGCCGCCGGGCTTTTCTCGTCTCCGCCGGAGGCGGACCGATGAACCTTGCTCCCGACTTCTTCGACACCCGCACCCGCAACTGGCGGGCACGGTTGGCCATCAGTTCCGACCTGATGCGCGAACTCAGTCGGTACTCCGACCCCCAAGAGATGTACCGCGTCTTCGCCTGGCGGATGGGGCAACTCTTCCCGACCTCGCGGCAACTCACGCTCTCCCGCCGCGGCGTCGAACCGCCGGACGTGCGGGTCACGCGATTCAACCTGTGGAAGGATATGCCCGACCCGATCGCCCACTGGGACCGGTTCCCGGTCGTGACCGGCGGGTTGTTCGAGGAGTTGTTGTACGCCGACGAGCCGCGGTTGATCGACGACCTCGTGGTCGCGGACAACGACCCGGCGGCGGGCTTCCTGGAAGGGCAGCGGTCGCTGTTGGCGATCCCCGTCTTCGAACACGGGACGGTGCTTTACACAGTCGTCCTGACGCGCGACGAGCCGAACGCCTTCGCCCCGGAGCAAGTCCCCGAACTCGTCTGGATGACGAACCTGTTCGGCCGGGCGGCCCAGACGCTCGTGTTGTCGCAACGGCTCAAGAAAGCCTACGAGGCCACCGACGCCGAGATTCGCGAGATCGCGGAACTGCAACACTCGCTCTTGCCGGCCGAACTTCCGCAGGTGTCGGGGTTGGAAGTGGCCGTCCATTACCGCACCGCGAACCGGGCGGGCGGCGACTACTACGACTTCTTCCCGCAACCCGACGGCACACTCGGGGTGCTGATCGCGGACGTGAGCGGCCACGGCACGCCGGCGGCCGTGTTGATGGCCATCACGCACAGCATCGCGCACGCGGCGACGGCGAAGCCGGGGCGGCCGGGGGCGTTCCTGACGCACTTGAACACGAATCTCGTCGATCGGTACAATCGGCACTCGGGCAGTTTCATCACGGCGTTCGCGGCCGTCTTCGACCCGGCGAACCACACGCTGACCTATGCCAGCGCGGGGCACGTCCCGCCGCGGGTTCTGCGGGCCGAGGATGACTTACTGGTGCCATTGAACCGCGTGCAGCGCCTGCCGCTGGGCATCAACCCGCCCGGCACGATGTACCCGGAGCAGACGATCCGCTTCGGCCCTGGCGATCAGGTGGTGTTCTTCACCGACGGGGTGACGGAAACGATCAACCGTGATGGCGACGTGTTCGGCGTCGAGCGACTGGACAACTGCCTTGCCGCGCCGGCGGCGAATGCCGAGGCAATGCTCTCGCGAATCCTCTCGGACCTCGATGCCTTCACGAACGGCCGACCGACCGACGACCGGACGGTCGTGGTCGTCCGACACGTCGCGTGACCTATCGAGTCCGATGGGCCATTCGGGAGATTTTCTGACGGACGCGGGTGAGCAACGACGGCGGGGCCGGTGGTAACCACGATTCCAGTTCCGGCGGCAGTTTCCGCACCGCCAGGAAGTCCATCACCGTTTCCTCTTGGTCGTCCCCGTTGCGCCACAGTTCGAGGCGGCCCGGCTTCACGGCGTAAACCGTGTAACCGTGACGGTGGAACGCGGACTTGAGGCGGCCGTGCGTCTCGTTGTAGAAGCCGAGCGTGTGGACGTTCGATTCGAAGAAGACGATGGGGCCGTTGGCGCGGGCGAGCAACCGATTCATGCCAACAACGGCCCGGACCTCACTCCCTTCCACGTCGAGTTTCACGAAGTCGGTCGCCTGCCAGTTGCGCTCGGTGAGCAAGTCGTCGACGGTCACGGCGGCCACGGTCGTGATGTCATCGTCTGTGAAATCGTCTTCCTCGTCGGCCGCCGTCGAGACGTGCCCGTAGGGGCCGTCGGACGTGAACTGGAGCGTCCCGCGGCGGTCACTCACTGCGGCCTGGACGATTTCCAATTTCCGGAAGTGGCCGTGTTCGGCAGACTTCCGCAGCAAGTTGGCGTTCCGGGCGGACGCCTCCACAGCTAACACCTCGCACCCCACGGCCGCGGCCAACAGCGAGAACCCGCCGAGGTGCGCGCCGAGGTCTAACACCCGTTGCCCCGGTTTGAGGACGGCGAGTGAGAGTTCGTTGAGCGTTGCGAGGTGGTCGAGGCTGCCGACGCGGTAGCTGTACGCGACCGGGTCGGTTTCCGGGGTGGCCTCATCGCCGCACGCGATGCCGAAGCGGTACCGGCCCGCGACCGCGACCTCGGAAATCCGCCAATCGCTTTCCCCAGTCCCAATGGCCATGCGCAGTTCCTCGCTCGATCCCGGCGGGAGGGAATCGTCCCCTCCCTATCGGGTCGTCCATGCGACCGCGCAACTTTAACAAATCGATTCGGATTCAGCAATACCTTGCCTATCCGCCCCCTTGTGAAGCCATTCTCGGCCGAGTACCCTCTAAATGGCGGGATTCAACTTGAATGAATTCCGGTTCGAACGAGTGGCCCAATGTTCCGACGGTTCGCCTCTGCGGCTTGCGCCGCTTTCGCCATCAGTGGCCTGCCGGCATCGGCCGAGAATCCGCTCAAATCGGCCGGACCGACACCGTCGGAACGGAAAGCCCTGGCCCTGATTGAGCAACTCGGGGCGGCGGATTACCGCGAGCGGGAAAAAGCCCAGCGCGAACTCGTCGCCCTGGGTAAGATGGCCCGGCCGGTGATGAAAAGGGCCGCGGCCACGACCGAGAATCCGGAGATCGAGCGCCGCCTGGAAGTGATGATCGCGAAACTCGAACGGGACGAACTCCTCCAGCCGCAGGTCGTGAGCTTCCAGGGGACGAAAACGATCTCCGACTTGCTGCGGACGATCGGCGGCGCGACCGGGTACATGATCGATGGCGGGCCGAGCGACGAGAAGCAGAAGTTGACCGTGAATTGGAAGAATACGCCGTTCTGGGAAGCCCTCGACGAGGTCTGCATCGCCAGCGGGATGAGTACGCAAATCTACGACAACGGCTCGGGCACCATCCCGGTCACCGTCTACCCGAATGATACATTCGACCCGCACATCAGCCACGCGGGGCCGTTCCGGTTCCTCGCCACGAACATCACCCTGAGCCGCAGCGTGCAACTGTCGGGGCTGCCGCGAAAGGGGTTGCCGGTCCAGCAGCAGAACTCTCTCAACCTGAACGTCATGCTCTTTTCGGAGCCGAAAAACCCGATGCTCGGCTCGCAGCCGGCCGTCGTCACGAAAGCCGTGGACGACACCGGGACGAGCCTCGTTTCGACCGACGAGGCGGCGCAACGGACCAGCTATTACCAGTCGCCGAGTTACCGGGCGAACAACCAGTACCTCTCCCTGAACCTCTCAAAGCCGGGCCGCGATGCGACGGTCATCAAGGAACTCCGCGGGAAGGTGCAGGTCACGCTGCTGGCGTCGACCCGGCCCGAGGTGACGGTCGAAAAACTGCTCGGAGTGAAGAAGAAGACGTTCGTGAGCCGGACGACCGAACTTTTCATCGAGTCGGTCAGCGAGCCGACGGCGGCGGGCTTCTCGGTGACGCTGACGGCCAAACACCTCCAACCGACGAACGACGATTACGCCTGGGCCAACTCCGTGTACCAGCGGCTTGAAGTCACGGACGCGGACGGCGAAAAATACACGCCAAACGGCATTGCGAACCAGAACCAGGGCACGGGTTCGGCCAGCATGACGGTCACGTTCTCCCCGCCCACCGGCAAGAAAATCGGCCAGCCGAGCAAACTCGTCCTGCTCGAGTGGGTGACCCTGCCCCGCGAGGTCGAGTTCTCGTTCAAGAACGTCCCACTGCCGTAACCCGGCCACGCCTTGCACTTCTCGGCCATTTCCCGGTACACTCTCCGGCGTTCCTGCCTCGGAGAGTGCGATGCCCAAGCCCACCGTCCAACCGCGAATCGCGATCCTCGGTGCCGGCCCGATTGGCCTGGAGGCAGCACTGTACGCCCGCGCTCTCGACTACCCGGTGACGGTCTATGAGTCCGGCCAGCCGGCCGAACAGGTCAATCGATGGGGCCACGTCGCGATGTTCACGCCGTTCGGCCAGAACTGCACGACACTCGGACTGGAGACGCTGCTTCGCGAGAATCCGAAGCGCGAGTTCCCCGGCGATCGCGCCGGCGTCACCGGCCGCGAGTGGCGGGAAAGCTACCTACTCCCGCTCGCGGAGTCCCCCCGCCTGAAGGACTGTTTGCAACTGCAAACCACCGTTCTGACCATCGGGCGGACCGGCTGGCGGAAGACCGACGCCGCCGACACCGGGAAGCCGTTGCCGCCGTTCCGCTTGCTGGTAAGGACGGCGCAGGGCCAGGAGCGGTTCGACACCGCCGACGTGATCCTCGATTGCACCGGCAACTACCCGCGGCCGAACTGGGCCGGCGACGCGGGTATTCCTGCGGCCGGCGAAATCGCCTCGCGGCCCCAGGTGTCGTACTGGGTCGACGACGTGCTCGCCTCGAAGAAGCCGCACTACGCGGGCAAGAGTATCATCCTCATCGGCGGCGGCTATTCGGCGGCGACGACGATGGTGAACCTGGCGGCGTTGGCGGAAGAACAGCAATCGACGTGGGTGATTTGGCTAACGCACGCCGACCGAGGTGGCGGCCCCCTACCCCGCGTGCCGAGCGACCCGTGGAAGGAGCGAGACAAGTTGGCTGCGAAGGCGAACAACCTCGCCTGCCGGTGTGACGGCAATCTGGAGTACCACCCCCAGACGCACGTCGAGGAGTTGATCTCGCACGGCCCGGACAAGGGCTTCCGCGTCGCGGGGAAAGTCCTCGGCAAGCCGATGAGTTGGGAAGTGGATCGCGTGATCGCGAACGTCGGCTACCGGGCCGACCTGACCATCTGCCAGGAGCTTCGCGTGAGCGAACCGGCCGGCCAATTCGCAACGAGCGAGCCGGGCTACTACATTCTCGGGATGAAGAGTCACGGCCGAAAGTCGGGCTTCCTTCTCGCGGAAGGGTTCGAACAAATCCGCCGCACGTTCGCCGCGGTGAGCGGTCAGAAGACGCTCGACCTGTACACGCGGAAGGCGGCATGAAGACGATCGTCACCGGCGGCGGCGGGTTCATCGGCCGGCACCTCGTGCAGTTCCTCACCGCCCGCGGCGAGTCGGTCCGCGTCGTCGAGAAGCCGGGCGTGTCGGTGACACACCAACCGGACGTGGAAGTCGTCTTCGCCGACATCCGCGACCGGACGGCCATTCGCAACGCGATGTGCGGGGCACGACGGGTCTACCACCTCGCCGCCAACCCACAACTCTGGACCCGCCGCCGCGGACACTTCCGGCAGGTCAACTACCTCGGCACCGTGAACGTCCTCGATGAAGCCCTCGCCGCCGGAGCGGAGCGGGTTTTGCATTGCAGCACGGAAAGCATCCTCACGCGGGCGACGCAAACGGCGGCGATTGCCGAGGATCAGGAAGTTTCGCTCGACGACGTGATCGGGCCGTACTGCCGGTCGAAGTTTTTTGCCGAGCGGTACGCCCGGCGATTGGCGAACGAGGGGAAGCCGGTCGTGATCGTCAACCCGACGCTCCCCATCGGCCCAGGTGACACCGGGCTGTCACCGCCGACGCAGATGGTCCTCGACTGTTGCCGCGGGAAGCGGTCGGCGTACCTCGAAGCCGACTTGAACCTGATCGACGTGCGCGACGTGGCCCGCGGGATGGCCCTGGCGATGAACCACGGCCAGCCAGGGAAGCGATACCTTCTCGGGGCCGAAAACTGGTCGGTGAAGCGCGTCTTCGACTTGCTCGCCGACGAGTGCGGCTTGCCGCGGCCGAAGTGGGCCGTCCCCTACCCCGTCGCCTTGGTGGCCGCCTATGTGAGCGAGTTTGTGGCCGACGTGTTCACCGGCACGATGCCCGCGGCGAGCGTGACCGGGGTGAAACTCACGCAACGCACGATGACGTTCGACGCGAGCCGGAGCCTGAACGAGTTGGGGCTGAAGCCGCGGCCGGTGCGAGAGAGTCTGCGGGAAATGCTCGGCTGGTTCCGCGAGGTCGGCTGGCTGAAACGTGGGCCGTGACTACTTCCGGCGAACGTGCGTCACGAGATCGAATTCCCGAACCAACTCATCGACCCGCAACGAGACTTCGTCGAACCGGCTCGCGTCGATCACGAGCGTCAACTCGACTTGATCGCCAACTGCTTCGGTCGGTGGTTCCTCCATCGGCAACAGTTTCAACGTCCGCATCGTGGCCTCATCGAACCCGGTGAGGTCGCGCACGTCTTGCAGTCCTTCCAGCAGGTCCAACAACTTTGCGGGGTCGTAGCGACCCTGGGCTTCCTGGTTGTTGAGGACGACGTTCAACGCCCGCTCGCGCTCGTCGGTCAGGTTCACGACGGACACCGGCACGGTCGCGTAGCCGAGTTCGCGCAGAATCCGCAGCCGCGCGTGGCCGCCGACGACGTAGCCGGTGCGCTCGTTCCAGATGAGCGGTTCGACGAGGCCGAACTCGGTGACGCTGAGCCGCAGTTTCCGGTACGCCGTCGCGGTCAGCGGCCGCCGCGGGTTGTACGGGGCCGGCACGAGTTGGTCGAGCGGCATTTCGCGGAGCGTGAACGGTGACATGGGGCAATCCTGCGGATATGACAATGCGTTCACTATTCGCGGTGGCGGGAGGTTTGTCAAACGGAAGGAGTGGTTTCGCCGTCGTCCGCCCGCGTGAAGAGAGGTCGTGTTGCTACTCGCCGAAGCTTTGGGACCGCTGGATGTGCCGGCGGCGGCGGCGGGGCCGTTCGCCCTGTTGCTCGCCCTGATCGCGATTCTCCCGCTGGCGGCCGGGCACTGGTGGCACCCGAACCGGAACAAGCTCATCGTCGCCGCGGCCGTCGGCCTGCCCGTGGCGATCTTCTTGCTGACGCAACCGAACGGGACGGGGCACCTCCTACACGCGGTCGAAGAGTACGTGTCGTTCATCATCCTGCTTGGGGCGTTGTACGTGATCGCCGGCGGGATTGTCGTGACCGGCGACATCGCAGCCCGGCCAGTGGTCAACACCGCATTCCTGGCGACCGGGGCCGTCCTCGCAAGCCTCATCGGCACGACCGGGGCAAGCATGGTCCTCATCCGTCCCGTGCTGCGGACGAACTGCGAGCGGAAGAACACGCGGCACCTGCCAATCTTCTTCATCTTCATCGTCTCCAACTGCGGCGGCCTGCTGACGCCGCTCGGCGACCCGCCACTGTTCCTCGGCTTCCTCAAGGGCGTGGACTTCTTCTGGACGCTCCGCCTCTGGCCGCAATGGCTGTTCGCCAACGGCCTGCTGCTGCTGACGTTCCTCGTCTGGGACAAGATCGCCTACCGGGCCGAGAAGGCCGGCGACATCCGCCGGGACGAGAAGCAGATTCAGCGGTTGAAGGTTCACGGCCTGCGGCTGAACGGCCCGCTCTTGCTCGGCGTGATAGCGGCCGTGCTGGCGAAGAAGTACATGCCGGTCTTCCCGGCCTGCGAACTGGCGATGGTCGCCCTGCTACTCGTTTCCTTGTGGAAGACGCCGCGGGATCACCGCGAGATGAACAAGTTCGCCTGGGGGCCGATCCTCGAAGTGGCCGTGCTGTTTGCGGGCATTTTCGTCGCGATGGTCCCGGCCCTCGCGCTCTTGCACAAGCACGGAGCCGGCCTCGGCGTCACCGAACCGTGGCAGTTCTTCTGGATCACCGGCCTCCTGTCGAGCGGCCTGGACAACGCCCCGACGTACATCACGATGGGCGAGCTCGCCACCGTCGTCGCCAACGTGAACGGCTTCCCGGACCTGATGACGGCGACGCCGAGCGTCCTCACCGCGATCAGTTGCGGGGCGGTGTTCATGGGGGCGAACACGTACATCGGCAACGGCCCGAACTTCATGATCAAGGCGATCGCCGAGGAGAGCGGTTATAAGATGCCCTCGTTCTTCGGGTACATGGTGTACGCCGCGTTGGTCCTGCTCCCAATATTCATGGGCGTGACGGCCATCTCCTTCCTCTAAGATTCTGCCATGCCGCTGACGGTCCTCGAACCCGGTCTGTACTCGCTGCTCGTCGATACCGGTCGGCCGGCATCGCGGCACCTCGGCGTGCCCGTCGGTGGGGCGGCGGACCGGGCCGCGCTCGCCCTCGGTAACGGGTTGGTCGGCAACCCGCCGGACGCGCTGGCCCTCGAACTGACAATGACCGGCCCAACGCTGCGGGCGGAACAGCGGACGGCGTGCGTGATCTTCGGCTCGCCGTTCTTTGCCGCCGTCGCGAACAAGGCCCGCGTCGAGCCGGGGACCACCTTCACGCTCGAACCCGGCGACGTGTTGAAGATCGGCGGCACGCCTGGCGGCGTTCGTGGCTACCTCTGCGTGGCCGGCGGCTTCGCGGGGCCGCCCGTCCTCAACAGTGCCTCGGCACTCGAACCGATTTCCACCGACGCCGTGCTCGCGTGCGCCGAATCGAGGGTGCGGGCACGGTCGTTGCCGTTCTCGTCGCTGCCGGTGGAGGGCGATCTGGTGGGCGTCCTCCGCATCGTGCCGGGGCCTCAGTTCGACTGGTTCCTGACAGCGAAACAGTTCTTCCAGGCCGAGTACGAAGTCCTGCCGGCGAGCAACCGCATGGGCGTGCGGCTGCGCGGGCCGAAGTTGGAGCGGCGGCCCGGCGAGTTGATCTCCGAGCCGGTCGCGCCGGGGGCGGTGCAGATCACCAACGACGGCCAGCCGATCGTCCTCGGCGTGGACGGCCAGACCATCGGCGGCTACCCGAAGATCGCGCACGTTATCCGGGCCGACCTCGACCGCCTCGCCCAACTGCGGCCGGGCGGCACGGTGCGGTTCCGACAAGTGATCGCCGACGAAGCGGAGGTGGCCGCAGCCGCGCGGGAATCGACGATTCGCGGGTGGCTGACCCGGCTGGAAGTCACGCGGGGCCTATAATCATCCGGGTTGAATCCCACTCTCAGGAGATCCGCTGATGCGCAGGTTTGCCGCATTTCTGTTCCTGCTGGCCGTCGCCGGCTTCGCACCCGCCGCAGACGGCAAGGGCACGACCGTCGAACTGGCGGGGATGAAGTCCACCACGCCGGCCGACTGGAAGGAAGAAGCCCCGTCGAACTCGATGCGACTGACGCAGTTCAAGTTACCGAAGGCCGACGGCGACGCGGCCGACGCGGAACTGGCCATCTTCTTCTTCAAGGGCGGCGGCGCGGGGGCACTGGACGCGAACCTGAAGCGGCAGACCGCGAAGTTCGAACCGGCCGCGGGTAAGGACAAGGTCGAAGAGGCGATCGACAAGGACTTCAAGGTCGGCACCCTCAAGGCCACCTACCAGGACGTGAAGGGCACGTTCCTCTTCAAGGCCGCGCCGTTCGACCCGAATTCGAAGGTGACGAAGAAGGAAGGCTTCCGCCAGATTTACGTGATCTTCGAGACGAAGGACGGCCAGTACTACATGACCCTGATCGGCGGCGACAAGACGGTCGAGAAGAACAAGAAGGCGTTCGACGAGTTCCTGAAGAACTTCAAGTAACACCCACCGCGGAGGTGAAGGCCCACCCGTCGCAACGGGTGGGCCTTCATCATTTTCATGCACCCATTGTTCTTCGACTATGACCTGCCTGAACGCCTGATCGCGCAAGAACCGACGGCCCGCCGTGACGATGCGCGGTTGCTGGTCGTGCGGCGGGGCACACAAGCGTTGGAGCATCGCCACGTCCGTGATCTGCCACAGTTGTTGCGGGCGGGAGATCGGTTGGTTCTGAACGACACCCGCGTTCTTCCGGCCCGGCTGATCGGGGAGCGGGCGAACACCGGCGGGAAGTGGGAAGGCTTGTTCCTGCGCGACCGCGATGGCGAGTGGGAGTTGATGGCCAAGACGCGCGGCTACCCGAAGCTGGGCGAGCGGATCGTCACCGACACCGGGCTATCACTCACACTCATCGGCCGCACGTCGGACAAGCACTGGCTCATGCGGCCGGACGCGACCGGGTCGGCACTGGAACTGCTTCAGAAGTTCGGGCAGATTCCCCTGCCGCCATACATCCGCAAGGGTCGCGCCGGCGAACCGGACGCGGAGCGGTATCAGACGGTGTATGCGCGGGCCGCGGGTTCGGTCGCGGCTCCGACGGCGGGCTTACACTTCACACCGGAACTCTTCGCCGCGCTCTCGCAAGCCGGCGTTGGGCGAGCGAGCGTGACCCTGCACGTCGGCCTCGGCACGTTCGCACCGATCAAGAGCGACGACCCGACGCAGCACGAAATGCACTCCGAATGGTGTGAGGTGCCGGCGACCACCGTGGAAGCCATCCGGCAGACGAAAGCGGCCGGCGGCCGGGTGATCGCGGTGGGAACGACCACCGCCCGAACGCTCGAAAGCGCGGCCCTCCCGGGCGAGTTGCAGGCGTTCATCGGTGAGACGAACATCTTCATCCACCCGCCGTTCGCCTTCCGCGTTCTCGACGGGCTGCTGACGAACTTCCACCTGCCGCGGACGACGCTGTTGCTACTCGTGCAAGCCTTAGCGGGAAGCGAATTATTGCAGCGAGCCTACGAGGAAGCGATCCGGGAAGAGTACCGCTTCTACAGCTACGGCGACGCGATGCTCGTCTTGTAACTCACGCGATCCCTACACCCACAACTCCAGCACCTTCCGCACGACCCGGCCCCAGGCTTCGGCGGCGTCCTCGGCTTCGAGCGGCACGGCACGGCCGATGCCGTCGAGCAACCGCGGCCGGGCCGTGTCGATCACGAGCGCGGTCAGCACAGTTCCGTCCGGTTCCGCCATCGGCACGTCGGCCGTCAGTTGCAGGATTTGGACTTGGGCCTTCCGCGAGAGGTGCGAGCAGTGTGTGCCGACCGCGGCCAGACTCTCAACGACTTCGACGGCGGCGGTTTTGTTCGCGATGCGCTCGCGCAGCAGAATCCGAAACAGTTCCGCCTCTTCGGCGAGGGGTTGCTTTCCTTCGTCGCCCACGAAGAGCAATTCGAAGTGCAGCGCGTCGGTGCTGAGCCATTCGCTGAGTTTGCGGACCAGCGCGAGGATCGTCGCGGAAGCCAGCATGATCCGCTGGGCCGGCAGTTCCGCGTCCTTGAAGCGGGCCGCGATCAAGTCGGCCGTCAGCACGAAGGCGAACGCCCGCCGGCGGCGGAGGAACTGGTTCTCGTCCCGCGAGTAGTAGAAGAGTTCGTCGCGGACGAACTTCATGTCGAACAGGTCGGGCGACTCGTCCTTCTCCATGAACGCCAACTGCGAGTGCAACAGGCTCTCGACGCTGCCGCGGTTGGAGATCGACGTGTAGCCGCCGACGGGGTACTGGTCCTCGTCGAGGACGCGCGTCGGCACTTCCTTGCGGCCGACCAGCGGGCGGACGGGGCGGCTCGGCAGTTTCGATTCGATCTCGGCCGTGAGGGTGAGGATTTGCCGGTGGGCGACGAAGCGGGTCATGTCGGCGATGGCCGTCCGCTGTTCGAGTGCGATGACGTCTTCCGGGGCGAGCACCTCGGCCATCCGGCGGACGGCGGAAATCAGTTCCTCGTACTGTCGGACCAGGAACGGGTGCGGGCCGTCGCGGGTGAAACTTTCGTACCCTTCACTCAACAGGTCGTCCGGTTTCGTGCTTAACATCGTGCGGACGATGGCCGGGGAAAGGTCCACGCCGCCGACGCCGGCCCGCTCGCGGAACTGCTTGACGACGAACGCCAGCCCCCTTGCGCGGTCCTTGCCCTCGTACCGTCGAAGAGCGTCGGCCGCCCGTTCGAACGTCCAGTCGGCGTAGACTTTGCCGAGAACGTGATCCTCGTAATTGCGGCCCAGTGCCGTCGGCCAGTTGGGAAGGACCGGGTGTTCTTTCGCCGCGGCCGACGGGTCGATGCCGAAAGCAATCTGCCCGAGGTCGGCGACGAAGCCGGGCGGCGGGAGCGGTTCGCCCGCGGCCGCCAGTTCCATCAGCCACGCCAAGAGCGGCCCCACCCGCGCCGCCTCCGGCCGGGTGACGCGGCCGAGCCAGAGGCCCTGCAACACGTACCGCCGCACCTCATCCACGTTTTGAAATTCCAGGGTCGTCATTCGTTTCTCCCGGTCGGCTCGTTCGCCCAGCCCCCGTATCCCGCCAGTGTGCAGCTTACCAACTCACCTCAGTTTCCGCCGACAACAGGCACAATCCTTATCCTCGTTACAGGCGTTAAGTTCTACCTGGCTTGTGCCGATGAAGGATAGTGACAGAGTAGCGTTGGCGGACGGGCCCCGCCGGGACGGGCCGTCCGGGGCGAGCGATCGACGTGAGGGACGCATGAAAGCATCTCGATTCCTGCTCGGCGCAGTGGTTTTAGGTACGTTGGCTTGGCCGGCTTTCGGCCAGTACGACGGCGTTGGCCTGCCCGTGATACCACAACCGGGCGTGCCGCCGACCGCACCACTGAAGGCCGATCTTCCGTACAAGATTGATACCCCGACGAAGCCAGACACCACTGGAAAATCGGACGCCCCGCCTTCGTCCGCCACCGGCCTTCTGACGGCACCGGTGATCGGACTTCCCACCACCCCGGCCCAGTTACCGGCCGGGACGGTTACCAGCCCGGCATGCGGCCCCGACGGGTGCTGTGGGCCGTTCGGTGCGAACGGGCCCATTACTTACGAACTGTACGCCCGCACCGGCCCCGCCCTGGTCATTGGTGGGAGCGAACTGAGCAGCCGCCTGAACACCGGCTGGCAGGTCGGCACCGGGGCGTACACGTTGCTCTACAACACCAGCCGCGACGCGGCCTGGACGCTGGGCACCGGGATCAGCTACACCTACAACCGCGGCCGGCAGGAGCGCGGCGGCCCGCTCGACGTTCACACGCCGGCGCCGACCGCCGGGTTGGCCGACGGCATCACGCCGCAGCTCGTCCGCGGCCTGCACCGCACGACCTTCGACTACTCCATCGGCCGCGACTGGTGGCTGCGTGGCCCCGGCACCGTGCCCACGGAGACGGACGCGAACACCCGCGTCGGCGGGTACGTCGGCGGCCGCTACGGTACGGCTCACGCCGACCTGTTCTCGACGGCCGACCCACTGCTCTACCTCCGCAAGCACAGCATTACGTCCAGCGTCTTCCTCGGCACGCACGCGAACTGGGAGAAGCCGATGGGCAACTGGATCTTCTTCACCGGCGTGCGGGCGGAAATCGACTACGCCTTCCTCAACGTCGTCCCGCCTCAAGGCTCGGACGTGGTCAGCATCAACCTCCTGTTCAGCATGGGCGTTCGGTACTAATCGCGGACGTTGCCACACTCTGTCGCGCAGGGCCAACCCCAGGGGGTTGGCCCTGTCTTTTTTCACTCATGGGGTTTTCACGTCGCGGCCAAATTCCTCTGCCGTTTGAGAGGAGGCGGATCCTGCCAACCCTCTCCTCTCTGGGGACATCCCAATGCGTCGTTTCTGGAAATTCCTCCCGGCCGCGTTGCTCGGCGCGAGTGTCAGTTTATCGATGGCCGCGAACGGCCAAGGCCCTCGGGGCGGCGACCGCCCGCGCGGCCCGCAACCGCCCGCGGCCGGGAACCGCACCCCCGAGGACCAACCGCGCGACCGTGCGGGCGACCGCCGCGACGAGCGGAAGGGCAGCTCCGAAGTGGAATCGTGGGTGAAGACGCTGGCCGAGAAGATCACCGACCCGCACGACACGGTCCGCGACAGTGCTCGCGCCGCCCTCGTGGCCGTCGGCCCGCCGGCCCTGCCGCTGTTGCGCAAACTGGCCGATGGAGACAACGACGCGAAGGCCACGGCCGCGAAGAAACTGATCGCCGCCATCGACCGCGGCAACGCCCGCTCGCCAGCCCCGACGGGCGTGCGGGGACAGTTCCCGCCAAGGGGGGGCCAAGGTTTTGGTCCCGGCGGGTTCGGCCCTGGCGGGTTCGGACCCGGGGGCGTTCGCAATTTGGGGGGCGACCGTCGGCCGGAAACCGGGCGTCGAGAAGACGACCGCCGACAAGATGGCGAGCGGCGCGACGGTGATCGCCGACAAGACGGGGAGCGGCGCGACGGCGAACGTAAGCCGGCCGGCGAACGCCGCCCGGACGGCGAACGTAAGCCGGCCGACGGCCCGCCCCGCGAGGGAGCGGAACGGCCGAAGCCCAACCAGGATTGATGCCGCAAAAGACGTTCACGATTCACGATGCCCCGGCAGTCGCTCCGGGGCATCGCCGTTTTGCGGAGTCTGCGGGACACTGGAAGAGAAAATCCGAACGCGGGAGAAAAGGCGAGGCCGATTGGCCGAATACCCTGATGAGAATCTCGGCGGATCGGGATATAATCTCCCAAAGAGACGTGGAACTCAGACCCTCAGAAAGGTTTCCCAATATGCGAACTGCGAACCCAGCTTTGAACGACCGCGCGTTCTACACCGAATCGCGGTCGATGGACCGCTCGAACGTGATGACGGTGAACGGGGCGGTGGCCAAGACCGGCTTCCTGACGGCTCTGTTGCTCGCGGCGGCGGGGGTGTCCTGGCACCTGATCTTCCCGATGGGCGTCGGGGCCGGCGGCACGACCGACGTGAACCGCGATTACGCCCTCGGCCTCACGGCGGGCGGGCTGATCGGCGGCTTGCTGGCCTCGCTTGTGATTATCTTCAGTCCACGGAGTTCCCCGATCGCGGCCCCGATCTACGCCGTGTGCGAGGGGTTGTTCCTCGGCGCGCTCTCGGGCTTCGTGTCCGGGCAATATCAAGGCATCGTTCTTCAGGCCGGGTTGCTGACGGTCGGCGTGCTGGCGGTCATGTTGCTCGCCTACTCGTCCGGCGTCATCCGCGCCACCGAGAAGTTCAAACTCGGGGTGATCGCGGCGACGGGGGCCATCTGCATGGTCTACCTCGCAACGATGGTCCTGAGCCTGTTCGGCGTGGCCGTACCGTACATCCACTCGGCCGGTCCCATCGGTATCGGCTTCTCGCTCGTGGTCGTGGTGATCGCCGCCCTGAACCTCGTCCTCGACTTCGACGTGATCGAGCAAGGCGCTCGGGCGTCGGCCCCGAAGTACATGGAGTGGTACGGCGCGTTCGGGCTGCTCGTCACGCTCGTCTGGCTGTACATCGAAATCCTCCGCCTGCTCATCAAGTTGAAGAACAGCGACTAACCCCGCTCATCAGACAGGTTGTGCGAGCGGCAGGCAGACCTGCCGCTCGTCTTTTTTTGTCGTCCCGCGTATGATGGAAAGCAGACAATTAATTGCGGGTTCACCCTCCGCCGCACCACCAACAAGGGAGCCGAATCATGCCGGCCGTACTCGACGACATTTCGACTGAAATCCTCCACCTCAAGAAGAAGATCGGCGCGACCATCCTCGCCCACTACTACCAGGAAGGCGAGATTCAGGAACTCGCCGACATCACCGGCGACAGCCTGAAACTCGCCCGCGAGGCGACGAAGGTGGACACACCGGTCATTGTGTTCTGCGGCGTGCTGTTCATGGCCGAGACGGCGAAGATGCTGAACCCGGCGAAGAAGGTACTGCTGCCGGACCTGAAGGCCGGGTGCAGCCTCGTCGATTCGTGCCCGCCGGAGAAGCTCCACCGCTATCAAGAGATGCTCCGCGAAAACGGTCGGAAGTTCCAGACGGTGACGTACATCAACAGCAGCGCGGCCGTCAAAGCGCTCTCCGACTGGGTCGTGACCAGCGGCAACGCCGAGGAAGTCGTCCGCAAGATTCCCGAGAGCGATGAAATCCTGTTCGTGCCGGACAAGCACCTCGGCCGCTATCTGTCGGAAGTGACCGGCCGCAAGATGATCCTGTGGGACGGGTCGTGCATGGTCCACGAAATCTTCAGCGTCCACGACTTGGTGCGCATGAAGAAGTTGCACCCGACGGCCCAAACGATCGCGCACCCGGAGTGCCCGAAGAACATCCTCGAACACGCCGACTTCATCGGCGGCACCGAGGCGATGATCAAGTTCGTCGGGGCGTACAAGGAGCCGGTCGAGTTCATCGTCGCGACCGAGCCGAACATGATGTGGCAGCTCGAAAGCCGGTTTAAGCACCACAAGTACCTGCCGGTGCCGGGCATCACGTGCGCGTGCAACAAGTGCCCGCACATGGCCCTCAACACGCTCGAGAAGATTCGCGACTGCATGCTCACCGGCGGCCCGGAAATCCACTGGCAGCCAGAGTTCGACCGGGCGAAGGAAGTCCTCGCCAAGAGCCTGCTAAACCCGCCCGCCGCGGCGAAGGTCCAACCGCAAGGGGATTGAGTTTCCATTCGGGAAAGGGTTCAGGATGCCCGCGATTGTTCCGCACCGGTTTCTCGTTCGCGTCTGCCACCCGGTGCCGTACCACAAGGCGATGCCGTTGGACGACGATGAACACGTCGTTCAACTGCCCGACACGGCCCGGTTGAATAACTTCGCCGACCTCGACGGGGCGGCCAACTTCGCCGACGTGCGGTTGGCCTGGAACGAACTCGGCGTCGGCGTGCAGGTGACGGTGACGGGAAAGCAACAGCAACCCGAGTGCGATGCCGACAAGCCGCGGTCGTCGGACGGCGTTACGCTCTGGATCGACACCCGCGGCGACCGGACCAGTCACCGGGCAAGCCGCTTCTGCCACCAGTTCCACCTGCTCCCCAGCGGCGGGGGCGCCGATAAGGACGAGCCGAGTTTTAGTCAGTCGAAGATCAACCGTGCCCTGCAAGACGCGCCGCTGTCCGGGGCGGCCGACGTGCCGTTCCGAGCAGAGGTGCTGAAGAAGGGCTACCGCCTCGAAGCCTTTCTGCCGGCCGCCGTCCTCGGGGGTTTCGACCCGGACCAGCACCCACGGCTCGGCATCTACTACGCCGTACGCGATCAGGAATTGGGCGACCAGTACCTGAGCGTGAACCAGGACTTCCCGTTCGCGGACGACCCGTCGTTGTGGGCCGCGATGGAGTTGGTGAAGTAGGAAAGACAAAAGCCCGCCCGTCACGACGGGTGGGCTTTCATCACTTCACTTGGATTCCCAGATCGTCAGGATCGGGAAGAGTCACGTCGAGTATCACCCCCAGCGCGTCGGGCGTGGCGAGTTCCACGGCCGGCGGTTTCGGCTTCGCGGGTATGGGCCGGGGTTGTGCCGGAGGAAGCCGTTGCGGTTGCGGCCGAACCCGCACAGGTGGGGCGTAAGGCATGTAGATCGGCGGACCGCCGAACATCGGGGATTCGCACGGAATCCCTGGGCTTCACCCCGCCTCCGAGTGGCGTGGCAGAGAGACTAGCCACGCCACCCCGGCCCCGACGATCAGCAGGCCAGCCACCACGTTCTTCGCTCGCATCGGTTCGCCCTCCTTGGCGGTCGCGAGCTTAGCACAGCCAACCTGGAACGCGAAAGGGCAGGTCACGGCTCGTTGGCCGTCACCTTCGCGTCGAGAATCTTTGCGATCCGCTCCTTCGATTCTTCCAGGAAGGCAACGGCTTCGTCGTCCGTCCCCTTTCCGCCCGCCTTCAGCGATTCGTCGATCCGCTTGCCGATGTCGCGGAGGTGCTTGCGGGCGAGGCTCCGGGCGTCCGGCGGCACGTCGGAGTTGCCGAGGAAGATCACGAAACTGCCGCCGTCGTTCTTCGACCCGACGACCATGTTCGCCAACCGGCCGAGGTACGCCCGCTGGAGGTTGCGTAGCACCACAGACGACTTCGTGGAGGAGACTTTGCCGTCCGTCGGCAGGTCGGTGAAGATCGAGTCGGTCAGCGTGCGGAACACCTCGGCGATCATCACCGGCTTCTCGTCCTTGCCGACCATGCGGGCGCTGTTCTGCAAGCGGGCGAGCGTGCCGCCGTCGAGCAGTTCGTCGAGGACCGTCTCCTGAATCGCCAGCACCTTCTCGTTCACCGGGTACTCGCCGCCGCCGAAGCTCATCTTCGTGCCCCAGTGCGACCACTTCTGCACCACGAGCTTCCGGAGCAGTTCCGGCGGGAAGGCGAACGGTTTGTCGGTCAGGATGTTGTCCTTCAGGAACGTCAGCGCCTCCCGCTGCTTGTCGGCCTTCACCGGCACGAGCGGGTCGCGGCCGTTCGGGTCGCCCTTGAAGTCGCGGTTGACGACGATGCCGCCGACGTGCCGGGCCGTCAGGAAGGCCGCGTTGCCGTAACTCTGCATGACGTGGTTGAACGCCAGCCGCAGCCGGGAGTAGCTTTCGCCGTTCTCAACGGCCTTGTCCGCGAGCTTGCCGAGGAGGTCTTGCGCGACCTTGATGCGGTCCTTGCCGAACTGCATCGGGTCGGCCCCCAGATCCCAGCGGTTGATGAACGGGTCGGCACTCCCGAACACGTCCTCATCGGTGCCGTACACGAGGTTCGGGTCGGCCACCTTCGACGCGATCTTCTTCAACTCGGAGAGTTCACCTTCCGTGCCGCCGGAGATCGGCCGGTAGGCGTACTCGATGGCCCAGTAGTCGTACGGCCCGAGCGTGGTGGTGAAGTAGTCGCCCTGCTTGACGCCGGGCGGGGCGATGTTGGCGGGGTTGTAGTCCATGACACTGCCGACGAGGCCTTGCTTGCGGGTGATCGTCGTGTCGTGCAGTTTTTCGTTCGGCAGCATCGTGCTGGCCTTGAAGTTGTGCCGCAGGCCGAGCGTGTGCCCAACCTCGTGCATCGTCGTTTCCTTCACGGCCTGTTGCAGCAACTCGTCGGGAACCTTCTCCCCGTCCTTCACGACGCCGACGGCGGCCGACATCACGGCCATCGCCAACTCGCCCCGCTTGTGGGCTGCGCACTGGCAGTAGCCGTTGCGGATCGCGTGCAACCGCTGCATCTGGCGAGCCTCTGGCGTGATCGGGGCACCGTCGTCCTTGTCGTTCCAACTGAGCGGGCTGCCGCGGAAGGCGAGCGGGTGAAGGGGCAAGTCCCAGCCCTTCTGACTCGCGCGGATGTCGCTGACCGGCTCGATCAGTCGACCCTTGTCGTCGCGGAAGATGCGCTGCTCGGTCTTGTAGTACTGGATGTAGCTCGCGTCGAAGAGGATGTCGGCGTCGAGGATTTCGCCCGTCAGCGGGTTCGCCCGGCTCGGCCCGATGGCGAACGGCACGTCCGACGCGATCCAGCGGAAGGTACTGTAAGTGATGTCTTCCGGGTCGAACTCGCCGGCCTCTTGCTGCCGCACTTCGATCGCGTTCTTGAAACCGATCTTCTCGAACGCCTTGTTCCATTCGAGGATGCCCTCGCGAACCGCCGTGCGGAATTCTTCCGGGACCGAGTTCTCGATCCAGAAGACGATCGGCTTCACCGGCGGGACGAGCTTGCCACCGTCCTTCCACGGCGGGGCAGATGCCGGGCGTTCCAGCCGCCAGCGGTTAACCATCCGCACGAAACTCGTGTCCGGGTTCTCTTTCGAGAAGTCCTTGACGGCCGACAAGAAGTGCCCGACGCGGTTGTCGGCGTACCGCGGCTGATACCCGAAGTCCGGCAGTTCGACGAACCCGTACTGCACCGTCACGGTCGTGCCGCGGCCGTCGATTACGTCGTCGGCCCCGGAGAACATCCGTCGCCGGCTGCCGTTGAACGTCGCCTGAACCTGGAGTTCGACGTTCTTCTTGAACGCCTTGATCTTCCCCCAGGTCGTGCGATTCGTGTCGAGAGAACCGAGGCCGAGTTCGGCCAAGTCGCCGAAGAAGATCGTGTTCAGGTCGATGAGGATCGACCCCTTCATCGGGTTGAGTGCCTTGATCGGCAGTGCCATCAGCACACTGTCGGCGTAGGTCGTCTCGACGGCTTTCGCGGCCGGGGTGCCGCTCTTGGCCGTGAACCGCACGTTGCGGCGGACGAGGTGGACTTTGTCGCCGACCCGCTTGAACAGCACGACCCACTGTTCGTCGAAGTTCAGCGTGCTGCCGCCCATGCCCGCCCCGCGGACGACCGAAATCGGCATGAGGAACGGGTGGTCGAGTTGAAACGGCGTGATCTCGGCGAAGACGTTTTCGTCCTTGTGGTGCAGGGTGAACAATCCGTCCGACACCTTCGCCCCGCGGACGACGCTCTCAAAGTCGGGGAACTTCTTCTCGGGCATGGCCGCCGGGGCCGGCGTGGGCGACTGGCTGACGGCTGGGCCGGTGGCGATCGCCACAAGACCGGCACCCATCGTCAATGCGGCAAGTCGGCGAAGCGACATGGATGGCTTCCTCAGTGCGGGGACAAGATGGCGGTCCCCTCACAGTACTGGATAAGCTGGGTAAGCTGCAAGCAGTGTCGCGAAAACTCCGGGCGAATCGTGGTTCCGTAGAATCGCTCTGATCGGCACAATCTGACAAATCGAGAGCCGTGAGAGGAGAACGCCATGCCTGACGGGGAGGCGATTGGATTGGTGCTCACGCTCGTGGCGGTGGCCGGTTTGGCTCTCCTTTCCACGCTCGTGTATGTCCTTACGTTGTCCTCAAAATTCAAGGATTGGTGGAAACACGGTATCGAACTGTCACCGACCGATCCGCAGAAAAAGTCCTAGAACTAACGCTTTCCCTCACCACGGAAGCATGAAGCATGTCCGCGAAACGTCTGCCCCTCCGAAGCGAAGTTGCCGCCGCCGACACCTGGGATTTGAAGTCGCTGTTCCCGCACGACGACGCCTGGGAGGCGGCCTTCCTCGAATGGGAAAAGATGATCCCGGAGTACGACCACTACCGCGGCAAGCTCGGCGAATCGGTGGACGTGGTGTCGGACTGCCTCCGCTACGAAACGAAGCTGGAACGCCTTGGCGACCGTCTCGGCACGTATGCGTTCCTGAAGGAAACCGAGGACGTGTCGAACTCGAAGTACCAGGGCATGAAGGCCCGGTACGTGGGCATCGCCAGCCGCGCGGCCGAGGCGGGCAGTTTCTTCCGGCCGGAGATTCTAGGCCTGCCGGACGAGAAGCTTCAGGAGTACATCAACTCGCCGAAGCTGGTTGCCTACAAGTTGCTGCTCGAACGCCTGATTCGCTACAAGCCGCACACGCTGTTGGCCGGCGAGGAGCGGTTGCTGGCGATGCAGATGGAAATTCACGGCACGCCGCGGAACGTCTTCGACCAATTGACCGACGCCGACATTCAGTTCGGGCCGATCGAGGTCGCCCCCGGCGAGACGATCGAACTCAGTCACAGTTCGTTCATGGTCTGCCTGGAGAACCCGAACCGGGAGGTCCGCAAGAAGGCGTTCCACCAGTTCTACGCCCAGTTCCAGGCCCACGCGAACACCCTGACGGCGACACTAGCCGGGAGCGTGAAGCAGGACGTGTACCACGCCCGCGTGCGGAACTACCCGTCGGCCCGCGAGGCGGCACTGTTCCCTGACAAGGTGCCGGTCAGCGTCTACGACAACTTGCTGGCCGCCGTGCGGGCGAACCTGCCGGCCGTCCACAAGTATTACGCCGTGCGGCAGCGAGCAATGAAGCTGCCGGACATTCACTTCTACGACGTGTACATCCCGATCCTCAACGACCTGCAAAAGCGGACCGAGTGGAACGACGGCGTCGAACTCGTCATCGACGCGCTCAAGCCGCTGGGTTCGCACTACTGCGACAACTTGGCGACCGGCCTCCGCGGGCGCTGGTGCGACCGCTACGAGAACAAGGGCAAGCACAGCGGCGCGTTCTCGTCCGGGTGTTTCGACAGCGACCCGTACATCCTGATGAACTACCAGCCGGACGTGCTGGACCACGTCTTCACGCTGGCCCACGAAGCCGGGCACAGCATGCACAGCTTCTACAGCAAGAACCAGCCGTACCAGTACTCGAACTACACGATCTTCGTGGCCGAGGTGGCGAGCACGTTCAACGAACAACTCCTCGGCGAGGCGATGAAGAAGCGGGCGACGACCGACCGCGAACGAGCGTACTTCATCAACCGCGAGATCGACGACATCCGCCGGACGATCGTCCGGCAGACGATGTTCGCCGAGTTCGAGAAGGTGACGCACGAGTTGGTCGAGAAGAATCAGCCGCTGACACTGGAGGCGATCAAGGCCGAGTACCGCAAGTTGCTCGACGCCTATTTCGGCCCGGCATTCGTGCTGGACGACGAACTGTCGTTGGAGTGCCTCCGCATCCCGCACTTCTACCGGGCGTTCTACGTCTACAAGTACGCCACCGGCCTGTCGGCCGCGATCGCGCTGGCCGAGCGGGTGACGAAGGGCGGCCCGGACGAACTGGACGCCTACCTGCGGTTCCTCAGCGGCGGCTCGTCGAAAGACCCGCTCGACCTGCTCCGCGACGCCGGCGTGGACATGGAAACGCCGGAGCCAGTGAACGCGGCCCTGGCAAAGTTCTCGCGACTGGTGGACGAGTTGGACGGGCTGCTGAAGTAAAAGCGAGCGGCCCGGCGTAAGCGGGCCGTGTCCTTGATTCGCGCAGACACGGCCCGCTTACGCCGGGCCGCTCACCTTTGTCACTTCACGATTTCCTGAATCGGCTCGTCGCCACGGAGTACGGGGTGCAGGCTGAACGGCCCCGTCGTGATGCCATAGATCGACCACGTGCCGACGATCCGCCCTTCCCCGTCGCTGCGACCGACGTACTCGACAGCGTGCTTGCCGACGTACTGCTTCGTCATGGTGAGTTGGCCGGTCGTCGTGTGACACGTCCCCCGAAAGAAAAAAAGCCCGACCATGTCCACGCCGCGGCCGGTGATCGTGCCGTCGGTAGCGAAGTGCAGTTCGAACTGCTCCATTGGCTGACGGCCGTGGATGTCCTGATGCCAAAATCCCTTCCAGGGTCCACTGGGGTACATCGCGATGGCCTCGGGCGGTAAGTGAATCGTTGGCCCATCATACTCCCCGCCGAGTGAATCCGTATCGTGGCCGGATGAGTAGTCACGGAATTCGGCCGTTCGTGTGGATGCTGTGTGGGTGTGCCTGGTTCTCCGCGATGTCCCTGCTGAGCAGCCGCCTCGGGCAAGAGCGCGTCCCGTGGCAAACGATCGCGACCGTTCGCAGTAGCGTGGCCTTCCTGCTCGCCTTGCTCATCGCCATCGTCACCGGCGTCAAGCTGGTTGCCGTCGGCCCGCGGGCGCTCTGGCTGCGGAGCATCGCGGGCAGTTGCAGTATGCTCGCGACGTTCTTCGCGCTGGCCAATCTGACCGCCTCGGAGGTCTTGACGCTGACGAACACCTTCCCGGTGTGGGTGGCGGTGTTGTCGTGGCCAATGCTCGGCGAAAAACCCAGCAGCGGTGTGTGGATCGCCGTCTGCATCTCCGTCGTCGGCGTCGCCCTGGCCGTCTATCCGACAGACGAGACCGCCCGCATGTTCCGCCTCGTGCCGGCACTCGCGGCCGTGGCCGCCGCGTTTTTCACGGCCCTCGCGATGCTCGGCCTGAGCCGGTTGAAAACCCTCGCGCCGATGGCAATTGTCGTCCACTTCTCCGGCGTGGCAACTGTCGTGTGCGCGTCGGGCTTCCTCCTGTTCCCCGTGCGGCAGGACGGGCCGAAACCGTTTGAAATCCCGGAGATGACCGCCCGCCTCTTGGCCGTCGGCTTCACCGCGATGATCGGGCAAATCTTCCTCACCCTCGCCTTCTCGCGGGGGACGGCTACGAAAATCGCGGTCGTCGGTCTGTCGCAGATCGTGATGGTGATGGTCGTCGAGGCGGCAGCCGGTTGGCGGACGTTCACGCCGATGAACCTGTTCGGCACACTGCTCATCCTCGGCCCGACGGCGTGGCTGATGGCGCGGGCGCGGAAGCCCCGAACGCCGCCCCCGGAGCCGGTCGCCATCGAGTAGTTTTCGCGTACAATCGCCGCACGACTCTTCCCACCCCCAGGGCACTTCGATGATGCGACTCCTCTCCGCGCTCGCGCTGCTACTTGCCGCGACCACCGTCACCCGGGCGGACGACCCGCCACCGAAGGGGGACGTGAGCAAGTACACGTTCGACGCGAGCAAGATCTTCCCCGGCACCACCCGCACCTATTCCGTCTACGTGCCGAAGCAGTACGACGGCGAAAAGCCAGCATGCGTGTACGTGAACCAAGACGGCATCGGCTACAACGCCCCGGCCGTCTTCGACAAGTTAATCCACGAGAAGAAGATGCCCGTCACCATCGGCGTCTTCGTCACCCCCGGCGTCGTGAAGTCCGCTGACAACAAGGCGGCCCTCGACCGCTTCAACCGCAGCTTCGAGTACGACGGCCTCGGCGACGCTTACGCCCGGTTCCTGTTGGAAGAACTGTTGCCGGACGTGGAGACGAAGAAGACCGCGGACGGTCGGGCGATCAAGATCTCCAAGAGCGGCAACGACCGGGCCATCGGCGGCGGCAGCAGCGGTGCGGTGTGTGCCTTCACCGCCGCGTGGGAACGGCCGGACGCCTTCAGCCGCGTGTTCAGCTCTATCGGCACCTACGTCGGCCTCCGCGGTGCGAACGTCTACCCGACGCTGATCCGCAAGGTCGAGCCGAAGCCGATCCGCGTGTTCCTCGAAGACGGCGAAGCCGACCAGAACATCTACGGCGGCGACTGGTGGATGGCGAACCAGGAGATGGAACGGTCGCTGAAGTTCGCCGGCTACGAGGTGAACCACGAGTGGGGCAAGGGCGGGCACAACGGCACGGCCGCCACGAAGATTTTCCCCGAGGCGATGGAGTGGCTCTGGAAGGGCTGGCCGGAACCCGTCAAGGCGGGCAAGGGTTCCTCGCAGATGCAAGCGGTGCTCATCCCCGGCGAAGATTGGAAACTCGTCGGCGAAGGGTACAAGTTCACTGAGGGGCCGATCGCTAACGCGAAGGGCGAACTCTTCTTCACCGACGTGCCAGAGGCGAAGACGTACAAGGTCGGCGACGATGGCAAACCGGTCCTGTTCAGCGAGACGAACGGCAAGGCGAGCGGCTTCGCGTTCGGCCCCGACGGCAGTTTCTACGGCTGCGGCGGGTTTGGTGTGGCGAAGTACGACTCGGCCCTGAAGACGACGAAACTGGCCGACGGATTCGGCGGGAACGACCTCGTCACCTTGCACAACGGCACGTTCTTCGTGACGGCCCCCGGCAACAACAAGAACGAAGTCTACTTCGTCAACGCGAAGGGCGATAAGAAGCTCGTCGATACCGGCATCAAGTTCCCCAACGGCATCACCGTGTCGCCCGATCAGTCGCTCCTGTACGTGGCCGAGAGCCGCACGCACTGGGTGTACAGCTTCGTGATTCAGCCGGACGGCAGCCTGAAGCACAAGCAAAAATACTTCCACCTGCACGCCCCCGACACGGCCGACGAGGCGAGTGCCGACGGTTTGAAGTGCGACCGCAACGGCGTGCTCTACGTGGCCACTCGCGTCGGCGTACAGTTCTGCGACCAAGCCGGCCGTGTGAACGGCATCATCCCGACGCCGAACGGCAAATGCGCCAACATCGCCTTCGGCGGCAAGGACTTCGACATCCTCTACGCGACCTGCATCGACAAAGTGTACGCCCGCAAGGTGAAGGCGAAGGGGGCGAACACGTTCGAAGCCCCGATCAAGCCGGCGGGGCCGCGGTTGTGATAGAATCGACAGCCCCGGCATACCGTGCCGGGGCTTTCTTGGGTGCCTGTCATGTTTGTTTCACTTCTGGTTCTGACCGCCACCTTCGGCCAAATCAAACCTGCTTCCTTCGTCGCAACGACGGCCGACGACCCCGCGACGGGGCCGTGGCAGTCGCTGGCGAAGAACTGGGCCGTCACGATCGGTGACGGGAAGCCCGTCGCAAACCTCGTATCCCTGCGCCGGGCCGACACGCCCCTACCCGCGTGGCCGCGAACGGCGGGCGTCCTTCTGACGAACGGCGACCGCATTGCCGGCGAGTTGTCCGGCGGTGACGACACCTCAATCACCCTCAAAACGACCTGGAATGGCAAGGGTCTTCGCATCCCCCTCCCCGCAGTTCAGGTACTCTGGCTGACTCCCATCCCGGCGGAGGCGTCGGACTTCCCCGACCGTTACCTTTGGCTGGAGGCCGGCCGAAAGTCGGACGTGGTGCTGTTGCGCAACGGCGACGCCGTTGCTGGCGACATCGAGAAGTTCCTGGCGGGCGGGTCGCTCCAAATTCGGCGGAAGACGGACGGCCTGTCCGCGGTGTTAGAAGCGAACGCGGTAGCTGCCGTGGCGTTGAATCCCGGCCTGGGTGCCATCCGCAAAGTGAAAGGGCCGTTCGGCCGCGTGGTGCTGACCGACGGTTCCCGCATCAGTTTCGCGACCGCGACCGCCGATGCCACAACCCTGCGTGGCAGCACGTTCTTCGGCACGGCCGTGGAACTGCCGGTCGATCGAATCGTTTCGCTCGACATTCAACAGGGCAAGGCCGCCAACCTTGCGGACTTGAAGCCCAAGAGTGAAGCGATCGAACCGTTCAACGATCTCGCTTGGCCGTGGCAGGCGAACCGCACCGTGAAGGCCCGCCCGTTGCGGCTCGCGACCAAACTCGGCACGTCGACGTTCGATACTGGCCTCGGCACGCACCCGCGAACGACGCTGACGTACGCCCTGTACGGCAAATACCGCCGGTTCACGGCCCTCGTCGGCCTCGATTCCGAGACGGGGCAGCGTGGCACCGCGAAGGTGCGGATTCTCGTGGACGGCCAAGAACAACCCCTCGAATCGCTCGCGAAGTTGACAGCAGTCGGCGGGCCGATTCCGGTGAGCGTCGATCTGGCGAAGGCGAAGGAACTGACGTTAGTCGTCGATTTCGGCCCCGGCGGTGATGTACAGGCGGATGTGAACTGGGCCGACGCGCGGCTGATTGAATAGCTCCTCTTGCGGCGTGATTAGGGCCGGCCACTTGCGGGGCGAGTGACTGACTCCAAAAACAAAGCCCGGCCGTGCGGCCGGGCTTTTCGATTCTTCTCGTCGAAGTTACCGCTTCGAGAACTGCGTCCCGCGGCGGGCACCCCGGAGACCGTACTTCTTCCGTTCCTTCATGCGGCTGTCGCGGGTGAGGAACTTACCGTCGCGGAGCTTGCGGACGATACCGATGGCCGGGTCTTCCGGCGGGGCAACCGGCGCGTTCGGGTCAACGACCGGCTTCGGCAGCATCGCGGGCCGCGGGCCGGCCGGGATGGCGGGCTTGATCGCGGCGGCAACCGGCGCGAGTTTCGGGGTCGGCGGCTTGGGGGCCGACGTTTCGCCCTTCGTTTCCTTCTTCCACGCCCGCACCGCGGTCACGTTGCCGACCGTGACGGACTTGCGTTCCGTCGCCGGGCCGAACATGACCTTGATGGCCCGGGCGATGCCCTGCCGGACCGCGTCGGCCTGGCCGGTAATGCCGCCGCCGTGCGCCTTCACAGTTACGTCCAGGCGGTTACCCAGGTCGGTCGCAGTCAGCGGGCCGCTCACGGCGGCGCGGTCCTTATCTTCCGTGAAGTAGTGCTCGAGGGCACGACCGTTGATCGTGATCGCCCCCTTGCCCTCCGACACGCGGACGCGGGCGACCGCGGTCTTGCGGCGGCCGGTGCCGAGGTAGAACGTCTTCGCTTCTTTCGTCGCCATGTTCACGGATTCCTAGTTAGTTCGTCTGCACCTTGAATTCAACGGGCTGCTGCGCCTGGTGGTCGTGCGACGGACCGGCGAACAGTTTGAGTTTCGTGATTTGCTTGTAGCCCAGCGGGCCCTTCGGGATCATCCGCTTGACGGCCAGCCGGAGGATTTCTTCCGGCTTCCGGCGGAGCATTTCCTTCGCCGGGATGATCTTCTGCCCGCCCGCGTAGTGCGAGTAGGTTTGGTAGTTCTTGTCTTCCCACTTGTTGCCGGTGAACTTCACCTTGTCCGCGTTGACGATGATGACGAAGTCACCCGTGTCGGCGTGCGGCGTGTACGTGGGCTTGTGCTTGCCCCGCAGCAGGTTCGCGATAACGACCGCAAGGCGGCCGACCACTTGATCGGTGGCGTCGATCACGAACCACTGTTGGGTCGTGTTCTGTGCGTTGGCCATGAACGTTGACATTGCTGCGAATACCTTCCACCGAGAGCGGTGCCATTTTGACGAAGAGAGTCATGATAAATCGGCCGGGATGAACGTCAAGGGAACGATTTGAGAAAGTTCCGCCCCCGCCCAGCGAATAACCCATAGAGAAGAGGGACACCGAAACCCAATGGGGGCCCAAGCCGTGTCGCAAGGTACCACCGTCCAACCCATGTTCCACCCCGAGTCCCGCCAGCCCTTCGGCCTGCCGCTCGGCAGCGTCCGGGGACTCATGTCGGTGGTCATCTGCGCCTTCTTTTGGCTGCTCCTGTTGCTGCCGAACGAGTCGCCGGCAAAGTCGGTGCTGGCGCACTTCTTCCTCTTGGGCCTCGTCTTAATGGCGTTCGCGTCGTCGCCCCGGATCGCGGAGCGGGACGTATCGCCGTTCCTGCCGTGGCTGCTGCGGATGGTGTTCGTCGGCGGGTCGGTGGCGGTGATCGCGCTCGTCCTCGTCACCCGCGACATGAACGTCGTCCAAGCCCGGTTGACGCCGGACCCGGACGAGGTCAAGGCGTGGTGGGTTCCGTTCCTCAGCACGCTCTCCGGCGGCTTCGCGTTCGGCCTGTTCTTGCGGTTCATCCTCGGCCGCGAGAACCACATCTTCCTGGCCCTGCGGGCGTGGTTCTCGGTGGTCGGCATCATCATGCTGGTCCTGGAACTCGGCCTGTTCTTCGCGATGTCCAGCGGGGCGGGCCGGATGGACGAGTTCCTCCACTACTGGCAAGCCGTCGAACTCGTCGTCGTGAGCAGCTATTTCGGTACGCGGGCGTAAAGCGTCACCGCAAGCCGTCCGGGAAAGGGTCGCCCGGTTCGCCGATCAGCGTGAGTTCGGCGGTCACGTAGGCCGTACCGGTGATGCTCGGGATCACGACGCCGGCCGACCCCCACTCGTAGCGGCCCTCGAAGACGCTGCCGATTACGCTCTCCTGCCGCCAGGTGTCGCCGGGTTTGAGCTTGCCGGCCGCCGCCAAGCAGGCCAGTTTCGCGCTCGTGCCGGTCCCGCACGGGCTGCGGTCGTAAGCCTTACCGGGGCAGAGAACGAAGTTGCGACTGTGATTGCGGCCGTCACTCGGCGGGCCGAAAAGTTCGATGTGGTCGATCTCGCCGCCGTTCGCCCCGGTGACATTCGCGGCAACCAGCGCCTGCCGGATTCGCCACGCCACGTCGGTCAAGCGTTCGACGTTTTCCTTCGCGATGGTTTCGCGGTGGTCGCTCACGAGAAAGAACCAATTCCCGCCCCAGGCGATGTCACCCGTCACGCGGCCGTACCTGTCAACTTCGACCGAAACGCCTTCGGCAAAGCGGTAACTCGGCACGTTCGCCACCATCGCGCGGTTGCGGTCGTGCAGGGTCGCCGTCACGATCCCGACCGGGGTTTCGATGCGGTGTTCGCCGGCCGCGATCCGGCCGAGGTGAGCGAGCGTGACCACGAGGCCGATGGTGCCGTGGCCGCACATGCCGAGGGTGCCGACATTGTTGAAGAAGATGACGCCCGCGGAACAGGTCGAGTCGCTCGGCGGCACGAGGAGGCCACCCACGACAACGTCGGAGCCACGCGGCTCGTTGACGACGAACGAGCGGAAGTCGTCGTGCCGCTCGCGGAAGATGCGACACCGCTCGGCGAGCGGTCCATCCCCGAGGTCCGGCCCACCGGCCACGACGATCCGCGTCGGCTCGCCGCCGGTGTGCGAGTCAACGGCCGTCACTTTCCGAACCGCCGTCATTGTTCGCCCCGGAGCTTTTCCAGCAACTTCGCGAAGTCGGCCGGCGGCGGGACTTCGTAACTCAACAGTTCGCCCGTGACCGGGTGCGTGAAGCCGAGGCTCAGGGCGTGCAGCATCGGCCGCGCGGCCCCGCTGCCGTCGGGCAACGGTTGGCCGTTCGGCGGGCGGTCGTAAACATGCTCGCCGCAGAGGGGCGTGCCGGCTTCGCCGAGGTGAATGCGTACCTGGTGCGTTCGGCCCGTTTCCAGGCGACACTCCACCCGCGAGAACGCGCCGAGGTGTTCCAGCACTTTCACGTACGTGACGGCCTTCTTGCCGTCCTCGCCCTCACCGCTGCCACGGCGGCCGTCCCCGCGGTCGGGGACGAAGGTACTCTGGATGCGGCCCGGTTTCGGCTCGCCACGCACGAGGGCCGAATAGCGGCGGTCGGTGGTGTGTTTTTTGAACTGCGTCATCAGGTCCTTCGCCACGGCGGGCGTGCGGGCGAAGACGATCACGCCGGACGTGTCGCGGTCGAGGCGGTGGACGGCGATCACGCGGCGGTCGGGCCGGCCGAGCAGAACCGGCAGATGGTCGGCGAGCGTCTTTGTCAGGAACCGCTTGCCGCGGCCGAACTCTTCGGCTTCTTCCGCGTGCCGCATCGTCGTCAGGCCGGCCGGTTTGTTGACGACGACGACGTGATCGTCCGAAAAGAGGATGTCGCACTCGAACGCCGGTTCCTGGCGTTTCGGCTCCGTTGGCGGCTTCTTCTTGGGAGATTCCGACTTCTTCGGCTTCACTTCCGCCTTCGAAGGGGCAGGCTTCTTAGCGGCCTGAGCGTTCTGAATGGCGAGAACGCCCTCGGCCACGGTGATCCGCTTGCCGGACTTCACGCGGAAGGCGATGTCGGCGACGATCTGCCCGCCAACGCGGACGTGCCGGCGGTCGATCACCCGCTTCGCCTGCGACCACGTCAGCCCGAGGTGCGCTTTCAGCACCGCGGCAAGGGTTTGGCCGTTATCGCGGCGGTCGGAGGTGATAACCACAGGAGGCATGACAAATACCAGTAGGAAACCCACGGGGTTCATCCCGTGGGCAAAGGGATTCGGCTCGTTTTCGATCAGTTGTCCACCGCGAACTCGCTGGCCTCGACTTTGTCGAGGAACTTCCAGTCGGCCGCGATGGTCATGAACTCTTTCTTGTTGTGGTGGACGACGACCTTGCCCGGCAGCATCGCGGCGTCGAACTTCTTCAGGTCCGACAGGTACGTTTCCTCGTCCACCTCGCCGCCGCCGGCCCCGGGGGCCTTGCGTTGCATCTTCACCAGGGCGTTCGTCTTCTTGTCGAAGGACAGTTTCAGTTCGCGGGACAGGCCGCCGCCGGTGACGACGACGACCGTCGCCGGGTTGCCGTTCACATCGGCGTCCTTGTCGGACTTGATGGTGAACTTCTTCCCGTCCACCAACGGCGTCAGCAGGCTGGCCTCTTGCACGAGAGCGGCCTGGATCGTCTCTTCCTTCACCTTTTCCGGCAGCGGTTGCTCGTTGCCGCCGAGGACGGCCCGCGTCTTCACCGTCTTGCCGTTGAGAATTTGCGTGGTCGTCAGCTTCAGTTTCGACAGTTCGCCCGTGATTTCGAGCTTGTACTTGTCGGGCAGCGAGTAAACCGCCGTGGAGGCGTACTCCACCTTCTGGCCGTCGGGCATGGTGATCGTGCCCTTACCGGTGGTGCGGGCGATTTTCGCCTTGTTCAAGGCTTCTTTCCCGCCGTGGGCCTCGATGGCCTTGGTGACGACGGTTGCGGCACTGTCCTGACCGAAGGCCGGTCCGGCGACGGCGAGAAAGCAGAGCGTGAAGAGAAACTGGCGCATCTTGTGGAGACTCCCGAAAACGGTCCGGTGATCCGGCTTGCAAGAGTGAGTCGGGTTGTTATATCCATTTTCCGCGAAGTGCTGCGCCCGGAACGGTCGATGACCCGGATACGCAGTCTTCCAGGACTTGGGAGAGTTGGCATGGATGCCCCGCTCCGTCGATGGTTGTTGACCGCCGGTCTCGCCGCTCTCGCCGGAACGGGCTGTACGCAATCGCGTTCGGTTCAGGTTCAAGGCCCGGCCCCACAGTGGATGTCGCCGGCGGACGAGGCCGCGCCTGTAGCCCGCGGTCAATCGCCCGACGAACCGAAGGCCCCAACCGGGCCGATCGTCATTACCGAGGCGATGCCCGACCCGCTCGCGAAAACCCCGCCCGCGGCCACACCGCGAAGCCTCGTTCAACCGGCCAGTGCGACGACCGCTTCGCGTTCCGGCCTTTCGGCCCTGTCCAATCCGCTGCACGACAAGCAGATTCAAGTGGCGGCCTTCATCGGCACGAACGTCGTCATCACCGACGACGAGGTCTACCAGATGGTCCGCCAGCGGGCCGCCGAGTACATCGAGTTGTTCGGCAGCGAGCAGACGAAGAAGGAACAGGCGGTCTACCGGGAAGAACTCCGCAAACTGATCGAGCGCGAACTCATCATCCTCGAACTCTTCACGCGGATGAAGAAGAACAAAGCCGAGGACAAGATCGAAGGGCTGAACGACCACGCCCGCGAACAGGCCAACGCCCGCCTCGCAACCTACCGCAAGGCCCGCGGCGTCCCGGAAGAGGAGTTTATCAAAGTCCTCCGCGCCCAAGGGCTGACGTACAACGGCATCCGCCGACAGCTCGAGCGCGACGCGCTCGTGCAGGTCTACTTGGAGCAGATGCTCAAGGACAAGGGGAAGTTCGTCACTCTGAACGACCTGTGGGACTACTACACGGCCAACCCGAAGGAGTTCACCGTCGATGAGAAAATCAAGTGGCTCGACTGTTTCGTGAGCTTCCAGCGGTTCGGCACGGCCGCCGAAGCGAAGGAGTACGCAGAGAATCTGTGGCGGGCGGCGTCGGCCGGCGGTGATTTTGTCGAGATCATCAAGAAGTCTGGTCACGGCGACAGCGGTCTGCGGAACGGCGAGGGCCTCGGCACGAAGCGCGGCGACTTCCAACCGGCCGAGTTGGAGAGCGTCATCGTGGAGTCGAAGGAGGGCCAACTCAGCCCGCTGCTCCAGACCGCGACGGGGTATCACATCGTGAAGGTCGTGAGCGTTCAGAAGGCCGGCGTGCGAGAGTTCGACGGCAAGGTGCAGAGCGAAATCCGCGGCAAACTCACGAAGCAACTGCAAGAGAAAGAATACGTCAAGATGATCGACGACCTCTGGCGGCGGTACCGCCCGAAGGTCGTGGGGGAATAAGTTCGGACCGTCACGACCCGGGGTACAGCACCACGAGCGTGCGGTTGGTGGCCGGGCGGTCGATGACCGCCGTCGTGTCGTCCGGCCACGTCACCTGAATTTGCTCGACCTCGTCGCACCGGCCCAGCCCGAAGTGGGCCACCGGTTCCATTTGGCAGCGATAGCCGCTGCCGGAGCAGATCGCCCGAATCTGCGTCCGACCGGCCGCAATCAACCGCACCACCGCCCCACGGGCCGGCGCGCCGAACCGCGTCATCGGCATCACGCGCAGCCAAGCGTTTCCCACCTCGGGCCACTTGAACAGTTGCAGCGGCAGTTCCCCGGAATCGCCGTTACTGACGAGTAGCTCCAGCCGACCGTCGCCGTCGATGTCCGCGACCGCGGCCCCACCGCTGGAGAGGCCCCAGGAATCGAGCGTGCCGGGGTCGGCCAGTTGCCAGTACCCGTCGGGGTTTGCGGACCGGCGGAAGAGGCGGTTCGATTCGCCGCAGTTCAAGAAGAGCAATTCCTCGAAGCCGTCGTTGTCGAAGTCGGCCGCGACGACGTTTTGCACCTCGCTCGGCAGGGCCATCGCCGGCGTCGCGACGTTGCGGAACTTGCAGTTCGACTCGCGGACGAACAGCCGGTGCGGGCCGTCGCGATTGCCGAAGCACACGTCCAGCCGCCCGTCGCCGTTGGCGTCCAACACCATCGCCCCCCGGCTGCGCTCGGCACTGTCGCGCAAGCCGTGCCGGGCGGCCACTTCCAGGAACGTGCCGACGCCGGTGTTGCGGTAGAGCAGGTTCGGCCCGCCCTCGTTCACGCAGAAGATGTCCGGCCGGTCCGACGAAATCGGGCCGATGACCAGCCCGCTGCCCGCTTGGGCGTGGTGCAAGTCCAGCGCCGGGGCCAGGTCGCAAATCGTGTTCGCGGAACTCAGTTCGAAGAGCCGCAAGGGGTGGTCGGCACTCGCAACCAGGAAGCTGTACCGGCCGCGGCCGCGGCGGTCGAGGACGGCCGCCGACTGACTGGCGTGGGCGTTGCGGGCTTGCCGGTAGCGGGGTTGGTCGAACAGGTCGGCCCAGCGGCCATCGGGTTGGCAATCGAAGAGGCGGTCGGAAAAAGGCTCGCCGTTCAACAGGTACAGTTCTTCACGGCCGTCGCCGTCAAAGTCTCCGGCGACGGCCCCGAGCGTGTCCCGCCGGGCGTCGGCCACTACGGGCGGGGCGGTGTCGAAGAACTTGCCGTGCTGGTACTTCAGGATGCGGTTCGCCGCCCCCCTCGAAGCGACGAAAAATTCGAACTCACCGTCCCCGTCCAGGTCGGCCACGGACACGCCCGCGTAGGTCGCGCGGGCCGCCGCCGGGAGAACGAACGAACAGTCGAGGAACATGCCACTTCGAGGTTACGAGGCGGGCGTCCGATGCCGAATCACGTCACGCGACTCACGATGCACTTCAAGTAGCCGCTCTCGCGACAACTCACGGCGACCGGGTGGTCGGCCGACGGCCCGCGGCGCTCGAGAATCTGCGTGTCCCGCTTGGCGTCCATCGCGACCTGGGCGATGATCTCTTCCAGGTCCGTCATCTTGATCAGGCCGGTGCAGCAGCACGACACGAGAATTCCGTCCGGCGCGAGCAGCTTCATCGCCAACTTGTGCAGTCGCCGGTACCCCTGGATCGCGTCCGGCAGTGCAGCCCGGTTGCGGGCGAACTTCGGCGGGTCGAGCACGACCACGTCGAACTGCTGTTTCTCCTGGGCCAGTGCCGTCAGGTGGTTGAAGACGTCGGCCTTCGCTGTCGTCACCTGGGTCAGCCCGTTCAGATCCGCGTTCCGCTTCGCAAGGGTCAACGCCGCGTCGGAAGCATCGACGCAACTGACACTCGCCGCCCCACCCTTCGCGGCGTACACGCCGAAGCCGCCGGAGTAGCTGAAGGCGTCTAGAACCCGCTTGCCTTCGCACATCTTCGCGACGGCCGCCCGGTTGTCTCGCTGGTCGAGGTAGTACCCGGTCTTCTGTCCTTCTGCGAGGTTCACGGCGAACTTGAGACCGTTCTCCTCAATCACGATCTCGGCCGGCGGCGGTTCGCCCGACAACAGGCCGTCGTGCAGTTCGCATCCTTCTAACTTGCCGATTCCCTTCTCGGTGCGCAAGTAGATTCCGCGCGGATTTAGCAGTTCGCGCAAAATATCCGCGATCATCTCCCGCCGGTTCGCCAGCCCAAGGGCCGTAAACTGTGCCGTCAGCCATTCGCCGTAGCGGTCCACGATCAGCCCGGAGAGGATGTCGCTCTCGCTGAAGCAGACGCGGTACGCCGCCGTCGGGCCGTGGTTGAGCTTCAGCACGTCGTGCCGCAGTTTGATGGCGTGGGCGAGTCGGTCGCGGAAGAAGTCGCGGTCTAACGGCTTCGCCTCGTCCCACGAGTAGAGCCGCACGAGAATCTTCGAATGGTTGTTGAACAGCCCGCGGGCGACGAAATTCCCAGCCGACGTGCGGAGGATGACCTCGTCGCCGTCGGCGGGCTTGCCGTCCACTTTCTCGACGGCTCCGGCAAAGACCCAGGGGTGGCGGCCGAAGAAGGGTTGGGCGCGTTTCGGCTTCAGGATCACGGATGCAGTGGTCATGGGTGCGTTCGGTCAGGCCGCGGACGGCCGGACGATCAAACTCCTTGTTGGACGTGGCGAAAGTAAGAGAGGCCGCGGTCGATCGGGTCGGCTTCCCGCCGCGCGGCAAGCAGGGCCTTCACGCGGTGAATGAGTTCCGTCTTGTTGATCGGCTTCGTAATGAAGTCGTCGGTGCCAACGTCGACGGCCCGTTCAACGTCGGTCGGTTGGTCGAGGGCCGTCACCATGAGGACGCCGATGTCCTTCGTCCGGTCGTCGGCCCGCAACCGCTTGCAGACCTCGAAGCCGCTGAGCTTCGGCATCATCACGTCGAGCAACACCACGTCCGGCAGCCACTCGGCCGCGATCTTGAGCGTTTCCTCACCGTTCACGGCAATCTTCGTGTCGAGGCCGCTGCCGTCGAGGTGGGCTTCGAGCAGTTCCGCGTTCGGCTGGTTGTCGTCGGCGATCAGGATGCGTGGCATGGCGGAAACTCACAAAACAGGAAAGCCCACCCGCGGCCGCGGGTGGGCTTACGTCGGCCCCCATGATTATATGAACGGTGCCGTCAGTTGCTGAACTCCGGGCGGCGTTTGCAGAGTTGCGTTTGCAGGCGGGTGACGATGCTGCTGTGCATCTGACTGACGCGCGACTCGCTGAGGTTTAGCGTGGCCCCGATCTCCTTCATCGTCATCTCCTCGTAGTAGTAGAGGATGACGATGAGCCGCTCGTTGCGGTTGAGGCCGCGGGTGACGAGCCGCATCAGGTCGCGGTTCTGGAGGCGGTGGGTCGGGTCTTCGGCCTTCTTGTCTTCGAGAATGTCGATCTCGCGGACGTCCTTGTAACTATCGGTCTCGTACCACTTCTTGTTCAGGCTAACGAGTCCGACGGCGGTGGCCTCGCTCACGTACTTCTGGACTTCCTCGATCGGGATTTGCAGGCGGACGGCGAGTTCCTCCGCGGTCGGCTTGCGGCCGAGGGCGGTTTCGAGTTGCTTGTTCGCCGCGTCGTACTTGCTCTGCTTGGACCGCACGAGCCGCGGAACCCAGTCCATGGTCCGCAGTTCGTCCAGCATGGCCCCCCGGATCCGCGGCACACAATACGTCTCGAACTTGACGCCGCGAGACAAGTCGAAGGCTTCAATCGCGTCCAGCAATCCGAAGATGCCGGCGCTGATGAGGTCGTCAAGTTCCACACCATCGGGCAGTCGCGCCCAGATGCGCTCACCGTTGTACTTGACGAGCGGCATGTAGTTCTCGACCAGCCGATTCCGCAAGTCGAGAGTCGGGTTCGCCCGATACTCTTGCCAGACCTGCTGGATGTCGGTCTCGATCCGAGTGCTCACCATCGAAATCCTCCCTGATGTCCGGCCAGTAGCAGGACCACTCGAACCTTCAACACCGGCCCCGGCGAGGGTAACACCAACTCGACAATCCAACTCGCCAGGTCCGGTCCCCCGGAAGGTTCAACTTCAGAAGCCGAGTCGCCGCCGCCCGGAGCCGTCCGGCAAACTGCCGAGCGACTCCCCAATCGACCGGCGGCACACCATCCTTCGGCGCCGGGCAAGCGGTTCGGACTCTGAAGCGTGATTCCGCGCGTACTGACCTACGTCCCCCGCGAAGCCGGACGGGATAGACCGGCTTCTCCATCGCGTTTATCGGACGGAAACTTCGCCACCGTAATGTAAACTCTTCAAACTCCCCGCTCACCCGGACCGACTTTGTCGACTGTCGCGGCTCGGGTGCGGACTTGTGCCCCCACAAATCCACACCCGTCGCGCCGTTGACACGGCCCGCACCACCGGTCCGGCCGGGGCGTTTTCCCCTCCGTCGCGGCCGTCCCGGTGATCGGACACTTTGTCGCCCGAGTGAGGCGATGCACATAACGACCCCTGCCGCGTCTGTCGAGACATTTCGGCCCGCAAAAATGAGATTCGCGTAAGGAATCTGCCTTCCCCGGATGTGCGGTCTTGCTATCTTCCCCGGCCTGCCGTCGGTAAGATGTGCCAGTCAACTCGGAGGCCGCCCCATGATCTCGACGCGCGATCTCTCGGAGCTGCCCGACGTGGACGGCCTCCGAAGGTTGCTGAAGTCGCTCGCGATGCTCGACGCGATTCTTTGCCGGGACTGGCAGTTTCGCTATTACTCGTTCAACTCGAAATGGGCGAAGGGCGAGCGGATGGGATCAATGCGTGACGGGTCTGGGAACGAGTTCTACGCCTTGTTCAATCGCCACGGGTGCTACCTCAAGGGCTTCCACCACGAATCTGCCATGTCCCCATACCGTAAAGGTGGGGATGGGAAGTTGTGGGCGGGTCTGATCGAATCCGTTCCCTCCGAGTTTACGGAGGCCGTGACCGAACCGGCGTTCTCCACAAAGGACACGACCTTCTGTATCTGGCGGAAACAAACGGACCCTGCATGGCAACGAGGGGCAATCCAGTTCCCGCCGGGGCACGATCCTGACGGTTCGGCCGAGTTACTGGCAATCCTGGACGGTCGGCCCGAAACCTATCAAGCGTGGGCCGCGGATGGATTCGAGGCACCAAGCCTCACAGTCGAACAAGTGCGCCATATTTATGAGCATCGCCCATTAACGCCGGAGCTCGTGGAGGCGATGCGATACGATAACCCGATGGCAAGCGATGCGGGTTCGAAGGTCACGTTGGCAGACTTGGCCGAGGACGTTATCGAAATCGGCTACCCCGATGCCGGGTGACGAAATCGTTCGAAAGGATGTTCGTGATGTCTCGAATCGTGCAACCCCTCGCGGTGGCCTTCCTATTAGGAGCGGCGCTCATGCTCTTCGTCTGGAAGCCGTGGGAACAGGGGCACGCCGACGAGAAGCCGCACGAACAGGGGGCGTTCGATCCGGACAAGCCGGCGAAGAAGGAACAGTTCGGCGAAACCCGCGGCGGGGCGAACGCGGCCGTCAAGGAGATCGCGTTCGACGGCGACCGGGCGATGAAGTACCTCAAGCAGCTCTGCGACCTCGGCCCGCGCGTCAGCGGCACTGACGGCATGGCGAAGCAGCAGGAACTCGTCGTCAAACACTTCGAAGACCTCGGCGGGAAGGTCACGAAGCAGGAGTTCGAGGCGAAGCAGGACAGTCGCCGCGACAAGGTGAAGATGACGAACCTGACGATCTCGTGGTTCCCGGACCGCGAACGGCGGGTGATTCTGTCGGCCCACTACGACACGCGGCCGATGGCCCACGAGGAGCCGAACCGCAACGACTGGCGGAAGCCGTTCGTCAGCGCCAACGACGGCACGTCCGGCGTGGCGATGCTGATGGAACTCGCCCACGTTATGAAGGACTTCCCCACCGGCGTCGGCGTGGACTTCGTCCTGTTCGACGGCGAGGAGTACATCTTCGAGCCGACCGGCCTTGGCGGCATTCGCGGCGACCGCTTCTTCATCGGCTCCGATTACTTCGCCGATCAGTACGCCGCGAACAAGAGTAAGTTGAAGTACCGCTACGAGGCGGCCGTGCTGTTCGACTTGTTCGCCCACCCCGGCGCGAAGTTCGCCATCGAGGCGAACTCGTGGTACAAGGCCGAACCGCTCGTGCGGCAGTTCTGGCAGGCCGCCGCCGACGCCCGCGCGGGGTCGTTCGTCTCGGCCCTCGGCATCGAAGTGAGTGACGACCACGTCGCGCTCAACCGCGTTGGCATCCCGGCCATCGACATCATCGACTTCGACGGCTACCGCAAGCACTGGCACAAACTCTCGGACACGCCGGAGCAGTGCGACGGCAAGCAAATCGCCGAGGTCGCGAAGGTCGTCACGACTTGGCTGCAAGGCTTGAAGTAAATGCTCACCATCCACCTCCGCATCAACGACACCGCCACGAAGTTGCCCACGGCCGTGCGGCTCTCGGTCACGGGGCCGGGCGGCGAGTATTACCCGCCGCTCGGTCGGCTGGCCGCGTTCGCCTGCGGCGTCGGCGAAGATGTGGGCGGCAACCTCCGCATCGGCCGGGAGAACTTCGCGTACATCGACGGCGCGTGCGAGATCAAACTCCCGGCTGGCGTGCCACTGCGGGTGCGGGCCACGAAGGGACCGGAGCACCGTCCACTCGACGAGACGATCACCCTCGGCACGGGTCAGATGGCCGTCCGCCTCGGCATCGAGCGGTGGAGCAACCTCGCGGCCGACGGCTGGGTGAGCGGCGACAGTCGGGCGCACTTTATCTCGCCGCACGCGGCGCTGTTGGAAGCGGCGGCGGAAGACGTGAACGTCGTGAACGTGTTGGCGAAGGTCCACTTACAACTGATGCAGGACGGCAACACGCACGTCACGTTGCCGAACCTGACGGCCTTCAGCGGACAGGTTCCGTCGCTGGAATCGGGTTCGCATGCGGTCGTCGTGAACACCCTCAACGCCCACCGCGGCCTCGGAAATCTGGGGTTGCTTCACGCCCACCGCATCGTCTTCCCGCTGGCGTTCGGCGAGCCGTTTGATACCGACGACTGGTCATTGATCGACTGGTGTGAGCAGTGCCACCGGAAGAGGGGGCTCGTCACCTGGGTGAACCCGTTCGATGTGCCGGCCGCGAGTTTCGGCGGGGAAGCGTTGGTCGCCGCCATTCTGGGCAAAGTTGACGCGATCGAATTCGACACCCTTCGGACAACGCCGCTATTGCCCTTGTACTACCGGCTGTTGAACGCTGGCGTGCGCCTACCCCTGATCGGCGGTAGCGGCAAGGATTCGAACCGCGTGCCGCTCGGCGGAATGCGGACGTACGCGAAAGTGATGGGTGAATCTCCGAACTATTCGGCCTGGGTCGAAGCAGTGCGGTCGGGACAGTCGTTCATCACGAACGGGCCGATCTTGTCGTTCGCGACAGGCGAACGATTACGGGCGCGGGCAGAGTGCGTCACGCCCTTCGAGAAGCTGCAAATCATCGCGGACGGCAAAGTGATCGCCACCACCCAATCGCGGGAGGATGCCGGTCGCTTCACCGCCGAAGTTGAGGCGAACACCCCGCCGGACGCGGCGTGGCTGGCCGCTCGCTGCGTGGGCAAACCGTCGCCCCTCATTCCGACGGCGACGAACTTCGCCCACACGTCCCCGGTGTTCCGTGGCGAACCGCGGCGCGACCCGGCTGCGGTGGAATATCTGAAAACCTGCCTCTTTTCGATCCGCGACTGGGCCGAGATCACCGGCGGATACCTCGACAACAAGTGGCGGACGCAGTTGATGGAGAGTTGTGAGCAGGCATCGCGCGTTCTCGACGTCGGCTGACGACTCCGTCGCTCGGGAATGCTGATCCTTCACCAACGGCGAGCGGCCCGGCGTGAGCGGGCCGTGTCTGAACAAGTCAAGACACGGCCCGCTCACGCCGGGCCGCTCGCCATTGCTTGCAGGGAGCGCACGTCGGCCGGAAAATCGCCGACTTACTTGATCTCCTCGAACGTCCGGTTCAGGATCGGGTATTTTTGCCAGTCGCGGTAGTCGAAGTGCCACCACTCGGCCTCGTACACAGTGAAGCCTTCCGCCTCCATCGCCCGTCGCAACAGGTCGCGGTGCCAGCGTTGGCGTGACGTGCCGCCGGGGTAGTCGGGGTATGCCCGATCCGAGAACTCGTCAAAGCCACTGACAACCTCGATCGGCTTGCCCGTCTTCAGGTCGTACAACCCTAGATCGACGGCACAGCCGCGGTTGTGGCGGGAACCCTTCGACGGGTCGGCGACGAAGTCGTGAAACTTGTCCGGCGTTGCGTCCCAGAACATCTTCGTGACGTACCACGGCCGGTAGGCATCGTAAACGTGAAGACCGTAGCCGGACTCGGCGAGCTTCTTGTGCGCCCGCCCCAACGCCTCGGCCGCGGGCTTTTGCATGAAGGCTTTCGCCGAGGTGTAGAGCGGCGTGCTGAGGAAGTTGTTGTCCGTCGCGTAGCGGACGTCGAAAGTGATCGTCTTGTCGATCGTGGCGAGGTCCACCAACTCCGGCTTGCGCTCCCGCTCCTCCTTCGGCGGCGTGGCGGCGTGGGCCGCTTTCCGTAGTTCGGCGAGCGGCTTCTCGGGCTTAATGCGGAACGTCTCGCCGTTCTCGCCGTCGATCTTCCGCCGCTCGAAGGCGACCTTCGCCGCCTCCACCTTCGTCGCCCGCCCGGCCATATCACGGGTGAAGACGAGTTTCTCGCCGTGGTACAGGCCGAAGTCGGGGAAAGCGTACACGTCTTCCGTTTCTTCCTTCAGCGGATAGAGGAAAACCCACTCGATGAGGGCGTAGAGTTTCCCGTGGCGTTCGTGGATGAAAAGCGTGTTGTGGTCCCATCCGTACTCGCCGATCAGACCGAGCCACTTGGCCGGCGGCGCGGCCGGCGGTCCGGCGTCGGGTTGCTTCTCGTAAATGCGATCGCCGACCTTCAGTTTGCCGTCGACTCGCTCGGCGGCCGGCCCCCACGAGAGGGCATCGTCGGCCATCAGGTTCTTTTCTGCGGCCCGCAGTTCCGTGCGGAAGCCGCCGCGGTTGGGCGTCACGAACAATCGGCCGGCCGATGCCGTCAGATCGATCGAGCGGTCACCGCTCACGTAGTGCCCGGCGAGCGTTCGTGCCTCTTCGAGCGGGAGCGGCTGAGTTTCCCTCAACTTCGGCAGTTCCTTCCCGGCCTTTGCCGCGAGCAAGAGTTTCAGCCCATCGTCGGCGATGCGCGTCATGACCGGGTTGGTCACGTCCCGCGACGACACCACGATGACGGCAAGTTTTTCGCTCGGTAGTGCCGCGAGTTCGGTCGCGAAGCCGTAGATCGCGCCGCCGTGGCCGATGCGCTTCTTGCCCTCTAGTTCGCTCAGGGCGAAGCCGATACCGAAGCCCTCCTTCGCGTCCGGGTCGGCGAACTGCGGTTTCAACATCGCGGCCAGCGTTTCCGGCTTCAGCACCGGCCCGCCGCCGGCGAAGAGGCACGACGCGAACTTCGCCAGGTCGGTGACGGTCGAGTACATGCACCCGGCCGGGGCCATGCCGAGTTCGAACGTCGGGGCCGGGAACTCGCGGCCGTGGTAGGTCCACATCACCGCGTCGGCGAGGTTCTTCTTCACGGCCGACGTCGGGGTGAACGAACTCGACACTATGCCGAGCGGTTGCAACACCTTCGTCTCAACAGCCTTCTCGAACGCCTCGCCTATCACTTTCTGCACCACCAGACCGACGACGCCGACGGCCGCGTTGGAATACTTGATCTGGGTGCCGGGGTTGTAGACGAGCGGGATGCCGTTGAGACTGGCGACCGTTTGTGCGAGCGTCGGGCCGGTCGGGTCGAAGTAGTTGCCGACGGGCGGCTCGCGGATGCGGCCGGAGCGGTGCGACATCAGCATCCGCAGGGTGATCGGCTTCTGCCCGGCTTTCACCGCCGGCTTGAAGTCCGGCAGGTAGGTCGTCACCGGGGCGTCGAGGTCGAGCTGGCCCTTCTCGACGAGTTGCATCACGGCTACGTCGGTGAACAGCTTCGACACCGAGCCGACGCGGTAGACGGTCTGGTCCGTCGCCGGGATCTTCTTTTCGCGGTCCTGGAAGCCAAACCCCTTCGACCAGACGACGCGCTGATTGTCCACCAACGCCACCGACAAGGCGGGCAGCTTCTTGTCCCGCACCTCGCGTTCGATCAGCGTCGTGAGCCGTTGTACGGCCGCCGCGTAAGGTTCGGAAACCTGAGCGGTCACCGGCGGGGCGGGCAAGAACACGATCGTCAGGATGAGCCAACTGAAACGAGATACGCGACCCATGCGGGAGCCTCGTCGATGCGGAGGGATGTGGGAGGAGGTATTAGCAGAGTAGACCGGCGCGGCGAATTGGCCGCTACTTTCCCCACCGCTCGCTCAGGTGGTGGTCGATGCCGAGTTGGTCGCAGATCCGGCCGACGACGAAGTCGATCATGTCGTGGATCGTCTGCGGCCGCGTGTAAAACGCCGGCATCGCGGGGAGCACGATCGCCCCGGCGTCCGACACCGCGAGCATGTTGCGCAGTTGTGCCACGCCGAGGGGCGTTTCCCGCGGCACGAGGATCAGCTTGCGGCGTTCCTTCAGGTGAACGTCGGCGGCCCGGTGGATGAGGTTCTGCGACAGCCCTTGCGCGATGGCTGCGAGAGTGCCCATGCTGCACGGGCAGACGACCATCCCGGCGGTCAGGAACGATCCGCTCGCAATGCCGGCCTGGAAATCGTGGTGGTGGTAGTAGCGCAACCGGGCCGGGTCGAAGGCGGGCAGGTCCAACCCGAGCAACTGGTGGGCGTCGAAATGGTCGAGCGAAATCGTCCGGCCGACCTCTCGCTCGAAGACTTGCACGGCGGCCGGGCTGATCGTCAGGTGGACCGTGTGGCCGGTCTGCAACAGCACTTCCAACAGCCGAACCGCGTACGGGGAGCCACTGGCCCCGGTGATGGCCAACACGAGATCGGAAACAACCGGGCGCGTCTTCACGTCTACCCTTTCGGCAACGGTTCCGTCACAATTAACATACAGCACCGGCCGGGCGTTGACCGGGCCGACCCTCCGCTTCTTAACCGTGGCCGCCGACCATGCTTCACCGCTGCCTCGCACTCTTGCTCCTGCCCGCGCTCGCGGCGGCCGACCCGTCGCCCGCGTGGAAACTCGACGAACTGACGGCCGTCAACGGCGCGAAGTATCAGGGTATCGTGCTGGACGAGACCGCGACCGGCGTCCGGTTCCGCGTGGTACGACGGCCGCCGGGCCGCCCGACGGTGACGCTGACGACGTTCTTCCAGAAGAAGGAAGTCGTCGAAATCCGCAAGGTCTCCGATGCCGAGCGCGAGGCCGTGAAGCAGAAACTCGCGGAACTCGACCCGAAGGGCACCGGCGAACGGAAGCGGATGGACGCCCTCGAACTGAAGCCGATCGCGTGGCTCGGGCGGGCCGACGCCGCCAAGCAGTACGACTCGGACCAGTTCACGATCGCCTCGTCGGCGTCCGAGGAAGTAACCCGCCGGGCGGCGGTGCGCCTGGAGCAAATCTTCACCGCCTACAGCCGCTTCCTCCCGCCCCGACAAACGCCGGCGGCCGACCGCACGCTGACGATCCTCCTCGCCCCGGACAAAGAGGAGTACGCCAAACTCCTCGGCCCGACGACCGGCGCGATCCTCAACCCGGCCGTTTACGACCGCAAGAACAACCGCATCATCTGCGGGATCGACCTGCGGCGGCTCGGCCAAGACTTGTCGGCCGCCCAAATGCACAACGTCCAGCAGGAGGCCGCCCTCGACAAGTACGAGGCCGACGTCCGACAACTCTACAAGGACAGCCGGGCGGATCGCGACCGCTTCCTCGCGACCGTCTCCGAACAACGAGGGAAGATTCGGGCCGTCGAGAAAGCGAACGACGCGAAGTTCGACGAGACGACCCAACAACTCTTCGCCCTGCTCTACCACGAGTCATTCCACGCCTACGCGGCGAACTTCGTCTACCCGCCGCGGTCGGCAGAAGACGTGAAGGCCGGCAAGGGCACGGGCGATCTGCCGCGCTGGCTCAACGAGGGGCTGGCGCAGATTTTCGAGACGGCCATCCTCGACGCGGGCGAACTGCGGGTCGGCCACGCCGACCGGGAACGGCTCCTGCGGGCGAAGGAGATGCGCACAAAGGGCGGGCTGCTGCCGATGGCCGAACTGGTGCGGAGCGGGGGGGAAGCCTTCTTGACCGTTCACGCGAATCAGAAGGCCACGGCGAACCGCACCTACATGACCTGTTGGGCCGTCGCCTTTTACATGGTCTTCGACCGCCAATTGCTGGGCAGCAAGGAGTTCGACGCCTACCTCGTGGCCGTCAATTCTGGCGGCGACCCGGCGAAGGCGCTGGAAGCCCTCGTGGGCAAAAATCTCTCGATTTTCGACGCCGAACTGACCAACTACATCGACCGCCTGCGACCCGACGGCTCCGTCTCGCCGCCAAAGTAATGCTCGGGCGTCCGATGATTCTCTCGATGGGGCGATTTTCCCGTTACAGACCAACGAACGTCCGGTTAGACTGTTAACTATTCTCCTACCATCATTCACGACCCAGGGAATATCTGCCCATGGCCTTACCCGTCTCGTGCCCGGGGTGTCAGTCCGTCTACCCGGTCCCAGAAAACTTGATTGGCAAGACGATCCGCTGCAAGAAGTGCGGCGAAATGATGCCAGTGACGGCCCCCGCCAAGCCAATGGCGGCGGCCATCATTGAAGACGACGAAATTGCAGACGAGGTACCGCCCCGCTCGAAGCCGTCCCGCCGCCGCGACGAGGATGAGGACGACGAGCCGAAGGCCAAGTCCTCCCGCCGGAACCGGGACGAGGAGGCCGACGAGCCGAAGGCGAAGTCTGCGTCCGCTCGTCGCCCAAGCCGCGAAGAGGAGGAGGACGAGCCGAAGGCAAAACCGAAACGCCGGCCCATCGCTGCGCAAGAGGATGACGAAGACGAGGACCGTCCCGCTCGCGGTGGCAAAAAGGGCGGTCAGAAATCGAAACTCCCGTTGATCCTCGGCGGCCTCGCGGCGGTCGTCATCCTCGGCGGCGGCATCACGGCCGCGATGATGTTCTCCGGCGACGACAAGACCGACACCGACAAGCCTGTCGCCCTCGTGAACCCCGCTCCGGCGGTCGTACCTAACCCTACACCGGTCAATATTCCCGAACCGAAGCCCAAGGTGGAACCGAAAGTCGAACCAAAGGTTGAGAAGGTCGAGCCGAAGAAGGAAGAACCGAAAGTCGAGCCGAAGAAAGAAGACACCCCCGCGGAAAATGCAACGCCGACACCGCCGAAGTTGGAGCCGGAAACCGCGATCACCGGCCGGGGCAGTAGCAGCCGGGGCAGTAGCGGTCGCGGTTCGTCAAGCCTCTCTCCGGCTGAATACTTCAACGGCAGCATCTCCGACCTGAGCATGGATCTCTGCACGAAAGCGAGCGTTTTTATCAAATGCGAGACGGCCACCGGCGGGGGTACCGGCAGCGGTTGGTTCGGCATGGCCCCCGGCCTAGTCTTCACGAACGCCCACGTCCTCGACATGAAGGCCCCGAACTCGCCCGAGCCGAACAAACTGACCTTCTACCTAAACGCCGGCACGCCGCAGCAGCGGGAAATCCCGCACGCGAAGATCAAAATCCTGGCCGTCGATCGCGACATCGACTTGGCCGTCCTCCAAATCATCGGCGAACCGGATCTGCCGTCGCCGTTAAAGGTGAAGCCGTCGGCCGAGTTGAAACTCGGCCAGAGCGTGTTCACGATCGGTTTCCCGCTCGGCAACAAAATCGGTATGCACCAAGGGGCGGCCAAGGTACCGACCGTCTCGGCGCGGAAGACATCTTTCTTTGGTCACGTAAGCAACGAATTCGGCCAGATTCGCCGGGTTAAACTCGAGAGCGGGGCCAGCCCCGGCAACTCGGGTGGAGCCGTCATCGACGCCGACGGGGTCGTGGTCGGAATCGTCGTCGAAGGGACTAACGGCGGGGCGTCGAGCGGCAACTGGATCACCCTCTTAGTGCCGACTGAGTTCGTCCTCGGCCTCATGGCCGGCCGCGTGGCCAACCTGGAGTACGGCATCCCGTACAACGACAACGGCAAGGTCCGCATGCCCATCACTGCCAACATCCTCAACCCCATGAAGAAGAACGTCGACGTCCGCGTCCGGTCTTGGATCGGGGATGTGAACGCCAAGTACCGCCCGCCGTCCATGACCATGCCGACCAGCGACCCGACCGACGCCGGCGAACAGGACGTGCAACTGAAATACGATGAGAAGACGATGAAGGCGACCGGCGAACTCGTGTACCCGGTGCCGCCGGCCGGCCGCACGTTCTGGGCGCAGGCGTACTACAAGAACGCCCTGACGACGTACTCCCTGCCAGGGATCAAGCTCCCCGTCGACGGCCCGCCGATCGACCGCCTGCCGCTGAACCTGACCGCCGCCCCGAAAGAGGGGGCCAAGCGAAGCGTGACCATGTCCAATAGTAGCGCCCTGGACGAGGAGTTCGAGGGCGAGGGCGAGTCGAAGAACGAGCGGGTGCTGATCAAGAAGTCGCTCGAAGTGCAGGAGCATGTCGTTAAGGCAGACAAGACCGATGCCCGCCAGCTCGCCCGCCTGCAACTGCGGTTCGACAAGTTCTCCATCGCCTTCGAGATAAACGGCCAGACCGTCATGGAGATCAGCAAGAAGGAACAGGAGCAATTCCTGGCCTACTTCAAGGCCGCCGCCGCGTTCGGCCTGGTGAACAAGTTCGGCGAGATTTACAGTTACACCCTGGCCATCGCCGGTGTGGCCGACCCGACGGCCAACATGATCGTCAGCTTCGTCGCCAACGGAGCACTGGAAGCCTTGCAGGCGACATCCATCCCGATGCCGAACCGTTTGGTCAAGCCCAACGAAACCTGGGACGTGACCAAGGACGTGCGGTGGCTGCTGTACTCCCGCCCGCAAGTTGGCGGCCCCGGTGCCCCCAACCTCAACCCCGGCGCGAAGGCCAAGGACAAGTCGCGGGAGTTCAAGTACCAGGACAAGATCACGTACACCTACCTCGGCGTCCGCGAGCGGGGCGGGCGGAAGGAAGCGGTCATTTCTGTCGTCGGCAAGTCGGTCCAGGCCCCGGGGACGACGTCAACCGTCACCGGCAGCGTGAAAGGCATCATCTGGGTCGAACCCGACACGGGCGTTGTCGTGAGGGCCGAGATTGAGAAGGAGTTCGAACTCGACACCTCCCGCGACGGCCAAAAGCGGCGGTTGTCTGGGCTGAATACCTACAAACTCGACCGCGGTCCCGCACAGTAAGCGGGGTCCGCCCGAAGACGCGGTGGGCCGGGAAGGATCACCCTTCCCGGCCCACCGCGTTTCCGTAGGCCATTCGTATGCCGGAACCACTGCTGATTCGCTGCCCGCACTGCAACCATGCCCTGAGCCTGCCCGAGGAATTCCTCGGCCAGATCGTCTCCTGCCTGGAGTGCCGCTCGCCCTTCCGGGCTCCGGTCCGGGAGGGCGACAAACTCACCGCCGCCGAGAAACTGCCCCGACCGGTCCGCATCCCGGTCCGCCTCTTCGTCCCGACCTTCGGACTGTTGCTGCTCGGCTTCGCGGGGCTGTTCGTCAACCTCTATCTGGCGTGGTGGTTCCAAGCCGACCCGAAAGCGGCGGGGCAGTTCGCGGAAGCGAACATGTTCTTCATGCTGGAAACGGACCCGCCCGCGGAAAAGCCAAAGGACGGCCAGAAGTTGACGGACGACGAGGAGAAGAAACGCCGCGAAGATCAGGCCGAACGGCAACAGCAATTAGTGAAAGAGGCGGCCGGGAAGGTTTCGCCAGAGGGGATGAAGAGGGTGCGGCTCGCGTTTGCGGCCGTGAGCCTCGGCGTACTCGTCGGCGGGTTCTGCTTCGCGCTGCGGAAGGGGTACTACTTCTGCTACTTTGCCTGCCTGTTGGCCGCCCTGAACTCGCCCGACATCGGCTGTTGCTTCATCGGCGTGGTGATCGGTGTGTGGGGCTTTATGGTGCTGATTTCCGACGAAGGGCAGCAATACTTCCGGCGGGCAAAGTAGTCTTGGCGAGGCGAGGACCGTAAGGTGCCGGGTGAATGTCGTTGATAGCCACCCGGCACCTTACGGTCTTCGCCTCGCCTTTGTCGACTTTACGCCTCAGGGTAGAGCGCCGTGCTGAGGTAGCGTTCGCCCAGGTCGGGGAGGATGACGACGATCGTCTTGCCGGCGTTCTCCGGCCGCTTCGCCAGTTTCACGCCGGCGGCCATCGCCGCACCGCACGAGATGCCGCAGAGCATCCCCTCTTCCTTCGCCAGCCGACGGGCCATCTCGAAGGACTCGTCGTCCGTCACCTGTACGATCTCGTCGATCAACTTGCGGCCCTTCTCCGCCGCCCGCTTCAGACCGTCCTGCACGATGCCGGGGATGAAGCCCGCGCCGATGCCCTGAATCTTGTGCCGGTTCGGCACCACCTTGTCGGCCGGCACGTCCTGCTGGAGGTGCTGCGTCAAGACATTACTGAGCGTCGGTTCGACGGCCACGATTTGAATGCTCGGGTTCCGCTCCTTGAAGACCTCACTGCACCCGGTGATCGTGCCGCCGGTCCCGACGCCGGAAACAAAGATGTCGAAGGCACCGTTGGTCGCCTTCCAGATTTCCTCGGCCGTCGTCTTGCGGTGGACGGCCGGGTTGGACGGGTTCTTGAACTGCTGCGGGATGAACGCCTTCGGCTCGCCGCCCATCTCGCGGAACAATTCCTCGGCCCGCGCGACCGCCCCGTTCATGCCCTTGTCGGCCGGGGTCAGGTGCAGTTCCGCCCCGAACGCCTTCAGCAACCGCCGGCGTTCCAGCGACATGCTTTCCGGCATCGTCACGATGAGTTTGTACCCGCGGGCGGCGCAAACGAAGGCGAGGCCGATGCCCGTGTTGCCGCTCGTCGCCTCGATGATGACGGTGCCCTTCTGAATCTTCCCCTTCTCCTCCGCGTCCTCGATCATCGACACGCCGATGCGGTCCTTGACCGACCAGAGCGGGTTGAAGTTCTCAAGTTTGCTGAGGACGACGCCCTTCGCGCCGTCGGTCACCCGCTTGACGCGGACGAGCGGCGTGCCGCCCATGGCCTCGGTGATGCTGTCGTAAATCTTCGGTCGAACGTCGGCGGTCGAGTGCATGATAATTCCTCAGGAGAGATGGCTTTTATCGTAGGAGATGGGTTCGAGCGTTTCGACCTCCAGGCGGTGGAAATACTCCATGACGGCGACGGTCGTGATGGCCCCGAAGACGTGCCAGAGCCAGTGCGTGCCCATCGGCAGGTCCCCGAGGCCGGTGTTGTCCACCAAACGCATGAACCACGCGATGGCGAAGCTCGCGAGCGCCGCCAGGACCAGCCCGCCGTGGCGGAACCGGGTGCGGGCCAGGGCGAGGAACAGCGGTATTAGCAGCACCACGGCGAGCGAGGCGTAGGAGATGTTCACGATCATGTGCGGGTTGCCGCCGAACGTGCCGAGCAGGCCGCGGAAGAGAACGCCGTTGAGGAACAGGTAGCAGCCGACCGCCGCCGAAACGGCCAATCCCACCCGCCCCCATCGCCGCCACCCGGTGTGCGGAGTCAGGCGCACGGCCAGGTAGATCGCGCCGGCGAAACCCAGGAGCGAGATCGGCACCACGTCGAGGATGAAGTAGGCGTACCGCGAGCGGTGCATGTGGTAGAGCGTCCCGCCGATGCCCCCGGCCAGCAGCACCGGCAGGCACGCCGTCACGAACGGGTGTCGCCGGTAATTTCCGCGCAACCGGACTGCCCAGGCGATGACGATCAGCACGAACAGAAACGCCGTGACGGTGTTCCACGGTTCGGCCACACGCCCGGGTAGAAGGGCCAGCGGATCGGGTGGAGATTCCTTGTAGATCGGCCCGCCGTCGACGAGGCGCGGACCGCCGCCGCTCAGGAAGAAAGTATCGGGCGGTGGCAAGTCAGAATTCTCGACTCCGGCGGTCGAATTGGTCTCGGGCATGGCACTTCCTACAGTGTTGTAAAATCATGATAGGAATTCAGTTACGGCGCGGAGATGGGATGAGAGAAGGTTGGCGGATTCGGGTCTGGGAATTTCATGCGAATCTGCTTGACACGACTTGGGGCGTTCCTAAGAAGCGTCTACCTCGGATCGAACCCGGCTGGCCTTTCCCACAAATCAGCCGCCCGTGTTGGTCTCGACATCGACCTTGACCGGACTCGCGAATGACATTACCCAGGCTTTCGAATTTCTCGCAAAGCCTGGAGTGATTTTTGGAGTTTCGACGGGCGGACGCCGATAGGTGTGCAATCCCGGCGAACCGCTGTCCCCTTACGAGACGGAGGAAGTGCATATGACCGCGCAACTCTTGCTGACGCTGCCCGGATTGGCGGCGGAACGACGACGGTGGGCCGAATCGCGAGTGGACAACATTCGCCTCGCGTCCGAAGAGGAAGAAGACGACCTCGAAGACGAGGATGACGACGAGGACGACGACGATCTCGATGATGACCTCGAAGACGACGAGTTCGGCGACGATGACGACGACGACTTTGACGACGACGAACTCGACGACCTCGACGACGAAGAGTTCGACGACCTCGACGACGAAGACGACGACCTCGACGATGATGATGACGACGAGGACGACGAAGAAGACGACGAACCTGACGAGGCGTAAATCGCCGCGAGGATTTCTCGACGGAAGCCCAGACAATTGTCTGGGCTTCTTGCGTATCCGGGCCGTCCTACCGGACCCGGCCGGCAAAAATGTGCCCACGATTCCGTCTCTGCGGTTGTGGCGGTCCGTTTCTTCGATGTATACTCGGAATGTGGGTGAGGCTGTGGCCGGCCCCCGCTCGGCCCAGCCGATCCCTTTGGAAGAGTTATTCACCGGGGATCGCCATGCCTAACTCTGGTAAACGTCCGAATCCCTCTCCCGAACCCGCCCGTGGCTCCGCCTTGGCCATGTTGGCCGAGCGGCCTCAAGTTGACTTCGAACTCGAATTCTTCGACGCCCTTTTGGCCCGCGTGCCGGACTTTGCCGAGGTGCTCCGCGCCCAGGCGAGTAACTTCACCGTGAAAGGCCGCTTCAAGGACGGTCTCCGGGTCGATCAGCGACTCGTGGCCGTGCGACCGCAGGACGCGACTGCCCACTACAACTTGGCCTGTCGGTACGCCATCCTGAAGCAGCGAGACTTGGCGATGAAGACCCTCCGCCGGGCCGTGGAACTCGGCTACCGCGACTTCCGCTTCATGGTGCAGGACACCGACCTTGAGTCGATTCAGAAGGACCCGCGTTTCCGGGCCATGCTTCGCGAGTTCGGCATCAAGTAAGAGCGAAGAAGGGCCTCGCGCAAAGCCGCCACGTCGCAAAGATGAGAAGGCAAAGAAGAGCTCTTTCCGAACACCGGTGAAGCCTCCGCGAGATCGCGGAGGCGCTCGCCCAAAAGGTAGTTGACAATCTCTACTCGTTTTCCTGTCTTCTTTGCGACTTGGCGGCTTTGCGAGAGATCCTTCTTCTTTCTCTTCACATCCTCTCTCGACCGGATTCCCGGTTTATCCGTTTCCCCTGATTCGTCTATTCGGGAATCACCACTCGCGGCGGACTATGCACCTGCCGTCGCCGAGTGTTAAGATGGGTAAACAATACCGCTCTCCGCACACGCTCCACCACCGGGGACATCGCCAATCATGCTCCGTCACCTTTTGATCGCGTTCGTCGCGCTCGCGCCCACCTTCGCCGTGGCCCAGGACCCTATCCGCTTCGCCCGGACGCCGGACATCTCCGCGGACGGCAAGCTCCTCGCGTTCAGCTACCTCGGCGACATCTGGACCGTCGAAGCCATCGGCGGCGTCGCCCGCCCGGTGACGATGCACGAGGCCCACGACCTATATCCTTGCATTAGCCCCGACGGCCGCCAGATCGCGTTCTCGTCGAACCGCCACGGCAGTTACGACGTGTTCGTGGTCGCGGTCCACGGCGGTCGGCCGAAGCGGCTGACCTTCGACAGCGGCATGGACGTCGTCAACGGTTGGACGCCGGACGGCAAGAACATCGTCTTCAGTTCAACCCGCTCCTCGAACTACCCCATCGGCCAGGACGTGTACACCGTGTCCGTCGATGGCGGCCAGGAGAAGCGGTTGAACCTGTTCGAAGCCAAGGAGGCTTACTTCTCGCCCACCGGCAACCACGTCGCGTTCGTGCGCGGGCCGGGGTTGTGGTACCGCAAGGGCTACCACGGTTCGTCGAACGACGACATCTGGATTTCGGCGGCCGACGGTTCGAACGCCCGAAAGCTGACGACGTTCGACGGCCAGGACACATCGCCGATGTGGTCGCCGGACGGCAAGAAAGTCTTCTACGTGAGCGAAACGGCCGACAAGCCGGGGTTCGCGAACATCGTCGTGCAGGACGTGCAACCCGATTCGGCCGCCCTGGCGACGAGCTTGCCGAAGGCGCTGACCGCCCACGGCGAAGACTTCGTCCGCCGGGCACGTATCAGCAAGAACGGCGACTGGATCGTCTACGAGTGCGGCGCGGACTTGTTCGTCGTGAACACCCACACTGGCCAGAGCCGCAAACTCGCCATCGAGGTTCACGCCGATGACAAGTCGAACACCGAGCGTACGGTCACGTACACCCGCGATGCAACCGAGTTCGCCCTGTCGCCGGACGAGTCGCACGCCGTCATCGTCGTCCACGGGGAACTGTTCCTGACGAAAGTCCCGACCGGCGGCAAGGCTACGCGGCTGACCGACACCACGGCGTTCGATTCGTCGCCGGTCTGGTCGCCGGACGGCAAGAAGATCGTCTTCACCTCCGACCGCACCGGCGTGACCGACCTGTACCTGCTGGAACCCGACGACGCCGAGAACCCGGAACTGACGAAGGCCCACAAGTTCAAGACGACCCGCCTCACCGACACGACGGAGGACGAGACCGGCGTCGGGTTCTCGCCGAAGGGCGACCTCATCACGTTCCTCCGCGGCGGCAAGCTCTGGTCGATGAAGCCGGACGGCTCGGACGCCAAGATCGTCGTCGATGACCTGCAGGTGATGGACTACGACTGGTCGCCGGACGGGAAGTACCTCGTTTACGCGAAGATGGACGGCTCGTTCGCCAGCGAAATCTTCATCAAGCCGCTGGACGGTTCGCACCCGCCGCGCAACGTGACCCGGTACGCTACCTTCAACGGCGACGTGACCTGGAGCAACACCGGCGGCAAGGTCGCGTTCCTCAGCCAGCGCCGCGGCAACTACTCCATGCACGTCCTGTCGCTGTACAAGCCGACGGCCGACGGCAGCACGCCGAGCCGGACCGCCGAGCCGGACTGGGACGACATCCACCAGCGCGTCGAGCGGGTGAGCAGCACGACGGCGGAAGGCGGTTCGATCTCGCCGGACGGCACGCAAGTCGCCTTCCGCTCGCTGTCCAGCGGCGACGACCTCTGGGTCGCCGGCAGTGACGGCCGCTCCGTGACCCGCCTGACGACCGGGAGCCAGTCGCCGCACGGAATCCGCTGGTCGAAACGAGCTGGCGGCATGATCTACTTCCTCAACGGCATGGGTGAACTCCGCGGCGTGCGGTCGAGCGGGTCGGCCACCCCGAGTGCGCTGTCGTCGGTGTTCGGCAGTTCGAGCAGCGAGCCGATGCGTGTTCCCTTCTCCGCCAAGATGACGATCAACCGCGACGAGGAATTCCAGGAGATGTACGCCCAGAGCTGGCGGACGCTCAGCGATTACTTCTACGACACCAAGCACCACGGGGCCGACTGGAAGAAGGTGCGGGCGAAGTACGCCGACCTCGTCCCGCACGTCGCCCAGCGGGAAGACTTGTACTCGCTCATCAGCCTGATGCTCGGCGAACTGAACGCCTCGCACCTTGGCATATCCGGCCGAATGCCGGTCCCGGACGAGGTGACGGCTGACCTCGGGCTGATCTTCGACGAAACCTTCGCCGGGCCGGGCCTCAAGATCGCGGAAGTTCTCAAGCGTGGCCCGGCCGACAAGCGCGGCCAGAACCTCAAGGCCGGCGACGTACTCCTCTCCATCGATCGCACGACCCTGAGCGACAAGACCAACCTCAGCCAACTGCTCAACAACAAGGTTGGCGAAACCGTCCTGCTCGACGTGGCCGACGGCAAGGATAAGCGACGGGTCGAGGTAAAGGCGGAAAGCCGGGTCCGGATCAGTGACCTTATGTACGAGCGGTGGGTGGACAACAACGCGGCACAAATCGCAAAGGAGAGCAACGGCAAGGTCGGGTACATCCACATCCCGAGTATGGACGAGGCGGGCCTCGAAATTTTCGTGCGGTCGCTGTACTCGGACAACTTCGACAAGGAGGCGATCGTCCTCGACGTTCGCAACAACGGCGGCGGCTTCACCCACGACCAGGTGCTCGCGTACCTCGTCGGCAAGGAACACACGATGTTTCGGCAGCGGAACGGCGGCGAGGGGTGGGTCATGCGAAGTTATGACCGCAAGTGGTCGAAGCCGGTGTCGCTGCTCATCAACAACCGCTCGTACAGTGACGCGGAAATCTTCCCGCACGCCTTCCGCAGCATCGGCCTCGGCAAAGTCGTCGGCCAGGCGACCGGCGGTCACGTCATCGGCACGTACCAGATTCGCCTGATCGACGGCTCCAGCTTCCGCGTGCCCCGCACCGGCGTCTTCACCACGAAGGGCGTGAACATGGAGAAGGAGGGCGTACAGCCCGACATTGCCGTCGAGCAGTCCTTCGCCGACTGGCAGAAGGGGCATGACACGCAGTTGACCGAGGCGCTGAAAACCGTGCAGACCGACGTGGTGGCCTGGAAGAAGGCGAAGGGGATGCCCGTGGCCGCGGCCGAGCCGCTCGTGAAGCCGGCCACCAATAAGCCCGAAGCTCCGCCGGTGGCCGTCCCGCCGACGAAGGCTTCCGCGCCGGCGGTGAAGACGGGCAACTGACCGCTGCGATTACTTGTCGTCCCGATACGGCTTCCCGTCCTCGTACAACTTCAACCGCGCCTCGATGGCCTTCACGTCGTCGGGGTGCGCCTTTTGCGCCTTGGCCAGCCCGAGCGTCTTTTTCTGGATCGTGACCGCGTCGTCGTACTTGCCGGCGGCGGCGTGGGCCGCCGCCGAGGTGTCGTGGTAAACCCACGGCGCGTCCGGCTTGCGGTGAAGCTTCACGTACCATTCCAGGGCCTTCACCGCCAACTCGACGGGGTCCCGCCCGTTAGGATTGATGGCACCGACAGTCGTGGCCAAGTACCAGGCGTACTGCTGAGCGACGTAATGCCCACGCACGGGAACGTAGGCCGCCTCGTAGTCCTCGACGGCCTTCTTGTGTTCCTTCAACTTGGCGTAACTATTCGCCCGCACCACCAGAACGCCGAGCGTCCCGTAGTCAAGTTTGAGAGCCGCCGTGCAATCCGCGACGGACTCCGCGAACTGCTTCTTCTCGCACCGCATGATGGCATGCACGATGATCGTTTCGGCGTTGTCCGGATCGATCTTCCGCGCCTGCTCCATCCGCGCCAAGGCCGCGTCGAAGTCTTTTCGAAAGTAGTCCACCCGCGCGCGGTCCGCCAGAAAGGTCCCAGACTTGGGGTCGATTCGCAGGGCCTGGTCGAATTCGGCCTGGGCCCGATCGAGGTCGTACCGTTCGAGCCAGACGTAGCCGCGGTTATGGTACGCCAGGCCGTAAGCCGGATCGGCTTCGATCGCCCGGCCGTAGTCGGCCATGGCCCGGTCGACGTCGTGGAATTGCATATAGGTGTGGCCGCGGTTGTTGAAGCACCGGGCGGCTTGCTTCGGTTGCCTCCGGGCGTCGGCCGTATAGTCGTTGATCGCCCTTCGGTAATCCTCGGCCGACTTGTAAGCGTTGCCCCGGCCGTAGAGGGCGTTGGGGTGTTGGGGGTCGAGCCGCAGGGCTTCGGTGTAGTCTTCGACCGCCTTGGAGTAATCCTTCGTCTCGGCGGCCAAATGGCCCCGGGCGTAATAGGCTTCGGCGTAGTTCGGATCGAGGTCAATGGCCCGGTTGATGTCCGTCAATGCCCGCTCATAGTCTCTCTTGGCCTGCCAGAGCCCGCCGCGGTTCATGTACGGCAGGTTGTACTTTGGCGCGAGTGCGATGGACGCGGCGAAATCCTTAAGAGCCTTATCCCATTCCTGCTTGTCCCGCCACAACAGGCCCCGATTGTTCAGGGCCACTTCGTCCTTAGGAAACAGTTCGAGTTGTTTGGTGTAGTCGGCGATGGCCTTGTCCTCATCTCCCTTCGCCTTCCACAAGATGGCCCGAAGAAGGTACCCCTGGGAGGCGACCTGCGGGTTCCTCTCGATGGCGGCCGTCACGTCGGCGAGACCCTTGTCGTACTCGCCCAGTTCTTGGTAGGCGCACGCGCGGTAGAAATAGCCCTCGGCCGCCTTCGGTTGGAGGCGGATGACAACCGTGAAGTCGGCCGCCGCTTTCTGATGGCGGGCGTGGAAGAGGTGCAATCGCCCCCGCTTGGCGTACCACCGCGGGTTGTCCGCGTCCAAGGCGATGGCCCGGCCGTAGTCGGCGACCGCCCGGTCGTGGTCACCGAGGCTGTGGTATGCCAACCCCCGACGGCCGTAATTCACGCCGGCCTTCGGGTCGGCCTTGATGCGGCGGTCGAACTCGCCGACCGCGTCGTCGGTGGCGATCAGGTCGGCCTTCGCGACGTACCCGAAGCCGGTCAGTTGGACGGCGTCCCCTTCGTCCTTGAGAACCACGAAGACCTCATTCGGGTCCAGCGTCGGCCCGTCAAACGTCAGTTTGCCGTCGGTGCCGATCCGCCCGGTCTTCACCGGCTCGGTCTTGGCCATGACGTGCTTGCGGGTCCATTCCATCTCGGCTTGGCCGGCGAGCAGAGCGGTCAACAGGAGGGCTGTCATGGGCAAGCCTCGGGGACGTGGGAGTGAGTCGAAATTATCTCCGGCGACCGTCGGCCGGGTCAAGCGGATTCCCGCGCGGCCGGTCCGCTGCCGGTTCCGCCGGTCGCACGAGCTATGAGATGGGCCGATCCGTTAATGCGGGTCGGCTTTTTTCACGATCGGGATTGCGCCGATCCGATCGTAGAATATGTTGGACGATGAACACCGACTCCGTGAGGGAACAGCCGTGCCCGAACCGTTGATCGTGACGTTCTACCTCAAGCTGCCGCAGCCGTCGCCCGCCGACGATCAGGAGCTTTGGCAGGCCGGGGTGCAGGAGGCGATCCGCGACTTTCGAAACGCCGTGCGGAACAACTATTCGGAAGGCACCCTCCAGCGACTCGTCACCCACGCCGACCCGCTCGCTCGTCAAGGCTCGGTCCTGGCGCTCGGCCTCATCGGCACGCTCGCCTCGAACCCCGTCATCGCGGCCGCCCTGCGGGATTCCGACTGGCTCGTGCGGCGGTTCGCCGAAGACGCCCTGTGGGAAATCTGGTACCGCGGCGACAACTCCGAGCACTGCTGGTGCCTGCAACAGGCGATGCAGTTGAACGACTTCGCTCAGACGATTGCGGCCCTCGACGACCTGATCCGCGAGGCTCCTGAATTCGCGGAAGCCTACAACCAGCGGGCGATCCTGCTGTTCCGCCGCGGCGAGTTCTCGCGGAGCGTGACCGACTGCAAGTCGGTCCTCCGGATGAACCCGTTCCATTTCGGGGCCGCCGCCGGGTTGGGCCAGTGCTTCCTCAAGATGAATAAGCCGCGGGCAGCCCTGAAGGCATTCAAGCAAGCGCTCGAACTCAACCCGGCCCTCGAAGACCTCCGCCAAGCCGTGCAAGCCCTTCGCGAAGCCCTCGACGACGGCGACTGACGCCTTCGCCTTATGGAACCGAGAGCGGGAGCGACGGGGTGGAATGCCTCACCCCGTCGCTCCCGCTCTCGGTTCCAAAGACGTGGCCCTTTCCGCTTGCTCCACCACGGTCGGTCAATTACACTTCTTAATACCCACCCACCGCCTTCGCACGTTCGCCTTCGGAGACCCTCCCCATGCTCGTGATTCCCGGTGAAGTTAGTCGCGACACGTGCGACGGCATCAGCCGCCGTGAACTGATTCGCTTCGGCAGCCTGTCACTCGCCGGTCTGTCGCTGGCAAACGTGTTCGCGTCCGAAGCGAAGGGGAACGCCCCGTCGAAGGACAGTGGCGGCCGCGGGTTCGGCAAGGCGAAGAGCGTCATTCTGATCTACCTGCAAGGTGGGCCAAGCCACCTCGACCTGTGGGACCCGAAGGAGAACGTGCCGGACAAGGTCAAGAGCGTCTTCAAGATCGCCCCGACGAAGCTCACCGGCACGCACGTCACGGAACTGCTGCCGAAGATCGGCAACATTCTCGACAAGACGACGCTCATCCGCAGCATGAGCTACACGCCGAACGGCCTGTTCAACCACACGGCCGCCATCTACCAGATGCACACCGGGTACACGACCGACAAGGTGTCGGCGTCCGGCCAACTGGAGCCGCCCAGCCCGAAGGACTTCCCGACGCTCGGCTCGAACATCATCAAGTTTAAGCCGCCCGAAGTGCCGATGCTGCCGTTCGTCATGATGCCCCGGCCGTTGCAAGAGTCGAACGTCGTCGGCAAGGGCGGCACCGCGGGCTTCCTCGGCAAAGCCTACGACCCGTACCTGCTCTACCCGTCCGGCGACGACCTCGACATGGGCAAGATGGACCGCATCAAGGTCGACGACCTGAAGCTCCGCGAAGACCTGACGCCGGAACGAATGAACCGCCGGGCCAGCCTGCGAGACACGGTCGCGAAGGGAATGCCCGAGATCGAGAAGGCGGTCAGCAAGTTCGAACTCGACTCGTACTACGGCAAGGCCCTCGGACTCGTTGTGTCGGGCCGTGCCCGCGATGCCTTCGACATCACGAAGGAGAAGCCGGAACTCCGCGAGAAGTACGGGAAGAACACGTTCGGCCAGTGCTGCCTGCTCGCCCGCCGGCTCGTGGAGGCCGGCACGCGGTTCGTCGAAGTGAACTGGCCGAAGGTCGCGAACAGCGACAACCACTCGTGGGATACGCACGTCGGGCTGTCGAACCGGCTCAAGAATCAAGCCGCCCCGATGTTCGACGCCGGCGTCTCGGCCCTGATTGAAGACCTCGACCAGCGGGGTTTGTTGAGTGAGACGCTCGTCGTGGTCGTCGGCGAGTTCGGCCGCAGCCCACAGCGGGGTGTCAGCACTTCGGGGAACGCGAACAACGACGACGGCCGCGACCACTGGCCGTACTGCTACACGGCCCTCGCCGCCGGTGCCGGCATGAAGCGCGGCTACGTTCACGGCAAGAGCGACAAGACCGCATCGGCCCCGCTCGAACACCCGGTCCACCCGACGGAACTGCTGGCCACGATCTACCACAGCGTCGGCATCAAGCCGGACACGATCGTGTACAACCACCTGAACCAACCACGCGAGTTGGTGAAGGGCGAAGTCGTGACCGGCTTGCTGAGTTGAGCGAGAGAAATGCAATCGAAGCCAAAGCCCCGCGACGAGTGTCGCGGGGCTTTTTTCATCCCACGTACGCGCCACTGAACGTCTCGGACAGGCCGTCGAACGCCCCGAAGTCGGACAGCGTTGGCGGCACCCCTTGGCTCACGTCGGCCCCGGCGTACTGGCGAATGCGACTGCCCGCCCCGAGGCCGTCGGCCGTGAACAAATCGCTCGTACTGCCGAGGGTCTGGCTGGGCTTCACGGCCACGCGGACGCCCGCCCGGCTGTCCAGGTCGCCGGAAAAGAAGTCCGCGACCGCCGTCTGATTGCCCGTCGTCGTGAGCGCCTGGCCGGACAGGATCAGCACCCGCGGGCCGCCGCCGGGACCGGCCCCGATCACGAGGTCGGCGAAGCGGTCGGCGTCCATCAAGCCGGCACTGAGGTAAACGCCGTTGCGGAGCGACGGGTCGAAGGCGAAGAAGTCGTTGAACAGTTTCTGCGGGGCACCGCCCACCAGGGACCGGCCGTCGTAACCCGCGACGCGCGGACCGCCGCCCGCCCCGGCCGCGACGATCAGGTCGCGAGAGCCGTCGCCGTTCAGGTCGCCGATGGCCGTCCGTGCCCCGCCACGGAAGTTCTCGTCGGCGATGCCGAAGAAGTCGGCCAGCGTACCGAGCGTTGAGCCGTCCAGGATGCGCACCCGCGGCCCGCCGCCCACATCGGGCGAGAGGACGAGGTCCGCGATCCCGTCGCCGTTCAGGTCGCCCGCGGAGACGAACAGGCCGCCGGTGAAGGTGTCCTCGAAGGCCATGAACTCCGAAAGAACGGCGAAGGTCTTGCCGTCGAAAATGCGCACCCACGGGGCGGCACCCGGCCCGGCCGCGGCGATGATGTCTTCGACGCCGTCGCCGTTCACGTCGCCGGTCGCCACCCGGACGCCGCCAGTGAAGCCCGGTTCGAAGGCCACGAACGTCTTCAGGATGACGCCGGTAGCCGTGTCCAGCACGCGAATCGTCGGCGACCCGCCGGCGTCAGCCCCCAGCACCGTGCGGTGAACGAGGGGCGGGTCGTCGTTGGTCTGACCGATCGGGCGGGAGAAGGCCAGGCCCACGTCGCCGAGGAACAGGTTACCGGCCGCGTCTTGAATGCCCGAGTCCGCCCCCTTCAATTGCACGCGAATGTACGGCAACTTGGACACGTCACTCGGGAACCGCAAGACCGCCGACAGGCCGTCGGCCGCCCGGTCCAGGGTGGACGTCTGAATGTTGATCGCCCGACCGTTAATGTCGAAGGCGGCGAAATCGCTCACGTCCAGGCCGGTGATCGGCTTGTTGGCGAAGACGGTCAGGCCGACGAGGCCGTTGTTCTCGTAAATGCCATCGAGGCTGAAGACCGGCGCCGTGGTGTCGACCGTCCACTGCGTCGAGACGCCCGCCGGTTGGCGGGCCGGTTCACCAGTCGGGGCGGGGGCGGCCACGCCAAAGGCGTAAGTGCCCGCCGCGGCCGTCAGGTCGCCGAGGCCGAGCAGCGAATACCGTAGGCCGACATTGATGAGCGTCGACCCGTCCAGCGACAGTTGTTGTCCGTCGCGGGTGAGGGACAGGTTCGCCACGCTCAATCCGGACAGTTGTTCGCTCAGCGTAAAGTCGATCGACTGAATCGAGTCGTTCCGCACGGCCGGCGTCACCGGGGTGATCGTCACCGTGGCCGGGCTGGTGTTTCGCTGCAAGGTGAAGTTCGACCCGACCGCGAGGGGGGCGTCCGGCGTCAGGGCCACTGAAAGTCGAGCCGTACCCCCTACGGGAATCTGGTAGCCGGCCGGCACCATGACCGTCACCGGGTAGGTGCCGGCCGGCAGTCCTGGTAAAGTGTAGTAGCCGTTGGCGTTCGTCGTCGTCGACTGTTCGCCGGGGTTCAAAACGCCGTCGCGGTTCGCGTCCACGAACACCGTCGCCAGCCCGACCGGCTTGTTCGTGTCAAGTAGCACACGGCCGACGATCCCGGCGGTCTGCACCAGGCCGACCGTCACCGGCGGGGCGTTCGGGTTCGTCGTGTCGATCACCACGGGGGAACCGCTGCCCGCCGCGAAGCGGTAGCCGGCCGGTGGGATCACGGTGACGGGGTACTGGCCGGGCGGCAGGCCGTTGAACGCGAAGAACCCGTTGGCGTCGGTGACCGCCGTCGGTTCCGACGGGAACGTAAGCATCACCGAGGTAAGGGTGCCAACGGACCCGGCAACGGCGTCCGTGACTTCGACCTGCCAGTTCCCGTTCCCAACGTGCCCGAAGAGGTTCGTGAACGGTTCCACCGGGGCCAGTCGGTACGACGTGACGCGGTCGCTGCTGGAGACGCTCTCCGGGGTGCCGTCCTCGAAATGGAGGTCGAACGTCGAACCGGACGCGAAATTCCCCAAGGCCCGGTGGTCGAGTAACTTTACCCGCGTCCCGTCGGGCGCGACCAGCACGATCGTCAGGTCGGCCGTGTTGGGGTGTACCAACTCGATGTCAACGCTCACACCCCCGCCGACTTTGGGTTGGCCCGCCACAACGATGGTGGCGACCGCCGACGGGCCGGCGTCGGGGATCGGCAAACCCACTTCCTGGCCGTACGTCTGACTCTCGAGTCGGCCGTTCCCGTTCACGTCGGCGAAGACCTGAACGCTGGAAATTGGCGGTTCGGTCGGGTCGTACTCTCCGTCTTCCTCAACGTCGTCGTAAATGATGCCACTGACCTGATAGGCGACGCCGAAGTTGCGGACGAGGTTGCCGCCGGCCGTCCCGTTGCCGTCGCCGTCCACGGGCGAACCGAACGGGTCACGCAACCCACCAGACTTCGCGGTGAAACGGTACAGACCGCGGTCAAGGGACTGGTTGACGGCAAACGACAGGTCGTTGGTGCCGATCTTGTAGTCGCGGCCGCCGTTGATTTCGAGCGGCAAGAGTTTGTCGTCCGCGGTGCCGAAGCGGTTGTCCGGGCCGGCCCAGCGGAGTTCGAAGTTGCTCGTGTTGACGGTCGCCGGGTCGAGTGGACTTTGCAACCGCAGGTTGAACGACGTGATCGACGGGGGCGAGTCCGCACCTTCCGCCGGCAGGCCGGTCAGCTTGCCGAGCTTGGTGACGATCTTGTTCCCGGAGACCGCCTTCGCGGCGTTCAGGCGGCCGGACCCGAGTTGGTCTTCGAAATCCGGATTCTTGGCGAGCAGACTATCCGCATTCGCCAACACCGCGGCCGCCACCTGATCGCGGGTGTACGTCGGGAACGCGCTCCAAACCAGGGCGGCGACGCCGGCGACCAGCGGCGTCGCCATGCTCGTACCGGACGTGGCGGCGTACCCGCTCACGGGGATCGTCGTTAAAAGGCCGTCGTCGGCCGTGCCGCCGGGGGCCGTGATGTCGATGCCGCTGCCGTAGTTGCTGTACGCGGTCTTCACGTCGTTGCGGTCGCTGGCCGCGACGAAAAGTGCGTCCTCGATCCGCACGCGGGGCGGGTTACTGACGTTCGTGTTGCCGGCCGAGTTCACGAGCAACAAGCCGCGGTCGTAGGCGAGATCCATCGCCGCGGTGTAAGTCGGGTCGTCCGCGAACGGATCGACGTTTATGCTGGTGTTAATGATCTTCGCGCCGTTCTGAACGGCGTAGCTGATCGCCCGCGCGAGGGTCAGCGACGTGGTGCCGCCGCCGCTGTCCACGACTTTCAGCGGCATGAACCGGATGCCGCCGGCTACCCCGGCGATGCCGGCCGCGTTGTCAATCTGGGCCGCCAACACCCCGGCCACTTCGGTCCCGTGGGCGTCGGCGATGGGGTCGGTCGGGTTGACGTTGTTGTTGTTCCCGACGAAGTTCCAGCCGTTCACGTCGTCGGTGAAGCCGTTGCCGTCGTTATCGACGCCGTCGCCGGGGATCTCGGCGGTGTTTGTCCAGACGTTGTTCCGCAGGTCTGGGTGGGTGATGCTTACGCCGTCGTCGAGGATGGCCACAACCACGCCCGGCGTGCCGACGGTCGTGTCCCAAGCCGTCGGAGCTTGAATGATCGTCTGGTAGTACTGCTGGCCGACCAGCGGGTCGTTCGGCACGCGCTCGCGGAGGTCGCCGACGCTGCTGGAGTAGATGAAGTTCGGGGCGACGCTGGTGTAGAGGCCGGTGCCGAGGAGCTTCTGTTGGATGAACGTGCTGCTCGCAATCGACGTTAGGCCGACTTCGAGTAAGCTCGTCGTGCCGGATGACAGGACGACGGTTGATCGCGACAGGTCGATGGACGCGGACAGGTCGAAAGCCGCGACGACGTTCTGGAGGTCACGGAGTGGCTGATTCGACCGCGTCACCGCGAGCAATTCGGTATTGGTCGCCGGGTTCGCGTCAGGCGTGAGGCGGTCTTCGAGCGATTCGATCCGCAAGCGGGCGGGGGTTGATTTCCGCGCAGGACCGGGGCGGCCGAGCCAGCAACGCAATTCTCGCAAGACCTTCATCGGGCGTCTCGTGCGGCCGGTTCCGTGCAAATTCCGTCGGTGTGTCGAGAATTCTCCTCAGACTTGAGACGAACTTCGACCGCCGGACGTTTTTCCAGTTTACACGATTCCGGTCGGATAATTTGTGAAAGTTGCCGTGCCGGGCGGGTGGGTTGGTGAGCCATGATACGCTGATTACGGTCCCACCTCGCGGGCAGATCGTATCACTTGGACGATTTTTCCGGTCGGCCGGCGGCCGGCAATCGTTATCCTTTCACCATGCCAGAATCCGCGCCCGCCGTCACCGACGCCCCGTTGCTCTCGCCGGAGTTCCTGCGCCGCCTGGAAACCCTCGAATTGGTGTCGAAAAAAATCCGCGCCGGCCGGATGAAGGGGGACCGCCTGAGCCGCCGCAAGGGCCGCGGGTCGGAGTTCGCCGACTTCCGGCCGTACAGCCCCGGCGACGACCTACGGTTCCTCGACTGGAACCTCTACGGCCGCCTCGACAAACTCTTCCTGCGGCTGTTCCTCGAAGAAGAAGACCTGCACGTCCACCTGCTCGTCGATACCAGCGAGTCGATGACCTTCGGTCAACCCACGAAGCTGCGGTACGCAAAGCAACTCGCCGCCGCCCTCGGCTTCGTAGGGCTAGTGAACCTCGACCGTGTGGCCATCACGGCCGTTGGCGGCCAGGGCGTGCAGATGTCGCCGCAATACCGCGGCCGGCCGAGCCTGTGGCGGCTCATCAAGTTCCTCGACGACCTACCGACCGGCGGGGCAGGCGACTTCTCGGCCGCCTTGCGGAAGTTCAGCATCCGCACGACCGGCCGCGGCGTGGTGATCGTGCTGAGCGATTTCCTCGACAAGGGCGGCTACGAGGAGGGTTTCCGCTACCTGCTGGCCCGCAACCTCGACGTGTACGCGGTGCAAATTCTTGCGGCGGAAGAGATCGACCCCGGTCTCGTCGGCGACCTAAAGTTAACCGACGCGGAAGACGGCGATGTGGCTGAAGTGACGATCAGCGCACCACTGTTGAAGCGCTACCAGGAAACGCTCGCCGCGTTCCGTGGTGGCCTGTCGAGCTTTTGCAATCGCCGGGGCATGGCCTACCTGTTCACGAGCAACCAGGTGCCGTTCGAGAAGCTCGTGCTGAACTACCTCCGCAACCGCGGGTTGTTGAGATGAAACGGGCGAAAGCCCACCCGCCGCGACGGGTGGGCTTTGACGGCCTCACTCCAACACCTGCGTCGCCATCTCCTTCGCCTTCGCCAGCGCTTCCGGCAACTTGCCCGCGTCCGTCCCGCCGGCCTGCGCGAAATCGGGCTTGCCGCCCCCCTTGCCGCCGATGATCGCGGCCAACGGCTTGATGACCTCGCCGGCCTTCGCTTTCTTCGCCAGGTCCGGTGTCAACGCCACCACCAGCGGCACCTTATCGCCCTCGTCCCAGCCGAAGACGATGAACGCCGACTTCGCCTTCTGCTTCACGCGGTCGAGTTGCTGTCGGACCACGTCCACGCCGGCCGGCGGCAGTTGGCCGACGACGACCTTCGTGCCGTTGATCGTGGGAGCCGATTCGAGCAAACCGTCCACCGTCATCGCCACGGCCCGCTTGAGTTGCTCGTTCAACCGCTGGATTTCCTGGTCGAGCGCCCCGACCCGCGTCGGAAGTTCTTCGGGCTTGCACTGGAAGCGATCCGTGAGCGTACCCACGGTCGCGGCCAGTTGCGTCATCGTCTCGGCGGCCACGCGGCCGGTAACAGCCGTCACGCGGCGAACGCCCTTCGCGACCGGCTCCTGGGCCGTGATCTTGAAGTAGCCGATGCCGCCGGTGCTCAGCATGTGCGTGCCGCCGCAGAACTCAACCGAGTCGTCGTGGTTCGCCTTCTCCGGCGTCTCCGGGCCGACCATGACCACCCGCACCGGGTCGGGGTACTTCTCGCCGAAGACCGCTCGCACGCCGTCCACCTTCTTCGCTTGTTCCAACGGCAGCGTCACTGCCGTTACAGGCAAATCACGGCTCACTCGCTGGTTAACGTACGCCTCGATCTGCCGGACTTCGTCGCCGGTCAGCGGCTTGTCGTGGCTGAAGTCGAACCGCGTCTTCGCCTCGTCCACGAGTGAGCCCTTCTGCTCGACGTGCCCGCCGAGAACCGTACGCAGGCCGAGGTTCATCAAGTGTGTGGCCGTGTGGTTCCGCATCACGTCAATGCGGCGGAGCGGCGACGGCGCGAGCGTCATCGTGTCGCCGACCGCGATCTCGCCGTCGAGCAGCGTGCCGAAGTGCAGGACCGTGTCGCCGAGCCGTTGCGTGTCCTCGACCTGGAACTCGACGCCCTGTGTCCGCAGGTCGTCAATGGTGCCAGTGTCGCCGACCTGCCCGCCCTGCTCGCCGTAGAAGTTCGTGCGATCGAGAACGAGGCCGACCTTCTCGCCGGCCGTCACCTTACCGGTCGTGACCATCGTGTTATCGACGACCCAGCCGACGACCTTCGCCTCGATCGTCTCGGGGGCGAACTTCGCCGCGTCGTCGGTCTTCGGCAATTCGCCCTTCACGGCTGCGACGACGAACTTTTTGCCCCCCTTACGGGCGCGTTCCTTCGCTTCTTCCATCGCCTTCTCGTACCCGGTCACGTCGACGGTCAGACCCTGCTCCTTCGCCATCTGCTGCGTGATGTCGATGTAGATGCCGTAGGTATCGTACAACTCGAAAGCGTCGGTGCCGCTGACGACCGTGCCCGTCGCGACCTTCGTCTTGTCGGCGATCTTCATGAACAGCTTGATGCCGCGGTCGAGGTTCCGCAGGAACGCGACTTCCTCGTCGCGGATCTGTTCGCGAACCTTCTCCGGGTTCCGCTTCAACTCCGGGAACGCCGTTCCGAGTTGTTCGACGACCGTCGGCACAAGTTTGTGCAGGAACGGTCCGTCGGTACCGAGGCACTGCCGGCCGTACCGTTCGGCCCGGCGGAGGATGCGCTTCAGCACGTAGTCGCGGCCGAGGTTGCCAATGACAGCACCGTCGGTCAGCGCGAACGTCAGCGTGCGGATGTGGTCGGCAATCACGCGGTACGCGATATCCTTCAGGTCGTCCATCTTCGCCGTGTACGGCTCGGCGTCGGTCGCCTTCTGGATTGCCTCGAAGATCGGCGTGAACACGTCAGTGTCGTAGTTACTCGTTTTGCCGTTCAGGACGGCACAGATGCGCTCGAAGCCCATGCCGGTATCGACGTGCTTCGCCGGCAGGGGCGTGAGGCTCTTGTCCGCGTTGCGGTTGAACTGGATGAAGACGTTGTTCCAGATCTCGATGACCTGGTCCGAGCCGCCGTTGACGAGTTTCGCCCCGCTCTTGTCTGCCGTGCGGTCGTAGTGGATTTCGGTACACGGCCCGCACGGCCCGGTATCGCCCATCTCCCAGAAGTTGTCCTTCTTGTTGCCGAGGTGGATGTGCCCCGGCAGTACGCCGACCGCCTTCCAGATGTCGGCCGCCTCGTCGTCTCGCGGGATGCCGGCGGCCTCGTCGCCCTCGAAGACGGTGACGTGCAGCCGCGTCTTGTCGATCTGCCACACTTCGGTGAGCAGTTCCCACGCCCAAGTGATGGCGTCCTTCTTAAAGTAGTCGCCGAAGCTCCAGTTGCCGAGCATCTCGAAGAACGTGTGGTGGTAGGTGTCCAGTCCCACGTCGTCGAGGTCGTTGTGCTTGCCACCGGCCCTGATACACTTCTGCGTGTTGGCCACCCGCGTCTGCGGCGGCTTCTGAGTGCCGAGGAAGTACGGCTTAAACTGGTTCATCCCGGCGTTGGCGAACAACAGCGTCGGGTCGTCGAGCGGCACCACCGGCGACGAGGCGACGAACGTGTGCCCGTGCTTCTGGCAGAAGAAATCGAGAAACTGCTGGCGAATTTCGCTCGACGACGGCATGACGATTCCAGTACGCGGGGTGAGAGAATCAACACCTGACTAGACACGAATTTGTCGAAAAAGTTCAAGGGGCGGAGCGCACCGCCTCGTACACGTCCCGCAGGGGCACGCCCTGTTCTCGCGCAACTCGGGCCGCGTCCTCGTACTCCGGCGTCAGCACGGCGACGCCCGCGGCGTGCCCCCGCTTCGCCTTCATCGGCCCCCACGGCGTTTCGACCGTCACCGCTTCTCGCGACAACTTCGACCGGGCCGCTGTCGTGCGGCGAACACCGAACGTGGCCGTCTCGCGGAAGAGAATTGCTTCCAGGTCCGGCACACGGCTCGGTTCACATATGACGGTCAACAGTACGCCGGGGCGGTTCTTCTTCATCTGGATCGGTTGCGTGAACACGTCGAGTGCCCCGGCCGTGAACAGGCGTTCCATCGCGTACCCGATAACCTCTCCCGGGCAGTCGTCCAAGTTCGTTTCGAGAATGGTGACCGTATCCGCCAGAAAGCCCAGGGACGGCCGTCCCTGGGCTTTCCCCACTATCAATCGCAACACGTTCGGTTGCTCGATCGGGTCTTTCGTCCCGGCCCCGTGCCCAATCGTTTCGATGACCATCTCCGGCGTCTCGACGAACTCCGCGACGACGCTGGTCAGAATCGCCACACCCGTTGGCGTTGCGAGTTCGCCCTTCACGGGGCACTTCGCGATGGGCACGCCTTTCAGCAGTTCGGCCGTGCCCGGCGTCGGGACAGGCATGATGCCGTGCGCGCACTTCACCGTGCCGCTGCCGACCGCCACCGGCGAGGCCGTGAACCGCTCGACGCCGAGCAAGTCCAGTCCGACGGCCGCCCCGACAATGTCCGCGATGCTGTCGAGGGCCCCGACCTCGTGGAAGTGGACCCGCTCCAAGGGCATCCCGTGGGCGACCGATTCCGCCACGGCCACCTTGCGGAAGATCGTCGTCGCCAGTTCCCGCTGTTTCGGCGTGAGGGCCGCCTTCGCCAGAATGGCCTCGATGTCCGGCAGGAAGCGGTAATCTTCCTGGTCCTCGGCGTGGATTGTCACCTTCGTCGCCGCGAAGCCGCACCGCTTCACTTTCTCGACTTCGAGTTGAATCGGCAGGCCGAGAGATTCCAACACTGTTCGAATCGCGGCCGGATCGACGCCCGCGTCGATGACCGCTCCGAGGACCATGTCGCCGCTGACGCCGCTGAAACAATCGAAATGAGCCACACGCACGGAACGCCCTCCTGCTGAAAGTGTACAGGTTTCGCCAACCGCTGCCGGAGGCCTTCGCGTGCGGGCCGGTCGTGACCTACATTGAACGAGTCTCGTAAGGGGGAACGGCATGATCGACGCACGGCAACGACTCTGGGAACTGGCCACGACGGACGGCGGGTGGGGTTACCACGCGGGCCAACCGCCGCACCTCGAACCGACCTGTCTGGCTCTACTAGCCCTCGCGCCGGAAGCGGCGCAGAAGCCGGCGGCGTGGGAGGCCGCCCGGCGGTTCGTCGCGTCGCAGTTCGTCGCCACGGGCAAGGGCCAGACGGTCCGCCTCCAGCGCGGCCGCCCGCAGGCGGTTTGGCCGACGGCCCTCACGCTGTTCACCTGGGCGAACGGCCTCGCGACCGGCAACGATCTTGCGAACCTCGCGGAAGGCTTGTTCGCCGTCGAAGCCCGGACGATCAAGACCGACCCCGAAGTCGCGGACATGCACGACATCGACTCACGGCTCATGGGCTGGCCGTGGGGCGAAGACACGTTCTCCTGGGTCGAGCCGACCTCGTGGGCGTGCCTCGCCCTGCGGAAGATCGGCCGCGGCGACCACCCGCGGGTGCGCGAGGGCTTGCGATTGCTGCTTGACCGCGCCTTCGACACCGGCGGCGCGAATTACGGCAACCGCAGTGTCCTCGGCAAATCGACCGAACCGATTCCCGGCCCGACGGCCGTGCTGCTGCTCGCGATGCAAGGCTTCGACCACCCCCGCATCGACGCCGCGAAGGGCTACCTCCGCGTCCACGGCGAACAGACGACGGACCTGGAACACCTCGCGTGGATCAAGCTGGCCCTCGCATGTCACGCCACCGACGACGCGACCCGCACGGCCCTTCCCCAACTCGACCGCCACATCCGCGAGTCGCTGGAAGCGGAAGCGACACCCACCAACGGGCTCGGCGCGGGACCGCTCCGGCTGGCGCTCGCGGCGCTCGCGCTCGACGTGGAGGCCCGCAACCCCTTCCGGCTGTCCGACACGCCGCAACCGTCGCAGGGCGAACCGGCGTTCGTGAATCGGACGAACAAGGCCGTCTCGAAAAAGGAACGAATGCCACTCGGCGAGCGCGTACGGACGTACTTCCAGGGCATCAACGCGAAGATGATCTCCAACACGCGGCCGCTGCCTCGCACGTCGGCCGTCCACATCGGCAGATGCGGGGAATACGACGAAGCGGCGATGCGGGCCCTGCTGAAGACGCAGTTCGGCCACTTCCGCGAACACGTTCCGGCGGCCGGCAAGCGGGTGGTGCTGAAGCCGAACCTCGTCGAGTACCACCGCGGCAAGGTCATCAACACCGACCCGCGGTTCGTCGACGCCGTCATTCAACTCTTCAAGGACGAGGGGGCCGCCGAGATCATCGTCGCGGAAGGGCCGGGGCACTGGCGGAACGTGCAATTCCTCGTCAACGAGAGCGGCCTCGGCGACGTCCTCCGCAAACACGGCGTCCGGTTCGTGGACGTCAACCATGACGAGCCGCGGAAGATGCTCAACCTCGGCCGGACGACCGGGCTGGAACACCTGTACATTTCCCGCACCGTCGCCGAGGCGGACGTGTTCGTATCGCTTCCCAAGTTGAAGACGCACCACTGGGCGGGAGCGACGCTGTCGTTGAAGAACCTCTTCGGCACCCTCCCCGGCATCTGTTACGGCTGGCCGAAGAACGAACTCCACTGGCGCGGCATCCCGAACAGCATCGTGGACATCGCCTGCACGAACACGCCGCACCTGGCCATCGTCGACGGCATTATCGGCATGGAGGGCGACGGTCCGCTGAACGGCACCGCGAAGCCGTTCGGGGCACTCGTCATGGGCATCGACCTGGTGGCGGTGGACGCAACGTGCTGCCGGCTGATGAAGCTGCCAGTCGAGCGCATCCCGACGATCGTGCTGGCCCACGAGAAGCGATTGGGGAACATCCGGGCCGACCTGATCCCGCAACTCGGCGAGGCGATCGCGAGTCTCGCACAAGCGTTCGTGCCGCCGCCAGAGATCGAGAAACAATTGATCCCCGAGCGACTGCTGAACTCCTCGCCGTCGTGAAAAGTTTTAGGATGAGATCTGTCACGCACCCACGGCCCGAGGGACTCATGAACCATCACTACGTGATCGCGGAAAACTTCTTCGACGGGGCCGAGGAGATGCGATCGGCCTTCGAGGAACACTTCAACACCCCGCACAAGCACACCCCGAACCACCAGATCTGGAACTACTGGTACGTGCCGGGAGCGTACACATATATGCGGACGAACCCGACGAAGCTCATGCCGCAGGCGCTCGTCGAACGATTCATGCAGCGACTCAACGGCTGGGCGATGGGGGCGCTCGGTCTGACGACGAACCTCATCCCGTGGATGAGCCTGTACGTGAACGGGTGCGGTCAAACGCTGCACAACGACGCCGCCGCCGGGCAGATGGGCTTCGTCTACTCGATCACCCGCTGGGACGACCGCCCCTTTCTCGGCGGCGAGACGATCCTCTTCCACCCCGCGAACTACTGGCAAACCGAGCGGATGAAACAATCCGGGGCGGGCACGAACTTCTACGACCTCGTGCCGTCGAAGTTCAACCAACTCGTGCTGTTCGACGACCGCGTCATCCACGGCGTGCAAACGATCCAGGGCACGATGAACCCGCTGCACGGCCGCGTCGTGATCCACGGCCACCTGAAGGCCGAATCGCTGGCCCTCGGCGGCCCGCTCACGGCCGAAGCCGCGATGCCGGTCCTCCGCCAGACGATGGAGAAAGTCGCCGCACTCACCCACGAGAGCGTAGCCTATGTCAACGGCTTCATGACGGTGCGGCTCACGATCGGCCCCGACGGCCGGGTGACGCTGGTGCAACCGCTGTGCGACCGCCTGTTGGCCCTGACGCCCGACGTGCCCCGCGTGGAGACGTACCGACGAAGTGTCTTGAACATGCTGGGCGAAACCGTCTTCCCGGCCGCCGACGGCGAAAGCCAGTTGACCCTGCCGGTCGTGGTCGTGGGGTAGGCGGTCAGGAATGGGCCGCGGCGTTCGTTTCGGCGAGCAGTTCCTTCCGCAACTGCATCAGGAGTTGGCCGAGGCGATTCTTGCCGGAGCCGTCGCCGCCGTCACCCCAGTAATCGTCGTTGACCGTGTGTTCGACCAACTTCGCGTTGCCGGTGCCGCACAGGATGGCCCGCAAGTCTTCGTGTTGGGTGAACTTCCCCCGAAGGGCGTCGAGCATGACCCGTTCCTTGACGGCCTCCCAGTCGCGACGGAACGGCCGCTTGCGGTCCCGCCCCATGCGGGCCGCGATCATTGGCGACTTGGCCATCCGAACCTCTTCCTCGTCCGGCTCGCCGGCAAACTTCTGGGCCTGAAAGTAATGTTCGGTCGTCCGCCACCGCTTGCCCTTCAAGAAGATCGGGTGGGCCGAGAAGTTCGAGAAGCAGCCGTACTCGTCCTGCGTTGAGTAGAAGTTGATGACCGCGGGAGATGGCGATTCGGGCACGGTAAACCTCCGCCGGGGATGGGGCGAGAAGTGAGGGCCACGGCCGGACCGAGGTTCGCGCGATTACTTCCCCACGCACGCCACGAAGGTCGGCTTGCGGGCGAGCGGGCCTTCCAGGTTGCACGTCGCGATGAAGAGTTTACCGTCGGCGATCGTCGGGCCGCCGTACACCATGCCGGGCGATTGCGTGGCCGGGTCTTTGCCCAGATCGAGCGTCCACTTGCCGTTGCCGGTCTTCAGGTCGATCGCGTGGATCGCTCCAGACAGGTCGCCGACGTAGACCCCGCCACCCGCCACGGCCGGCGGGGCGAAGATCGGCGTCTTCGCGTCGTACAGCCACCGGCGTTCGCCGTCGGCCAGCGCGAACGCCCGCACCTTGCCGTCGCTCGCGGTGCAGACGGCCAACTCGTCGGTCAGGGCCACGCAGCCGACGACGCCGCCGGGCACTTCCTTCCGCCACTTCGGCGCGCCGGTCTTCAGGTCGAACGCGGACACGTCCCCCTTCGCGCCCTTCAACTGCGCGTAGTAGTAGCCGATGGTACTGCCCGAGATGACGACCGTGTCGCCGACCACCGACGCGCCGCCCCACGGGTTAAGTTTGAGCGGGGCCGTCCAAAGTTGTTCGCCGCTCGCCGCGTTCAGGCAGTACAGCGCCCGCTCGCCGACCTTCTCCTTTTCGAGCAGGCTCGTCGCGACCAGCACCTTGTCGCCGGCCACGCACACGGGGGCGTCCACGTGCCATTTCACTGCCCCCTTCTGCCACACCACCTTCGGCATCGGCTTCAGCAGTTGGTCCTCGCTCGGCGGCACGGCCAAGGCCGGGTCTTTCTTCTTCTCCGCCTCGTACTGGGCTTGCAGTTCCTTCCACTTCGCCTCTTGCAACTGTGGCACGACCGCGGCCGCGACGGGCTTGCCGTCGAGCGTGAGCGAAGTCGGATCGACACAGAACGCACCCGCCGCACCGCCGCCCATGAAGACCTTGCCGCCAGCGATGGTCGGCGCGCCTTCGAGGTGGGTCAGATCGCCGGGCATCGTCAGTTGCCACAGTGGCCGGCCGGTATTGACCGCGAGGCCGTGGAGGACGCCGCCCGCGTCCTGGTGCATGCCGTCGCCGAAGACGATCAGGTTCCCGCTGACCGCCGGTGACGACACCGACGCGAGGCGAAGGTACGGCACCGCCTTCGACCAGACGGCCTTCGGCTCGCCGGCTGCCGTGCGGGGGAAGAGGCCGAGGTGCGGTTGGTTGAACGCCCCGAGCCGCGAGAGGTAGAGGTTTTCGCCGACGGGAACCGGGGCCGCGATGAAATGGTCGTTCGACTTGATCGCCCACAGCACCTTCGGCGAATCCGGGATGGCCATGCCGTCGGTGTTGCCGGTCCGCTGCGGGTTGCCGCGGTAGGTGGCCCACGGATCGTCGGCGCGCACGGCGGTGGTGAGGAGCATGCCGAGCAGGATGGTGCGAATCATGGGAAGGGTCGCGGCGGGTTAGTTGATCGTCACGGTCAGCGGGGCGGCGGCGACGGTCACGGCCTTCTCGACGGTCCGGCCGTTGCCGCGGACTTCGAGTTTATACGCCCCCGGCGCCAGGGCGACACGGGGGGCCAGCCCGGACTGCCCGCCGCGGCCGTCGGCCCCGGTCACGCAAACAGTCGCGATGCGCTGCCCGTCGGCCCCGGTCACGGTCACGCGGCCGCCGACCGGTACGCCCGCCAGCGTGACGGGCGTCTTCTTCGCCTCCGTGGCGGCACTGCCGAAGAGGACGGTCGAGTCTTGTCCCTCGTTCGCCAGGACGAGGTCGAGGCGGCCGTCGCCGTTCAGGTCCGCGAGGCAGGCGGCTTGCGAGTTGAAGATTTTCTGGTCCAGCCCGATCGCCGTCGAGTCGTCGCGGAACTGACCTTTGCCGAGGTTCTTGAAGTAGCGGTTCGGGCCGCGGAGCCGCGTGACGATCAGGTCGGGCAGGCCGTCGTTGTCGAAGTCGCCCCATGACGCGCCGACGGCCCCCGGCACCGGCTTCGCGAGGTCGCCGGCAGCCGCCGTCACGTCGACGAATCGGCCCTGCCCCTGGTTCTGGTACAACTTGCACGCCCCGTCAGTCTGCGGCACGAACAGGTCGGTTCGGCCGTCGCCGTCGAAGCCTTCGGCCGCCGGCCCGACCCGCCCGGCCTTGAAGTTCAAGCCCGAATCAGCCTTCATCTCGTACCGGCCGCCCGCGTGAACGAACAGCACGCCGGCGTAGACGAAGTCCGGCCGACTGTCTCCGGCGAAGTCGGCTACCGTGAGCGTATCCCCCTTGAGGCTCGCGGTCGGGCCGTCGCTGCCGAGGCCCCACTTCGCCGACACGTCCTCGAAGAGCGGCTTGTTGCCGGCCCCGCCGATCTTGAACGTGAACCCGCCCTCCCCTTCTCCGTGGACCAGTTTCAGAACCAAGTGGTTCTTTCCCGCCTTCAGCTTCAACGTCACGGCGACCTGATCGATGACGAGCGGCCGTGCGGCCTTGTCAGTGTAAACGCGCTCGCCGTTTAGGTAGACCGTCAGCGAGTCGCGCGCGCCGAGTGACACCGGGATGTCAGCGGCGGCCGGCATGTCGATCTCGCGATGCAGGTAGACGGCACAGTTTGCCGCGAACGGCGCGAGGCCCACCGCCGCCCCGTCGGCGTAGTCGGCCTTCGTCCACTTCACGTCGGCGTCGCGCTTGCCCTTGTAAACCTTGTCCGAGTCGAAGGCGTCCTTCTCCGGGCCGAAGGCGGTTTCGTAGTTCTTCTGCGGGCCGTCCTTGTGCCGGAACGGGCCGACCGCGTGCCACTCGCCGAGCTTCGGCGTCGGCAGTTTCGCGGCCTTATCTTCGCCCCGGAGGTTGCGGTACAGCCGCAGGCCGTGGAAGCCGTTGGCGAGCAAAACGTCCGGGTGGCCGTCGCCATCGGCGTCCAGCCACGCGGCTGCCGTCAGGTTGTAGCACGGCTCTTGCGGCAGTAACTTCGAGTCGTCGCGGAACTGCCCCTTCCCGGTGTTGGTGAACAACCGCGGCCCCGTCGGCGTGGCGAGGAGCGCGTCCGGCAGACCGTCCGCGTTGTAGTCGGCCCACACGACCGACCGTGCCCCGCCGGCGAAGCCCGGTAACGCCACTTCCGAGAAACCGTCGCCGTTGTTCTGGAGGAGCATCACCCGGTTCGCCCCGAGGAGGACGATGTCGAGTTTGCCGTCCCCGTCGAAGTCGATCGCGCTCGCCGCGAGGGCGTCCGGCCCGGTGCCGCCGAGGGAGCCCAACTTGTCGAAGCCCGGCATGCCCGCGATGCGGCGGATGTCGTCGCCGCCCCAGCCGACGAAGTCCCGCTTCGGGTTGTAGTCTTGCAACTTCAGGCTCGCCCGCAGCCGTTGGACCTTCGCGGTCTTCTTGTGGAGGGCTTCCTTGTCGCCGTCCACCATGCCCGGCACGATCACCTCCTTGCCGTCGAGGATCTCCTTCACGACGCCGCCGAGTTTGTCGACCTTGCCGGAGTAGCTGCGGAGCAGGAACGGTTCGCCGTGCGACATGCCCCACCACTCGCCCTGCGGGTAGGCTTGATAGTAGCTCGCGCCGAAGTACGTCTCGCTCGCGCCGCCGTTGTGGAAGAACACGGCCGTCTTGCCGACCTCGGCCCAGTTCATGATCTCCTGCCACTCGCCGGGCCGCAAGCCGCCGAAGCCGATGTTGTGCTTGATCTCGTCCTGCGGGTGCTTGCCCTTAACGTCCTGGACCTTCTTGTAGATGATGAGGTTCTTCTGCTTGTCCACCTTCGTGACGACCATCGTGCAAACGATCGTCGATTGCGAAATGACCGCCCCGAGCGTAAGCGGGGCTTCCACGTAAGCGACGGCCGGGCGGGCGAGGGCGAGCGCAAGGAGAGTGACGAGAAAGCCGCGACGCATGGGGAGACCCTCGCAGGGAACTGCCCCTTAGTATGGCCGGGGTGGTCGAGACATGCCAGTGTTCGATTTGAAACCAATTTCTCGCCGAGGGTGTCTCCATCACCCTCGGCGGAGAATCCGCCTACTTTTTCGTGCCGCCGATCTTCTCGAAGTATTCCTTCACGCCGGCCTGGGCTTCCTTCGGCACTTGCTGGCTGTCCATCGCCTGCGGGGCTTCCTGGGCGGCTTGCTGGATTTGCTGGTCGAGTTCCACGGTCGACTTCTTCGTGAACGACGGCCCCTTCACCGCCCCGGCGTACCGCTTCTGGCCGTTCTTGTCGAACAGGCCGCGGACTCGCTCATCCTTGTTGTTCGTCTTCGCGTCCTTGTCCTCGCCGCGTTTGCCCAGGCCGGGATTGCCGTTCGGAGTCCACTCCGCGTCGTCCTTCGGCTTGGGCGTGCCGTCGTTCTTCCCTTCGCCCTGGCACTTCTTGCACGCCTTGCCGAGTTCCTCGCGGAGCCGTTGCAGGAAGTCGTCCGCGTCTTCCAGGTCTTGAACCTCCTGCTCCAGCCCCTTGAGTTGGCTGCCCATCTGTTGAAGTTCTTCGGTCAATTCTTCGAGGTCGCCCTTCTCGGCGAGTTGGCGGAGTTTCTCCATCTTCTCCGCGAGTTTCTCCGTCTGCTCGGCCGATTGCTTCATCTCGGCCTTCAGTTGGTCGAGTTCGCGTTCCAGGCCCTCGGCATCTTTGCCCTCCTTCTTGGCCTGGTCGATCTTCTTCTGAAGTTTGTCGGCCTTCTCCTTGTTCTGTTTGTCGTCGCGGAGTTGTTTGGCCATCTCCTTCAACTGTCCGTCGAGCCGTTCGAGGTCTTTCGCGTCGAGCTTTTGCTCCTTCGCCTTCTTGCGGAGTTCCTCCACGTCCTCTTGCGCTTTCTTCAAGTTGCCCTTCGAGAGCGCCTCGTTGAACTCCTTGGCCGGCCCGTCCTCGAACTCCTTCTCGCGGGTTAGGCGGTCGAGTTGCTGAAGTTGCCGCTCGGCCTGTTTGAGTTTCTGGTACTCCTGCTCCTTGAACTTCTTCAGTTTCTCTTCAAGGGCGGTCAGTTCTGTTACCTTCTCGCGGGCCTGTTGTTCGTCCTTCGGCTCGTTCTGCCGCCACTTTTCCATCGTGGCGTTCAACTCGGCTTCGAGCTTTTGCAACTCCGCCGACTTCTTCCGGTCGAGTTGGTCCGAGACGACTTGTTTCGTGAACGGCTGCGTCGGCAGTTTGGCCGCGTCGCCGGGCACCTTCGTCGCGAGCTTCTTGGCCGCGGCCGCGGCGGCGGGATTCTCGTCGTTGGAGGCGGAGGACGTGTCGGGGTGGTAGAAGAAAACGGCCGCCGCGATCAGTGCAGCCAGCACCGGCACGCCGCCGAGCGACCACCGCGGGCGGATCGGGAACTTCTCGCCGACGCGGATGCCCTCGACCTTCGCCGAGGCGTCGGTCAAAAGCGCCTGCCCGGCGGAGGTTTCGCGCTCGTCGGGCTGAAGACCCAGGGCAGTTGTCACCCGCTCGCGGAGGTCAAAGCGGCGATCGAGTTCGAGAGCCGCCGCCTCCCGTGTCGGCCGACCCACGAACGCCCAGCCTGCCCCGGCGATCAACCCCAGGCCGGCCGCGCTGGAGAGCACCCACCAGCGCAACCCGTCCGGCGGTGCGGCGAGCAACCACGGTTCCGCGAGAAGCCAGACCAGCCCGACCGCCAGCCCGGCCGAGAGGCCGACGCCGACCGCGTGCAGCAGGCGGTCGCCGAAGAGGCGGCGGCGGACACGGTTGATAAACCGGTCGAGGGTAGCGAGAAGGGTCGGTGTCATGATCGGCGGTTCCGCGGGGTCATCTCAGTGACGGCGCTCGGGTCATTCTATTTCACCACACAATCCCGCGACCGACTGCCGAATTCTTCACGGCTGTACGTCCCGCAGTTTCAGCCGGGCGAGGGCGGCGGCCGCTTCCTCGCTCAGACGGCTGTCGCGGGTTTGCACGGTGAGCGCCTCCAACATCTTCACGGCGTCCGGCGAACCGATACGCTCCAGCACTTCGACCGCCCGAATGTACCGCACCAATTCCGGCGTCGGCACGAACCGCTCCGACGCGGCGACGGCCTTCAACAAGTCCTCGGCCCGCTGGCGGAGTTCGACCGATTCGGTCTTCTTCACCGTCGCTTCCAGATCCACCTTCGCCAGTCGGCCGAGTGCCCGGAGCGTCCGCGTGGCGGCGTCGCGTTCCGCGAACACCGGCGAATCGAGCTTCGCAATGACGGCCGGGATGTCGTCCACTTTCGGCGGTGGGGTGACCGGCAGTTTGTCAGCCAGCAGTCCCACCGCCGTCGGCGACCGCACGAGTTGTTCGATCAGCAGCCGGGCCACCCGCGGCTCAGCCTGTGCGAGTGCGTCCCACACCGACTTCACGTCGACCAGAGGGGGGACATCTGGTCTTGGCACGGCCCAAAGTTCGATAGCCCCGTCCTCACGGCCCACTGCGACGAGGCTGGCGTCCGGGGCAAAGGCGAGTGCGGCCGGGTGTCTGACGTACCCGATTGGTAGTATGGACGGCGGGTCGGACGATGAAATGAGGCTCGCCAAACTCAGTTCGCGGGTGCGGACGACGCCTAGAAAGCGGTCGTCCGGGCTGATAACGTGCCACCGGCCGCCGACCACTTCCGCGTCAAACATCGGCCGGACCGACGCCAATTCCACCACAAAACAGCGATATGTGTCGGGTACTGAGCCTACGACCCCGTTTGCGAACGTGCCAAGGCCAGCAAGGGTCATGATGCTCGCGGCGACCTGCCGATCGGTCATGAAGATCGGCGAGGCGAGGGCGTTGCCCAGCGACCTATGAACTTGCACGACGTCGGCCGAGGACTCCGATGGCCCGCCGTTCGGGCTGTGAGAAATACCTCGCCCCGTGATGCGCCAGCGAGAATCGGGCGACACATCCGCGACCCAACGACCGATGCCCCCCGCTGGCAATTCCTCTCGGGTCAACGGCTCGCCGGTCACGGCCTTCCAAGTGAACTGCACGACTTCGGCCTTCAGCATGCTAGACACGATCGTCGTGGCCGTCTCGCCATCGGCGGAGAGAAAGCTTGCGGTGTGCCGATACTCGGCGGCCTTCAGTTGTTTCTGCCATACTGGAGGCAGCGAGAGCGTGCGGGTTCGCGTACTTGTCAGCCGCGGCACGCCGTCGGAGAAGTCCACCACCTGCCAGCCCCGCGGGCCGAAGCGGAGGTCGTCGCCTTTCAGACCCTCGATTCGCTCCAGCACTCGCGCCGACGCCACGTCCCAGCGGACGAAGCTGCCGTCGGACGCCAGCGACGCGAATTCCCGCCCGCCGGGGTGAAATCGCACGGCCCGCACCGCGCCGGCGTGGGCCGTGGCGGGCGGGCCGAAAAGTGGCTTCCCGGTGGCGGCGTCCCACTTCCGCAGACCGTCGAAGTTTGTGACCAGGAATCGGCCGTCGGCCGAGAGGGCCATCCGCCGCACCGGGGATTCGATGCCCTTCACCGGCAGGCGGAACTTCTCCCGACCAGCGACGAGATCCCACGCCACCACCGAGTCGCTGGTAGCCGCGTATAGCATTCGCCCGTCCGCCGAGACGACCGGCGGGCCGACGATGGCGAACTTCGGCGGCGTACGGTCGCGGGCCGGTTCGCCGTCCGGTAGATCGACCACGCGGTTCGGCACCTTCGCGGACCCGCCGGTCAGGACGGCGTACCGGTCGTCGGCCGTGATGAGAACGTGGCGGAAGGATTCGTCGCGCGACCAGATTGTGAGGCCGGTGCTCACGTCGAACAACTGACAGGGGCGGGAACTCAACAGGTTCTTCTCGCCCTCGCTCTCGTGGGCCAGGGCGATCAGCCAGTCGCCGGCCTGACTCAGCGCGAGGTCATGCGCGTGTCCGCCGATCGGGGCGACGGGGCGCGGCAGCGACCCCGATCCCTTCACGACCCGCAGGCGGGTAACGCCGGAATCGTGGCGGAAGGCAGCCGCAAGAACCTGACCGTCGCCGGACAGGCCAACAGCTTCGGGGGTGGAACGCCGTTCTTCGATTGCGGCCCACTGCCGGTTCACCAGCCCGCGACCGATTTCGAGGCCCGACGACATTGGGGACAAGAGGACGGCGAGGGTGCCATCGGCCGAGATGAGTGGGACGCGGTCGGCTACGGGATTGGCGGGCGATTCGCGGGAAAGCTCCCGCCCATCGGCGGCGTCCAAGGTTCGAACGATACCGCCCGGCGAGAGGGTGAAGATCCGTTGGCCGTCGGGGCTGACGGCGACGGCGGCGGGGCCGACGTGGAGTGGGTGCCGACCGAACGCCGCCAGTGGGCGGTCGGGGGCGAGCGGAAATAGGGCGACCAGCAGAACGGCCGTCAGCACTCGCGTCTCACTTCCCGGCGGCGGCAATGCGAACGAGCGCGAGGGCCGCGTCGTTGGCCACCCGCACGTTCGTGGTGTGGTTCGCCCAGCCCTGCAACAGCTTCTTGGCGTCCGGCGAGCCGATTCGTTCCAGCACCTCGATCGCCCGCGACGCCCGCAGGTCCGGGCCGGCCGTATACGTCCGCGGCCCGGCCTTCATCTGCTCCAGCAGTTCTTCCGCCCGCGCGCGGACTTCGACCGACTCGGTCGTGCGAATGGCCTCGTGCAGCGCGGGGGCGATCCGCGGGCCGAGTTCCCGCAGCTTCCGCGTCGCGGTCAGCCGGTCCGGGAAGGCCGGCGCGCCGAGGCTGCGGATGACGGCGGCCAAGTCCACGTCGATCGGCTTGTGCGGCGGGGCGACGAACTTCGCGTTCAGCAACTTCATCGCCGCGTCGGGGTGGCTCATCAGCCGGTACACGTCCGCCCGCGGGTCGGTCTTCGGCTCCTCGGCGAGCCCGTCCCAGAACTTGTCGAACTGATCGTCCTTCAGGTCCGGGACGTCCGCCAACTTCGGCACCGCCCAGAGCGTGACCGTGCCGTCGAGGTGGCCCGTCGCCAAGGTGCGGCCGTCCGGGGTGAACGCCAGCGGCGACCCGGCGGCTAGCCCCTCGTAGTAGTTCGGAATGTGCATGTCGGTGACGGGGAAGGACGCCACCTGCACGCCGTTGAACAGGTCAAAGACCCGTACGCCCTTCGCCCCGGCGAACGCGATGAGGCGGTCGTCCGGACTGAAGGCGATCACGTTCGAGTTCGAGCCCGTGACGAGCTTCCGCAGTTCCTTGCCGGTCACCACGTCCCAGACGTGGATTGTGCCGGGGCTGCTTGACTCGCCGCGCATCATCGCTTCGTTCTGGCTGGTCGCCATCAGCCGGCCGTCGTTGGCGAACGTCGAGCTGCCGCCGTAATAGTAGTACTGCGGTTGCTGGCCCTTCACGATGCTGAACATCGAGTTGCCCGAGGCGATGACGACGACCTTCCCGCCGAGCATCGCGAACCGGCCGCACGGCGAGATGACCGGCATCGAGGCGTAGTTCGGGATGGTGAACTCGGTGAAGTTGACCTTGCCCTTGCTGCCCACGTCCCAGGTTTCGAAGGTCATCTTCGACTGGTTGCCGGTGTAGTTCATCTTGAAGATCGTCGCGGTCGCGCCGTCGGCCGAAAGTTGGCCGTAGTGGTAATCGGCGGACGGTTGCCCGCCCTTGTCCTTGCCTTCCTTCAGCGTCACGAGCGTCTTGCCGGTCAGACCGTCGCGGACGTCCATCCCGGCGTTGAAGCCGCCGGTCAGGAACCGCGGCCCCGACGCGGGGTAGGCCACGCTCTGCGTGACCATCGTGCCGCCGAAGAATATGTTGATATGCTCGGCGTCGGTGCGCGGCTTCGGCTTGTCCAACTGCGGCGTACCGGCCCAGGACTTGTCCGTGAGGTTCCACACGCCGGGCACGTCCCCTTCGCCGAGGCAGAACACCTTCTGGCCGTCGGGCGAGAAGACGAGCCGGGAGACGCCGGTGGTCGGGCCGGGCGGGGACGGGTCGCCGAAGACCTTCTCGCCCTTCGGCAAATCCCACCGACAGAGGTGGCCGTTGTAGGCGGTGATGACGAAGCTGCCGTCCTTCGCGAACGCCACCGCGCTGTGGCTGCCGCGGCGGCCGGTCGGCAGTTGGGCCACCTGCTTGCCGGTCTTGAGGCTCCAGACGACCGACTCCCCGGCGAGCATCGGGAACAGCACCAAGTCGTTCGGCCCCGGCACCTGCAGCCCGACGGCATCGGCGGCTTTCGGCAGGTTCGCCTTCACCTCTTTGCCGGTCGTGGCGTCGCGGAGGCCGGTCATCTTCGGCACGCCGATCCCGAGCACGCTCTTCGAATCGGCGGTGAAGACCGGGTACATGCCGACGGTCTCGGTCCAGAGCTTCTTGCCGTCCTCGGCGTTGTAACAGGTGCCGCTGACCGGCGTACCCGCGCCGATGTTGTTCGTGTCGAGCAAGAGGATTTTCGTGCCGTCGGGGCTGAACTGCATCAAGCCGCTGGCGATGAAGACGCCGCCGTTCGGCTGCTCTACGAAGGACTTGCTGGTGCCGGTCGCCACGTCCACGATAACGTTGCGGGGGTTGCCGACGCCGTACTCGTTGACGAGGATTTTTTTCGCGTCGCTGGACAGGGTCGCCGAGGCCAGCCAGGTATTACCCCCCTGCTGGCTGGGGTACTTCAGGCGGGTCTTGCCCGTATCGGTTTCGATCAACCGCATCGACCGGGCGGAGTAATCCTCGCCGTCGAACAACAGGGCCACGCTGCCGTCGGCCGAGAGGCCGGCGACGGACCCGGTGTTGCCGCCGTACATGTTGCGGTCGGCCTTTTCGATCAGCCGCCGCCCGGCGAGCAGTTGCCCCGTGGCGGCGTCGAAGATGCGACACTGTCCGTCGGGCGTGACGGTGACGATCCGCTTGCTGTCGGCGGAGACGGCGATCTGCACCTGGCCCAACCGCGTCGGGCTGGCCCCGAGCCGCGCGACCGCGTGTTGGGGCAAGCCGTTCGGTTGTAACGCCGACACGACGAGGGCGGCGAACCAGGGGGTAAACGTCACGGCAGGCTCTCCGGTAGTTCGATCTGATTGTACCGATCAGAACGTGCGTTCGCCAACGAAACTCACCCGTTGAACAGGTCGGTCAAATCGTCGCGAAGTTCTTCCCAGAACTTCGAATCGCCGCCCCGCTTGTGAACGTGGTCGCCGACCGCGGCGCCGCCAATCGCGAACTTGCCGACGGCCACGCCGCCGACCGCCAGCCAGCCGAGGGCGACCCCGCCGAGCGAGAAGAAACCGAGGGCCGTCCCGCCGACCGACACCCCGCCCGCGGCCAGCGCGCCCGCCAGGGCGAGCAGTCCCACCCCGAGAACGCCGGCCACCGCGAAGACGCCGACCGAGAACACGCCGCTGAGGGCAAGGACGCCGATGGCCATGACATCGCCGAGCGCGATCCACCCCTTCGCGATCCGCTTCGTCCCGGTCCGCGGGTCGATCCCGCTGACGATGTGGACGAGCGGCCAGCCGAAGAATTCGGTTTCCGAACGGTACTCGTAGAAACCCTTCTTCGACCGCCCCTGTTTCGTCGCCCGCACGACGGGTACCACCGCTTGAGCGTAATGAAACAGCGCCGTCCGCACGTCGCTCGCGTGCTGATACCGGCGGTCCGGCTCCTTCGCGAGCAACCGCAGCACGATCTCGTCGATGCGGCCGTCCAGGTGGGCTTTCACCGACGGCGGGTCGAACCGGCCGAGTGGCAGTTCGCCGGTCAGCAACTCGTAGATGACCACGCCCAGGGCATAGATATCGGCCCTGTGGTCGACCTCCGTCGGCTTCTCCCACTGCTCCGGGGCCATGTAGTGCGGCGTGCCCATCGCCTGCCGGGTGTGCGTCAGTGACACCGCGTTGTCGGTCGCCAGTTTCGCGAGGCCGAAGTCCACGACCTTCACCCGACCGGCCCGGTCGAGCAGGATGTTCTCCGGCTTGATGTCGCGGTGAACCACCCCCTGCCCGTGCGCGTACTCCAGCGCGTCGCACAGTTGGCCGACGATCTTCAGCGCCTCGGCCGGCGGGATCGCCTTCGCGCGAATCGCTTCGCGGAGCGTCACGCCGTCCACGAATTCCATGATGAGGAATAGCGACCCGCCCGCCTCGCCGGACTCGTGGATGTGGACGATGTTGGGGTGCGACAGCTTCGCCATCGCCTTCGCCTCGCGGACGAACCGCTCGGCGAACATCGGGTTATCCTCCCGTGGCCGAATGAGTTTCAGCGCGACCGTGCGGTCGAGGTTCGGCTGCCGCGCCTGGTACACCGCCCCCATGCCGCCCTGCCCCAGAAGCCCAACGATTTCCAGGTTCGGGAAGTGTTCCTGCACTTCCTCCGGCGTCGGCGGTTCGACCGCCCCCCCATACGCCCCGGTGCGACTCGGGTTCAATATCGACTGGAACGCCCCGGCCATCAGGCAACGCGGGCACAACCCCTGCGGCGCGTCGGCCGCGAGGACGGCATGGCACTTCGGGCAGGTGCGGGCAACCGGCGGCGGAGCCGTACCAGCGGACGGTGGAGGCGGGGGCGGCACTACTTGCTCGGCCACCGATTCCGAGTACGCCCACCGATTCAGTCGGAGGGATAGCCCGACCGCGCCAGCGGCAAAGAGCAGAAGGATCAGCAGCGCCCGATCGTAGAGTTCGTTCCGGATGTCGCGCAACACGAGTTGCCCGAACACCACCCCGATGATCGTGCAAACGATCGGCACCGCCGCCGCCACGCGCCGCTTCTGGAACGGCATCCAACCGTCTTCCCCCATGACCCGATCGGGCTGCTTACGATCGACTTTGGCTCGCTGAAGAGCAATCACTGCAAAGAAGACCGCCAGGAAGACAAAGAAAATAGGGAGAACCATCAGGCCCGCGCTCGTGCGAACCGCGGCCGGTGGGGCCGTGACAGGAGTGGGCTGCGGGTGCTCGACTGCCCACTGTTGCCCGTCGTCAGCCTCGAAGTGTCGGGTGGGCGTTGGCTGACCGATCGACTGCACCGCGACCCTCGTGGCGGGTGCGACCATCGTGGGTGGTTGAATCGTCTGAACGCTGGTCTGCACGAACATCAACAGCAAGCCGCCCACCAAGATTGCCCCGGCGAGCGCGAACGGAGGCCATGTCACCCTCTTTCCCGGTGGCGGGTAGGGAACGGAAACTCCGCTCGGTCGCACGGCGGGCTGATCGGTCCGCGTCTTCCGCCACTGTCGAAAGTTCCAGAAGGCGGCGGCAAATACAGCGAACACGCCGAAGTAGGCGGGGAGGGAGTTGATTTTGCCATACCCGAAGATCGACTCGTAGCTGTGCGAGTTTTGGGACGGCCCGAGGCTGAGAAGGAGGATCAACCCGGCCCCGAACCAGACGTTGGCCCCGACGAACAAGACCGCACTATTCTGCGGCGTCGTTCGCGTCCGCCGCCACTGGGCCAAGTTCCAGAGGGCCGCCACAAAGAGGGCCAGAACGCCGCCGTAAGCGGCCAACGTGTTGAACGTGCCGTACCCGTAGATGCCCTCGTAGCTGTGCGATTTCGCGGACGGACCGAGGCCGAAGATGAGGATCAACCCGGCGGTGAACCAGAGGTTGGCGGAAACGAAGTAATGCGTCATGGGTGGCCTCGGGCGGCGGAGGGTCGCGGGCGTCACCCGGTTCTGAAGCAGTCCCCGAGAAAGGTTACAGGCAATTTACCGCAGTGCCGCGAAAAGGTCACGAATTTCGTCGTCGACCTCGTTCGGATCGGCGACCGTGCGACCGATCACGTCGCGAACACGGTCGCGGTACCGCTGCCGAAGGCGGTGAACCGCGACCTTCACGGCTCCCACGGTCAGTGACAGGCGGTCCGCGAGTTGCTCATACCCTGCAGTTGCATCGCCGGAAAGGGTGGGTTTCAGCACGTCGAAAAGGGTTTCGCGATCCGTCTCGGCGTACTCCCGCCGTAGTTCCGTCAGTGCCCGGTCGAGCAGTTCTACGGCCCAACGGCGTTCGAAGAGCCGCTCGGCAGAGTCGTCCGCGGCAGCCGGCTCGCGGTTGAACTTCCCTTCTGCCGATTCGAAATCGAGCGAGAGGTTCGATACGCCACCGCCTCGCTTCCGGGCCGAATCATGGTCGTGCTGGTTGGCCAGGAAGTTCTGACAGGCCGTGAGCAGGAACGAGCGGAACCGGCCACGGTCGGGGTCGGCGGCCGCGAGGTCGTTCTTTTCGAGCAGTCGCGCGAAGAACGCCTGCGTCAAGTCCTCGGCCGCGTGCCGTGCGTGGCCGCGCCGCCGGACGTAGGCGTACACCGGGAACCAGTACGCCGCGCACAGGTCCGCGAGCGCCTGCCGCGCCTCGGGCGTGGCCGTCTCCGACGCGGCCGCGATCAGGCTCCAACGGGTGGTGGCGAACATGGGTTAAGTTGTGGCCGGTTGGGTGAGAAGGTCACGGAGGTACGGCGGACTGCCGGCGAAAGCGGCGGCGTAAGTCTCGGCAAGCGGCACGAAGACGCCACGGGTGGCGGACAGCATGACCGGGAACGCGGGCAGTTCTTCCCCGACGCGGCGAAACTCGAAGAACATCTCCGGCGGGGTCGAACCCGTGAAGGCGGCCAACGTAAGGGGACGATCGAGGGGCGGCATCACTCGCTCCCGGTCGTACCGCCGCCAGATAATGTTGTGAAGACCGTGCGGGGCCGCCCTTGTTGCTGGAAACAAGTCGATCATGGTAACGTGAATGCCGTGTTCGATGGCATCGTAGGCTTTGCCGGCGAACTCGATCGCGCTCGTGCGACGACCCTTGTTGCCCGGCGAGACGAGTTCCAACAAGGCCACCACTCGGTGGCCCGTGACGTGCCGCAGAACCAGCCGGCGCTGTCGCGGCTTCGGCTTCTTGACTTTGCCAGCCACACGGTGCCCGATGCCCGCTTCGACTACGGCCACGCCGCCATCGGACGGTTCCGCCGGTGAGCCGACCGGCGTCGGCATTTGAAGTGTCAGGACATCGACTTCTTTTCGTTCCGCAACTTGCTCGGCATCGACGTAATACCCACTCGGCAGCAGGCCGTTGTTCATCGCCTTACAAATTTCAGCGATCCATCGTAGGTGGAAACCGTGAAACACCCCGGCGTCCACCCGCGCCCAGTCGTGAATCGGCATGGCAGAACCTCCCGTCGGAGATTCTACCACGCTCGGCCCGTTATTTCTTTGCCGGGATCTGTTCAACCAAACCAACGTCGATGTACTGCCCGCCGCCGGCGTTCTTGGCCTTCACCGCCAACGTGTTCGGCCCGGCCTTCAGGGCCTTCACCGCGGCCGCCGATAGCGGGACCTCCGTGTACCCGGTGGTGTACCCCGGCAGACTGGCCGCCAGTACGCCGTTGACGTACACCTCGCCGTCCTCGTCACAATGGAACCGCACCATCAGTTCGCCCGCCGGCAAGTCCTTCAACTCGAACGTGCGGCGGAGCCAGATGTTCTTTCCGGTCCACTCGGTGCCGATGATCGACCCCGGCGTACCTTTTGAGCCGAAGCCGCCCTTCCCCTCCGACCACGTGGCGGCATCGAAGTCGGCCTTCGCCCACCCTTCCGGCGGCGCGTCGGTACGGTACTTCCACGTCTGGCCGGTCGTTTCCGAGGTCGGCACCAGTTCTTTAACTTCCGGGGCCGGGCCGAACAGCGTCTTGTGCCACTTCGCCATGTCGGCCACGTCGAACTTCATCACCTCACGGTCGTAGGTCATGAAGCCGTTGACCTCGACTTCCACGTCGGTCGTCTGCGTGTAGACGGCCGCCGACAGGCCCTTGCCGATGAGCGGGTGGAGGCGGGTCATCAGTCCGTGGTAGTTCGTGCGAAGTTCTTCCTCGGTCTTATAGGTGCGGTAGCCCCAGTTACCTTGATCTTTCCAGAGGTGGTCCTTGACCGGTAGGCCGAGACCCCCGAACTCGCCGAGGACGGAGACGCGGTCCTTCATGATCGGGAACATGCCGGGGCCGGGGTAGATGTGGGCGTCTTTCATGTCGCCGTACCCGCGGTCCTCCCACCCGCTCGGGCCGTTGACCAGCCGCGTCGGGTCGTACTCCTTCGTCCACTTCAGGATCGCGTTCGTGTCGTGCTGGCCCCAGCCCTCGTTGAACGGCACCCAGCAGTAGATGCACGGGAAGAACTTCAGGTGATCGATCATCGCCTTGAGTTCAAGGTTGAACTGCTTCTTCTCGGTGTCGGTGAACTGGTCATCGGCGTCCTGCTTCGCGCCCGGCGGGATGAAGTGCTTCTTCGTGCGGTTGATGGCGCTCGGCATGTCCTGCCACACCACGAAGCCCATGCGGTCGCAGTCGTAGTAGTACCGGGCCGGTTCAATCTTGATGTGCTTGCGGACCATGTTCATGCCCATCTTTTTCAGCATTTCCAGGTCGTACCGCATCGCCTCCTCCGACGGCGGCGTGAGCAGCCCGTCCGGCCACCACCCCTGATCGAGCGGCCCGACCTGGAACAGCGGCTTGTTGTTCAGCAGGAGGCGGAGCGTGCCGTTCTCGTCGGGGCCGGCCGAGACTTTCCGCATGGCGAAGTAACTTGACACCGTCTCGCCGGCCTCGCGCATCATCTGTGCTCGGTGTTCCCGCGTAAGGCTGATCGTAACTGGGTACAGGTGGGGCGCGTCCGGCGTCCACAACTTCGCGTTCGGCACCTTGACCCGCGCCGCCTTCCCGGCTTGAACGGATTGCGTACCAGCGCCGGTGATGGTCACCTCGGCCGTGACCGGCAAGGCGTCGGAGTTGATCTCGACGAGGACTTCGACCTCGCCCTTGTCGATGTCGGGGATGAACTGAACGCGCTTGACGTACAGCGGCCCCGGTCCGGGGTTCGGAACCGGCTCCATCCACACCGTTTGCCAGATGCCGCTGACCGGCGTGTACCAGATGCCGTGCGGGTTCTCGATCTGCTTGCCGACCGGCTGACTGCCCTTGTCGGTCGGGTCCCACACCTTCAGAACGAGTTCTCCCTTACCGTCCTTGAGAGCGTCGGTGATGTCGAAGCTGAACGGGTCGAACCCGCCCTTGTGGGTGCCGACTTCCTTGCCGTTGACATAGGCGGTCGTCTCCCAGTCGACGGCCCCGAAGTGCAGGAGAACGCGCTGGCCCTTCCACGCACTCGCGTCCAGGTCGCGGCGGTACCATAGCTCTTGTGCCGGCGTCGGGTGTTTGCCAACGCCGGAGAGGGCCGACTCAATGCAGAAGGGAACGAGAATTTTGCCGTCCCACGCCGATGGCTTCGCTTCGCCCTTCTTCGTGATGGCGTAGTCCCAGAGGCCGTTGAGATTCAGCCAGTCCTTGCGAACCAACTGCGGCCGCGGGTACTCGGCCCACGGCGTTTTCTCCGGGGTGATTTGCTTACCCCACTTCGTCATCAACGGCGTCGGGGCGAGTTTCCAATCGGCCGCCGGCAGCGTGCCGGCGCACAGAAACAGTGCGAGTAGGGAGAGTCGCATGATTTACTCCGGGAACTGGAGAAATGGGCGACGTTATTCTAGGAAGTGAGCGACCGCCGCCCAACCTAGGCGGCGTGAAAGTGCGCATGGTCAATCGAGAGGAATGTCCCAGGAGTTCGAGCCACGCCTGACGGTGAACTGCAATTTTGACTGCGTGGGGTCGGAAAATCGGTCCGGGATCGACTGCCAATTACTGATCACGTCGGCGGGGGCGGCTGGGGTCGGTTCGTCTTCGCGTTTTGTTCGCATTGCGTCGGCCTTTTGCGAGCGCCCCTTGGGGCCGGGTGGCAGTTTGTTCTCGGTCCCCGGCGGGGACGGGCTTGTCACACAGATGGTGGCAACACCGGCCGGAAGGCCCGAGACTTCATATCGGCCGTCCGGTTCGATCGTACCGGGATGGGGCAGCCCTTCCGAGTCGATCACGACCACGGTCCCGTACACGACCGGCCGACCGTTGTAACAGACCTTCCCCGACAGGGTGCCCAGTGAAGGCCCACAACCGACCACGCCGAGCGCAGCGACGAGGATGAGGAGGTGCGGTTTCATTCGATCACCACCTCTCCCATGCCGCGGGTGGACATCGCCACGACCGTCGTCGTGCCCGCGGAGTAGTTGAGGAACCGCACCGAGCCGTCCGCGAACGCGAAGTTGCCGCCGCCCGTGTGAAGACTCCAGAGGTGGTTGGTGTCACAGCGGTTCGACTGCTTGCCGGGTTGGAAGTAGGCCGGGAAAGGGCACGCCTTACCGGCGGCGTCGGTCTTGTATGCCACGCTGTCCAGAACTGGCGTGAGGGCCGACGCCCAGATGATCGTGTCGTAGTCGGGCGTCGAATAGAACAGCCACCCCCAATTCCCGGCGTCGCCGGTGGGCGGGCGTTCGCCGAAGAAGAGCGACGAACTCGTGCCGTCCGTGATCATGGCGAGTCGGAGTTTCCGCGTGGCGGGCCACGTGCCGATGATGCCGGTGTCGCCGTTGATGCCGGCCGTGTTCGCGTCGTACCACCGACGGCCGGCCACCGCGAGGTAGTGGGTCAGTGAAACATTGTTCGTGGCCGAGATCCCGCCGTTCGGCGCACTCGGGCAGACGAAGGTCGAAACCTCGTGCGCGCGGAAGGCGGCCACGAAATCGGCCTGCGTTTGAAAGCTCTGCTGATAGAGGTTGTCTTGCTCGATGAACGGCAGGATCTGGTAGGTCCAGTTGCTGGTGTACCGCCGGGCGTCAGTCGTCGGAAGGCCGGCCGGGTAATAGTTGGGGTAGTAGTTCTGCACGTCGTAATAGCCGTGCATCGCGAGGGCGAGTTGTTTCAAGTTGTTCGTACACTTCGCACGGCTTGCCGCCTCGCGAACCTTCTGCACGGCCGGTAAGAGGAGGCCGATGAGCACACTGATAATCGCAATGACGACCAACAACTCGATCAACGTGAACGCACGCCGACCCATGACGGGCGAGGTGGAACCCATACTCACTCCTCGTAACGACGTTGTGAGAGAGGCGGACGGACTTGGCAGAGACTGGAAGTGTAGGTCATGACTGGCTCGGGGTGTGGGAAAACCTGACACTTCTAGGAGTTTGCCTGACAAGAATCTGAACGACTTTATTTGGTACGTTCAGACCGATCCATCATGACAGGAAATGAAAGGCAGTGTTAAAAAAAACGGAGACGAGAACCGGCTTCTCATTCCTTGCAGAGTTTCGTGATGTGCTTGAGGACATCCCGGACGGAGATCACGCCGATCGGCCGATCGTGTTGGCCGACCACCGGCAAGTGGCGGTAGCCGCCCGTGTCCATCCGCTGGAGTGCGAACGCCAAGGGGTCGAGCGGCGAGACCGTTTCCGGATTCGCGGTCATGTACTCCCGGACCGGTTTTTGCTCGAAGCGGGCTTGCCCGGCCACTTTCGTTAGGAAGTCCCGTTCCGTCAGGATGCCGACGAGTTTCTGGCCGGCGTTGACTACGAGGAGCGCCCCGACGGCCCGGTCGATCATCGTCCTCATCGCCTCGCCGATGGTGGCATCGTCGCGCACGACGACCGCCGGCTTCGGGGCCAGGCACGCCACGGGTTCCGACATCAGACTGGCTTCCACCTTGTCGTGCGGCATCGGGCGGTCGAGGGCGGTCATGTCCGCGCCGCACTTCTCGCACGCTTCCGCGCCGGGCACGTTCAACTGGTTGCAGGTCGGGCAGTACATGGATCGCTCACGCTCACAGTTCGCCACTTTCAACCGGAAAGCAGAAGACCGGAAGGGTCAGTCCCTCCCGGTCTTTGTATGGCTGAAAGCGGCAAACCGTCAGCAGCCAATTACTCGACCGTCCACACGTCTTCGGCCTTGAACAGATCGGCCACCTGGCCCTTGCCCTTCTTGGCGATGTTGTCGGCGATCTGGGCGTCGAGCATTTCCTCGTAGCACGGCTTGCGGAACGAGCGGTACGTGCCGAGGACTTCCGGGAACTTCGGCCCGACCATGCGGCTGAGCAGCGTGGCCAGCGTCGGGTCGTCGGTCTTCTCGTCGTGAACGAGTAGGTCGTCGATCTGACAGTCCTTGCCGATCTCCACGACTTCCGGCGTCAGCCCGTTGAGGCGGATACCCTTGTTCTTGTCCTTGCCGAAGATCATCGGCTTGCCGTGTTCGACATACAGCAGGTTGTCCGCCTTCACGCTCTTGTCGGTGGCGTAGGCCCAGACTTCGTCGTTGAAGATCTTGCAGTTCTGGTAGATCTCGACGAACGCCGCCCCCTTGTGGGCGGCCGCCTTTTGCAGCGTCTCGGTCAGGTGCTTCACGTCCACGTCCACGGTCCGGGCGATGAACGTCGCTTCCGAGGCGATGGCCATCGTCAGCGGGCGGATCGGCGTTTCCAGTGAGCCGGTCTTGCTCGTCTTCGACGGCGTGCCGGTGCGGCTCGTCGGCGAGTACTGGCCCTTCGTGAGGCCGTAGATTTCGTTGTTGAACAGCAGAATCTTCAGGTCGATGTTGCGGCGGAGGACGTGCATTAGGTGGTTGCCGCCGATGCTCAGGCCGTCGCCGTCGCCGGTGACAACCCAGATTTGCAGGTCCGGGTTGGCCAACCGCAGGCCCGTCGCCACCGTCGGCGCGCGGCCGTGGATGGTGTGGAAGCCGTAGGTGTTCATGTAGTACGGGAAGCGGCTAGAGCAGCCGATACCCGAGACGAACACCATCTTCTCGCGCGGCACACCGACGGTGGTCAGCGCCTTCTTCATTTGCGCGAGGATCGAGTAGTCCCCGCAGCCGGGGCACCAGCGGACTTCTTGGTCGGTGGTGAGGTCCTTCGCGGTCAGGGTCGGGAGAGCGGTGGCAGCCATGATTATGTGTGTGGGTGAAAGTGGTATGTGGGTGAAAGCCCACGGACGACCGTCCGTGGGCTTCGGCGCGTTAAACGAGTTTGCCGATAGCGGCTTCAATTTCCGAAACCAGGAACGGTCGGCCCTGCACTTTGTTGAAGCCCTCGGCGGGCACGAGGTACTTCGCCCGGAGCAGCCAGCAGAGTTGGCCGCTGTTCAGTTCGGGGACCAGAATTTTCTTGTACTTCTTCAACACCGCCTCGGTGTTCTTCGGCATCGGGTTCAGGTATCGCAGGTGGGCCTGCGCGACTTTCTTGCCGTTCTTGCGGACGCGGTCCACGGCCGTCGTGATGCTGCCGTAGGTGCCGCCCCAGCCGATGACGAGCAACTCCGCGTCGGCGTCGCCGATCACTTCGAGTTCGGGAATCGTTTCCGCGATGTTCTCGATCTTCTTCCAGCGGGTGTGAACCATGTGCTCGTGGTTGGCGGCCTCGTAGTTGATGTTGCCGGTCACGTCCTGCTTCTCGATGCCGCCGATGCGGTGCTCGAGGCCGGGCGTGCCGGGGATGGCCCACGGCCGCGACAGGTACTGGTCCCGCTTGTACGGCAAGAACTTCCCGGCCCCGCTGCCCTCGCCTTCGGCGTGTTCGTGGACCGCGCCGTTCATGCCCTCGCTGTTCGGCCCGGTCGCGTGAACGATCTCGATCTTCGGGAGCTTCGCGATGTCGGGAATCTTCCACGGTTCGGAGCCGTTGGCGATGTACCCGTCGGAGAGAATGAACACCGGGCACATGAACCGCGTGGCGATCTTCACCGCCTCGTAGGTGATGTCGAAGCAGTCGACCGGCGACTGCGGCGCGACGATGGCCACCGGCGACTCGCCGTTGCGGCCGAACATCGCTTGCAGCAAATCGGCCTGCTCGGTCTTCGTCGGGAGGCCGGTACTCGGCCCGCCGCGTTGCACGTCAATGATGACGAGCGGCAGTTCGGTCATCACCGCGAGGTTGATCGCCTCGCTCTTCAGGCAGATGCCGGGGCCGCTCGTGCCGGTCACGCCAATGGCCCCGCCGAAGCTCGCGCCGAGGGCCACGCCGATGGCGGCGATCTCGTCCTCGGCTTGCAGCGTCTTCACGCCGTGGCGGCGCATTTCCGGCTGGCTTAGGTCTTCAAGAACCTGGCTCGCCGGCGTGATGGGGTAGCCGGAGTAGACGAGCGTTTTGTTCGCCGCGTGGCTGGCGGCGACGAGGCCGATGGCGATGGCCTCGTTCCCGGTGATCTTGCGGTACTTGCCCGGCGTGATCTTGGCCTTCACCACCTTGTACTGCACCGGCAGCAGTTCGACCGTCTCGCCGTAGTTGTACCCGGCCTTGAGGGCGGCGTTGTTTGCGTCGAGGACGGGCTTCAATTCCGTCTTCTTGCCGAACTTCTCCTTCAACCACTTCAACGTGGCCTCCAGCGGCCGCTCGTAAAGCCAGTAAACGAGGCCGAGGGCGAAGAAGTTCTTGCAGCGGTCCTGCTCCCGCGGGCTGAGACCGCAGTCTTTGACCGCCTCCTTGTTCAGCTTCGACACCGCCACGCGGACGACGTGGTACCCGGCCAGCGAGCCGTCTTCGAGCGGGTTCACCTTGTACTTCGCCTTGTCCAGGTCGTTCTGGGCGAAGGCGTCGGTGTTGACGATCAGGATGCCGCCCTTCTTCAGGTCGCGGAGGTTCGTCTTGAGCGCGGCCGGATTCATCACGACGAGCGCGTCGAGAATGTCGCCGGGCGTATGGATGTCGTTACTGGAGAAATGGACCTGGAAGCCGGAGACGCCGGCGAGCGTACCGGCCGGGGCGCGAATCTCGGCGGGAAAGTCCGGGAACGTGGCGATGTCGTTGCCAAGGATCGCGGACGTGTCGGTGAACCGCGTACCGGCGAGTTGCATCCCGTCGCCGGAGTCGCCGGCGAATCGAATGGTGATCGATTCGACTTCCTGAACGCTGTGCTTACCGTTGCGGCTGGCCGAAGACGCTGCCTCGGCCGAACTGGTGGGAGAGACCATTTCGGACCTCAAACCTTGCGAATGAGAATCTGCGGTGTGTGACGGAGCTCCGCAGGCGTGGTGATAACGAATCCGGTACCACCGTTATATCGGTTCGCGTGTCCAAATCCGAGAGTCCGACTTTTTTCCCCACGCGGCCTGTTCGCCTGTACCATATCGGCAATCCGCGGAGTTCCCCCATGCCCGTTCCGATCACCTGTTCCGGCTGTTCCGCCAAGATGACGGCCCCGGACGCCGCCATCGGCAAGCGCGTCACCTGCCCCCAGTGCAAGACCTCGTTCGTCGTTCCCGACCCAAACGCTTCGGAGGGGTTCGAGGTCGTGGAAGAAGAGGTTCTGGATGTCGCCGAGATCATCGAAGACGACCCAGCTCCTCCGCCGGTGAAGCCGGCCGTACCGACGGTGGCTAAGGCGGTGCCGGCTTCACCCGCTGCGGCCTCTCCGAGCACCGATGGCAAGAGGTCGGCGAGCAAGGTACTTCAAAAGAATCTGCGGCGGAAGAAGCAGGTGGATGCTTCGGACTACTTGACCAAGGTGAACGGCAAGCCGATCGCCCTCCGACCCGGCGAAACACCCCCGCCGCCGATCCCTCGAAAGAGTTCGCCGCGAGAATGAGTACCCCACGAGTCTGGCGTTGCCGGCAACATCGCTTTGAAATCGGAATCCGCCCTCTCATCCTCGGTATCGTGAATGCGACGCCGGACAGTTTCTCCGACGGCGGCCGGTACGATCCGATCGCGCACGCCCTGCAACTTATCGCCGACGGAGCGGATCTGCTCGACATCGGCGGCGAGTCCACGCGGCCGGGTTCACAGTCGGTAACGGTGGAGGAAGAACTTCATCGCGTGATCCCGGTTATTCGCGAGGTGGCGCAGCAAACTCACACGCCGATTTCCATTGACACCAGTAAGGCGGAAGTCGCCCGGCAAGCGATCGACGCCGGGGCCGTCATTATCAACGATGTGACCGGCCTCCGCGACCCCGCCATGCCCACCGTTGCGAAGGCGACCGGGGCCGGGTTGATCGTCATGCACATGCAGGGCACGCCGGCCACGATGCAGATCGATCCGCAGTACCGTGACGTGGTCCGCGAAGTGTCGGACTACTTGAAGGAACGGTTCCGGGAACTGACGGACTTCGGCATCGACCCGGAAACGATCTCGCCCGACCCTGGCATCGGCTTCGGCAAGACCGTCGAACAAAATCTGCAACTCCTTGCCAATCTCGACCGCATCGGCACTGGCGAACTCGCCGACCGGCCGCTGACGCTGGGCGTCTCGCGCAAGGGGTTCATCAGCAAGGCGGTCGGCCGTAGCGGCAGTGCCGACCCGATCGCGAACCGTGTGGCCGGTTCGCTCGCGTTAGCCTGTTTCGGCACGGCGAGCGGGGCCGCGAACATTTTGCGCGTCCACGACGTCCGTGAAACAGCCGACGCGGTGGCGCTGTATACCCGGATGCACGAATTGCGCACCTGACCTATAACTCGCAGTACCATGACCACACTCGCCGACTATTGCCAGTCCACCGCGGCCGCCGCCCGCACCGCGGCGACCGCCCTCGCCACCGCGACCACGGATCGCAAGAACGCCTGGCTGCGGGCGTCGGCCGATCTGCTGGTGAAGCGGGCCGAAGCCATCTTCGACGCGAACGCGAAGGACGTGGTGGCCGCCCCCAGCTTCGGCATGACGGCCGCGAGCATCGACCGCCTCACTCTGACGCCGGCCCGCGTTGCCGCCGCGGCCGAGGGCCTTCGACAAGTGGCCGCTCTGCCCGACCCGGTCGGCGAAGTCCGCGAGGGCGGCACGCGGCCGAACGGCCTCCAAGTGCTGAAAGTCGGCGTGCCGCTCGGCGTGATTTTCTTCCTGTACGAATCGCGGCCGAACGTCACCGTGGACGCGGCCGGCTTGTGCGTGAAGAGTGGCAACGCCGTGATCCTCCGCGGCGGCAAAGAGAGCCTCCACTCGAACACCGTGTTGCACGAAATCCTGACGAACGAACTACCGAATCACGGCCTGCCGCGCGACGCGCTGCAACTCGTCTCCACGACCGACCGCGAAGCCGTCGGCCACTTCTTGAAGATGAACGAACAGATCGATCTCGTCATCCCGCGCGGCGGCGAAAGCCTGATCCGCCGCGTGGCCGCGGAAGCGACGATGCCGGTGCTGAAGCACTACCAAGGAAACTGCCACGTCTACGTGGACCGGGCCGCCGACCTCGACATGGCCGAGCGGATCGTCATCAACTCGAAGACCCACCGCCCCGGCGTGTGCAACGCGGCCGAGACGCTGCTGATCCACGCCGGCTTGGCGGAACGATTCGCGAAGCGGATCGCCGACGCCCTCCGCGCGAAGAAGGTCGAAATTCGTGGTTGCGACGAAACCCGCCGCTTCGTGCCGGACGCCGTGCCCGCGACGGAGGCCGATTACGCCGCTGAGTTCCTCGATTTGATTATCGCCGTGAAGATCGTGCCTGATCTGTCGGCCGCGATCGCCCACATCAACCGCTACGGTTCGAAGCACACCGACGCCATCGTGACGAACGACTTGGCCGTCAGCCGCCGGTTCGTGGCCGAGGTCGATTCCGCCGCGGTGATGGTGAACGCGAGCACTCGCTTCAACGACGGGTTCGAGTTGGGCCTGGGGGCCGAAATTGGCATTAGCACCGACAAGTTCCACGCCCGCGGCCCGTGCGGCTTGCGAGAGTTGACGACGTACAAGTACGTCGTGACCGGCGACGGGCAGATTCGCGGTTAGGGCAGCAGGTCGGCCACTGCGATACTGGCGGTCGGCATCGCAATGCGGCGACACGCGGTCGGCCGAGCCGAAGGTCAACCGCGTGCGGTAGCCGCTCCCTCCGCCCGAGAGTGGAGTCGGATCACGAAACACGACCAGTTGCCGTTCCGTCAAGTCGATCACCCAATAATCGAGGATGCCGGCGGTCGCGTAGATGTCGGCCTTCGTCGTGGCATCCAGTTCGAAAGTCGTGTCGGCCACTTCCACGACCAACAACGCCGACCGCGGGTGGTCGGCGTAATCCCGCATCCGACCCGGCACGATCATCACATCGGGTGGCGGGTCCGAGTCCTCGGTCGGCAACGGGTTTCGTTGGCTGATCCACGCGACCGACGCGAACGGGGTGGCTAACGCCTCTTCGATCTTCATCATGCAAACGACGTGCGGCCACGAGATTGTCGCCACATCGATGATCTGTCCTCGCAGTCGTTCAACCCGCTTGCCGTCGAAGAAGCCGAGTGCGCCCATCTTGAAGTATTGCTCGCGGCTGAAGCGGAACGGTCGGTTAGAGGTTCTCGCGGTCGTCATTTCTCGCCCTCCGGCCCGATTGTACCGTCACGATTTGCCCAACACCAGATCGACGACCCAGCACCCGCGGACGTGGACCTGCTTCTCGTCGCGGCAGTGGCGGAGAATCGCGTCGTCTTCGCACCCGGCGTCTTGCAGGGCGTCGGCCAGGATCGGCAGCGCGCCGAAGTGGCGGGCGTTGTAGGCCGTGTGCGCCAGATCGACGGCCGTGGAAGTCCGCCACTCGGGATCGAATTCGACCGGACGGAACAGGTTGCCAAAGATGTCGCGGAGGAGGAGTGCCTGCACCGCTTTTTCTTCCCGGACGTTCGTCTTCGCGACCGCGTTCGGGTGGCCGAGAGCCCAGGACGAGTTGGCGATGCCAGCGGTGAAGCCCTCGATCACGTCGTTCGTCAGGTCCGTCAGGATGAACACCGCCTTCGCCAACGGTTCCGGCTTCTTCGCATCCTTCAATCGCTTGGCTGCATCGCGAAGCGGCTTCCGGGCGGCCACCGCGAGGGGGCGAGTGGCCGCGTTGTCGGCGTAAGTTTCCGCGGCGTCGATGATCGCCTCGAACGCCGGGTCGCCCGGCAGTGCGGCCAGCATCCGCCGGGCACACGCGCACGCCAGCAGGCGGAGCTTCCGCCGATCACGGCACAAGTCGATGAGCGAATCGGGCGACTTCGCTGTCAGCCATTGCTTCTCGGTCACGGGCGAACTCCGAACGGGTCAAGACTTGTTGAGGACGAGATCGACGACCCAGCACCCGCGGACGTGGACCTGCTTCTCGTCGCGGCAGTGCTGAAGGATGTCGGCGGTTTCGCACCCGGCGTCTTGCAGGGCGTCGGCCAGGATCGGCATCGCGGCGAAGTCGCGGGCGTCGTACATCTGCTGTGCGACGCCGACGGTCGCGGACGTTCGCCACGCAGGGTCGAAGGCGACGGGGCGAAACGGGTTGCCGAAGATGTCCACCAACAGCTGATGAGCCAGTGCTGGGCCGCGTTGGGTGAACTCCTCGCCGAATAAGGGTATGGGGCGTACAAGCCCCCACCAGCAGTCAGAGAACTCGGAGTAACGACTAGGCAGACACACGAAACGCACGTACTTAAAGACGGCCACTTGGGCCGTCCACTGTCTGCCATGTTTGCGGACCGCGTCACGCTGCAGCCGGATGACCTTCTGGTACCATTTCTCGATGGTGGACTCGCTCAACGCGCCGTCAGCCAATTTCTCGGCCCTGTTGATCGCCTCAAGCAGTTGAGGCTCGCCGATCCACGGTTCCAACTGGAGGCAGCACGCAACACTGAAGAGCCGCAGTTTCCGCAATTGCTTCATTGCCACGACCTGTTCGACGTGCTTCCGCAAATCGCCGATCGACAGCCACTCCTCCTCCGTCATCCGCCGCCCTCCGCCTTCCGCCCCGCCGTCCGGCGGCGCTCGATCTCGGCCATGCGCTCGCGGATGGTCGCCTCAAAGCCGCGGTCGGTCGGCGTGTAGTACGTCACGGCGGCCGGCACGTACTCCTGGTCCACCCAGCCGCCGTCGCCGTCGTGGGCGTACTGGTAGCCGACGTGGCCGAACTGCTTCGACCCGGCGTAGTGCGAGTCCCGCAGGTGCTTCGGCACCGGCAGCGTGCGGCCCTCCTTCACGTCCTTCGCGGCCAGCCCGATGGCCACCGTCGCGGCGTTCGACTTCGGGGCCGTCGCCAGGTAGCACACGGCCTGCGACAAGTTCAACTGGCACTCCGGCAGGCCGACCCGTTCGACCGCGTCCCACGCCCCGTTCGCCACCAGGATCGCCATCGGGTCGGCGTTGCCCACGTCCTCGGACGCGAAGATCACCAGCCGGCGGGCGACGAACCGCGGGTCTTCGCCGGACTCCAGCATGCGGGCCAGCCAGTAGACGGCCGCCTGCGGGTCGCTGCCGCGAAGGCTCTTGATGAACGCCGACGCCAGGTCGTAGTGCGAATCGCCCGTCGGGTCGAAGTCGAGCACCTTCCGCTGAATCGAATCCTGAGCGAGCGCCACGTCGTACAGAATCTTGCCGTCGGCCGTGCGGGCGACGGTGTCGTTCTCGATCGCCTGGGCCGACTTCACGCCGATCTCCACGGCCATCAGCGCCCGCCGCGCGTCGCCGTCGCAAATCTCGGCGAGGAAGGTCAACGCCTCGTCGGTCATCTCGACCGGCGTCTTCCCGAGGCCGCGGTCGGCGTCGGCGAGTGCCCGGCGGATGATCGTCTTGATGTGATCGCGGGTGAGCGGTTCCAGCGTGAAAATCTGGCTGCGACTCAGCAGCGGCGTGTTCACCGCGAAGAACGGGTTCTGCGTCGTCGCCCCGATGAGGATGACGATGCCGTTCTCCACGTCCGGCAGCAGCACGTCCTGCTGCGAACGGTTGAAACGGTGGATCTCGTCGAGGAACAGGATCGTGCGCTCGCCGTCTTCCTCCAACCGGCCACGGGCTTCGGCCAACACCTCGCGGACTTCCTTGATGCCGGCGGCGACGGCGTTCATCGAGACGAAGTGCGACTTCGTCTGGTTCGCGATGACGTGCGCCAGGGCCGTCTTTCCGCACCCGGCCGGGCCGTAGAAGATCACCGAGTTCAGCCGGTCCGCCAGCAACATGCGGCGGAGCAGTTTGCCGGGGCCGAGGATGTGCTCTTGCCCGACGTACTCGTCGATGGTCCGCGGCCGCATCCGGGCGGCGAGGGGTTGGGCGGCGAGGCGATTGTTCGAACGGAAGTCGCTGAAAAGGTTCATCGCGTCATGAAGCCAGACCGGGGGTGGTTCGTCAAGAGGAATCTGTTCGGGCGTACAGTTATTGTCTCGATCGGGATGCGGGGTATGCTGCCGAAACCTCCGCCGCGAAGAGACTCTCCGATGAAAGCGATCCAACTCGAACGCCCCGAAGTCTTCCGCGTGATCGACGTGCCGGAACCGCCGTCGCCGGCCGCGGGCGATGCCGTCGTGCGGGTCCACCGCGTCGGCATCTGCGGCACCGATTTCTCCGGCTACCTCGGCAAGATGCCGTTCTTCAGCTACCCGCGCATTCCCGGCCACGAACTCGGCGTGGAAGTCGTCGCCGTCGGTCCCGGCGTCACGCACGTCAAGGTCGGCGATCGGTGCAGCATCGAGCCGTACATCAACTGTCAGAAGTGCTATTCGTGCATCCGCGGCCACACGAACTGCTGCATGAACCACCAGACGCTCGGCGTCCACTGCGACGGCGGCTTGCAACGGCTCTTCACGATCCCCGCCCGCAAATTGCACGTCTCGAAGACGCTGACCTACGACCAACTCGCCCTCGTTGAGACGCTCGGCATCGGCTGCCACGCGATCAATCGGGCCGCCCCCAAGCCGACGGAAACGGTCCTCGTCATCGGGGCCGGCCCCATCGGGCTGAGTGCCATCGAGTTCGCGAAGCTGACCGGCGCGCGGACGGTCGTCATGGACATCAACGAACAACGCCTCGCGTTCTGCCGCGACCGCATGGGCATCAAGCACACGATCCGCGCCGACGGCACGGAGGCGAAGCAACTCGAAGACCTGACGCACGGCAACTGGGCCGATGTGGTGGTGGACGCCACCGGCAACAACAAGTCGATGGTCAACGCGATGAACTACGTCGCGTTCGCCGGCAAGCTCGTGTTCGTCGGCATCACGAGCCAGGAAATCACGTTCACGCAACCGCTGATGCACCGCCGCGAAATGTCGTTTCTCGCGAGTCGGAACGCGGTGTCGGCCGATTTCGCCCGGATCATTCAGTTGATCGAAGCGGGCCACATCGACACGAAGCCGTGGATCACGCACCACGCCGGGTTCGGCGAGATGATCGAGTTGTTCCCAAAGTGGATGAAGCCGGAAACGGGCGTCATCAAGGCGGTCGTGGAGATTGACTGACATGAAATCGGCCGTCACCATCAGCCTCGTCTCGGAAGCCCGTGGCGGGCCATTCGTCTTTCACGACGACCTCCCCGCCGCGTGCCGGACGGCGAAAGAACTCGGCTTCGACGCCGTGGAGTTGTTCGCTCCCGGGCCGAACGCCGTCGCCGTCTCGGACCTGAAAGCCGTCTTGGGTGACAACGGGCTGTCACTCGCCGCCGTCGGCACCGGGGCCGGGTGGGTCAAGCACAAGCTCACGCTGACGAACGCCGACGCGGGCGGGCGGCGGAAGGCCATGGACTTCGTGAAGTCGATGATCGACTTCGGCGCGAACTTCAACGCCCCCGCGATCATCGGCTCGATGCAGGGCCGGTGGGGCGACGGCACGGACAAGGCCACCGCGACCGGCCATCTCGCGGAGTCGCTCGCGGAACTCGGCGGGCACGCGGCCGCCTTGATCTACGAACCGCTGAACCGCTACGAGACGAACTTCGCCACGCGACTGGAAGAAGGGGTGGAGTTGCTGAAGCGGGTCGGCCGCGAGAATGTGAAACTGCTCGCCGACCTGTTCCACATGAACATTGAGGAAGTGAACCTCGCCGACGCGCTCAAAGCGACGGGCCGCCACGTGGGGCACGTTCACCTCGCGGACTCGAACCGCCGGCCGGCCGGGTCCGGGCACACCGACTTTGCGCCGATCGCGGCCGCATTGAAGGAGATCGGCTACGCGGGGTACGTCTCCGCCGAGGCGTTTCCGTACCCCGATTCGAAGGCCGCCGCTAAGGCGACCATCCAAGCCTTCCGCAAGCACTTCGCCTGACGGGTCAGTTGGTGAATTCCTTCGCGATGGCCTCGGCCTCGTCCGTGGCGTGGGCCTGCGGGTGGGCCTTCCGCATCCGCTCGACGGCCGCCTTCAACTCCTTGAGTTTCCCGGCGTTCGCCTTCTGGAACGCCGGGTCTTTCGGGCTGAAACTGCCGGGCAGGACGTTCAGGTCGGCCTCGACCTTCGCGACCGCCTCCAGGTCTTTTCGGGCCTTCAACTCGGCGGCGACCGTCTTCTCGTTCTTCAGCGTGCTCGTCAGTCGCTCGGCCTTCGGTGCCACGGGCGTTCCTTTGAACTCGGTGGCCACGCCCGAGGCGATGCGGTACGCTTCGAGCGGTTCGCCCTTCTCCTGCGCCGCGGCCTGATCCAGACGCTTTTGGGCCGCCGTTCCGAGCAGGTCCATCAACTTCCGGGCTTGTTCGCGGTCCGTGGTCGCGCCTACCGTGGTGGCGGGCAGCAACTTCAACATCACGGCGGGGATCGGCTCGCCACTGGTGAGGGCGTTCACGGCCGGCTGGACCGACGTGGCAACGTCCGGGATGGCGGCGTCCTTCAGGATCTTTCGGCCGACGGCTTCGCGGAGGTAGATTTCGCCGTCGGCGAGCGGGCCGCGGAACGCCCACTTTCCCTCGGCACTGTAGACCGCGGCGTGGCCGGACGGGAACGCCCAGTTCTGCCCTTTCGGCTTGGCCGGCATGTACGACGTGCCGACCAACGGGAACGGCATCCCCGGCGTTTCGGCCCGCCGAATCACGTCGTCTTTCTCCCGCGTGTAGTCGGCCGAGAGGATGACGACTTGGAAGCCGAACGGCCCCAACTCTTCGTGCCACTTCTTCAGCCACTTCAACGGGACCGCGTCATCGCCCGCCCAGAACGTGAAGAGCGTCACCTTCCCGTCGCACGACTTGGGGTCGAACTTCTCCCCGACGAGTTGAGGGCCGAGGTTGATGTCGGCCGGCTTGAAGTCGGTGCGGAACTCCGCGCTGCCGTCCGGCGGGCGGGCACCGGCCGCGCGGGCCTTCCCGGCGGGCAGGTACTTCGACCAGATGCCGTCCAAGAACTTGTACGTGGCGGGGTCGTGCTTCTGAATGTCGCCGCGGCCGTGCGGGAAGTAGTAGAGGTAGTCGAGGTACGCGCTCGACGCCTCGGCGAAGAACGAGCGGTCGTCGGTGGTGCAATAGGTCGTCTTGTCGTAGAGCTTGTGGGCCATCGCCTGGCGGTGAGCCGTGCGGATCGCGGTGGTTTCGCTGGCGAGGTAGTAGCCCTGGAATGCCCGCATGAAGACGTGCAACAGTTGCAGGTAGTTCGGCCGCGCGGTGTCCTGGTAGACTTCAGTCAGTGCCTTCGCACGGCACAGACCGACGCCGTTCACCTTTAACGGGTTCTCGTTCCGGCTGACGAGCAGCGCGCGGTCCGGGCCGTAGTACAGGGTGAACGTCTCGCCGGAGCGGCCGTTCGCCAGGCCACTCTTCTGATCCCACTCGACCCACAGCGGGATCGCGCGGAGTTTCTCGACGCCCTTGTCGTTGAACAGTTCGCAGATGTTCTTCAGGTCGAGTTCGATCGCTTCGAGGGGCTTCCGCTTGAACTTCCGCACGTCCGCGGCCAGCACGTCCTCGCTGACGGCCACCGTGAACCCGTCGATCATCTGAACCTTGTAGCCGGGGATGGCGTCCGGCAGGAGGGCCTTCTTCGGGGCGGGCTTGGCTTGCCCCTGAACGGGCGGAACCAGAAACCCGACGGCGACGAGAAGCGACAACAGGCGCAACATCACGGCCCCTCCGAAAAATGTCTTCGAGACATCTTACAGAGGGGCCGCGGGGCGTTACCCCGCGAATTCCTTGACGATCTGCCCGGCCTCTTCGGTCGCCTTGGCGTTGGGGTGGGCCTTCTTCATCTGCTCGTACAGCGCCTTCATCTGCTTGATCTGCGGCTCGTACTTCATCTGGAACTTGATGTCGGTCGGGTCGAAGCTCCCGCCCTGCGCGTTCAGGACCGCCTCGATCTTCTTGATCCCGTCCAGTTCCTTGCGGGCTTTCAGTTCCACCGCCACGGCCTTTTCCACCTTCAGTGAACTCACGAGCCGGTCCGCCTTGGCGGCGAACGGCGTCCCCTTGTACTCGGCGACGACCGACTCGGCGGTCAGGAACGCTTCGACCGGGTCGGACTTCTTCTTCGATTCGGCGAACTCCAACCGCTGCTGCACCGGCTTCGCGAGGGCGGCCATGAGCTTCTTGGCCGGCTCGCTCACGGCCGCGTCCGAGTTGGTCGTGGCGGGTTGGAGCTTGGTGATCACGGCCGGGAACGATTCCCCCGCCTGGAGGGCCGTCACGATCGGGCGGAGCGCCTTCGGCGCGTCGTCCGGCACGCCGGCGTCCTTCAAGATTTTCTGGGCGAGCAGTTCGCGGATGTACGTCTCGCCGCCGGCGATCTTCCCACGGTAAACCCACTTGTCGTCGGCGTAGACGGCGACGTGGCCGCCCGGTTCCGCCCGCAGTTGTTCGCCCGTCTTCCGGGGCATGAACGTGGTCCCCAGGACCGTGAACGGGAGCTTCGCCTTGCGCACCCGCTCGTCGACTTCGGCCTCTTCCTCGCGGTAATTCGCGTTCAAGATGACCGTTTGGTAGCCGTAGGGGGACAGTTCGTCGGCCCACTTCTTGATCCGCTTCATGTCGGACGCCTGAGTGTCGTACCAGTAGAAGAACGCGGTGACCTTGCCGACTGCGGCGTCGGGGTCGAACTTCGGCCCGTCGATGAGGCGGCCGAACTTGACCTCGGGGAGCTTGAAATCCATGCGGAACTCGTCCGCGCCGTTGGGTGGCCGGACCGCGGTCCGGGCCTTCCCACCGTCGGCGGCGGCCTTGCCCCAGATCGACTCCATCAGCTTGAACGTGACCGCGTCGTGTTTCTTGAGGTCTTCGCGAGTGTTCGGGAAGTACCCGAGGCGGTCCAGGTACGCGCACGTCATCTCGGCGAAGAACTCCATCTCGTTCGTGGCGCAGTACAGCGACTTGTCGTAGAGCTTGCGGCTCATCGCAAGCTTGAAGCCCGACTTGATGTCGGCGTTGTCGAAGCTCAGCAGTTGGTCGTGGACCGCGTGCGCGAACTCGTGCAGGAGCAACAGCGAGTCCGGCTTGGTCTTGTCCTGGTACTCTTCCGTCAGCGATTTCGTCAGGTGGATGACCACGCACTTCGCCTTCTCGGGGTTCATCCCCCGGGCGAGGGCCTGGAGTTGGTTGCCGCCGTAGTACGTGGCGTAGGCCCGACCCTGGCGGCCGTTCCCGAGGGTGATGCGCTCGTCCCACTCGGCCCACACGGGGATGTTCCGCAGCGTCGTCACCGCCTTCGCAGTCATCAGGTCGGTGACGTTCTTGAGTTCGAGTTCGATCGCCTCGACGGGCTTCCGCTTGTACTTGTCGACGTCCGCCTTGAGCACCTCGTCGCTCACGACCACCGTGAAGCCGTTGATCGTGTGAATCTTGTAGCCCTTGACGCTGTCCTCGGCCAACTTCTTCTTGCCGCCCTTTTCCTGGGCGGTGCCCGTTGTGGAGAACGCGAAACACAAAACCAAAGCGGCAATCAAAGGGCGTCGCATGACCGGGCCTCACGGGTGGGGAACTCGCTCTCGTCAGTGAGCAGAACTATACCAGAACGACGAGCGGAAGAAAACGGTTGTCAGAAAATGAGCGGGAACGGGGCGGGTGCTACGGGAGTAGTGCGACGACGGGGATCGTACCGACGGCTTGGCCGTTGAATATGACCGGCACATCCCGCCTCCCGACCCATAAAAGAAGGAGTGGCTTTCGCCACTCCTTCTCACGAATCACCAAGCCTGTTTCAACACGCTTGTTACTTATCCCGCTTCGCCCCTTCGCCCATCGCAGCCTGGGCTGCGGCGAGGCGGGCGATCGGCACCCGGAACGGCGAGCAGCTCACGTAGTCCAAGCCGATCTGGTGGCAGAAAACCACGCTGTCCGGGTCGCCGCCGTGCTCGCCGCAGATGCCGATCTTCAGGTGCTGGCCGTGCTTCGCCTTTCGGCTGTCGCGGCCCTTCTGGATACCGATTTTCATCAACTCGCCGACGCCGTTGAAGTCGATCGTCTGGAACGGGTCGATCGGCAGGATCTTGTTCGCCAGATACGTCGGCATGAACCCCTTGATGTCGTCCCGGCTGAAGCCGAACGTCATCTGCGTCAGGTCGTTGGTGCCGAAGCTGAAGAACTCGGCCTCCTCGGCGATCTTGTCGGCCGCGATGCACGCCCGCGGCAGTTCGATCATCGTGCCGATGGTGTACTCAACCTTCACGCCGGCCTTCGCCATGCACTCCTCGGCGACGGCGACGGCCCGCTTCTTGAGCATCGTCAGTTCTTCGAGCACGCCGACGAGCGGGATCATCAGTTCGGGCAACACCTTCTTGCCCTTCTTCTGCACGTCGATGGCGGCCTCGATAATGGCCCGCACCTGCATGTCACCGATTTCCGGGAACACCACCGGCAGGCGGCAGCCGCGGAAGCCCATCATCGGGTTCATTTCGTGCAGTTCTTCGACCCGCTCGAAGATCTTCTCGACCGTCGTGCCGACCTGCTTGGCGACCGCCTCGGCCCCGGCCTTGTTATCCTTCTGCGGCAGGAACTCGTGCAGCGGCGGGTCGAGCAGGCGGATGGTGACGGGCAGGCCGTCCATCGCCTCGAAGATGCCGACGAAGTCGGCCTTCTGGAACGGCTCGATCTTGGCCAGGGCCTTCTTGCGGCCTTCTTCCGTCGTGGACAGGATCATTTCCCGCACGGCGGCGATGCGGTCGTCGCCGAAGAACATGTGCTCGGTGCGGCACAGGCCGATGCCTTCGGCCCCGAACTCGCGGGCCTTCAGCGCGTCGGCCGGGCTGTCGGCGTTCGTGCGAATCTTCAGTTTGCGGCCCTTGTCCGCCCACTGCATGAGGGTGGAGAAGTCGCCGGTCATGCTCGGGGCGATCGTCTCGACCTTGCCGATCATCACGTCGCCGGTGGTGCCGTTGATGGTGATGAACTCGCCGGCCTTCACGGTCTTGCCCGCGATGGTGATCGTCTGGGCCGCCTCGTCGATCTTGACTTCATCGCAACCGACCACGCAGGGCTTGCCCCAGCCGCGGGCCACCACGGCGGCGTGACTCGCCTTACCGCCGGTGCTGGTGAGGATGCCCTGGGCCGCGTGCATGCCGGCCACGTCTTCCGGGCTGGTTTCCTTGCGAACCAGGATCAATTTGACGTTCGCGTCCTTCTCGTGCATCTCCTTGGCTTCCGCCGAGTTCAGCACGACCTTGCCCGTCGCGCCGCCGGGGCTGGCCGCGATGCCCTGGGCGACCGGCTTCACCTTCGACTTCGGGTCGAGTTGTGGTTGCAGCAGGTGGTTGAGCGAGTCGGCCGGGACTCGCTTGACGGCGTCGGTCTCGGAGATGTGCCCTTCCTTCGCCAACTCGACGGCGATCCGCACGGCCGCGGTGCCGGTCCGCTTGCCGCTGCGGGTTTGCAGCATGTACAGGGTGCCGTCCTGCACCGTGAACTCGATGTCCTGCATTTCCTTGTAGTGCTTTTCGAGCGTCTGCCGAATTTCCATCAACTGCTTGTAGACCTTCGGCATCTCGCTGTCGAGCTTGGCCATCGGCTCCGGGGTGCGGATGCCGGCCACCACGTCTTCGCCCTGGGCGTTGATGAGGTAGTCGCCGTAGAAGACGTTCTCGCCGGTGTTCGGGTCGCGGGTGAAGGCGACGCCGGTGCCGGACGTGTCGCCCATGTTGCCGAAGACCATCGCCTGCACGTTGACGGCCGTGCCCTTCAGGCCGCTGATGCGCTCGATGCGGCGGTACTCGATGGCCTTGTTGCCGTTCCACGAATTGAACACGGCGTTGATGGCGAGCATCAACTGCTTCTTCGGGTCTTGCGGGAAGTCGTCGCCGACGTGTTTCTTGTAAACGGCCTTGTACCGCTTCACCAGTTCCTTCAGGTCGTCGGCCGTCAGGTCGGTGTCGAGCTTGACGCCCTTCTCGTCCTTGAGCTTGTGGATCTCGTGTTCGAACTCTTCGTGCTCGCAGCCCATCGCGGTGCTGCCGAACATGTCGATGACGCGGCGGTAGCTGTCGTAGGCGAATCGCGGGTTGTTCGTCTTTTTCGCCAAGCCTTCGACGCTGGCGTCGGTCAGGCCGAGGTTGAGGATGGTGTTCATCATCCCCGGCATCGACAGAGCCGCCCCGGAGCGGACGCTCACGAGCAGCGGGTCGGCCGGGTCGCCGAACTTCTTGCCGCCGAAGTCGATTTCCATCTTCTTGACGGCCGCTTCGATCTCGGGGATCGCGGCTTCCGGGATCTTCTTGCCTTGTTCGTAGTAGGCGGCGCACACTTCCGTCGTGATGGTGAAGCCGGGCGGGACCGGGATCCCGATTTTGCACATCTCAGCGAGGTTCGCCCCCTTGCCGCCGAGAAGCTCTTTCTGCTTGCCGTCGCCGTCAGCCGTTTTGCCGCCGAAAGAATATACGTGCTTCTGAGACATGGGTTCGAGTAACCTCAAAGAGAGTGAAAGACGTCGCGAATCGACCGGGTAATTTATACGGTCGTCGAATCGAATTGCAAGAAAGGGGCACTCATGGCCAACTCGCTCAACCTGACCACGTTCCGTTTCGTCCTCAGTCACATCACCAAGGCGTGTGCCGACATCCCGGAGGAGCAAATGCGGGAACAGCCGCACGGGGTCAACCCGCCGGTGTGGATTCTCGGGCACATCATTACGACCACGAACACAGTCCTGAAGGTCATCGGCCAGCCGACCGTCGGCCCGGCGGAATACCGTGACTGGTTCGGGCCGAATACGAAACTCGACGCGATGCCGGCCGAACTACCGAGCAAGTCGCAACTGCTCGGCCACCTCAGCGAATTGTCCGAGCGCATTCTGGTGGAAGTGTCGAACCTGACCGAAGACGACCTGACGAAGCCGAACACGCTCGGCTTCCGGCCGGAACAACTCCCGACGATGCGGGACGTGTTCGAAGTGCTGTTGTTCACGCATCCGATGCTGCACGTCGGGCAACTGTCCACATGGCGGCGACTGCAAGGACTACCGTCGTACCTCGTGATCGCTAAGAAGTGAGGGCGGCGATCCGTTTCTTCGCTCCCTGGGCTGCGTAGTACACTTCACTCACCTGTTCGGCCGTCCCGAGAGCGGTCAACAACCGCTCCCGCCAGTCCGGCCTGGCCGCCACCACGGTCGCGGCCAGGCGGCAACCGAGCACCGCAGGCCACACCACCTCTTCACCGTAGTCACCGATGTACATGCCTTGGTCGAACGACGCCTGCGGGAACGACCAGTTGTCACTCGGCCTGGCCAGGAGGACGAACACGGCGTGGGCGACGGTGTCGTTGAACAGATTCAGTTCTTGCAACGCGGCCATCGCGTCCCACGCCACGGCTTGGTGTTCTGCGTTGGAGACGGACCCGTCTCGATCCGAGACTTCTCGCGACAATAGCAGACCGGCGAGCAGCGTCGTCACCTCGTCGTCGTTCACCTTGAGCCGGTGAATTTCTCGGATCGCTCGGTTCTTGTCGTCGGCCGTCCCGGTCCGGAGGGCGCGAACGATCTCAGTCACCTCGGCCATGTCGGGTTCCCCCTTGTTTCAACGCAGATCGTACAAAAACCTGCCCCTCTCGGGGGAAAAATTCCGGCCCCGCGTCGTCTTCCTTCTGACATGACCGTTCGGCCCCTTGCGGAACTGATCGACCGTCACGCCGCGGCGCTGGTGTTGTACGCCCGCCAGTGGTGTGGCACGCCGGACGATGTGGTGCAGGAGGCGTTCTGCCGGTTCGTCGCACAACGAAAACCGCCGACCGACCCGGCCGCGTGGCTGTTCCGCGTCGTCCGCAACGCGGCGATGGACGCGGGCAAGGCCGACCGCCGACGACGAACGCGGGAATCTCGCGTCGCGAAGGTCGAGTGGTTTGCGGAAGCGGAAGTCGAGGGACTGGACGCTGAGGACGCAATCGCCGCGTTGGAATCGTTGCCGCCCGATCAACGGGAAGTAATCGTCGCCCGACTCTGGGGCGGCCTGACACTGGAACAGGTTGCCGCGTCGGCCGGGTGTTCCGTCAGTTCCGCCCACCGGCGGTACGAGGCCGGCATCGCGGCCCTGCGGGAAAGGTTGGGTGTCGAATGTCCGAAGAAGATGTGATCTGCAAACTCGCTCGCTTCACTCCGGGTGCGGTTGACCGTGACGCCATGCTGTTCGCGGCCGGTCGGGCGTCGGTCCGGCCGGCGCGGGTCTGGAAGTGGGCGACAGTGGCATTAGTCGTTTCACAAATCGTCACGCTCGCCTTGTGGCTCGGGCCGACGGCGGAACAAACACCATCCCCAACCGTCCCGGCCGCGAACCCACCGGACCCCAACGAAGGGCCCTCGCCGCCCGCGGATCCGTACAGTTTGTTCGCGCTCACGCGAAACCCAAACCCACCGGCGGCAGCGGCCGTCGTCCTCGGCCCCTCGCCGCAGTCATCGCTCACGGCATTCTCCCGAAATTTCCAACCGTAATCGGAGGTCCTCATGCGTTCGATCCTGTTCCTGCTCCTGTGCGGCGTGGTCGCTTCCGCGCAACCGCCGAGCCAGGCCATTCCGACCAAGCCTGCCCCGGCCGACCCGAAAGACCTGCCCAAGCCGCAAGTCCGCGAGCCGAAGGACGGGAAGCTCACCATTCCGATCACCCTGCACCCGGCGGGCGTGAAGAAACCGTTGTCGCGATACTATCTCACGCCGCAGTACCCCGAGATGAAGCCCGGCAACCGCGTGCCGACGTTCATGCGCGCGTACATGGAGCAGGACCAATTCTTCTCGAAGGAGCAGCGAGAGAAGCGCGACCGCTGGGACCAACTCGCCCTGGAAGACCTGCCGATGGAAGAAATCAAGGCCTGTGGCGTGATCGGCGGATTGGCTTACCGCCCACTCGACAGCGATCAAGTCTTCAAGAGCCGCGGCCGGCCGCTCGGCGATGTCGATGAGGGCGCACGACAACTGTCGGCCGACTGGCAAATCTGGTTCAACATCCGCGAGGACGGCATCGGCACGCTGCTGCCGGAAGTGCAAAAGATGCGCGAACTGGCATACCTCTTGAAGTTGCGGATGCGGTACGAGATTCGGACGGGCGACATCGAGAAGGCCATCTACACCGCCCGCACCTTCCACGGGCTGGCGAGTTCGTTCGAGTCGCACCCCACGCTGATCGCCTTCCTCGTCGGGTTGGCCATCGAGAGCATTTGCCTGGAAGCGTTGGAGGAACTCGTCCAACAGCCGAACTGCCCGAACCTGTACTGGTCGTTCACGGAAATGCCGGCCCGCGTCCTCGACAACCGCACGGCCCTCGGCGGCGAACAGGTTCTGTCCTCGATCCTGTTCAAACCGTTCCTGGAAGCGACCGGGCCGATGACCGAGGCGGAACTGTACAAGCAGTTGAAGGTCTTCGACTCCGCGGCCGGCATGGCGGGCGAGCAAACACGGCTCAAGTATTCCCTCGACGCCCCGATTCGATCGACGGATAAGAAGAAGGTCGCGGCCGCCCGGAAGTTGCTCATCGACACGGGCATGAAGGCCGACTTGGTGAACCAGTTCCCCGAGCTTCAGGCCATCATCACGGCCGACGTGCGCCAGTACGAGATCACCCTCGACGACCTGCTCATCGCCAACTCGCTGCCGTTCGCGGACGCGATCAAGGTGTCCGCCGAGGTCGAGAAAAAGATGAACGCGGAAGGGTCGCCGATCGCGAAGGTGCTAACGCCGGCACTCCGCAAGATCACGGTCGCCCACACGCGGATTCAACAACGTCTGGCGTACCTCCGTGCCCTCGAGGCGATCCGCCTGTACGCCCACGAGCACGACGGCAAATTGCCCGCCAAGCTGAGCGAAATCAGTGTGCCACTGCCCCTCGACCCGGTGACGGGAAAGGCCTTCGAGTACAAACTCGCGGACGGCGTCGCGACGCTGCACGGCGGCGAGCCGACCGACGAGCCGAACGGCGGGAAGAACAACCGCTACTACGAGATCCGCGTCAAGAAGTGACGGCTTGGCGAGCCGCGTTCCGTAAGGAACCGGGGGAGTGTCGCGGATACTCACCCGGTTCCTTACGGAACGCGGCTCGCCAGGTTAAGCCGCCTGACGCTGCTTCAAGATCTGACCCGAGGTTGCCGCGAACTCTTCGGCCTTCTTTGCGACCTTCTTGCCGTAGGTGTGGCGGGCGACGACGTTCGTGATGAACAGGTTCAACAGGTTCGGCACCATCGGCAGCGGCCGCCGCACATCGACGATCAGCACCGCCCGAATGTCCGGGCTGTCGTTCACGACCTTGTGCGGGTAGCTGTCGTCGAACAGTACCGCCTCGCCTTCCTTCCACTGGTAGTCCTGGCCCTTCACCACCAGCTTCGGCGGCTTGCGGGTCGGCACACGAAGGCCGAGGTGGTAGCGGAGGTAGCCGAGGTACGGCCCCTCGTGTTCCGGGACCGACTTGCCGGGGTCGAGGACCGAGAAGAACGCCTGAATCAGCCCCGGAATCTTGTCCAACAGTCTGCACGTCTCGGGGCAGCACGCACGGTTCACGGCCGGCTTGTGGCCGAGGATTTCCAGCATGAACACCGACCACTTCTTCGCAGAGGCGTCGGAGATTGCCCTTTCGCCCTTGTCGATGTCGTGGTATCGCGGCATCGCCGCCGACTCGGCCATCAATCGCTCGAACTCACCGCGGATGACCGGAAACCCCTTCGTCAGTTTGTCCAGCGACGGGTAGGCCGTGGCGATGTCGAAGTACGCGGGCCGCTTGTCGCGTCCGACGAACGGCCCGAAGAAGCGGTTCACCGCCGTCTTGAAGATGTGGTAGTCCACGACACACTCGGACAAGAGGAAGCGGCGTCGGCACCCGGCGGCGGGTCGGTTCACCGTTTCAACCGTATCGACCCGCCCCCGACTCCAACTTGAATCCGAGCCACGGCGACTTCCCCTCGACAACGCCCCGCGCCACCGGTATTAAGCGGCGATTCACGGACTGGAGTGACCGCATGCGCGTCGCCGCGATGGTGTTGACACTCGCCCTCTGTGGCTGCCAGGATTCGCGGTTCTTCCGCACCGCCCGCGGCTTCATCAACAAGCCGATCGAGACGGGCGAGACGAAGGAAGCCTCGATCGCGGCGGCCGCGCGCGTCGATCAGATGGGCCGGCAGATTCTTTCGGCCAACATCTTCTGCGGCATCGACACCGGGTTCCAGACGATCGGCAACGAGGACCCCGTCCTCTTCCACCGCGGGCAGCAGAGCGTGTTCATCTCCGACGCCCTCGTGGACAAGTGCAAGACGGACGAGGAACTCGCGGCCGTGCTGTGTTCGGAACTCGGCAAGATGGTGGCCGAGAAGCGCAATGCCACGAAGATGGGCTACGCCGACCCGATCATGGCCATCACGTTGACCAACAGCGGCGAAGCCGGCGGCATCACGGGCGATCAGTTCCGCCTCGCCGAGTTGGCCGCGATCGAGAAGCGGACGCCGAAGAAGGTCGTGGACCGCGTCCTCGCCGAGACGACCGACCCCCGCCGCATCGCCATCGAGATGCTGAAGACCACCGGCATCGACGAGGGCGTCTACCCGAAGGCGGAGCAACTGTTGCGGGGGTCGAACAAGAACCGCGACATCATCCACCAACTCAACGGCGGCGGCAGCAAGCCCGAGTGGTCGAACTAATTCCATTTCCCTCGCCGATATCTCACGTTCTTCCTACTTCATCTTCACACAGATGTTGCCGAGTCCTCCGCCCGGCGTACATTTACTCCACAATCCTGCGGAACTCTCCCCTCTTCCGAAAGCGGGTGCGTCGTGGCCCTTCGTCTCACTTTCTTAACCGCCCTTGCCGCGTTCGCGGCCGGGTGCAGCAACAGTGGCAATAACAACGCCGCCAGCACTGTCCCGGCAGGCACCAAGCCAAAGATTGGCGTCGTCACGAACACCACCGACCCGTTCTGGGACTTGTGCGAAGCCGGGGCGAATAAGGCCGCCAAAGACTTCGACGTGGACCTTGTGTTCCGGCAGCCGGAAAAGCTGGACGCGGCGATTCAAATGCCGATCATCGACGCCTGGGTCAAGCAGGGGATGAACGGCATTGCCGTGAGCGTGATCGACCCGAAGGGGCAGGAAGAAGACCTGACGCGGATCGCGAAGAAGGTCAGCCTCGTGACGATGGACAACGACGCGGCGGAAAGCACCGGCCGGCTGTGCTACATCGGTGTGGACAATCACGAAGCCGGCCGGGCGGCCGGGCGGATGGTGAAAAAGGCCCTGCCGAACGGCGGCACGATCGCCCTGTTCATCGGCAACAACTCATCGGCCAACGCCGTCGGCCGCATCAGCGGCGTCCTCGACGAACTCGGCACGCCCGAGGCGAACGGCACGCCGGGCAAGCACCCGACGAAGCCAGAAGTGAACGGCAAGTTCTATGGCAAGTACTTCCTCGTCGACGGCGAAGCCAAGACCGACGGCGGCCCCGGCGAGAAGGCCGTTACGAACACCCGCGACGTGCTCGGCCGGTTGGAGGGTGTCACGGACATCTGTATGGTCGGCCTGTACGCCTACAACCCGCCGGCCATCCTCGAAGCGGCCCGTGCGAAGTCGCTGGTCGGCAAAATCAAGATCGTCGGCTTCGACGAGAACCTCGAGACCCTGAAGGCGATCGACAAGGGCGAGATCGAAGGGACCGTGTGGCAGGACCCGTTCAACTACGGGTACAAGTCGGTCGAGGTACTGGCGGCCGCGGCCCGTGGCGACAAGTCCAAGATCGTCGGCAAGGGCCAGATCCCGTACCGGCTCGTGACGAAGGACGGCGGCCCGGACCAGACGACCAACGGGTTGGTCATCCAAAATCTCAAGGCGGCAGTCGTCGAGAAGAAGATCCGCGACGACCTCGCCTCGGTGAAGAAGTAACCCATCTCGAACGCCCGGCGACCCCGTCGCCGGGCCTCGGACTCTCTCCCATGCCCACCGCACCCCGCCTTTGCATTACCGCCGCCCGCAAGCAATTCCCGGGGGTTCTCGCCCTCGACGGAGTTTCGCTCACGCTCGCGCCGGGCGAAGTTCTGGCTGTGGTGGGCGAGAACGGGGCGGGCAAATCGACGCTCATGAAGATCGTCGGCGGCGTGTACCAACCGGACGCCGGCGAGATGCAACTCGACGGCCAGTCTGTGCAGTTCAACGGGCCGGCCGCCGCCATCGCGGCCGGCGTCAGTCTGATTCACCAGGAACTCAACCTCGCCGAAAACCTGACCGTCGTGGACAACCTGTTCCTCGGCCGGGAGGCGACCCGCGGCGGGCCGCTCCGCGTTTTGGACCGGCGGACGACGACCCAACGCGCGCAAGAATTACTCACCCGCGTCGGGTTGCCCGCCAGCCGTGCGACCGCCCGCGTAGAGTCGCTGCCCCCGGGTGAAAAGCAACTGGTCGAAATCGCCCGTGCGCTCGGGCTGGACGTGCGCATCCTCATCATGGACGAGCCGACCTCCAGCCTCACGCAGCGGGAGACAGAAACGCTCTACGGCGTAATCGACGCGCTGAAGGCCACGGGCGTGTCGGTGTTGTACATCTCGCACAGGCTCGCGGAAGTGAAGCGCGTTGCCGACCGCGTGACCGTCCTGCGCGACGGCCGCAACGCGGGCGAGTTGAGCCGTGCTGAGATCAACCACGACAATCTCGTCCGTCTCATGGTCGGCCGGGACTTGAAGCAGTTCTACCCGAAGGACCACCGCAAAGGCGGCGGGTCGGCCATCTTCACGGTCCGCAACCTGCTCTACCGCAACGGCCCCGCGACCCCGGCAACGTTCGAAGTCCGGGCGGGCGAAATCCTCGGGATGGCCGGCCTGGTCGGGGCGGGCCGAACGGAACTCGCCGAGGCAATCTTCGGCGTGCGGACCGCCGTCGGCGGCGAGGTCGTCCTCAACGGCGAACAGCGCAAGATTCGCCGACCCGCCGACGCGATTCGGGCCGGCGTCTTCCTCGTGCCGGAAGACCGCCGATTGCACGGCCTCGTCCTGCCGGAGAGCGTCGGCTTCAACCTCAGCCTGCCGAACCTCGACCGCCTCACCAGTCTCTTCGGCGTTCGCCGCCCGGCCGAGAAGGAACTGCACAAGACCTGGATCGACCGCCTGCGCGTGAAGACCCCGAGCGCGAACCAGACCGTCGGCCTGCTGTCCGGCGGCAACCAGCAGAAGGTCGTCTACGGCAAGTGGCTGGCCCGCGGGCCGAAGTTGCTCATCCTCGACGAGCCGACCCGCGGGGTGGACGTCGGAGCGAAGGCCGAGATTTACGCCCTCGTCGACGAACTCGCCGGGCAGGGCGTCGCCGTCTGGATGATTACGTCCGACATGGAAGAACTCCTCGGCATGTCCGATCGCGTGCTCGTGATGCACGAGGGGCGGATCGCCGGGGAACTGGCCCGAGAAAAACTGACCGAAGAAGCCGTCATGCGGCTCGCAACGGGGGGAACAGCGTGACCCGAATTCTTGGTATCGTCGGGCTGGTGACGGCACTATACGCCGCCCTGCTGCTGTCCACCCCGCCGGCGGGGAAGACGGACAACCTGATCGACGTGGCCAACCTGCAAGGGCAGTACGGCATCGTCACACTCGGGGCCGCGCTCGTCATCATCGTCGGCGGCATCGACCTGTCGATCGGCTCGGTTGTCGGGTGTGCGGCCGTACTGTTCGGCGTCGTCATGAAGTCCGGCGTCCACCCCTACGCGGCCGTCCTGCTGGTGCTGGCGTTCGGCGCGACTGTCGGCCTGGTGAACGGCTTGCTCGTCACACGGCTGAAACTCCAGGCGTTCCTCGTCACCCTCTGCGGCATGTTCGTGTACCGCGGCCTCGCCCGCTTGATCGGCGGGACGGTCAGCCGGAACTGGGTGACCGACCCCCGCGACCCGGCCGCGCACCCGGAGTTCGACCAACCGCTCCGCGGCTTGCGATTCCTCACCATCGGCAAGGACTTCAACGGCGAACTCCTCTTCCCCGGTGAGTTTGTACTGCTGTTGGTGCTGGCCGCAGTCCTCGGTTTCTTCCTGCACCGCACCGCCTACGGCCGGTACTGGTACGCGATCGGGCACAACGAACTGGCGGCCGAGTACGCGGGCGTGAACGTGAACCGCCAGCGGGTGATGGTCTACGTGATCTGCTCCACCCTTGCCGCACTGGCGGGGGTGCTGTTGTTCCTGAACAGCCCGTCCGTGCAGTCCGACGCGGGCGGATCGAGTTGGGAACTGTTCGCCATCCTCGGGGCGGTCCTCGGTGGGTGCAGCCTGCGGGGCGGCGAAGGGACGGCGGTCGGCATGGTCCTCGGCGCGATGGTGATGCCGGTCGTCGATAACTTCGTTAACCTACGTGGCATGAAAAGCGACGGCATCCCGGCCGTGATCGGCTTGACGCTGCTCGTGGGCACGATCATCGACGAGGTCATTCGCCGCCGGTCGAAGGCAGGCAAGGTCTGACGGTTACAGTTTCTTCGCCGGCCGCCCCCGCTTCGGCCGTTGCGGCAGCGGGTGGAGGCTGCGGGCGAAAGCGGCGAGTTGCGTCATGCCGTCGCCAAACGTCGTGTACGGCAACCGCGCTCGTAGTTCCGGCGTCAGTGCCCGCCCGCCGAGGGCCACCGCAACGCCCCTCGCGTGGGCCGCGTAGTAGAGGTGCTTGTAATCCCGTTCGAAATCGTCCACCACCGGGACGTGCGAAACCGACACCCAGACCAACTTCGGCTTGAGTCGTTCGATGGTGGCGATGAGCGCCGCCGCCGGTGTATTCGGCCCGACGTTGACCGCATCCCACCCGGCTTCCAACAGCGTTAACTTCGCCATCAGCGTCGGCAGAACGTAGTGATCCCCCTCAATCGCCCCGCCGATGGCGACAGGTCGGTTCCGGGTCGCGTTCGCCAGAATCAGCCCACGGAGTTCGTACATGGAAGCGACCACCGCCTGCGTGATGCGGTGTTCCGTCGCCACGTCCACGCGGTTCAGTTCCCACTCGTGGCCGACAAATCGCATGGCCGGGGCGATCACCCGATCGGCCAGCGCCGCCATCGGCACCCGCGACTGATACGCGGCCCGAAGAATGGCCCGGATTTGGCCGCCGTCGATGCGCCGGATGGCGTCTTCGAGTTGTCGCTGAAAATAGGCCGGTTCGGCCGAATCACCGCGGGTCGTCGGCTTCAGCAACTCACACGGGTCGGCCGGCGGCAACTCCCCTTCCCGCGTCAATCGCAGCACGTCCGCAAGAACGAGTTTGCGGTGCCCGCCGGGCGTCTTGTGAGCCGGCAGAATCCCCTCGTCCACCCACCGCTTGATCGTCGTTACGCTGACGCCAACGGCCTTTGCCACCTGTTCGGTGCTCAGGTACGACGATCCCGGATCGGGCGGCGGGTCAGGAAGACGGTCCATGCAATTCTCGCCCGAGTGTGATCGAGTGTTCCACACCGCCCGACCGGGTTTCCGGCACCCGGCCTGCATAGTACCTTGACGCCGGACGTGCGGCTGGTAATAATACGGACGATTTGGACGTTTTAATCCCGGCCGCTTACCCACGGCATTTTATTCTAGCACCGAGGCCGAACGTGAATCCAACAACACGGCCCGTCCGCCGAACCCGACACCTGGATTGCCCGCTGCCGGGGTTCATTCGACACCGAGGGTTCTCGCACCCCTCAACCGCCGGGCAACTCGACCCGCGAGCGTTGTTGGCCGCGCCCCTGTCCGAAGTGGGCGGGTTTATGCCCGACGAGGTTTCCCGCGAACATTCGAAACGAATGCACTACACCGCCTACCGGATGCACACCGCCCGCACCCGCCGCGAGCTGCGCAAGTGGCAGCAATACTACTTGGAACTCCGCAACCGGATCGTGGTGGGAAACCGCAAGTTGATTTTCCGGGCCGTGCGAGCGTTCGCCCAGACGAGTCAAATGGCCGAAGACCTCGCGGCCGAGTGCCACATCATCCTCATCCACGCGGTCGTCGCCTTCAACCCGTGGATGGGCATCCGCTTCAGCACCTACGCCTACACCTGCCTGTTGCGGGCACTCTCGCGACAGGGCAAGCGTGCGATGAGGGATTTGGCCAAGCGTGCGCTTTCGCTCGATCAGTTCGTGGAAAGTGAGCCGCCGGCCGCGACGACCCTCGCAACGCCGGCCAACCACCAATACCGGCTGGACGAGTACCTGCGGGCCGACCACCCGTTGCTCTCGGCCCGCGAAAAGGTCGTCATCATCCGCCGGTTCAATCTCACCGAACAGTCCGAGAGCACGACTTTGGAGGACGTCGGGCGTGAAATCGGGTTGTCGAAGGAGCGCGTCCGTCAGGTCCAGGCGTCGGCAATCACAAAGTTACGAAAGGCCCTGACGGTTTCGCCGTGACCCGTCACTCCTCCCACTTCACGAACGCTTCCATCGCGTAGTACTCGGGCAGGCCGAGGGCGTCGAAGGTTTGGGCCGTGCCGAGGTTCCGGTCCTCCGCTCGTTGCCAGAACTCGCGGCGGTCGGTGCCGCCGGGGAACATGGCCTGGTCCTTCTGCGACTGGTGGCGGAAGATAGCCTGCTTCTTACGCTCTAGCACGTCCGATGACAGCGGCACGGCCATCTCAACCTCGTGCGGCTCCCACTCTTCCCACGCCCCTTTGTACAGCCACACGTCAAACATCTGCTGCTTGGCCCGCACGCGGCGGACGGCTTCGTAGACAGCTTCCGCGCAGGTGCGGTGCGTGCCGTGCGGGTCGGACAGTTCGCCGGCCACGTAGATCTGGGCCGGCTTGAGGCGCTCGAGGAGGGCGACGATGTCGTCGATGTCCTGCGGTTGGATCGGGTTCTTGGTGATCGTGCCGGTGCGGTAGAAGCGGAGGTTCATGAACTCCAACTGTTCCGGCCGGATGCCGCAGGCCAGGGCCGCGGCACGGGCTTCGGTGGCCCGGATCATTCCCTTCACGGCGAGCAAGTCGGGCGAGTCGGGCTGACCGGGTTTCTTCTCGTCGATGAACTTGTTCACGCGCTCCTTGATCGTGCCGGCCGACGACTTCTCGCCGCTGTCGCCGAACCCCGCGAGGAATTCGTCGACGAAGTCCACGAACCGGCGGGCGTCGTGGTCGAACACGGCAATGTTGCCGCTCGTCATGTACGCGATGTGAACGTCGTGCCCCTGCTCCACCAGGCGGATGATCGTGCCGCCCATGCTAATCACGTCGTCGTCCGGGTGCGGGCTGAACACCAGAATCTTCTTCCGCTCCCGCCCGGCCGGGTACATCTGAATCGTGGCGAGGCGGTCGTGAAAGACTTCTTCCCCGATCTTCTCGGCCGGCCCCTTCTCGCGGAGCAGTTCGTACAGGTGGTGGTCGCGGAAGTCGAAGTCGTTGAGTTTCTGCAAGCCTTTCTTGACGCTGAGCGAGAGGCCGACCACGGCCCGGCGGACCGTCTCGGGTGTCCAGTCGCACGGCCCGACTTCCCACGGCCGCTTGATCGCCGTCAGTTCGGCGGCGGCCGCCGAGTCGAGCAGGAAGGTCGCGTTCGTGTGGTCCTGCAGGAAGCTCGCCGTGATCGCCTCGGTCGGCGGCTGTTCGAGCGCCTTGTAGGTGATGGTCGCCTTGTGTTCGCCGAAGGACATGAGGAAGATGCGGCGGGCGTCCATGATGCTCGCCACGCCCATCGTGATCGCCTGGGCGGGCACGTTCTCCTCGCCGAAGAAGCCGGGGGCAGCGTCGCGGCGGGTAATGCTGTCGAGCGTCACCATCCGCGTGCGGCAGTTGTGCGGGCTGCCCGGCTCGTTGAACCCAATGTGCCCGGTCCGGCCGATACCCAGAACTTGAATGTCGATCCCGCCGGCCGCCTTGATCTTCTGCTCGTACTCGGCACAGAAGGCGTCCACCTCGTCCGGCCGCAGGGTGCCGTCGGGGATGTGGATGTTCTCCCACTTGATGTTGACGTGGTTGAACAGCGTCTCGTGCATCCAACGGAAGTAACTGTGGGGGTCTTCCTTCGGGATCGGGTAGTACTCGTCGAGGTTGAACGTGATGACCCGCGACAGGTCGAGGCCGTCTTCCTTGTGGAGGCGAATGAGTTCGCGGTACAGGCCGACGGGCGTGGACCCGGTCGCGAGGCCGAGGACTGTCGGCTTGCCGGCCGCGTTCCGCGAGCGGACGAGTTTATCGATCTCCCGCGCGACGAACTTCGCGGCGGCCCCGCTACTCGGGAAGGCGATGGTGAACACCCGCGTGTGCGGAAGGTTGTGGGCCGAGGGAGCCATACGGCGTACATCTCCGAAAGGTGCGAGAGGCTTCTTGAGGGGCTGTTGTACGGCTTCCGGAATTGGCGGGGAGGCATTGCGGCCGGACCTGCGAACCCTCACGTTCGAGCGGTGTCCTTCGTATCATCACAACCAAGTTCAGACGACCGCACGGGGAACGCACATGCCGAAGCTCAATCAGGTCAACGCCATCGTCACGGCCCGGAAGGGCGAGGCCGAGAAAACGATCACGGAACTGTACAAGCTCATTCAAAAGGATCAACTCTTCGCCGGCCGCGAACGGACGTACCGGCCGCAAGACGAGGTGAACGGCCAGAAGTTGCCGCCGGAATCGCAGCGGGTTCAGCAGCGGGCCGACGAAATGATCCGCGAAGCCCGGGCGAAGTGGACGGAGGTGTGGAACCTCGTCTTTACGCAAGACACGGGCAACCAGCAGGCAAAGGCCGACGTAACCGTCGAGGGGAAGACGATCCTGGCCGGCGTGCCGATCACGTTCTTGCTGTACCTCGACAAGCAGGTCAACGACCTGGAGACGTTCATCGGCAAATTGCCGACGCCCGACCCGGCGGAAGAGTGGACGCACGACCCGAACACCGGGCTTCTGCGAAGTCGCGCGACCGAGTCGCTACGCACGTCCAAGGAGCCGACGGTCATCGTAAAGTACGAGGCGACGGAAAAGCACCCGGCCCAGACGGAACTGTTCACGAAGGACATCCCGGTCGGCACGTGGACGCAGATCCTCTACAGCGGCAGCCTCCCGGCCGACAAGAAGAACGCGATCCTGGCCCGCGTTCGGAAGTTGCAGGATGCCATCAAGGTCGCGAAGGAGCAAGCGAATCTGCTGGAGGTGGATCGCCAAAAAGCGGCTGACGCGGTGTTCGCGTTCGTGTTCGATGAGTAAAGGGAACGGAGGTTTTTCGGCATTCCACCGAACCTCGATCGCAGATTCCCTATCTCATCTCATGCACAGGCGTGCAGAACTGAGGCTGAGGTTTCGGCTGAACCGTAGATCGACCGCATGTGTGGGTTCGAGTCCCACCCCCTTCATTCCCAACCACGAAGGGGTAGCCCAAGGGCAGAGGCCGGCGACTACTCCCAGGCTTAGGTTGTTACACGCCAAAAATGAACCCGCGTTGGAGGTGTTTCAATCGACGATCGACCATAGACCAACGATTGCGGGTTCGAATCCCGCCCCCTCAGCTTCAGCCGAACAATCACACTGGGGGGTCGCCTAACGGCTAGGCAGTTGGTATCAGCATCAGGGTCGACGACCGGAAACTGTGGACACCTGTTCCATCAGGACCATCGCACCACCTTATACAAGGTGTCACCGCCCCGCCGAGAGTGCTATCTCGGCGGGGTACTTTTTTGCCCATCTGGTATCGCCCTTACTTCTTCAGCAACTCTTCCACCGGCTTCGCGATGGCGTCGGCCCAGATTGCGTAGGCCGGCTCGGACAGGTGCAGGAAGTCGGGCATCGTCTTCTTGGCGAGGCCGCCCTTGTCGTCGAGGAACTTGTCGCCGATGTCGAGGTACTTCACGGCCTTGCCGTCGTCGAACTTCGCGAGCAGGTCGTTAACCAGCTTCGTCTTCGGCTGCAACTCGTCTTTCGCGACCATCGTGACCCCTTTCTCATTCAGTTCCTTGCCGGGCTTCGCGCTCCGCGGGAAGACGCCAAGGAGCAGCACCTTCGCCTTCGGTTTTTGCTTGTGAAACTCGTCCAGAATCGCCTTCACACCGGCCGCGACTTCGTCCGGCGTGTTGCTGCTGAAGTTGTTCGTGCCGATCATCATGACGATGACCTTCGGGTCGACGCCGTCGAGTTCCTTGCCCTCCGTGATCCGCCAGAGGACGTGCTGCGTGCGATCGCCGCCGATGCCGAAGTTGGCGGGGGTCCACTTCTCGAACTTCTCCGCCCACACCTTCTTGCCGTTCCCCTCCCAGCCCTGCGTGATCGAGTCGCCGACGAAAAGGACGTCCACCGGCCCCTTCTTGGCCCGGTCCAGGAACGACTGGTGCCGCTTCATCCAGTTGGCATCGCGGGGGACCGGCTTGACGGCGTCATTCGGCTTGGCCGGCGAGTCTTGCGCAAGACCGCTCGTGCGGAGCGTCAACAAGCTGACGGCCGCGGCGAACAGCGCGAGGGCGGGGCGACGGTGGAACGCGAACATGGGTGTACCCACAAAGTGAAAAGGTGGCGTGTGGCCGGGAGAAAGGTCCGGCGGAAATATTCAACGAGGTGCCATCTTCGCCGTCAACACGAGCGGGCCGTTACTTCGCCTCGGGCAACGGCCACTCGCCGGTGTCGTGCCAGATTTCGTAGCACGCCAGCCACCGCCACGCAGCTTGCACCGCGAAGATGCAGGTAAACTTGGCCGGATCCCAGCGGCTCGTGGTGCGCGTCGAGCCTTGCCGCCACAGGCAGAGCGTCTGACCCTCGAGCAGGTGCGGGCAGTGTTTCAACGGCGTGAGGACGCGCGTCTCCGGCGGCACGGTTGGGTAGCTCGAAAGTAACCGCGTCTCGACGGCGTAGAGGTTGTGCGTCGGCTTGAGGTGGTAGTGCAGGACCAGCGAGCCGGCCACTCGCAGCACGCGGATGCGGTAGTCCGGGTCGCGGCCCTCGTTGTACTTCTCGATGACCGGCAAATCGACGGACAACAGCCGCCGCTTGCCGAGTTCGGTGTCCAGTAGGCCCATAAACGAATTCGGAATTCGGAATACGAAATGCGGAGTTCAAAACCAGAATCGGCCCATGCGATCGAGGTTTTCCATTCCGAATTCCGCGTTCCGAATTCCGCACTTCTTCAGTAGTGGCACGGGACGGACTTGATCGCGTTAATGACTTCTTCGTCCGGTACTTCTTCGGACGTGCCCAAGAAGCTCGTGTCCTTGCGGTCGAGCAAGAGCACGCGGTTGCCGTCGGCGTTGCCGCGCAGGGCCGTGACCAGGTTACGCCGTTCCAGTTCGCTCAGCGGTCGGAAGTCCATGTTGGAAACCCTCCCGTTCGGGCCGTCTCTCCAGACCGGCGGACATCGCCGGTTGAGTCCCGAACACCCACACCCCGGGTCTTCCACCGGGGGTGATTCGTCATCCGCGGGCCGCGAGTTCCGCCAGGAGTAGGTACACGCCCTGGTCCGGTTCCGCGCCCGCCGGCAGGTCGGCTTGAAACACCTCGCCGCCCGCCGCGTAAAAGAATCGCACGCTCTTCTCGTGGACTAACAGCCGAATCGACTGGCCCGGTTCGGCGAGCGGCACGCTCACCGCGAGGCCGGGTTGTTCGTCGTCGGTCGTCACCGCGAACCGCACGTTCGCCTGCTGCCGGGCGAGGCGGTCGAGTCGCCCGGCATGGGCTTCGATAATCGGCCACACGCCCCGCAACAGTTGGGCCACGTCGGGGCCGATGGTCAGTTCCACCGGCAAGTTTTGGTAGCTCGCCTCGCCGTGCGTCAAACTATACCAGTCGAACCGCAAGTCTTTCAACTTCTGCACGTGCGGTCGGGGGTGTTCGCCGACGGTCGCCTCGTGCGTCTCATCATCGACCGTACCGATGGCGAAAATGCCCTGCCGACCGCGGAGTCGTTTCACCCACTCGCGGTCGCCGCGGAGGTCGCCGCCACTCGGGTGCCGGAGCGTGCCGGGGTGCGTGTGAACGACGCCGAGTAACGTCAACCGGCGGTCGTCCTGCCGCACGATTCGACTCGCCAGCGCCTGGGCTTCCGTGTTGAACCGCACGTGCTCCTGGCCGGCGTCACGGTTCGCCCCTGCGGGCAACGTCGCTAGCACGGTGGCCGTGTTCGTCTCGCGTAACCCGAGCAAGACCCAGCCGGTTTCTTCGGTGCCGCGGTCCGTCTGCCGGTGAGCCGCGTACTCGCCGAAAAGCGTTCGGCTGACCTCGTCGGTCAGGACGACCCGCGCGAGGGGCTCATACCGCGTCGCTTCTAATCGCGGGTCTTGCGACGGGGCGGGCGCACTCGCTCTTGAAGTGGCCCACCAGCGAACCTGTTCGGCCGTCGTGCGGAGAAAGTCCTTCCACGCGCTCGTGACGGTACTCCGAAAGTCGGGCGTTCGTGTGGGGGAGAAGTGGTGCCGTGTCGCCGGTCCTGGCGTGGGATCGGTAAGCTTGGTCGCCCACTAACACCTGCACTATAACCGCGGGCCGGAAAGAACTCTAGTGAAAACACGTTCACAGCCGCCCGGAAAGCCGGTTCAGTTCCCGCGGCCGTGTTTGTAGACTACTCTGCGACAGCCCTCTTCCGCACCGGAGACTCCGTCGTGTCGCGATTCCTGTCGCTTGCCTTCGTCGCGGTCGTGGCCTCGACCACGGTTGCTCAGACGCCGCAAATCCCCCCAGACCTGGAGAACTACGTCAAGAAGTCCGAACCCGATTTCGCCTGGAAGCTGGTGGACAAGTCGGAGTCCGAGGGCAACGCGATCCTGCTCTACCACCTCGTGTCGCAGAAGTGGCACGACGAACTCTGGGAGCACGATCTGCAAATTTTCGTGCCGAAGGAGGTGAACAACAAGTCGGCGATGGTGCTGCTGAACACCGGCGGCAAGGCGAACAAGGAGAGCGTCACCGGCCTCATCGGCCTGGAACTCGCCCGCCGCGTGAAGGCTCCCGTCGCCGTCCTCTGGGGCATCCCGAAGCAACCGCTCTACGACGGCAAGAAGGAAGACGCCCTCATCGCCGAGACGTTCGTCCGCTACCTAGAAACGAAAGACAGTTCGTGGCCCCTGCTCTTCCCGATGGCTAAGAGCGTGGTCAAGGCGATGGACGCCCTGCAAGAGATCGGCCGCAAGGAATGGAACACCGAGGTCAAGGACTTCATCATCACCGGTGCGTCGAAGCGCGGCTGGACGAGTTGGCTGACGGCTGCGACCGGCGACCCGCGGGTGAAAGCGATCGCACCGATGGTGATCGACACGCTGAACTTCCAAAAGCAGATGCCGAACCAACTAAAGTCGTTCGGCCGGTACAGCGAGATGATCCACGACTACGAAGAGCGCAAACTCCTGCCGATGCCGGATACCGACGCGGCCCGCAAGCTCTGGGCGATGGTGGACCCCTGGGTCTACCGCGACAAACTGACGCTGCCGAAGCTCCTCGTCAACGGCACGAACGACCCGTACTGGGCACAGGACGCGCTCAACCAGTATTGGGACGACCTGAAGGGGGACAAGTGGGTGGTGTACGTGCCGAACGCCGGGCACGACCTGCGGCCGCAGGACAAGCCGAACCAACCGGGGGCAAAGAAGGACACCTTTCCGATGAAGGCGGTGGACACCATCAGCGTGTTCTGCCGCTGCGTGCTGACGGACAAGCCGCTGCCGAAGATGACGTGGAAGCAGGACATCAAGAACGGTGACGGGGTGTTCTCTCTTCGCCCCGACCGCGAGACGAAGATCGTGCGGCTCTGGACCACGGAGTCGGACACGCGAGACTTCCGCAAGTCGGCGTGGAAGAAGAAAGACATCTTCGGGGGCACGGCCAAGGTTTCCGTTGGGCCGGCCATCGGGGGTACCGTCACCGCCCCCGAAGCCGGATTCCGCGCCTACTTCCTGGAAGCCGAGTCGAAGATTGACGGGACGGTCGCGTGCTTCAGCACGACCATCCAAATTCTGGAAGCGAAGAAGTAGTGGGCTGGAACTTCGCCGACGAGTTGCAGAGGTGGGGGCCGCAAAGCCCAGGGTTGGCCAACCCTGGGCTATCGCACGCGCGTTCCTACTGTGCCTCCGTCACGCACCGGCACTACGAGAACTTCACCGTCGCCTCGGTGCTGCTGCCGCGGAAGTTGCTGCCGCACTTCCACGCGGTGTACGCCTACTGCCGGTGGGCCGACGACCTCGCCGACGAGACGGCGGGGGGCGATTCGACTCTCGCACTCCTCGACTGGTGGCGGCACGAGTTGCTCGCCGTGTACAACGGCCAACCGCGGCATCCGGTGATGATCGCCCTCCGCGAGACGGTGCAAAAGTTCGCGATCCCGCCCGCCCCGTTCCTGAATTTGCTGACTGCCTTCGAACAAGATCAGCGGAAGAAGACCTACGCGACCTTCGACGAACTCCTCGGCTACTGCCGCAACTCGGCGAACCCAGTCGGCGAACTCGTGCTGTACCAGTTCGAGTGCCATGACGCCGAGCGCGCGGCCCTCTCCGATGAAGTCTGCACCGGGCTGCAACTCGCGAACTTCTGGCAGGATGTCGGCCGCGACCTGGACATCGGTCGGGTGTACCTTCCCGAAGAAGACCGCCGCCGCTTCGGCTACGCCGACGAAGACTTGCACGCCCGTCGGTTCACGCCCGCGTTCGCCGAGTTGATGCGGTTCGAAGTGGATCGCACGCGGGACTACTTCGAGCGCGGGAAGCGATTGCTACCGCTGATCCCGCGACAGGTGCGAATCGACGTGGACCTGTTCATCCGCGGCGGCGAAGCAACGCTCGCCGCCGTCGAACGGCAGGGGTACGACGTGTGGAAACAACGGCCGAAGGTTTCCAAATGGCAGAAGGTGAAGCTCCTCGGCCGGGCGCTCACTTCTTCAGTTTCGGCCGCGTGGCAATCGCCTGGCGGATGACGCTCAAGATGCGCTCGCGTTCCTCGCCGACCAGCGGCAACCGTGGGGCACGGCAGCGCTCGGTGCCGTAGCCGCACTCCGCCGACGCCAGCTTGATGTACTGCACGAGTTTCATGTGCGTGTCGAGGTGCAAGAGCGGCGTGTACCAGCGGTACGCCTCGCGGGCTTCCTTCCACATCTCCGCTTGTACCAAGTCCCAGATCAGCCGATTCTCGGCCGGGAAAGCGTTCACCAGGCCACTCACCCAGCCTACGGCCCCGAGCATGACGCATTCGAGGAACAGGTCGTCCACCCCGGCGAATATGACGTAGCGGTCTTTCGTGAGGTTGATGATGTCCGTGATCCGCCGCGGGTTGTCGCTGCTCTCCTTGATGCACGCGAACTTCGGCTCGTCGGCCATCTCGACGAACATCTCCGGCGTGATGTCCACCTTGTACGCCGGCGGGTTGTTGTAGACCATGATCGGCAGGTCGGTCGCCTTCGCCACGGTGCGGAAGTGCGCGATCGTTTCGCGGTCGTCGCTCTTGTACACCATCGGCGGCAGCACCATAAGGCCGTCGGCCCCGAGCTTCGCCGCGTCCGCCGCCCACCGGCACGCCTGGGTCGTGGTGTACTCGGCCACGCCGGTCAGCACCGGCACCCGCTTGCCGACGTGATCGACCGCGGCCTTGAACAACTCGCGCTTCTCGGCCGGTTCGAGGGTGGTGTTCTCGCCGACGCTACCGAGCATGACGAAGCCGTGGACGCCGGCTTCGAGCATCGCGTCGATGTGCTTCAGGGTGGCCGGAACGTCGAGCGATTCGTCGGCCTTGAACTGGGTGCAGACGGCCGGGAAAACACCGCGCCAGGATACGGTCATCGGGAAGTCTCCTCAAAAGAGATGAGGAGCGTTCTATGACCCCGGCCGCGGTGAACCTATCACGACCCACACCAAATCTGGTCGAAATCCGCAGCCGTGAAGTCTTGAATCACGTCTTTCACCTTCGTCTTGCTGACCACGAAGACGTCGGCCCCGGCCCCGCCGATGAGGATATCGCTCTTGCCGTCGGCCTTGCTGCTGATCAAGCGGTCGTTGCCGGCCCCGCCGTCGAGCGTGTCCTTGCCCGCCCCACCGGTGAGTGTGTCGTTGCCGTCGTTACCGAGCAGCGTGACCTTTACACTCGCGCTCATCTGGAGCGAGGCGTCGAGTACGTCGTCGCCCGCTCCGCCGTCCACGATGACGTTCCGCACGGCCGTACCGGACAGGTCGTTGATGGTGACGCGGTCGTTCCCGCCCTGCGGCCGCAGTGAAATCGTCTCGACGCCGGTCATGGTGACGGTGAACGGGATGAGGTTTGTCCGCTGGAAGAGAACGTCGCCGGGGTTGGCGGAGTCCTTGCCCAAGACGAACGTGTCGTCGTTCGAACCGTTAATCGGCGTGTCGTTGCCGATGATGACCCCGGTGTCGCTTCCGGCCCCGCCGTCGAAGTGATCGACGAGCGTACCCGGGTTCCAGATCAGCGTGTCATTGCCCCCTTCGCCGAGCATGGTGTCGTTACCGAAGCCGCTGACAAGCGTGTCGTCACCGGCCCCGCCGTACTGCGTGACGTTGCCGACGATCGCGTTGCCGGGCACGCCGCCAACGAACCCGCCGATGAGCGGCACGATGCTGTCGTTCCCCGCCCCGCCGATGAGCACGGCGTCCGGCGCGAAGGCGAGTTTCCCGTTCGCGTCGAGCGTGTTCAGCGACTTGGCGAGCGAGATCGAATCGTCGCCGCCCTTCGCGTTCACCGAGATTTGCGTGAGCGCGGCCCGTGTCGGCGATCCGAAGACCGCCCGGATCGGCACGGCGGCGTTGTTGTTCGTCACCTGCAAGTTACCACCGGCATCGGCCGAGACGACGATGGCGTTCGCATCGGCGTCGCCAGTGACAGTCAGCGTGTTCGTGTTGAACACCGCCGTCACGCTCGGCGTCGTCCGGTCTTCCAACGGGAGCAAGCCGCGGATGGCGTGCTTCGGGGCGTGAGGCTTCGGCGCTTTGAACCACAGCATGATGAAACTCCTGGAAGATGACGTGCCGGAGCCGGGACGAGTCGGAACGTCCGAACCGTCGAACAGGGCAACTCCGAGAATCAACGACTCAAACGGGGCGAAACACCATCGGACTTGACGGACCAATCACCAACACGACGGGCGCGACTCGGGTGAGCGAATCGTGAGAATCTCTATGTCACGCTTTTCGGCATGTCGAGCAAGCGCGGGGGAAATCACGCAGGCCGGCCTCGATTTCTCCGACAGTGGGGGTTAGTTCGCTGAGTCCCGGCGACAGGATTTCGCCGCCACAAAGGGCGTGTCGGAGAACCCGCCAGAAGTGTCACCCGTACTTCAGCGCCTCGATCGGCTCGACGCGGCTCGCCCGGCGGGCGGGGTAGATAGCCGCAAGGGTTGTGATGATCGCCGCCGAGCCAAACGTGGCGAGCGACAGCCAGAGGGGGAATTCGAAGACGTTGCTCGACAGCATCGTTTCGCCGCGCATCTGCCGTTGAATCTCGGACTTCACCAACCCGTCGGCCGGTCCCGCCCCGAGGCGGGCGAGGGCAAGGCCGAGCGCCCCGCCGATCGTGCCGATGACGGTGCCTTCCAGTAGGAACAGCACGAGGATTTGTCGCCGACTCGCGCCGATGGCCTTCAAGATGCCGATCTCCCGCGTCCGCTCGACGACGTTGGTGACGAGCGTGTTCGTGATGCCGATGGCCGCGATGATGAGTGAGATCCACGAGAACACGTTCAGCCCAACGGCGATGGCCGTCACCTCGCGGCGAGCGTTGTTGTACCATCGCAAGGACGACTGCGTGCCGAAGCCTTCCTTCTCGATGCCCTCCACCACGCCCGGCAGGTCACCGCCCGCACGCACGCGCACCTCGGCGTGGTCGAACCGGCCGTCCTTCAGACTGTGCAGTCGCCGAAAAATTCCTTCGCCGCCGCTGGCGCTCGCGAACACGCTCTCTTGATTGAGGTGCCACGTCCCCCGCTTCTCTTCGTCGGCGGTCGCGGCACGGTAGACGCCGACGATCGTGAACGTGTCGACGGCCGGGTAACGGCCCGGCTTGTCGGTCGGCGTGTCCGCCGGGAACAAGAGTTTCCGAAGGTCGGCCTTCTCGACTTCGCTAAGACTCGAATGGTCGATCAACTTCGGGAGTTCGTTCAACAACTTCAGGAGCAACAGCCCTTGCGAGGTGGTCAACGACCCCGCCAGGGTTCGCCCCAGACTGGCCAAAAGCGATTGCTGTCGCGCGTCGGACGTGCCGCCGAGTTCCACCGTCAGGGTCCGGCCGAGGACGGCCGCTTGCTCGGCGTCGGTTCGCACGTTGAGGTCGTAGAGCAGCCACTCCGGAACGAGAACTTCGCGGGCTTCCCCCTCTTGCGGCACGCGCCCCGCGACAAGCAGGTTTACAATCTCCGGCCGGTCGCACCGGGTGGCCACGAATGTCGCCTGACGGCTCTTGTCCCCTAGCCGCATGAGGCCGTAATAGTGGCGGAAAGTCCGCACTTCTTCCACGTCCGGCAGGGCGGTCAATTCCTCCAACTTCTGCGGCGTCAAAGGGACCGCCGTGTCTACCGCCAACTTCGCCCGCTCGCGGGCCTCAAGCATTTCTCGCAACCGCCCGGCCCGCGTGCCGGTCACGCCCTCGGGCAACTTCACCGCGTCCGCGAGCAGTTCCGCCGCAACTCGGCCATGCCCGGCGTTCACCTGCACCTGCCAGAAGCCGGGCCGCGAGTGGAACTCGTTGGTGATGACCCGCCGCAGGCCGACGCCGAGCGACAGGCTGAAGGCGAGCGAGCACGCCCCGACCGCGACGCCGAGGACGGTCAAGGTGGTGCGAATTTTCTGCCGCCACAGGCCGCCAATCGCGAACCGGATCAGGTCGAGGAACCGCATGGCGCCCGCCGGGGGAATGAAACCGTGATTCTACTCGACTCGTCTTATGAACTAGAATAGGGTGTCCCGCGATCTCGACGGGCCTTCTTCCTGACGAGCGGGAATTCTCAATGTCCGAGCGCAGTAACCAATCAGACAGGTGGGCGGTCGTCGAACTCGAAGACCGCACCACGCCGAGCATCACGCTCCGCGTCGATTACACTTACGACACGAACAACTTCTTCACGCCGGACCGGCGGGTGGCCATCGAGCGGGTCGCCGCGGAGGTCGGCAGCCATTTGCAGGACACCCTTGCCGCGATCGTGCCGTCCGGCGGCAACACCTGGCAGGCGTCGTTCTTCAACACGATCACGAACCGGACGGTGACGCTGAACAACCCGACTGTTGCCGCCAACGAGATCATCGTTTACGTCGCCGGCGGCCCCATCGGCAGCTCCGAACTCGGCGTGGCGTCCGGCGGGTCGTACCAGGCGGAAGGGGGGCGGACGTGGCTGAACAACGTGAAAGCCCGCGGGCAGGCCGGGGCGCTCGGGAACACGCCGACGGACATCTCCCCGTGGGGCGGGTTCATCGCGTTCGACTCGGGGACGCCGTGGGACTTCACCACCGACGCCCCCGGCTTTAACGTCTTCGACTTCGACAGCGTCGCCCGGCACGAAATGCTCCACGTCATCGGGTTCGGCCTCGGCGATTACGCCTTCGACCGGTACATCGTGAACGGGGCGTTCACCGGGCCGAACGCGGTCGCCGCCTACGGGCAGGCCGTGCCGATGGCCGCCGGCGACGACGGCCACTGGGCGTCGGGCGTGACCGTCGGCGATCAAGTCGCCATCATGGTCCCGTCCATCCCCGCCGGCGTCATCCGCCAAATCACCCCACTCGACTACGCCGCTCTGGCCGACATCGGCTGGCAAGTCTCCGAGCCTGTCAGTCCGCCGCCCGTTGTGGTTGTTCCCCCGCCGCCGCCTCCACCTCCCCCACCGCCCGCGCCGCCGGTGGTCCCGCCACCGCCCGCGACGGTCAACGCCGTCGTCCGATTTGCCGTCGGGTCGGGGGAAGGGGTCGCTTCGACCGTCTCCGCGGTCAACTCGAACGGCGAGCCGGTCTGGACGCTCACGCCGTTCGGCGACTCCACCGGCGGCGTACGGACGGCGTCGGGCGACTTCGACAAGGACGGCGTGAAGGATGTCGTCGTCGGCACGGGGCCGGGCGTGCCCACACAGGTCCGTATCTTCAGCGGCGAGACGCAGAAAGAACTGTTCTCGATCAGCCCGTTCGAGGCGGCCTTCACCGGAGGCGTGTACGTCACGGTCGGCGACATCAACGGCGACGGCGTGCCGGAGTTGGTCATCACGCCGGACGAGGGGGGCGGCCCCCGTGCTCGCGTCTTCGACGGGGCGACCTTCAACCTGATCGACGACTTCTTCGGCATCGACGACCCGAACTTCCGCGGCGGTGCCCGGGCGGCCGTCGGCGACCTGAACGGCGACGGCCACGGCGACCTTCTCGTCGCGGCCGGCTTCGGCGGCGGCCCCCGCGTCGCGGGCTACGACGGCACGACCCTCGGCACGACCCAACGGCAGAAACTCTTCGGCGACTTCTTCGCGTTCGAGCAAACCCTCCGCAACGGCGTCTTCCTCGCGGCCGGCGACTTCAACAACGACGGCCAAGCCGACCTCGTGGCCGGCGGCGGGCCGGGCGGCGGGCCGCGGGTGCTGATCCTCAACGGGAGTTCGCTACTGCGGAACTCCATCCGCACGCTCAGTAACTTCTTCGCCGGCGACACGAGCGGCCGCGGCGGCGTGCGGGTGACGACCGACGACGTGAACGGTGACGGCCGGCCGGACCTCATCACCGGGTCCGGGTCGGGCGACGGGTCGCGCGTGACGGTCTACAACGGCACGGCGGTCGGCCTCCCCTTCCCCTCCACTTTGTTTGACGGCGACTTCTACCCCGGCTTCAGCGGCGGCGTCTTCGTCGGGTGACGGGCGGGCTTCCTCAATACAACAGAGCGGAGTTCCCTCGTTCACCGGACCCCGCCATGCACGCGCTGCACCCCGCGTACCCGCTCGTCAACGTCGCGGAAGCCTTCTCCCCGGCCCTCGTCTTCTACCCAGAGTTGATCGCCCACAACATCCGCGCGACCCTCGCCGCCGCGGGCGGTCCCGAGCGGTTGCGGCCGCACGTCAAGACACACAAGACGGCCGAGATCGTGCAGATGCAGTTGCTCGCCGGGGTGACGAAGCACAAGTGCGCGACCATTGCAGAAGCCGAGATGCTAGCGACGGCCGGCGCACCAGACGTGATGATTTCCTACCCGCTGATCGGCCCGAACGTGCCGCGGCTGATGAAACTGATCGCGAAGTTCCCGAAGACAGCTTTCTCGTCGCTCGTTGATCACCCGAACCACCTCGCGCAACTGGCCGAGGCGTTGACGGCAACGGACCAAACGCACGACGTGCTGATCGACCTGAACGTCGGCATGAACCGCACCGGCATCCCGCTCGGGCCGGACGCCGACGAGCTGTACGCCCGCATCGCGCACACGCGGGTCACACGGCCGGGCGGCTTCCATGTTTACGACGGCCACAATACGTCCGAATCACTGGCCGAACGGCAAGCCTCGGCGCGGGCGACACTGGCGAAGGTGCTGGCGATGCGAGAGCACCACGAGCGTTTGGGGCACGCCGTTCCGCGAATTGTCTGCGGCGGCACGCCCGCCTTCCCCGCATACGCCGCGATTCGCGACATCCCTGGCCTGGAATGTTCGCCCGGCACCTACGTGCTGCACGACCTCGGCTACGGCTCGAAGTTCCCGGACCTCGGTGTGACGCCGGCGGCCGTGTTCGTCACCCGCGTCGTTAGCCGCCCGACGCCGACCCGCGTGACGTTCGATCTCGGCAACAAGTCGATCGCCGCCGACCCGCCACTGGCGAAGCGCGTGTACCTGCTCGACTTCCCCGAGTACACGATCGTCACGCACAGCGAGGAACACCTAGTTGTGGAAACGAGCGAGGCCGACGCGACGAGGTACCAACCGGGCGACGTCGTGTACGCGATCCCGTCGCACGTCTGCCCGTCGGTGGCCCTGCACCGCGAGGCGTTAGTCGCCGAGAACAACCGCATCGTCGGGAAGTGGACCGTCACCGCGCGCGACCGCTTTCTGACCGTTTAAAAATTCACGCCTTCGAGCTTCAGGAGCCATTCCTTCCGCCACAATTCGCCACCGTAGCCACCGAGCGTTCCGTCGGCCGCGATGACGCGATGGCACGGCACGACGATCGAAATGTTGTTCCGCCCGTTCGCCGATCCGACCGCCCGCGATGCCGTCGGCTGCCCAATCCGCCGGGCGAGTTCGGCGTAGGAAATCGTCTCGCCGTAGGGGATGGCTTGCAACTCGGTCCACACCCGTTCCTGAAACGGGGTGCCGCTTTGCCGCATCGGCAGGTCGAACGCCCGGAGTTCCCCCGCGAGGTAAGCCCGCAACTGCGAGGCGTAACTCTTGAAGGTGGCTCGCTCCCGAACCGCATCCGCCGGGGGTTCCGCGGCGAACCACAGGCCGGTCAAGTGCTCTCCGTCAGAGGTGAGGAGAACATCACCCAACGGCCCGGACAGGGTGTCGTAGTAGGTCTTGGTGAGTGTCAGCACGGTCGGCCCTCCAGCAGTGTTCAAATTATCATATCGCACGGCCCGATTCGGGTGGAGTGTGCCGGGCCGACCGGGTAAACTATCGGCCGAAGGAAGGACTTACGATGAGCACAACCATGCCCGCCCCACCCCGGATGGCCGCGGTGGAATTCTTGCGTCTATACGGGGACGAATCGGGATACGAACTTGTGAACGGGATTGTCGTGAAACTTCCCATGACCGGCGGCGTCCGCGGCGAGGTTTGCGGGAACGTCGCCAGCCTTATTGGCGACCACATCAAGGAGAAGAAGCTCGGCCGTGTGATGAGCAACGACACGTACATCCGCACGCGAACCAACCCGGATGGCGTCCGCACTGCGGACGTCTGTTTCATCAGTTACGCGATACTTCCCGCGGACCAGCCAACGCCAGCGGGACCACTGACGCCACCACTCGAACTAGTTGTCGAAGTGAAGTCATCGACTGATTGCTGGAACGCCATCACGCTGAAGTCGGCCGAGTACATCGCGGCTGGCGTAGTACGGGTCCTCGTGCTGGACCCCGAAACGGCGTCGGCCACAATCTACCACCCTGACGAACTTCCGCAACGCTTCCACAACGGCGACGAACTCACGCTCCCCGAAGTGCTGCCGGGCTTCGCCGTGCCGGTGGCGCGATTCTTCGAGTAGTCTCGTCACTTCTGTGCCACCCGTTGCCCCTTCGCCGACTTCGTCGGCACCGGGATCGCGTCCGGTGGAGCCTTTAGCGATTCCAGGAACTTTACTAGCGCCGTCTGATCGGCGGCCGACAACTTCTGGTACGCCGCGGTGACGCTCTTCGCTTCGCCCTGGTGGTGACGGATTGCATCGGCAAGGGTGGCGGCGGAACCGTCGTGCAGGTACGGGGCAGAATCGGCAACGCCCCAGAGCGGCGGCGTCTTCCACTGTTGCGGATCGGGGACGTGCTTCGGCCGGGCCGATTCCGGCGGCGGTTCAGGGCCGTACTGAGAGAACCCGCCAGTCCCACTGGGCTCTTCGAGCGTGTAGAGCAGGAAGTCGGTGTAGACGCCCTTCACGCCGCCCATGTTCGGCACGTGGCACTGGACACAGCCAATGTTGTGGAACACCTCTTTGCCGTGAGACGCGGTCGCGTCCGACATTTCAATCGGCCGGGGCAGTGTGTCGACGAAAGCCAGGAGCGACCGGAACTGCTTACGGTCCAAGTCCGGCTTGACCTCGGCCGCGTCGGCCTTGTGGAGCGGCTTCGCCTGGGAGCAAGACGGCGTGCCGAGGCCGAGTTCGTTCGCACAGGCCCCGGCCACGAATTCTTCGAGCGTGGCGTGGCTGCCCTTCCAGCCGAACTTCCCGATTCGACCGTCGGCCAGCAGTGGCAGCCGACCAACCGGCACGCGGTTGAAGTCCAGCTTCAGTTCCGCGATGGCATTGCTGGCACTGCGGTCACGATAGTTCGCGGTGATGGCCTTCGATGAAATTCGGTCGATCCAGCCGGCCCCGAACAGGGCCGTCGATTGCACGGTGTGCGTGCGTACCGGGTCGAACGGCGGCCGCTGCTGCGGGGTGTACCCGTTCGGCGGCGGGACGTAGTCGCAATGTTGCCCCGGTGGCGGGGGTGGGGGCGGAGGCGGCGGGGGTGGGGGAGGCGGGAATGTTGTGATCGGATACGTCTGCCGTAGCTTCTTCATCGACTCACGGTCTTCGGACGTCACACCCTGATCGTGCAGCACGCCGACGAGGTACTCGTTCTTGCCCGGTTGCGGCAGGATTTCGAAGTGCGTCGCGTTGTGGGCGATCTCACCGCCACCACCGACGCCGCCCTGGAAGTGGCAGAAGAGGCACGACTTCGCGTTGAACACTGGTCCCAACCCGTCGCCGTGGGCGAGCGGGTCGTTGGCGGCCCACTCGTGTTCGAACAGTTCGCGGCCTGCCTGTTTCTCGGCGGCCGATGCGGACGGCCCCCACCACACGGGCAGGCCGTTCGAAAAGAGCTGCCAGTACACCACCGCGGCAACGATCACCAGAAGTGAGATGCCGAAGTAGCGCCGCTGGTCTTTGAGCGACGTGCGCGGTTTATCTGTCTTGCGGGCCATGCGAAGCTCCGGGCCAAACCATCGAGAGAAATGTTGCAACATCGTACCGCCGGCTTTCGGCCATTGCAAGCAGGAGATCGCTTGCACGATTCCGCCCCGCGACGATAATGGCTCTATTCCCGCCGGACCGCTTCTGGGGTCGCCTCATGCGCTGGTTGAGTTGCCTTGCGATTCTCGTTCTAGCCAATGCCGGGCGTGCCGCCGATCCGAAGATCGACACCGAGCATTTCGAAAAGACGGTGCGGCCCCTGCTGGTCGCGCGCTGCCAGAAGTGTCACAACGGCGAGAAAACGAAAGGCGGCCTCGACCTTTCCACGAAGACCGGGTTCCTGACCGGCGGGGACACGGGGCCGAGCTTCGACAAACAGCACCCCGAGAAGAGCAAACTACTCGACGTGGTCCGGTACGACGGCGAGATGAAGATGCCCCCGAGTGGAAAGTTACCCGAGGCCGAGATCGCAATTCTGACGGCGTGGGTGAAGGCCGACGCGCCGTGGCCGGACGACAAGGGCACGGTCGCGGTCGGGCCGAAGGGGTTCGATGTGCAAGCCCTGGCGGCGAAGCACTGGTCCTTCCAGCCGATCAAGCTGGGCGATGGCCGCTCGATCGACGACTACATCCGGGCGAAGTTGAGCGAGGCGAAACTCCCGCCCGCGAAGCCGGCCGAACCGGGCAAACTCCTGCGTCGCGTGACGTTTGACCTGATCGGCCTGCCACCGTCGCCGGAGGAGATTGAGGCATTCCAGAAGGCATACTCGCGCGACCCGAAGGCCGCCTTCGCCGAAGTCGTGGACCGCCTGCTCGCCAGCCCGCGATACGGCGAGCGGTGGGGCCGGCACTGGCTCGACCTGGCCCGCTACGCCGAGACGCGCGGCCACGAGTTCGACTTCGAAATCCCCGACGCCTGGCGCTACCGCGATTACGTCATCCGCGCGTTCAACGACAACCTGCCCTACGACAGATTCGTCCAAGAGCAAATGGCCGGCGATCTGCTGCCGCCCCGGTGGAACGCGAAGGAGCGGTGGAACGAGGCGCTGATTGCCACCGGATTCTGGCACCTCGGCGAGGGCGTCCACTCGCCGGTGGACGTGCGGCTCGACGAGGCCAACCGCGTCGACAACCAGATCGACGTGTTCGGCAAAACCTTCCTCGGCCTGACGGTCAGTTGTTCGCGGTGCCACGACCACAAGTTCGACCCGATTCCGACGGCCGACTACTACTCGCTCTACGGCATCCTCGGCAGTTCCCGCTATTCGCACTGCAGCATCGACGACCCGGCCGAGAAAGAGGCGGTCTTGAAAGAACTGACCGCCCTTCGCCCGCAACCGCCGGCCGAGCCGTTCCCGAAGGGCGAGCCGACCGCGTGGGAGAAACAGTCGCGGCTCTTCGAAGACTTCCACGCCGGCTGGCAGGACCGTTGGTTCGCCACCGGCCCGGCGTTCCGCACCGGGGAGGCTTACCCGCACAGCGGTCGCGAGTCGGCGAACCTGACCGGCGCACTGCGGTCGCCGACGTTCAAGATCGACTCGAAGTACCTGTCCGTGCGGGTCGCCGGGAAGAAGGCCCAACTGCGGTTGATCCTGAATAACCTCCAACTGATTCAAGACCCGATCTACGGTGGCCTGAAGCGGACCATCGACCACGGCGACCGCTTTTTGTGGGCGACGTTCGACCTGTCGATGTGGCCGGGACAGGCGGCGTATCTCGAACTCCTCGACGATGGCCCCGGCTATGCCGCGATCAAAGAAGTCCGCTTCGCCGACTCGCACCCGCCGACGAACGAGCCGAACGAGTCGTGTTCGCTGCCGCCGACGGTGCCGCAGGACAATTCCCGCATCGCCCAACTGGAAGCGAAGCTCGCGGCCCCGCCGCGGCGTGCCCCGGTGATGTTCGACGGCAACGGGCTGAACGAAAACATCTTCATCCGAGGCGGCCACAAGACGCCGGGGCCGGCTGTCGAACGGCGGTTCCTCGAAGTCTTCGCGGGCAAGGATGCGAAGTCCCCCTCTACTGGCAGCGGACGGCTGCAACTCGCGGAATCGCTCACGGACATGAAGAACCCGCTCGTCGCCCGCGTGTTCGTCAATCGCGTCTGGCAGCACCACTTCGGTGTCGGCCTCGTCGCGTCGCCGGACGACTTCGGCAAGCAGGGCCAACCGCCCACGCACCCGGAACTGCTCGACGCCCTCGCCGCCGAGTTCATCCGCGATGGGTGGAACGTCAAGAACCTTCACCGGCGAGTGTTACTCACCGCGACCTACCAGCAGTCGGCGACGCCAGACCCGACAACGGCGGCATTGGCTGCGACGGTCGATCCGCTGAACAAGCTCCTCCATCGGGCGAACGTGCAACGGCTCGAAGCCGAGGCGATCCGCGACGCGATGCTGTCGGTGTCCGGCCGACTCGACCCGACGATGGGCGGACCCGGCGTGCTGCCGCACTTGACCGAGTTCGAGGTCGGCCGTGGCAAGCCCGGCGGTCACGGCCCCGTCGACGGCAACGGCCGCCGCAGTGTGTACCTGCAAGTGCGGCGGAACTTCATCAACCCGTTCTTCAGTGCCTTCGACTACCCGACGCCGTTCACCGCCATCGGCCGCCGTAGCGTGTCGAACGTGCCGGCTCAGGCGCTTTCGATGCTGAACAACCCGTTCGTCGTGGCCGAGGCCGAGCGATGGGCGAAGACAACCTTGAAGCAACCGAATCAAACTCCGGCCGAGCGCGTCGATCGCATGTACCGCGAAGCCTTTGGCCGGGCCGTGACCGCCGACGAGCGGGCCGCCGCCGTCGCGTTCGTCGGCGAGCAATCGACATCGCTCGGCGAGCCGCGGGCGTGGGCCGAGTTGGCCCACGCCCTGTTCAACGCGAAGGAATTCCTCTTCATCGAGTGACTGCCAACCATGCCGCCGAAGCCGAAGAAATCGCTCGTCGTCCTCGACTCGTCCCCGCCGCAACGGGCGGAGTACGCGGTCAAACTGTTCGCACCCATCGTCGCCAAAATGGGTCTACCGTGGACGGCTACCGCCCGCGCGATGGACGATGCGACGCCGGCTGAGATGGAGGCGGCCACGCGCATCGTTTGCGTCTGTCCGTCGGAGTTTCGGCCGCTCGTGGAATCGCAGTTCCCGACCGTGACCGAGCGGATCGAGTACTGGCCCGCAACAATGGAAATCGACGACCGCGTGAACATCCTCGCCGCCGAGTTGATGGGCGGCGGTTTCCGCGAAATCTCACCGCCCCCGCCCCCACCGCCGGCGGCCGCCAAGAAACTCGGCACCGCGAAAGTCGGCCGCGAAACAGCGGGGCGGAAAGGCAAGGGCGTAACCGTGGTCTGGGAACTCGGCCTGACGGCCGCAGCGATGCAGGAGTTGGCGACGAGTTTGAAGCAAAAGTGCGGTACCGGCGGCACGGTGAAGGACGACCGCATCGAGATTCAGGGCGACCACCGTGACCGCATTGTCGCGGAGTTGGAGAAGATGGGGTACAAGGTCAAGCGGGCCGGAGGCTGAACGAAAACGGGGCGGCCGATTGGCCGCCCCGCTCCGAGTTACACCCGTCGAGTTACTTCTTCGCGGTCGGGCAGCAGTCCCCGCCGTCGCAGCACGGCGAGCCGGGGAAGCAGCAGTCGGCCGCCTTGACCTTCGCCGTGGCCTTCACGCCTTCGGCACAGCAGTCGGCCTTCACGTCGCAGCACGCCAACCCGGCGGCGCAGCAATCGGTGGTCGTCTTCACGGCCACCTTGTCCTTCAGGCAGCACGACGAGCCTGTATCACAGCATTCGTCGTTGGTCGCACAACAATCGGCGTCGGCCGAGGCGGCCTTCTTCGAGCAGCATCCGCCACCTTCCGACGAGCCGACGGCCCCGGCGTAGAACGTGTAGCCTCCGACGCCCAGAGCCACCACCGCCACCAGAGAGGCCAGAATTTTCGTAATCATTGCTTGAGTTCCTTGTGAGATTGATGAATGAAGTTCTCGAACTCGCACGGGAACACCCCGCACGATGAAACACGAACGACCGGCAATCACACGAAGGTTAACAGCGCAAGACGTGGTGAACGTGGAGCCGAGTTTCCGTCGTCATAAACGGCCACCCCAAGACCTGCGACGGCGCGGGTTCGGGGTTGAGAACGATTTCCACCGGCCCAACAACGAGGTTGAAGTCGTGGGAAATCACGTCGGCCGTTGTGGCCGTTTCGGTAACGGGTTGAACCGTGGTCGGGTTCGAGACTTGCCGTTCCTTGCACGGGCACGGCTTGGCCGGAGCGGGCTTCGCCGGCTGCGATTTCAACTCGCCACCCGGGACCGGGGTCTCCTCACAGTGCGAGCACTTCGGGGCCGACTTCTTCACCGGGGCGATCGTCCCGGCTTTCGCGGGGAGTGGTGTGCCCACCATGACGGACATCGCGCAACAGCACAACCACGGGCCGGCCGCGTTTGCGAGTGCTGCAATGATCGCCAGGGCAAATCGCACCAGAGTCTCTCCGAACCGTTCCCCGTCTCTATATCGACACTCTACCGCCGTTCTTACAAAAATTCCAGGCGAAGCCATGACGATTGACCCTCTCCAACTCGTGCGGCCCCGCCGGGCGATCACCGGCATCTCGGCCATTTTGCTGCCTTTCCAGGCCGACGGCGCGATTGATTGGCCCGCCTTCACGGCCCACGTTCAGCGCACGGCCGCGGCGGGCTTGGCCCCCGCCGTCAACATGGACACCGGCTTCGGCAACCTCCTCGACGACGCGACGAAACGGGAAGTGCTGGAGCGCACGCGGGCGGAACTCGGCGGCAAGATGTTCGTGGCCGGGGCGTTTGTGAAAGACCAACCGGGGGCGGCGTTCGATCGTGACGCCTACGCCCGCGCGATGGAGCCGATCGTGGCGACCGGCGGCACGCCGGTCATCTTCCAGAGTTACGGACTCACCGGGCAGTCGGACGACGGTATCATCGCCAACTACGCCGCCCTCGGGCGGGTCAGCCCGTTCATCGGCTTCGAACTCGGCACGATGTTCGCGCCGTTCGGGAAGATTTATTCGCTCGAAGTCTATCGCGGCCTGCTCGGGGTGAACGCCTGTCTGGGGGCGAAGCATTCCTCGCTCAACCGCGAACTCGAATGGCAACGGATCGTCCTCCGCGATCAGGTGCGGCCAGACTTCAAGGTCTTCACGGGCAACGACTTGGCCGTGGACATGGTGATGTACGGCAGCGACTACCTCCTCGGCCTCAGCACCTTCGCCCCCGACCTGTTCGCGAAGCGAGACGCCTACTGGCTGGCCGGCGACCCGCGGTTTTACGAACTGAACGACGTGCTGCAGTACCTCGGCTTCTTCGCGTTCCGCAACCCGGTGCCGGCGTACAAGCACTCGGCGGCGATGTTCTTGAAGCTTCGCGGCTGGCTGAGTTGCGACGACACGCACCCGCAGTCGCCGACGCGACCGGACAGCGATCGAGCCGTGCTGGCGGGAATTGGGGATATGCTGGGGGTTTAGGCGAGAGCACTTCTCCCTTGGCGCGGCCGCACGAGTCGCTATGCTTGGCCGTCCCTCTCCTCTTCCTCGAATCGAGGTGCAAGGATGCACGCCGTTCGCTCACTCGTCGTCCTCTTTGCAGCCGCGACCGTCGCCACGGCCCAAGCCCCGGCCACCGTGCCCGGAGCCGCAGTGACGTTCCGCGTCATCACGGTTCAATGGTCCGAAACGCCGAGCTTCGTCAAGTTGTTTAGCAATAGTGCCCTACTGTCGAGCGACTTGCCCGCTGGCAAGATAGACCTGCCGGACGTGCTGAAGGCCCTGGAGTCGTACCGCAACGCGACGGTGACGACCTTCCCGAAGCTGACATTGCTCAGCGGCCGGCCCGGCGAGATGAAGGCCGGGGCTGAGCGGACCGTCATCACCGGCCTGGACACGAAAGGCGATCCGAAGAGCGAAGTCGTCCACGACGGCACGATCGTGAAGGTCAAAGCGGACGTGACCGCCGACCGCAAGACGGTCGAGTTCGACCTGGACGCCAAGCACACGGTCGTCAACACGAACGTGCCGCAGTTGGCAGTGACCACGCTCCTGTCGCCCACGACCGACGGCGGAGAAATGGTTCCGTTCACGCAGTTCTACGACAAGGCCGACGTGCAAACGGGGAAGCACAAGAGCATGTTCAGCCTGCCGGCCGGTCGCAGCCGCATCATCGACCTGGGCACGATCACCGCCCCCGCTGCTACAAAGCCGACCCCAACACTGGCGCGGGTGCCGTACCTGAACCGCCTGTTCAAAGAGGCGAAGCCTGTGAACGAGAAGTACCAAGTGTACCTGATCGCCACGGCCGAGGTCGTCGAACTGTCACCCGCAACCGAATTCGTCGCCGACTACAAGAAGGCAGTCGCCGAGGGGAAGTTGGCGGACGCAAAGGCCCTGGCCGAGAAGGCCCTCGCCCTCGACCCGGCTTGCTTCGCGAAGTAATCGCGACGGCAGGCCGGGCGGAATTCGGCTTTCGCGGTTGCCCACGGCGGGGACGTTGTCGAAGGACTCGCCCAAATAAGCCTTGTTGAGAGCGTGGATCGTCGCCGGCACGCCGCGTGCGATGGCGAAACTCACGGTGTCACCAACCGAAAACCCGCTGACGTTCAATGCGACGCAGCCACTGAAGGTGACGGCCCACTGTGCATCGTTCCCGGGCATCAAGTGTAGGTGAAGGTCGGGTACATCTTTCTGAGCGTCTGCAGGTGAGCTTTTATTTGATCATCCGTCGGCGTGACGATGGCGGCGACCCGCACGGACCCATCGGCCATAAGATCGTAACCCCAATTGATGTACACCAGATGTTGCACCGCTTTGTTGGTAACTTCCGTTAGAGCCGTGATAAAAATCGTCCACGTTCGGCCGGATTTTGGCACTGCCTCGCTCGGTTTATCAGAAAATCTCGATCCGACAATCGCGAGTTCCGCCGTCGTCCAGAAGAATGGGAGCAAGTCATCGGCTTTACAAGAGCCTGGGAATCCGGGGAGTGAAACGGTATTGACAGCCCCACCCTTTCCGTACGGGTCGACGTGGGGGTTTAGTTTACAGTCTTTGAAAAATGTTCCGTTGTCGGAAACAGTTTGCACCCATTGAAGCGACTTCCCGGAAACGGTCGGGACGTTGTGCTCAATATTGATGTCCACGCCCCGGGCGCGTTTAATGTATTTGGTCACGTGGATTTGTTTGTCTTTGTGGGGACCCGATTTGATTTTAAAAATGCGCACAGAAGACCCTCCATTGGTAGATTTTCTCACCCGCCGAACGGACCCGAACGTGAGCGCAACCTGTGTGACAGCGAAGGCCGTCGAACCGTTTCGCGCAAGGACAAAAGATTCGATGCCCCCATCCCCGGAAAACGACGCCCGATTTCGTTTTTTCAACCATCTCCGGTCGTGTACCAGATGAGCAGATACTCCTTCTACGCTGGCCGAAGGTTGTCAGATTTCGATTTGACCCAAGAGGACACTACCCTACCAATTCCGTTCGCATCGGGTTACATCCGCTGCTTCCCGGCAACGTGATCGGACCGCAGGGCACCAAGGCGAATTCGGTTTTTCGTGGTTGCTCCCCGCCGTCCTTGTCGGCTACACTTCATTTACCTGCCGACCCTGTTCGCGCCGCGAACTGTCCCCCCGCCGTCTGCCGACATGAAATTCACCTTCCCGGTATTACTCCTCGTGTCGTCGTTTGCGTCCGCCTCCGAGCCGACATTCGAGCGCAACGTCGAGCCGATCCTGACCCGCTACGGCTGCAACAGCGGCGGCTGCCACGGCAAGGCCCGCGGGCAGAACGGGTTCGCCCTGTCGCTCCTCGGCTTCGACACGGACTTCGATTACAACGCCATCGTCACCGAGGCCCGCGGCCGCCGGCTGTTCGCGGCCGATGTGGACTTCAGCCTGTTCCTCCGCAAAGCCTGCGGCGACGTGCCGCACGGCGGCGGCCGGAAGTTGCCGAAGGACTCACCCGAGTACGCCCTCCTGAGAGCGTGGATCGTCGCCGGCACACCGCGGACGCCGAAGGACGCGCCGACGCTGGCGAAGATCACGGTATCGCCGACCGAGAAACTGCTGACGTTCAACACCGCTCTCCCCCTTCGCGTGATGGCCCACTTCAGCGACGGCAGTTCCGAGGACGTGACCAAACTCGCCGCCTTCCAGTCCAACGACAGCGGCTATGCGGCCGTGGACGCGACGGGCACGATCAAGACCGGCCCGATTGCCGGCGAAGCGGCGGTCACGGCCCGCTACGCGGACAAGTTTGCCGTGAGTAATGTGCTGATCCCGCTGCCGGGGACGGTGAACGCGAAGTTGTACGAGAAGCTGCCGCGGCAGAACTTCATCGACGGCCACGCCTGGAACAAGCTCAAGCAACTCGGCCTGACGCCGTCCGAGCAAGCGACTGACGCGACTTTCCTCCGGCGGGCGTTCCTCGACATCATCGGCCGCCTGCCGACGCCGGACGAGACGCGGGCGTTCCTCAAGGACGCTGACGCGAAGAAGCGCGAGAAATTGATCGACGCCCTGCTCGCCCGGCCGGAGTACGCGGACTTCTGGGCGAACAAGTGGGCCGACCTGCTGCGGCCGAACCCGTACCACGTCGGCATCAAGGCGACGTTCAACCTCGACTCGTGGTTGCGAGACGTCTTCCGCAAGAACATGCCTTACGACCAGTTCGTGCGAGAAATCCTCACTGCGTCCGGCAGCACCTTCAAGGACGGCGCGACGGTGTTCTACCGCAACCGCCGCGAGCCGGAAGAACTCGCGCCGATGGTCAGCCAGCTTTTCCTCGGGGTGCGGCTCGACTGCGCGAAGTGCCATCAGCACCCGTCGGAGAAGTGGAGCCAGCGGGACTTCTACAGCTTCGCCGCGTTCTTCGGCCGCATCGGGCGGAAGGGCACCGGCATCTCGGCCCCCATCTCCGGCAGCGAGGAGATCATCTTCGCCAGCGAAAGCCCTGCCACGGGCAAACGCCGCGGCGGCCCGGTCAAGCACCCGCTGACCGGCGAGGAGATGACGCCGACACCGTTGCTCGGTTCGCCAATGGAGATCGCCCCAGAGGACGACCCGCGGGTGAAGTTGGCCGAGTGGGTGACGGCGAAGGAGAACCCGTTCTTCGCCAAGGTCATCGTCAACCGCGTGTGGGCCGACCTGATGACCCGGGGCCTCGTGGACCCCGTGGACGACCTTCGCGACACGAACCCGCCGTCGAACCCGGCCCTGCTGAACGAACTCGCCGCCGACTTCCGAGCAAACGGCCACGACTTGAAGAAGCTGATTCGCCGCATCGCGACGAGTTACGTCTACGGCCTGTCTTCGACTCCGCAGGACCGCAACGTCGGCGACACGCGGAACTACTCCCGGCACTACCGCCAACGCCTTCGGGCCGAAGTGTTGTTGGACGCCGTCACGGACATTACCGGCGTGACCGAGAAGTTCGACGCGATGTCACCCGGTTCGCGGGCGATGGAAGCCTGGACCGTCCGCGGCACCTCGCAGTTCCTCGACAGTTTCGGCCGCCCCGACCCGAACCAGGACCCGCCGTGCGAGCGGACCACCGACACGACCGTCGTGCAAGCCCTGCACCTGATGAACGCCCCGAGCCTCAGTCGTAAGATCACCGCCGACGACGGCCGGGCCGCGAAGTTGGCCGCGAGCAAGTTGACGAGTGCCGAGGTCGTGGAGGAGTTGTACCTACTCGCGTACTGCCGCCCCCCGACCGACGCCGAGAAGGCCGCGTGCGTATCACGCTTCGAGAAAACCGGAGCGAAGCGGCGGGAGGCGGTCGAAGACCTGATGTGGGGCCTGCTAAACACGCCGGAGTTCGTCTTCGGGGATTGAAGACAGGACATTGCCATGCTCGGCGACAAGCCCGGTTGGGGTCTCAAGGTCCGCGTCTGGGTCGAACGTGACGGCGAGAAAGTCCTCGGCCCCGGCCGCGTGGAGTTGCTCGGCCACATCGACCACCACCACAGCATCTCGGCCGCTGCGAAGCAAATGGGTATGTCCTACCGCCGCGCGTGGACCCTGGTGAAGTCGATGAACGACGCGGCCGGCGAACCGCTCGTCGAACTCACAACCGGCGGGACCGGCGGCGGCGGGGCCGTTGTCACCGCTCGCGGAAGAGAGGCGATTGCCTTGTATCAGAAGCTCGTGGCGAAACTCGCGGAAGCAGCAGCCAGGTTTACTTCGTAACGGCGAGCTTCATCGGAGCCGTTTCCGAAGGCAGTGCATCGGGAACTTCCACGGCCGATTTCTTCGGCGGGAAGTAATAGTTGTTAATGCTGTTGTTCACATCAGACAGCAGGAAATACGGCAGCGTCACCGTGTCGCCGATGGCGCTCAACGGTAGATCGATCCCGAACAAGAGCATTTCCCAGGCGCGTTGGTACACTGTTTTTGGTTTCGAGGTACCCAGAGGATTAAATACAGTTGGTTCGTCGGTAACAGCGCTTGCAACACAAGTCGCATCCAGACGGACGCCGCCATAGACTCGCTGCCCGCCGTTCTGCGGAATCATGCAGGTGTTAAGCGTCGTCCCGCAACCGCTGCTCAGGATCGCCACCGCCGCAGTCACCAGAACCAACAGCCGAGGAGACATGCCGTTGCCCTCATTCGGGAGGGCATGAGAATAGCAACCGTTCTTGTCGGGTCAACGGCGTGTGGAATCACCGGGATCGGTAGTCACCCCGACGCCGTTCCCATATCTTCGATATCTTAGCCGTATTGTTGGCTCTCCCTGATTGGTCGCGCGGCCAAAGCCCTGCGATTCGTGGACGGTGTCCTCATGATTCTCGTACTCAGCCCGGATGCGTCTCTGGAACAGATCGATCACGTCATCGAACGGGTGCGGGAACTCGGCTTTCAGCCGCACGTCAGCCGGGGCGAGTCGCGGACCATCGTCGGGGCCATCGGCGACGAGACGAAGCCGTTCGCTCAGAACTTCGCCGCCATCCCCGGCGTCGAACAAGTGCTGCCGATCATGAAGCCGTTTAAGCTCGCCAGCCGCGAGTTCCGCAAGGACGACTCCGTCGTTTACGTCGGCAAGGTGCGCATCGGCGGCGGTAGCCTCGCCATGATCGCCGGGCCGTGCGCCGTCGAAAATTACGAAGTGATGGACACAGTCGCCAAGTACGTGAAGGCCGGCGGGGCGAACATCCTTCGCGGCGGGGCGTTCAAGCCGCGGACCAGCCCGTATGCGTTCCAGGGCATGGGCGAGGACGGGCTAAAAATTCTGAAGGACGTGGGCCAGAAGTACGACATGCCGGTCGTCACGGAAGTGATGGACCCTCGGCAAGTGGACCTGGTTTGCCGGTACGCCGACATGCTGCAACTCGGTGCCCGCAACATGCAGAACTTCGATCTGCTGAAGGAGTGCGGCCGCACGCAAACGCCGGTGCTACTGAAGCGCGGCATGAGCGCGACGGTGAAGGACTTGCTGATGTCGGCCGAGTACATCTTGGCCGAGGGGAACAAGAACGTCGTCCTCTGCGAGCGCGGCGTGCGGAGCTTCGAGGACAGCACGCGGAACATGCTCGACATGAGTGCCGTCCCGAACGTGAAGGGCCAATCGCACCTGCCGATCATCGTGGACCCGAGCCACGCAACCGGCCGCCCGGACCTGATCCCGAGTATGTGCCGGGCGAGCGTCGCGGCCGGGGCCGACGGCGTCCACGTGGAAGTCCACAACTGCCCGGAAAAGGCCCTCTCCGACGGCCCGCAAGCGTTGCCGCCGCACCAGTTCCTGGCCTTGATGGGCGACCTCCGCCGGCTCGGCGATGCGCTCGGCCGGCACTTCTGGGCACCAACAGAAGCGTGATCTTCATTTTCAACTTCTAAAGGGGAAGCGATGGCTCGGCCGAAGTTTGTGGCGGGCAACTGGAAGATGTACACCGACCTCGCCGGGGCGAAGAGCCTTGCGGCGGCGGTGGCGAAAGAAGTCGGGTCCAGTAGCAAAGTCCAGGTCGCGGTCTGCCCACCGGCCCCGTGGCTGACGGCCGTTGCGGACGCGGTCAAGGGGTCGGCCGTGGTTGTCGGTGCCCAGAATTGCCACTTCGAGAAAGAAGGGGCGTTCACCGGCGAACTCGCCCCACAGATGGTTCTCGGTGCGGGGTGTAAGTACGTTCTCATCGGCCACAGCGAGCGGCGGCACGGCCTCGGCGAGACGGACGACCTGCTCAACAAGAAGGCCCGGGCGGCCCTCGCGGCCGGGTTGCACGTCATCTTCTGCATCGGCGAACTGCTGGCCGAGCGCGAGTCGAACCATACCGAATCCGTCCTCGACCGACAAATCTCGTTCGGCCTCGCGGACGTGCCCCCCGAGCAGATGGCAAACCTCGTCATCGCCTACGAACCCGTCTGGGCCATCGGCACCGGCAAAGTCGCCACGCCGGAACAGGCGCAGGCGGCCCACGCCTTCGTCCGCGGGAAAATTGTCGAGATGTTCGGCGAGAAAGTGGCGTCGGAGCTTCTCATTCAGTACGGCGGTTCGGTGAAGCCGGACAACGCGGTGACGATTCTGCACCAGCCGGACGTGGACGGGGCACTCGTCGGCGGCGCGAGCCTGAAAGCCGATAGTTTCCTGGCCATCGTGAAGGCGGCGGGCTAGGCGATTCGCCGGGCCGTCATAACTTAGCAGTTGTGGAACTGTGATCGTCCAGGAGGTCGGCGCGTGACCCTCTTTGCGGAAGGTGCCTCGGGCATCTCGTACTTTCTCAACGTCGTCATCATTATCGTCAGCGTCCTGCTGATGCTCGTCGTCCTCATCCAACGGGGTAAGGGCGGCGGGTTGGCCGGGGCGTTCGGCGGGGCCGGCGGCTCCAGCGCGTTCGGCTCGCGGGCCGGCGACGCCTTCACCAAGATTACCCTGTACCTCGCCGGCGTGTGGGTGCTGGTCATCATGGTTCACGTGAAGTTCGCGCAGGCCGACGCCCGCGGCACCACGCCGCCCGCGGGCCTCGTCGAACCCGCCAAGTAACCACCGCCCGAGGTCGGACACGTGCTGCTGAGTATGACCGGGTTCGGTGAAGCCCGCGCCCTGACGCCCGACCTCGCGGTTTCGCTCGAAGTTCGCTCGGTCAACAACCGGCACCTCAAGGTCACCGTCCGCGGGTCCGAGCCGTATCCCGCGCTGGAACCCGACTTCGAGAAGGTCATCCGCCGCACCGTGAAGCGCGGCACCCTGCACCTGACCGTGCGGGTCGAACGGCAGCGCGGCACGAACGGCCACACGCTCAACACCGCGGTCCTGACGGGCTACCTCCAACAGATTCAAGCCGCCTGCCCGGCCGCGACCGACACTAGCGTCCTTCTGGCCGCTCTCCTCGCCCTGCCGGGGATTGCCCCGGAGGCGGGCAGTCGGACGGCTGTCCCGGAAGAGGAATGGCCGCTGGTCGAACGGGTTTTGCACGAAGCCCTGACGAAACTGGACGCCGTGCGGCGTGACGAAGGCCGTGCGATGGCGGACGAGTTGCTTCTCCACCACCGCCACATCAAGGACCAACTCGAGTTGGTCCGCCAACACTTGCCGCGGGTGATGGACGATTACCGGCAACGCCTTCTGGACCGCATCCGGCAGGCCGTCGCGAGTGCGGGCGTGACGGTCGAACCGGAGCACCTGATCCGCGAGCTCGCCGCCTACGCCGACCGCACCGACGTTTCGGAAGAAGTCACCCGGCTCGACGCCCATCTGATACAGTTTGAAGAGGTGATCCGCAAGGAGAGCGACGGCCCCGGTCGGCGGCTGGAGTTCGTCCTTCAAGAAATGGGCCGCGAGACGAACACCCTCGGCTCGAAAGCCGGCGACGTGACGATCTCCCGAAACGTGGTCGAGATCAAGGCTACGCTCGAAAAGATGAAGGAATTGGTACAGAACGTCGAATGACCGCCCCACTGCTAGTCGTGTCCGGGCCGAGCGGTGTGGGGAAGACGACGGTCGTGGCGGAACTGCTCGCCACGACGCCGGAGTTGCCCCTGCGGCGGGCCGTCACGGCCACGACGCGGCAACCGCGGGCCGGCGAACTCGACGGTCGCGACTACCACTTCTGGACCGTGGCGAAGTTCCAGGACGAAGTCGCGGCGAACCGGATGCTCGAACACGCGGTCGTCTTCGGGCGGGACTACTACGGCACGCCCAACGCTTCGGTCGACGTTCACCGGACGGCGAGGCACGGCGTGATCCTGGTGGTGGACGTGCAAGGGGCCGCCAGCGTGCGGGCCGCCTTGCCGGGCGATCACCTGTCGATCTTCCTCATGCCACCGTCGGCAGAACAACTCCGCGAGCGGTTGCGGGGCCGCGGGACGGAAGACGCCGATGCCCTGGCGAGACGCATCCAGACGGCCGAGACGGAACTGGCCTGCCGCAACGACTTCGACGTCCGCGTCGTCAACGACGACTTGGGCGAAACCGTGAAGGCCCTCCGGGCCGTCATCCAGGAACAATTCACCATCAGGGGGATTTCATGCTCGACGAACTGAAAGAAGAAGAGATTGTCAACAAGGTCGGCGGCCGGTTCAAGCTCTCGACGCTGATCCAGAAGCGAATGGTCGCCCTGAACACCGGAGCGAAGCCGTTGGTCCAGGTGCCGGGCGGTGACCGCCTCCAGACCGTGGTGCAGGAAATCCTCCAGGACAAAATCTTCCTGGACGTGGCCGGCGAACTGCAATCCCGCAACGCGACGGCGACGGCGAACATCGCCGGCAACGTCTTCGGCTCGCAGAAGCCCGCCCCGATCCCGACGACCCAGGCGCGAGACGCGGACTGAATGTGCTAAAATCCGAGCGAGCCGAACACCTCCAGGTGTTCGGCTCGTCCGTTTCCCGGTCATCGCGAACTGTTCGCCGGCCGAAGGCGTATTTGTAGAACAGTCCATATCTTGCCCCGCGAGCCGTTCCGAGGACGACCGATGGCCGAAGCTCCCCGGCTACTGACCACCAACGAGCCGACCGGGTACGCCCCGTATTCGGTCACTGCGATCCTCGCGCTCATCCTGACCATCGTCTTCATGCTGACGCTCGGCGTCCTCGGCATCCTCGCCTTCTTTAGCGGGCAGCAACTCGTCGAGCCGCTGTTGCTCGTCCTTCCGGCCGGCGTCATCGTCCTCGCCTTCGCCGCCCGCCGACAAATCCAGAATTCCGAAGGCACGCGGGCCGGCCTCCCGTTCTGTAATTTCGCCTGGTGGGTCGCCGTCCTCGGCGGGTGCGGCTACGCGGCCTATCTCGTCGGCCGGTTGATCGGCGTGCAACAAGACACGAAGGACGCCCTCGTCGTTTGGATGACCACCCTCGAAAAGGTGAACCCGATCGACACGCGGACCGTCGACTTCCACAAGGCGTTCCAGACGACGCTCGACACCGGCCGGCAGGAGTCGGTGGACGTGAAGCCCCGCGAGGCCGGCAAGCCCGTCGATCCGCGGGACATCGAAGCGGTCCAGAAGGGCTTCCTCGAAGACACGCCGGGCATGATCGGGGTGGTCCGGTTCCGCCAAATCGACCTTCTACGCATCCTGCACCGCAACCACGAGTTCCAGCCGAAGTTCACGTTCGACGGCCTCCAATCGTGGCAGCAGGACGCTTCCGGCCTTCGGTGCAAATCGGCCGGCACGCTCGTCACGCCCGAGGGTTCGTACAAACTGAACTTCGACATGATGCGGCAAATCCCCACCGGCAGTCGGCCGGTCTGGCGGGTCGTCGCCCCGACGCAGGGCTTCGTCGGTGGGGCCAAATTTACCCGCTACGGCCAGCAGATCCTTGAGGTCGAAGCCGCCGGCCGCAGCCTCGTGTACGACGCGCTGCTAACGGTGTTCGCCCGCGCCCCGCAGGTCCGGCCGATGCTGCTCCAAGAGTTCAACCAACCGGGGTTCCAGCATTTCGATTTCCTGAAGCCCCTGTCGGGCCGTGCGGCCCTCATGGGCGCGGGTGCCAGCTTACCGCAGGAACCGCCGGGGTACGAGACGCAGATCAAGTCGCAGTTCTTCGTGCCGCTCGACCGCCTCGACGCCACCCGGGACGGCGACCCCCGCGAGAAGTTTTTCGCCGCCTGGCGGGAAGGGCGGATCGTGCAACCGGGGGCGATCCTGGCCGAAAGCCCCGACCAGGCCCCGATCATGACCGTGACGGAGAAGTCGATCGAACTGCGGGTGCCCGTCGAGATCCAACTGCCGCGGACGGAAGCGTCGCAAAGTGCGGCCCGCGGGGCGGTCGTCATCGTTTGCGACGACGCGGCTTTCCTCGCGAAGCTCAACGACCTCCGCAAGTCGGCCGCGGTGGACCCGCTCGCCGACCCGGTCGCCCCGAAGGGGGACGCGGCGGTGCCCTGGAAGCTCCGCCACATCGAATCGGACATGCACCTGGTGAAGTCGTCCCGCAGCAAGGACAATGCCCCTTCGGGTCAGGCGGAAACGCCACCGGGGATGCCGAAGTAGGCGGCGGGAGCGGGCCGGTCGCGTAGAATGCGTTCAACGCCCGACCCCAACCCGCGAGAATGACCGATGGACCACTTCTGTTCGATCCCCGACGCCCTGGCCGAACTGCGGGCCGGCCGGATGGTCGTGCTGGTGGACGACGAACACCGCGAGAACGAGGGCGACCTCGTCATGGCCGGCGAACTGATGACGCCGGCCGACGTGAACTTCATGGTCCGCGAGGCCTGCGGCCGCCTCTGCGTGGCGATGTCCAAGCCGAACGCCGACCGCCTAGGGTTGGACCTGCTCCCCGGCGTTCGCATCGACGCGAGTGCCACGCCGTTCACGCACAATTTCGACGCCCACTTCGGCATCACCACCGGCATTTCCGCCCACGACCGCTGCCGCACGATTCAGGTGTGTGCGGACCCCGCGTCCGGCCCGAACGACCTAGTCCGCGACAAGGGCCACATGGACGGCCTGATCGCGAAGGCGGGCGGCGTACTGGTGCGGGCCGGCCACACCGAGGGCAGCGTCGACCTGTGCAGGATGGCCGGGCTTCGCGAAGTCGGCGTGATTTGCGAGGTCCTGAACGAAGACGGCTCCATGGCCCGCCTGCCGGACTTGATCGAGTACTGCCGGCACCACAGCCTCAAGATGTGTACCATCGCCGACCTGATTGAATACCGTCGGCAGACCGAGAAACTGGTGAAGCGAGAGATCGGCCTGAAACTGCCGACGGAGTTCGGCGAATTCGACCTGTTCGCGTACACGTCGCTGGTCGACGCGGAACCGCACATCGCCATCACCATGGGCGGCGTCGGCGTCGAACACACCGGTGGCGTGATTTGCCCGGTGAACGAACCGGTACTGGTGCGGATGCACAGCGAGTGTTTGACCGGAGACGTGTTGCACTCCGCGAAGTGCGACTGCGGCCCACAATTGCAGTACGCCATGCAGCAGGTGGCCGCCGCCGGCAAGGGCGTGATCGTCTACATGCGGCAGGAAGGTCGCGGCATCGGCCTCCTGAACAAGCTAAAAGCCTACCGCCTTCAGCAAGAGGAAGGGTTGGACACGGTCGAGGCCAACAAGCGGCTCGGCTTCGCCCCGGACCTCCGCAACTTCGGCATCGGCGCACAAATCCTGCACGACCTCGGCGTGCGACAGATCCGCCTGCTGACGAACAACCCGCGGAAGGTGATCGGCTTGGAGGGCTACGGTCTGAAGATCGTCGAGCGGGTGCCGATCCAAATGACGCCGGGCGAGTTCAACCGCGACTACCTCGCCACGAAGCGGGAGAAGCTCGGCCACCTGCTCGACAAGTTGGAAGGCGAGGGCGTGGAGAAGTGAGCGAAAAGTGGACGCGGCTCGCTTTGCGAATTCGCCGCATCCACTTTTTACATCAACAAAAATGCTTCGGTTTCAGCCGCTGTTACATCTTCCCTTTCGAGTTCTCCGTGCGCGTATAACGGTGATCGTGGACGCAAACTAGGCATGAGAAACAGTTGGCCATCTAGATGCTGAATAATAGCCTTGCTCAGCTCGATGATATTACAGACTCGATCCATCATGATTAGTATACCCAATAACTTGATCGTTGAGACTTGTATCGTCTCTCCGACACCACCCCGTTGCCTGGGCCCCGATTCACCAATGAGACCGAGGCAGTCAGCCTTTTGTCGCGCAATCTCGTAGCTTTCAAGTTCAATCGTGAGTCTCACTAACGCGGTATGAACTGGCAACGGAGCCATCGTTCCGGTCTGACTGCAATACTCCATGAATAGTGGCGAAGCCAGCGAACGAGGCAGGACGACTGGATAGAATTTTGTGTTAAGACACGACCCAATCCAGTGCGAACATAGCTGATCAAACTCCTCTGTGTTCACTGTAGTTTTCTGCTTGTCAAGCATGAGCTTTTCGGGCATGCGTGCGTAGAAATGTTCAATAGTACGTCGCGAGCTAAACACACTCTTTTGCCCTCGCACGAGTGATATCCGCACGAACTCATGCAGTTCGTCTCTAAGGAGACGACGCAACGCCACCTCCTCTACGGGCCGCTTCGTGAACGCTTGCACCTGAAGTTGCTCAATGATCTCGCCGAACTGCTCGAAGATATGAAGCCAGTTCCCAGTCGGATACGTCCCTTGGCCTTTTGTTGCGGATGCGGTCTCCTTGCTTTTTCCAACTTCCTCGATGAACCTGCTAATAAACTCTGCATTCGTCGCGGCCTTGGTCGGAGCTAACATCACTTGAGCCTTTGCCCCCGGATCAAGGTCCATCTCTTGGATGTGTTTCGCTAATAACTTCCGGTCGTCCTTCATTTGCCACACATTAGCTCGAACAAATGCAAGGATTTTCAATTTCCCTTGTTCGTGGAGCCGATATGCCTCGCGGTATTCCTGCTGCGTGATGCTAATCTGATTCGGCTCGTTGTACCAGCCACCGACCCGAGCCCCGATGAGCAAGATGAAGAAGTGTGCTTCGGCGATCGACTTTAGGCAGCCTTCGTAGGAATGATTTTCGAGAGGTTTTGGGAAGTCGTTGAAGTCAGATGCTAGAACCCGGCAGCCCTGCCGCTCCAAGAAATACTTGATGGCAGAGCGTAGATCCTTGAAATCGTAGATCGTGGATGAAAGGAAGAAAGTCGGCGGTTTCATGAGTGTCTCACGAAAGCAGAGAATTACTCCATTTCAGTAATATACGTTCGCCCATTGGTTCCTTGGTCGCCACAAAATGGGTCAACCGCAAAAAGAGGGACGCAGCTCGTTTTCAAAACGAACTATGTCCCTCTTTTAGACGTTTACGGTCGAAACAGACCGGAGCTACCGGTCCGGGCTATTCGTAATCCAAAGCGACATCAATACACCGCGTTCGGGTCGACCTTCGTCGGGCCGCTGGCGACGGCGGTGCCGCCGGCGTAGCGGGCGTGCCAGCCTTCGGCCGCCCGCAGCGTGTGCAGGTCTTCCATTGAGTAGCCGTACTTCTTGAACCACGGCGTGCCCTGCTTCACGATCGCGTCAATCTCGGTGACGCGCTTCACGCACTCCGTCTCGGCGAACTTCTGCCGCTCGGCTGGGTTGGTGTACGTGAAGAACTCCTTCCAGAACGCTCGGCCGCCGAGGATGCCGCTCGCCCCCGCCTTCATCGCCATTTCGACCTGCTTCTTGTACTGGTCGTAGTCCACGCCGGCACTCAGCAGTACCCACGGCTTCTCGCAGGCGTCGTTCAGCCGCTTCAGGTTGTCGGTCAGTTGGGCGTCGCTCTCGACGCCCGGCGTGCCAGGGAACTCGGACTTGTAGATGTCGCACAGCCGGCTCAGGATGCGGGCCGAGTCGATCACCGTCGTCGCCTTACGGTCGAGCTTCGTCTTCGACTTGTCGTCCTCGCCGTTGTACGCGAAGTGGATCGGCTCCAGCAGGAACAGGATGTCGTGGGCGATGCAGTCCTCGTACATCTTGCGGGTGAACTCGAAGTTGTGCTCGGCCGAGTCGAACTCTTCCGGCTCGAACTGGGCGAGCAACTTCACCGCGTCGGCCCCGCACCGCTTGATCTTGTGGACGCCCCAACCCTGTTCGACTTCGCCGCACGGGGCACCGGCCTTGTTCTTGGCGGCGCCGGACTTCTCGACGCGGATGAGCAAGCCGGTGCTGCTCGGCACGGCCTGGGCGGCGACGGTGCTCCAATAACCGTAGTAGCCGTCGACGAGGAGGCCGGAGCAGTGCGGCGCGAGGGCGCGGGAGAGCATCACTTTCGCGTCCGCAATCTCGGCGAAGGTCGGCTCCTTACCGGTGGCCTTCTTCATCATCGACATCATGCTGCTGTTTTGGTCGGTGGCGACCATCGTCAGGGTGCCGTTCGCGTTGCTAATCCGTTGCAGCCCGCGCATCTTGCCGGGGGTGAGGCCGAGGCCGAGTACACGGGTTACGGAATGAGGGGTGGACATCGTTCTAGCGTCTCCAGAGATGGGAAGATCGGAGACTGTCTTATGAGATAGCGAACTACACGGCGAGGCAGGGACATCCGCCCCGGCCTCGCCGCGATTGAATTAATCGTCCTCGTCGTCTTCGTCGTCCTCATCCTCGTCGTCATCCTTCTCTTCCTCTTCCTCGTTGTCCATCGCGCCTTCGACTTCCATGAAGCCGGCGAGGACTTTCGGGTTGCGGAGCGTGATGAGCGCGAAGATGCCGGTCAGGGCAAGCGGGATGCCCATGATCGCCCCGGTCATCGCCCACGTGTACGATTCGAGGTTCTGCATCCGGCTCGCGCCGAGCAAGACGAGCGCCGCCCAGATGGCGATGATGATGCCGAAGAGCACCCACGGCAGTTGTTCCGAGTAGTCGTCGTCGCTCGGCGAGACGTCGGTGAAGATCAACGGCCACAACCCGTAGATGATCGTACCGAGGCCGATCACGAACGTGAGGCCGCCGGACGCGACGAGCAGGTTGGCCGGCATCACGAGCAGCGACATCGCCGGGCCGCGGGCACTCCGCTTCTTCTTGTCGTCCACACCGTCGAAGCGGACCTTCGCCTTCGCGGCCTTCTGCTCCTCGGTGTCTTCCTCGGTTACAAGCCCGTAGGGGTTGATGTCGTTCTCGTCGTCGTCGACTGGCTTCGCGGCGGGTTCGGCCGGCTTCTCGGCGGCGACCGGCTTCACGGGGGCCGCGGCCTTTTCCTGGACTTCCTTCACCTTCGGGACGAAGGCCGTCTGGCACTCCTTGCAGCGGATCTTCTTCCCTTCCGGCGGCCGGGCTTTCGCCTTCAACTCGGCGTCGCACTCCGGGCACTTCATTACGAACATGGGCCACTCCACGAGAGCCGGATCGGCAGAAAATGAACGAGCGACGAACAATCGACCCACTCGCATCCTATCGCGTCGTCACGGCTTCTGCCAGACGCTCATCACCGCGAGTTGGCCGAGGACGCGGACCTTCAGTTCCCGCTGCTGCTGCCAGCCGTGGGCCTTGACCGCCTCCCGCAGCGTCACCGACTCGGCCACCAGAAAGACCGCGCGACCGCCCGGCCGGAGGACGCGGTTCCACTCCTTCGCGGCCGCCCGGTAGAGGCCGGGGATCAGTTCCGGGGCCGAGAGTTGCTTGCCGAACGGTGGGTTCGTGATGATGCGGTCCACCGACTCGGCGGCGAGGGGCAACGCCGTCGCGTCCCACCGGCACAGATCGACCGGCCCGAGGCGTTCGATGTTCGCCTGCGCGTTCAAAAGGGTCGTGGCGTCCAAGTCGCCGCCGATCACGCGGACGTGTCCGGCCCTGCGCCGGCGGCTGAGTTCGATCTGCTCGGCCAGGATCGTGCCCGCCCCGCAGAACGGGTCGAGGACGGTCATGTCCGGGGCCGCGCCGGCGAGGCGGACCATCGCCCCGGCCACGCTCGGCCGCAGGGACGCGGCGACGTGTTCCCGCTTGTAGGCGCGGTGCCGCATGGTGCGGTCGCTGAGGCGGACGCCGCAAACGGCCGTGCGGCCGGTGATCGTCAGCCAAATTTCAAGCCAGGCGTTCTCGTCGGCCGGTTGCCAGGTCCCGGGGATTTTCCCCTTCAGCCCGTCGGCCATCGCGTCGAGGGCGTCCACCCGGCGGAAGCCGTGCTCGCCCGTCATCTGGCAGACGAGGTGGAACGTCGGCTTGCCCTTCGGCATTCCCCGAACAGCGTGGTGAATCTGGAACAGCCGTTTCCAGTCGGGCTGTTTCGCCGTCCATTGCTCGATCGACTTCAGGTCGGCGGCCTTGTACGTGAGCGTGTCGGACCCCCACGCGAGGAGGTAAACGTCTTCCGTGGTGCGGAGTTGCACCACGTCCTCGTCGATGGTGTTGAGGCGGAAGATGACGGTGCCGCGGCGGGTCTTTTTGACTTCGCCGCCGAGGTCGCGGGTAATCTCGTCCGCGACGACCGGCTCCAACCCCGCGTGGAGCATGGCGTACAGCGGCGGCAGGGGCGTGTCTTCGGACTTCGAGCGGCGGGCCATGATCTCGGGTGGGTACGCGGTAATTTCCGGCAATTGTCTCTGTGTGAAGTAAGATAGCAATTCGACGGCATACAAGGCGGAAACGAGCAAACGAGGGCGGGATGGCGGTCGCGGAACGACTTTGTCGGTACTACCAAACGTGGTTCTCGAATCCGTCACCGGAGGCGGACGAACTCGTCGCCCTCCACGCCCAAGAGGACAAGGCCGCCTACCTGGAGAAATACTTTCACCACGAGGTCGAAAAGGGCAAAATGGCCGTCGAGCGGTTCCTCGGGCTGAACCGCGAGTGGGTTGGCGGTCGGGCACTCGACTTCGGTTGCGGGGCCGGCGGGCTGACGTTCGCCATCCGCGAGCAAACGCGGTCCGCCCTCGGCATCGACCTGGAAGAGTACAAACTCTCCTTCGCCCGCCAACAGGCCGAACTCCGCGGCACGACCGACATCGACTTCATCTGCTACCCCGGCGACCGCATCCCGGCCGCGGACTCGGCGTTCGACGTGGTGTTCTGCGTGGACGTGATGGAGCACCTACCGAAGCCGGACGAGTCGCTCGCGGAAATCCGCCGCGTGCTGAAGCCGGGCGGCCTCCTGCTGCTCAGCTTCGGCCCGCCGTGGGGCCACCCGCACGGCAAGCACACCTGGACGCGGCTACCCGGTTGGTGGACGCACCTGCTGTTCCCGCAATCGGCCTGCATGAAGACGATCGGCCTGCCGGCAGACACCACTTGGGAACAACTCGGTCTGCACCGCCTGACCGTCAGCAAGTTCGAACGCCTGATGCGGGCGAGCGGCTTCCGCCAACTCTACCGCCAATACAACATTCAGCGGCCGGTGAAGTGGCTCAAGCACGTCCCCGGCGTCCGCGATTTGTTCATTTCGGAAGTGGTTGCGGTGTATCGAAAGTAGTTGGGATGGGGCCGGTTCCATCCGCACCTACCAATTTCCCGACTCAAGCAACGGCGAGCGGGCCGTGTCTGCGTGGGACAGACATGGCCCGCTCACGCCGGGCCGCTCGCCGTTGAAACGGCAACCTCGACTCAGCGGACCCAGCCGACTCTACTTCCGGCTCTTCGGGTGGTGGAACGGCAGCCACGCGCCGTTCTCCTTGCTGCTCGCCACGACCTGCGTGATGAAGAGCATCCCCTCGACGCCGTCGTACACGTTCGGGTAGACGGTGTTGACGGATTCGACCTTCTCGCCGCTGGCCTTCTTCACCATCGCGTCGAAGGCCGCTCCGTAGACGTTGGCGAACGCCTCGAAGAACGCCTCCGGGTGGCCGCTCGGCAAGCGACTCGCGGCCCCGGCTGCGGCACCGAGGTACGGGCCGCCGTTGCGGGTGTAAATCTTGTGCGGCTCGCCGTTCTTGCGGACGATCAACTCGTTCGGGTTCTCCTGCCGCCACTGGAGTGCCGCCTTCGTGCCGTCGATTTCGATGAACAGGTCATTCTCGCGGCCGTGGCTGATCTGGCTGGCCGTCACTGTGCCGAGGGCACCGTTCTCGTACCGGACGAGGGCCGTGCCGTAATCGTCGAGCGCCCGGCCTTCCGCGAAGATTTTCAAATGACCGGAAATCTCCTTCGGAAGCAGCCCTGTCATGTACCGACCGAGGTTGTAAGCGTGCGTGCCGATGTCGCCGAAGCAGCCGGCGATGCCGGACTTTGAGGGGTCGGTCCGCCACGCGGCCTGCTTCTGGCTCTCCGCTTCCAACCGCGTCCGCAGCCAGCCCTGAATGTAATTGCTGCGGGTGGCGTTGATCTCGCCGAGGTCGCCGTTCAGGATCATCTCACGGGCTTGCCGGACGAGCGGGTAACCAGTGTAGTTGTGCGTGACCGCGAACACGACGCCGGACTTTTCAACGATCTTCAGCAGTTCTTCCGCCTGGGCCAAATCGAAGGTCATCGGCTTGTCGCAGATGACGTTGAACCCGGCTTCGACGAAGGTTTTCGCGATCTCGAAGTGCGTGTGGTTCGGCGTGGCGACCGAGACGAAATCGACCTTGTCCGGCCGCTTCCCCTCGGCCGCGACCATCTCTTTCACACTGCCATAGGCTCGGTCGGCGGGGATGTCGTAATCGGCTGCAGATGCCTTCGCTTTCGCCGCGTCGGAGGAAAGTGCCCCGGCGACGAGGGCGGCACGGTTGTCGAGGACACCGGCCGTCGCGTGGACGCGGCCGATAAACGCTCCCTGACCGCCGCCGATGAGGCCCATACGGAGCTTCCGGTTGAGCGGTGAATTCGTGGGCATGGAGAGACTCCTGAACAAGAAGAGGTTGGATGGGGGAGATTGTAAGCCGACCGGGCCGAAGGGCGAGACGTTCGTCGATCTTGTCGCGGTCGGCGGTGTCGGTAAGTTAAACAGACTAGCGAACCCCGCCCGAACGTGGGCAACGACTGTACCGGAGGATCGACCTCATGGCTAAAGGACGAAAGAGCGGACCGAGCCGGCTGGACCTGCGCCGCCAATCGGAGGCCGCCGAAGCCCGCGAGGGGGAAGAAAAGGTCGAAGTCGAAGACGACGACGAAATTGAAGACGACGACGAGGCCGAGGAGGAAGACGAGGCCGATGACGAGGCCGCGGAAGCCTCCGACGACGACGAGGGCGGAGGCGACGACGACGACGAGGACGCGCCCAAGAAGAAAAAGTCCAAGGCGAAGGCCAAGGTCAAGAAGGAAGTGAAGCCCAAGGCCAAGCGGACCCGGGCCGTGAAGGTCGTGACGATGAAGGCCGTCTGGGTCGTGTTCGACAACTCGAACAAGCGACTGAACACCTTCGCGTACAACGCGAAGGCCGAGGCCGAGGACTTCTTGGCGAAGAAGCAGGAAGAAAAGAAGGGCACCTGCTACATGCAACTCGTCAAGGAAGAAATGAAGGCATAAGCCGACCACGGCTGAATCCCGAAAGCCCGGCCACTCTCCCGGCCGGGCTTTCCCTTTTTCGAAGCGAACTTCCCGATGAAAACGATCTTCCTGGATTTCGGCAACGTGATCGGCTTCTTCGACCACGGCCGGGCGCTCAAGCACTTCGCACGCTACACCGACGTGCCGCACACCGAGTTGGAGACGATGCTCTACGGCGGCACGCTCGGGGACGACTACGATTCCGGCCGCATCACCACGCACCAGTACCTCGAACACGTCAAGAAACTCGCGAACTTCCGCTGTACCGACGAGGAATTCCTCACGGCCTACACCGACATCTTCTGGCCCAACCCCGACGTGTGCGAACTCGTGCCGGTGCTGGCGAAAAAGTACCGCCTCGTGCTGGCCAGCAACACGAACGACGCCCACTACCAGCAGTTCACGAAGATGTTCGCCCCGGTGCTGAGTCATCTTCAGCACCTCGTCGCGTCGCACGTCGTCGGGGCGAGGAAGCCGCGGCCGGAGTTCTACCAGCGGGCCCAGGAATGGGCGCACGCAGAACCCCACGAGTGCGTATTCGTGGACGACCTGCCGAAGAACATCGCCGCCGCCGTGGCGCACGGGTGGACGGGCGTGTTGTACCAGTCGGGTGATCGCCTCGCGGACAAACTTCGGGCCGCGGGTGTTCCGATTGAATGACCGATTCGATACAAAGGACGGGGTACCGCTCCGCTCACGAGACCGTTCGATGAACCCCCTTCAACACGCCGATGCCGAGGTTTTTCACGCGATCCAGGCGGAACGGAACCGTCAACGGTTCGGCCTGGAGATGATCGCGAGCGAAAACTACACCAGCCCGGCCGTGATGGCCGCCCAGGGCACGGTGCTGACGAACAAGTACGCGGAAGGCTACCCCGGCAAGCGGTACTACGGCGGCTGCGAGTACGTGGACGAGGTCGAGCGGTTGGCCATCGACCGGGCGAAGAAGCTGTTCGGGGCCGCGCACGTCAACGTGCAGCCGCACTCCGGCGCGCAAGCGAACATGGCCGTCTTCCTGGCCGCCCTGACCCCCGGCGACACGATCCTCGGCCTCGACCTGGCCCACGGCGGCCACCTGACGCACGGCATGAAGTTGAACTTCTCGGGCAAGTACTTCAACGTCGTCAGCTACGGCGTCACGAAGGACACGCACCGCATCGACTACGACCACCTCGCCGCGCAAGCCCGCGAGCACAAGCCGAAGCTCATTATCGCCGGGGCGAGCGCGTACTCCCGCACCATCGACTTCGCCAAGTTTGCCGAGATCGCGAAGGAAACCGGCACGCTGCTCATGGTGGACATGGCCCACATCGCCGGGCTAGTCGCGTCGAAGTTGCACCCGGACCCGGTGCCGCACGCCGACTTCGTGACGACGACCACGCACAAGACCCTCCGCGGCCCGCGGGCCGGCATGACGATGTGCAAGGGCGAGTGGCAGCAGAAGATCGACTCGGCCGTGTTCCCCGGCTTGCAAGGTGGGCCGCTCATGCACGTCATCGCGGCGAAGGCGGTCGCGTTCAGCGAAGCCCTCCGCCCCGCCTTCCGCGAATACTCGCAGCAAGTCATCGACAACGCCCGGTGTTTGGCGGAAGAGTTGATGCGGCACGACTTCAAACTCGTGTCCGGCGGGACCGACAACCACCTGATGATGATCGACGTGTTCAGCCGGTTCGGCATCGGCGGCAAGCAGGCCGAAACGGCCCTCGACTCGGCCGGCATCACCGTCAACAAAAACATGATCCCCTACGACCCGCGGAAGCCGATGGACCCGTCGGGCATTCGCATCGGTACGCCGGCCCTGACCACCCGCGGCATGAAGGAACCGGAGATGCGGCAGATCGCCCGGTGGATCACAGATGTGCTGGCGAAGCCGGGCGACGACGACCTGATTTCCCGCGTCCGCGGCAGCGTGCGAGAGTTGTGCGAAGAGTTCTCCGTGCCGACCGAGGCCGTGTAACCGTGGCCCCGGTCCTCGCCCTCTTATGCTTCGTCGGCGGGCTGCTGTTCGGCATCCTCACGTTCGCCGTGTTCATCTTTCAGGTCGCCTGCCGGTGGTGCCGCCTCGAACGCCCCGGCTTCTTCGCCGCGTCCGGCATCGTGGTCGTCTCGTGGATCGTCTGGGCCATCGTCGAGGCGATCATGATCTCGATCTTGCAGGAAGTCTACCGGGCCGCCGGCTACCCGCCGTGGGAGGCCCGCATCGTCGGCTTCTTCATCGGCCTACCGTCGCACATGCTGGTCACGACCGTCCTGCACATGGGCCTGATGCGGGTGAAGCTCGGCAAGGCGATCGAGGTCTGGTTCATCCAGCAAATGATGCTCTTTTCCATCATCCTCGCCATCACTGGCGTCCTGGTCGTCGGCTTCCTCGCGGCCAAGAACTGAACCATGCCCCGTTACTTCATTACGTGTGCCCGCGGCCTGGAGAAACTCCTGGCGGGCGAACTCACCCACCTGCACGCCGCCGACATTGAGGTCGGCCGCGGCGGCGTCTACTGCGCCGGCGACCACGCCCTGCTCTACCGGGCGAACCTCTGGCTGCGGACGGCCGTGCGGGTGCTGCAACCGGTCCATGAGGCCGACGTGCGGAACCCGGACCAACTGTACGACGCCTGCCGGGCGGTGAACTGGGCCGAGTACATGACGCCCGACCACACGCTGGCCGTCGATTGCAACGTGCGGGACAGTGGCATCACGCACTCGCAGTACGCCGCCCGGCGGGTGAAAGACGCCATCTGCGATCAATTCCGCGAGCGGACCGGCGTGCGGCCGAGTGTGGACACCGAGACTCCGATGGTCCCGCTGAACCTGCACGTCTACCGCGACCACATGGTCCTTAGCCTCGATTCGAGTTGGAACTCACTGCACAAGCGCGGCTACCGCCCGATCCTGGTGAAAGCCCCCCTCAACGAATCCCTCGCGTGCGGTATCCTGCTAGCGTCCGGCTGGGACGGCAGCGTGCCATTGGTGGACTGGATGTGCGGCTCCGGTACGTTCGCCATTGAAGGGGCATGGATGGCGACGAACCGCGCGCCGGGGATGATGCGGAAGTGGTTCGGCTTCATGGGCTGGCCGAGCTTCGACCGGCCACTGTGGAACGCAATCCGCGAAGACGCCCGGCAAGGGGTGAAGCCACTGGCGGCCCCCATCAGCGGCGGTGACATCCGCCGCGACGCGATCGAGTTCGCCAAAACGAACGCGAAGGCGGCCGGTATCGGCAACCTGCTGAAGTTCGACCTGCAAGACCTGAAGGACGCTCGCCCGCCCGCCGGCCCGCCCGGCATTCTGGTCTGCAACCCACCCTACGGCGAGCGCCTGGGGGAAGAAAGCGAACTCGCCGACCTGTACCGCCTAATGGGTGAATCGTTCCTCGCCCACTGGCAGGGCTGGCGGATGCTGATGCTCACATCGAACAACTGGCTCGCCCGGCAAACGGGGCTGAAGGTGGTGAAGACAACCGACTACTACAACGGCAGCCTGCCGTGCCTGCTGTGGGAGTTCGCTGCCGAGCGGAAAGTGCGAAAGTGATCGATTCGGCGAGCGGCCCGGCGTAAGCGGGCCGTGTCTTGCGCCGCGTAGACACGGCCCGCTTACGCCGGGCCGCTCGCCTTACTTCTTCTCCGTGTACACTGGCATCTCCTTCACTCGCTTCCACACCGCGTCGTAGGCCGCCTTGAACTTGGCGTCGTTCATCGACGTGAAGTCGGCCTTGAACCGCTCGGCCGAGATGCCGTCGCGGAGGCCGTCGATCGCCGGCACGAAGTCGGCCACGGTGAACTTCTTGTTCACGCTCTCCAGCTCGGCCGCGTTGTTTTTCACCCGCTTGGCGAACTCGATCCCGGAGAAGTCAGCGCACAGGTCGGTGAAGCTGAACCCGCTCGACTTCGTCATGTCCATCTGCTCCTTCAGCACGCCGGCTTGCTCGGCGAGACCGGCCCCGGCCATCTCGGTCAGGGCGGCCGAGATCACGAAGTGCTGGCACAGATCGCGGCGACTGCGGATCGTCGGATTGCCGAGGACCGCAATCCGTTGCCGGCGGTCGTCGTCGGATTCGACCGCCTTGCAGAAGGACGCCGTTACCGGGTTGTCGCGGAGGATCGTCGAATCGTCGAGGGCGATGCCGAGACCGAGCAGGAACGCCGCCTCGCGGTACTCCTTCTCAACGCCCACCGCCGCACCGGCCGCTTCCTTGATGTACGCGGCCGTGAGATCGTCCCCCTTCAGGCGGGTGCTGCTGCCGTTGGCCGGCAACTTCGCGTTCGCCTCCGCCCGCGTTGTCACGGCCGTCACCACGGTTCGCACGGCCTCTTCTTTGGCATTCCGCGTTCGCGTCACCTTCGTCGCGGACTTCGGGGCCGTAGCCGGAGCCGCAGCAATACCACCCGCCGGGACGACGCCTTCCGGCGGCTGAATCCCGGCCCGGTCCAGCAGGCCGAGGTAGACGTCCGGCAGCGGCTCCGTCGGCGTGAGGGACGCGAGCGTCCCGTAAAGACGGCCGAGGCGGTTCTGCGTTGCCGAGGTCAGGTCTTTGAGCTGCGAGACTTTGCCGGTTCGCAGGTCGTCGGCGACGAGGTTCATCGCCAGGACGTTCAGCGGATCGAACTTGATCTGGAACCGGGCCGAATTCGCTTGCCCGTCGCCGAGGTGGGGCCGCATGACCGACGCGCGGTCCGCGTACTTCACGGCCCCCAGGTAGCGGCCGAGTTGTTGCACCAGCACTTCCACCCGGTCCGGTTCGGACCGCGGGTCGCCCTCGCGGATCAAGATATGCGATTGCAATGCCACCACCGACCCCGCGAACGGCATCGCCTTCGGGGTCGTCTCGCCAAAGCCGGGGGCGAACTTTCGGCTCGTATAGCCGACGACCAGCGCCGCCCGCTCCGTCTTCACGACCTCCTCGAAATCGGTTTGCAGCCCCTTCAGGTCGCCCGCGCGCGGGTCGGTGTCCCACGTACCGACTTCGGTGACTTCGAACGTGACTCCGGTATTCGCCTTCAGCACGTCGGCCGCCAGTGCGAATCGTTTCTTGAGGACCCGCTCCCATACGGCCTGCGTGCGGCGTTCGGCGTCGTCCACGAGCAACTTCACCGCGACCTTGAATTCCTTCTGCGAATGAGCCGCGGTCGGCAGTTCCCCGGCCGTCGGCGCGGTGCCTTCGAGTTTGACGCCGTGCAACCCCGTCGCGCCGTTGCGGCGCGTGAATGCGTAAATGTTGTAGGCGTCGAGCGCCAACTTCGTGACCTTGCCCTCCGCGTCGAAGCTCACCTCGGCCGACTTGTTGCACGCGAACGCCCGTGACTCCCCGGCGGCGAGGATCACGTTCTGGGGTTCGCCGCTGTCGGGGTGGAGTTCGAACGCCATCTTCTCGTTCGCCTCGTTGCTGATGACGAGAACGGCCGCGCGAAGGGTCGGGCCGACCGCGAGGGTAAGGCAGGCGGCACAAAGCAGGCGAACGGCGAGATTCCGGGCCATGGTGGAAGTCCTGAGAAGTACGGCAGCGAAGGCGGCAGCCGGCTCGCGAAGAAGCGTTGTTCGGATCGTAGCAGCGGCGGGAGCGAGGTCAAGTTTTGCGAGGCAGAAAGTCTCTCGCCGCAGGCGGATTGCCACAATTTCCAACCCGCCCTGAATTCGTGGGCGTGCTTGTCTTGACGCCCCTCGCGGGGCCGTTATAGTCCCGCCCTGAACCAAAGTCTGTCATCTTGCGTGGGGGAGCCGTGGCCTGCCGAACGGCGTTCATCCTGTTGTTGCTGTCGGCCACTTGCGGCGTCGCGCCCCGAGGGGCCGCCCAGGATTTGCCCCAGTTCCCGACGCTGCCGCTCAACACGCCCCGGCCGACGCCGCACGTAGCCTTCCAGGTTCCGCCGCCGACGCTGCCGGCCGACCCGCCGACGGTCGCGCCCAATCCCGCTCTGCCACCGCCCCCGCCCGTCACGATCCCACTGCCGAGGGACGAAGTCTTCCTGACGGAAGGCTCGCGCGTGAACCTACCAGCGAACGCGAAGCGGCAAGTGATCCGCTACAGCCCGCGGTACGGGAACCTGAACAAGTTCGACCTGGAACGCATGCCCGACGGCACGCAGCGCCTCGTGTACACGAGCGGCCTGATCATCAACGTCTATTACGAGATCGAAACGGGGCCGAAGGCGATCCCGCAGGAGTACGAGTTCGCCGCCGACAACATCGTGATGTGGATCAAGAACCTCAACGGCCGCGACATTTCTGGCGGCCTGCCGATCGACCAGGAGCAGTCCGGGGACAACCGGCTCGAAATCGAACTGTACATGACCGGCAACGTCGTGATCCGCAGCAAGGACGAGCGCATCCTTAACGTGGGCTGGGATGAACGGGTCATCGACACCCGAGTCGTGCGGGCGGAGCAGATTTACTACGACGTGAACAAGAACCGCGCCGTCGCGTTGAACGCGGACCTGGAAATGGGGTTCAACAAACTCCAGGACACCGTCCACCTCCGCGCCGAGCGGATGGAGCGGCTCGGCCGGTCCGAATGGCACGCGACGCGGGCCGGGGCGTTTTCGAGCAAGCTACCGTCCGACCCCGCCCTGGAGTTGCTCACCAGCGAGGCCAGCATCGTCGAGCGGGAGACTGTCCGGCGGAACATTTTCGGCCTGCCGTACCGCAATCTGCCGAGCGGCGACCTCGACTACAGTTTCGAGCGGACCCTGACCGCCCGGAACGCACGGGTCGAAATCCTCGGCGTGCCGATCTTCTACACGCCCTACGTGCAAACCGACCCGAGCAAACCGCTCGGCCCGCTGCTCGGCATCGGCTTCGGCAACGGCCGTATCTTCGGCACCCAGTACTACACGACCTGGGACATGTTCAACCTGCTCGCCCTGCGGCCGCCGCCCGGCCACAACTGGCGACTGAACCTCGACTACCTCGACAAGCGGGGGCCGGGCTTCGGGACCGACTACTCGTACACCAACCCCGACTTCTTCGGCCTGTTCGGCAAGAACAACGGGTCGGTGCGGCTCTACGGCATTCAGGACCGGGGGGAGGACATCCTCGGGGGGTACCGCGGCATCGAACCGGTCCAGTCACTGCTCTTCGATGACCCGGCTCGGAACGGCCGCACGTTCTTCCGCGGCCGCGCGGTCTGGCAGAACCAACAGGAACTCCTCGCCACCCGCGACCAGGACAACCTGCTCACGTCCGACTCGTACCTGATTGCGCAGAGTCAGTTCGCCCACCAGAGTGACAAGAACTTCTACGAGCAGTACTTCCGGACGGAGTTCCTCAACAGTGTGAACCAGGAGACGTTCGCCTACCTCGGCGGCAGTACCGGCCGGTTCCACGGGTCGCTGTTGGTGCAAGACGGCCAGGACCGCAACTGGATGACCGAGACGCGGTGGCTGCCGGAGGCGAAGGGGGCCTTGATCGGCCAGTCGTTCTTCGACATCTTCACGTACAACTCGCGGGCCGACCTCGGGTACGCGAACTTTCGGCCGAGCCAGGTCTACCCGCCGCCGGTGCTGTCCACCGAGCAGAAGGCGATCAACACCGGCCGGGCCGACTGGTGGCACGAACTCAGCGTGCCGTTGGCCGCCGGGCCGGTGAAGGTCGTGCCATACGGCGTGTTCGACCTGACCGGGTACACCGAAGACCTGAACGGCAACAGCCGCGGCCGCGTGTACGGCGGCGGCGGGGCGCGGGCGTCGGTCACGTTCACACGACTGTTCAGCGACGCCAACAGCGAACTCTTCAACGTCCGCGGGCTGAACCACAAGGCGACGCTGCACTCGAACTATTACTACGCCCGCACCAACGTCCACTACACCGACCTGCCGCAACTCGACCGCCTCGACGACGACAGCATCGACCAGACGGTCCGCACGATCAAACCGTTCCAGACGCAGTTCGTGAAGGGGGCGGACGGTATCGCCCTGGCAACGGCCCCGTTCTTCGACCCGCAACAACTGGCGATCCGGCGGCTGGTGGACAACCGGATCGACACCCGTGACGACATGCAGGTCGTGCAACTCGGCTTCGACCAGCGGTTGCAGACCAAGCGGGGCTTCCCCGGCATGGAGCACACGATCGACTGGCTGACCCTCGACCTGTCCACGTCGCTGTTCCCGCAGGCGAGCAAGGACAACTACGGCAAAACGGCCGCGTTCTTCGAGTACAACACCCTCTGGAACGTCGGCGACCAGACGGCCGTGTCGTCGTCCGGGTGGTTCGACCCGTTCGCCTCCGGGGCGCGGTACTGGAATTCGGGCGTCTACTTCAACCGGCCGGACCGCACGAGCTTCTACTTCGGATACCGCGAAACGAACCCGGTGAATAGCAAGGCCGTGATCGCGTCGATCGGCTACCAGTTGACGAAGAAGTACAACGTCAACCTCTCGACGAACTACGACTTCGGCATTCAACAGGCCCTGTCGAACACGATGCTCGTCACGCGCACGGGGACCGACCTGACCGTGAGCATCGGCCTGACGTACAACCAGCAGACGAACAACACCGGGTTCATGTTCGTCGTCGTGCCGAACATCGCGGCCGGCACGGCGCTGTCCCGCATCGGCACGGCTCAGTTCGGCGGCGCGCGATAACCCGCCGGCCGGTCTTTCACCTTCCGGGGCCGATCAATCCACTATGGGCCGACTCGAACCGCAACCGAGGTGGAACATGACGCCGAACCCGTGGGCGGCCGGGGACGCCGGCGGCCCGCCGCCGCGCCGGAAGAAGCCCCGGCTGTGGCGGGACAAGTTCCGCGAGGCGTTCCGCGGCACGAAGCGCGGCATCCGCGGGCATTCCAGTTTCTACATCCACTTCTTCTTCGCCGCCCTGGTTGTGGCCGTCGCCGGCGTGTTGCAGGTCAGCTGGGTCGAGTGGTGTCTCTTGCTCGGGTGCATCGGCTTCGTGTTCACCGCGGAACTGTTCAACAGCGCCATCGAGACGCTGTTCCACGGGCTGGACGAGGAGTCGAAGAAGCGCATCCACGGCTGCCTGGACATCGCGGCGGGCGCCGTGCTGATGGCGAGCCTGACCACCGCCGCCGTCGGCAGCATCATCTTCATCCGGCAGTTCGCGAAATTGTGGGGATAAATGGCGAGCGGCCCGGCGAAAGCGGGCCGTGTCTGTAAGAAGCAGACACGGCCCGCTTTCGCCGGGCCGCTCGCTTGACTGATTACCACCGCCACTGCAACCCGAAGCTCACGCCCTGGGCGAAGAAGTCCTTGTCCTTGAGCGGCACGGTCGGCCGGACTACCGGGAACTGACTTACGCCGGGGACCGGGAAGTTCGGAATCCGCGTGATGTCCAGGTTCGTGTCGATCTGGTCGCCCGGCCGAAGGGCACTGCTGAGGTACAAGAAGTTGTACCCCACGAAGAACCGGCAGTTCGGCGTGACCTGATAGCCGAGGTTGAACCCGACCTCCGGCACGACGGCGAACTTGTTCTGCGTGTACGTGCCGATGTTCGCGCCGGGGGCGGTCAACAGGCCGCCGCTGGCTGTGCCGATGGCCCCGGTGTCGAACACAATCTGCTGGCCGCCGTCGATGATCGCCTTCTGGTAGACCGTGCCGAGCGACACCTTCGTGGTCAGGTTCGAGAACCACCGGCCGCGGCGGAGTTCGCCGGACAGGCCGACGGTCGCACCGTAGAACTGGTTGACCGTTCGGAAACTGTCGAACACCGTCCCGGACATCGCGTTCGGCACGCCGATGGACGTCGGCGAGTCGGGCGTGCGCATGAACGTCTCGGTCACGCGAACGCCTTCCCGCAGGTCGAGGTAGCGGAACCCGCCGATCAGATCGAGCCGCGCACAGGACGTGCCCGCGAGCCGCCGACGGAGGTTAGCCTCTGCCCCCCAGAGCGAGATCTCCGAGTCGATCTGAGCCATCCCGACGGACAGCCCTGGCGACGTAATCACCTCCGAGAACGGAATGTTCTGGTTCACGTTGGTGAACGGCCGGGCCAGCACGGGGTAGTCGGCGCTGTTCGCGGTGAAACTGTTGTTGTTGGTGCCGAGGAAGAAGACGCTGCCGTCGAAAGCCCACCGCTGGTCGCAGCCGAAGTACCGGCCGATGCCGAAGCGGCCGCCGCTGTGCAGCGTGTCACCGAACGAGCCGTTGCCGAAGATCGTACGGGTATCACCGGACCCCTGAATGCCGCCGAAGGCCGGGGAACTCGTGGTCAGCAGGGCCGGGTACTCGGCGCTCTTCGTGAACCACAGCAGGTACTCGGCCGACAGCCACCAGCGGTTCATGCCACCGGGGCCATAGGGGGCGAGCAGTTGGCCGTAGCCCACGGCAGGAGCGGCCGCGACCGGAGCCGGGGCTGGTGCCCCGCCCATCTGGTAGCCGCCCCAAGTTTGCACGCCGGGGGCGTAACACCCTTCAAAGAGGGGCGCGTCGAGTTCCGGCCGCGGGTACGAACCGCCGTAGCCGCCCTGCGGGTACACCGTCGTCGGGTGCGGGGATTCCGGCATCACCGGGGATGCCGGGCCGAGCGTCGCCCCGGGGTAGCCCGGCTGCGGTTGGTACTGGTACGGATACGGCGTGGAGTAGGGCGTGCCTTGCATCCCGGGCACGGGTTGTTGCGGCGGGCGACCGCCCGGGACTTCCGTGATGCTCGGCCCTTGACCGAGGGGCTTCGGCATGCCCAATTGGGCCGGCGGCGGACTACTGCTACCGCTCCCCGGCATCGGCATGGGGATCGGCGAGCCCATCGGCACCGGCGACATCGGGCTGCCCATCGGCGGCATCGGCATCCCGCCCGCCTGCCCGCGAGCGGTGATGGTCGGGTCGTCCGTGGACCGCACCGCGACGATGCGGACCGGCGACCGGGGGGCCGTCATGCCGGGCTGTTGCGCGAAAACGAGAGAGGGGGAAACGGCTAAACCGAAGCCAAATCCCGTGGCCAGTAGTCGGCGCATGGTGACGGTCCTCCTGACACTGCCCGCTGAATCGATGTTGCAAAATCCACCGCCGGAGTCACGGTCGCGGGAGAACGGTCCTGTTCCCCACCTTCACCGCCTACCCAATGCCGGCGCAGATCGTGTCAATTAACTGGTTCGGTCATCCCAGCTAGCTATCCTCAATCCAACTTGCAAAGTGACCGGAACGCCCGCCGTTGGAATTTTACGCAAACTGGAGAATCCACATGGTCCGCAAAGTTTCGACAGGCCGCGGCGGCGAGAAAAGCTGACCAACCCGGAGAAGCTGTTAAGTTGGAATTCCCCTCTTCCCGATACCTGCTATACGTCGCAGTTACTCAGGCGGGAGATGGGGGAATACTCATGGCCACGGAATGGCATACCTTTTTGTGTCTGCGTTCGATCATTCCCGCCGGCATCGTCGGGGCGGCAGCGTTCACCATCTGCACGCAACCGGCCGGAGCGTTCTTTCCCCCCGTTCCGAACGGCGGAAACAAGGTCGTCGTCGTGCCACCGCCGCCGCCACCGCCGATCATCGTGCCACCGGTTGGGCCGCCTGTCGTCCCGCCGGTGATCCCACCCGTCCCGCCGCCACCGTTCTTCCCTCCGCCCCCGCCGCCGGGACCGCCAGTTGTACCGCCGCCCCCGCCCCCGCCCCCGCCGATCGTGAAGCCGGTGGGCGTGCCCGAGCCGACCACCATCGTGATGGCCGGGATTGGATTGGCCGTCGCCGCTGCGGCACGACGCAAGAAAAAGACTGAGAACGAGACGAAAGAGTAAACTCTTAGCCGACTGCGAACCGCGGCAGCGAATCGCGGTCGGCCAACAGGTCGTTCACCACGTCAATCGCCCGGCGGAACGAGTATCGCTTCACCAAGCGTTCCAGCTGGGCCGTGCTCTTCGAGATGCCCACATAGGTCCGCCACTTCGACAGCCACTTCAACGGCAACTTCGGCTGATCCGGGTCGAATTCCCACGGGTGGAAGTAGAGCATCCCCACCGCCGGCGAGGTCTTCCGCCGGAGTTGCGACAAGCCCGCCCGCATGACTATCGGCGGGAAAAGGCGGAAGTACCCGCCCCCGGCGACCGGCAGGTTCTGGCCCAAAACGCGGTACGTAGCCGGCGGGAGTTCCAGAATCTCGCGCGTACGACCAAAAGCCAGGAACGGCGTCCGCGGCGCATCGGGGATGCCGTAGCGGTCGTGCCGCACCGGGAAGATGGAACTGTCGTAAACGATTCCCACCTCTGCGAGTACGTCCACCGCCCACGCCGTCTGCCGCACGATGCTGAACGTGGGGGCGCGAAACCCGTACACGGGTTGGCCGGTGGTCTGTTCGAGCCGATCTTTGCTCACGCGCACGTCGTCGGCGAACTGTTCCGGCGTGAAGCGATGGACGCGCCGGTGGTCGTAACTGTGCGAGCCAACTTCGTGACCGGCATCTGCGATGTCTCGCACCAGCTTCGGGTGCGTCTCGGCGATTTGTCCGACGATGTAGAAGGTCGCCTTCACCCCGGCCGCCGCGAGCAAATCCAGGATCATTCGCGTGCGGTCTTCCATCCGTTCCGCGTAGATCGCCATCTGTTTTGATGAACACTCGACGGCCGCGGCCGCTTCGATGCGGTGGTGTTCCTCCACATCGAAACTGAGCACGTAGGATGGGCCGGCAGGTTGGGGCGTTCGCAGAGAGTTCATGCCACAAGCATAGGTCCGAAAATCCAATCAGCCCACCCCGCCCGCAGAGCCGGATCGTCTGCTACAATCGTCTACTCGACTGATTCGCACCACGAAGCCGCACTACCGTCGGAGCCTCCCCCTTGAAGAAGTACCAGCCGTCGTCGCGCCGCCACATCAACACGAAACGCCTGCTGATTCTGCTCGTCACGATTGCGCTTTTCGGCGGGGCGGCCTACGGGGCCAACTACCTGCAAGTCCACCGCAATGCCGCGAAGATGCTCGACCAGGCCCGCGACGCCCGCCAAGACGGCAACAACGCCGACGCCTTCCTGCTGTACCAAAATTACCTGAACTTCCAGCCGCGGGACATGAACGCGACCGGCGAGTACGCGGCCATCCTAGAAGAAGACCCGAACCCGAAGGCAAAGCGGGCGTTAATCGACTGCTACGAGCGCATGATGCTCGCCGCCCCGCAGCGGGCGGAGGAGCGCAAGAAGCTGGCGAAGATGTACATGACTTACCAGGTCTTCACCAGCGCCAAGCACCACCTGACCTACCTCCTCGACCCCGTGACCGGCACGCCGGGCGATCCGGAGTTGACCGAGCAACTGGCTGCGTGCGAGTTCCGCCTCGGCGACACGGCCGCGGGCATGACCCACCTGCGGAAGCTGATCGACGGCAAAAAGGCGTCGGCGGAAGTCTACCAGCGGATGGCCGAGTACCTTCGCAAAGAGGACCAGCCGACCGCGACCGAGGAAGCCGACCGCTTGATTGAGCAGATGGCGAAAGACCTGCCGGACGACACCGTCGCCCGCGTGGCCCACGTTAACTTCCTCTACAGCAAAGGCCAGACCGCCGCCGCCCGCGAGGAGATTCTGAAGGCCGCGAAGGAAGTCAAGGACGCCGCGAAGAACATCGATTTCACCCTGCTCATGGCCGACCTGTTCGTTCGCGACAAGCAGCTCGCCTCGGCCCGCGAGGTGTTGGCGAAGGCCGTGGCCGTCAACCCGAACGACACGCGGTTGCGCACCGCCTACTACCTGGCGCTCGAGGGGCTTCACGACAAGGCGAAGGCTCAGGAGGAACTCCGCAAGGCCGCCGAGGTGGCGACGAACAACGACCCGATGACGATCGACCTGCTCGACCTGATGATCGACAATCGCGAAGTGACCCTCGCCCGCCAGGAGATCGACCGCCGGTACAAGGGGAAAGAGACGTTCCGCCCTGTTTACGATTACTTGACCGGCCGACTGTTCCTCTTCGACGGCAACTGGCCGGACGCAATCCCGGCGCTCACGCAATGCTTGGAGTTCTTCGAACGGTTCCCGCGCCACTACGCGAAGGCCCAGGTTTGCCTCGGCCAGTGCTACTCGCTCGCCAACAACCCCGAGCGCAGCCTGGAGGCCTATTCACGGGCGGCGTTGGCGAACCCACTTCGCACGGACGCCCAGATCGGCAAGGCCGAGACTCTGTTGCGGCTGAACCGCATCGCCGACGCCGAGAAGATTTTGACCGACTACGCCGACACGATGCCCCCCGCCCGCTTCATGCTGGTGAGTGCGAAGCTCCGCGAGCAACTCGGCAAGCCCGTGGCAAAGCGGAACTGGGCCGCCTTCGAGACGAGCGTCGGCAAACCGCCGCGCACCGTCGGCGTCGAGGTACTTCGGGCGCAAGCCCTCGCGGCCCAGGGCCGGGCGGACGAGGGCGAGAAGTTGCTACGCGACCTCGTGTCGCGGGTGACGGAGGCGACGACCGCGCACGTCACTCTGGCCGAGTTTGCCGCCCGCCGCAGCCCGAAAGAAGCGGCCACCGTTCTCGATGATGCCGAGAAATTGATCGGCGACAAGGCCGCCCTCCGCATCGCCCGCGCGAACCTGCTGGCCCGCACGACCCGCGACGCGAAGGCGATCCGTGCCCTCGCCGACAACGCGGACAAGCTCCCCGCCGACGAGCAGAACGAACTCAACCTCGCCGTCGCCAACGTGCTGGCCGGCCTGGACCAACCAACGGACGCGATCGATCTGCTGAAGAAGGTGGCTACGGCGAAGCCCTACGACCTGGTCCCGCGGATGGCCCTGACGCAGATCGATCTGCAAGCGAAGCGGTTCCCGGAGGCCGAGGCCGTCATCGCGGAGATCAAGAAACTCGACGGCGAGACCGGGCCGGTGTTCCTCTTCGCCCAGGCTTTGAAGGAACTCGCCCAGTCGTCGAAGGTTGACCGGCCGCAGGCTGAACGGTTGCGCGGCCAACTGCAAGCGATCCTCAAGAAGCGAGAAGCCTGGACGCGGCCGCAGGTCGTACTCGGCGACATCGCGATGCTGACCAACGACCCCGACGCGGCACTGGCCGCGTACCGCACGGCCTACGATTTCGGCGAGCGCGACGAGGCCGTGTTGCGGAAGTTCGTCAACCTCCTGCTGGCCCGCGGCCGACAAGAGAACGCCCGCCGCGTCCTCGACGAGCGTAACCAACTGGCGGTGTTGCCGAAAGACCTCGGCCAAACGCTGTCGCTGCTGAACGCCGCCGGCGGTCACGGCGGCGAGCAGAGCCGCGAAATCGTCCAGAAGACAGCCGACTCGACCGACCCGCGGGAGCAACTCTTCCGCGGCAACTGGTTCCTCCTGAACGGCAACAAGGCCGAGGCCGTGAAGGCGTTCGCGAAGGCGAGCGAACACGGTCCGCACATGCCGGAAGTCTGGCTGGCACTCGTGCAGGCCCAGATTTTCACCGGCGACCGCGACGCCGCCATCGCGACAACGACGAAAGTCGCCCCGGCCCTTACGGCGGTCCGCGACAAGTTGCCCAACAAGGCGACCATTCCGCAGACGGTCGGCAAGTGCCAGGAACTCCTCGGCGACCTCGGCGGGGCCGAGCAAACGTACCTCGGCGGTCTGCGTGAATTGCCGAACGACCCACGATTGACCTCGGCCCTCGCGGACCTGTACCGCCGCGCCGGCCGCAACCCCGACGCCGACGCAAAGTGTGCGGCAATCTTAACCAGCGATGCCCCCGAAGACCTGAAGCGATGGGCGCGCCGCAGTCTGGCGGCCGGCAAGATGGTCGGATCGGACGCGCACACGCGAATCGACGCGGCGGTGGCGCTGTTGGACGAGAACTTGAAGACGGCGGAACTGCCCGATGATCTGCGGGCGAAGGCATTCGTCCTGGCCCGCGACCCGTTCCGCCGGATGGACGCCTACCAACTACTCGACCGATCCGCCCTCAACGATCCCCTGCCGCCTGACGATTTGGCACAACGGGCAATGCTCTACGCTCAAGAGGGGCGGTTGCAACTCGCGGAGGCCGACCTTCGCGAAGCGACGAAGTCGCCGAACGCCCGGGCGGTTCACCTCGTCCTGCTGCATCAAGTGCAGGTGAAGGCCAACCACCTCGACGCGGCCCGGCCGACGCTGGAGCGGATCAAGACGACGCTGCCGAATAGCTGGGACGCGACCGCCGAGGAAGCGAGAGAACTGGCGAAGGCCGGCGACAAAGCCCGGGCGGCGAAACTCGTCCTTGCGTTCCCCGCGGCGGCGAAGCCGGAGGTTCAGCTCCAATCGGTCGGCCCGCTGCTGTTGGAACTCGGTTGCACGGTCGAGGCGGAAGCGACCTTCCGGCAGGTGGCCGAGAAGTCGCAACTCCCGCAGCGGCACGCGGCCCTGGTCCTCTTCTACGTGGACACGCAGCAGACGTTGAAGGCGATGCAGACTGCGTGGAAGCTCGACGCGAAGGACTGCCCGCCGCCGTTGACGAAGGTGCAACTCCTGCGGAACGCCATCGCGGCGAAACCCCGGGCGGCGATCCCGCCGGCCGAACAACCCGAGTGGGACCGTATCGTCGGCGAGAGCCTCGCGTGGATCGACGAGCAGCGCAAGGCAAACCCGAAGGACACGACCGCGGTCGCGTCAGCGGCGGCGATCCTCGACGCACAGGGGAAGTACGATGAGGCTATCGCGGCTTACGAGCAAGTGCTGGCGGTCGATGCGAAACAGCCCGTGGCTCTGAACAACCTCGCGTCGCTGTTGGTGTTGCGGAACCCGGACGCGGCCGGCCGGGCACTGGAACTGGTCAACACGGCACTCGCAACGATCGGGCCGCGGAACTTCCTGTTGGACACGCGGGCGATGGTCCAGACGGCGGCCGGCAAGACCGCCGAGGCGTTGGTGGACCTGGGAGCCGCTCGGCTATTGGAACCGAAGGCCGTCTACGACTTCCACTCCGCCCTCGCGACGGAGAAGACGACCGAGAGCGAGAACAAGCGGACGTGGCTAAACGCGGCCCGCGACAAGGGGCTGAAGAAGACGATGCTCCACCCGCTGGAATGGCCGAACTACGAGCGGTTGTACGGACCAGAGTAATCGCGTTGATGGGGAACGGAGTGAAGGGGTGATTGATCTCACCCCTTCATCCAATCCACCGTTCGCCGTAAGCCTTCCTCGAAATCCACCGTCGGCTGGTAGCCGAGTTCCGACTGAATCTTCTCGATCTTTGCCTTCGAGAACCGCACGTCGCCGAGGCGGGCGGGGCCGTGCGTCGGCGTCACGTCGGTGCCGAGGATGCGGTTCAACGCGGCCACGAGTTCTAACAGCGACACGCTCCGGCCGGTGCCGGCGTTGTAGACGCGGCCGGAGACGCCTGGCGTTTCGGCCGCCCTCAACAGGGCTTGCACGGCGTTCGCCACGTAGGTGAAATCGCGAGATTGACCGCCGTCGCCGTGGACCGTCGGCACACGGCCGTTGAGCAGAGCCGCCGCGAAGATGGCGATGACGCCGCTGTACGGACTGTCGGCCCGCTGGCGGGGGCCGAAGATGTTGAAGAACCGCACGCGGACCGTCTCGACGCCGAAACTAGCCGCGAAGGCTTGCAAGTACATCTCACCGGCCAACTTCGCCGCCGCGTAGGGCGAGAGCGTTTCCAGCGGCGTCTGCTCGTCTTGGCCGGCCGGGTCGTCGGCCCCGCCGTAGGCGCTCGAACTCGCGGCGTACACCACCCGCCGCACGCCGTGCTTGCGGGCCGCTTCCAGCACGTTCAGCGTGCCGGTCGCGCAGACGGCGTGGCAGTCGAGCGGCGCTTCCAGGCTCTTTGCGACCGACGCCATCGCCCCGAGGTGGTAGACCACGCCGGCCCCGGCCACCGCCCGCGCCACGGCCGCGCCGTCGGTGAGCGAACCTTCGACAACCTCCGGGGCAACCGCGAGGTGCGTGAAGTTCTCCCGCAGGCCGGTGCTGAAGTCGTCGAACACGCGGACCGGGCGGCCGAGGCGGGTCAGTTCTTCCACCACGTGCGAGCCGATGAAGCCCGCCCCGCCCGTCACAAGACTCAGTTCCGCCATGACTACCTCGAACCGGAAACGCGAGCGAGAACCCATCGGGTTCTCGCTCGTCTGGAAGCCTGTGTTGTTATCGAAGATTCGCCCGCGGTTGTCCCTACTTCGAAGAAATGGGCACGATCACCGTCGGCAGCGGGAGTGGGACCACGGCCGGAACCGGCAGCGGGGCCGGAGCAGGTGGCACCGGCAGAGGCGTGGGAACGCTCGGCAACGGCAGCACGATCGAGGTGTTTTCCGTCTTCGGTTCCAGTCCCGGCTTCGCCTCGGGCGGCTTGGGGAGCTCGATCTTCGGCACTTCGGGCTTCACGTCCGGTGGTTTCGGGGCGTCGACCTTCGGCGGTTCCTTCTTTTCGGGCGCAATCACTGGCGGGTCTTTCTTCTCCGTGGCCTTCGGCCCTGTCTCAATCTTCGGCGTGGCCGGCGTGCCCTTCTTCTCCGGCTCCGGGATCGCCTCTTCCGCCGGGGGGGCGTACTTCACCGGACCTGGATCGACCGGTTGCGGTTCGTTGCATGCCTCACCCCACGAGCGCCACTGGGTCCGATTGTAGCCGAAGCACGGCCCGCACGGCGAGATCGTCGGCCCGGAGAACTGCTTGATGTAATGGGCCTCGGACTTGGGGTAAATCTTCAGCCCCTTGCCGAAGACGCCGTCCCCGGCCTGAACCGGCACGCCGAGGGCGGCCGCCGCGAGGAAAACGAAGGTGCCGCGGATCATGTTGGGGGTATCCTTTCGCGATACGAGGACAGCGGCCAGACAGCCGCCCGAAGTCTGGAAGGTCTATCGTCGCGGGTTGCCGTTGAACGCGGGTCGGGGGGCTTGGCCGATGTTGTTCGACATGCCGCCCGGCCGGAAGACCGACGCCGCCCCGGCGTTGTTGTAATTCGGTCCGGTGCTACTCCCGGCCCCGCTGGTTCGGAACCCACTCCCACCACCGCCAGCCCCCCCGCCGCCAGTCGGGCTGTTGTAGTAGTAGTGCGAGTAGAACCCGAATGTCGCCCCGCGGCCGGTGAAGAGGTTGTCGTTCAGCGAGTTCGTGTTGTTCGTCACCGCCTGGTTCGTCAGCGACAACTGTTGCTGGAGTTGGCTCGTCTGCTGAAAGAGCTTCTGCTCCGGGCGAACGATCCCGAAGTAATTGATGCCGGGGTTGTTCCCTCGACCGGCGAGGTTCAAGTAAGGACTGAACGACGGGCGACCCGCCCCCGCGCCGCCAGGAACCTGCGGTTGGGCCGAGAGGGGGCTGAGTGTGGACGCAAGCATCAAGCCGGCGAACGCCACGGCGTAACGGGTGTGAATGTGCATCGTCTCCCTCCGAGTCTGTCGGGGCGGGCGGCATCGGTCAGGCTAGCCGACGCCCGGTCGCCGTCAACAGTTCCGTCCGTGACTCGTCGCGGGGAACATCGACGAACGCGAGCCGCGGGATGGAGGAAGCGTCCGACGATTGGGGCAGCCGGAAGCCGCGTGACGTGACGGAATTCTTACAACCGCTACCGGCAGTCGCGTGTGGTATCATCGGCGGGAACGGAGGGCAGGTCGATGACGGAGGCGGAGTGGCGAGTGGGAAAAGAACCTGGCCGGATGCTCTCGCAGTCTGGCGTCACGTTCAGCCCGAGAAAACTGCGGTTGTTCGCTGTCGAATGTTGCAAGGCCATCACGAACCTTCTTGACGACCGCGGGCGAAGGGCACTCGTAATTGCCGAGCAGTTTGCCGATGGGTTCGCTTCCCCGACGCTACTACTGCAAGGGGAGCAACTGGCGACGGAAGCCTACAACGAATTTCACGGCGTCCAAGAATTCGCGGCCGAAGCGGTCATTGATGCCTGCGTTTCCGAAGATGTGTCAGCTAACGTCCTTCGTGTTGCCTGGTTGACTGCCAACCTGTTGGATGTCGGGATCGAGCGTCCCCTGAAGAAGGCGACGAAACGACTGGGGCGAATCAGACAATCCGAACATCTCCGCGACATCTTCGGCAACCCATTCCGCCCCATCGCACTCGAACCGGCGTGGCTCACGCCCACCGCCGTCGGTATCGCTCAAGGCATCTACAACGACCGTGCGTTCGACCGCCTGCCGATCCTGGCCGACGCGCTGCAGGATGCCGGTTGCGAGGACGCTAACATCCTCGCCCACTGCCGCGTCGACGGGCCGCACGTCCGCGGGTGCTGGGTCGTCGATCTCGTCCTGGGGAAGGAGTAAAAGGCGAGCCGAGCACCGTAGGTTGTGTGGACAGTAGTGGCGGTCGGTCGCATAACGGCCTCGACTCCCTCGGAGGCGGCTGGCATGCGACGGCATGAACTCTCGGACGCAGACTGGGCGGCGGTGCGGCCGCTGCTCCCGGCCCGCGGGCCGGCCGGCGGGGACCACCGGGCGTTCGTCAACGCCGTCCTGTACGTCCTGCGGACCGGCGTCCCGTGGCGGGACCTGCCACCGCGGTTCGGCAACTGGAACTCGGTCTGGCGGCGGTTCCGGCGGTGGTCGGCGGCCGGCGTGTGGGGGCGAGTGCTCGAGGCCGTCCGCGACCCGGACGTGTCCACCCTCATCCTCGACTCGACCGTCGTCCGGGCCCACCCGCACGCCGCCGGGGCGGAAAAAAAGCGGGCGGCCAGGCCGTCGGCCGCAGCCCCGGCGGGTTCGGCACCAAGGTCCACGCGGCCGTGACCGGCCGCGGCCACCCGGTCGCCCTGTTGCTCACGCCCGGCCAAGCCGGGGACGGGCCGCGGGCGGCCGCCCTGCTGGCCGGCCACCGGCCACGGGTGGTCATCGCCGATCGCGGGTACGACAGCGACGCCCTCCGTCGGCTGGTCCGCCGGCTGCGGGCCAAGGCCGTCATCCGCCCGCTCGGGTGCCGCCGCCGGCGGGTGCGGTACGACCGCCGGGTGTATCGCACCCGCAACGTCGTCGAGCGGTTCTGAGCCCGGGTCAAGCAGTGCCGGCGGGTGGCCACCCGGTACGACAAGCTCGACCAGTGCTACCTCGGGTTCGTACACTTGGCCTCCGCCCTGGATGTCCTGAGGCACCCGTGACTGTCCACACGACCTAAGGTGCCGGGTGAGTATCAGTGGCATTCACCCGGCACCTCACGGTGCTCGGCTCGCCGATCGTCGGCTTAGTTGCCGTTGTTGCCACCGCCGAAGAGGCCGTTGCCCTGGATCGTCTGCACCGTCGTCGTGCCGAGCAGGGTGAAGCCAAGAGCCCGTTCCGCCGGGGCAAGGACGCGACCGAAGTAGTTGTCGAACTTCGTAATCGGCTGGCCCATCACGAAGACCCGGTCGCCCGGCAACACTTGATAGTTCGTGCAAGTGTTGCCGCGGCGGGTGATGCCCTTCCAGTCCACCGGCAGGATTTGATCCGCGACGCCGGCTGGGGCGGGGCGGGCGACCCAAACCCGCTTCGACGACACGGCCGACAGGCCGCCGATCTGCGAGATCGCGTCGAGGACGGTTTCGTTTCCGGTGGATGGCAGGCGAACAACCTGTTCGCCGTTCCCGGCAAAGTCGGTGATGACGTAGTACCACTTACTGTTGTACGAGTACACGTCCACGCTCACTTCGGGGCGGTAGAGGTACTTTGTCAGGTGTTGTTCGATGGCCGACTTGGCCTGGGGAAGCGTCATCCCGGCGACGAAGACACTGCCGTAGACGCCGAGGCCGACGGTGCCGTCGGGCCGCACGAGGTGCTGGCCGGCGATCTGCTGCACACCGCGGCCGGACGAGGCGAGCGAAACGCTGACCGAGATCGACTTGAAGGACTTCCGCAATTCCCCCGTCAGCTTCTTCTCGATGTCCTTCGCCGTCAGGTCGCTCACCTGGTGCTTGCCGCCGTACGTCTCGCCGAGGTTGATGGTGCCGTCGGGATCAACGGGGTAAATGCCTTTGATCGGCTCGGTCGAATCGTCATCCTTGCCGATGAGCAGGAGCGCGTCGAGCGGTTGCACCAAATAAGGTGGCAGCGGAATCGTGCGCGTCGATTCGATGAGCAGAATGTCCGGCGACTCAACCGTATAGGTCGGGTGCGTGACCTTGTTCAGTTCCTTCGGCAGTTGCAAGTCGGGAACCGGGTCGGCGGCCTTCTTCTTGGGCACCGACGTGCAGCCGAAACCGCCCGCCGTCAGGCCCACCGTCGCGAGCGTCCACAGGACTGTTTTCACACACCGGGACCGGAACATTCCTTGTTCCTCCAATTGCGACGGTAGCGTAATCGGCGACTCGTGCCCAGAATGACGCACGTGCCGACGTTTCACCCATGCTCACCCGATTTATCGTCATTCCCGGCCGTCCGATGCAATCAAACTAATCGTCACTTCCGTTAGATTCAGAAATGAATACAATTCCCTCCATTCCCGGAGGTAAGTTCCCCTCGCGGAACCAAAGAGTAAGCTAGACTCAGTAAAATTATCGCGCGGGCCGTGAGTTTAGACTTTCTTGTCCGGTGTCGAGATGTGTTGGATTTACAACCGGATCTGTCAGAAATATCGTCAAAACCGGGCCGCAATCCGGTGTAGGTGGAACAAAGAATCTCGTTGAAAGAAGGTGGATTCTCGGTGGTTTCCGCAGTATTCCCTCGCGGAACGGTGTGAGTTTATCGAATAGGCATCAAATGTGCTATCGATCGAGTCGGGATCGGTTCGCATGTTCTGTGGCGATGCGGATAAACGAGTACTTCGAGAACGGTGTTTGACGGCTTCCCGACAGCCCGTGTGATTGAACTCGCGATGTCACGAGATTTGCCAGGAGCCGCGTAATGCGTCGATCCCCCGAAGGTGACCAGCAAGGTAATGCCGCGTTAGCCCAGTATTCCGCACCGACGTATTCCATTCCTGGTGGCGCGTATTCTGCCGCGCCGAGTCCAGTCTCCCTACCGTCGCCAGTCGGCAACCGCAACGTACCGACGTTCATGGGGTTGCTAAACGCCCTGAAACGGCGGTGGGTTCTGGCGAGCTTCCTGGGGTTGCTCGTCGCCGCTGCCGCTGCCGTCGCCCTCTGGATTGCGGCCCCACAGGGGAAGCACCAAGTTAAGGCCCTACTTGAAATCACCCCCGAGAACGTCGGCCTGATGCCGGGGGCAAATCAGCAGAACGACAGCAACACGTCGAACTTCAAAGAAAACCAGATGGTGCTCATCAAGACGCGCACCATCCTGACCCGCGTGGTCCAGAACGAGAAGCTGAAGGACACGCAGTTAGTGAAGACGTCCGACGACCCAGCCAAGGTCATTGAGGACATGCTCCGCCTGCGGTGGGAAGCCCCAGACCTGATGGCGGTCACCATGAACGGCGACCGGCCCGACGAACTCAAGGAAGTTTTGGACGTTCTGGTGCAGACGTTCAAAGCTGAGTCGAGCGCCAAGGAGACCGAACGGCGGCGGGCTCAAAAAGACATCCTCGTGAAGCTGCGAGAGAAATACCAGAAGGACATCGACGACATCATGCGGGCCGGCCACCTCCGCGGTGACATGAACGCGCCGCAGACGCCGGAAATGTTCAACGAGAAGGTCAAGGACGTCGGCGACGAACTCCGCAAGGCGCGAAGCGCGAAGCGCGAAGCCGAGGTCAAGTTGGCTGCCTTGGACGATCAGGTCAAGGCCGCCAACGACGAGGCGGCGTCTCTACAAACCAAGAAGTTTACCGACGAGCAAATCGAAGCGGCCCTGCTCCGCGACAAAGAGCCTGCGTTGGTCGGCTTCCAGGCTGAACTCGAGGTCGCTCAGGCGAAACTCAAGGCCCGGCAAGGTGCCTACAAGGACGCCGACAATCCACGGATCGTGGAAGTTCAGGACGAGATCAAGGACATCATCGCCCGGCGGGCGGCGCTCACGTCTCAACGGCGGAGCGATGTCGAGACGAAACTCCGGGCCGAACGCCGTGACGAGATCGAGAAGGGGCAGCGGCTGATTCAGATCGAACGGACGACAGCCCAGTCGAACCTCACCAAATACTCGCAAGCCGTGACGGAACTAGAATCGCGGCTCGAAGTCATGAACCGGATGGGGATCGAAGTCATTAAGCAGGACCGCGAAATCAAGCCCAAGATGGAGCAGAAGCAAAAGATCGAGGAGCAGATCGAGCAGTTGAACCTGTGGCTCAGTTCCGGAGGCCGGATCGAAATCCGCGAGAAGGCCGTCATCATGTACAACCACAACCAGCGCCAGAAGATGCTCTACAGCGGCATGATCGGCGTGGCGATGTTTTTGGTCGTCCTCACCCTCGTGGCCTTCCTGGAGTGGCGGACCCGTCGAGTGGACGGCGTCGACCAGGTCGTTAACGAGATCGGCATGCGGGTCATCGGCACGATCCCGGCCTTCCCGTCGCGGCAGAGCATCAAGACCGGCGAGGCGGACGCCAACCAGAATTGGCGGTTCATCCTCAACGAGTCGGTCAACAGCACCCGCACCATGCTCCTGCACACGGCCAAGACGCAGAGCATGCAGGTCATCATGGTCACGAGCGCCATGCAGGGCGAGGGCAAGACTTCACTCTCCAGCCAACTTGCGACGAGCATGGCGACGGCCGGCCTGCGGACGCTGATCGTGGACTGCGACCTCCGCAACCCGTCGATGCACCGCCTCTTCGACCTGCCCCTCGCACCGGGTTGCTCCGAGATTCTGCTCTCGGAATTGGACGTCAGCGACGCGGTCCAGCCGACGACGGTGCCGAACCTCTGGGTCATCCCGGCCGGCCAGTGTTCCAACCGCGTCATCTCAGCTCTGGCACAAGGGCATCAACTGGAATCGCTGTTCAACCGCCTCCGCGGGCAGTTCGACTTCATCGTTGTCGATTCGTGCCCGGTGCTGCCGGTGGCTGACACGCTACTAATCGGACAGCACGTCGATGGCGTGTTGATCTCGATTCTGCAAGACATCAGCCAACTTCCGAAGGTGCTGGACGCTTCCGATCGGCTGTCGCAGTTGAACATTCCCCTCCTCGGGGCGGTGGTCAACGGCATCAAGACCGACATCCACGCCTACGGCTACAACTACGTGAAGCAACTGCCGGCGTAAGTGAACGGATCGACTTCCAGAACGCGACGGAGCGAAGCGAATGCGGGCAGTGGTGATCGGAATTGCGGTGGTCGTCCTGTGCGGGGCCGGGTGGCTGGAGGTGCGGACCACGTCCCACCGGGCCGACGCCACTGCGATCAAGGCCGTGCAAGAAAAGCTCGACGCCGTCCCGCTCGCCGTGGGCGACTGGAAGGGCGAGGTGCAAGAATACGACTCCAAGAGGTTCGACCGCACCGGGGCCTTCGCCGCGACTTCGCGGGTGTACCGGAACGCGAAGACGAACGAGGTCGTCACTGCCCTGATTCTGGCGGGAGCGGCAACAGAGATCGGCGCCCACGACCCGAACCGCTGTTACGCCGGCGCGGGGTACCGACCGATCGGCCCGCAGCAACGCCGGGAACTCGACGAGTCGGTTCCCGGGCCGCACTGCACGTACTGGTCCGCCCGGTTTGACACGGATACCTTCCCGGCCGTTTCGCTCCAGGTCAACTGGGCCTGGAGTCTCGACGGTGCGTGGACCGCGTCCGAAGACGCCCGGTACGAGTTCGGCCGCGAGCCGGTGCTGTACAAGCTTTACGTGCAGCGACGATTAAACACGCTCGGGGGCGGCGCGCAAGCGGCCGACCCGACCGAAGGGTTCCTGGCCGAGTTCTTTCCCGCCGCGCAAAGCGTACTGCAGTCGAAGTGACGCTCCATTGACCCGCCATCCCCCGGTTGCTTTTGAGGATGCCCATGGCATTGACGCCGCTGCCCGAACCATTGCGACCGACCGTGCCAGAGTCTTCTTCCGCATCCCGCTCCCAGCCCGGGTGGCCCGAAGTCGAATTGTTCGACGCGGTAGTGACCGTGCAGATCGACCCCGTCGTGTCGTGGTACTCGGCGACGAAGTCGGTCATCGACTGGTTTACCGCGCTCGCACTCTTGGTGCCGGCCCTGCCGCTCATTGGCGTCTGCTGGCTTGCCGTCCGCTTGACTTCGCCCGGTCCCGGCTTCTACCTGCAATCGCGGCTCGGCCGCGGCGGCCGCGAATACCGCATCATCAAGCTCCGCACGATGGCCCACAAGGCTGAGGAAAAGACCGGCGGGGCGAAGTGGTCGACGAAGGGGGACATGCGCATCACTCGGCTCGGCGCGTTCCTTCGCAAGACGCACTTCGACGAACTGCCGCAGTTGTTCAACGTGTTGATGGGCCAAATGAGTCTGGTCGGCCCGCGCCCGGAGCGGAAGTCGATCATCGACAAGCTCGAATTGGAAAAGCACGTCCCCGGCTACGCCCACCGCCTGCTGGTCAAGCCCGGCGTGACGGGGCTGGCCCAGGTGCAACTGCCGGCCGACGAGGACATCAACAGCGTCAAGCACAAGGTCGTTTACGACCTGTACTACATCGAGAACTACAGCCTCTGGCTCGACCTGCGGCTGATGCTCTGCACGGTCTTCAAGGCCGCCGGCCTCCACCCGCGGTGGGCGCAGCGGGTCTTCTGGCTCCCGCACCGCGACACGGTCGCCGAGGTGTTCCAGAGCAACCTCACCCCATCCCCGCTGGAGCAAAGCTCCAACCTGCAACCCGTCTGACACCCCGAAGTCCGTGAGCGTGATGCGTCCGCGTTTGTTGTACCTGACCCACCGCGTGCCGTTCCCGCCGGACAAGGGGGACCGCATCCGCAACTACCACCTCCTGCGGCAACTGTCGCACCGCTTCCGCGTCAGCCTCGGCTGCCTCGCCGACGAACCCGTAAGCGACGAAACGCACCGCGAACTCCGCGGCCTCTGCGAGCAAGTCGCGGTCGTGCCGCAGTCGCGGTTCGGCCGCCTCGCGGGGGCGGGGCGGTCGTTCCTGACCGGCGGGAGTCTCTCCGAAGGGGCGTTCTCGAACCGCGAACTCGCCCGCACCGCCGAGGCGTGGCACGCACAATCGCCGTTCGCCACGGCGGTCGTCTCGGCGACGAGTTTGATCCCGTACCTCCGCCGACCGGCGTTGCGGGGCGTGCCGGCGTTCGTGGACGTGGTGGACGTAGATAGCCGCAAGTGGGACGACTTCGCCGCGACTGCTCGCTTCCCGAAGTCGCTGCTCTTTCGCCTCGAAGGTTCCCGCGTGCGGAAACTCGAAGCCGACCTGCCGAAGTGGGCCGCGGCCGCGTCGCTCGTCAGCCGGGCCGAAGCCGACATCTTCGAAGAAGTCGCCGGCCGCGGGACCGCCACCGTCGCCACCAACGGCGTTGATCTCGACTACTTCCAACCCACCCCTACGCCGGTGAAGCCGGTTGCAGCGTTCGTGGGGGCACTCGACTACCTGCCGAACGTGGACGCGGCCGTCTGGTTCGCCCGCGAGGTGTGGCCGGCGATTCATCAATCGCGACCGGACGCCGAGTTCTGGCTGATCGGCCGCAAGCCGACGGCCGAGGTTCGCACGCTCGCCGACCTTCCCGGCGTGAAGTTGATCGGGCAAGTCCCCGACGTGCGACCGCACCTGGCGGAAGCGGCCGTTGCAGTCGTGCCGATGCGGCTGTCCCGCGGATTGCAAAACAAGGTCCTCGAAGCCCTGGCGATGGGCAAGGCGACCGTCGTTGCCCCGCCGGCCCTCGCCGCCCTGAAGGCCGAACCAGGCCGGCACTTGCTGAAGGCCACGACGCCCGACGAGTGGGCCGCCGCCGTGCTGGCGCTCCTGGGCGATGCCGCTCACCGCGAGCAGTTGGGCCGGGCCGGGCGAACGTTCGTGGAAGAGCACCACCACTGGGACCGCTGCCTGCAACCGCTGGTCGAGAAGATCGCGGCCGCCTGTGAAACGAAGACGCCGCAGATGGTGGAAGTGTAATCCATGACCGCGACCGCCGAACGATCTCACACCGACTCGCCCAAGCGACTTACGCCGCGACCGCCGGTGGTGTTCGACACCCGCGTCGTCACCGGGTCGGGCGGCGGGCCGGACAAGACGATTTTGAACTCGCCGCGGTTCCTCGAACCGCTCGGCTACACGATGCTCTGTGGCTACCTCCACCCGCCCGGTGATCCCGGTTATGCCGAGATCATTCGGAAGGCCGAACGCTACCGGGCACCGCTCATCTCGATCCCCGACCGCGGGCCGTGGGACTGGCGCGTGGTGTCGGGGTTGCTCGCCGCGTGCAAGCGCGAGCGCGTGGACATCTGGCACGGCCACGACTACAAGACGAACGCCCTCGGCCTGCTCTTGAAGCGGTTCTGGCCGATGCGGCTGGTGACGACGGTACACGGCTGGGTCCACCACACGGCCCGCACGCCGATGTATTATCGTGTTGATAAGTTCTGCCTGCCGCGGTACGAGAAGGTCATCTGTGTCTCCGACGACCTCGTGACGGAGTGCGAACGGGCCGGCGTGCCATCGCGGAAGTGCGTGCTGTTAGAGAACGCCATCGACACGCAGGAGTACACCCGGAAACTCGCCCCCGATCAGGCGAAGGCGAAGCTCGGCCTACCCGCGAACCGCTTCGTCGTCGGGGCGGTCGGCCGGTTGGAAGAGGAGAAGGGCTTCGACATTCTGATTCGCGCGCTGGCCGATCTCGTTCAGCGGGGCATTGACGTTGGCCTGCTCATCGTCGGCGAAGGCAGCGACCGGCCGCGGTTGGAGGCGATCGTCGCGGAACTCGACCTCGGCGACCGCGTGCAACTCCCCGGCTGGCAGTCGGACGTCCGGACTTCCTTCGAGGCGATGGACGCCTTCGCGCTTAGCAGCTACCGCGAGGGGTTGCCGAACGTGTTGCTGGAAGCGATGGCCCTGGAAACGCCGTGTGTGGCCACGCGGATCAACGGCATCCCGCGACTGATCCAGGACGGTCGCAACGGGTTGCTCGTCCCGCCCGGCGACTCCCCTGCCCTGGCGAACGCCCTGTTCGCGCTGCTGACGAACGCCGACCTGCGGAACGTCTGCCGACAGGCCGGCCGGCGGACGATCGAGGCCCACTACAGCTTCCCCGCCCGGATGCAGAAGCTGAAAGCGATCTATGATGAACTGCTGGAGCGGTAGAGGATGCCGACAACTGCCCGACCCCTCCGCACCGACGCCCCCTCCGTCGCCGGTTGGCCCTGTCACCGACCGAGGGACGCCCTTGATGGTCCGCCCGATTACACCACCGTTCCGCGTATGGGTTCACTCGGCGTCGTCGCTGCACTCGCGGTTGGCCGACCTGACCACGTTCGCCACCGCCCACGGCCCCACCGCGCTCGGCCATGATCCCCGCTGGCTCCCGGTCCTCCGCGACGGCCTGCGGCACGATGTTTATGCCGTCGAAGCCCGCACCGCCGACGGAACGACGTGCGGCTTCCTGCCGCTCGCTTACGTCAGCAGCGTGCTGTTCGGCCGCTTCCTCGTCAGCCTGCCGTACCTGAATAGCAACGGCGTGCTCGCGGCGTCGCCGGACGTGCAGACGGCCCTCGTCGATCGGGCCATCGAACTGGCCGACGAACTGAACGTCCGCCACTTGGAACTGCGGCAGGAAGCGCCCATCGACCACGCCCGCCTGAACGGCCGGCTCACGTCGAAGGTCCACATGCGGCTGAAACTGCCCGCCACGCCGGACGTTCTCTGGAAGAAGCTCGACGCGAAGGTTCGCAATCAGGTTCGCAAGGGCGAGAAGAGTGACCTGATCGTCCGTTGGGGCGGCCTCGACCGGCTCGACGACTTCTACGCCGTGCTCAGCCACAATATGCGCGACCTCGGCACGCCGATCTACGCCAAGAATTTCTTCGCGAGCATCCTCGAAACCTTCCCGAACCAGGCCGAGCTTTGCACCGTCTACGCCGGTCCGCAGCCGGTCGCGACATCGCTCTTGTTGCACGGCAATGGCATCACGGAAGTGCCGACGGCGTCGTCCCTCCGCGAGTTCAACCCGACCTGCGCGAACATGCTGATGTACCGCCACCTGCTCGACCGAGCCGTGGAACGCAAGCAAGCGATCTTCGATTTCGGCCGGTCCACGACCGACGGACCGACGTTCAAGTTCAAGAAACAGTGGGGGGCCGACGCCCACCCCGCGACGTGGCAGTACCACCTCCGCACCGGCGAACTCGGCGAGATGCGGCCGGACAACCCGCGGTACCAGCGGGCGATTCAACTCTGGCAGCGGTTGCCCGTGCGGGTGACGCAGTGGATCGGCCCGGAGATCGTCCGCGGCATTCCGTGAGGCGCATCACGTCTTCGGCGACGGGACGCCGAACTTTTCCGCGAACGGTTCGAGCGACGCGAGGATGCCGGGGTAGAGGGCCACGCCCTCGGCCAACGCCCGGCGCTTGCGGTCCAGCCCGCGCTGCCCCGGCAGGCGGACGGCGTCCCCGCCCGGTACGGGCGGCGATTCTCGACAGGCCGTTGCGGTCCAACCCATCTGCGTTCGAAATGCGTCCGCCCCGCCAAACGCGGCCGGGTCCCAGACTTGCACGAACACCGACGCCCCCCACCCATCCGGCGCGTCGGCCCGGCCGAACCCGCCCAGCCCTTGCGTGAGGGCTTCCACCATCAGCGCTAACGCATAGCCCTTGTGGCCGTGATCGGTCCCGCCGGTCGGCAGGAGCGTTCCCGGTGGGTCTGCGAAGAGTGCCTCCGGGTTGTCTGTCACTTTGCCGGCCGCGTCGAGTGCCCACGCCCCCGGAAACGTCTTGCCTTCTCGCCGAAGGCGGGTGGCCAGACCGTTCGTGGTAATGGAGGCGCTCACGTCGATGAGGATGGGGTCGTTGTCGGTCGGGATGCCGATTGCGAACGGGTCGGGGGTAAACACCGCCTTCCGGCCACCGATCGGGGCAACACTCGCCACCGCGGGGTCGGAACTGGCGATAAGCACCATCATCCCGCGGTCCGTCGCCCGTTGCAGGAACGCAGCCAGGCAGCCGATGTGGTGGCTTCGGCGAATGACGACCGTGGCTTGCCCGTGGAGTGCCGCCCGCTCGACGGCCAAAGTAACGGCCCGCGTTGCCAGCCACACGCCGGGGAGTTTGCGACCGTCCCAGGTGACGGCCGCGCCACGGTCGGCGATCACGTCCGGTTCGCCGTGGGCCGTCATCCCACCGGCTTCCAGTTCCTTCAAGTACGCCGCAGCCAGTTGCATGCCGTGTGTCGTGTGGCCGAGCAAGTCGGCTTCGACCAACCCGGCGGCAATCGTCGCGGGCTTATCGCCGTCACAACCGGCCGCCGCGAACAGCGCGGTCGCGTAGTCGAGGAGGTCGGATACCGGGGAGAGAGGAGGGTTCATTGCTGTCTCCGACTTAACGGGGTGAGTGAACGAAGTACGATCTTCACCATCCCGGACATCTTCTCGGATACGACATCTCAACTCAGGCGGAACAGCTTTCCTGACAGAATCAGTCTTCGCCACCAGCGTGGAGCGTCGCGGGTATTCCCCGAAGTTGAAAACTTTTCCTCAAGTTCGATTACGCCCCTCGTTACCCCGTCGCAGAATGGATGAGTGATTCAATTCACACCAGGAGGACGGCCGTGCGATACACTCTAGCCCGCTTTCGCGTCAAAGTCTTTTGCACGCTCGTACTGCTCGCACCGTCGGCCCGCGGGTTCGAACCGCCGACGCGCGTGACGACTGACGCCGACCTCACGCAACGGGTCCAGACGGTTCTGAACGCCGATGCGGTGCTGAAGTCCCGGTCGTTGATCGTCAGCGTCGTGGACGGCGTGGCCGTCGTCGGCGGCCCGGTCGCGTCGCAGGACGAGGCGGCTCGCATTCGCCAGCTCCTCCGAGTCGTGCCGGGGTTGAGCGATGCCAAAGTTTCCGCGTGGGTTCCGGCGGTCGAAGACCCGCTGAAGCAGAAGATTGCCGAGCGGTTGAAGGCCCGTGAAATGCCGGTGGCCTCGGTAGCCCCGGTGAACCGTGTGGCCCAGAATGACCCGCGACCGAACGGCCGGGTGGTGGTGCAACGGTACACGCCGGTCGCGCCCGAACTGCCGCCGATTCCGTTGCTGCTCCAGCCGACGACGACGGCGCTGGCACTACTCCCGGCGAGGACCGACTCGGCGTATTCGCCGATCCCGGCCCCACCCCCGCCCGCGCCAGAGGGGCCACCGCAATACCCGACGATCCCGTCCCCCGCCGTGCCGGTGACACCGAAGCAAGACGTGGCGACCGCCGTCGAGGTGGTCCGGTCCGGGCAAACGCGATTCGGAGACTTGACCGCGCGGGTTCAATATGGGATCGTGACGATAGATGGGGCCGTGGCCGAAGCAGAGGATGCGTGGGAATTCGCCACCCAGGTGCGGAAAGTCCCCGGCGTGGACCGAGTCGTGTTGGGCCAGATTTCCGTGCGGTAACAGGTGTAGTGGTGGCAAGGTTTTCCCGACCGGCAAAAACCGCAACTTCTAACTAGTCCCCGGCCCCGGACCGTTCTAGGATCAATCGAACGGAACCCGAGATTGGTTCATGCGCATCCTCCTCATCTCCGACATCCACGGCAACTGGCCCGCCCTCGCCGCCCTGAACGAGCCTCACGACATCTGCCTATGTATGGGCGATCTCGTGGAATACGGCCCGGAACCCGGCAAGGTCGTCGACTGGGTTCGCCGAAACGCGGCGTATTGTGTCCGCGGCAACCACGACCACGGGACGGCCCAGAACGTGGACGTGTCCGGCGTCGGCGGCTTCCGCTTCCTCACGATGGCCACCCGACAGCCGACGATGCACATGCTCGGCGCGGCCGACCGCCGTTATCTCGCTGACCTGCCGACGATGAGCCTGTTCACGCTGGAGAAGAAGCGGTTCCTGCTGGTCCACGCCACGCCACGTGATCCGATGGACGAGTACGTGATGGCCGACGCCACCCAGTGGGCGAACCGCGTGGCCGGGTGGAACGCCGATTATGTCTGCGTCGGGCACACGCACTTCCAGTTTGCCCTCGACGTGGTCGGCACGAAGGTCATCAACCCCGGCAGCCTCGGCCTCCAGCGGGACGGCATCCCACTGGCCCGCTACGCGATTTTGGAGAACGGCCAGGTCGAACTCAAGCAGATGGAGTACGACACCGAGGCCGCCGTCGCGGCCGTCAACGACAGCCCGTTCGACGACCGGGCGAAGGCGATGCTCAACGACATCTTCCGAATCGGTCGGTATCAAAGCCCCATCCCCGGCATGAACGGCGTCCACGCCCCCGTGCCGCAGCGATTGGGTGCGTGACGCACTCCCTGCCCTTCTCGCGATTCGCTCTCGCCCTTACAATTCGCTGAACGAATACTCCTCGCAGCGAGAGCGACATGCGATTCACCAAGATGCACGGCATCGGCAACGATTACGTGTACGTCAACTGCTTCGTCGAAAAGCTCCCCGCCGAACCCGCGATCGTGAGTCAGGCGGTCAGCCACCGGAACTTCGGCATCGGGTCCGATGGCCTCATTCTGATTTGCCCGAGTGAAGTCGCGGACGCCCGAATGCGGATGTACAACTCCGACGGGTCCGAGTCCGAGATGTGCGGCAACGGCCTCCGGTGCGTGGCCAAGTACGTCCACGACCACAACATCGCCAAGAAGTCGTCCCTGACCATCGAAACCGGCCGCGGCATTCTCAGCGTGGACCTCGACGTGGTGAACGGCAAGGCGCAGAAGGTTCGCGTCAACATGGGCGAGCCGATCCTGGAAGCCGCGAAGATTCCGACGACCCTACCCGGGGACCCGCCAGTGAACGCAGCCCTTAGCGTGGGCGGCCGCGAGTTCCTGGCGACGTGCGTGTCGATGGGCAACCCGCACGCGACGGTGTACGTCGGCGACGAGTTCTTCACCACGACCGGCCGCGACCTCGTCGCCGAGTTCGGGCCGCTGATCGAGAATGCCCCGGTATTCCCGCGGCGGGTGAACGCTCACTTCGTGAAGGTGCAATCGCCAAACGAAGTCACGATGCGGACCTGGGAACGCGGCAGCGGCATCACCCTCGCCTGCGGCACCGGGGCGTGCGCCGTGTGCGTAGCCGGCGTGCTGACCGGCCTGACGGACCGCAAGTTGCTCGCCCACCTGCCGGGCGGCGACCTGGAACTGGAATGGTCGGCGGCCGACAACCACGTCTACATGACCGGCCCCGCGACCGAAGTGTTCAGCGGTGAGTGGTTCCCTGCATAGTCCGTCGGCTCGCCCGGCGTTTTCACCGCCGGGCGCCGTCGGCCGAACCGCAACTTGTCGAGGTAGATGTAGTAGACCGGCGTGAAGTAGAGCGTCAGCACCTGCGACACGATCAGCCCGCCGACGACCGCCAACCCCAGCGGCTTCCGCGACTCCGCCCCGGCCCCCCAACCGAGGGCGATCGGCAACGCCCCGAGTAGGGCGCACATCGTCGTCATCATGATCGGCCGGAACCGGACCAGCGACGCCTCGTAGATCGCCTCGCGGGCCGACTTGCCCTGCGTCCGCTCGGCTTCCAGGGCGAAGTCGATCATCATGATCGCGTTCTTCTTCACGATGCCGATGAGCATGATGAGGCCGACCATCGAGTACAGGTTCAACTCGCTGTTGAAGAGGGCCAGGGTGAGCAGTGCGCCGACGCCGGCTGAGGGGAGGCCGGACAGGATCGTGACGGGGTGGACGAAACTCTCGTACAGCATGCCCATCACGATGTAGATGACCACCACTGCCGCGATCAGCAACAACCCCAGGCCCTTCGCCGACTTCTGGAACTCCTGGGCCGTCCCCTGGAAGCCGGTCGTGAGCGTCGGGGCCAACTCCTCGCGGGCGGCCGCGTCGATGTTGTTCAGCACGTCGCCGAGCGAGACGCCGGGCCGCAGATCGAAGGAGATCGTCACCGACGGCAGTTGCCCGGAGTGGTTGACGGTCAACGGCCCCACCCCGCGGCTGACGGTGACGAGCGAATCCATCGGCACGAGGATGCTCGAGGCAGACCGGATGTACAGCCGCGACAACAGGGCCGGGTTTTCCTGAAACTCCGGCTTCACTTCCAGGATCACCTGGTACTCGTTGTTCGGCGTGAAGATCGTGGACACCTGACGCGATCCGTAAGCGTTGGCGAGGGCGTCCTCGATCTGGCGAGCGGTGACGCCGAGCGACTTCGCCCGGTCGCGGTTGATCCGCACGTTCAACTGCGGGCTGCGGAGTTGCATGTCGCTCGTCACTTCGAGCAGTTCCGGCATCGCCCGCAATTTCGCTTCCAGGCGGGCCGCCCCGGAGTACAGGTCGCGGGTGTCCGGCCCCTGGATGGTGAACTGGTACAGGCTCTTGGCCGTCCGCGAGCCGATCCGGATGGGCGGCGGGTTCTGGAAGAACACCTTGATCCCCGGCACCGCGGCCGTCTTCTTCCGCAGCCGGGCGATCACCTGATCGGCCGAGAGGTCGCGTTGGTCCCGCGGCGTCAAGCGGATGAAGATGCGGCCGGCGTTGGCGGAAGCGTTGAATCCCATCGACCCGACCGTGCTGTTGAACGCGGCCACGTACTCGTCGGTCCGCAGAATTTCCTCGACGCGGCCCTGGGCGTCCAACAACCCCTGGAACGAGATGTCCTCCGGCCCTTCCGTGGTGCAGGTGATCTGGCCGGTGTCCTCGCTCGGGAGGAACCCTTTCGGCAGCACCACCAAGTAGTAGACCGTTCCGGCGATGAACGCGAACGAGAACAACAGCATCAGCAACCGCAGGCGGATCGTCAGCCGGAGGGTCCAGGCGTACAGGCCCAGGAACAGGTCGAACACGCCCTCGGTCACGCGGAACAGGAGGCCGTGCCGCGTGTCGGCGTGCGGGGCGTGGCCGCCGCGGAGGAGCAAGGCACAGAGCATCGGCGTGAGTGTCACCGACACGAACCCGGAGATGACGATGGCGATCGAGATCGTGACGGCGAACTCGCGGAGCAATCGGCCGACGAGGCCGCTCATGAACAGCACGGGGATGAACACCGCGACCAGCGAGATCGTCATCGAGACGATCGTGAAGCCGACCTCCGCCGAGCCGTCGAGCGCGGCCCGCAGCGGCGGCTTGCCCATGTCCAGGTGGCGGATGATGTTCTCCAGCATCACGATGGCGTCGTCCACCACGAACCCGACCGCGAGCGTGAGGGCCAACAGCGAGAGGTTGTCAAGGGTGTAGCACATCAGGTGCATGACGCCGAACGTGGCCACGATCGACACTGGCAGCGCCAGGCTCGGGATGAGCGTCGCCCGGGCACTGCGGAGGAAGAAGAAGATCACCAGCACGACGAGGCCGAAGGCGATCAGGAGGGTAATCTGGACGTCGTGGATCGACTCGCGGATCGGCACGGAGCGGTCGGCCAGAATTTGAAGCGTGACCGATGGCGGCAGTTGCGCCTGAAAGCTCGGGATGAGCCGGAGGACTTCGGCCGCCACTTCGACCGTGTTCGCCCCCGGCTGCCGGTAGACGGCCAGCATGATCGACCGGGACAGATCCCCCGGTTCGCCGGCCGGCGTTCGTTCGGCGAAGTTGGCCCCGACCTTGTCGTTCTCGACGCCGTCGAAGACTTTCGCGACCTCGTTCAAGCGGATCGGTTGGCCGCCACGGTACGCCACGATGACGGGGCGATAACTCTTCGCCTCCATCAGCTGGCCGGTGGCCTGGATGTTGAACGCCTGCTTACGGCCCTGGAACGTGCCGGTCGGCAGGTTCACGTTGGCGTCCTGGAGGGCGGTGGAAATCTCGTCGAGGCCGACGCCGCGGGCGGCGAGGACGTTCGGATCGACCTGCACCCGCACGGCCTTCTTCTGCTGCCCGTAGACCGTGACCTGGGCCACGCCGTTGATCTGCGACATCCGCTGGGCGAGGAAGGTTTCGCCGTACTCGTTCACGTCGAACAGCGGGAGGACGTCGGACCGGAGCGTGAGCAGGACGATGGGCGAGTCCGAGGGGTTCACCTTGCGGAACGCCGGCGGGGCCGGCATGTCGTCGGGCAACGACCGGGCCGCCTTCCCGATGGCCGATTGCACGTCCTGCGCGGCCGCGTCGATGTTGCGGCTCAGGTCGAACTGCATCGTGATCGAGGTCACGCCGAGGACGCTGGTTGAGGTCAGCCCTTCAATGCCGGGGATGGCCGTGAACTCGCGTTCGAGCGGCGTCGCGACGGCGGCGGCCATCGTCTCGGGGTTCGCCCCGGGCAGACTGGCCGTGACCTGGATCGTGGGGAAGTCCACGTTCGGCAGGTCGTTCACCGGCAGGGACGTGTACCCCAGCCCGCCCGCGAGAAGCAAAGCCAGAGTGAGCAAGGTCGTCATGATCGGGCGGCGGATGAACGGGGACGAGATGTTCACTCGGGCTTCCCCTTTCCGACCGCGGGAACGGGTAGACCCGCCTTCACATCGACCTTCAACCCCGCGACCAACCGAAGTTGGCCCTCCGTGACGACCGTTTCCCCGGCCGATAGGCCGGACGAGATCACCGCCTCGCGGTCGGTTTCGAACGCGACCGTCACCGGCCGCAGTTCGACCTTGCGCTCGGCGTTCACGACGAACACGAACGTCCCCCTCTGGCCCGCCTGCACCGCCGCCGTGGGAATCAGAACACTGTCGGGGCGGTCCCGCAGGGTCAGGACCACGTCGACGAACTGTCCCGGCCAGAGCTTGTGATCGCGGTTCGGGAACTCGGCCTTGAGCGACATCGTGCCGCTGCCGACGTTCACGGCGTTGTCGATAAACGCCAATTTGCCGCGCATGGGCGGTTCGCCTTCCCGCAGCAAGGCTTCCACGGTCAGTGGTGCCTCGGCTTGGGCGGCAGCAACCGCGGGGAGTTCCTGTTCCGGCAGCGCGAACGTGACGAAGATCGGGCTGACCTGATGGATGACGACGAGCGGGTTCAAGCCGTTCGCCTCGACGAGGTTACCCTGGTTGACGAGAAGTTCTCCGACGCGGCCGTCGAGTGGGGACGTGATCGTGGTGTAGCCGGCCTGAATCTTCGCGGAGTCGAGGGAGGCCTCGTCGATCGCCACGGACGCCTTTGCGGCGGCCGCGACCGTGCGGGACTTGTCGAGTTCGACGCCGGACGCCGCCCCGCCCGCGTCGACCTTCTCCAACCGTTCGAGGTCGAGTTCCGCCCCCTTGAGCATCGCCCGACTCTTGGCCAGCGTCGCCTCGGCCAACTTCACCGCCGCCTGATACGGGCGGGGGTCGATGGTCAGCAACTTCTGATCCTTCTTGACGTACTCCCCTTCCTTGAAGAGCACCTCCGTGAGTTGCCCGCCCACTCGCGGCCGGATGGCGACCGTCGCGACCGTTTTGACGGTCCCGATGGTTCGGACCTGGACGGGGACGGTTCGCTTCTCACTGACGGCAACGGTCACGGGCGGCGGCGGGGCTTCCGGCCGGGGGCCCGGTGGTTTGGTACACCCGGCGAACAACAGGCAAAGAATTAATACGGGGGCGGGTATTCGTCTCATGGGCCAGAGCCAGAAGAGGGGTCTGGAAGGCGGGCGTGTGGGGTAGACTATACCGACGCCGACCACCGACCTGAAGGGGCAATCTCCGAATCCGCCCCTCGATTCCAAGTCAGGACGCTCGTTTCGACGGTCTTGACAGATCAGCCTCATGGGGCGTAACTTGCCCGTTTCCCGCGAAGATCACCGAAAACCCGGCCGAGCCGCGTGGCCATTCGAGGCAGGACGCCATGAAGATTCGCAATCCGAAGCTCGTCGCCGCCGCCAGTTGGCTCGCCTCGCAAGCGGCGTTCGCGGTCGTGAAGACCCTGCACTTCGATCACCACTGCATCGGCCCCGACGTGGCCTACGGCCGGCCAACGTACCCGGACCGCATCCTGCTCTCGATCTGGCACGAGAAGTTGCTGCTGCCGACGATCAAGTTCGGCGGGCCGGACATCGCGGTGCTAATTAGCCAGCACGCGGACGGCCAACTGCTCGGCGGCCTGATACGCAAAATGGGTATGGGCCTCGTCTGCGGGTCGAGTACCCGCGGCGGCGTCGAAGCCGTGCGGCAGATGGTCCGCGACGACTTCCCCTATCGGAACATGGCGATCACGCCGGACGGGCCGCGCGGGCCGCGACGGGTGGTTCAGCCGGGCGTCATCTACATCGCCTCGCGGACGGGCATGAAGGTCGTCGCGATGGGCGTCGGTTACAACCGGCCGTGGCGGCTCAAAAGCTGGGACCGCTTCGCGATTCCCCGGCCGACCTCGCGGGTCCGCATCGTCCACGGCGAGCCGATCACGATCCCGCCGAACCTGCGATCGAGCGAACTGGAACCGTACCGGCTGTTGGTGCAAACGGAGATGGACCGCGTCGACGGCATCGCCGAACGGTGGGCCGAGACGGGTCGGCTTAGGATTACGAAGCCGGCGGCTGTACCACTGAAGTTGGCGTCGTAGTTAGTCCAGCAAGACCGCATCGAATTGCTTGGCCGTCAGTGCAGCATGAGCTTCTGCCAACGACGGCACGACGGTCAACTCGTGGGTGGCCAGGAATTGCCAGCCCGCCACCTTTGCGAATACGGAGTGGTTCTCAACCCATAGTAGGCGCACCCAGAACCGCTCAGATGCTTAGCCCATCAGTTCCTTAATCGGCGTCCCGTTGCTGACGATGTGCGTCGGGCGGCCCTGCGGCGTGTAGAGCATCTTGTTCGGGTCGATGCCGAGCTTCGTGTAAATCGTCGACGCGAAGTTCTCCGGCGACAGCACCCGCTCGACGGCCGCGAAGCCGTTCTTGTCCGTTGCACCAATGATCTGCCCGCCCGGCGATTTGCCGCCGGCGAAGAGGACGCTCATCGCGTTCGCCCAGTGATCGCGACCCGCCTTGGTCTGGCCGGACAGGGTCGAGATCTTCGGCGTGCGGCCGAACTCGCCGAGCGCGATCACCATCGTGCTTTCGAGCAGACCCCGCTGGTCGAGGTCGGCGATCAGGGCCGACACCGTTTGATCCCAACTCGGCAGTCGCTTCGTTAGCGCGTTGAACAGGTCCGAGTGGTGGTCCCAGCCGCCGTCGTTGATCGTGACGAACGGCACGCCGGCCTCGACCAACCGCCGGGCGAGGAGTGCCCGCTGACCGAAGCCGTTTCGGCCGTACTGGTCGCGGACCTTCTCCGGCTCGCGGTTGATCTCGAACGCCGCCTGCGCTTCCTTCGAGTGCATCAACTCGGCGGCCTGTTTGTAGTGGTCGTCCATCGCCACGGCCGGATCGCCGGCGGTCTTGTCCAGGAACCGCTGGAAGCGATCGACCTCGGCCCGCACGTCGGTGCGGTCGGCGAACCGGCCCTCGGTCATGCCGCTCGGCAGGGCCACGTCGCGCACGCGGAAACCGGCGGCGTTCGGGTCGCCGTCCACGACGAACGGCGCGTACTTCGCCCCGAGGAAGTTCGGCCCGCCGGACCGCGACATGCTCGGCAGGCTGAAGTACGCCGGCAGCCCGGCCGGGGCCGGCTTCTCGTGCGCGACGACCGACCCGAGACTCGGGTGGAAGCTCACGAACGCACCGCAGCCGACCGGGATGCGCGGCGGTGCGCCGGTCATCATGTAGTGGTTGCCGGCCCCGTGATTCCCTTGGTCGTGGCGGATCGACCGAACGATGGAGAGCTTGTCGGACATGGCCGCGAGCTTCTTCATGTGCTCGGAGAAGAACACGCCCGGCGTTTTCGTGGCGACGGTCTTGAAGTCGCCGCGGTACTCGGCGGGGGCGTCCGGCTTCGGGTCGAACGTCTCGAAGTGCGTCGGCCCGCCGTCCATCCAAATGAGGATGACAGACTTCGCCGCCGCTTGCGGTGCCCCGCTGTCCGACGCCCGCAATGCCGACGCGAGAGCGCCGCCAAAGAACGTGGCGAGGCCGAGTTGCAGGCAGTCCCGGCGGGTGACGCCGGCACAGTTGGTGTTCTTCATCAAGAACCTCCGATCCCGCGGCCGGTGGGAGGAATGATGCCGCGGGAGCAGGGAGACGATTCCGAGTAAGGTGGGATTCGGAGTCTGTCAGGGGTGGGAGCAAACCGTACCCGGCGGCATATCAAACGCCCGGTAAAATATCATCCTCTCGTCACTCGCGGCTGTCAAGCCAATTGCAAGACGGCTCAATCGTCAGCCAGCTTCGCCATCGGGAAGGAGCCAAGGACGGAGAACGACTCACACATCTTTTCGGCTGCTTGAATCGCCTTCTTGATCTTCGGGTCTTCGCGGTGGCCCTCGAAGTCGACGAAGAACACGTACTCGCCCTTCGCCTGCCGGTAGGGGAACGATTCCACCCAGGTCAGGTTGATCTTGTTCGACTTGAAGAGTTCCAGGATGTCCACCAGCGCCCCCGGCTTGTGGAGCACCTGGAACATCACGGCCGTCTTGTCGTTGCCGGTCTTGCCGCTGTCGGTCTGGCCGATGACGGCGAAGCGTGTCTCGTTGTTCGCGTAATCTTCGATGTTGGCGAACAGCACGCGGATGCCGTACCGCACGGCGGCCTGCCGGCTGGCAACCGCGGCGGCGTTCGGCGACCCCGTCGCGAGGCGGGCGGCATCGGCAGTGCTGGCCACCTGATGCAGTGAGGCGTGCGGCATGTTCTTGCTAAGCCAGTTCCGGCACTGCGACAGGGCTTGCGCCTTGCTGTAGATGTGCTGGATCGCCGTCTGCTCGCAGTTGGCCAACAGGTTGTGGTGGACCATCAGTCGGATTTCCGAACAAATCTTGATGTTCGGCATGTTGATGAACATGTCCAGCGTGTCGGCGATCCGGCCGTCGGTCGAGTTCTCCAGCGGTACGATGCCGATGTCGACGTGCTTCCGGCTCACTTCCTCGAAGACTGCCGCAATCGAACCAACGCTCATGTACTCGGCCGCCTCGCCGAAGCGTTCCAGCGCGGCAATGTGGCTGTAGCTGTGTTCGGGGCCGAGGAAGGCGACCTTCTGCACCCGTTGCAACGCCCGGGCGGCGCTCATCAATTCGCGGAAGATCGCCTTCAACGTGACTTCCGGCAGCGGCCCCTTGTTGGCCGTGAGGATGTTCTGAATCACTTCCTCTTCGCGGGCGGCCGAGAAGACGTCGCCGCCTTGCTGGGCCTTCACCTTGCCAATCTGGGACGCAATGGACGCCCGCTTGTTAACAAGGTCAAGGATGTCGAGATCGAGCTTGTCAATTTTGACGCGAAGGGCCTTCAAATCCGCGTTGATTTTGTCCGACGAACCGTTCTCAGGTTTTTTCGACATGTTGGCCAATCGCCGGCGAGAAAGTGGAAATTTGTGCCCAATGTATCTTTGTGTCGGGTGGAGTCAACGAATCAATTGGAAGAGGCGATTTTTAAGCCGATTTCCCGCGTCATGGGGTGGCACGACCGGACGGAAGCCAGAAATGTCATTTTGGCAGTCCCAGGTGAAGCTTCTGTCACCAGTTTCCCGCCCCAATCGCTGAAAGGAGCGAGATTTGCGGAGATTCTCAAGCTCCAGGATTCCGGCACAGCAATTGCCTAGAATCATTCACACGGAGTTCTGACTCTGACGTAACGGATTGTTTCGACTGGAAAACCAATCCGGCGATTGACCTGTCGTGGGTACAATTCGCCGATTTAACACCAACGGCCACGACACACCCGGAGGCAAACCACTATGGCGGAAGAGAAAATCATCGGTATCGACCTCGGCACCACGAACTCGGTCGTCGCGGTTATGGAAGGCAACGAAGTTAAGGTCATCGCCAATCAAGAAGGCAACCGCATCACGCCGAGTGTGGTCGCGTTCACGAAGGACGGCAACCGCCTCGTCGGCGACCCGGCCAAGCGGCAGGCGATTACCAACCCGGCCCGCACGATCTACTCGATCAAGCGGTTCATGGGCCGACGACATTACGAAGTCGAGAGCGAAGAGAAGCTCGTCCCGTACAAGATCGTCGGCGGCAAGGAAGACCTCGTCAAAGTCGAGATCGACAGCAAGAACTACACGCCGCCCGAAATCTCGGCGATGATCCTTCGCAAGTTGAAGGAAGCGGCGGAAGCGTACCTCGGTCACACCGTCCGCAAGGCGGTCATCACCGTCCCGGCCTACTTCAACGACAGCCAACGGCAGGCCACCATCGACGCCGCGTCGGTTGCGGGCTTCGACACCGAATGGGACGTCGACAACCCGAAGACGGGCAAGAAAGACAAGCAGCGGATGCGGATCATCAACGAGCCGACGGCGGCGGCGTTGGCCTACGCGATGGACAAGAAGAAGGACCAGACGATCGCGGTGTTCGACCTTGGCGGCGGCACGTTTGACGTGTCGGTGCTGGAAGTCGGTGAGGACGGCGTCTTCGACGTGAAGTCCACCAACGGCGACACCCACCTCGGCGGCGACGACTTCGACGAAGTGCTGATCGACTTCATCGCAGGCGAGTTCAAGAAGGAAAACGGCATCGACCTCCGCAAGGATCAGATGGCCCTGCAACGCCTCAAGGAAGCCGCGGAGCGGGCGAAGAAGGACCTGTCGCAACAGACCAGCACGGACGTGAACCTGCCGTTCATCACGGCCGACGCGAGCGGGCCGAAGCACCTGATGCTGACGATTACCCGCAACCAGTTCGAGCGGTTGGTCGAGCACCTAATCGAACGCTGTAAGAAGCCGGTTCTCCAGGCGTTGAAAGACGCCGGGAAGAAGCCGAGCGACATCGGCGAAGTCGTCATGGTCGGCGGGATGACGCGGATGCCGCGGGTGCAGGCGCTCGTGAAGGAAATCTTCAGCAAGGAAGGCCACCGCGGGGTGAACCCGGACGAAGTCGTCGCCATCGGTGCGGCCATCCTCGGCTCGCAACTCTTGCTGGGTGCGAAGTCCGACCTTCTGCTGCTCGACGTGACGCCGCTGTCCTTGGGCCTCGAAACCCTCGGCGGCATCCTCGACGTGCTGATCCCGAAGAACACGACGATCCCGAAGACGATCGAGAAGACGTATTCGACCGCGTCGGACAATCAGCCGTCGGTGCTGGTGGAAGTCTACCAGGGCGAACGGCCGATGAGCCGGGACAACAAGAAGATCGGCGAGTTCCACCTCGACGGCATTCCCCCGGCCCCGCGCGGCGTGCCGCAGATTCAGGTGAAGTTCGACATCGACGCGAACGGCATCCTCAACGTGGCCGCGAAGGACGTGGGCACGGGCAAGGAGAACCAGATTCGCATCACGAACTCCAGCGGCATCGACAAGGACGAAGTCGAGCGGATGCGCCGCGACGCGGAGAGCCACGCCGACGAGGACAAGAACAAGCGGGAGTTGGCCGACGCCCGCAACGAGGCCGACAACACGGTGTTCCAACTGGAGAAGTTGTTCAAGGAGTCCGGCGACAAGATCACGGCCGCGGACAAGGCCCCGATCGAGAAGGCCATCGAGAAGGTCAAGGGCCTCAAGGACGGGACCGACGTGGCCGCACTGAAGGCCGCCGTGAGCGAGTTGAACACGGTGTCTCAGGCGATGGCCCAGCACTTGTACAAGGCCGCCGGCGCACCGGCGGGCGGCCCGGACGCGACGCCGGCCGCCCCAGAAAAGAAGCCGGGCGACGACGTGATGGACGCCGAGTACGAAGTGAAGAAGTAACGGGACCGCCGGTTCCGATTCTGAGCGGAGGGGATTCGTCCCCTCCGCTTTTTTGTTCCCCGCTGTGCAAACCCCGGTCGGTCGGGTACGTTGGGAGAGGGGTACGCACCTTCCTCCACCCGATTCCGGGAGCCAGTCATGTCGATGCCGACCTTGCCCGAACCCGCCGAACCCGTGGTCGAGAACCCCGGTTTCCGCGACCTCGACCCGAACGGCGTGATCGAACAGCCGTTCTGGGAGCGGTACAATACGCGGTTGGAAATGCCGGTGAGCGTGGCCATCGCAGCGATCATGTTCCTTGTCGCAATCGCCGCGCTCGTTTACCTCGCCCGGCCGCAAACATCGGATAAGATCTCGCCGCCGATGCACTTCCTCGGCGGCGAAGACGACGCGGGGGACGGCAGCCCCGACGGCGGCGGTGCCGATTTGGCCTCCGGCAAGCAGGTGAGCGCGGCAGACCTGGCAAAGCCACTAAACGACGTGCAACTGAACGACGTGAAGAAAGAGATCCGCGAGAAGTTGGACCTCGGCGGCGACATCGAGATCCCCGACAGTCAGGCGGAAATCCTCGGGCGGCTGAACGACGACATTCGCAACAAGTTGCTCGGCGCGAAGCCTGGGACGGGGGGCAAAACTGGCGGGAACGCGAACGGCGGGACCGGCCCCGGCGGCGCGGGGGCGAGTTCGACCTACGCCCGCGGCCTACGGTGGATCATGAAGTTCGAGACGACCACCGGTCAGGACTACATCAACCAGATCAGCGGCATCGGCGGCGTGATTCTCGTGCCCGTCCCGCCGGAGAGAAAAGTACTGATCTTGTTCAAGAACCTTCGCAACCCACAAGGCGCACCTGCCACCGACGCCGATATTAACACTTACGCCAATCTCATCCGATTCGGAGAAGGCAACCGCGACACGGTACAATCGGTGGGCGAAGCTCTGAAGTTGAACTTCAAACCAGCCGAGTTTTACGTTTACTTCCCGGCGGAGTTGGAAGAGAAGTTGGCGTCCCTGGAACGGAACTACGGGAACAAGACGCCCGAACAGATTCGCTCGACGACGTTCAAGGTCGTCATCCGCGGCGGGAGTTACGACTTCATCGTGACGGATCAGAAGACGCGATAACAACGACCGAAAGCCCTGGGCACGGCCGTGCCCGGGCTTTGCCCTCACCCCCCTGCCTTCTTCCGCTTGAAGGTGATGTTCGTCACCTCGGCGGCCTTCGCCGCGTCGATGATCTGGGCCAGCACCCCCCACGGGACGCGGCCCTCGAACTCCAACAGCATCTCGCGGTGGTTAGTGGCCTTCATCACGTCTTTCAGCGACTTCTCCAGGTCTTCGACCTCGATGATCTTGTCGTTGATTTTGACCCGCGGCCGGTCGTCGATCAGCCACGCCTCGACCTTGAACGACCGTTCCTGCACCTCTTGCAATTCGCGCTTCTGCTTCCCCATCCCCTTGTCCGGTTCCGGTTCGCTCGGCACGTCGATAGTCCGTCGGAGGACGGCGTAGGTGGTCGTGAGGATGAAGAAGATGAGCAGCACCAGCGCCACGTCGATGAGCGGGTTCATGTCGAGGTGCGTTTCGTCCGGCATCTCGATCGGGGCCGCGCCCATCTCGGCGATCGCGTCCGCGAACTGTACGTGTTCCTCGATCGGCACCCAGGCAGCGTCGGCCGGGCCGCGAACGTCGTCGGTCGGCTCCCACTCGCCTTCGCGGATACCGTCCAGCACCCGCTGAGCCGTGGGAACCTCCACGGCCGTCTCGGACCCTTCGGGGCGTACTTTCCAGCTCATTTGGATCGCTCGTTGACGACGGACCCGAACATCGAAATCTTGTTCTCGCGCTTCCGCTTCTCCAGTTCGCTCGCCAGTTCCAAGATGCGCTCGCTGTTGAGTTCCTTGTGGCAGGCAACGTGAACCGGTGGTGCCTTGCCGCCGCGGGAGAGAATTTCGGAGAGCTTGGCGTCCATCACCCGGACGAGTTCGGGCAGCGTCTTCAAGTCGCTCGCGCCGGGTTCCGGGCCGGCCGTGCCAACGCGGAGCGAGTACGCCGCCTCGCCGTTCACGTTCTTGTCGATCTCGATGAGCAGTGCCCCCGGGTCGTCGCTGAGGTTGGCGGCGTTGGCCATCTCCGGGTTCGGGAACGGCGACATCGACGCGACCGTGGCCGTCATCATGAAGAAGATCAGCAGCACGAGGCTGATGTCGATGAGTGGGATCAAGTCCGGGTCGTCGTCGCCATCGTCGTGGCTCTTCCGCCAGCCGACGTCCATCTCGACGGGTTCGAGGGCTTCCGTCGCCTTGGCCGGCACAACCGGGGCGTCGGCCGTCTTCACGAAGAGGTAGTCGCCGACGATGGGGTGGTCGGCGACGCGCACCCAGTTCTCGCCGGGGCCGGCCTCCTTCGCCTTGTCGTCGGCCGAGAGGCGGCCTTGTTGCGCCCAGTCGGTGACGACGCCGAACGGCACGCCGCGGTAGACGGTGTTCGAGGAGAGCAGCCAGATGTCGAAAGAAACGACGGCCATCGGTATTTGGAACCCAGAGCGGAAGCGACGGGGTGGCAGGGACATCACCCCGTCGCTTCCGCTCTGGGTTCCAGAAGGAAGCAACCGAGGCGATTGTGACCGTTATCGCTTCGCGCGTTCGCGGCGAGAGGGGCGGCGGTCGTCGTCCTCTTCGTCGTCCTCGTCCGCGGGGCGGCGGGAACGGGCCGGCGTCGGTTCGGCCGCGGCTTCCAGAGGGTCTTCGAGCTTGCCGCTCTTGGCATTCTGCACCAGCACAATTAGCTTCTGCGCGGCCCCCTTCATCTTCGTCTCGAACCGAGCGATCGAGTCCTTGAACAGCACGTGTGTGAACACCAGCGGAATCGCGGTGAGCAACCCGAGAGCCGTCGCGAACAGGGCGAGGCCGATTGATTCAGCCTGAGCGCCGACGTTGCCGCCGCCGGGACCTTTGGCCGTCGCTTCGCCGATCTTGGAGAACGTGCCGATCATCGAGATGACCGTGCCGAGCAGGCCGACCATCGTCGAAATCTTCGCGATGGCCAAGATCGGCGCGAGCAGGAAGTTGAGCCGCGGATGGATCTCTAACTCGACCGCGTTCGCCATGCTCCGCCGCATAGCGGCCACGCCCTGTTCGGACGCTTCCAGCCCGGCGACGAACAGCACGTTCGGGATCAACCCCTTCTCGTTGCGGCAGAGGGCCACCGCCCCCTTCGTGCCCTTGCGTTTCAGGACCGATTGCAGTTCCGGCAGGAAGCGGTCCATCCGGGTCTTGGCGCTCTGGTTCAGCAGCATTCGCCACGCGACGAGGAGGAACGCCACGAGCGTCATCACGGTCATCGGCCCCGCGAAGAACCACTCGTTTTCGTAGAAGTGTTGGAGTGCTTTCATCTCGCCGGTCCGCGCGTCAGGGATGTGGGTAGAGTCTTCTTGTAGCTTTACAGATGGGGAACGCCCCAGCAAGGCGGGTGTTGGTCGTGCGAAAGCCCACCCGTCGCGACGGGTGGGCTTTCGGGAACCTACAACCCTTACTCGTCTTCCAACTCTTTCAACTGCGACTTCGCAACCACCTGCTGCTGCACGGCGGCGGGCACCGTTTCGTAATGGCTCAGTTCCATCGCGTAAGACCCCTGCCCTTGCGTCATGCCGCCGAGTTGGGCCGCGTACCGGGCGACCTCACCGAGAGGCGCCCGCGCCTGGATCATATTCAAGTCGCCGGGCAGCGTGTCCTGGTTTTCGACGTGCGCTCGCTTCGTCGGCAGGTCGCCGAGCACCGCCCCGGTGAACTTCGACGGCGTCGTGATGTCAAGTTTCACGATCGGCTCCAACAGCGTCGGCCGGGCGGCCATGAACGCCTTCTTGAAAGCGTACCGGGCGGCCGTCTTGAACGCTGCTTCCGACGAGTCCACGTCGTGGTACTTGCCGAAGTAGACCTCGACGGCGATGTCCTGCATCCGGTACCCGGCGAGTGCGCCGCGGTCCATCATCTCGCGGACGCCCTTCTCGATGGCCGGGATGAAGTTGTTCGGGATCGTGCCGCCGACGATGTGGTCGAGGAACGCGAAGTTCATCGCCGGGTCGTAGTGGACGGTCCGCAGTTTCTCGAAGTTCGAGCGATTCGCGAACTCCTTCTCCAACTGTTCCTGCGTCTTGATGTCCCGCGACAGCGGGAAGACCCGCAGGTGCACTTCCGCGAACTGCCCGCGGCCGCCGGTCTGCTTCTTGTGCTTGTAGTCGCCCTCGCCCTTCGCCTGGATCGTCTCGCGGTACGGAATCTTCGGGTCTTTCGTGACGACCTCCACGTCGAAGCGGTGCTTCAGCCGTTCGCGGATGACTTCGAGGTGCAGTTGACTGACGCCGCTGACGACGAGTTCGTGCGTCTGCGGGTCGTGCGTGATGCGCAACGTCGGGTCTTCCTCCGCAATCTTGTGCAAGCCGGCGGCAATCTTCGTTTCGTCGCCGCGGGTCTTGGGTTCGACGGCCACGCCGAACATCGGCGACGGGAAGCCCATCTCCGGCATCTTCGGCGCGTCCGCCCGGAAAGCAACCGTGTCGCCGACGTGCAGTCCCTCCACCTTTGCGACGGCGATGATGTCACCCGGCACCGCTTCCTGAATCGGCTCGTGCGACTTGCCCTTCACCTGAAGCAGTTGCCCGACGCGGATCGACTTGCCGTTGTTCAGGTCGATGACCGTGTGGTTCGGCGTCAGCGTGCCGGACAGGACGCGGATGAAGCTCAGGTGGCCGACGTAGCGGTCGTTCACCACCTTGAAGACTTGCCCGAGGAACTCGGCCGTGTCGGTCGGCTCGGCATTCTTCGTCGAGCCGTTGGTGCCGAAGAGTTTGCCTTCGAGCTTCTTCCGGCTCATCGCCGGCGACAGGCCGAACTTCTCCAGGCCGTCGAGCAGTTCCTTCACGCCGCGGTCCTTCTTCGCCGACGTGCAGAAGATCGGCACCACGTACCCGGCCGCGATGCACTTCGGGATGGCTTCTTCGAGTTCCGCGTCACTGATACTGCCGGCTGTCAGGTACTTCTCCATCAGTGCCTCGTCAACTTCGACGACGGCCTCCATCAACTCGATTCGGGCCTTCTTCTGGTCGTAGGGGTGCGTGGTCGGGGTGCCGGTCGGCTTGTGAACGAGGTCGATGACGCTGTTGAAGTTCGGCCCGACGTTGTTCGGCATGTTGAACAGCACGCAGTTCTTGCCGAACGTCTCGCGGATGTTCCCCACGACACCTTCGAAGTCGATTTTGTCGGCGTCGACCTTGTTGATGATGAAGATGCGGGCGAGGCCGAGGCGGCCGGCTTCGTGGAACATCCGCCGCGTGTTCACCTGAATGCCGTTGACGGCGCACACCACGACGGCCGCGGTTTCCACGGCCGACAGGGCTTCGATCATCGCCCCGATGAAGTCCGGCGTGCCGGGGGCGTCGAGGATGTTCAGGTGCTTGCCGCCGTGCTCGGCGTGGAGGACGTGCGTGTCGATGGAAAAGTGGTGCCGCTTCTCATCCTCGTCGGTGTCACCGGCCGAGGTGCCGTCATCGACACTGCCGAGGCGGTCGACGGCGTGGGCTTCGAACAGGAGGGCGTCCGCGAGGCTGGTCTTGCCGGCCGCGCGGTGCCCGACGAGTGCAATGTCGCGAACGTCGTCGACGAGGTGCTTGCTCATCACGTGAACTCCCAGAAAGAGGAGCCACGGCGTCCCGAACGATCACCGATTCATCCGCTCGTTGCCTTCTGAACGGCGTCCGTCCGCGTCGTGGCCAGGACCAGAGACAAATCCACGGTTCCTTCGTACAGTGCCCGGCCGATGATGCAGCCGAACAGGTTCATGGCCGACAACTTCGCCACGTGCGCGTGTTCGCTCACGCCGCCCGACGCGATCACCGGTATCGCGACGGCCGCTTGCATCTCGGCGAGTTGCTCGAAGTTCGGCCCGCTCATCATGCCGTCCTTCGCGATGTCGGTGTACACCACCGCCGCGAGGGGCGACTTCTCCACTTGCTTCGCCAGGTCGGTCGCCTTCGTCGCGGACGTGCTCAACCACCCCTCGGTGGCGACGAAGCCGTTGCGGGCGTCGACGCCCAGAACGATGCGAGCCGGGTATCGGTCGGCCATGCGGCAAACCCAACCCGGCTCTTGCAGTGCCCGCGTGCCCAGAACGGCCCAGCGGACCCCCCACCCGAAAACGGTTTCCAGGTCGGCCTCCGAGCGGATGCCGCCGCCGAGTTGGCACGGCACGTCCACGGCCGACACGATACGGCGGATGACGTCGCCGTTGATCGGCTTGCCGGCCTTCGCTCCGTCGAGGTCCACGAGGTGCAAGCGGTCCGCACCGCGGGCCACCCATTGCTTGGCCACGGCCGCGGGATCGTCGGAGAAGACAGTTTCCTGCGAGTAATCGCCTTGCCGTAGGCGAACGCACTTGCCGCCGAGCAGGTCAATCGCGGGGTAAATGAACATGATCGAACCTCCCTCACGTCGGGTCGAGGAAAGCCAATGTCTTAGGGAATTGGCGATCCGCCGGCCGGGCGGGGGGTTATCCACCGGCATTGTGTGCCGAACGCACGGAGATGGCAAGGAAGAAGTTTGTGTGAAGGTCGCCTTGGCTCGGCCGGCCTACTTTGTGAAATCCACCGACGCGAGCGTGAAGTTGATCGCCACCGTGCCCTGCACCGTCACCCGCACGCGAGCGATCTTCTCAACCGCAGGGCCGTACTTCTGCCGCACGACCATCGCCGTTTCGGGGTCGCGTTCGGTGCCGAGGATGTGCCAGTTGGGGTGCCAACAGACGAGTTCGTACTCCCCCGCCGGCACGTCCGGCAGCGCGAACCGACCGGCGGCGTCGGTGCGGGCGTAGTAAGCGTGTTCGCACACGAACAGGTCGGCGACGGCCCAGAACTGCCCGCTCGCGCTCGTCAGTTCGACGCGGCCAGGCCGGGAGAACGTCCGGCGGGTCACGGCGTTGGCGTCCGGCAGCATTGTGGTGAAGAAGTCGGCCCCGCGGCCGCGGACGCCGGTGATCGTGGTGAACGTACTGCGGATATCGACTTCCGAGCCGACCGGGACGAAGGCGGTGCGGTATCGCGTGCCGCCTTGAAAGACGCTCAGGCGAGTTTCTTCAAGCTCCACCCGCGTTGGGGGTGCAGCGGCCGGGTTGCCGAGTGCGGGATCGACGCCGCGTAAAAAGACGACCCCCGATTGAACCACCCCGTTGGCGGCGATTTGCGGGGCGTTCGGGTTCGGCACTGCCTCGACCTGCATCCCACGACTCTCGAAGCGAGTGAGCTTGATCGGTTCGACTTTCGGCCGGTCCCCTGCCCACGCCACAACGCCCGTGATCGTGCCCGTTTGCTGCGGGTCGAAGCGGTCGTGCGGCGTCTCGGTTCGGGTGACGGTCGACGGCAGGTTCACGGCGAGCGAGTTATCGCACCCGGCGATGGCGGCAAGAAGCAACAGGCAGAAGCAGCGTGGCATCATGGCCCCGGTGTACCCCAGACGGGGCCGGTTCCACAAGACGGACCGCGCGTCAGGTGTGGACGCGGTACAGTGAGCGCCAGATGGTCACGGCCGCGTCGCGGTCGGCTTCGCGAGTGAGGTAGATATTGCACACGGCCAGGCGGTGTCCGGATGCGGCGACGCCGCAGAGCCGCCAGAGTTTTCGGCCGTCCTCGTCGTGCGGGCCGAAGACGGCCTCGCCGATCGTGTCCTGATGGTGCAGCGATGGCAGGAATTCCCCACTCGGCAGCGTCTTGCGGGCCGTCGTGATCGCCTCAGCCGGCGTCGGCACCGGGCCGTGTTCCGGGTGGCCGAGCAGTTGATCGCGGAACCACACCGTCAGGGAATCGTCCCACGCCGTCCAGGTGCGGCCGTCCTCGCCACGTTTCAGCGCCAGACGGCCGGGCAATTGAACGTGCCAGCCGCCGGAGAGCGTCGCGACCACCGGGTGCCGGCGGTAGCCGAGCGATTCCGCCGACGCCTTCGCGTGACTGCGAATCTCCTGCTTCAACACGCCGGTGATCGGCTCCACCGTGAAGCGATTTTCGTCCCTCTCAATCACCTCGGCCACGGCCGCCCAGGCGTCCCACGGCAGATCGGCCCGCGGGTCGGCCTCGTGGGCGTTCGCCAAATCCGCGGCGATCTGATCGACCAGTTCCCCCTCGGCTTCGGTCAGCGGCGGCCGCCAGTGGAACGCCAGCCAGAGGTCGGTGCGTGCCCGCCGGGCGTAGAAGTCCGCGTCCAGTTCCGGCGACCACCACGGGAAGAAATCGACGCCCCGGACCGGGTCGGCCGCGACTTCTTTCAGCCACTCCGCAGGACGGGGACCGAGCGGCGTGAGGATGGGACCGGGGTGCAGGAACTTCGGGTGTCGCGGCATGCCGATGGAGAGCGGTTGGTTCGGCGTGGCCTTCCGCAAGGCGGCCGAACACTCGGCGGCCAACCAGTGCAAGAAGTGGCGTTCGAGTTTCGCCAGGTCTTCCGTCGCGAAGTAGTGGGCCGGGTCGTGCTCTGCCGCCGTTTCGTTCCAGGTGAACTCGAAGTCCTCGGCGAACTCCTTCAGCAGTTCGCACAGGTAGGCGTGATACCCCGGCCCGACAGGGGCGGTGCGGGCGTGGATCGTGACCTTACCTGACCCGCCGATGCGAAGCTCGACCGGGTCGGCAACGGGGTGCAGCAGGATGTGCGCGAGCGGCTTGTCGTCGGCATCGCGGGCAAGGCGGGTTTCGAGAACCGCGTCGCCGGCCGTCTCGAACCAGACGGCCGCCCGCGACAGCCAGTCCCGAGCTTCCGAGAGCTTGACGCGGTGGTCGGGGTGCAGATATCCGGTCAGGGCGATTCCGACGGCCATGCGTCCTGATTCCTTCCGGGAGGGTCAAGATAGCTAACAGGTTGCCCGAAGGTTCGACAAGGTCGGTTGCGGACGCGGTTGTACTCGGGGAGGAACCTCGTATCTCACCGTGGCCCGTTGTGCCCGCCCCGGTGAGGAACTGCCATGAGTTGGTGGGATCAAATCGCGACCGCCGTCGGTCAGGACTTCTCCGACGTGCCGAACGTCGGGGAGTTGGTTCGCCTGACCCTCCGGATGATCCTCGCGGCCGTCCTCGGCGGCCTCCTCGGCTTCGAGCGGCAGCAAAAAGGGAAGGAAGCCGGCGTTCGCACGCACATGCTCGTCGCTCTCGGGGCGGCCCTGTTCGTGCTCATCCCGAAACAGTCGGGCCTATCGGACGCCGACCTTACCCGCGTGCTGCAAGGGTTGGTGGCCGGCGTCGGCTTCCTGGGTGCCGGTACGATCATCAAGGGCGAGAACGGTGAAGACGTGAAAGGGCTGACGACCGCGGCCGGCATCTGGTTGACCGCCGCCATCGGCGTCGCGGCCGGGTTGGGGCGGGAAACGACGGCCGTCGTCAGCACGGCCATGGCGCTAGCCATCCTAACGCTCATTCCCAAAATCACGAAACGGTTCGAGCCGCCGTCGGCCTGACGCCCAGCGGGAATTGTGTTGACGGCCCAAGCCGGCAAAACGACACTACACATTTCGCTGCTCACCAACCGCCCTTCAGGTGCCCGATGTTCCGAGCCACCTCCACACTCGCCTTTCTCCTCGCCTTCGCCGCTTCCGTGCCCGCCCAAAACCCTCGCGAAAAGAAAGTCCGCGACGACAAGGTGAAGGTCGAGGCGGACGGGTACTGGATTTACAACAACTACCCGAAGGCCGTCGCGGAGGCGACGGCGGCGAACAAGCCGATCGTCGTCGTGCTGCGGTGCATCCCGTGCGAGGAGTGCGTCAAACTCGACGACGACCTCGTCGACAAGGACCCGGTCCTCCGGCCGTTGCTCGACAAGTTCGTCCGCGTGCGGATCGTCTCCACCAACGGCCTCGACTTGAACCTCTTCCAGTACGACTACGACCAGTCGTTCGCGGTCTTCCTGCTGAACGCCGACGGCACGATCTACGGCCGGTTCGGCACGCGGTCGCACCGCAAGGAGTGGGTCGGCGACGTGTCGATCCCCGGCCTTTCGAAAGCCCTACAAGGCGCGCTCGACCTGCACGGCCGGCACGCGAACGTGAAGGGGGCGCTCGCCGCGAAGCGGGGGCCGGAACCGCTATTCCCCACGCCGGAAGTCTTCCCGACGCTGAAGGCGAAGTACGGGCCGACGCTGAATTACGAGAGGAACGTGGTGCAAAGTTGCATCCACTGTCACCAAGTCGGCGATGCGATCCGCGATGCGTACCGGGCGAAGGGACCGATCCCGGAGGAAGTCTTGCTGCCGTACCCGCACCCGAAGGCCCAGGGGCTGATCTTCGACCCGAAGGAGAAAGCGACCGTGCTGCGGGTCGATGCCGATTCCGCGGCCGCGGCCGCCGGCTTCCAGGCCGGTGACGAAATCGTGGCGATGAACGACCAACCGCTTCTGTCCCTCGCGGATGTGCAGTGGGTGCTGCACCACACGCCGGCGAAGGGCGGGAAGGTGAAGGCCGAACTTCGCCGCGGCGGAAAGCCCCTGACGATCGTGTGGGAACTCCCGGCCGGGTGGCGACAACGGGATGACATCTCGTGGCGGTCCGGGGCGTGGTCGCTGCGGCGGATGACGACCGGCGGGATGTTGCTGGAGCCACTCACCGTCGAGGAACGGGCGAAGGCGAGCGTAAAGGATGGCATGGCCTTGCGTGCGCAGCACGTCGGTCAGTTCGGGCCGCACGCGGCGGCGAAAGCCGCAGGATTCCAGGTCGGCGACGTGATCGTGAGCTACGACGGCAAGGCGGATTTGCCGCGAGAGACGGACGTGCTGGTGTACGGTGCGACGGCCCACAAGGTCAGCGACAAGGTGCCGGTGAAGTTCCTCCGCAACGGCAAGGCGATGGAACTGTCGCTGCCAATGCAGCCGTGACGTTAATCGGCTGCCCGCTTCGCCCACCGCAGTTTCGCCGACCGCGAGCGTGGGTTGGCGGACTTCTCGGCCTCCGTCGGCCGTTCCGGGTCGTCGGCCACGTCCTGATAGATGCCGGCCCGCTGACCGTCGCGGAACGCCGCCTTCACCAGTCGGTCCTCGCCGCTGTGGAACGAGATGATCGCCGCCACGCCCCCCGGTTTCAGGACCGTCGGTATCACTCGGAGCAGTTGTTGCAGGTTGGCAAATTCGCGGTTCACCAGGATGCGGAGCGTCTGGAAGACCCGCGTCGTGGGCAGGAGCATCTGCTTGCGTTCCGGCGGCGAACCGGGGTGGCGGACCGTGCGGACGGGGACGCCGTGGCGGATCAGGTCGCGCACCTCCTGCGTGCGGCTGAACGGCTTCTTCTCGCGGGCGTTCACGAGGATGCCGGCAATCTTCTCCGCTTCGGGTTCGTCGCCGAGTTCGCGGAACGCGGTCGCCAGTTCGTCCACCGGGATCGTGTTCAACAGGTCGGCGGCCGTCTGCCCACGGGTGCGGTCCATGCGCATGTCGAGGGGGCCGTCTCGCATGAACGAGAAGCCGCGCTCGGCGTCGTCCACCTGCATGCTGGAGAAGCCGAGGTCCGCGAGAACGCCATCGACGGGTTGCCCGGCGAGTACCGACGCGAGGCCGGCGAAGTTGCCGTGGTGCAGCGTGAACGGGTTGCCCACTTCGGTCAATTTCGGCTCAACCTTCGGCAAATTCTCGCCGTCGAGATCCAGGGCGATCAGCCGGCCTTCGGGTCCGACCCGCTTCAGCAGTTCGAGCGAGTGGCCGCCGAAGCCAAGGGTGCAATCAACGACCATGTGGCCGGGCTGCACGTTGAGCGCGGCGAGGCACTCCGCGAGCATGACGGGCACGTGTTCGCCCGCAGCCGTCGAGCGTTCGCCGGGTTTGCGGAACTTGCGGGACCAGGGCTTGTCGGAGCGTGGCGGCATTACTTCGGTTCCTGTTGCGTCATGCAGTGCAGCGTGCCCAGGCCCCACACCAGATCGACGCAGTGAATGCCGACCACGTCGCGGTCGGGAAACAACTCGGCGAGCGTGCCGAGGGCGTGGCGGTCCTGCGGGTCGTTGAACGTCGGCACGATCACGACGCCGTTGGCGATGTAGAAGTTGGCGTAACTGGCCGGGATGCGCTGCTTGCGGAAGATGACCGGCGACGGCATCGGCAACGGCACGATCGTCAGTTTTGTAGCCTTCAGTCGCTCTAGGTTCTCTTGCAGCGGGGCGAAGTTCTCGTCGGCCTCGTTCTTCTCGACGACGGTGACGATCGTGTTCGTACTCGTGAAGCGGGCCAGGTCGTCGATGTGGCCGTGGGTGTCGTCGCCGTCGATGCCACGGTTCAGCCAGATCACCCGTTTCACGCCGAGGTATTGCGCGAAGGCGGCCTCGTAATCCGCCCGCGACAGCGCCGGGTTCCGCTGTTGAACTTCGCTCAGCAGGCACTCTTCGGTGGTCAGCAGGAGGCCGGCACCGTTCACGTCGATGCTGCCTCCTTCCAGGACGATCCGCGTGCCCTTGTACGTCGGCTGCACGGCCGGCACGCCCTGTTTCTTCGCCACGATGCCGGGAAGCTTGTCGTCCACCCGCCAGTCGGGGTACTTGGCCCAGGCGTTGAAGTGCCAGTCGAGGGCCGTCTTCTTGCCAGCCTTGTCGTAAGCGAAGATCGGCCCGGAGTCGCGGACCCAACTGCGGTCGGTGCGGATCGTGTGCAACTTCACGTTCGCGGTGTCGGCGTGAACCCGCTTCAGGATCGCCGCCGCCCGCTCCTTCATGTCGGCGTCGCGGACGATGACGTTCACCGTCTCGTATCGAGCGAGGGTGCGGATGATCTCGCCGTACACCCAGGGGATCGGCCCGAACTTGCCCGGCCAATCGGACGTGCGGTGCGGCCAGGCCAGCCAGGTGCCGGCGTGCGGCTCCCATTCGGCGGGCATTCGAAACGACGGAGAGACGGTCGCCATAAGATTTTACAGCCAGGGGCGGGAGGACAGTAGCCGTGTCGGGACTTTGAGCTAAGATTAGACTATTCATTCCGGCCCGACGTGGCCGATCGGCCCGTCCCGCCGGGAATTCGTTGCCCGTCACCGAGTTACTGTTTTCGGTGTCATTCCCTCCCTGTTCATTCGATTGGCCAACGATGCCTCCGACCACGGAACGAACCACCACCCGCGAGCAGGCCGTCCTGGACAAGTGCCAAGAGATCATCGGCTATCGCTTCCAGCGGATCGAACTCCTCAAGGCCGCCCTGACGCACACGTCCGGGGCGAACACGCGGGCCGGCTCGAACGAGCGGCTCGAATTCCTCGGCGACAGCGTGCTGGGGTTGGTGACGTGCGAGCAACTGTACCACTGCTTTCCGGACTACCAGGAAGGCGACATGACGAAGGTGAAATCCGTCGTCGTCAGCCGCAAGACCTGCGCGAAGTTCAGCGAAGAACTCGGCCTCGGCGACTTCCTGTTCCTCGGCAAAGGAATGGAGAACCGCGGCGAAATCCCGGCGAACCTGTTAGCTGACGTGTTCGAATCCCTCGTCGCAGCGGTGTTCCTCGACGGCGGATGGGAGACGGTGAAGTCCTTCGTGCTGGAGTTCATCGAACCGGAAATCGAGGCCGTGGCAGAGGACGCGATCAACAACAACGCGAAGTCGGCGTTGCAACAGGTCGCCCAACGGGAACTCGGCGGCACACCGCGATATTATCTGTTGGACGAACAGGGGCCGGACCACGATAAGTGCTTCAAGGTAGGCTGCGAGATCAACAGCCATATGTACCCAGCCGCCTGGGGTAGGAACAAGAAGGAAGCTGAACTGAAGGCCGCCCTGAACGCCCTCGCTGCGATCGAAGGCAACCCGTTGCCGTACCCGTCGAACTGACATGAACTACCCGGTCCTCTGCTATTCCTGCCCCTCGCCGGCCGAATACAAAGTCGCGGCCGAGTGGAGTGACGGCCTGACTCGCGAGCTGAAGACCTACGCCCTCTCTTGCCCCGCGTGCCTGGGGGCGAACTTCGCGAAAGCGAAGCTCAAACAGAGCCAGTGCCGGTTGCTCCACGGCGAGACGCTGGAAGTGCCGGGCATTTACACAATCTGTCGTGGCAACCGCGACCATCAGTTGTTGCGGAAGCCAGAGTTAGAGGTGTGAGTCGGGCGGTTCCGACCTTGTGGGGCAATTGCTAACCAGGGTTCGGTGGAGGACTCCGCGATGAGTGAGTCGCCGGTCGGGTTGGGGGCGACCCGCGATGAGTTGCGGCGGCTCTTGGGCGAACCAACCGATACCAGCGTCCCGACCCGCAGCCAGCGCCAGCCGATGATCTGGAAGTACTGCGCCATCGAATACCACTTCGATGGCGACGGCCGGGTGTGGATGGTCTATACCGAGGACGAGGAGGGCAATCCGCGGGTCCTCGGGCAACTAGGCGGGGGTGAGGCGGACGCCAAACCCGGTCGCACGCATTGATTCTTGAGTGTGTGAGTCGTTGAGTGCGGCCGGGCCGGTGATTTGGGGCATTATGCGGTGGGTGAGGTGGCTTCGGTTGTGTCTTTCGGCGTGAGCGCCTTGTTCACCGCGTCCATCAGTTTTTCCATCGAGAACGGCTTGCGAATGTAGTCGATCACGCCGAGGTACTCGGCATACGCCTTGTGGCGGCCGCCCTCGTTGGCCGTTACCATGATCGTCGGCGGGGCGTCGGCCTTGTCCTTGAAGTGTTCCAGTACCGGGAAGCCGCCCATGCGGTGCATCATCATGTCGAGGATCATCAGGTCCGGCTTGTGGTGATAGACCATCTGCTTGGCCTGATGGCCGTCGTGGGCCTGAATCACCTGGAAGCCCTGCCGTTCGAGCATCGTCCGCACCGCGTCGAGCAGTTCGCGGTCGTCGTCCACGACCAGGATCGTTTTCCCATTGGACACGGCTGATCCTCCAACGATGGGTTCCGGCAGGGGGGTACATTTACCTTATCAACGCGACCGGCGACTCACAAGCTTCCGGGAAAGCCCCTGGGCTTCGGCGGGTAGGTTTAACTATCATCGAAGGATCACCGATCCGGAGTTCCCATGCCCGCCGTGACGCCCGACCACGCCCTCGAACGCCTGCACTGGCGGTACGCCGTCAAGCAATTCGACCCCGCCCGCAAGATCGCCCCGGACGTATGGGCCAACCTCGAAGAATCGCTCGTGCTGTCGCCGTCGTCCTACGGGTTGCAGCCGTGGAAGTTCTTTGTCGTGAACGACCCGGCGATCCGCGAGAAACTTCTGTCGGCATCGTGGAATCAAAAGCAGATCGTGGACGCCTCGCACCTCGTGGTCTTCTGCGTGAAAGCGCACGTCGGGGCGGCCGAAGCCGAACGATTAATTCAGCGATCGTCGGCCGTCCGGGGCATCCCGCTGACGGCCCTGGACGGGTACAAGAAGATGATGACCGGGTCGCTGACGCGGGCCACGCCGGAACACGTCCGGGAGTGGATGACCCGGCAAGTCTTCATCGCGCTCGGTTTCTTCCTGACCGCGGCCGCCATGATCGGCGTGGACACTTGCCCGATGGAAGGGTTCGAGCACGAAAAGTACGACCACATTTTAGGTCTCTCGGCGAAGGGCTATCACAGCGTCGTCGTCGCCACGGCCGGCTACCGGGCCGAGACCGACGCCTACGCGAAGTTGCCGAAGGTGCGGTACGAGAAGTCCGAACTCGTCGAGACGATCTGATCCGGGGAGGCCGGCGCTCTTTCTCCCTCTCCCCCGGCTTTGAGGGGGAGAGGGCCGGGGTGAGGGGAAAGGCTCCCTGCATCCGATGAAGGCGTCTGCGATCTCGAAGACCCCTCACCCTCACCCTCTCCCCCTCAAAGCCGGGGGAGAGGGGACAAAACCGCTCACCATACCCACGCCAGGACCTCTTTGATGCGCTGCTACGAATTCGCGAAGGTTGGCGACGGGTATCGGCTCGAACTGCGGACGCGGCCGGACCCGGTTCCGGCGGCGGACCGCGTGGTCGTCCGGGTGCGGGCCACGTCGCTGAACTACCGCGATCTGATTCACCTTCAAAACAAGGCCGGCCGCGACGTTTCGGGCCGCATCCCGCTCTCCGACGGGGCCGGCGAAGTCGTGGCCGTCGGTTCGGATGTCACCGTGGTCCGGGTCGGCGACCGGGTGACGGCGAACTTCTTCACCGCGTGGGAACGCGGCCGGTTCGACATGAAGTACCACGCCTCGGCCCTCGGCGGCCCCGGCGCGGACGGCATGTTGGCCGAACTGGTGGACCTGCCAGCGTCGGCCCTCGTTCCGATTCCCGAATACCTGTCTTTCGAGGAAGCCGCCTGTCTGCCGTGTGCGGCCGTGACGGCGTGGTCGGCCTTGATGGATCGTGGCCGACTGCAAAAAGGTGACACGGTCCTCGCCCTCGGCACCGGCGGCGTTTCGATCTTTGCGCTGCAACTCGGCGTGGCGGCGGATTGCCCCGTCGTCGTGACTTCGAGTAGCGATGAGAAACTCGAGCGGGCGGCGAAACTCGGTGCCGCCAACGGCATCAACTACCGCACCCACCCCGATTGGGAGAAGGAAGTCCACCGCCTCACGGGCAAGCACGGCGTCGATCACGTCGTCGAAGTCGGTGGCGGCGGCACGTTGACGAAGTCGCTTGCGTCCGTGGCGGCCGGCGGCCACGTGGCCCTTATCGGCGTCCTCACCGGCTTCGGCCCGCCGCAGGACAGCCTCTTCCCACTCGTGAGCAAGAACGCGACCCTCTCCGGAATCTACGTCGGATCGCGAGAGAATTTCGTTGCGATGAACGAATTTCTGACAGCCCATCAAATCCGGCCCGTTATCGATCGGGCCTTCGCGTTTGCCGAGGCCACCGCGGCGTTCGCGCACCTGGAAAGCGGCTCGCACTTCGGGAAAATCGTCGTCCGCCTGCCGTGACCCCTCCGGTTGACCCTTCGGCCGTACTTTCGGGGCGGTTTCTACCTAGAATGCCTCTGGACCCATCACGCACGGCGAGGCTATCGTGTTAGGAGCATTTGCCCGCGGGGTATTCATCAGAGGAGCCGCATGGCCGACGCGCCGTTAACGCGGGCGACGCTCCTGGCCCGCATCCGCGACGGGCACGATACCGACGCCTGGCGAGAGTTTCTACACCTCTACGGGCCGGTCGTTTACGGCTTCGCTCGCAACCGTGGCCTGCAAGATGCAGACGCTGCCGACCTGATGCAGGAAGTCCTCCGCAGCGTGGCCCGGAACGCCAACAAGATGGAGTACGACCCGAAACGGGGGACGTTCCGCGGTTGGCTCTACACCGTAACCCGGAACAAGGTTTATAATTTTCTGAACGGCCAGCGCAACCGGCCGCGGGCGTCCGGCGACTCGGCCGCCCAGGAACGACTTGATGCGATCCCGGACCGCGATGAGCCGGGCAACGACTGGGAACTCGAGTACCAACGGCAACTGTCGGCCAAGGCCATGGACCGGGTGAAGGGTGAATTCCAGAAGTCGACGTGGTCGGCCTTCTGGGGCACGGCGGTGGAAGGGCGGACCCCGAACGCGGTGGGGGCCGAACTGAAAATGTCCACCGGGGCGGTTTACGTGGCGAAGAGCCGCGTGATCGCCCGTTTAAGAGACGAAGTGAAAAAACTGGAAGCCGAGGCCGAGGCGTGGTGAGCAATCTCCACGCCCGCCGCAAGCGAGATTGACACTATGGCCACCGCCGACATGACCACCGACGCCACCCCCCAAGTGGACTGCCCGAGCGCCGAAGAACTCCGCCGCCTCGCGCGGGGCCACCTGACCGACGCCCGGCAGGCCGTACTGACCGCCCACCTCGACCGTTGCCCCGGCTGCCAGGGCCGTCTCGACGAGATCGCCGCCGACGGCGACAAGCTCTTCACCGGCTGCATGAAGAAACTTTGCGAGCCGCCCGCCCCGAAAGACTCTGCCTTTTGGGACGCGATGAGCGAGGTGGAAGCCGAGGTCACGGGCACGACGCCCAGCGACATGGCCGGCAACACGTCCGCGAACCTCAGCGACCTGAAACTCGACTTCCTCCAACCCACTGACACGCCCGGTCGCATCGGGCGGCTCGGCGCGTTCGACGTGATCCGGGTCGTCGGCCGCGGCGGCATGGGCGTGGTTCTGGCCGCCTTCGACGAGTCGTTGCAACGCGAAGTCGCGATCAAGGTTCTCGACCCGCAGTTGAAGTCGAACGACACGGCCCAGCACCGCTTCTGCCGCGAGGCCCGCGCCGCGGCGAAGGTGTCGCACGATAACATCGTGACCGTGTACCAAGTCAGCGAGGAGGAGGCCGCCGGCCTGCCGTACCTCGTGATGCAACTCGTCAACGGCGAGACGCTCGAAGACCGCCTCCGGCGGATCGGCAAACTGTCGATCGAGGAAGCCGTCCGCGTCGCGATGCAGGCCGCTCTCGGTTTGGCGGCGGCCCACGAGCACCTGTTGATTCACCGCGACATCAAGCCGGCGAACATCCTCATCGACGCGGCCACGAACAAGGTAAAGCTCACCGACTTCGGCCTCGCCCGTGCGGCCGAGGATCTGAAGCTGACGCGGACCGGCTTCGTCGCCGGCACGCCGCTGTACATGGCCCCGGAACAAGCCCGCGGCGACGGCGTCGATCCGCGGTCCGACCTGTTCAGCCTCGGCTCGGTGATGTACGAGTCCCTCGCCGGCAAACCGCCGTTCGAAGGGAAGACGCCACTGGTGGTGTTGCGACGACTGACCGACGAGACGCACGAGCCGCTGCACAAACTGAACCCGGAGGTTCCGGACTGGCTCGAAGACGTCATCGACAAGCTGCTGGAAAAGAACCCGGACCATCGCTACCAGACCGCAACGGAACTGGCGAACGAGCTGACGGTCCATTACGCCTGCCTCAAGCCGGCGACGATGGACAAGGTCGAAGCCTGCCCGATGACGCAGGTCCGCAGTTGGCGGAGCCTGGTCCGCTCGCGGTCCCAGCGGAAGTTCGTATCGCTCTTGGCCGGAACCTTCCTACTCGGGTCGGTCGCCGGGGCGACTGGCATGTACTTCCTACGCCCTCGTGGGGGGGCATCATCAGAAGTCGCTTTGGCCGTGCCCGATCTGGGGCCGGCGGAATTGAATCAGACCGACAATCTGAAGGCCGGGGCCGTGTGGTCCCTCTCCCCATCCCCGGACGGCAAGTTCGTCGCCGCCGGGATGGAAGACGGCACGATCAAGCTCTGGAACCTTAACGGCGGCGGGGTCAGTGACCTCGGCAAGCACGACGGGTCGGTCTGGTCGGTGAACTTCACCCCGGACGGCAACCGGGTCGTCTCGGCCAGCGGCGACGGCACCGTTCAGGTGTGGAACGTCACCAGCATGATGATGGAAAAGGGGATCAACAACCGCATCCCGGTCCGGTCCGCGGCGATGAACGCCGACCAGACGTCCATCGTCACCGGCGACGCAACCGGCATGGTAAAGATCTGGGACATTGAGTCGATGGGGCCGCTGCTCCCGGGCGGCGTTCCAGACAAACCGCGGCAAGAGTTCGTTCACCGTGGCACGATTAGCGCCGTCGCCTTCAGTCCGGACGGCACCATGGTCGCCTCCGGCAGTGCCAACAAGACGGCGATCCTCTGGGACGTGAAGACGGGGAAGGCGGTTCAACGTTTGATCGGGCACGAGGGGCCAATTTACAGCCTCGCGTTTTCCCCTGAAGGCGACCGCTTGGCGACTGTCAGTTGGGACCACAGCATTCGCATTTGGGACACCAAAAACGGGGACCTCGTCAAGAAGATCGAGAACGCCCACGAGGAGGGCGTCTGGTCGGTTTCGTACAGTTGTTGCGGCAAAATCCTCGCCAGCGCCGGCCAAGAAGGGTTGGTCAAGGTGTGGGACATCGACAACACTGAGAAGCCGATTCGGGTGTACTCTCGCCACAAGGGAACCGTTCACGCGGTCCACTTCACGGCGAAGGGGACGCAACTCATCACCGGCGGCCGCGACGGCACGATCCGCCTCTGGAAAGTCCGGGACTAACCCCCATGAGTTCGCCCTTCACCGGCCTGATTGCCGCCCCGTTCACGGCCTTCGACGCCCGCGGGGCAGTTAACCGCGCGGCCATCGTCGAGCAGGCCGCCGTCTTGCGGGAATCCAACGTCCGGGGTGCGTTCGTCTGCGGCACGACCGGCGAAGGGCTGTCGCTCACCACCGCCGAACGGCAAACGGTCGCCGAGGAGTGGGTGCGTGTCGCCGGCGATAAGCTCAAGGTGATCGTCCACGCCGGTCACGCGAGCGTGGCGGAAGCGGCCAACCTCACCGCCCACGCGGCGGCCATCGGTGCGGCCGCGGTCGCCGTCACCGCCCCGTTCTACTTCCGCCCCGGCAGCGTCACCGAACTCGCCACGTTCCTCGCGGAAGTGGCCGCCGCCGCCCCGAAACTACCGTTCTACTATTACGACATCCCCTCCACGACTGGCGTGAACCTCCCGGCCGCGGACGTGCTCCGCCGGGCCGCGAAGGTGATCCCGAACCTGGCCGGGGTAAAGTTCTCGAACCCCGATCTGCTGACGCTGCAAGAGTGCGTGCAACTCGACGGCGGCCGCTTCGACGTGCTGTTCGGCGTGGACGAGTATCTGCTCGCGGCCGTGTCGCTCGGGGCAACTGGGGCCGTCGGCAGCACCTACAACTACGCCGCCCCGGTCTACCACCGGATGCTCGCCGCCCTGCGGGAAGGCGACCTGGAAGCGGCATGCCGCCACCAGTACGGCAGCGCCCAACTGGTGCGGGCGCTCATCGACTTCGGCGGCCTCCGGGCCGGCAAGGCGATCATGAAGATGCTCGGCGTCGATTGTGGCCCGGTGCGCTCACCGCTGCGGCCGATGACGGATGACGAAGAAGTGGCCCTTTACGAACGGCTGCGACCGCTAGACATCTTCGCGCGGCCGTTGCGACGGCCCTAACACCATTTTTTCCCGCGTAGCGGGTCGGCCAACGGCCGACCCGCTACGCGGAAATACCCCATCTCACTTGGTCGGCGAGTAGTCGGTCGCCTTCATGAACAGCGACTTCACGCCGTCTTTCACTGTGAGCGATCCGCCGGCCGCCTTCTCGGAGGCGTCCCTCGCCTTGACCCAGTCGGGGTCCGTGCGGAAGGTGTCGAACGACTTCTTCGCCGCGTCCTGCGAGGCGTGCGAGAGCAGGTACACGAGCGACACGCCCTTCGCCACGGTCTTCGGTTCCACTTCGCACTTGTCGCCGTCGACCGGGCAGACCGCGTGCAGCAACTTGTCGCAGGGCGACTTCTCAGCGTCGGCCAAGTTCCAATAGGCGACGTTCGTCATGCCGTGCTTCTCGAACAGCTTCATCGTGTGGTCGCGGAACCGGGCGTTGATCGCGGCCACCCCGTTCGCCGGCGTGATGTACGTCCGCAGTTCGAACACGCGGTCGCCGGCCTTCTTCTCGGCGTGGATCGCCGGGCTGTAGTCCGTCGCGTTCAGGAAGAAGAAGTCGGCCTTCGCGACGATCTTCCCGTCCTTCTCGGACGCCTTCTGGGCCGCCTGCCAATCGGGGTCGGCCCCGAAGTCCTTGAACGACTTGTTGCGGGCGTCCATGTCCTTGTGGGCGATGACGTAGATCAACCGCTCGTCGGAGCTATCGACCGGAACCCAGTACCCGATGTTGGTCATGCCGTGCTTCTCGAAGAGTTTCACGGTGTGGTCGCGGAACCGGGCGTTGACGTTGTCCAGTTTCCCCTTCACGGCGTAGTAGACGCGCAGTTCGAACAAGCGGTTCTCCTTTTCGGCGGCGGACAGCGGCCCGACGGCGGCCAGACCGAGGACGAGGGCCAACAGCAATCGCTTCATCGTGCAGACTCCTTCGAGGGAGAGACAGTTTTGCCCCGCCGAGATCGGGCGGGAGGTAGGCCCAACTGTTCTATGTGGAGTGCCGAAGATCGAGAATGATTGCCCCGCCGTCGTGAGTTGCGTCCTTCGACTCAATCAATAATCGTTCGCCGCAACGGGTTGGCCGTCGTTGCGGACGCAGAGCCGCATGAAGGTCGTGCCGTCCACCTCGTAGCGGATCGTGCGGACCGAGCCGTCGGCGAGCACGCCGTTGATCCCGGCGGGGTGGGCCGAGCCGAACAGATACTGGAGCGAGTCGGTCCACGGCGTCGCGCTCAGCGGCGGGGCGACGTTGATGTCCCGGACGGGCGTCCGCCACGTCGTGCCGTTCTTCAGGCTGCCCCGCATGATGTCGCCGTCGGCGAAGCCGGGACCGGCCCACGATTCGTTATCCACGAAGTCGTCAGTGCCCGGATGGCCGTTCACCAGTTTCTCGGCAACGAGGAGCGTGTTTGCCAGTCCGTCGGTCACGCCGGCCCACCGAAGTTGCCCGCCCGACGGGAACGAGTTCGCGGACCCCTTCGCCTTCACCACCGGGCCGTCTAAGGCGTCGCTCGTCACGCGCGTTCCACCGTTGCCGGCGTAGTCGCTCTTGGCATAGTTGCCGCGGTAGAGGCCCGGCGAGCGACGGCTGGGGCAGTAGTACGCGGGCACCGGGGTTGCGCGGATCGTGGCGTTGCTCGTGACGCGGTGCAGGTTCTCTTGTTCCAGGAACGGAAGGATTTCGTAAGCCCAGCCCCAATCGCGGCGGTCGGTCGGGCCGTTACCGCTGTCGTAGTTCCCGGCCGTCGGCAGGGTGGCAAGCGTGTCGTGGTAACTGTGGAACGCGAGGCCGATCTGCTTCAGGTTGTTGATGCACTTCGTGCGGGCGGCGGCCTCGCGAACTTTCTGGACGGCCGGCAACAGGAGGCCAATGAGGACGGCGATGATCGCGATGACGACGAGCAACTCGATGAGCGTGAAGCCCCGAGCAAGTCGGTACGGATGGCGAAACATGAACAAACCTTCTGAGATGAGAGCGCGTCGGACGAAGATGTGAGAGGTTTCTCATGGGGATCGTACCATCATCCCCCGAAGTGACCAAGCGAAATTCGCCCCTCGCCCTTATTTTTTCGCGAGCTTCTGCCCCGGCACGGTCGATTCCGGGGCGTTCTGGCCGCGCCACGCCCGGACCACCAAGACCCGCATCCGGCTCAGGTCAGTGTCCCCGCCGACGAACCACGCGCCGCCGACCTTGTTCGCCGGCCGTTCGGTCGGGCCGACGACCAGGAACTCGCCGGGCGAGAGCATGACGTCGAAGGTCAGCTTCGGGAACCGCTCCGCTTCCTTCTGGTCGAGCCAGGAGAAGCCGGCCCCGTCGAGCGTCGGCCGCAGCCACCCTTGTCGTTGGCCGTGCTGGGCGCGAGGCTCGAACGTGAGCCTCACCTTGCCGTTGTCGGCCGTGTTCGCGGTGACGTTGAAGGCGAACTGGGCGTTCGTCAGGTCGAGCTTGTTCGGCTCCGCCCCGATGTCGGCAACCGCCTGGAACGCGGCCTGCGTTACCGGGCCGTTAATCGGCAGAATCTTCGCCTCGGCGATGCCGACCGTCGTCTCGTTCGGCCGCACCGTGGTGCCGGTGTTGATCCGCTCCAGCAGTTCGGCCGGGGGGTTGCTCGGGAAGACGCCGACGCGCAGGCCGTTCTCAGCGAGCAGCGCGGCCGTCTCGGGCGGTAGGGGCTTCAGCGTGCTCGTCCACAGGCCGGTGGTCAGATAGGGGTCGCCGGTCGGCTGTTCGAGCAGGACCGTCCGCAGGACGAGTTTGTCCTTCGTCACCGCCGTGACCAGGCCGAAGGGGTTGTAGTTCTTGACGATGTCCTGGGCCGAGCGCTCGCCGCGGAACGGCAAACACCCGACGACCGCCGTCAGCAAGACAGCGGCCAACGCCGACCGGCACACAGCCATGATCGTCTGACCTTCCGTGGAAGACGATGTTGCAGAGGGCGAGTGATACCGCGGGGTCCGAGGGGCGTCAAGCCGGGGCGAAACGCTAGGCGTGGCCGGCGATGACGGACGGTTGCAGGATCGGGCCGAGCTCTTCGAAAAGGTGGTCGAGGATACCGGCGATGGCCCCCTCGGCCTTCGTAGTCGCCGCCGACACAAGGCGGCAGCGGTCGCGGTATGGGGCGAGCTTCCGCTTCCCGGACCGCTCCGAGAGTTGCGCCAGTAGGGTCGGTTGCAGGCCGAGCAGTTTGCCGTGCATCGCAATCAGCGGCGGGGCGAAGAGGTTCGTCACCGCCGCCACCGCCACGGCGAGGTAGTCCAGCACGAAGTCGAGTTCCGCCCGCACGCGGCTGGGGTCTTCCGCGGCGTAGGCGAGCGCCTCGTCCACGGTCAGCGATTTGTGGACCTTCGCGGACACGAGGCGGGCGAACGTGGTATCGGTGGCGACCGTTTCCAGGCAGCCGATGTTGCCGCACCCGCACTTCTCGCCGTTCAGCACAACCGTGATGTGCCCGAGTTCCCGCGGCAGGCCGATGTGCTGGCCGATCAACCGTCCGCCGACGAGGCAGCCGACGCCGAGGCCGCCGGTGTAGTCGACCACGCACAGGTCGTCGATCTGGTGAACCCGCCGCTCGCCGAGGCAGAGGGCGTCGTTCTCCTGAATGAGAACCGTCGTCAGGCCGAGGCGGTTCCGCAGGTCGCGGCTCGGCTGCTGGTCGTCGATCTGGTGAAGGTTCGGCGAGAACACTGACAGGTCACCGGTGGAGTCAATCACGCCCGGCAGACTCAGCCCGATGCCGAGGATGCGGGTGTTCGGCCGCTGCATCCACGCGCGGGCGTGCCGCTCGATTTCGGCGAGGAGGCGGCCGTAGGTGTGCGGCGTCGGGAACTGGACGAGGCTGTCGAAGTTGGGGTGGCCGTCAATGCCGCCGAGCATCATCTTGCAGAATTCCGGCTCGATCGAGACGCCGAGTACCTGCACCGCGTCAGAGGCGAGCCGCAGAATCTTCCCCGGCCGGCCGGGGCCGGAGATTTCCGCATCCGTCTCTTCGATCAGCCCGGTCCGCACGACCTGCGTAACGGCCGACGAAACCGTGGTGGGGCTAATGCCCGTGAGGCGGGCGATGTCGGCCCGCGACATCGGACCTTTCGACTTCAGCGCCTCGACGACCGCGCGCTGCGTCATCCGGCCGAGCAGTTGCGGGCGAAGGTTCGACGTGACCTCGTCGGACATGGGCACTCTCGCAGGCGATAACAGAGAACACCACCGGGGATGATTCTACGCCAAACCCTCGGCCAAGAGCATCCCGATCGTCGTCTCCATCGCCTTGACGGTCTTCGCGATGTCGGCGGCGGTGTGTTCGCAGCTCGTCATGCCAGCCGTGCCCCACCAGTCGATGCCGTTGAGCAGCATCCCTTGGCGGAGGGCGTAGACCTGCTTCATGTTCTTCGGGCCGTCGAGCGCGTTCACGTCGTTGTCGAAGGGGATGAACCCGTTGTTGACGCCGGCTACGGCGGGGCGAGGGCCAGTGAAGTTCGGCACGACGCGGACCATGCTGAACTCGCCGTAGGCCAGCCACGGCCAGGCGTTCGCGGCGAACATCACGTTCAGGTCGTTGCGGAGCTTCGTCGCCATCTCGTTCGCCACGCGGCTCGGCTCGCCCGTCGCGACACGTTTCAGGGTGGCGACGCCGGCCGACGCCGAGAGCGGGTTGGCGTTGTACGTCCCGGGGTGTTTCATCTTCGGCTTGCCGGGCCGCGGCTCGATGAACGCGAGGATATCCGCCCGGCCGGCGAGACAGCCACCGGGCAGGCCGCCGGCGAGAATCTTCGCCATCGGCGTCAGGTCGGGCGTGACGCCGTAGAAGGCTTGTGCCCCGCCGGGCGAGACGCGGAACCCGGTGATAACTTCGTCGAAGATCAGCACGCGGCCGAGACGGGTGCAAATCTCGCGAAGCCCCGCGAGGAACTCGCCGCGAATCGGCACCGCCCCCCAGTGGCCGCCGGTCGGTTCGAGAATAACCGCCCCGATGCCGTCGTCGGCCTTCAGTGTCTCCTCCACGCGGTTCAGTTCGTTCGGCGGAATCGAGACGCAGTACGCGGCCACGCCGTCCGGCACGCCGGGCACGGCCGGGGAGTCATACGGCGGGTCAGCGGCAACGGTGACGTAGTCGTGCCAGCCGTGGAAGTGGCCCTGGAACTTGAGGAACTTCGACCGGCCGGTGAACAGCCGTGACAACCGCAGGGCCATCATCGTCGCTTCCGTGCCGCTGCCGGTGAAGCGGACCCGCTCGGCCGACGGGATGAGTTTCTTGACCAGCGTTGCCCACTCGATTTCCAGGTCGTGGCACGCGCCGGGGTGGGTGCCCTTCGTCATCTGCTCTTGCACCGCCGCGACCACATCAGGTGCCGAGTGCCCCAGAATGTGCGAACCGTGGCCGACAAAGTAGTCGATCAGTTCGTGGCCCTCGACCGACCACTTCTTCGCCCCCTTCGCGTGCGAAACGTAGGGCGGGAACGGCTCCATCATCCGCGTGTCGTGCGTGACGCCGGTGGGGAACAAAGTCTTGGCGACCTCGAACCGCTCCTGCGACTTCGCGAAGGCTTGCTTGTACTGCTGAACCAGGGAAACCGGCGGCGACGACATTCGAAAACTCCTCGGTGGGGGGAGAGTTTGGTCATATCTTACCGGCAACGCGGGTGAATGGACCGAGTTCCTCCAATGTCGTCGTCACCTCCTCCCGATCCGCACGCGACGCGACCCGTCAACCCGGCCGACGCCCCCACGCACACGCTCAAGCAGGACGTCGGCGGCTCGTCCACCGAGGTCACGAAGGCCGGCCCAGAACAACTCCCGCAGCACCTATCGAGCATCCAGTTCTGGCAAGTTGGGCGGCAGGTCGGCGACTTCAACCTCCTCGCGAAACTCGGTGAGGGCGGACTCGGTACGGTCTACCTCGCCCGCCAGGTTTCGCTCGCCCGGTTGGTCGCATTGAAAGTCACCGACGCCACGGTGTCCGGCACCGGCGAAGGGTTAGCCCTCGCCGGGTTGGAACACGAGCACATCGTCAAAGTGTTCGCCGGCTTCGTGGAGCCGACGACGAAGAAGCACTGCCTCTGCTTGCAGTACGTTCCGGGCACGACGCTGGTGGCCGTCATTCGGAAACTGCACGCCGGCGGACGTCGGCCGAAGTCGGGGCAGGAAATCCTCGACGCCATCGACATACTCGCGAGTTCCGAGATCCACTTCGACCCGACGGCGCTGGCCGACCGCGGGGCGCTGGCGGACGACGACTTCTACTCCGCCGTCTGTCGGCTCGGCGAGCAAATGGCGGCGGCGCTCGCGTTCGCCCACAGCCGGGACATCCTGCACTGCGACGTGAAGCCGGGGAACATCCTGGTCACGCACTACGGTCGGCCGATGCTGGTGGACTTCAACATCTCGGTGAAGTCGGCCGACGGCGGCGCGACCCTCGGCGGGACGCCGCGGTACATGTCCCCGGAACACGTCGCCGCATTCCGGGGCGACCCGCACGACCCGGTGGACCACCGTACCGACATCTTTTCACTTGGCGTCGTCCTCTTCGAACTCGCGACCGGCGAGCGGCCGGCCAACAACAACCTGCACCTGTTCGGGGAACTGCCGCGGGAGTTGGCGTGGGTGCTGAGTCGTTGCCTGCAACACCGCCCGCAGGATCGCTACGAGTCCGGCAGCGAACTCGCGGCCGCCCTCGCCGGCGCGCGGTCGCTCATTCGCGTGCGGCACGACCTCCCGCGGCCGGGGGCACTCGGCCGGGCCGCCATCCGCTACCCACTTGTGGTGCTGCTGACACTGGCGATGATTCCGCACCTGTTCGGCTCGGTACTGAACATCACCTACAACGACGTGAAGATTCAACTGACCGACTACCAGCACGAGGTCTTCACGCGGATTGCTCTGATCTACAACGGCATTATGTACCCGATCTGCGTGGCGGCGGGGGTGGTGCTGTTGCGCCGATTTGCCCGCGACCGCCGGGCCGTTCTGAACGGCGATCCGTGTGCCCGAACCATCGACCAAGTCCGGTACGATGCCGTCCTGCTCGGGCACTTCGGCATCGCCTTCGCGCTCGTCGGGTGGCTGCCGGGCGGCGTCCTATTCCCCCTCTTGCTCGACTGGCAGGCGGGACCGCTCGACTGGCACGACTACGCCCACTTCGCAATCTCGTTCACGCTCTCCGGGCTGGTCGGCATGGTCTACAGCTACTTCGGCATCCAGTACGTGGTGCTGCGCGTCCTCTACCCGCAGCTGGGCAACCCCGACACTTTCGACCCACAGACGACGCGCGACGAACTCCGCACCGGCACGCGGTGGCTCGGGGCGTTCTTGGTGCTGGCCACGCTCATCCCACTGGCCGGGGCGATCTTCTTGATCGTACTGAACGACGCCACGATGACCCTCGGCTTCCGCATCCTCGTCACCGGGCTAATCGTCCTCGGCATGGCCGGGGTCACGGTGTTGGTCCGCGTCATGGACCGCATGGCCGCCCTGGTGGCCCCGTGGACAACCGGCGGAGCGAAACGCCACGGCAGCGCGAACTGGTCGGCCGTGTGGCGCAGCCGATAATAACACCGCCCTACCCTTCCGAAAGGAATGCTCATGTTCCGAACGGCACTTGGCCTCACCCTGACGCTCGCCGTCGCCGGTTTCGCGACGGCCGGCGAGTTCAACAAGACACTCAGCCTCGGCGACGCGGCCCCGGCGTGGAGCGACCTCGAAGGCACCGACGGCAAGAAGCACGCCCTGGCCGACCTGAAGGACAAGGACGTGGTCGTCGTGGTCTTCACCTGCAACAGCTGCCCGGTGGCCGTCGATTACGAGGACCGCATCATCGGCTTCACGAAGGCCCACGCCGCCGACACCTCGAAGGTCGCGGTGGTGGCGATCAACGTGAACACGATCAAGGAAGACTCCCTGCCCGAAATGAAGAAGCGGGCCGAGAAGAAGAAGCTGCCTTACGCCTACCTGCTCGACCCGACGCAGGAGATCGGCAAGAAGTACGGCGCGGCCTACACGCCGGAGTTCTTCGTGCTGAACAAGGACCGCAAGGTGGTCTACATGGGGTCGCTGGACGACAAGAGCAAGGCCGCCGAGGCGAAGGTGAACTACCTCGAACCGGCGGTGAAGGCAGCGTTGGAAGGCAAGAGCGTCGAGAAGGGCGAAACCCTCGCCCGCGGGTGCATGATCCGGTACACCCGCAAGGCGAAAGAGGACTGACGTTACTTCGCAGGCACGGCCGGTAGTGTGCCAGGGGGGTAGTATGGGATGCCGCCGATCAGGCCTTGTTGCGTCGGCGTCGCCATCTTCTCGGACACCAGCACGATCGTGTCGGGTTTGAACAGCTTGTGGAACTTCTCGTCCAGCGGCTTGCCGTCGCCCGACACCACTACGGTGGTGCCGGCGGCGAGTTGCTTTTTCGCCACATCCGCCGTCACGGGCTTGCCGTCGGCCGTCATCACCTCGGGCTTCACATCGTCGAAGGGTGTAGGAACGAAGGCCATCACCGTCCGCTTCCTCTCCTGATAATCGGCAACGATGTCCCCGTTCTCAGCCTTCTTGGTGACGGGGAACTTCACCGTTTCCACCCGCTTCCCCATGGCGGGCACGTGGACGACGCCCTTGTCGTCAGCCTTCAGGGAGACGAGGGTGGGCATGACGATGACGCTTTTCTCGAACCGGATGATGGGGTTAACGTAAATCGTCTTCTTTTCCGCGACGCCTTCGTTCTTGTAACCCACCACGATCGCGTCAGCGGAGAGTAGTTTCAAATACACCGGGTCCACTTCGTCACCCTCGGCGGGGGCGATCAAGACACCGCCAGCAGCCTTGAGCCGGTCATTCACTACGGCGGGCGTCAACGGCTTGTCGTCGGGCGTCTTGAAGGTCATTCCGCTTTTCTCCAGCGTCGCCCCGGACAGCACCGGACCGTCGACCTCGTGCGTGGCCGTCTCCTTGATCTGCACACCGTTCTCGGTTCTTTGGGTGGTGAATTTTTCCGTGTGCCTCTTCAGGGTTTGAATCGTTAACAACACTTGGCCCGTCCGTCCGGCCGGCAGGATGTAAATCAGCTTCGGCGGCGGACCGACCGGCGTCGTAGCCTTTGGGACGGGGGCCGCGAGAACAACGGCCGACAGGAACACGGCGGTGAACATGGGAGAGCCTCTTGAGTTGATGAGGTTACGGTATCCGGCCGGGCGAAGTGGGTACAACGAAAACCGGAGGGCGTTGGCCCTCCGGTTCGATGGTTGTCATCGATCAATACTTAGTTGTTCGGCCGCTGACGGTTGCCGCCCGGACGTTGGCCGCCTTGGCCGCCGCCGAATTGCGTCAACTTGGTCGTGTCGAACTTTTCGCCGACCAGCGTCTTCCAGGTGGTCTTCTGATCGGCGGTCAGTTCCGCCTTGACCTTGTCTTCGGCTTCCGACTTGAGCGCGTCGGCCTTCTTGCGGTAGTCGGCCAGCTTCTTCGCGTCTTCTTCCGAAGGCTGATTGTTGCCGCCTTGGCCACGGCCGCCGACGCGGGGCATGTCCTTGCGGAGTTCCGCGGAGTCCTTCTGGTAGGTCTCGGCGACCGTCTTGACCTTTTCCTTTTGGGCGTCGGTCAGCTTGAGCTTCTCTTGGACGTCTTTGTTCGAGAACGCACCGAAGCCCAGGACCTGGACGTTGATTTCGCTCAGGCGGGTCTTTTGCTTGTCGTCGAGGACGCCTTCGACGGCCTTCTTGGTTTCTTCCGAGATCTTTTCCATCTTCTCACGCATTTCCTTGCGCTGCTCGTCGGTGGCGTTTTGGCCGAAGCCGCCGCCGCTGAACAGTTCGCGTTGCTTTTCGGTGATCGGCTTCATCGCCTCTTCGACCTTCTTCTTTTGCTCGTCGGTCACCTTGAGTTCGTCTTGCAGAACCTTGTTGGTGGCCACGAGGCGATAAGCAGAACCGCCGCCGAAGCCGCCGCCCATGCCGAAGCCGCCACCAGCGCCACCGCCGCCCGGACGCTGGGCCAGGGCCGAACCGGCAACCGCAGCCGCGAACGAGAGGGACAGCACTAAACGAAGAATGAATTTCATGACGCACCTCGGAGAGCTACCAACCGAGAATTCGGGATACCCGCCCGGTCTCGGCTGGTGATTGAATTGTTGCGGGTATGATGCACTTTTGGCAGTGAAAAGGAAATGAGAGAATGAGAAACTTCCAGAAATGACGCCGCCGCGGCGAATCAGCCGCGGCGGCGGGGTAATCATCGGGGCATCGGAACTCTTACGGGCGAACGGTCTTCGGCTGTGCCGCCGCGCCGGGGGCACCCGGACCGCCGGGGGCACCCGGACCCGCCTTCGGAGCGGCCGCGTTCACTTGCTTGAACTGCCAGCCGTCTTTCTTGTCCGGCATCACCGCGACGAACTGCTCCTTCTTGATGCCGGCGTGGTTGATCTTCGGTTCCTTGAAGGTCCACTGTTCCACTTCTTGGCCGCCGTTCTTGCTCATCATGACCACGGCCGGCAGGTAGTCCCACCCTCGGTCGGCGAGCTTGCCGCTGTACAGCACCAGCAGCATCGTGTCGAACTCTTGCTTGTCGCGGTCGAGCTTCGGGGTGATCTTGATGTGCGTGTAGTGGTCTTCTTCCTTCTCCAATTTCAGGTCGAACCGCTGCTGCACGTCGTTGGCCGTCATCGACCCGGACATGAACTCCATCAACAAGTTATCGCCGACGCCGCCCTTGCCGCCGGGCGGGATCGCGTACTGACTGATCATCTTCTCGCGGCCGTCGTACTCGTACACGGCTTTGCCGTCGGCGATGTACGCCTTGTAGTCGGTCTTGTCGGCCTTGTTGTCGATCCGCATGCGGGCGAGGTTCGGCTTCATGCACATCAGCGTGCCGGTGTACGTCGTCTCGCGGCGGCGGATCGTTTCCTTCCGCACGAACTCGCAGTCGGCGTAGTACGTGTTGACGCTCGCGGATTTCTTTTCCCAGGCCGTGAGGTGCGCTTGCAGCGCGGGTGGCAGGGCCACGTTTGCGGCGGGAACGGTCGCGCTAGTGGCGCGGCCGGGTGCGGCGGGTGTTTGTGCGAGGGCGGCCGGGCCTGCCGCGAGGAGGGCGGAGAAAACAATTCCGGCTCGACGCATGGCGAACTCTCCTGACTCAGTCCGGGCGAGCGATACACCATCCTAACCGTGGCCCGCCCCAAGATTGCGGCCTTATACCCCGCCCCCGCCGCCGCGCGAAGGCCAACCGCGCGAAGTTGGGCGGGTTGCAGCGGCCGGTCGGGGTTGCACGCCGGTTCGCGGTTGCGGTACCCTCGGCGTCACGACTTCTGAGAGTTCACCGATCATGCGTTGTCTCGTTACCGGCGCGGCCGGGTTCATCGGCTCCCACCTCTGCGAACGGCTGATCGCCGACGGCCACACCGTCCGCGGCGTCGATTGCTTCACCGACTACTACCCCCGGCCGGTGAAAGAGCGGAATCTGGCGAACCTGCGCGGCCACGCGCAGTTCACCCTCCACGAGTTCGACCTGGCCGACGGTGTGCCGACGGCGGCCGTGGACGGCGTCGAGTGGCTGTTCCACATTGCCGCGATGCCGGGGCTGAACAAGAGCTGGACGCACTTCGACGAGTACAACCGCTGCAACCTCGTCGCCACGCACCGACTCCTGGAGAGCGTGAAGGAATCGAAGACGCTGAAGAAGCTGATCTACGCGAGCACGAGCAGCGTCTACGGTAAGTACGCGAGCGGCGACGAGACGCTGCCGACGAAGCCGAGTTCGCCCTACGGCATCACGAAGCTGTCTGGCGAACAACTCTGCCGCGTCTACGGCGACGAGTTCGGCGTGCCCACGGTGGTCTTGCGTTTCTTCAGCGTCTACGGCCCTCGGCAGCGGCCGGAGATGGGCATTCACCAGTTCATCAACGCCGTGCTGACCGGCCGGCCGATCAAGTTGACCGGCGACGGCTTGCACGTCCGCGGCAACACGTTCGTCCACGACTGCGTGGACGCCGTGGTGAAATCGACGGCCGCGATGACCGGCGAAACCTTCAACCTCGGCGGCGGCGAACTCGTCACGGTGCTGGACACGATTCGCAAGATCGAGCGCCTCAGCGGCAGGGCCGCGACCATCGAACGCCACCCGCCGCGGAAGGGCGATCAATTCGCGACCGGGGCCGACGTGGGCAAGTTGTTCAAGCACGTCGGCTGGAAGCCGACGACGAGCATGGACGACGGGTTGGCCCAACAGATCGAATGGCAGAAGACTCTGCTCTGATTCTCACCGGGGGCACGGATGCTCGATTTTCTGAACCGACACGTTCTGCAACCGCTCGCGGCGGCGCGGGCGGGTAGCAAGCACCTGCACTACCTCCGCCACCTGCGGCAGACGCAGTTCGATTCGCCGGACGTGGTGCGTGCCCGGCAATTGGTCATGCTGAAGGCAGTGCTCCGCCACGCCTACGCGACGGTGCCGTTCTACCAGCGGACGTGGGACGAAGCCGACGTTCACCCGAACGACGTGCGAGACTTCGCCGACCTGGAAGCCTTTCCGATCGTCACCAAAACCGATTTGCGAAAGCACGAGCGCGAGTTCCTCTCGACCGCGTACCACGGCCAGAAGTTGGTGACGAAGCGCACCTCGGGTTCAACCGGCGTGCCGTTGACGATCCGCCTGGACGAACCCGGCAAGCAGTGGAAGTACGCCTGCACGCTCCGCAGCGACGAGTGGTCCGGCTGGCGGCTCGGCCAGCGCGTCGCGAAGGTGTGGGGCAACCCGGAGTATCGGCACTTCGGCTGGCGGGGGCAACTCCGCAATTGGCTGCTGGAACGGGCCGTTTACCTCGACACGATCCACCTCACCGACGACCGCATCCGCGAGTTCGCGACCACGATTCGCCGCCAACGGCCGGGCCTTCTCTTCGGCCACGCCCACTCGCTGTTCCTGCTCGCGGACAAGCTGAAGCAGGACGGCATCACCGACATCCGCCCGCACGGCATCGTCTCGACGGCCATGCCCCTCCACGCCTGGCAGCGCAAGACAATCGAGGAAGTCTTTGGCGTGAGTGCCACCGACCGCTACGGCTGCGAAGAAACGAGCCTGATCGCCTGCGAGTGCGAGAAACACCAGGGGTTGCACCTCAACGCCGATTCGATCTTCGCGGAGGTGGAGAGCGCGCAAAAGCCTACCCATCGCGACGGGTGGGCTTTGACCGGCCCCCTGCTCGTGACCGACCTCGCGAACTTCGCCATGCCCCTCATCCGCTACCGCAACGGCGACCACGTCACGCTCACGGATCGCGTCTGTGCCTGCGGCCGCGGGTTGCCGCTCGTTGAGAAAGTCGAAGGCCGTGACGCCGACTACGTTGTCACGCCGACCGGATCGCTCATCTCCGGCATCTCGCTCACGGAAAACTTCGCTCTGCTGATCGACGGCACCGCCCAGGTGCAAATCATTCAGGAAGAAGTCACGCTCCTGCGCCTGCGAATCGTCCCCGGCGAAGCCTTCGGCCCGATCAGCCGGCAGCAGATCGCGAACCTCGTCGCCGACACGTTCGGCCCGACAATGCGGCACGACATCGAACTCGTGGACGCGATCCCGCAGGAGCCGAGCGGTAAGTACCGCTTCTGCGTGTCGAAGGTCGCCCCCCAGCACGCCCGGGCGCTCGTCGCATGAAGCCGCACGTTTCCGTGGTCATGGCCGCGAAGAACTACGCCCGATTCCTGCCGGCGGCGGTCGAGTCGGTGTTCGCGCAGACTGTCGCCGATTGGGAACTCGTCATCATCGACGACGGCTCGACGGACGAAACGCCGACGGTCGTGAAGCCGTTCCTGAGTGACGCTCGCGTGCGGTACGTTCGCTCCGACAAGCTCGGCCAACCGCGGGCGAAGAACCTCGGCATTCAACTCGGCCGCGGCGACGTGATCGCGTTCCTCGACGCCGACGATGCGTGGCAACCGACGAAGTTGGAGCAGCAACTCGCCCTACTGCGAGACGATGTCGGCGTGGTCTTCTGCGGCCGCGAATTGATCGACGAATCGGGGAAGCCACTGGCGAAACAACCGGCCCCGAACCCGCCGACCGGCCGCGTGATGGACAAGATGTTCGTGCAGAACTTCGTCTGTTTCTCGTCCGCAATGGTCCGCCGCCAAGTCTTCGATCACGTCGGCAGTTTCGACCCGCAGTGGGACCTGGCCATCGACTTCGACCTGTGGCTGCGGGTGGCGAAGCACTACTCGTTCGCCTACGTGCCGGAACCGCTGGTGCTCTACCGCACCGGCCACGGCAACCTCTCGCAAAAGCTCTCCGACCGTGTAGCCACGGCCTTCTCGATCATGCACCGCCACCGGCACGCCGTCTCGCGTGAAGCGGTCGCGGAAGGTTACGGATCGACGGCCTGCACGATGGGCTGGGTGCTGCGCGCCGCCGAACCGCGGACGGCCTTCGGCTGGTACTGGCAGGCGTTCCAGTGGCCGACCCGCCGGTGGGAGTCGGCGAAGGGGATGCTGGTGTCGATCCTGAACGTGACCCGCGGCCGGCAGGTCGCAACGGCGGCCGAGAACCTGTCGGTAAACGTGTAGTTATTCCCAGTACTGTTCCCAGTCGCTGGCGAACGCGGCTTTCAACCGTTGCATAAAGGCGTTCGTCTTGATCTTCGCCATCCAGACGTCGGCTCCCTTACCGCCCTTACACACGACCCCCTCGGCCACGGCATACTTCCCAGCGCGAACGTCTTCGGTGAATTTGCCCATGAACCGCCCCTCGTAGACGACCCGCGCGACCGGCAACGAGCCGAAAAGTTCGCGGAACGCCCACGGATCGTAAAAGCCGGTTCCCACGGCGAACACGTCGATCAGAACTAATCGCTTCGGGTCATCCGCCTTGTGCAGGCCGGCAAACGAGTTCGCACCGAGAAATTCGGTGAACGCCACGAAGGCTTCACCTTGTGACTGGAGAATCGGGGTCAGCCGTTCCGCAAACTGTTCTTGAAAGATGCCCGTGGCCTCGCCGAGTGCCGTGTGCTTCGCCCGAAAATCGGCGAAGCCGGCCGGCGTCATCGGGTAACTGGCGCTTCGGGTTCCGAAGTCGTGCCAACCGTGGTCCCGGTGCCATTCCCAGTGCAGGTTTGTGCCGTCGTACTTCTCGAACGCGAGGCACTTTTCCAGTTTGCCGCCGGCCGGACCGGGCATCTTTGGATAGCGGAACATAACCCCCTCGCGGTTTTCAGGCCATTGACTAAGACAATCTTCCAGGTCTGACACCACCGCCCCCTCCGAGGTTCTCGACATGGATTGGCTTCCCACCATTACCGCCGGGTTCGAAACCATAGACGCCGACAAGGCCCTCAAAGCGAAGGCCGCCCAGAACCTCGTCACGTGGCTCACCCACGCCGACTTCGCCGCCTACCGGCCACAGTTGGAGAAGTTGATCGAACAAAAAAAGTGGTCGGTCCTGCTCGACTCCTTCTATCAGGTGATGCCGTTCGGCACCGGCGGGCGGCGCGGGGCGGTGGGCATCGGGCCGAATCGCATGAACCTGTGGACCCTCGGCGCGAGCGTGCAGGGGCACTGTGATTACCTGAAGGCCAAGTTCCCCGCCCTGTCGGAACTGCACGTCGTCCTCGCCTTCGACGTGCGACAGTTCGAGGACAAGCGCGGCGTCTACGATTCCAGCTTGCCGAACCCCGTGCTGCACCTGACCAGCCGCGAATTCTGCCAGCACGCAGCCGGGGTGTACGCGGCCAACGGCGTTCACTCGCACATCCTCGCCCCGGACAGCAAGAAGTACGTCGCCACGCCGGAACTGTCGTGGACGATCCGGTACTTGAAGGCCCACGGCGGCCTGAACATGACGGCCAGCCACAACCCGCCCGACGACAACGGCAGCAAGTTCTACGACGAGCGCGGCGCGCAGCCGGTGCCGCCGGAAGACCAACTGATGAGCGAGTTCGTGGACCGGGCCGAGTCGATCAAGTTCGTGCCGTTCGCCGATGCGGCGAAGAACGGGAAGGTCCACTTCCTCGACGACGCGCCACACCGGGCGTACATCGAGTTGTCGCGCAAGCAGGCGATCATCCCGCCGCCGCGGGCCGGTGAAATTCGCGTGGTGTTCAGCCCGCTGCACGGCGTCGGCGGCTTCTGCGCCGGCGAAACCCTGGAAGCGGCCGGGTACAAGTATATCCCGGTGCCGGAACAGAACGACCCGAACGGCCAGTTCCCGAACGTGACGAAGACGCCGAACCCGGAAGTGCCAGAGTGCCTCGACCGGGCCGAGCGCGTCGCGACGGAGCAACAAGCCGACATCTTGCTCGCCACCGACCCGGACGCCGACCGCATCGGCGGCAAGGTCAACACGCAGGCCGACGGCAAGGGCGGCTACCGTTACCTGACCGGCAACGAGATTTGCTCGCTGCTCGCCCACTTCAAACTCTCACAACTCTCGACCGCGGGCGACCTGCCGCCGTCGCCGTTGGTCATCACCACGGAAGTCAGCACCGGCCAACAAACGCGGATCGCCCGCCACTTCGGGGCGCAGATCATCAACGATTTGCTCGTCGGCTTCAAATACCACGCGGACGTGTTGCACCAACTCGACACCACCGGGCAGTTCGGCGACATCAAGGCGACCCCGGCCGACTTCATCATCGGCACCGAGGAGAGCCACGGCATCATCACGACGCCACAGTTGCGGGACAAGGACTCGGCCGGGGCCGTGCTGTTGCTCGCGGAGTTGGCCCTGTCCCAGAAGCGCAAGGGCGAGACGGTCGTGAGCTACCTCGACGCGATCAACCGCCAATTCGGCTACTTCCGCAACGAGGTGGTGAACATCGTCATGACCGGCATTGAAGGCAAGATCAACATGACGAAGATGCTCGACACCTTCCGCACGAACCCGCCGAAAGAGATCGGCGGCGTGCCGGTCGCGAGCTTCGAAGACCTGCGCGACGAGAACGGCCGCATGGGGCCGTTCAAGGGCGAGACCGACAAGGCCGCGCGGAACTTCTTGATCTTCCGCCTCGCGGCACAGAACGGCATCTCCGCGAAGGTCTGCCTCCGCCCGAGCGGCACCGAGCCGAAGGCGAAGGCGTACATCGAAACGAGTTGCGAGCCCTTCAAGGTCGGCTCAACGCAAGCCCAGTGGGACGCGACGTGCAAGAACGTCGACGCGGAGATTCAGAAGCTCGCGACGAGCTTCCTGACGACGGCCCTCGCAACCGTTGGCCAGACGCCGAAGCCGGGTGAGGACAAGTTGAGCCGATGACTCCGACTTTTGGAACCCAGAGCGGAAGCGACGGACTGTCCTCACACCCCGTCGCTTCCGCTCTGGGTTCCAAAGAACATGCCCTACCGACATCGCACCGGAAACTGAACACAATTACACTTCATCCAAATCCCAACTTTGGACGAGGTGTTGCCATGACCAACAGTGTGAAAGCCATCACGGAAGCCCTGTCGGCTCCGTTCGACCACAAAGAAGTGAAGTTCAAACCGCAAGTCGTGAAGGGCAACCGCGCGATGGCGCTGGCCTACATCGACGCGCGGATGATCGAAGACCGGCTCGACGACGTTCTCGGCGTGGCCGGGTGGCAGGATGAGTACGAGACACTGGCCGACGGGTCGGTCGTCTGCCGCCTGCGGCTCAAGATCGACGGCGAGTGGGTAACGAAAATGGACGTCGGCTCGCCGAGCGAACAACCCGACGGCGGCGACCGCATGAAGGCGGCGTTCTCGGACGCGTTGAAACGAGCGGCGGTGAAATTCGGCATCGGCCGATACTTGTACCGCTTGCCGGTGACGTGGGCCGAATACGACCCGATGAAGAAGCAATTCACCCAGGCACCACAACTTCCTGCATTCGCGCTGCCGAAGCCGAAAGCAAAATCGAAAGAAGAACCGTCAAAATCGGCACTACCCGCCGACGGACAAGAACTGCACCAGCGGCTCAAGGATTACGACGCAAAACTGGCCGCTCAGAAACTTTGCAACGTCGGCTCCCTGCTCACGTTTGTCGCTCAGGCGGGAGAAGAGGCGGGCTTCGGGCCAGACCTGACGACCTGGGCCGGCCCGGCGATTCCGTTGGCCGTCGCGAAAGTCAAAGAATTTGAAACGCAACTCCGGGCGATGAAGCCGGGGCAAAAGAGCGTGGCATGACGCCACTGTTGGGGGTGCCCGGTGCGGAAGGTTTCCGCACCGGGTCTCCGAAAGCCCCTGCTTAATCGCCTTTTCTGAACCCACTCCTTCTCCATCGCCGCGGGGTCGGAAGCGTAGGCTCCTTCCGACTCGGAAAAAGAGACTACAGCAGTCAGCGGAAACGTGGAAGAGAAATCCCCGAGAAAAGAGGACTACTACGGCAGAGTTGCTGTAGGAGAGTCGGGGAAACCTACGCGATCACCGTCTTCGACTTCGAAGAGATCGCTGGAGGCGGGGCCTCCCCAGTTCGTAAACGTCATCGCCCGAGCCGTCGCCCACTCCCTCGGGATTCCCCGCTGGGACGGCTTCGCCCTCCCCACGCCGCCTCGCCCTGCGGGGGTGGTTGATCCTGCCGCTCGGCGTCCCCCCGCCAACGCCCTCGGCGAAGGAGACCCAGGGCGGGGACTGGGTCCCCGCCCGCTCCTACTCCCACTCCCCGAAGAAGCCGACGCCCGCGAAGGCTTCTCAGAAGGAGGGGGCGGGGCCTCCCCGCCGACCCCCCTTCAACTTCGACTCCCTCGCCTACGCCCTCGCCCCCTCGCTACTGTGGGTGAGGGTTGGCCGTTGGCGACTCTCCCCGCTCCGCCCACCCATTCCCCGAGCGGAGACTTCGGGGCGGGGTGTCCCCGCCCCGCCTACGCCCTCTTCGACCCCTCTTCCTCGCCTTCGCGGTCGCCGAGGGAGTCGCCGAAGGGCCGATTTCGCAGATTCGAATCTGAGGAGATTCTCAAGAGCCTGGATTATCCTAGACGCCTTCCCCATCGCTTCTTGCGTCGCAATAACAGTATTATCACTATCATCACTCGATTAGTGATGATAATCTCCCCTTAGGCGTCATCTCCGAAGTAGGCGAGGCGAGGGACGGCCGCCGTCCCCCCAGACCCCTCTGGCGTCTCCTACGGCTCCGCTAGGGGGCCGATCTCCCCTCGCCTGCCCCCAGGGCTGGCCTCCCCCCGCCCTCGCCTATCGCGATCCTATCGCTTCCCAGAGGGTTCCCAGAAGCCTCAGAATCACCCTCTGAATCGCCGACTTCGACGCCTCGCGTCAGCGAGGGACCCCCATCCACAGAACCTACCCCGGCGACGCTGACCCTGTCAGCGTCGCCCTCACCCAACCCTTCTCGTAACCTCACCCCCGAGTCTCCGATGCCGACCATCCACCACCTCCACGCCGACGCCCGCGACTTGACCCAGCCCGCGAACGAGCGGGCCGCCCTCCGCAAACGGGTCTTCGATCTCGTCCGCGGCAAGGCGAAGAAGGCAGCGAGGTCCCCTCGCCCCCTACCCTCGCCGACGCCCTCGGCGACGGCGACGCCGAAGGAGCTGCCGCAGGTGACGGCGGAGTCGATCTCCCCGCGGCAGCTCCGCCGACTCGGACCGCGACTCGCGCTCGCGCGGTTCAACCGCAATCGCCGAGGGCCGCAAGAGCCGATCCGCCTCGCAAGGGTAGCGGCGACGGAGCCGACGCCGCCTTCGCCCGAGGTCCTCGACGCCCTCGGGGTCTTGATCGCCGCCTCCGACGGGGGCCGCGTCTTGGGCGACGCCGAGGTGATCGAGCGGGCGAAGGCGATTTGGACGACCATTCAGGGCGTTGAAGACGAAGGGGGCGGGGGCGGGGCCGCCCCCGCCGACGCGACGGATCTCGACGACCTCTTTAGGGTGGCCGTGGCGATGAAGAAGAAGGGGCTGGGAGTGGAGTACCCGGCCCCGCCCGATCCGGCGGTGGCTGAAGAGGCCGCGAAGGCGATGAAGCGGGCGGGGTTCCGACGGGACCCGTCGCCGAAGGGGCTGGAGCGGTGGGTTCCGATGGGGCGGTAGCCGGCCCCACCCTTCTCCTCGTGTTCGCCTATTCAACCGTTTCGAACGCCGCTCTCCGCCGCACGGCCCGACGGATGAGGATCATCGCTACCGCCACGTTGATCACCGTGGCGATACCCCAGACGAACCCCTCCGCGACAGCGAGGACGGATACCCCGACGAGGAGGAGGACTCCGAACACCTCAATGAACCACACCGGCAAGACCGTCACGCCGTTCGCGAGTCGCCCGCTGCCCAGCCGAACTGTGAAGAATCCGCAGGACAAGGCGATGAAGGCCAGCACGACGGCCCCGACCCAGACCGGCTTACCCTTGTGGGTAACTTCCCCGGTCTGGAACATCGCCGTGACGACGATTCCCGTCACCGCCGCGGACAAAACTGCGGCGACCAGGCACACGACCGCCATCACCCGTCGAAGGCCGTTGTTCAGGGGCTGAAGGTAGTCGGGCATCGAGTAAGCCTGCCTGTCCGAAGCACGAAAGGGACAATGATACGTCACCGAAGGGTATCAGCCGCGAGGCCCCGCCGCAACGAAGAACTCCACCTCCGCTCACGCGGCACACCCCGCGCACCCGACGCCCTCTTCAACGCCGTCGCCGACGGCGACCCAGGCGAGTTCGCCGCCGCGGAAGCGGGCGAGGTGGAGGCCCCCAGCGGTGCCGAGGGCGTCGGCGGGGAGGTACACCACCCCCCGCTTCAGAATCGCCCCGGCCGCACTGAGCTGGAGTTCCCGCCCGGTCCGCGCGTCGAAGACGGCGACCAAGCCGGTGCCGAAGCCGACGGAGCTGACTGGGACGAGAAGTTGAGTGGAAGTCATCGGAGGAGCCTCAGAGGGGATTGATCAGAGAAGGAGAGTAGTGTCTTAACGTACACTGCCTCTCCGATCAATCTCCGTAGCCCCGCCTCGTCTGCGGGGTGGCCAGTCCGCCCCGGCGGGCCGACGCTGACGCCGAATAGAAGAAGCCGCCTCTGGGAATCCCCAGAGGCGGCTTTTCGTCGTTTACGGGCAGCCGCTGGGGGAGCCGTCAGTCCCCGCCGACCGCGAAGCCGAGGGGAGGGGCGAGGGGACTGGTCCCCTCGCCCGCGGGGTCGCCTACGCCGTCGCGGTCTAGGACTTCCCCAGGACGAGATCGACGACCCAGCAGCCGCGGCAGTGGGGACCGGGACCGCGGAGGTGATTGAGAACGGCTTCGTCTTCGCAGCCGGCGTCTTCGAGGGCGTCCGCAAGGATTGGGAGACGATCCCAGGCTCGGTCCTCGTAGGCGGCTTCGGCGAGAGAGCGGGCGGTGTCGGTGTGCCAGGAGGGGTCGAAGACGACGGAGCGGAAGGGGTTGCCGATGATGTCTCGGAGAATGTGTGAGAGGGCCGCGTCCTCAACTCGGTCACAGGATTCTTCGTTGCCGACGAAACAGCCCGAGACCATCAACGCCCAATGGAAGGGCAATTCGGGTAACGTCCACCGCCCGCGACTGCCGAATGACCAATTGGCCTGAAGCTCACTTTCGGTTGCCAACCCGTCAGCGTACCGAGCGGCGACTTCTACTCGATAGCGATTCGCTTCATCGAGCAAGTTCGGGTCAAGATAGTACGACGCGACAGCGAACATCCTCAACTTCCGATACGTCGTTCGGTCACGTAGGAACGCCAGCATCACCCCCGGCTCCGTCGCCGCCGCCCACTCCGCCTCGGTCATTGACGCCCCCTGAAGCCGTCTCCGCATCATACCCCCTCGGGCGTCTACGCCGAGGGGAAACCTCGCCGAACCCTACTCTCCGCGGACGGCGTCGCCGTCCGTGGCTGGGTCGCCTTCGAAGTCAGCGACGCCGAAAGTGTCTTCGCGGAGTCAGCGTGGCTGTGAGGGATCGCTGCTGTCGGGATGGGATGAGATCGCTTGGGAGGCATCGTCGTCGAGGGGTGGGCGGAAATGAAAATCACCAGCGATCAAATCACCAGCGATCGAACATCTCTCCCCTTGTTCGATCGCTGGTGATAGTTCGTTGAGCCATCCGCTCCGCCTCCGTGAACCCTCTCCCAAAGATCACAGCGGCGACGCGGTTTGCTCAGCCCCTGAGAAGCAGCGGGCGTGCCAACCGCCGCGGGTTCCCCTCGGGAGAGAGCGAGTTCGCCCGATCCCGCTGCTACTTCAGCAGTTCGCGACGACGGCGACTTCAGATCGAACGGGAACCCGCAGTGGCGTCCGCTCGGCCTGTGAGCAACCGCTGCGCGATCCTTACGCTCGCCCCTCGCGATCGGCGTCTCCTCTTCGACTCTGACGCTGACCGATCTTATCAGAAGAGGGTTCGGCGAAGGGGACCCGGTCCCCTTCGCCCCGCTGGGGAGGAGTCGGCCTACGGCTGTGGGAAGGGCTGCTGACGGCCTTCGGCGGCGACGCTGAAGCAGGAGAAGCCGGGGGTCCAGAGCGGCTGGCCGCCGGCCGGGTCTCCCCACAGAACCGAGCGTCTATTCCCCCGGGTAGAGTCGCACCCACCGCCGCGAGTCGATCACCGCGGGGGCAGCGACGGAGACCTCGAAGGCGGGGCCGTCTCTCGCCAGAGCCTCCGCCTCCGCCGCCGAGGTCGCCAGCACCAACGTCCGCCCCCGATCATTCTCCCAACCCTCGGGGTCGCCGGAGAACTCGCCGACGACGAACAGCTTCAACGCCCCCGCCAGCGACGGCGTCAGAGTAGGCGAGGGAGCGGGCGAGGTTCCCTCGCCCGCGGGGACCTCAGCGGCGGCTCCTCCCCACGCCGACCAGTTCTCCAGAGGCGTCTCGGGGCGGGTGAGCTGATCGGCTTCGACGTTCTCCTCGCGGGGAATCCACCTCGCCGACCACGGAACCCCGAGCGCTGCGAGGGCGTCGCGGGTCTCGTCGCGGAGTCGCGTCAGCTCGGGCTTGTTCGACGCCCAGCTCCCCGTGAGCTGCTCGATCACGAGTTTCGAATCGCCCTCGACGCGGAGGGCCGGCGGCTTCTCCCGACCCGCGGCGACGGCGCGAAGGCCCCGAAGAAGTCCGGTCCACTCGCTGACGTTGTTGGTCACGGGGTCGGCAACGGTCCAGCCGTTGCCGACGAGGGCCGCTCCGCCGCCGGGGACGGAGACGGTGAACCCCCACTTACCCCTCGCCCCGCGGTCGCCGTTGCCGAAGCAACTGCCGTCGAAGCGGAGGAGCCAAGCGGTCGGCGGCAGGGCCGCCGACCGGAGACGCAGAGCGGGGTGGGAGAGGCCTTTGTCACCTTTGGGGACGGGACGCGGTCGGACCGTGGGCTGGGGCATAGCAGAATCTCCGAGGGTTATAGGGTGAAGAGAAGACCCCCCGAGAGGGGGGTCAGGGTCGAGAAGGGGTCAGGCGACGGCGAGAGCGGCGGGGCCAGCCCCACCGCCGAAGAGGGCCACGGCGAGGCGCTCGCGGACGCTCTCGAAGGTGCGGACGAGGTCCTCGTCCCACACCCCGACCGAGAGGTCGTAGGCCATGACGATTTCGCCGATGCCGTCGAAGGCGGCGGCGGCCCGTAGGCTCAGCGGGGACGGGTTCTGGTTCGCGGACGTGAACGAGATCGACTTCGACATCGACGACTCCTCCGGGTGGGTGCGCGGCGACCGACGGGTCGCCACCGGCACGGAGAGAATCGTACTCATTAAATTGAGCAGATCAAGATCAAAATAACGATCACGTCAATTAATCGCCCTCTTCGCCCATTTCACAGTGGAAGTAAGCGGTCCCACCTCTTGCAGAACGTCGTTGATCCGGACCAACTCGTCGAGCGTTCCGTCTACCGCGATCAAAATTTTGAGCGCATTCACTAACGACGGGCTGCGAAACCGCTCCGACGGGTTGAGATAACCGTTGATCGACCCCGTAGACAAATCCGTTCGCCTAGCCAGCTCCCGCTCGGAAAGTTGAAGCGCGTCCATCTTCTCTCGGAGCCACTCTCGGAACGTAGGCCAGAACTTCGCCTCTTTCTTCGTCTCCGCTTTCCGCCCTTTCACGGCCATCGCTTGCACAGACGCCCGCTGAAGCAAGTTCGCAAGGTCGGCTACCTTGCCTTGCGAATCCTCGATCAGCCCAGCCAGCACATCAATCGCCTGCATCGTTGTGTCCCCTCCCTGCGGGCTTCCAGGCCCCTCGGTTTCGCCGGGGAGTTTACTCGGCTCAAATAAGCACGTCTCCCCCAAGTCGCCTGGGGTGAAATCGCGGGCGGGGAAAGGGGATTTGTACCCTCGGGGCTTCTTCGCCCCGGCTTCTGGGGAGCGGGTTCCGACGGTATGATCTGTGGCGGTGGGTGGGCTGTCGGGGAGCCGGCATAAATGGACAGGGATTTCACAGTCTACGCCTCTCTCATTCATCTCCGCCCTCGTCAACCTCTTGGTACCAGTCCGAGTAGTCGCAGTCTTCTTCGTGATCGCAGATGTCGCAACGACCGCACTGTTTGCAGATGCTCTCAGCTCGACTTGTGCACTTCCTCCCACCAGTCCGCGGGTAGCATAGCGTGTGATCGACTTCGGACTGCTGTTCATGGACGACCGCCATGCTCCTGCCCGCCGAGGCTCGGCCCCTGGCCCTCGCCTTCCTGCCGGTCTTCACCCACCCGACCTACCTTCGATTCTTGACCCTGGCCGCGGCGGCCATCCTGACGACCGGCCGGCGGACCGTGGCCAACGTCCTCCGCACCGTCGGGGACTTGGCCCCCGGCCACCCGGCGAGCTACCGCCGGGTGCTGTCGGCCGCCGAGTGGTCGGGCCTCGAACTCGGGTGTGCCCTGGCCCGGTTCCTGCTCGACCACCTCGTCCCCGACGGGCCGATCGATCTCGTCGGCGACGACACGGTGGACGGGCACCCCGGCCCGAGGGTGTACGGGAAGGGGCGGCACCGCGACGCGGTCCGCTCCAGCCACACGTACACCGCCTGGCGGTGCGGGCACAAGTGGGTGGTCCTCGCCGTCCTCGTGAAGTTCCCGTTCGCCACCCGGCGGTGGGCACTGCCGGTTCTGGTCGACCTGTACCGCACGCCCGAGGTGAGCGCGGCCGAGGGCGTCCGGCACCGGACGCCGGGCCAGCTCATGTGCCGGCTGCTCCGGGTCTTGCTGGCCCGATTCCCGGACCGCACCTTCGTATTCGCCGGGGATTCCGGGTACGGCACCCACGAGGTCGCCCGGTTCTGCCACCGCCACCGCCGGCGGCTGACGCTCGTGAGCAAGTTGCACCCGGACGCGAACCTGTTCGAGTCACCCCCGCCGTACGCTGGCAACGGCCGGCCGCGGGTCAAAGGGCGACGGGTGCCGAAGCCCCGGCAGGCGGCGGCCACGGCCCGCCGCGCTCGACTCACGGTGGCGTGGTACGGGGGCGGCACCCGGCGGGTCGAGGCGGCCACCGGGACCGGCCACTGGTACAAGGGCGGGCACGGGTTGGTCCCCATCCGCTGGGTGTTCGTGAAGGACACGACCGGCACGCACCGGGACGAGTACCTGTTCACCACCGACACGAGCCGAACCGCCGACGCCGTGGTCGGAACGTACTGCGGCCGGTGGAGCATCGAAACCACCTTTCAAGAATGTCGCCCGTGCATCGGATTGGAGACCACGCGGGGCCGATCCCGGAAGACGGTGTGCCGGGCCGCCCCGTGCCTGTTCGGGCTGTACTCCGTCGTCGCCGTCCTGTACCACGCCCTCCCCGCGGGGAAGCGAACGGGCGGCATTACGTGGATCGGGAAAGAGGTCGTGACGTTCTCGGATGCCCTGACGGCGGTCCGCCGATGGATCTGGGCCGAAGGCGTTTTCAAACAGGCCAAGATCGACGCGGCCATCGCAGATCTTCCCGCTCATGTGCGGGAACTTTTACTCTCCGGTTTGGCCCCAGCACCGTGAAGTGCACAAGTCGAGCTCAGCGGTTAGCCCGCAACTGTGGCATTCAGGACAGGAACAGCAATTGTCGCAACGACCGCACTCGTTGCAGGTGTCCGCCTTGATACCGCAGCGAAAACATTCGGGGTCATCTTCCGTCATGGCTCAGGCAGTTCGTAAGTGATGCGCTGCTCGCAGTCATCTTCTGGGTTTTGCCACTGGTTTACTCTCGTTAACAATCCCCTCACCGCAAGCAGTTCCAAGTCAGCAAGACCCCAACCATTCGGAAGTAAGAGAGAGATGTCCTGGCTATCCACTTCCACCCACTCATACGCTCCAAAGGGGAGATAACCAAGCCATTCCGAACGGTAGAGGATTTGACGGCCCGGCTTCGTCTGAACTGCCGACCGCAGACGTTTAAGTAGCTCTGTTTGAACAGCAGTCAAACCCACGGACCACCCAGTCCTGAATTGCGTTGACTCTCGGTTGTGTGTTGTTATTATTCCGCCCGATGCTTCTGGGGGAGGGGCAAGCAATGACCATCGGTAAAACCTGGATCGGTCTCGCCGCGATTGCTATGCTCTCCGTAGATTGCCAAACTTGCCGATGCGGGCGATCCTCAGACCAACAGGCCGCTCCTTTCGCTGACCAGCCCGAAAGCGGTGGTCGATCACTGAGCGGCAGTTCGCACGACGGCACGACAGCCGCGGAGCCTGTCGCGAAGGGGACGGGGTGAAGTTTCTCTCACGGCATTTCATCTCGACCGCGTATCTGACCGCTGTTGCATTGCTCGTCGCGTACTCGATGTTCGACGACGATGACGCCTACGCTTGGGATTACCTCGCCCCCTTCTTCTTAACCTGCCCTACGTCGTTTTTGGTGGGGGGATTGGTGCAGTTGCTCGCGATCAAGTCCATCCACACGGCAAGCGCTCTCGTATGCCTCTCAAGCGGCGTCATTCAAGCCCTCGGCCTGTTCCGTCTTGAGAGCAGAAGATGAACTGTCGCGGCCGACTACGCAGCCGCCAGAGCCGCCGGCACCTTCTTCCCCACGGGCCAGAGAACCCCTCGCCTCCGCCCGAGCCCCCTACACCGCCGCCGCCAACGCCTCGGACCGTATCCTCTCCCGCTCCCGCGACGGCAGCGTCCCGAACGCGATCGCCGCGAAGTCCTCGACCTCCCGCCGGAGCCGCCGCGAGACCTCGTCCGGGCGGCCCCCGCCCGACTCCACCATCGACGGCGACCCCCCGCAGTACACCCAGATCTCCTCCAGCCACGCCCGCGGGAGGTCATCGTGCGCTTGCCAATCCTCCGGCCGCGGGGTCGCGTGGAAGTAGTGCCGCTTCTCGCCGCCCACCGAAACCGACTTCTCCGGCCACTTCCGCAGCAGGCCGAGAACCCGGTATCCTTCGGCCCGTTCGTCGTCGCGCTCTTCCAGCCAGTCGGCGAAGACGAGGCGGGCGACGTGGTCGTCGGGGCGGGCGTCGAGCCGCTTCTGAAAGCCCCGCTCCCGCTCGGGCATCTCCTGACTCGGGGCCGACGCCAACCACTTACCCTTGTTCGCGATCAAGGCCCGCTGCTCGTCGCGGAAGAAGTCCCGGAAGGCGTAGGCGAACAGGTCTTCGAGGGCGCGGCGGGTCTTGCCCGCCATCGCCTCCGCACCGCGGGCGCTCAACCCGCCGACGAAGACTTCTTCGAGACCCTCGCCGCGACGGCAGGCGGCCTGGAACCACGGCATCGCCAACGACGCCGTCTCCTCTCTTTCGATGCACAAGGGGCCGGCCGGGAAAATCGCCCAGGGATAATCGACCCAGCGCGTACTGCGGTGTGGATACTTCCGACAGCGGCCGAGGGCGCGGTAGCCCGCCGCCCGCGGGTCCTTCGCCTTCTTCAAGAACTCGCCGAGGGCGACGCGGGCGGCCCAGTCGGCGGGGGCGCGGTCCAGGTGAGCCTGATACTCGTCTTCGGTGGCGTACACGCCTTCTCCTCTCGGGAACAACGCCCCGCCGGCTCGGGCGGGGTGGAGTAGTCTCGGTCTGTGGGGGTGGGGTGCTGCTGTCGCCGCTGATGCGACGCCCGCGCCCCCGCCCGAGCGGGCGGGGGCGAGAACCGGGTCAGAAGGGGAGTCGCCGCCCGCTCACCGGCCGGCTGTGCGTCTTCGGGGCCGGAGACGGGGCCGAGGCCGCGGCCGGCGTCACGGGCACCCCCTTCGGCGGGCGGTAGTCGAAGGCGGGCCGCCCCGCCAGCTTCGACACCACCCAGAGCGACGGGTGAAGGTTCACCCCCTGCCGCGGCTCGGCGAGGAACCGCATCACCCACCCGACGCCACACCCCGCCGTCTGCAACGCCTTCGCCAGAGCCGGGGCGAGGCCGCCCCGCGGGTTCGCGTATACCCCCTCCGCGAGCCGCCGCACCGTCGGCGTCGCCCACTCCTCCTTCCACCCCGGAATCGGCCGGAACAGCGTCACCGCCCGCGGCTGCTCCTTCTTCGCGTAATAACTCGACGGGGCGTCCGCCAACCCCCGCTCCCGCAGGACCGCCGCCTGCACCAAGAGCGAGGTGTGGAAGACCCGAGCCGCGTCGGGGACCGCCGCCCCTCGGTCAACCGCGAGCGAGACGGCGAGGGCGTGGTGGAGGACCCCGGCGACGTTGCTCGCGAGGGAGTAGTGGGGCACCTCGGGGCGGGCGGCCTCCAGGTCGTCCGCGTCGCAGGTGCGGAAGATCGTCTCCAGCATCGCGTCCCAGGCGTTCTCGGCGGCGGCCAGTTCCGCCCGCACCGGGTTCACGGCCGCCGGGTCGTCCGCGCCGACGAGGGCGAGGCCCCTCGCCAGAAACGCGAAGTCCGCGTAGCGGGCGGCGACGAGGTCGCCGAGCCGACGGGCCTGGAACAGAACCGCCGACCGCCACAGCGCGTCGGGCAGCGGCAGGGCCGCCAGCCACGCCTCCGTCGCGGCGTAGCCGCCGGCCTCGCCCCAGCGGGGAGAGTTCGGAACGGCGGGGACGTAACCGGGGACACAGTAGATCAGAGCCGGCATCGGGAAACTCCTACGAGAAAAGGGTGAATCGGGTCTAGGGCTGTGGGTGGTACGGCTGTCGCGGTGCGACGGCTCGGGGACGGCTTCGCAGGCGGCGGCGATCAGAGGCGGGCGAAAGCCGCTTCTTTCGCCTCGCGGACGCGGTCCTCCGCCTCCCACTGGCGGTAGTTCCCCTCCAATTCGATCTCCTCGGCCTCCCCGTCTTCCGCCTCCATTTCGTCGAGGTCGTCGTCGGGGATCAAGGCGAGGTCGGCGAAGGTGGGCGGGCTGGTTCGCCCGCCGGGGGGCAGGAGCCGCACCAACTCCTCCGCGGTCGGCGGGGTGTCGCGGCCGAGGGCGACCATCAACTCGCCCTCGGCGATGCGGTGGGCGGTGATCTCGGCGGCCCGGTCGGCGTCGCCGTTGTGGACCATGCGGTTCAGGGATCGCCGGAACGTGGCGGCGTCCACGGCGGCGGATGCGATCGTCTTCGGGAGCATAGGCAAACCCCGTCGGAATGGGGAATGGGCTGACAGAAGTGTATACTTCACCCTGCCGAAAGACAACTCCAACAACGCATAATTTACGGATTAATCTGCCAACGTGACTTCGCTTGTCTTTTCTGCTCTCCCGAAGCTGCGGCAGACGATGGCGTCCTCGCCGCCGCAGACGCGCGAACTGGGGATCAAACGGCTTGGCGGCCACGAAAAACTTGCCGCGATATCAAGGCGAAAGTGACTTTTTCGACAATTTCGGAAGATTCCGTGTCCAAAACTACCCCCGTTGTCCCCATTGTTTATAGGGGAACCCTTCGGAGCAGGATGCGACGAACCCTCTTAATAGCAGGATGCTGATTAGGAGAATAAGAATAAGACTCCTCCTCTTCAAAGACTACTCTCACGCTCAGTCAGAGCACCGCCAGCGGTATACCCTCCCCACAGAAATCCGCGAATAGACCTAGTCGAATCTGATTCCTAATCTTCTTCTTATCGTATTCTAAGAAGTCTTCTTAGAAGCCTTAAGAGTCTAATCAGCAGTTTCTGTGGCGAGGGTATACGCTTCGCTTCTGACTCCGTCTCCGGATAATCTCCCGATAAGATACGCGCGCCCGCGAGGCCCCGCCCCGCCGCCTCAGACACCGTCCCTTCCCGCGGGGTTCCCGCTCCGCCGACTTTGACGCTCCCGCCGAAGATAACTTTCGCGGCGTCAGGAAAGTTCCCGATCCCCCGACCATTTTCGCCTCGCCCCGAAAATGGTCCCCCGTCAACGGAGAGGCCGTTACCCCCGGCGCTCCGGCCCCGCCGAGCGCGAAGTAACCCCCTTCGCGCCGGCGGGGCGGTCCTAGCCCCCTTTGACGCCCCATAGGCGAGGGCTGAGCCGAGACCGATCTCGGCCCCTCCGCGTCGCGATCCTCCCTTAGACGCAGACTGAGAGGCCCTCGCCGACTCCGCCCCGACGGCTTCGCCGTCGGGGCCGCTTTCGTCGTCCCCTACCCCCGGATACCCATGCCCGATTGCGATTTCTTCCTCGACTATTGTGGCCCCCTCTCCTTCTCCGCCGAAGGGTATGACGTAACCGCCCACGTCAGCTTCCCCGATGACGAGGAAGGCCCAGCCGTTCTCAGCCGCCTCGCCCGCTCGGCGAAGGCTCAGGCGATCGAGGTGGAGTACCAGCCGCCGGGGGACCGGGCGTTGGCCGCCGAGTACGCGGACGTAATGAGAGCGGCGGGGTTCTCGCTGAGCGTCGATGAGTCGCGGCGGGGATCACTCGTCTGGGTCCCCGACGGGGCCGAGACCGCGTGGGCGTGGGCGAAGCAGAAGGAGCCGAAGGGGGCCGCGACGCAGCCGGAGAGGGCGTACCTGTTGGCGTAAGCGGGCGGCCCGCCGGCCAGTCCCTCCCACATTCGTGATTCCCCGACCCTAACTCAGAAAGCGGTGCCCACTGATTCTCCAGTACAACGACTGCCGAATTGACGTTTGCGACACGAAGCTCATCGACATTCAACCCGTTTACTCCGACGACGGCCTCCGCGTCCTCGGCGCGAAGTGGGTGATCGAAATCGAGGGCTGTTGGAATCCCGATCTGGTGTCGTTCACCCACGACCCCCGCGGCCCCGACCTCGGGAAGCCGCTCAAGGACGCCTGGGGCCGCCCAATCGGTCAGCTCGTCGCGATCAAGCCCCAGGGCCGGGCGAGTCCCATCCGCACGATGAACTCGATCCGCGAGGCGCTCCTCGAACCGAGGAAGAAGCTCCTCCTCTTCGAGTACTCCAAGATCGACTCGGGCGAAGGCGAGGTGTTGAATCCGGGTTCGCAGAACGAGCGCGTCCGCCCGCTGACGGAGGCGTCGATCGAGACGCTCGTCGAGGCCCCGGCGAGGGGCGAAGAGGCCGACGCCTTTGGAGGCCCCCACCCCGTTTTCGTATCAGTACGCGAGGTCGTGGGTTACGCGCAGGCGTTTGTCGTCGCCATTCGCATCGAGTGCTACACCACCGCCGAGGGGTACAGCGAGGGCACCGCGGACTCGATTTTGTTGAGCAACAGCTTTTCCGTCAGCACGGCTCTTACGGAACAGTACGCGGCGGTTCGCCGGACCCGCGGCACGGCCGTCTTCCGCTTTGACGCCACGGCCCGCCTCGGATTTTCACCGGAATCGTACAAGTCCTCGCTCTTTGCTCGCATCCCCATCGGCTGGCAGAGAGGCGAGATCGAGGTGACGGCGAGGGACGACGGCGTCACGATCGACTACGCCTACACGGACCGCCAACAGATGATGTCGCTGCAAGACCCCGGCGCGGGGGCGGCGGCGATCACCCTGGAATACGACGAGTCGTTGGTGAGGGACGCCGACGCGATCGACGCCGCGGTCAACGTGGCGAATACGACCTTCGCTTTTCGCACTGCCAAGAATTTCGCCGCCGCTCCCGAGAAGCCTGCCGACTCTTCGAACGACAAACTCGCCGACGCGATCAACAACCTCGCCAAAGTCCTCGGCAGCTCCGGCGGCCCCTCTCCGAACCCGTCCCCTAACCCCTGAGATCGCGTATGCCCGTTGCAGGATTATTCGGCCTCGGCCGCTTGGCCCCCTTCCTCGGCCGCGCCGCCCCAGCGGCTCGCGGTGCTGTTGGGGGTGGAGGTGTCGGGAGAGCGCTCGGCGGCCTCGGCAACGCCCTCGACCTACTCAACCTGGGAAACGCGGTTGCTCAGAACCTCGCGCCCCAGATTAATACCCAGGTCAGCGTCACGGTAACAGGAACGCCGGGGTCCGATTTTCAGAAGCTCTACCGCCTCGCGCTCTCCGTCGCTTTCGGTTGCTTGCGCGCTCGCAAGAACGCGGGCCTGGGTCTGCTCCCGCCGGCCTCGACGATGACGGCCCACTTTGACCCCGTGAATTCGTTCCTGGGCTTGCGCATCTCCTACTCGTGTTCGGCCCTTGGAAACATCATCGACGACATCGCGGCAAGGGTGAAAGGTGTTCCTGTCACAAAAGTGCTGCCAGTCTTCGTCGGCTTTCCGAATGAAGTCACCGGCGACGAGTTCAGCCAGCTCTCGCTGATCGAACGCACCCTCTTGGGACCTCTTCCTCAATTGGAAGGCGCGAACCAGGTTCTTCTGACCAACAAGCCCACCCTCCCCTCCCCCGCCCCCGGCGGCGACCGCGTCGGCCGCGGCTTCCTCGAAGGCATCGTCGCTCGATCCTTGCTAGAGCCAGAGCATCTGATCGCGCACCCGGAAATCACCGAGGTGAATCCGAACGGCACCGCGCCGAGCGCGCCCGGTTCCTACTCCCCGCTCGCCGGAAGCCGAATTCCCACTCCCCGCCAAAACGTCGGTACCCCCGACTGGTCCCGCTACTGGTTCAATCGTGGGTTCCCCACAAATCCCGGAGTTCTTTGATGCCCGATTCCCCGCCCACCCCGACCGCAAAGAAGGACGACGCCCAGCGATCGCTCTACGGTGAGTACAGCGAGACCTCGGAGTATTTCCACGACCCCGGAATCATCTGGCTCCCGAACGGCGAGCCGATCCCCACCGATCCGGAGAAGCTGAGGCTCTACCGGCCGCTGATCCCGATCCAGGTCCGCCCGCCGGCGCGCTACCGCCGCGTCCACGCCGCCGGCCGGAAGAAGGGGTCGCCGCCGCTGATGCCCCAGCCGAAGACGAGCGGCCGGTTCGAGTTCCAGGGCGGGACGACTTCGATCCCCCAGCCGGTTCAGACGCTCGACGGCGTGTCCTGCGAGTGGGTGGTGGACACGGTCTTCGACTTCGTCGAGAACGCCTCGCCGGATTACTACAGCGGCGGCCTTGTCTTAGGGAACGCCCCGTACACCACCGAGTCGAATCTCGCCATGGACAACTTCCCGAGTCCGTCTCCGAGTGACACGAGCCTCCACGAGCGTGCCCCAGGCCCGCGGCGCGGGGAATCGATGTCTCGGCGGATCGACCACACGCGGGCGGATCTTGGATTGCCCTATACCAACGGGGCGTACAGCGAGAACAGCTACTACCCCTATTCGTTTACAGACTCCAATCTGGTGAGCAGCGGGGAGCCGCCGCTGCCGCTGCCGTTGCCGCCCCCGCCGACTCCTCCGCCACCGACTCCCCCTCCGACGCCGTAACCCCTCGACAGAGGATTCCAAGAAAGGTACGCTGAGGAGTAGCGAATACTCCTTCAGACCTTCGGAGAAGTAACCGTGGCGACCGACGACCGCTGCTGTGATGAGTGCAGCTCCGACGACGACGTTCGCTCGTACACGATGCGGGGGACGGGTCTCTGCCGTTGCCCTTACTCGAAGCTGCTCTGCCGGGACTGCCACGATGCCGCGGTTCGGCGGAGTGGTGCTTACGATCGAAATACGATTTACGCCCTTACGTTTGTTATTGGCCTGCTCGTCTTTGGTATCATCGTCGGCATGGTTCAAGACCTCCGAGGGCATTGACCCGCCTCGGCTTCTAAGCCGGTCTTCGCACCCACCCCGCGGGCGTCCTTTCGGACGCCCGCTTCCCATTCCCCTACCCCCTCGCCCCTATGCCCCCCAACGACGCCGTCGCCCATGCCCTCAGCGGCCCGGGGGACGTGTGGCTCAAGCTCGGCCCCGCCGACTGGACGCAACTCGGCTACTCCGAATCCGGCGTCCGCGTCGAGTTCGCCCCCGAGTTCTTCCCCCTCTTCAACGACCGCCGCGGACCCACGACGCCCTACGCCCGCCTCACCACCGGCTTAACCGCCGCCGTCTCCCTCACCCTCGCCGAGTGGGACTTCGCCCTCTACGAGCGCGCGAAGGCGATCGCGTTCACCCAGGGCACCGCGGGCCGGTTCAACCGCCTCCAAGTCGGCGCGAAGGCGACCGGCCTCCAGCTCGCGATCCGGCACAGCTTCTACGGCACCGTCAACGCGACCCCCGGCCTGCCCCCCGGCTACGCCTTCTACGAAGTCTTCTTACGCCCCAACGCCCTCGGCCCGATCGGCGTGGCCGGTCCGCGGCTCGCGATCACCTTCGACGCCGAGGGCGTCTGGGACACCCCCTCCGCCTCTTGGCGGGTCTACCACACCGACGCCACCTTCTTCGCGACCCTGCCCCCGCCCTGTTAGGCGTCGCGTAGCGGCACCGCCCTAAGCCCTTCCCACAGAACGACCCTCCGAGACGCCGATGACCTCACCGACTTTGACCCCGCTCACTCGCCCTCACTCGAACCTCCCGCTCCTTCGACCCCTCCCCCGCCGCGAGGGTCCGCTCCTCCTCCCCAGAGTTCCCCCCGCTGGGCCGACCCCTCGGCTCCGCCTTCTCGAACGCCCGACGCCGACTTCGACCCCGAAGCTCTCGCCCCGCCGAGCCGAGGGCGACGCCGAGAAGCCCGCTTCGCTGCCGCGGTTGCCGCCGCGGTCGTCTCCGCTGGCGACGACCCCGCCCCTTCTCCGAAGCCGTGCCGTCTCGACGCCGACGGCATCCACCTCGTCGCCCCCGCTCCTTCGACCCCGGATGACTCTGGCGACGCCTGCGACGCCCCTGATGCGATCGCGGCCCCGCCTAAGCCCCGAGGAGTCCGCGAAGGCTCCTCTCCTCCGCCCTCGACTATCGCTCTCGCCCGCTCCGTCGCCGAAGCCGGGCCTTCGACTGTCCGCGAGCGCTCGACCGACTCTGACGGCTCGGCTCCCCGAGCGGGCGAGGCCGACGACGGAGACGCCCCGCCTAAGTCTGCGTAGTCGAGTCGTCCCCGCGGCGACGGAGACGCCTCTCGCGCTGCGAGGCTACGAGCCGCCGACCGCGACGCCGCGGGAGATGGCGATGCGAGGTTCCGAGCCGCCGAAGCCGACGGAGCAGGCGTCGCCGAGGCTGAGGGGGTGGGAGCGGCCCTCCCCGACGGCGTCGGCTCCCCGACTGCGGACCTGGGAGCGGCCGGCGTGGAGTCCGGCGTACCTTGCGGCGAGGGCGGCCCAGACGCCGACTCTGACGCCGTCGCCGACTCTGCCGCCGGAGCCGAAGGCGATGCCGCCGAAGACGACCACGCCCCCACCGCGGCGGCGGCTTCGGCATCGCGACCTCTAACCCACCCCTCCCCCTCTTATTCCGAGACCCCGATGCTCTTCTCCGCCCCCGCCCACCGCGTCTACCAAGTCGCCGACGGCCGCTACTGCGACCCGCTCGCCGTCCGCACCAAGCTCCTCTCCCAGACCCGAGGGGACCTCAACGCCCTTTTATCCGCCGCCCAGACCGCAGACGACGCCGAAGCCGCCGCGGCGATGGGAACCCTCGCCGAAGCCGCCCGCGAAGCCTTCGGCTTCGCGGCCTTCGACCCCTCGACGGGGGCGGGGGCGACGGAGACGGAGTGCCTCGCCGAGTTGTACCGCTACTTAGAGTGGGCGGCGTAGGCGACCCGTTCGCACCGCGAAGCGGCGACCGCGTCGAAGTCGCCGAGGAGAGGCGAGGGGAGGCCCCTCCCCACCCCTCCCCTCGGGGTCGCCTACCGCTACGCCGACTTCGTCGCCAGAACGTCCCTGTGGGCGAGGGTGCCCCGCGGGGCGGTTCCCATCGGCTTCGGCTTCGGGTAAGATCGGGGCGGAGGTGGTCGGCGATGACAGAGGATGAATGGTTGACGGTGAATGAACCATCCCCGATGCTACAGTTCGTGCACGGAAAGGGAAGCGACCGGAAACTCCGACTGTTCGCCGTTGCTTGTTGCGATCGCATCTCCCGCCTCATCTCGACAGAACCGGGCCGTCGCTGTGTTGAGGTTGCTCGGCGAATGGCTGATGGGTTGGCGATACCCGGCGAGCGGCGGGCGGCAGTCATCGCGGCGATGGGCGACGGCGACACGACGCCCGCCGCGGCCTGCGTCGGTGCCGTATCCGCGTATGAGGCGGCGGTGCGGACAGCCGATCACGCAGCCATCGCGGTTGGGAGAGAACACTTTCCAGAACTGTTCGAATCAGGCGATCGCATCCCGGAGTGGTACGAGATAGCCGGGCACGAAGAACTTGCCCAGTCGCACCTCCTCCGCGACATCTTCGGCAACCCCTTCCGCCCCAGCGCTCTCGACCCCTCCCGGGTCAGCGACACCGCCCGCTCCATCGCCCGCTCCGCCTACGAGGACCGGGCCTGGGACCGTCTCCCCATCTTAGCCGACGCCTTAGAAGACGCCGGCTGCGAAGAGGGGGAGCTTCTCGGGCACCTCCGCGGCGGGGGTCCCCACGCGAGAGGGTGCTGGGTCGTCGATCTCATCCTCGGAAAGGAGTAGCCGCCGAGGGGACGCCGAAGCCGTCCCCTTCTCCTCCGGCTCTGGGAGGGCGAGGGGCAGGCCAATTCCGCGGAATTGGAATGGAAATCACACCGGCTGGAGATAACTGTTCTAGTGTATACTAAATTTGACTACCGCCGTTGTGACGAAGAAGGTATTATGACCACTCAATCGTTTGCAAGGCCACGTTAACAGAGATTCGCGGGTGCGTTTCTCCGGTCGATCTGGCCAAACCACGAGGAGAGTTAAGGTCATGGGAGACGCGGCGTTCTTCGATGAGCAGATGGAGCAGTCACAAGTCAAAGCTGCAATCGTCACCAAGTATTTCTGGGCGTGGGCGAAGATCATCACCGCGGTTCAGGGCAATAATCGCCGAGTAAAGAAGATCGCGTACATCGACCTCTTCGCTGGCCCCGGCCGATACAAGTGTGGCTCCAAATCCACACCGCTGTTGATTCTTGAGCAAGCCGTTCAGAACGAATACCGCGAATGGCTTGTGACAATGTTCAACGACAAGGACAGTGAAAACACTAGCACCCTGAAGCAAGAGATCGAGGCCATACCCGGGATTGGCACGATCAAAAACGCGCCCCAAATTTACACCAACGAGGTCGGCGAAGAGATCGTCAAGATGTTCGAGAGGTTAAACCTCATTCCGACGCTCTTCTTCGTCGATCCGTGGGGTTACAAGGGGCTGTCGCTTCGGCTCATCAACTCGGTGCTGAAGGATTGGGGGTGCGAGTGCATCTTCTTCTTCAACTACACGCGGATCAACATGGGTCTGAGCAACGTCGCCGTGCAGAAACACATGGTCGCGCTGTTCGGCGAGGAACGGGCGGCGAGGCTAAGGACGAAACTGGAGCCGCTCCCACCGTACAAGCGCGAGTTGACCATCGTGGAGGAAATCTGCGAGGCGCTGAAGGAAATGGGCGGGAAGTACGTGCTGCCGTTCGCATTCAAAGACGACAAGGGCGTCCGCACCAAGCACCACCTTATCTACGTGAGTAAGCATCCGCTCGGCTACGGGATTATGAAAGAGATCATGGCGAAAGAGAGTTCCTCCGAAGAGGACGGCGTCGCCAGCTTCGAATACAACCCGGCCAGCAAGGACCAGCCGCTTCTGTTCAATCTCTTGCGGCCATTGAGCGATTTGAAAGAAATGCTCCTCGACAAGTTCGCCGGCAAGAGCCTGACGATGCAGGAAGTGTTCGACAGGCACAACGTGGACACGCCGTTCATCAAGAAGAACTACAAGGATGTGTTGACGAGGATGGAAAAGGAAGGCAGTATCACCGCCAACCCTCCGCATACGTCGCGGCCGAAGCGAAAGGGCGAAGTGACATTCGCCGACCTCGTGCAAGTGACATTCCCTCCAAAGGCAAAAGGCCCGTAATATGAGCGCAACCTCTCACATCGAATGGACCGATGCCACATGGAACCCCGTCCGCGGCTGCACGAAGATCAGTCCCGGGTGTACTCGCTGCTACGCGGCTACGTTCGCCGAGCGGTTCCGTGGTGTGCCCGGCCACCCTTACGAGCAGGGGTTCGACCTGCGGATGGTTCCTGACAAGCTGGCGGAACCGCTGAAGTGGGGGACGCCCAAAACGATCTTCGTCAACTCGATGAGCGACCTCTTTCACGCCGACGTACCAGATTCCTACGTTGAACAGGTAGCTCGCGTCATGGAACTCGCTCATTGGCACACGTTCCAGGTCCTGACCAAGCGGGCGGATCGAATGCGGGACCTCCTCCGCGGGCGACTTCGCTTCGCCGCCGACCTGAAGCACGTTTGGTGGGGCGTAAGTGTCGAGAATCGCAAGCACGGACTTCCCCGCATCGACGCATTGAGGGAAGCTCCGGCCGCGGTACGCTTCCTCTCTGTCGAGCCGCTCCTCGAAGACCTCGGTGAGATCAACCTGTCCGGCATCCACTGGGTAATCGTCGGCGGTGAGAGCGGTGCGGGCGCTCGCCCGATGCACAAGGAATGGGTAGCGAGCATTCGTGAGCAGTGCGACGCCGCTGGCGTTTCGTTCTTTTTCAAGCAATGGGGCGGCGTTCGAAAGGCGAAGGCGGGACGCGAACTCGACGGCCGGACTTACGATGACATGCCCTGCCGGCCGTCGGTGCAACCTCCAGCTCAGCGGCGTCGGCTCGAACTAGTGGGCGATGTGATTAGCCGATCGAGCGCTCTTCAAATCGCCTGAGCCGAGGAATGATTCCATCGCCTCCGAAGCCCTCGCCGACTTCTCGGCGAGGGCGTCTTCGTTTCTTAGCCTCTTCGCGACCGTGGGGAGGGCTTTGGCTCCGCTCCGCGGCCGATCCGACGCCCGCTCAGCAGCTTCGCCCCGTCTGAATCCAACGACCCTCCTCGCTTCCACGCCAGACATCAAGCCCTTCCCACAGAACGAGACGACCCCTCTTCCGCGACCCCTCTTCCGCGACCCCTCCGCCGACCCATCCCCAGACCGCGGGGGCGGGGGTGGCCCCCGCCCCCTTCTTCTCCTACCCCGGAGCCGCCGTGAGCTTCTCTTACCGCTTCGTGATCCCCCCCGCCTTACTCGAAGGCCCTGCGGCTGAGGTCCCCCTCTGGATCAAGGGGCAGGTGACCATCCGCCGCCGCGGCGACGACCTCGTCGTCGCCGCCACCCTCCCCTCGATTCGGGCGTCGCTGAAGCACCTCGCGAAGGCGGCCCAGTGGGCGAGGGCGGCGAAGCCGGTCGGCCTCGCCCTGGAGGTGGATACGCCGAGGGGGTGGGGGTTGACGGAAGGGGAGATCGTGGAAACCCTCTACCGGAACGGGTTCACCCCCGCCGAGCAGAACGCGAGGGGTGGGGTCACGCGATGGGTGGTGGACCCCGACGCCGACGCCGAGGGGGTATGGGCCGAGGCGAAGTCGAAGGCGATGGAGCGGGCGGCGGAGTGGGCGGCGGCTCAGAAGGGGGCGGGGTAGTCGGGGCCGACGAGATCGGCGATCTCCAATCTACTCGCCTTGCAATATGGCCTTATCCGTAATAGACTGACACGGACACCCAATTACAACCGTGAGGGCCTACCCGTGCCGAAGGAAATCGACCTCTCCGACTTAATCAAGGAACTCAACGCCGCGAAGCCGTCCGCGTATCACACGACGTACATGAAACTCCCCGTCGGCGTCACCAAGAACCTCGCGAAGCTGGGCATCGACAAGGGGCTGAACCTCTCCGCCGCCGTCCGCTTCTGCATCGAAGAGTACATCTCCGCCCACAACCGCGGCGTCTGTATGCACTTCGACCCCTCCCTCTTGGCCCACTTGGAACTCGCCCGCGAACACCTGGGGATGGACCGCGAGAACCTGATCGCCCTGATCGTCTCCGAACACGCCCACGAGTACCTCGGGAAAGCCCTGTCGAAACTCGAACAGCGGAAGGAGCTGGAGGCGAAGATTAAGGCGTCGAGTAAGCCCGTCAAGTAGTCGCGCTCGCAACGCGGTCGGCGACAGAGCAGAGGAGCGGGGGGCGATACGCCCCCCGCTTTTTTGTTGCACACAGCTCGAAGGCGACTGGCAGATAACAAGACAAAGACGCAATCTTATCCGCCTTATGCCTTGACATTTCGAATTTGCACGTTTACTATTCCCTTCGAGCCGGACCTTTGCCCCGCCTCCTCGACGAGAAACACCACCCCACCGCCGTTTGGGGCATTCAGTGCGACCCGTGTGACCCTGGGGCCGAGTACGCATCAAATCACCTTTTCGGAGGATGGCATGAGTGATAATCTGTTCACTATAAGCGGTGAGGTTCAAATCAAGCGGGTTGACGACGTTCTCGTCATCGAAACGTCTATCGGGCGGGGGCAGAAGGGGCTTCGCACCATCGCCCAAGTCGCGGCGACGGCGAAGCGGGAGGGGATGCCCGTCGATCTGCCCGCGTTCGACGACGACCACCGGAAGAAGGCCGTAGACGCGCTGATGGTGGCCGCCGGCTTCTACCCCGACGAGGACGCGAGCCTCGCCACGCGAACGGTGTGGGTCCCCTGGGAAGGGGCGTCGGCGTACTGCGAATCGCTGCCGAGGGTCGGCCGCCCGCGGTTCCATCTCCGGCGGCGGCGTTAGGGGCGTGGGGGCGAGGGGCCAGGGGCAGATTTCGAAGGGGGGATAAGCGATGATGAGCGATGAGGCGTGGAAGGCGAAGCAGGCGGCGGAGTCGGAGGCACTTCCCCCCGAGGGGTGGGAGCGGCTCACCCACGGCCTCAGCGGAGTTTTCAAAGGGGCCACGCCCAAAGAAACCGAAAAGATCACGCGACGGATAAAGTGGTTGCGGAAAAAGCTCGACTACTGGTTCCCGGAAGCGCGGGATTGGGAAAGGGAGTTCGTGAATGGGCTGCTGGAGCAGATATTCCAGCCCAGCGAGGCCGAAGGGGTCGTCAACGACGTGACCCTGGAAGTGTACCTCACCCGGAAAGACCGGGGGAACACGCCCCTTTCCGCGCACCTCAACACCGTCTTCGGGAAAGTTCGATCGCGTGCGCGAGACCAACTCGCCAGGGAGCGGCGGGAGTCGCGATCGCAGCGTGGTCTCAGTGCCGTGGCGAATGAGGAGGATTACACTCACCGCCGCCGGATGGCGAATCCGCTTTGGTTCTGGGAGTTCTTCCCGGACCATCGCGGGACGCCGATGATGTTCGACGCCTGGGGCCTGACGCGAGAGGACAAGGGGTTCCTCCGCCTGATCGCCGAGGAGGGCTACGACCGCCTCGAAGCCGCCGAGGCGGTTAAGCTCAAAGGGTTTGAGATCGCCACCGATCGGCAGGACGCTACGGCTCTGGCGACGGCCGAGGATCGAGTCAGGAAGCGCTTGTCACGACTTCAGGTGCGAATCAAGAAGTGTCTCTTGGCTGACGCGAAGGATAGCGATTCGGACGAGATCGCGAATTGGGGCAAGGGCAACCCGCCCCGGCCCGAATCGAGGATTCCGAAGAAGCTGAGTTCGGCGGTTTACCAGCGGCAGCTCCCGATGCGAGACCGCGTTAAGCGGGGAAAGGTTCTCACGACTCGCGCTCGAAGGGCGGCGCGGAAGAAGGTTCTCCGCTTGAAGAGGCGGAGTGAACCGCTCATCCCCGAGTTGACCATCGCCCTCGCGGTCGCCCTCGACCCCGCTTTCGACCTGAAGGCGGTGCCGAAGGAGCTGCCGCGGCTCCCGCGGCCTGTCCCGCGATCGGCTTCGACCGCGAACCTCTGCCACTGATCCGACGGCGTTGCCGCCGCTCCGCGGGCGAACAGCCCTTCCCACAGGACGAGTCAATTTACCGCGAGGATCACCCGATGAAGTCGGCGAAGAAGAAAGCGTCCGCGACGGCGAAGGCGGCCCCGCCCCCGCCGTCGTCGCCGCCCTGGGAGCGAATCCCCCTGGGGCGGGGCTACTGGATGCTCTGCGACGCCGCCGACTACCCGACGCTGTCGCGGTACAAGTGGCGGGTGCGGGTCGCGGGCAACTCGATCCGGCCGCTCACCGACTACCGGCGCGGGCGGCGGCGGACCACCGGCGGCCCCGAGGCGGTGCTGCTGGCGATCCCCCGCGGACACGCCGTCGCCTTCGAGAACTTCTGCCCCCTCGACTTCCGCCGGGCGAACCTCCGCGTGGTGACGCGGGCGGCGGCGAGGGCGCGGACGCCCCGCCCGGTCCGCGGGTGCCCCGGCCTGTGCCGCAGCTCGACGGCGGGGGCGTGGGTCGGCTTCTACACCGACGCCAACGGCCACCGCCGCTACCTCGGGGCGTTCCCCACGCGGGCCGAGGCGGAGGAGCGGGTCCGGTCCGCCGCGGGGAACGCCGTCCCCGCGTGGGTGTGGCAGGCGCTGAACGACCCCCGCGTGAACGAGTCGCGGCGGCTGATGCTCGACCTCCGCGCCCTCCTCGACGACTGGATGGCGGCCCCCGGCCAGCCCCTCGACGGCCGACTCTGGGAGTTGCACGTCGCGCTGGTGCGGGAGATGGAGGGGGTTCTGAAGCCGGAGCCGCGGCCGGGCGACGCGGGGAAGAGGGCGGCGGCGAAGGGTTCGCCGAGGGCGACCTCGGCGGGGCCGAGGACGCGGGAGGGGTCGCCTTCTCCGTCTGAGTCAGAGAAGGCGAAGGGGTCGGTGTCTACGAAGGCGGTGGCGTAGGGGGCGTTGTCGGAGGAGCCTCTGGGGTCGGTGGGGGCGGGGGGTTCAGAGCCTTCTCCAGGGCTTCTGCCGCCCGCTTCGCTGCCTCGGCGTCCATCTCCGCGTAAATCTCGGTCGTGGCCGTTTCGGAGTGGCCGAGCAGAGCGCGGGCGGCGTCTAAGTTCCGATGCTTCCGTACCTCCGTTGCCGCCCAGTGGCGAATCTGATTGGGATGCCACCGCGGAACGCCGGCTCGGTCGCAGGCCTTATGGATCGACAGGCCGTAGATACGCCTCTTGTACGGCGTCCCTTTCTTTTTCAGCGCTCGGAAGAGGGTGAAGACCCAGTCGCAGTCCGAGTCGCCGATGGCGAGGCGGTCGGCGACCAAGCGGCCGGCGGTGGGGGACAGGGGAACGAGCCGCGGGCGTCCGCGGTAGGCGGTCTTGTGGTGGGAGATTTGAACCGCCACCGGCACACCCTCGCCGGCCAGCCCGTCGGCCCAGACGAGATCGGACTTCCTCAGTTCGCGGACTTCGCCGGGTCGCATACCCGTGAGGAGTTGAAGCTCCACCATCGACCGCAGCACCGGGTTCAGCTTCTCCTGCGTGGCGCGAACGACGACGAGCGGTACGGGGCGGATCGGTGGCAACTCGGGAGCGGCCGAGCGGTGGGGTCGAAGACGAGGCAGCGTTGCAGTCAACACCGCGGCGTCGGGGATACTCTCTTCTCCGGCTAGCCATCGGAGGCCCAGAAGGATCAAGTTCCACCGTCGCTGAATCGTCTTCCTCGCCCACCCCCGCCGGATCATCTCCTCGCGGACGGCGGTGTAGTTCTTCTTCGTCAGGGTTTCGATTCGGGCCTCGGGGAAGAGGGTGAGAAGGGGTTCCCAGGATCGCTCAATGTTCTCGACTTGAGAAGTCGTCCCCGCTCGAACGGGGTAATAGGTTCGGGCGTGGGCGATCCAGAGGGCGTAGGCGTCGGCGAGCGAGAGGCCCGTGGGCGGTGTCGAGGACGGAGGCAGCGGAGTCGGGGGAGTTGAGGCTGATCCCTTCGGAATCGTTCCCCCAGAGGCCGGGCCGTCTAAGCTGGCGATCACCTCGGCGTAGCGGCGGCGACTCTGGGGGGTGCCCCAGACGCCGAGGTAGATGGTTCGTCGCTTTCCGTTTTCGGAGAGGGCGACGTAGGCTTGCCCCGTGGGCTTGTGGAGACAGTAGGCGGGGATGCGCAATTGAGACCTCGCTTCTCCTACGGAAAAAACTACGGCGGCGAGGGAGCTTAAGAGGAGAAGGCGCTTAATTTTAAGCGGGAACCTAGCGCGATGAAGCCGGGGCAAAAGAGCGTGGCATGACGCCACTGTTGGGGGTGCCCGGTGCGGAAGGTTTCCGCACCGGGTCTCCGAAAGCCCTGTAAACCGCCCCGGCTCAACTCGCAGTCGCGGTCACTTCCATCTCTGGGCACAGGCCGTTCATCCGGTCGACCACAATCACCGTGGGGGACCGGAAGCCCGCCCGCTCCAAGAGTTCGCCGAGCGACTGCGGCGTGTACATCGAGAAGTGGTCATCACCCTGGTAGTCCTGGCCTCCGAACGTCACGTGTTTGAAGTCCACCATCGACATCTCCCCGCGGTTAACCCGCCGGATCATCGACTCCCAATTCGGGCAGATCACCCGGAGCGTGCCGCCGGGCTTCAGGAGCTTCTTCCAGTACGGCAGGATCACGGTTTCCAGGTGGTGCTGGCGGAAGTGCTCGACCAGGTGGGCCGAGGCGATCTCGTCCACGGTCCCGTCGGTGAAGGGCAGCGCCCGGACGTCGGCAATGACGAGAACATCGGCCAACGCCCGGCCGTCACAGTTGATATAGTCCGGCAGCGGCTTCTCGCCGCACCCCAGGTTGAGGCGGATCGCCCCGTTCGATTTCCGCTTGCGCTCCTCCAAGGCGTCGGGGTCGGGGACGACGGGTGCGGGGTATTCGCCGCCCTCCGCCAGGGCCGGAATGCGCTCCCGAATGTCCATCGCAACCAAGCCGGCGGCGGTGGTGAGTTGCCGGACGGACGCGGCGGTGTCCTCGGCCGCGTCCGCGAGGCGGAGGTAGCAACTCGCGTGATGGTCATGGAGTTGCAGGATTTGGCCATCGAAATTCTCGACCGTGTCCGTCAGACCCTTCAACCCTTCCGCCAAGAGGCCGCGCTGTTCGACCTGAGATTGTTGGAGCTGGTTGGCCTGGCTCGCAAGTGCGGCCTGCACCCTCTGGTTCGTATCGGCGACGATACCACCGGTCTCGGCGAACGCGGCGATTACCGCGTCCTTCACCTTCCACTGCTCGCGGAGGTTGTTGTCCAGGCGGTTGAACGCCCCGTCCCGGACCTCGGTGAGCAGGGCGTGCGTGGTTTGCCCCAATTGCGCCACGTCGCGGATTTTTTCGACGAGCACGGCGTGCAGTTCCTGGAACGCACGTTCGTGCTGAGCCGCCTGGGTCGCGTGCGCGGATTGGACCGCCCGGGCGGCCGCGGCCGCGTCAGCCGCGGCAAGGGCGGCGTAGCCGTGCGGGTTCCCGTATCGGACGCGGTGCTTCAGTTTCCGGACGCCCCCCCACGCCTTCCGCGAGAGGAAGCCAATCACGGGCACCCGGCCGAGGGTCTGCCGGGCCATCACCTTCAAAAGGGCCTTCATGTTCAAGGCCGGGGCAGTGGTTGGGTTACTCACGAGCGAACCTCCTGAGGCGTTGAACCGGTAAGGGGGCGGCCCGTTCGGTTCCGACGGGGCCGGGGGCGACGTGGAGACGCGAGAACCGCTTGCAAGTGCTCCCCGATCGAAACCGGATTACCGCCAAGTCGGGGGGCGGTGCCGCACAATTTGAGCATGGTTTGCAGTCGGACGTCGCCGCGAAGCCCCGCCCGATCCGGAGACAAGGGTTGCACCCCAGCCAGGGCGTGACGGAGGAACGTCTCCGAGAAGTGCTCGCGGCTGAACGTCCGCAGGTGGGCAAGGGCCTTGGCCCGCCAGGCTCCCGGCGCCATCGGGCCGTCGTCCGTGGGGTACAGACCTTCCGCCCAATGCTCGGCGGCCCGACCGAGGCACGCCAAAAGAGCGTCGGCGTTCCCGGCCGGGAAACTCAGGCCCAGGCCGCCGGCCGTTTCCGGCAAGGCCGCGGCGTTCGAATGCACGAGCGCCGTTCCGCACGAGATTGCTTCCACCACCGGCACGCAGAACCCCTCGTGGTGCGACGGCATGACGAACAAGTCGGCCCCGGCCAACTGCTGCCGCACCTCGTCGCCGGGGCGGTCGAGGAGCAATTCGAGTTTCCCGGCGAGCGGGCCGTCCTTGGCGGCAGCTTCCGCCTCGCCGATGACGACCGGGCACGAGTACCTTCTGGCCCCCATCAGGGTGAGGTGGAACGGTGTCCTCCCTTCGGCGAACCGGGCTGCGGCCGCCAACAGTTCACGGACGCCCTTGGCCGGGACGATCCGCCCGAGGTAGGCGATGCGGAGTACGTCACCGGGGGCCTTGACCGAAATCGTTTCCGGGATCGGGAACGCGGCCGACAGGGGTAAGTGGTGTACCCGGTTGGGGGCGAACCCCATCGCCAGGGCCTCCGCCCCAATGAATCGACTGTTCACCAGGATGCGGTCGGCGTTGAACATCTGCGCGGCCTGGCGGAACGACCGGTGGAGGACGTCGTGCGAGTCCGGCGACGTAAGCCCGGGCGGGGTGATGCCGTAGTAGTTCACGATCACCCGGGCCGTCCGCGGGGCGGCCGCGAGGGAGTCGAACAACGGGTAGTAGATGCCGAAGTGGTAGATCACCACGTCGGACCGCTGGAAGTGCGGGTCGCACACGATCGCGACCGGGTCTTCCACCCGCACCGCCCGCGGCTCGACGGCCGTCGTGCCGTGCAGGAAGAGTTTTAGGTCCAAGGCCATCTGGTGCTGCCGCGCGTACCGGTCCAGCACCTCGATTTGTTGTCGGCAGATGTTCGAGATGGCGTCGTGGTCGACCACCACCCCCGTCACCACGGAGACGGTCAGCCGCCCGGAGGTCGGAAGAGACTCGTTCATGCAGACTTCCGGTTCGGGAACGGCGGGGTCAGAACGTCGGCGGGCGACTCGATGCCGGCGCTGGCCTGATATGCCGTCATCATGCCGTCCATCATTTGCTCGTCGGTGAAGTATTCGAGGTACAGGCCCCGCGACGCCGCCCCCATCCGCGCCCGCAACGGGGCATTCACGATGAGCCGGCGGAGGGCTTGCACCAGGGCGGGAACGTGGCCGGGGTACACCAGGAAGCCGTTCTCATCGGGGACGACAATTTCCGCCATCCCGCCGATGTTCGCCGCGATGACCGGCTTGCCGTGGGCCATCGCCTCGACCAGCACGAGGCCGAACGACTCGAACCGCGCCGGCAAGACGAAGACATCGCAGTCGGCGTACGCCTGTTGAAGTTCGTCCTCCGACACCAAGCCCTGAAACTTGACCCGTGAGGCGAACGGCTCGTGGCCGTGGGCCACTTCGAATTGCTGGCGGTAGGTCTTGTCACTCCCCTCGGCGAGAATCGTGTCGTTGCCGACGAACACGACTTCGACCTCGGGGAACTCGGGCAGCAGTTCGACCGCGGCGGCCAACAGCAGATCGGGGGCCTTCCGCTTCTCGACGCGCCCGACGAACAGGACGCGGATTTTGCCGTCCGGCGGTCGCGGTGTGAACCGGGCGGCCTGGTCGGGAATGCCGAGGGGGCAGACGCGGACGTTGGCCGTGTCCATCGGGCCGCCGCTGTCCCGCCGCACCTTGTCGAGAATGGCCTGGCTCGGGGCGGTTACGTTTTGAGCATTGCGGACGACCTCCGCCTCCAGTTGGAGCATGCGGTCCATCCCGGGGACGGCCCGCCACGACGGGTTCAGGTCTACGGTCGCCTGGAGGGTCGTCACGAGCGTGAGGACCGTGTTCAGACTCCGGTCGTACTGGCAGAAGATGCCTTCCACGTCCCAGATCGGGGCCGACACCACGTCCACCGGGCGGGTGGCCGCGACCCGCTTGACCTCTTGGTGGGCGGCGGCGGCCCACCCCAAGTTCTTGGCAACGAGCGGTTCCAGGCCCGGCCGGTTCCAGTCGCCGTCGGTCAGCGGCACAATGCGGTGCACCCACACGTCACTCTCGAGGTCCACCCGGTTGTGGTCCGGCGAGCACGTGACGTAGTGGACCTCGTGCCCCGCCCGCGCGCACGCGGTGGCCAAGTCCCACGAGTAACGACCGATGCCGCCGCAACCGGGCGGCATCTCCTGGCTGACGAACGCAATCGTCATCCGCCGGCCGCGGGGTTGGACGGTCGAGAACGGCCGGAACGCCTCGGGGGGCGGGGGCAGGTCCGCAGACCGCCGTTGCTGCGTCAGGCCAAGTCTCATCCCGGCCTCGTACCCGGCCTCGGTGCGGGCCAGGAACTTCGTGAACTCGGCCTTCGTCAACCGCGACGCCTCAAAGTGCTGGCGGGCGTCGGTGACGAGGTAATCGATGAACTTCAGGTTGTCGATCACGACGTCGCGGAGGTGGTCGTTCGGCCTACGGGCCTGGAGGGAGAAGATCAACCGATTCTTCACGACTTGGTACGGCTCGCGAAGGACTTTGTGGTGGTTGCGGAGGTGGCTGGCCAGGAACCGGTGGTACACGAAGGCGTGGGGGAGCGGCTTGATCCAGTACCCGCGGTCGATCAACCGCATGCACACCTCGGTCTCGTCGAGGTAGTACTCGAACTCCTCGTTAAACCCGCCGATCTCCGCGAGCAGATCGCGGCGGAAGCTGCAGTTCGTGCCGAGCATGTGGACGAACTTTTCCCCGTGCGGATGGAGGTAGTCCCACAGCGGCGGGCGGACGTTTAGGTCCGCGTTCCCCTTCCGGTCGCAGACGGCGTACTCGTACTGAAAGCAGTACCCGGTCGAGTCGTAGACCATGCCGCCGACGCCGCCGATGCGAGGCGAGTCGTACCCGGCGCCAAGTTGTTCGAGCCAGAGCGGGTCGGCCTCGGCGTCGTCGTCGATGAAAGCGACGACGTCGCCCGCCGCGGCTGCGATGCCGAGGTTCCGAGAGAGCGACAGGTTGACGGCCGGGCACCGGACGAGTCGCACGTCCGGCTCGAATTCGGCGACGACCTTCTCGGTTTCGTCGGTGCTCGGCCCGTTCACGATCACAACTTCGAAATCGCGATAGGTCTGTCGCCGGAGACTCAGGAGAGTTTTGCGGAGGCTTCGGGCGCGCTGGTAGGTGTTGATGACGACCGTGAATTTCATCGAACCCTACCTCGATACCGTGCGCGAAAAGATGGCCTCGAATTTATCGGCACATGGACTACAAACCCTAAATCTCATTTCTTCAGCCAGACTTGACAGTTTTCGTGAACGGGGCACCAACCGGCCTGCGCACCCCTTACAGGCAGTGACACAAACTCTGATTCGACTTTGATTTCCAGCATTTTCGGAGGTTGTGTCACTGCCTGTTCATTCCTCTGGCCTTTCAGGGAGACGCCCGATGCCGAACGTGACAAGTTGCCGACCATCGAAATCGTGCCCAATCACATCCCGGCGAATGAACCCGATGGGGTTTCGAGGGGCACCATTCTTGAACGGCTTGTCGAGGAAGGCAGTTCTCGGCACGAATTTGGTCTGTCGTTGACGGCACCGGAGCGACACGCAACAATTACCGCAATCACACATCCCACGAAACGGTTTCACCATGTCCGCTCGCTTCACCCGCGGTTCGCTTGTCGCCCGGGCACTCGCCATTCTCGTCACGATGACGTCGTCCGCCACGAGCGCCGCCCCCGTCCCGAAAGGTCTGCCCCCGAAGGTCGTGGTCGGGTTCGGGTTCCGGGGCGAGGAGAAGGACGCGGACCCGTTCCGGAAGCTCTTGGCAGACTCGGAAGGGTTCACGGTCGAACTGATCGCGCTCGAAGCGGTCACGCAGGCGGACCTCAAAAAGTACGGGTTGATCATCTTCGGGGCGGACGCCAAGACCGAAGAGTGGGCCGGGATCGCGACCGCGATCGATCGGGCGGGCAAGCCGGTCCTCGCTCTCGGCGAAGGCGGGTACGACTTTCTGGGGCGGCCGGGGTTGAAGCTCGACATCGGGGCGCCGCAGGGCTGGCACGGCGAAGAGACCGGCGTGATACCGGTCGGCGCCGCCGAGTCACGCTTGTGGATCGCGGCCGGGATCCGGACCGACAAACCGGTGTCTCTTTACAAGCGGAGCGGGCACGTGGGCATTATCCCCGCGAAAACAGCCGCCGGTGTCGTGCTTCTCGGGCGAGAAGAGGCGGATGCGGAGCACTATCCGATCATCGGTCAAGGGGACCGCGTGCTGTGGGGGTTCACCGGCGGTCCGGCCGACATGACGGACGCGGGCCGCAAAGTGTTCGTTGCGACCTGCCGTTACACCGCGAAGCTTACCCGGCCCGCTGCCAAGGAAGAGAAATAGGGGCCGCTGAAACGCCGGACACAACACGAGTGGCTTGGGCCTTGCGCGATGTGGCCTTTTGGCCTCTGATTGCACCCGCAAGGACGATCGCACCAGGGGTAACTCCGGCATGTCGGCCCCCTTGCCGAATCGTGCGTCGCGTTCGGCTCGTCGGCAACAAGAACAGGTCACGGCGATACTCCGGTCGTCCATCCGAGCGCGATCCGAGGCTGGAACACAAGGGCGCGTTGAGAGGGAAGGCGCATGCGCGAAGTTCGGTCCCGTGCCCTATTTCGGCCGCGATCGCGGTGCGGCACGTTTTGGAGTGCGGGAACGTATAACGATTAACTTGAGCGATTGCCGCTATCGCCGGACGCCGGTTGCGCGGTGGTTTGAAACTGGAGAGCCGTTGATGAGTCGGTTTCGATTTGCGAAGCGCCCTCAGAAGGCGAACGATCGCACGCGCCGGTATCGGATCCTGCGAGGCGAGGAGCGGGAACACGTTGGCGAGGTCGAGATCGGCGGCGACGCCCCGGACGGGGATTCGATCGCGGTGGTTATGAACTGTTTCCCGAACCTGGCCGGTGCCGGGAGGGAGATTGCATTGAGCAAGGCCAAGCGGTTCGTGGACGAACTGGCTTCCGGGTGGGGGCTGCAAGTCGCCGAAGTGCCGGGCAGCAGGTGGGTCGAGCGCCCGGAGGGAAGGAGCGACATTCGATTCGACTTCCAAGTCGTCCGCGGCAACCCGTGACGAGGGTGCGAAGACCTTGCTGCCCGTACAGGGGTGGAGTAGCCGTCGAGTCGCCGTTCTCGCCGCAGGGCTGGGAGGACGTGAAGTGGTTCGTTGCGCAATACCGCGACAACATCAAGCGCCTCCTCCGCACTCCGGGGAGATCTTCGAGCCGAAGACGGTCGTGGATAAGGTGGACGTCGCGTCCGACACGCAGATGTGCCTGCCGGTGGTGTTCGACTTCGTCACCCGCGAGGTGATCTGGGCCAATATCGCGCTGACCGGCAACCCGCGGTGGGTGAGCAACGTCGCCGGCAACCTGCGCGGCGTGTCAAAGTATTTCAAACAGCGACATGCTCGTCACGATGAATGTTGCCTTTTTCGCGTGGGTTACTCGTTTCAGGCCGGTCTTTGATTTCCGCCAGGCTTGGACCGCGGGTGGATGAGCCTTCACGACCGTTACGTCGAATACGCAGCCGGAGTTCCGCACGACTGGCGGACGACTAACTCGCCCGCCAACATCACATGCCGGGGTGGGAGCGACGGGTTCGCCAGCCGCTCGATCAGTGTGTGCATCGCGACCGCCGCCAAGAGTTGGCACGGCTGGTGGACGGTCGTGAGCGCCGGCCGCAGGAGCTTCGCGTACCGCAGGTCGTCGACGCCCACCACCCGGACATCCCGCGGCACGCCCAGTCGCAGAGCCGCAAGGGTCTGCATCAGCAGGGCGGCCGTCTTGTCGTTCGCGCAAACCACCGCGTCCGGCCGGCCCCGCCGCATCCATCGCCGCACGAACGGCAGGTCGCCAGCGTCGCCCCAGTGGACCCACCCGGCGTCGGGCGTGACCCCGTGTTCCCATAGCGCGGCCTGGTACCCGGCGACCCGCGTGCGGACCGTCGGGGCCGACCCGTGCCGCCCGAGGAAGTGGATGACGCGATTCCCCAGCGTTAGGAGGTGCCGGGCCAGGAGGTAGCCCGCCCGGTGGTTATCGACACCAACCAGATCGTAGGAACTGCGGGCGGGCGGCTCGACGAAGTCGCGGTCCAGCAGCACGATCGGGATTTTCGCCTCGTCGAGCATCCGCACGATTCGCCGGCTGGCCTTGTCCTTGTCCGAGGAGAACTCCAGTGGTGAGAAGATCACCCCGGCCACGCCGGCCCGCACGTAGCCCTCGCACAGTCGCAGCGTCGGGGCTTCCAGTGCGACGCCCGGCTCGCCGGGCAGGTCGCCCCAGAGCAGCGTGTGCCCGAGCGACTGGGCGTGCCGGGCGAGGGCCACGCACACCGGCTCGAAAATCTCCCCGTCCGCCAACCCGGGCACCAGCAGCCCGAACGTTCGACCCGCCGGCGATGCCAGACGGTCTCCCGCTCGGACGAAGGTGCCGGACCCGACCCGGCGGTCGATCAGCCCTTCGGCTTGAAGCTCCCGCAAAGCCCGGATGACGGTCGGCCGCGACGCGGCGAACTGCCGGACGAGGGCGGCTTCCGACGGCAGCCGTTGCCCGTCCTTGTAGCGGCCGGCCTGGATCGCCGAGCGAAGGTAGGCGACAATCTTGCGATATTTCACTTCTTTCATGGCGGGTCTACGACCTAGCGACCGGGCTGTCAGGCCACGCACTCGGACGAAGCTGATAGTACAACTTTCGCGAAGCGGTGAAGCTTACTTCCTTGACGACGTCGTTCGGCGATCGCTAGCATCTGCCCTAGTCTTCGGCACTCGAGTTCCATCGGAACGGGTGGTCGAGATTCCTCTCCCAAGGCGCGACCACCATGACCCGCCGTGACCTCCTAGCGTCTCTGTTTCTCTTGCCGCTTGCCGGGACGGTCGTGGGTCTGCCCGGTTGTGGTGGGGGGAAGGAGCCGGCTGGCGGACCCGCGGAGCCGCCCACGAAAGCGAAACACGGTACCATCGGCGTCTCGCTCCTGACGCTGGGCAACCCGTTCTTCAAGGAGATGGGCGACGCCATCACGGCGGCGGCCACGGCCGAGGGGTACACGACGAAAGTAGTGTCCGCCGAGATGGACCCGGCCCGGCAACGGGACCAGGTCCGCGACTTCCTCGCGGCTGACGTGGTCGCGATCATTCTTACGCCGGCCGACAGCAAGGCGGTCGGGACGGCCATCCAGGAGGCCAACGCCAAGAAGGTGCCGGTGTTCACGGCCGACATCGCCAGCTTGGCCGCCGACGCGAAGGTGGTGAGCCACGTTGCGACCGACAACCACGCGGGCGGCGCGCAGGCCGGCGAGGCCGCCGTCGAAGCCCTGAAGGGCACCGGCAAGGTCGCCATCATCGATCACCCGGAAGTCGAGAGCGGCATGCTCCGCATCCAGGGGTTCGAGGAGGTCGTAGCCAAGCATCCTGGAATGAAGGTCGTCGCCAAACTGCCGGGCTACGGCCAGCGGGACCGCTCCTTCAAGGTCGCACAGGACATCCTCCAGGCCCACCCGGACGTGAACCTGATTTTCGGCGTCAACGACCCGACGGCCCTCGGCGTGGTGGCCGCCCTCGAAGCAGCGAGCAAGGTGGGGCAGGTGAAGGTCATCGGGTTCGACGGCCAACCGGAGGCCAAGGCGGCCATCAAGGCCGGGAAGATTTACGCCGACGCTGTGCAGTACCCCGACCGCATCGGCAAGCTGGCGGTCGAGCGGGTCGTGAAGTACCTCGCGGGCGAGGCCGTCCCGCCGGTGACGCTCATCCCGACGGGGCTGTACCGGAAGGCCGACGCGGACGCCGAAGCGACCAAGTCGTGACGGACCGCCCGCCGCTGTTGTCGATGACCGGCGTCCGCAAGGCCTTCCCCGGCGTGCAGGCACTGGCCGACGCGCGGCTCGAAGTCCGGGCCGGCGAGGTCGTCGCCCTGATGGGCGAGAACGGGGCCGGCAAAAGCACCCTCATCAAAACGCTCGCCGGCGTCCACCGGCCGGACGCGGGCACGATCCGCATCGACGGCACGCCCCGCGTCTTCCACTCGCCGAACGACGCCCGGGCCGCCGGCGTGGCCGTCATCTATCAGGAACTCGACCTGATCCCCACGCTGAGTGCGCGGGAGAACCTGTTCCTCGGCCAGGAGAAGGCCCGGTTCGGCTGGCTGCGGGCCGGCGAAGAACGCCGGCGGGCGGCGGAGTTGTTCGCGCAACTCGACGTGGCGATCGACCCGGAAACGCCGGTCGCCCGGCTCAGCGTGGCCCAGCAGCAGGCCGTTGCCGTGGCGCGGGCGTTGCTGTCCGACGCCCGCATCCTGGTCATGGACGAGCCGACCGCCCCGCTCACACCGCGGGAGGTCGGCAAGCTGTTCCGGGTGGTCCGCGACCTGACCGCCCGCGGCCTCGGCATCGTGTTCATCAGCCATCGTCTGGACGAGACGTTCGAGATCGCCGACCGCGTCACGATCATGCGCGACGGCAGCCACGTCGAGACGCTGCCAACGAGCCAGATCACACGAGAAGCAATCATCGAGCGGATGGTCGGCCGGCCGCTCGCCGACGAGTTCCCGAAGGAACGGACCGCGACCGGGCTGGTCGTGCTGCGGGCCGAGAACCTCCGCCGCGGGGCCGCCGTTCGTGGCGTGTCGCTCGACCTGCGGGCCGGCGAGGTCGTCGGCCTGACCGGGCTGGTCGGGGCCGGCCGGACCGAACTCGTTCGCCTGCTGTTCGGGGCCGACCCGCTCGACTCCGGCCGCGTCTTGCTAGATGGAGAGCCGGTATCCCTCCGCTCACCGCGGGACGCCCTCCGCCACGGCATCTGCCTGCTGACCGAGGACCGCAAGGGCCAGGGGCTGGTCATCGGGGCAAGCGTCCGCGAGAACTTCGGCCTGCCGAACCTGGACCGCTTCAGCACCGCCGGCGTCGTCCGGGCGGCGCGGGAACGGGAGCGGTTCGCCCACTTCCGGCAGCAACTGGCCATCCGCGTCGCGGACGCCGAGACGCCGGCCCGCAACCTGTCCGGCGGGAATCAGCAGAAGGTCGTACTGGCCAAGTGGCTCGAAGCCGACATGAGGGTCGTCATCTTCGACGAGCCGACCCGCGGGATCGATGTGGGGGCGAAGCGGGAAATCTATCTGCTGCTCAACGCCCTGGCGCGGGCCGGCAAGGCGATCCTGATGGTCAGCTCCGAGTTGCCGGAAGTCCTCGGCATGAGCGACCGCGTCCTCGTCATGCGAGAAGGCCGCATCAGCGGCGAGTTCGACAACACCGATCCGCGGGTGCCCGTGACCCAGGAGCAAGTCATGCGATTGGCGGTGCCGTGACCATGAGCCGAACTGCTGCGATCCAGTTCCTCCGCCGACTCGCCGGCCGGTACGGCATGGCCGTAGTACTCGTGCTGTTGGCGGCGATCCTGTGCGTCGTCACAGTCGAGGAGCAACACCCGAACGGGGCCGACGCCGGCGACCGTGCCGCGGCCGGGGTCGCGGCGGGCGAACGGGTGCTGATCGTCGCTGGCGACGACGCCGACGGACGGGTGTTCGCCGGCGCGGTCCGGGCACGGCTGGAGAAAGTCGGCGCGACCGTCGTCGGCGTGGCCGACGGCACCCCGCCCGAGGTTCGCAAGGCCCTCGACGCGGCCGGGGCCGACGTGCGGATCGTCGCCACTCCGAAGGCGGCCCGTTCGCCGGTCCTCACCGGTCGGCCTGGGCTGCGGGTATCCACCGCCGAGTCGTACCGCTGGCCAGTGTTCTTGAAGACCGAGAATCTGCTGAACGTAGCCAGTCAGGTCGTGGTCATCGCACTGCTGGCGGCCGGGATGACGCTGGTGATCGTGACCGGCGGTATCGACCTGTCGGTGGGCAGTCTGGTCGCGCTGTCGGCCGTCGTCACGGCGCTCACCATCCGGGCCGTCGGCGGCGTCGCGGCCGGTGCCGGCGGGATGCTGCTGGGAGTCGCCGCGGGCGGCGGGGCGGGGGCCGCCGCGGGGTTGGTGAGCGGGCTATTCGTGACGGCGTTCCGCCTGCCGCCGTTCATCGCCACGCTCGGCATGATGCAGGTGGCCAGCGGCGTCGCATACCTCCTAGCCGGCGGGCAGTCGATCTATGACATCCCGGACGGCTTCGCCTGGCTCGGTCGCGGCCGCACGCTTGGGGTGCCGAACGCCGTCGGGCTGATGCTGGCCGTGTACCTCGCCGGCCACTTGGTGATGGCTCACACCGTCATCGGCCGGTACCTCTACGCGGTCGGCGGGAACGCCGAGGCGGCTCGGCTCAGCGGTGTGCGGGTGCCGCGGGTGTTGCTGTTCGCGTACGTCGTCAGCGGCACGCTATCCGGCGTCGGCGGGGTGGTCGTCGCGTCGCAACTCAAGGCCGGCGGGCCGAGCTACGGCCAAATGTACGAGCTGTACGCGATCGCCGCCGTGGTCGTCGGCGGCACGTCGCTGGCCGGCGGATCCGGCCGCATTCTCGGCACCCTGATCGGCGTGCTCATCATCTCGGTCATCCAGAACGGGATGAACCTCACCGGCGTCGAGAGCTACTTGCAGAAGGTCGTCCTCGGGCTGGTCGTCCTGGCCGCGGTGACGATCGACATGGCCCGCCAGGACGGCCGCATGCGCGCGGCGATGAGCCGCGTGTTCGCCCGCCGGGCCACCGTCCCCGACGTGTGGCAGACCGTGGCCGCGAAGGTGGTGCCGGGGCACGGCGTCGCGTCGGGCACTAACGGCAACCCGAAGTTCCCCGGCGGCACCCTGCGGATGCAGGCCGAACACTTCCGCCAGCGCGGCCTCGACCTGTCCGCGTACCACGTCGGCACGGTCAACGTCTCCATCGCCCCGCACTCTTACCACGTCCTCGCCCCGCGGCAGACGGTTCGCCAGGTGAAGTGGCACCCGACCGACCCGGCCGAGGACTTCTCGTTCTTCGACGTGCGGGTTACGGCCCCGGACGGTGTGACGGTCGATGGCCTCATTTACTACCCGCACCCGGACACCAAGCCGACGCACTTTCAGCGGCCGGACGTGTTGGAACTGCTCCTGCCGTTCGTGGAGTCGCTCCGCTACGGGGCCGACGTGCAACTGGCCGTCCGCCGCGAGCAACTGCGGATAGACCCCGCGTCACAACCCCGAACCTGAGGCTTCCGATGCGAACACGTCTCGCCGCCCTGCTCGCGCTGCTCGCCGCTCCGCTCGCGTTCCTCCCCGTCGGGGCCAAGCCGGCGGCCGAGGACATTCCGGTTGGCGTCTTCAAGGGCACGACCTACGACGGCTGGACGGCCGAGGGGAAGGCCTTCCAGCCCGGCCCGGTGACGACGGGCGACCTGCTGAAGAAGCTGGAGATCGAGAACGCGCCGGAGGGGGCCGGCGTCGCGTCCAGCGAGGTGGACGGCGACGGCCCACAGGGCACGCTCACGTCCCCGGAGTTCAAGGTCGAGCGGAAGTACATCGAGTTCACGGTCGCCGGCGGCAACTACGAGCGGCACACCTGCGTCAACCTGCTCGTCGGCGGCAAGATCGTCCGCAGCGCCACCGGCTGGCGGAGCGACCGACTGACGCCGGCGTGTTGGGACGTGTCAGAGTTCGCCGGCAAGCCGGCCCGCGTCGAGTTCGTGGACAAGGCCAGCGGCGACTGGGGGCACATCAACGTCGGCCCGATGGTGCAAACCGACGCCCCGAAGTCGCCGTCGCCGGCTATCGCCCCGCTGTACAAGGAGTCGTTGCGGCCGCAGTTCCACTTCACCGCCCGCCAGTGGACGATGAACCGGCTGAACCCGAAGGAACGAGAGGAAGGCTGGCTCAACGACCTGAACGGGCTGATCTACTACGAGGGCGAGTATCACTTGTTCGCCCAGCGGTGGAACAAGTGCTGGATTCACGCGGTCAGCAAGGACCTCGTCCGCTGGACAGAACTGGAGCCCGCCTTCTGGGAGGACAAGCTCGACCAGGCGGTGCAGTCCGGCACCTGCGTGATCGACTACGACAACACGGCCGGCCTGTCGCCGGACAAGGCGAAGCCGGCGATGGTCGCGTTCTACTCCGGCAACGACAACCGCAGCCAGTGCCTCGCCTACAGCCTCGACCGCGGCCGCACGTGGACGCACTACGCCAAGAACCCCATCCTCGACTTCCCCGAGCGCGACCCGAAGGTGTTCTGGCACGCCCCGGCGAAGCACTGGGTGATGATGCTCTACGGCCACGGCAGCTACCACGTCCTCACGTCCAAGGATCTGCTGCACTGGACGGACGAGAAGAAGCCGATCCGCGACAGCTTCGAGTGCCCGGACTTCTTCGAGCTGCCGGTGGACGGCGACGCGAAGAACAAGAAGTGGGTGCTGATCCAGGGCAACGGCAAGTACTCGATCGGCACGTTCGACGGCGTCGAGTTCAAGGAGGAGACGCCGCGGTTCGCCTGCGACGTCGGCGACTTCTACGCGACGCAGTCGTGGCACAACACCGACACCGGCGACGGCCGGCGGGTGCAGGCCGCGTGGATGCGGTTCTCGCACGCCCCGGACATGCCGTTCAACCAGCAGGTGACGTTCCCGTGCGAGCTGACGCTGCGGACGACGCCGAAGGGCCTGCGGGTGTTCCGCGAGCCGGTCAGCGAGATCACCACCCTGCACGTCGGCAAGCCGCAGAAGTGGGCCGACCGGCAACTGCGGGCGGGGCAGTCGCTGCCGCTGGCGCCGTCGGGCCGGCAGTTCCACGTGAAGGCTGAGGTGGACATCCCCGCCGGGGCGAAGCTGACCTTCAACGCCCGCGGCATCCCGGTGACGCTGACCGCGACGACGCTGTCGGCCGACCGCCGCTCCGCCGCGGTGCTGGACAAGGTCAAGTCCGTGGAGATGCTCATCGACACGACGTCCATCGAGACGTTCGTGAACAAGGGCGAGTTGTCGTTCACGAAGTTCGTCCTGCCTGGCGAGAACGGGCTGTCGATCCGGGCCGACGGCGGGCCAGTCGCGATCAAGTCGCTGACCGTTCACCCGCTCCGGTCCGCGTGGCCGGACGCGCCGCCGAAATGACGGCCCACCCCGACGGTATTGAGAGACACAGCCGTCTCCAGCCGCTACGCAGAACTCCTGACACCCCGGACGGGGCGTCGAACGGTCGATTAGCCGATAGTACACAGGCAACAAGGCACCGGACCGCCGTCCCGGCGATCCGGTCAACAAAGACATGTCGCCGACCCCGGGACCGCCATGACAAGGGTGTCGCCGGGGCGGGAAACCCTGCCCCGCCTCACTGCCATTCCACTTAGCCAACGCTGACGCCACCCAGGAACGTCGAATCGTAGCTGCTGAAGTCGGTTTCGACGGGCAGCCCGTTCGTGCCGACCACGCCGACGCGGGGACTGCCGGACGCGGCCCCGTAGACGATCTCCGAGTGGTCGCCGGCCGACCCGCTCGCCACCCACACGCCGCCAGTGTAGTCGGCATCGAACACCGGCACCACGTGGTCCGGGGTTTCGTTGAACCCGTCGTACACGTTCACGACGGCCGGGCCGCCGGGGCCGGAGCCGGTCACCAGCTGGGCGTTCGGCGTGCCGTTCAGGTAGCCGGCGGCCACCGACACCCCGCCCCGCAGGTCCGGGTCGTAGGCCATGAACTCCCGCTGGAGCGTGCCGTCGGGCAGGTACACGGCCACAAGCGGGCTACCGCCGACGCCGGCCCCGACGATGACGTTGTCCTGGCCGATGCCGTCCAAGTCGCCGGCTGCGACGTTCACCCCGTACCGGGCCGTCGGGTCGAACGCGAAGAAGTCGCCGATCGGGCCGCTCAACTGCGACACGCCGCCGGCAGCGGTCGGGTCGAATGCGAACGTCCGCACCCGGGGGCCGCCGCCGGTGCCGGCCCCGACCACGATGTTCAACCCCGAGCCGGTGCCGAGTTGGGCCAGGGCGACCGACGCCCCGCCGCGGAAGCTCTCTTCGAAGGCGTAGAAGTTGGCCAGCACGGCGTCGGGGGTGACTTCCCCGGCCGCGGTCACTTCGTCCAGCTTCGTGCCGTCGATCACGATGACGCGGGCCGCCCCGCCGACGCCGGCGGCGACGACCACGTCGGCCACGCCGTCGCCGTTCACGTCCCCGACGGCCGCCGACGCCCCGCCGCGGAAGGTCGATTCGAACGAGAAGAAGTCGGCCATCTGGGTGCCCGACTGGCGGTCGTACACTGTCACGCGAGGGGCACCGCCGACGCCGGCGGCGACGGCGTAGGTCGGCGACAGGTTCGACACCGGGGCGGCCAACGCCCCGACGCGGATCGCGGCCGCCTGGGCGGCGAACGCCGGCCCGGTCTGGGCGGCCACAACGGCGTCGATGTCGGCCTCGCCGGACGCCGCCTTGACGAGCATCGGCACGGCCGCCGTACCGGCCGCGATCTGGGACTGCACCACCCGCGTCATGTACTCGCGGCCGCCGGTCGCCGGCGTCGATGCGATGTGCTCATTAATGCCGGCCAGCACGGCCGCCGCCCCCGCCACGACCGCCGGGTCGAGCGTGGCCCCGGTTCGGTCTGCGGTCGTCTGGAGGACTTGCTGCACGACGGCCGCGTCGGTCAGGTCCAGCGGCCCGGCCGCGTAGCCGAGTTGCGTTGCCAGGCTGCCGAAGGCCGCGGCACTGGCGACCGCCTCCGACCCGCCGACCAGGGCTTGCGTCCCGCCGACCAGTCCGGCGATCTGGACGGCCGCGTCGAACGCCCGGGCGGCGTCCGCGTTACCGCTCAGCGCCTGCGCGATCACGTTGTCGCCCAGCAGGTCGATCGAGTCGGGAATGCCGAGGGCCGTGGCGACGGTCACGGCCGCCTCGGCCGCCGTCATGCCCGGGAAGGCGGTCCGGACGGACTGCACGAGGGCGGTCAGCGGCGACACCACGAACGAATTAACCGGAGCCGTGAAGACGGTGGTGTTCGGCAGGTTGGTGGCGACGTTGATCCCGCCGAAGCCGACCAACTGGCCGGGGGCGTCGGCCGGTACGTCCAGCACGAACGAGCCGTCGGCCCCCGTCGTGGCGAACAGTTCGCCCGCATCGAGCACGGCGTTGCCGTTGGCGTCGTAGAACACCGTGCCGCCGGCGATCTCGTTGTCGAAAAAGCTCTTGATCGCGCTGCCCACCGACTTCGCCCCGTTGCTCACGGTACTCGCGGCCTTGGACGCCGCGTTTGCGACGGCTTTCGCGGCGGCGGCGGCCGCATCCGCGGCGGCCTTGGCTGCTGCTGCCGCGGCGGCGGCAACCTTGGCGGCCGCGTCCACGATGCCTTGCACGATCGCGTCCGAGACGCCGGTCACGGACACGTCGCCGTTAAACTTGACCGTCACCCCGACCGTGTACCCGGCCAGCGACGCCGAGAACGAGGTGTAGCTCGCGCCGTTGTTGCCGGCGACGCTGTGGACCTTCAGGTTGATGGTGCCGAGGTGGGTGGACAGCGACTTCAGGCTGAGGAACTTCGAGAAGAACCCAGGGAGGCTGGCGGTGAGCGTCAGGTCCGCGTTCCCGTCGAGGTCGAAGGTGCCGCTGGCCTTCGAGTACACCAGGTGCAGGCTGACCGTGCCGAACGACAGGCCGGCGACGCTGAACGTGCTCGACACCTTCCCGTCCAGGTCGGTGAGCGTCCCGTCCTTGATGATAATGCCCTGACTGCCGGCCCCGTTGCCGAGTTGGATGTCGAACGACTGGAAGCCGAGCGACAGGCTGGCCGACCCGCGGATGGTGAACGTGTTCGTGCTCGCCGTGTACGCGAACTCCAGGTCCTTGACGGCGAGCGTAAAGCCGGCGACCTTCACGTCGGAGGTGACGGTCATGTCCAGGCCGACCAGCTTCCCATCCGTCACCTGCAGGCCCGGGGTCGAGCCCTTGCCGAACGTCACCGTGATGGCGTTCATGCCGGCCACCGTCACGCCGGCCGAGCCGGTCAGGGTGAACGTGCTGTTCGCGGCCGTGTACTGGAACCGCAGGCCCGTGCCCGAGAACTTCACGGCCCCGACGTTGAAGTCCGAGCCGACGGTCATGTCCAGGCTCGTCAGCGATCCGTCGGTGATGACCAGGCCGGGCTTGCCGCCGTTACCGAACGTCACGACCAAGCCGCCGACGCCGACGAGGCCCACGCCGGCCTGGCCCGCCATGGTGAACTGCTTGGTGGCGGTGGTGTAGGAGAAGTTCAGGTTCTTCGTGCTGAACACGACCGCGTTGACGCGGATGTCGGTGTTCAGCGTCATGTCCAGGCTGACCAGCGACCCGTTCTGGATCAGCAGGCCGGGCTTGTTGCCGTACCCGAACGTCACGCTCACGTCGCCGATGCCGAGGATCATCACCCCGGCCGTGCCGGACAGCGTAAAGGTGTCCGTCGCAGCGGTGTACGTGAACCGCAGGCCCTCGGTGCGGAAGATCAGCGACTGCACGCGGATCTTCGAGTTCAGCGTCAGGTCGAGGCTGTCCAGCGACCCGTTCGAAATCACCAGGCCCGGCTTGCCGCCGTACCCGAACGTCACGGCCACGTCGCCGATGCCGAGGATGGTGACGCCGGCCGTGCCGCTGAGGGTGAAGGTGTCGGTCGCCGCCGTGTAGGTGAACCGCAGGCCCTCGGTGCGGAAGACGAGCGTCTGCACCCGGATTTGGGAGTTCAGCGTCAGATCGAGGCTGTCCAGCGACCCGTTCGTGATCACCAGGCCCGGATTGCCGCCGTACCCGAACGTCACGCTCAGATTGCCGAGTCGGGCGATGCTCACCGACGCGGTGCCGGTCAGCGTGTATTGGCTGTTGGCCGCCGCGTAGGTGAACCGCAGGCCCTGCGTGGAGAACGTCACCGACCCGACGCGGATGTTAGAGTTCAGCGTCATGTCGAGCGAGTCGAGCGACCCGTTGGTGATGACGAGGCCGGGCTTGCCGCCGTACCCGAAGGTGACGGCCAGGTTGCCGAGCCGGGCAACGGCGACGGAAGCAGTGCCGGTGAGGGTGTACTGGCTGTTGGCGGCCGTGTAGGTGAACCGCAGCCCCTTCGTGGCGATGTTCACCGACCCGACCGTGATGTCGCTGTTCAGCGTCATGTCGAGGACGTCGAGGGACCCGTTGGTCACCACGAGGCCGGGGTTGGTCCCGTTGCCGAAGGTGATGCCCAGGTTGCCGAGCCGGGCGACCGTCGCCGACGCGGTTCCGGCCAGCGTGTACCGGCTGTCGGCCGCCGTGTAGCCGAACCGCAGCCCCTTCGTCGTGATCTTCACCCCGCCGACGGTGATGTCGGTGTTGAGCGTCATGTCGAGACTCGTCAACGACCCGTTGGTGACGACCAGCCCCGGCGTCGAGCCGAACCCGAACGTCACGCCGAGGCTCCCGAGTTTCGCCACGCTGGCGGACGCCGTGCCGGCCAAGGTGTACTGACTGTTCGCCGCGGTGTACCCGAACCGCAACCCCTTCGTCGTGATCGCCACTCCGCCGACGGTGACGTCCGTGTTCAGGGTCAGGTCGAGGCTGGTGAGCGACCCGTTGGTGACGACGAGGCCAGGGTTCGACCCGTACCCGAACGTCACGCCGAGCGTGCCGAGCTTGGCCACGGCCGCCGTCGCCGTGCCGGCGAGGGTGTACTGGCTGTTCGCCGCCGTGTACCCGAACCGCAACCCCTTCGTCGTGATGCCCACACCGCCGACGGTGATGTCGGTATTGAGCGTCATGTCCAGGCTGGCGAGTGACCCGTTGGTTACCACCAAGCCGGGGTTGCTCCCGTAACCGAACGTGACGCCGAGGTTCCCGATCTTCGCCACACTGGCGGTCGCCGTGCCAGCGAGCGTATACTGACTATTCGCGGCGCTGTACCCGAACCGCAGCCCCTTGGCGGTAATCGCCACGCCGGCCACGCTGAGGTCGGTCGTGAGGGTCATGTCCAGGCTGGTCAGGGAGCCATTGGTGACGACGAGACCCGGATTCGTTCCGAACCCGAACGTCACGCCGAGGTTCCCGAGTTTCGCCACGCTGGCGGTCGCGGTGCCGGCGAGCGTGTATTGACTGTTCGCGGCCGAGTACCCGAACCGCAACCCCTTCGTCGTGATGGCGACGCCGGCCACGCTGAGGTCCGTCGTCAGCGTCATGTCCAGGCTCGTCAGCGATCCGCTCGTCACCACGAGCCCGGGGTTGTTCCCGTAGCCGAAGGTGACGCCGAGCGTGCCGAGCTTCGCGACGTTCGCGGTCGCGGTCCCGGCGAGGGTGTACTGGCTATTCGCCGCCGTGTAGCCGAACCGTAGCCCCTTCGTGGTGATGCCCACTCCGGCCACCGACAGGTCGGTCGTCAGCGTCATGTCCAGGCTGCTGAGCGAACCGTTGACGACGACCAGGCCAGGGTTCGACCCGTACCCGAAAGTAACGCCGAGCGTGCCGAGTTTCGTCACGGCCGCCGTCGCCGAGCCCATCAGACTGTACTGGTCGTTGGCGGCCGCGTACTTGAACTCCAACCCCTTCGTCGTGATCGTCACGCCGGCCAGCGTGACGTCCGTGTTGAGCGTCATGTCCAGGCTGGTGAGCGACCCGTTCGTCACCACGAGCCCCGGATTCGTGCCGTACCCCAGCGTCACGCCGAGCGTGCCGAGTTTGCCGACGGTCGCGGTTGCCGTCCCCCCGAGCGTGTACTGGCTGGTGGCCGCCGTGTAGCCGAATACCAACCCCTTCGTCGTGATGCCCACACCGGCGACGGTGACGTCGCTCGTCAATGTGAAGTCGAGGCTCGTGAGCGACCCGTTGGTGACGACCAGTCCCGGCTTCGACCCGAACCCGAACGTCACGCCGAGGTTGCCGAACTTGGCGACACTCGCCGTCGCCGACCCGGCCAGCGTGTACTGACTGGTGGCAGCCGTGTACCCGAATCGCAGCCCCTTCGTGGTAATGCCCACGCCGGCCACGGTCACATCGGTCGTGAGCGTCATGTCCAGACTGCTGAGCGACCCGTTGGTGATGACCAAACCGGGGTTCGCCCCGTACCCGAAGGTGACGCCGAGGCTTCCAAGTTTCGCCACGTTGGCGGTCGCCGACCCGGCCAGCGTGTACTGGCTGTTCGCGGCGGAGTACCCGAACTCCAAGCCCTTCGTGGTGATGCCCACGCCGCCGACCGTCACGTCGGTGGTCAACGTCATGTCGAGACTGGTCAGCGTGCCGCTCGTGATGACGAGGCCGGGGTTGGTGCCGTAGCCGAAGGTGACGCCTAGGTTGCCGAGCTTCGCCACGGCGGCCGTCGCCGACCCGGCGAGGGTGTACCGGCTATTGGACGCGGTGTACCCGAATTCCAGGCCCTTCGTCATGATCGTCACACCGCCCAGGGTCACGTCCGAGTTCAGCGTCATGTCGAGGCTGGTGAGCGACCCGTTCGTGATAACGAGGCCGGGGTTCGAGCCGTATCCGAACGTCACGCCCAGGTTGCCGAGCTTCGTCACGGCCGCGGTCGCCGTGCCGGCCAACCCGAAGCGGTCGGTGGCGGCCGAGTAGGAGAAGTCGAGGTCCTGCGTGGTGAACGTGACGCCGTTCACGGCGAACGTCGAGCCGACCGTGGTGTCGAGGCTCGTAAGCGCGCCGTTGGTGACCACGAGGCCAGGGGTGGCCCCGTGCCCGAACGTCACGCTCAGATTCCCCAGCCCTGCGGCGGTGGCGGTCGCGGTGCCGCTGAGGGCAAACGTGCTGGTCGCGGTGGTGTAAGAGAACGTCAGAGCTTGGGCGGCGAACGCCACACCGCGGACGGTGAAGTTGCCGGTGACGGCCGCGGTCAGCGTCGTCAGGCTGCCGCCGGTGAAGGCGATGCCCGGCGTCGCACCCTGGCCGAACGTCAGGGTGAAGGTGGTGGTGCCGTTCGGCGTCGTCAGACTCGCCGTCCCGCCGCCGGTTAGCACAAACTGGTCGGCCGCGGCGTTGTACGAGGCACCCAGGCTCAGGCCGGAGAAGGTCAGCCCGCCGAGCGTGAACGACGAGTTGAGGACCGACGCCGTCACGCCCGACAGCGTGGTGCCGGTCGAGTCCAGGATGACGTGATTCGAGCCGGTCACGTCGAGCGACAGCCCGTACGGCAAGGCGAGACGACCGCCCAGCAGAACCGCCGGGCCGTTCGGACCGGCGTCGGTCAGGGCCAGGGTCGTCGGAGTGAATGTCAGGTGGGCGACCGTGAACGCCGACGCCGAAAGGCCGGTTAATCCGGCCCCGGTCAAGGCCGCGATACTCGCCGCGTTCAAGCCGCCGGCGAGGAGCGTCATCGGCGTTCCGCCGACGATCGACTGCACCGCCCCCTGGTTGGTGACCAGATATTCGGCGGTGTCGATGCTCGTCCCACCTTGGAGCGTCAGCAGGGCGACGAACGGCTGGCCGGAGGCGGGCACAAGTCCGACCTGCACGGTCTGGCTGCTGGTGTAGGCGTTGCCCGCACGGTCGAAGCCCGCGGCGGCGTGGAACTCCAGCCCGCCGACGTCGATCGAGGTCGGGCGGATCGTCGGCTCTTGAATCGTGAGCGTGTACGGCGGCGTGTCGCCCGCCCGCCCGTTGATGGGCGTACCGAGGGTGAACGTCAGGGTCGGGTCCGAGGCGGCCCCCGAGTTGACCAGGAGCGTGCCGGTGATGGCCGCGGAGGTCTGACCGGCCGGGATGACGAGCGGGCTGGCCGACAGGTTCGAGTAGTCGGTACCTTCCACGGCCGTCCCGCTGACGGTGAACGGCACCGTGGTCACTTCGTTCGACGGGCGGGACAGGGTCACGACCACCGAGAACGACCCGGCACTCGCGCTGACGGACTGGCCGCCGGTGGCGAAGTTGACGGACGGCGGCGAGTCGCTGAGGATGGTCAGCGTCTCGCTCGGCGTGCCGCCGAGGCCGGCGTTCGCCGGGCTGCCCAGGCTGAAGACGATCGTCCGGTCCGTCGCCTCGTACCCGTTCTCGATGATCGTGCCGGTGATGGTGGCCGAGGTCTGACCGGCCGGGATGACGAGCGGACTGGCGGACACGTCCGAGTAGTCGATCCCATTGGCGGCAGTCCCGCTGAGCGTGAACGGAACGGTGACGTCGGTGGTCGCCGGCCCCGACAGGGTGACGGTGACAGAGAACGTCCCTTCGTACTCATTGACCGATTCGCTAGCGGCCGCGAACTGCACCGTCGGCTGCGTGGCGAACGAGGAGACGGCCGAGTACGCCGTGCCGTTCGCGTTGGTGGCGAACGCGACGAACGAGTACGCGGTGCTCGGCGACAGGCCGGTCGCGGACTTGGTGAACGTGCCGTTTGCGGTCGAGGCGTCGTCCAACTCGACCACGCCGGTTCCGCCAATCGTCGGGTTCGGGTTGGTCGCGGTCGGGGCGTACAGGATGCCACGCTTGGTGACGGCCGCCGTGCCGGCGCTCGCGAGCCGGCCGCCGAGGGTCGCGGCCGCCGAGGCGACGCCGGCGACCGTCGGGCTGTCCACGACCGGCGTCGAGGCCGTGGCGGCCTGCACGACCGCGACCGTGCGGCCGAGCAGTGTCACGTTGGCCGACCGGGCCGTGCCGGCGGTGTTCGCCGTGTACGACAGATTCACCTGCCCGCCGCTGACGCCGGTGACAGTGAGCCACGACTGGTCGCTCTTCGGCGTCAGCGCGCCGGACAGGGCGAGCGGGTTGAGCGAAACGACCGGGATGGCCAGGCTGCCCGCAGTTGCGGCCGGCGTCTGCGAGTCCGCGTTCAGGTACGCCTGCGGCAGGATCTTGAAACTCTGCGTGTTCGACTCCAGGACGGACACGTCGCCGGCCGGCGTGACGGCCACCCCGGTCGGGCGGTTCAACCCCGTAATGATCGTGGTGACGGCCGTCGTTTGCGCGTCGTAAACCTTGACCGCCCCGTTGCCCATGTCGGAGAAGTACACGTTGCCGCGGCCGTCCACGCCCATGCCGCCCGACCCGTTGTACCCGCTGGACACGAGGACGGAGAACGTGGCCGCCGCCGGGTCGTACTTCATGATGCCGTTGTTGCTGTCGGAGATGTAGACTTTCCCGGCCGCGTCGATCGTCAACTGGTTCGGCCGTAGCAGCACGTCCGGCTTGAGCAGGGTCGTGGTGGACCCGTCGGCCGGGTTGTACACCCCGAACCGATTGCCGGAGTAGTCGGTGAAGTAGACCTTCCCGCTGGCATCGACGGCCACCCCCTCGGGGATGTTGAACGGCCCGCTGTCGTTGACGGTATACTTGTTCGTCAGGGTGGTCGTGGTGCCCGTCGCCGCGGAGTACTTCTTGATGGCGTTATCGCCTTCGTCGGCGATGTACACGTTGCCCGCGGCGTCGAGTGCCACGGCGGACGGGGAGATCAACCCTGTGGCGGGCAGGTCCGTGACCTGCCCGTTGGCCGGGTGGTAAATGGCCACCCGGTTATGGCCAATGTCGGCGAAGTAGATGTTGCCGGCCGGATCAACCGCCGACCCCCGCGCGCCGTACAAGTTGGCATTGATCAGGGGCAGGCCGGCTTGGCTGGGGGCCGTAAACCCGACCCCGGCTTGGGTCACGCTTAATGAGTTCCCGTCGATCGTGATGGTGCCGGTCCGCGTCGGCCCAGTGTTGGCGTCGTAGCTGAACGATGCCGTGCCGTTCCCGGTGCCACTCGCCGACGTGTGCAGCCACGACGCCGAACTGCTCGCCGTCCACGCTCCGGTGCTCACCACCATGTTCGTGTCCGCCCCGGCCCCCGGCCCCTCCAGCAGGGCGTACGTCCCCAGGGTCGTGAGCAGCGTCCGGTCTTCCAGCGGCGTCACGCTGAGCGGCCCGCCCGGCAGGCGGTCGAACCGACGGATCGGGCGGCGGGTGGGACGGCGGAGGCTGGAAACCCAATTCGGAAACGAGAAGCCCATGTTGTTGGCAACCTTGGTGCGTACGAAGTTAGTTGGTGGCGGGAAGGAAAAACGAAGCCGCACGTGGCGGTGGCGGCCTCGACGAGCACGCGGAACTGGTGCTGAGTATGGAAGGTTCGACGAGGGCTGAGCACTGTGAACACCCGATTGTGTTGTGGCGTCCGGCCCTTCAAGAAACCTGCGCAAAGAGATTCTGTGAGACACTCATCGACGATGAGGGCGGCCTTTTTGCCAGCACGAGAACGCGATAGTGGCATCAGCCGAACGATTGTGGAACAATAGGTTTACGCGAGCATCAACCTGCCTTTGTCCGATCTGCGATCGCGGTCCACCGATAAGTAGGCGGCTCCCACGTTGAGACAGTGGAGGAAATTTCCCCAACGGTTGTCGCTTCAGATGGGGCCGGAAGATTTCGAAACAGAGGTGAGTAAGATGCGGCGAGGTGTCGAGTCCGAGATACAAGCCAGACCAACCGGTTGGTTCTTCAACTATCTCAACTCGCCTTGTCCCCGTTCTGCGAAGTGGACAGGTAGGGGGCCGTTCGCGCCCCCGTCCGCTCACGGACCGCGTTGCGGAGGTCGCTGGAACCATCCACCCCGAGGTTCCCGTGCGATCCGAGGCGACCCGGCTACGTGATCGCCTCGGATCGCACGGTTTCCGTCATGAACGCGACCGACGGCCGCGGGCGTAGCCACACACGCCCGTCCGCGGTAGGTTGCCACCTGGACACTCCCACCGCCGGAGCTCGACCCATGCTCACCCGCCGCCTCGCCGTGCTGCTCCTTGGTCTCGCGCTCACGCCGCTGTCCGCGACCGCCCAGGACAAGCCGAAGGGCAAAACCGTCCGGCTGCTCACCGTCGGCAACAGCTTCTCCCAGAACGCGACCAAGTATCTCGACCGGATCGTCGAGGCCGACGGCAACGTCATCGTCCACCACCGCTGCGTGATCGGCGGGAGCGGGCCGGACCAGCACCTGGCCAAGGTCGCTGCACACGAGAAGGATGCGAAGGACAAGACCGGCCTGTACGACAGCGGCAAGAGCCTCGCCCAGGAGTTGGCCGCCGAGAAGTGGGACGTCATCACCATCCAGCAGGCGAGCGTCCGCAGCCACGACGCCGCGACTTACCGGCCGGGCATGAAGGCCCTGTACGACTACATCAAGAAGCACGCGCCGGCGAGCGAGGTGGTGATCCACCAGACGTGGGCGTACCGGGTGGACGACCCGCGATTCCAGAAGCCGTCTGACAAGGCCGGCGAGCCGAAGACGCAGAAGGCGATGTACGACGGCCTGTCGGACGCCTACCGCACGATCGCCAAGGAAATCGGAGTCCGCCGCATCCCGGTCGGGGATGCGTTCTACGCCGCAGACACCGACCCGAAGTGGGAGTACAAACCGGACCCGAAGTTCGACACGAAGTCGGCCGTGCCCCCGGCGTTGCCCGACCAGAAGTACTCGCTGCACGTCGGCTGGCGTTGGGCCACGACCAACGGCAAGCCGGCGCTGCAGATGGACGGCCACCACGCCAGTCCGGCCGGCGAGTACCTCGGGGGACTCGTCTTCTACGAGTTCCTGTACGGCCGGACCGCGGTCGGCAACACGTTCCGCCCGCCGGGCGTTGACGCGGACTACGCCCGGTTCCTCCAAGAAACCGCACACAAGGCGGTCGAGCGGACGAAGTAACGGCAGGCGAATTCGCCGGGTAGCACGCCCGCAGGGATTCGACATGGCGCCGAGCCAACGCTCACCCGGCGTGCGCGGCGGGTTTGCCGTTGGCCGGCTCGCCCTGGAGTTTCGCCAAGAATTCCGGCACCTCCACTCCGCCGATGTCGCGCATCACCTGCAGCATCGGTGGGAGCGTGCGGGCCATACTCTGAAGGAACCCGGCGGTGTTCGATTGGCCGCTCCCGTTCCCGCCGGTCTCCCACACGACGACCTTGTCGAACTTGATGTTCGAGATGGCCTGGGCCGACGCGGCCGTCATCGCGTCCAGGTGTTCGAGCATTAGCATCTGGAAGGCCGCCTGCGGCGACCCGCACGCCTCGATGATCTTCCGCAGCCCCTCGCCCTTCTTCGCCAGGATCTCGTACTGCCCGCGGGCCTCGGCTTCGAGCTTCGCGTAGGTGGCGGCCGCGGCGGCCTCGGCCTCGATCTTCTGCCGTTCGGCCGCCGCCTCGGCCTCGACGATGGTCTTCGCCTTCTCGGCCTTCGCCGGGGCCTCCAGGGCCGCCCGCTTCTCCGCCTCGACCTTCTCAGCCTGAGCGACGGCTGCCTTGGCCATCGCCCGGTTCTGGGCCTCCTGCACGGCCGCCTCGGCCTCCCGCTTCTTCGTCTCGGCCACCTGGTACGCCTCGGCCTGCTTCACCTGCAACTCGGCCTGAGTCGCCGCGATCGCCGCCTGGGCCGTCGCCTCGCCGGCCGTCGCCTTGGCGTTCGCGTCGGCCAGCCGCACTCGCTTCTCCCGGTCCGCCTCGGCGACCAGCGACTCCCGCTCGAACTTCGCCCGCTCCTCGCCGACCTTCTGGTCGCGGTCCAGTTCCGCCATTCGGATCGCCTGGAGCCGCTGCGCCTCTTTGACGAGAGCGTCCTGTTCCAGCCGGGCCGTCTGCTCGCCGACGGCCCGCTCTTTGTCCAACTGAGCGACCCGAACGGCCTGCTCGCGGGTCGCCTCGCGGGTGCCGATCTCCGTCAGCTTCGTGGCGTTCGCCACGCCGATCAGCTTCTCGCGGTCGGCCTCGACGACTCCGATCTGGCCCCGCTTCTCCTGCTCGGCCACGTCCACCTTCGCCTGCTGGATCGCTGCCGACGCGGCCTTCCGGCCGATCGCCTCGATGTACCCCGACTCGTCGGTGATGTCGGTGATGTTGACGTTGATGAGCACGAGGCCGATCTTCTTCAATTCCGGTTCGAGCGACTTCTGTACGCACTCCAGGAACTTGTCCCGGTCCCGGTTGATGTCCTCGATCCGCATGGACGCGATCACCTGCCGGAGCTGGCCGAAGATGATGTCCTGGGCCTGCTGGCGGACGTCCTCGTTGTCCAGCCCGAGCAGCCGGATGGCGGCGTTCTGCATCGTCTCGGCGTCGGTCCCGACGGCCACCGTGAACACGCTCGGGACGTTCACCCGGATGTTCTCGATCGACAGCGCGCCCTTGAGTGGGATCTCGATCTGGATCGGCTCCAGGCTGAGGTAGGCGTAGTCCTGGATGAGCGGCACGACGAACGCCGCCCCGCCGTGGACGCACCGGGCGGCGTTCCCGCCGCCAGTCCTCCCGTAGATGACGAGCACGCGGTTGCTCGGGCACCGCTTGTACCGCTTCGCGAGGAGGACGAGGAAGCTAAACAGGACCAGCCCCGCGGCGGCGGCCGTAACGAGCGGCCACGGCACGGCCGCCAGATCGTGCGACAACGCAGCTTCCGCCCACACTGGCATGCTCATGACGCGACTCCGGAAAGGGGTTCGACTTCGACCGCGTTGGGCCCCAGAACGGCGACGACGCGGACCGGACCGCCGGTCGCGATCTCCTCGGCCCACGTGAACGCCTCGCATTCCACGGTTCGATCTTGTAGCCGCAGGGTGACCTTGCCCGGCCCGCTGTACCGTGGCGGGACCCGCAGGTAGACCGTGCCGGCCACGCCGACGGCGGCCGCGATATCGACGGTGCCGTCGTCCTGTAGCCGGCGGAAGGCGGCCATGATTTTGGCGACCGCCATGACGGCGACGGACCCGCAGAAGGCGGCGAACGCCGTCGCCGCCGGCCCCTCCATCCCGACGCTGAGTGCCGACAGGCCGCCGAGGCCGAAGAAGGTGACGCCGGCGGCGGCCGTGCGGACCGTCAGCAGGCCGAAGAACCACCCACCGTCGTGGTGGTCGGCATCGCCGCCGTCGGCGTCATGGTCGCCGCCGATCCCAACGAGGGAGGCGAGCATCTGAGCCACGATCACGGTGCCGCCGAGGCCGGCGCACCACAGCAGGAGTGTTTCCATGACTCGTTCCGGCCGGCCCCACGGATTCGGTTCGAATAGCTGTTCGCGGTTGCAGCAATGCCATTTATCGCTGTCTGCGGGAATTTGAACCGGATCACCCCGCCACGGCGCGGCCAGTTAACGGTCAATAGCCCCGAACCCCACCTCGCCCACGTCGTCGAACCCGTCCGCCGCCGTGGGTGCTCGGCGACGAGCGGCGGCTCGAACGGGCCGTCCCGGTCGCGGGGCGTGCCCGACGGGATCGGGCCGAAGTCCCCCGGCACGACTTTGGACGAATGGCCGTTACGGCCCAGGCACTCGCTCATCGACAGCTCGCTACGGAGCCTTCACGATTAGTCTGAGTGGTTGCTCAGATATATCGTTCATCTGAGTGGAAGATCAAGATAGACGTATCGAATTTACGGGAATATCAGGTGATCATTTGTCTTGAGATGTTTAACAATTGATGTTTCATAGTGTGTACCTTTTCGTTTTGGGATCAACACAGCCAATGACAGCTTTCACAAATGATCGGCCGTAGACGTCATGGCTGTCTGTTCCCGTTAGAGAGATGTGATGCCATCGGACGCAGTTGAGTTTGACGGCCGCCGTGCTCGGTCGGTCTGGGCCCGCCCGTGAGTTCGCCGATCGCCATCCGGCCGTTCCGGTCCGCGGACGTAGCCGTGCTGTTCGCCCTGTTCCGGGATACAGTTCACCGGGTAAACGCTCGCGACTACACGCCGGAGCAACTTCGAGCGTGGGCGCCGCCCGAGATGAACGCCGCCCGTTGGGCGACACTGGCCGACCGGTTTGCAGTCGTGGCGGAAGCGGAGGGGCAGATCGTCGGCTTCGCCGACCTGGAACCGAACGGGCACGTCGATCGGTTCTTCGTCCACGCCGACCACCAGCGGCGCGGGGTCGGAGCGGCCCTGATGGGCGTGCTTATCGAAGAGGCCGTTCGCGCCAGGATCGGGCGTCTGTTCGCCGAGGTCAGCGTCACCGCCCGGCCGTTCTTCGAGCGGCACGAGTTTGTCACGCAGGCCGAACAACAGGTAATCATCCACGGCATAGCACTCGCCAACTACCGCATGGAACGTATCCTGGCCGCCCCGGTTAGAACCTCTTCCGGTTGAGCCGCCGGTTTTTGCGGATCCCGCGTCGATCTGTGAAATCCGGCAAAGCCCTCGACGCGCACAGCCCGGCGGCCGATACTTTCCCTTCGCTCACAACTCCGCCGTGAGGGATCACCGTGTCCGAGAACGCACCACTACCGCCCGAAGCGGTCGTCACCCAGATGATCTTCGGCAAATGGGTCGCGATGGCCTTGTCCGTCGCCGCCAAGTTGCGGCTGGCCGACGCCCTCGCCGCCGGGCCGCGGGCCGTCGCCGATCTGGCCGCCGAGACGAACACCCACGCCCCGAGCCTATACCGCCTACTGCGGGCGCTCGCCAGCGCCGGGGTGTTCGCCGAGGACGCGGACGGGCGGTTCCGCCAAACGCCGCTGTCCGCGGTGTTGCGGACTGGCGTGCCGGGGTCGATGCGGGCCGTCGCCGACTACTGCGGGGCCGACTGGAGTTGGCGGCCGTGGGGGCAACTGATGGAAACCGTCCGCACCGGCGCGACCGCGTTCGACGCCGTGTTCGGCGAGCCGGTGTTCGATCACCTCGCCAAACGCCCGGCCGAGTCGGCAGTGTTCAACGAGGGGATGACCGGGTTCTCCACGCAGGCAGCCCCGGCCGTTGCCGCCTCTTACGACTTCTCGCCGTTCGGCACGATCGTGGACGTGGGCGGCGGGCACGGCCACTTACTCTGCACGATCCTGGCGAGACGTCACAGCCCGCGGGGCGTCGTGTTCGACGCCCCGCACGTCGCCGCAGGGGCGGGGCCGGCGATCGCCGCGGCCGGCCTGAGCGGCCGGTGCCGGGCCGAGGGCGGCGACTTCTTCGCGGCCGTGCCGGCCGGGGACGCTTACGTTCTCAAGCACATCATCCACGACTGGCCGGACGATAAGGCCGCGACAATCCTGCGGAACTGCCGGGCCACAGCGAACGCTGGCGCGAAGCTCGTGCTGGTAGAGATCGTCATTCCGCCGGGCAACGACCCGTCGCCGGGGAAGTGGCTCGACCTGGAGATGCTGGCGATCGCCAGCGGGAAGGAGCGGACGGAGAAGGAATACGCCGCCCTCCTCACCGCGGCCGGGTGGCGGCTGGCGCGGGTCGTGTCGACGGGCGCGCCGGTGTCTGTGATCGAGGGCGTTGTCGCGTAAAACCGTTTGGTAGCAATCTGGGGGTAGAGAGAATCCCCTGTTCGATGGCAGAGGGTGTGGGATGAGGGCGTATTTAGCGAGGATGTTTCGCTACACGGCCTGGTCCGACCAGCGGGTGCTGGAGGCCCTCCGCGGGACGCCCGCCGCCCACGCCGAGGCCCTGCCGTTGCTGGCCCACGTGCTCGCCGCCGAGCACGTATGGTTGGCCCGGCTGGAGAAGCGAGAGCCGCGCCACTCGGTCTGGCCGGCCCTGAGTCTGGGCGAGTGCGAGGCCCTGGCGGCCGAGAACGAGGCCGGCTACCGGACCTTCGTCGGACGGCTCAGCGAAGGCCCGCCGACCGGGGCGGTCCGGTACCGCACCAGCCAGGGGCAGGAGTTCGTCACACCGGTCCTGGACATCCTCACGCAGGTCGTCACCCACGGGCCGTATCACCGCGGACAGATCGCCAAGGTCCTCGGTCGAGCTGGCGGGTCGGCAGTCAGCACGGAGTTCATCACTTTCGCGAGGGAGGCCGAGCCGCACGAGGACCGGCACGTCGAGCCAAGTCCTACACCGGACCCCACCGCCAGTTGACCGCTTGCTGTGCCTGCAACGTCATGCCATTTCGCCCTTGTACACGATTGGCCGCGGCCACGAGACGAACTTCTGGACAGAGTCGAAGGCTCGCGATTGAGTATTGCCTTGGCGTGTAGGCGAACGAGGCCGCGGACAAGCTCGTGCAGGTGGTACATGTGGACGGGACGCTCGTTCGCGCCGCTTTGCCTTGTCGCCCGACCGGGACCGTTCCGCGCTGCGGCCCATCTACCTTTCTCCCACGGGCGAGTGAGGGCTACTCAGGCTCTGCGACTTACCCTTCGGGCGTGCCGGTACTTACCTGGATTAAAGGGCGGTGTACTGCTTCCGGAGGGCTTCACCCTGCGTAGGCTTGACCATCGCCACGTACGCGATCATACCCTCGACCCAGCCGCGGAAGTTCGGGTGGCCGGTCCGGTTCTGGGCGTCCAGGCCCTCGTGCTTCGCGCGATGCAGGATAGCCCGTACCCGCCGCACCACGTCCCGCGGCACGGCCGGGGCGGCATTCACGACCAGCCCCGTCACCGCCTGCCGGCTCTCGGGCCGCTGCACGCGAGTCTTCTTCGCGTTCAGGGCGAAGCCCTCGGCCGCGGCCATGTGCCGGACGCGGGCCAGCAGGTACCCGACCTGTTCGCGGTGGCCCGGCGGGGCGGAGAAGGTCAGGTCGTCGGCGTACCGGGTGTACGCCCAGTCCAGCTTCTTCGCCAACCCAGCCAGCCGCCGGTCCAGCCGGCGGGCGATCTGGTTCGACACCGCGGGGCTGGTGCACGCGCCTTGTGGCAAAGACCGCGGGCCGATCGCTACGAAGTAGGTCTGCTTGTCGTAGACGACCCGCTTCCGCGAGCACTCGGTGCCCAGCAGCGCGAGCAGGGTGGCCACCGCCCCCGAGTAGCCGAGGCGGCGGAATAGGTGCCGCACGCGGGGGAATCGCACGGCGGGGAAAAAGCCTTCAAGGTCGACGTTGACTACGACATCGCGGCCGGCGTGCGGGAGGGCGTTCGTCACGGTCGAGCGGCCGGGGACGAAACCGTGGGCGGGCTCTTCGGTCGGCAACTTTGCCAGGACGTTGGCGAGCACCCACTCCTGGGCGGCGGCCAGCTTCGCGTGCGGGGCGGCGAGCGTCCGCGTGCCGCCGGCTTTCTTCGGCACCTCGAACTGCACGTAGTGCGGCCGCGTGGCGACCTCCGTATGGAAGCACAGCCACCGCAACTGCGGGATCGCCAGGCCGAGAGCCGCCGCTAGGTCGGACGGCGTGTGCAAGACCGGCAGCCCGGCGGCCTTGAGCCGTTCCGCGTCGCTAGAGCGGTCGTTCATCATGGCCGAGACATCGCGGCCGACGAAGATAATGTCGGTGGCCCGACGGACCGCGACTGCGTCCGCCCGGGTCTGTTTGAAGGCTGCGGCCGCGGCCTTTTTCTGGGCCTTGATCGCGACCCGAGCCGCCCGGTCCGCCTCGACGGCTTGGTCGGCGGTCTGCCCGGCTTTGATCGTGATCTGCCGGAACCGGTCGGCGTGCTTCGCGTGCTCGTCGCCGACGCGGTGCATCTCGGCCAGTTCGTCCGGCGTGAGTAGGCCCTGCGTGACCATGCCGCGGTCGATGAGCAGCGTCCGCGGGTCGCTCGTCGGCGGGATCAGGTCGCGGCGGCCGAAGAACATCCACCCCGTCGTACGGCGGACTTCCTCGCCTTGCTTCAACAGGTCGTCGCGGGTGATCGGCAGGAAACTCGGTGCGGCCGGTGGCGGCGCGACGGCAATTGGCCCCGGTGGGGGAGCGGCCGGCGGTTCGGCGACTGGCATGGGCGGGACCGGGACGAACGTCTCCGCGACCGGTTCCGCCGGAATGGGCGACGGCGACGGCGGCGGCGATTCCGATGGGACCGGCTTGAAGAGCTTCGGCAGGAAATCCCAGAACCCCATGACCGCTCCCGCGAGAACTCATAGGCCGCCGCGCAGTGACCGGAACCATTGCTCGACCGTGCCCACCGGCCGCTCGCCGAACGCCGCCCGGCGAAGGGCCTGCATGTGGCGACACGGGCCGGCCCGCAACTTGAACCGGAAGTAGTGGGAACAACTGCACTGGCCGCGGATGATCTTGTCGTCGGCGTCCAGCAGGGCTTCCACGTCCTTGCCGTCTGCCTGCCCGACGAGCGACCGCAGACCGGCGACGGTGTCGTCGCGCTTCACTTTTGCCCCACCGCGGGCCACGATCTCGCGAGCGGCCGCGGCCTCCGGGCTGTCGAATCGCACCTGTTTGAGCGACGCCTCGACCGGCAGGATTTGCCGCCAGCGGTAGACGCCGCCGGCCAGGTCGTTGACCAGTTGGCCGAGCAGGGCGAAGCGGTTCAGCCCGGCCGCGACGAGGGCGGGCGTGGCCCCGGTCCGCTGCTGCACCTGGGCGAACGTCCGCGTCGGCGACTCGCGGAACGCCGTGGCGACGTCACCGAGCAGGTCCTCACTCGGCTCGACCGGCGGGGCCAGGTCGGCCAGCGCCCCGCCGCCGCTCGTCCAGTCGTTGGCCGTCCATCCGGACAGGCCGAGGAGGAACCGCATCCCGCCGAGGCGGACGCTCCAGAAGCTCGGAAGACCGGTCCCCATCAGGAACACGTCGGCCCCGTCGGCGATCGACAGTAGGCGGGCGAGCGTCAGCAGGCGGTCCCGGCCCCAGACGCGGATCGTCTCCGACTTATCACCGGCGTAGGGGTGATCGTGCAAGGTGATGCGGGCCTCCCACGGCTCGATCACGAGTTCGACCGGCGACCCGGGGTTCAACTCGAACCGCACGGACCGCGGACTCTTCCGGGCACGGTGTTTCTTCAAGTAGGCCAGCAGGTTGTACAACCCCTCACGGCTGACCGTCACCTTCCGCATCGGCAGACTCATGGCCGCCTGCAACTGCATGAACCCGCGGAGCCACGCCGGCGGTAGGTCGATCTTCTCCTCGCGGAAGTCGGCCGACCCCTCGGTGGCGACCTCAAACCCGGACGGGTCGATCGCGAACTCTGTGCGACGGTACGTCCGCAGCCGTTGGAACTCCTCGTACAGCGGCAGCGAGTAATCGACGTTCGTGGTACCGAGTGCTGTGCCCTGGCTCTCCTCGAAGGCGTCACGGTCGGCCGTCAGGCAGCCGTAGCTCGACTCGTCCTTGCTAAAGCACTCGAAGAACAACACGTCCGGCGCGACGGTGATGACCGGATCGCACGGCACCAGGATGCGGAACAGAGCTGGGTCGTTCTGGGCCAGGTAGTTCGAATACTTCTGTCGTGCTCCCCAATACTTGGCCCGCAGGCCGTCGAACTGCCGCTCCAGGTCCGGCGACAGCGGTTCCTCGGGGCGGTCGAGCAACTCCTTGCGGGCAGTCTGGAAGGCGAGTTGCCGGATCGACGCCTCGCGGGCCTGTACCCGCTTCAGGTACGCCTGGTACGCCGAGCGGTCCTTCGGCTTGAACTTCAGGTCGCTGACGACGACGGCGTGCAAGGCACTGACGGCCTCGCGGAAGCGGAGCGGGTCTTTGAGGTTGCCGACGAATGACACCCGATCCCGCCGCAGGTTGGGGGCGAACGCCAGCGACAGGTTCTCGCCGCGACTGCGGACGCCGCTGCGGCCGAGGTAGGCTTGCGCGAAGTTCATCGGCGGTCCTTGTGGATCATTGGAAGCGGCCGCCGCGGGCTGACGCCGGCCTCGACTTCAACGCACGACCGAAGGCGTTCACCAAGCCGTCCGGACCCCTGGGTTGGGCGGAACGGCGTTGGCTCAGGCAGCCCAACCCAGGGGTCCGGACGGCCCAAGAGCAACGACTTCGGGAACGAACGGGACAGAAACCTCTCGCCCCGACGGAACATCGGAGCATCAGCGGTCTCGATTCCGAACGCCGGCCGCGACGGCACGCTTCCAACGGTTCGTCGAGAGGGGTCGTCGCGGAAGCCGGCCGGGCCGACTTCAACGCACGACCGAAGGCGTTCACCCAGCTGGCCACGGAGGCCTTGTGGGCTGAACTCGTTGCCTCAGCTGGCCCGCAAGGCCTCCGTGGCCAGCCCAAGAGCAACGACTTCGGGAACGAACGGCACAGAAACCTCTCGCCCTGACGGAACATCAGAGCATCAGCGGTCTCGGCCCGACCGACTCCCGCGACAACCCCTCTCGTGATTCACACGGTCAACTCCGGAAACTGCCGGCGGATCAGCGGCAGCAGTTCCGGCCTCGTTTCCCCCAGGGCGACCACGCCGGTCAGCCCGGCTCGGAATTCCGGCCCTCGGAGCGACCGCACCGCGACGGCCAGCAGCGGCAACAGGCTCGCCACCTGACCGGGATCGTCAATCATTTGGCGGACCACCTGAGCCACGACGCCCGGCTTCTGCCGTCCGCCCCGGTGCACCGCGAGCAGAATCGTGGCCCACAACTGCCGGACCGTCGCCGGGTTCGCCCCGCCGGCGATCGACGTCAACTGGTCGCCGAGGCGTTGTCGGACGTCGTCGTAGGGTGATTCCATCAGCTTGTGCCAAACGTCGGGGTCGTCCTTCGTCGGCGAGTCGAGCAGCCAGGCCCACCCCGCCCGCCGCACGTCAGCGTGCTTGCTGTCGAGAAAGTCGAGGACGGCGGCCGCTTCGGACAGACTCCCGCCGAGCAGGCCGCGGAGCCACGCCGTGAGATCCGGCCGCACGGCGGGGCACTCGGCCTGTGCGAGCGTCAACAGTTGCGGCACGTCGTCCGCGGCGTAGGCCCGCGCCTTCAGCAGCGTCAGCCCCAGCACGGCCACGGGCCGCGACCGGTAGGCCGCCAGTCTGATCGCGTCGTCACGACCGACACGGGCCGGGTCGAGTCGCCGGACTAGCAGGTCCGAGAGCCGAGTGAGTTTTTCGAGATCGTCGCCGTCCAGCCGCCGCAGCCACTCCGAAACCGGCAGCACGGACAGATCCGGGGCAGCCTCCAGCAAGTCGAAGCCGAGGGCGGCCACGTCCGGGTCCGCGTGGTCGGCCAGCCGCAGGAGCGTGCCTACGGGCCGCTGTCGCAGCCACTCGTCGCACTTCGTCCGCAACAGCCAGACAGCGAACAGCCGCACGGTGCGACAGTTCGCGTCCGTCAGCAGATCGAAGACCCACTCCGGTTTCGCCGCCCAAGCGGTTTCCAGCCGCGGGGCGAACGCGAGGTCGGCCAACCCCTTGCCCGGCACGAACTCCCATCCGCGGGCCGGACGAACGAGGGCCGGGCAGTTGTGAAACAGGGCGTGCGTCAGCCCCCAGTTGTCGAGCAGGTGCAGGTCGGAGTCCACGTCCGCGTCGCGGTAACGCGCGAGGAAGACTGCGACCGCCCGCACGTACCGCAGCGGGTCGGTCTTGCCGAGGCGGCGGAAGTACCGCCACGCCCGCCGCCGCAGATACCGCCGCGTCGGCAGCGAAAAGAGGACGTGCCGGCGTTCCAGCCGCTCGCGAAACCAATCACCGGGCTTCTCGACTCGCTTCCGCTGGGCAGCGGCCAGCCGAGGCATCGCGGTGTTCGGCGTCACCACGACCTCAACGGGCTTACTGGCGTAAGCGAACGTCCGGTTGCCCGCGTAGGTCTGGATCGAGACGTTGCGAAACCCCTCTGCCTCCCACGCCCGCACCGCGCCCTCGGCGGCGGCCCGAGTCGGGAAGTTCTCGTACTTGGTCCGTTGGATTTGTTTGCGGAGACGCCGGATCGAGCGGTCGAACGCGACGAGGAACGCCCCGACCAGTTCGTCGTCCCCCGCGGTCTCGGCCAGTTTGAACAACCGCTTGACCAGCGGCTCGTGCCGGTAGCAGTTGAGCGGCTGGCCCAGGTAGTCGAACAGCGCCTGCCGGGCGACGGGTCGCTTGTCCGCGAACCAGCGGGCGGCAAACGCCCCGAGTTGTTCCGGGGCATGGACCCGCCGCAATTCGGAACCGAACGCCGCGTCACCGCGGGTGAATAGTTCCTCGACGAGTGCCCACGAACCTGCGGCCATCGGTCACCGGGGATTGAAGTGGAGTGAGCATACGCCGGGCGAGTTCGGATCGCAAGCAGAGTAGCGGGATTCGGACGCTTGGCCCGAGACCGGGCAGACCAGCGGTTGATCCAGCACGCGGCCACGGGCCTAGGCGAGGACCGGCAGCAGCGGCCGAGAAGATGGAGGAACGAATCGCAGAGGCGCTCGGAACTGTGGTGGCTACGGTGGGGTAACGTAGTGAACATCCCGCGACGCAAGAAGGCCGCCATCTTGTCGGCTATCATTTTTGAATAGGACGCCCTTCCGTCGCGGCTTATAGCCCGATCGCTGATTGAGGCGGTTGCGCCGGACCCGATTCGGACACCTTCCCGTCTGAATCGTGTTGTCCGACGGGCGGCCCGACGGTTACCTTTGCATACTGGACATTCGTACCGAACGGGCTGGCGTGATGGACGTTCGCCGGAAGCTGGAAATCCTCGCCGACGCGGCCAAGTACGACGCCTCGTGCGCCAGCAGCGGCAGCACGGGGACCCGCCGCGACGCCCGCCTCGGCTCGACCGAGGGCATGGGCATTTGCCACAGCTACACGCCCGACGGGCGGTGCGTTTCGTTGCTCAAAATCCTCCTCACCAACTACTGCCTGTACGACTGCCGGTTCTGCGTCAACCGCGCGTCGAGCGACACCCCGCGGGCGCGGTTCACCGTCGCCGAGGTGGTGAACCTCACCGTCGAGTTCTACCGCCGTAACTACATCGAAGGCTTGTTCCTCAGCTCCGGCATCATCCAGAGCGTCCACTACACGATGGAGCAACTCGTCGCCGTGGCGAAAAGCCTGCGGGTCGATCACGGCTTCGGCGGGTACGTCCACCTGAAACTGATCCCCGGCGCGGCCCCAGAACTGATCGCGGAGGCCGGGCGGTGGGCCGACCGCCTGAGCGCGAACATCGAACTGCCGACGACGCAGGATTTGCAACAACTCGCCCCGGAGAAGAAGCGGCCAGAGATCGTTGGCACGATGGACGCCGTCGCCGAGAAGATCGACGAGCGGGCCGCGGACCGGAAGGCCGGGCTCGCCGCACCGAACTTCGCCCCGGCCGGGCAGAGTACGCAGATGGTCGTCGGCGCGACACCGACGCCGGACGGCACCATCCTCGGCACGGCCGACGACCTGTACCGGCGGCAGAAGCTCCGGCGGGTCTACTACTCAGCGTACAGCCCGACGCCGCACGCCGATGCCCGCCTGCCGGGCCTCAGCCCGCCACTGTTGCGCGAGCACCGTCTGTACCAGGCCGACTGGCTCCTCCGCTTCTACGGCTTCCGGGTCGGCGAAGTCATCGCCACGGACGCGAACCTCGCCCTCGACGTCGACCCCAAGCTCGCCTGGGCGCTGGCCCACCGCGACTGGTTCCCCATCGACGTGAACACGGCCTGCCGCGAACTGCTCTTGCGCGTCCCGGGTCTGGGCGTGCGAAATGTGAACCGCATCCTCGCCATCCGTCGGCATCACGCGCTGACGACCGACGACCTGCGGAAGCTCCGCGTGAACTGGAAGAGCGCCGCCCCGTTCGTCGTGACCGGCGACCACAACCCCGGCTTGCGCCTGCTCGACACGGTCGGCCTGAAGAAAGCCGTGCAGCCGACGCTCTTCGACGGGATCGACCCCTCATGATTGTTACCGCCGCGAACTTCGACGAGTGGCGGACGGCTTGCCGCGGCCTGTTGGCGAGCGAGGTGCCGCCGTCCGCTGTCCATTTCACCGACGGCACCGAAGCCAGTCTGTTCGCCGGCGAGGGAATCCCGCCCGCGACCTCATCGAAATACTGCGTGCCACCGCCGTTCCTGGCGCTGGCGGAAAAAGTTGCCTGCCATCGCGAGCCGCAACGGTGGGCACGCCTGTACCGCGCGCTCTGGCGGCTAACACACGGAGAGCCGCACCTCCTGGATTTGGCCACCGACGACGATGTTCACTGGCTGGCCCGGGCCGAGAAGGCGGTCCGCCGCGACGCCCACAAGATGAAGGCCTTCGTCCGCTTCCGCCGTGTCGGCGAGCACTTCGTCGCCTGGCATCGACCCGATCACCGCATCGTGCGGCTGACCGCCTCGTTCTTCGCCCGCCGCTTCCCGGAGATGCACTGGTCGATCCTCACGCCCGACGAGTCGGTGACGTGGGACGGAGACCAACTACACTTCGGCCCCGGCGTGCCGGCAAAGGACGCCCCGCCGCCGGACGTGCTCGAAGGGCTGTGGAAGACCTACTACCGGGCGACGTTCAACCCGGCCCGCATCAAGTTGAAGATGATGAAGAAGGAACTGCCCGTCCGCCACTGGCCGACGCTACCGGAAACGGCCATCATCGCCGACTTGCTCGCCGAGGCCCCCGTCCGCGTGGCGGAGATGGTCGCGCACGCCGAAGGCCCGGCGCGGTCGGCCGCCGCGTTTCTCCCGCCCCACCGCGATCTGGCCAGCTTGCGAGAGGCCGCGACAGGTTGCACCGCGTGCGACCTGTGCGGCCCGGCCACGCAGACCGTCTTCGGCGAGGGCAAGGCCGACGCCCGGATCGTGCTCGTCGGCGAGCAACCGGGGGACCAGGAAGACCGCGAGGGGCGACCGTTTCTCGGCCCGGCAGGCGAGGTGCTGAACGCCGCGATGCACGCCGCCGGCCTCGACCGCGGGGCGGTGTACGTGACGAACGCCGTGAAGCACTTCAAGTTCTCAATGAGTGGCCTGTTCCGCCAGCACCGCACCGCCGACGTCCGCGAAGTCAACGCCTGCCAACCATGGCTGGCCGCGGAACTCGACCTGATCCGGCCGGCCGTCGTCGTCTGCCTCGGGGCGACCGCGACCCAGGCCGTGCTCGGCCGCCCGTTCCGTTTCGCCGACCGCCGCGGGGAAGTCGTGCCGCTGGAATCGCACGCACGGGCCATCGCGACCTACCACCCCGCCGCGGTCCTCCGGGCACCCACGCCCGAACGGGCAGCCGAGATGCGGGCCGACCTGATCCGCCATCTGGCGGTCGCGAGGGGACTGGCCGGCTGACGGCAGACACGACCGCCAGCGAAAGCGTGTCGGCATCCCGTGAATCCGGTCGCGGTTTGCGTCACGCGGCTGGTACCGAGTAGAGCAGTCGAGGGTACCAGGACATGCAACTGCTGCGGAAACTCGGCTTCAAGAAGCAGTTGGTTGGCGCGATCCAGAAGAGTTATCCACCGAGTTTGTGTAACCGCGTGGTGTAGAACCCACCGATTTCTCAACCCGATGACGGTTCGTGGCCGGACTTTCTCCACGAACCGTCATGACCAACTTGCTACCGCATGATGTCCCGCACGACGGTGCCGGCGACGTCGGTGAGGCGGAAGTCGCGGCCGGCGTAGTTGTACGTCAGCTTCTCGTGGTCGAGGCCGAGCAGGGCGAGCAGGGTGGCGTGCAGGTCGTTCGTGTGCATCCGGCCCTCGACGGCCTGGATCCCGAACTCGTCCGTCGCCCCGTACGTGACGCCCGGCTTCACCCCCGCCCCGGTCAGGAACATCGGGTACCCGGTGATGTTGTGGTCCCGCCCGTCCGCCCCCTGCGTCGTCGGCTGCCGGCCGAACTCGCTGCCGAACAGCACGAGCGTGTCCTCCAACAGCCCCCGCTGCTCCAGGTCGGTCAGCAGGGCGGCCGTCGGCTGGTCGACCGACTCGCACCGGTTGAGGAGGCCCTTGTGCAGGTTGTTGTGGTGGTCCCACCCGGGCTGGCAGATCTCCACGAACCGCACGCCGGCCTCGCTCAGCCGGCGGGCCATCAGGCACTGGCGGGCGAACGACCCGGCCGCCCCGTCCTTGATGCCGTAAGCGTCCTTCACCGCCTGCGGCTCCTTCGAGAGGTCGAGCAACTCCGGCACCTTGCCCTGCATCTTGAACCCGAGCTCGTAGCTCTCGATCACGCCGTCGAGTTGGTCCGGGGCCCCGGCCGTCGCCCCGAGGTCGCGGTTCATCGCCTGGATCAAGTCGAGCTGCTTCCGCTGGAGCGAACCCGCGGTCGCGGACCGCAGGTTCGGCAGGCGGCCCTGGTCGTCGATCCGCGTGCCCTGGAAGTGGGCCGGCAGGAACGCGCTGCCGTAGTTGACGGCCCCGCCGAAGTTCGGCGTTGGGTTGATCGTCACGTACCCGGGCAGGTCCTGGTTCTCCGTGCCGAGGCCGTACATCAGCCACGCGCCCAGGCTCGGCCGGGTGAGGGCGGCGTTCGCACTCCCGGTGTGCAGTTGCACGACCGCCTGCGGGTGGGCCGGCGTGTCCGTGTGCAGGCCGCGGAGCCACGTCAGCTTGTCCGCGTGCTTGGCGATGTTCGGCATCAGTTCCGAGAACCACGACCCGGTCTGGCCGTGCTGGCTGAACTTGAACTTCGACGCCGTCAGGGTGCCGCCGCCGGGGCCAGCCTTGCCGCCGTTCTTCTGGAGTTCCGGCTTGTACTCGAACGTGTCCATCTGGGACACGGCCCCCTGCAGGAAGACGAAGATGATCTTCTTCGCCCGCGGTTGGAAGTGCGGCGACTTCGGGGCGAGCGGCTTCGCGGCCGTGACCTTCTCGGCGGCCCTCGCCTGCTGGCCGAGCAGCCCGGCGAGGGCGACCATGCCGAACCCGGCCCCGGCGTGCTTGAGGGCCTGCCGGCGGCTGGGGGCGAACGGAAACTGAGACATAACGGAACCTCGGTCGTGTGTGTTGGGTTTGGTCGGGTGGTGTTCGAGGGATCGGGCGAGCGGGGGCGTCAGCCCCCGGATTCCGGTCATTGCGATTCGAGAATCCGGGGGCTGACGCCCCCCGCTCGCCTAGCGGACGTACCGGAACTCGCCGCTCCCGTAGAGGGCCTGTGCGAAGGCCAGCCACGCGGCCGTCCTCGCGTCCTTCGGGTGGACGGCGTCCTCGACGACCTCCTCGCCCGTCTGGTCGGCCTGGTCGGGGTCGGCCAGTTCCTCGGCCGTCTTCGGCTTCGCCGCCGCCTTCGGCTTCTCGGCCTTCGCGGCCGGGTGCTGGCGGTAGCCGGACTCGTACTCGGCGACGAACGCGCGAGCCCGGTCCACTTCCTGAGCAGTTGCCGCCCGGCCGAGCGTCAGGCGGTAGGCGACCTGCACGCGGTCGGCGTCCGCGGCGTCCTTGTCCTTCAGCACCCGCTCGGCCAGGGTCAGCGACTGCTTGCGGACGAACGTCGAGTTCAACAGGAACAACGCCTGGCCGGGCACGGTCGTCGTGTCCCGGCGGCCGGTGACGAGCGTCTGCTCGACCGGGTCGAACGCTTCGAGGGCGTGCGGCGTGACGCCCCGCAACAGCGGCAGGTACACGCTGCGGGCCGTGCTCGCGTCGGCCGCCTTGTGGACGTTCGCGGCCTCCGGCCCGTTGTCCCGCATCTCGACCATCTTCAGTTCCTTCGCCGCCGACCCGGCGGCCCGCTGGCCGTCGAGGACGCCGGCCGTCGCGAGGAGCGAGTCGCGGAACTCCTCGGCGTCGAGCCGCCGCGGGGCGTGCCGCCAGACGAGGCGGTTCGCCGGGTCGAGCGTGCGGTGGGCCTCCGTGCCCTCGCCGCCGAGTTGGTACGCCCGCGTCAGGACGAGCGTGCGGACGAGCTTCTTCGTGCTCCACCCGTCGCGGACGAACCGCCCGGCCAGGTGGTCGAGCAACTCGGGGTTCGACGGCACGTCGCCGGTGACGCCGAAGTTGTCGACGGTCGACACGAGGCCGGTGCCGAACAGGTGCTGCCAGACGCGGTTGACGGCCACCCGCGAGGCGAGCGGGTTCTTCGGGCTGGTCAGCCATTGGGCCAGTTCCAACCGCCCGCTCTGCTTCGGGTTGACGGCCGCCGCGCCGGGCACGGCGAACGCCGTGAGGTAGCCGCGGGGGACGGTCGGGCCGAGCTTCTCGGCCTCCCCGCGGACGCGGATCTCGGTGTCGGCGATCGCCTTCGCGTCGCGGACGCCGTGGGCCGCCAGGCCGCGCTGGGCCGGGTCGGTCAGGGCGTTCAGCTCGCCCTGGAGCCGCTCGTACTTCACGCGGAACGGGCGTTGCGTCGGCTGGCCGTTCGGGCCGGGCTTCAGGCCCTCGGGCGTGCCCCGGATGCCGTCCCACGCCTTCTTCGCCTCGGCCACCGCGGCCGTCAGCTTCGCCACCTGCTCGGGCGGGGCCGTCGGCAGGTCGCCGCTCAGCTTCACGAGCATGTCGGGGACGTAGTACGCCAGACCCGCGCCGCCCATCTGGTTCCGCACGCCGGCCGCGTTGTCGGTGCTCGTGAAGATGCCGGCGAGGGCGTAGTAGTCGGCCTGCGGGACGGGGTCGAACTTGTGGTCGTGGCACCGGGCGCAACTGACGGTCAACCCGAGGACGGACCGGGTGACGGCGTCGATCTGCTCGTCCACGTTGTCCATGACGAACCGGACCTTGAACCGCTGGTTCACGTCCTTCACGCCGAGGGCGAGGAACCCGGTCGCGATCTTCTGCCGGTTGGCCTCCTCGTCGTTCGTCGATGGCAGCAGGTCGCCGGCGACCTGCTCGCGAATGAACCGGTCGTACGGGACGTCGGCGTTCACGCTGTCGATGACGTAGTCGCGGTACTTCCAGGCGTGCGGGTACGGGATGTTCCGGCTCGGGCCGGTCGACTCGCCGTACCGGGCCACGTCCAGCCAGTGCCGGCCCCACCGCTCGCCGAACTGCGAACTTGCGAGGAGGCGGTCCACGACCGTCGCGAAGGCGTTCGCGGACGAGTCCTTCACGAAGGCGTCGACGTCGGCCGGCGTCGGCGGCAGGCCGGTCAGGTCGAACGTGATCCGGCGGATGAGCGTGACCTTGTCCGCGTCGGCGACCGGCTTGAGGCTCTGCGCCTCGAGTTTCGCGAGCAGGAAGCGGTCGACGTCGTCCTTCGCCCAGGCCGCGTCCTTCACTGCGGGAGCCTTCGGCTCCTGGAGCGGCTGCCACGCCCAGTGGTCCTTCCGCAGTTCCTCGTACTTCTCCTTCGGCTTGCCGAACGATGCCGGCAGCTTGACCGCCGGCCACACGGCCCCGTCGGCGATCCACGCCGTCAGGTCCGCGACCTGCTCGGCCGTCAGGGCCTCGGTGTCCTGGGGCATCCGCCGCTTGCCGTCCTTCAGCGACACGCGGCGAATCAGCAAGCTCTCGGCCGGCTTGCCCGGCACGACGGCCGCCCCGGCGTTCCCGCCGGTGAGGAGGCCGTTGCGGTCGTCGACCCGCAACCCGCCGGCCGGCTTCGTGTCGGCCGAGTGGCAGGCGTAGCACTGGCCGACCAGGATCGGCCGGACCTTCTTCTCGAAGAACGCGACCTTGCCCGCGTCGGGTTCGCCCGCCCGCCCGGCGGCCGCCGTCGTGACGACGACCAGCAACGCCAGGGCGGATCGGGAACGGCGGCTCGACATGCTGAGAATCCTCGAAGTCAGTTTTGATTCGGAAGAATGGGGAACACGCGACCGAACCCAGTCCCGTCCACCGCGCCTCCCCGGCACAGCGGACCGCA